>JBAZUJ010000006.1:0-157391 GCA_041661485.1 Chitinophagaceae bacterium
TTGGTGTAATGAATTTCTTAGGTAAAATATCATACGGGATTTATGTAATTCATCCTTTATTGATTTTTCTTTTTTCGAAAATATTAAACCACTTAGCAGTTTATGATCCCCTAAAATATGTGGTTGTTTATGGTATTATTATAGGTGCTACAATTTTATTGTCATATCTATCCTTTAAGCATATGGAAAGCTATTTCTTAGTTTTCAAAAAACGATTTGAAGTGGTAAAAAGTTCTCCATCAAAAATATTGGAGCAATAATTAGAAACAGAATTGGATTTGGAATATTTTCAAAAACAAGTGTTTAAGCTGATTAGGTAATAGTATTGGTTTACTAATTGATTAAAGGGTATTTGCAAATCACGTTTGCAAATACCCTTTTTCTATTTTATCGGCGTGCCAAATGGAGAAAGATTAAACTAAAAAGACAGAGATTTCGTAAATATTTTAAACAATATGAAATCCAGGTCATTTTCTTTGGTATGATAAAATCACTGCACTATTTTTTGACCAGAAGATGCTTTTTGGTCGGGTCATTCAGTAGGCGCTCCATTTCTGCCTGCACAATATCCTGCACATCCTGCTTAATCTGGAGGTAATTCCGTTGAACCATTTCGTTGTTGATTGTCCTGATTACAGGGATGGGTTGATAGGAATCTGTTTCAATTTTTAATGAATCATGGTCATTGATTATCTCGCAATGGAAGGTTTTTAAGTCAATTTTATTATCAGGGTCATCTGCTACCATTCCTACAAATTCACCGCTGGAAAGAGATGAAATTTTGGAAGGAGGGACTGCTGCTTCCAGTTGTTTTGAGCGACTAATTGAGGTGTCGTTTCGGTTGATTGAAAGACTTTCCCTGTCCTGCATAATCTTGCCAAAACGTTCGCTGAGCTGCTTTGCTGTATCTCCTGTAACCTGACCGGAAACAATGTTGCCGATAATATTAATAATCACATCAGCCTGTTCCCTGCCATAATCTTTGCGCAACTGGCTGAAGTCCTGTATACCTAAAGTGGTAGCGACCTTATTGCTCCTTGCGGTCGCAATCAGGCCGTCCATATTGTTCAGGTAAATCGTAGGGAACTCATCAAAAATCAAACTACTTTTAAGTTTCCCTTTCTGATTCACGAGCTTCACCAGCCTGTTCACATACAGGGAAAGTACTGCGCCATAGATCTGTATTTTTTGCGGGTTGTTGCCCATGCAAACCACTTTTGGGGCTTCGGGATTATTGATGTCCAGGTTGAAATCATTACCGGAAAGTACATAGTACAACTGTGGTGAAGACAGCCTTGCCATCGCAATCTTTGCGGAAGCAACCTGTCCTTCGAGCTGCTCCATCGCATCATTCAGGTACGCATTGATAAAAGGGTTGATGAGTACTTCTATTTCCTTTTCTATCCTCAGTATGGAGAAGAGTTCATCGTATCCGAGCTGCATCAGTTCGATCACATGTGGTAATGTACAATACTCCCCGTCCTGGTATTTTCTCAAAAACCATATAATGGCTGACAGGAAATTTATCGGTGATTCAACAAAGAAATCACCCTGCTTTTTGATCCATTCCCGGTTAAGCCCCATCAGGATTGTACGTGCACTCTCAGACGCATCAGTAATGTCAAGCATGCCCGAAGGGTCAAGCGGATTGCAACGGTGGCTTCGGGTTAGGTCATCAAAATTGATAACAAAAAACTCCGGTGGGATTTTGTACCTGTGTTTATTGTTGAGCCATGTGTTGTAGACAATTACGGAAAGATCATCAAACTTAAAGTCATAGACAAACATCGAAAACCCTTTGATGATGTGCTGTGTGATTACATGCCTGATAACGAAATAGGACTTACCAGCACCCGGTGTACCTGATACGAGCAGCCCACGGAACGGATTGATAATATTAATCCAGCTATTGCGCACCTTGTTTTTTAAATGGTATTTTGAAGGCAGGTTTACCGAGTACTCATTATCGAGCATCCGTTCCTCCTGCGGGAAGGTCTCATTTTCCTTGTTGAAAATATCCTTGCTGTTTAATTGCTGTTTAATGATCCTTGAGAGTAAAGTACCTCCGCTTAAAACAAGTAAAAAGCCAACAGTCGTTACCGTGATATACAGTACCGCTGCCAGTTCGTTTTCTTTGGTGATATATAGGAAAACAAAGCTGATAAAAAAGATGATCATCCCGGTAATGATATAGGTAAATGCAATTTTATAGTTTAGTTTTTCATCCTTTTTTCCTGTAGCTCCGATCAGGCTTATACCCAAAAATCCTAGGGCAATCAATTTCGATTTATAGAAATTACTGAACAGTCCGGTGTTGGCAATATTGCCCAGCAACCTGTCCGTAAAAGCTGTTGTGAACTGCCATTGCCGGAATGCTGTATAGCAGAAGTAATAAAAATGGATGACAAGGACCGTAATTGCAATCAGCCTTGTCATGTCCAGTATTTTCCTTAACGCCTGTTCATTTTCCCCAGTACTCATATCAGTCTATTTTGAAGGTTTAAATTATTTTGATTTTCTTTTTCGTCTTTTCCTTTTCTTTGCCCTGAGTTCATACGGAATATCATTACCCGTATTTTCGGCGTGCAATAAGTCGTTCAGGAGTGAATCAGCGTTTGTATTTTCATTGCCGGTGTTGGTTTTCCAGTCACTATCGTGAACAACATTTTGTCCCGGCCTTATGATATTTTCCTGCCAGTTGGCCAGTGGTTTTTTAAGGCTGGCTTGCAACCTTTCACGGATACCATTTGCGCTATAGGGTTTGCCCAGCGCACCTCCATTGAAAACACATTTTGTCTTGTGGTCAACATAGGTCAACCCATATACAATTCCGTTTTCATTGGTTCGTAGAATGGCCTTGATGCCTTCTTTGTCTAATGCTTTTACAAGTCCATCAAGGCTAAGCCCGTTCTTGTTTAAGCAATAAAAATCAATGGTGTTTTTTATCCTGGCTTTATGGGGTAACCGTAACGGCTCATTATTTTTAAACTGCCATTCAAGAAATTTCAAAGTGGGTTTTCCGGCAAAAAGGCTTGCCTTTATCGGCACGCCAACAGGGTCGCCATTGCTATCAATAATTTTATAATGCAGCCCGTTATTTTTGAATGTCCTTGAGTTTTCTGTGCCCCTATCGGCCCTGACACTGTACAGGTTCAGCACTGCATTCAACTCCGGGATCGAGGTAAACTTATAGTTTCTTACAACTTCATTAAGGACGGATTCAATTGCTTTTTTGCTTTCTGTTTTGCCATAATTTACCTTCTGCACGTATGCTGATTGAATAGGCCGGTTTGCTTTCTTACTGTCCTCAGCTTTCATTAATCCGAACATAATTTCAAGTTCTTTTCGTGCCGGCTCAGACTTAGCTTTTCCGATATTATGCACACTAATTGTACTGCCGTCAAGGGCAATCCTTGTGGTAAGGATGTGGATGTGGGGATGCCCGGAATCATTGTGACGATAGACAATAAATGGTTGTTGTCCGAACCCGATCCTGTCCATATATTCTTTCGCAATTGCCTTCAATCTGTCATCGCTCAGCACCTCGGAAGGGTCGAAATTCAGGGAAATATGGACGCTGTTAGTGGTGACATTCGGGTTTAATGAAGCAACCTTTTGCAATACATTTAAACGTTGAAATTCGCTCAGACGTTTTGCTTCAGCAGGGAAGTTTTCACCTGCCAGCAGCTGTGCAAAGCCTTCATTTATTTTGTTTTCATTGTAGCGGAATGCACGGATAATTGACTTGCCAATCTTTATACGGGCTACCATAGATTACTGTTTTTTTCAATGAACAGACTGATCGTTTCAATATGCTTTAGCAACTGCCTTCTTTCCAGTTCATAGCCTGCAAGCAGCCGGTAAATTGCCTGCTCATCCTTATAGGTATGGATTTTTTTAACCAGCTGGTTGAAGTTGTTTCCAATATTGTTCAGCTCTGTTCTGAGCCGTATCATCTCCACCATAAATTCATCCATTGATTTGTTGCGATAGCTTCCTATCAGTGGTTTTGAAAGCAGGACAGACCTGGAATATTCGCTGATCTTCCTGCTTGTTGTGGCTGAAAAATTCTTGTGCAGCCTCTGGTATTCGGCATCAGAAAGCCTTAAATGCAACCATTTTATTTTGTTTGTTTTCTTCTCCATCACATTTTCTTCTACACTTTTTCAAACATTCATATTATTAGCAGTCCCCGCCCACGACTTCGGAGTGAGGGCGGCAAGATCCCGTTGTGATACAACGGTACATCTTGCCGTTCGCAGATTAAACAGGCGAACCCCTTAAACCTTGAGATTTCTTCTTATTTGAGAATTCTTTAAATTCCAAGATTTCAACATCATTGCTGACTTCTTCACCCCAGCTATCCCAGCTAGTTATTTTGCTTCGGGCAAACAATTCAATACGTGGGATGTTGCCGCAAAGCTGCACGATCCTTTCTCTAACAATTGCAGGCTTCCTGGAATGCTCCTGAACAGGAGAAATAATGACGCTGGATACATAGTTGCTGATTTTAATCGGCTTGCCTTTTACAGCTATCAGGCAGACCTCGCAGTTACTCTTTGTATAGAAGCCTATACCGAAGAATGGGTTGTTATTTTTTCGATTAGTTTTAATCCAGCTAAAGCCTAAAGTCTTATAGGTAAATCCCCATACTTTTATGACCTCTAAGCCTTCCTTTAATCTTGGGAATGTAACCCACATAAAGAGCATACAATTTTCTGCTGTTATACTCTGAATGTCCAGAGATTTAATTTCATCAAGTGTCATTGTCGGATAGTGCCCATGCACCCCCAATCCAAATCGTGTCGCTGCATTAGTTCGCCTGTTATACTTCCACGGTGGGTCAGCATAAATGATGTTATACTTTTTCATTTTTTTAGAATTATAGTAGAGCTGCAACAGGCGGGATGCAGCAAATTAAATTTGAATTTTAGAGCAGAAATTTTCTACTTCCTTTTGTTATTCAGGAAATCATTGAGGTCTTTATAGTTGCAGTAGCCCTTGCTTTCATCTGAAATTTTTTCGTCAAGGGAACACAGATAAAGTGCTGCTTTCTGGCCGGCATTGTCGTTATCAGCGAAGAGTCGCACAGCAGAATAATCAGCAAGAACAGGGATGCAACTTTCAACAAATGAAAGGCTGTTCAGGATGAGAAAATCCTGGGCAGGTACATCCATTATTTTCGTCAGGGTGAGGTAAGACAGGAAGTCAAAAAAACCTTCGAATACACATAAGATATCGGCTGAATTTTTAATTAATGTAAAGCTTTTAGGACTGCTGCTTCCTTTGAAATATTTGTTGTGCAATTCAAATCCACCTGCATTATTTTTGAATCCGATAGCATAATAATTACTGCTGTTGAAACGATAAATTACCTCGCTGCAGTAAGTGTCTGCTATCCTTAAATCTATCTTTCTTTCCCGTAAATAATGTAGCAACTCAGAAGAAAAGATTTTCTTTTCGGAAAGGATTTCAATCTTCGGCCCGGGCATCAGCGGACTTTCAAATTTTACAATTTCCTGCTTTTGAAAAGAAGAATTTCCATCAAGGATATTGAGAAAATCAGCTACCGTACACTCGTGGTACAGGATGGCAAAGTCGATGAGGTTTCCACCTTTTCCCTCGCCATGGTCATACCATACATTCAGTTTCCGGTTAACTTTAAACGATGGCGTTTTCTCCGCACGGATTGGAGATAAGTACCAATAATCGTTGCCTTTTATTTTTGAGGGTTCGTACCCCAGAGAGGATAGGTAGTTTACCAGATCCGATTGTTTTGCCTGCTCGCAGGTCATCTTGTTTTTTCTGAACATCTCACACACATTTTCTAATTCACAGATTCAGTTTCGTGACACAAATGTATTATCTCAAATCATCAGATTTGTTACCGTATCAAATTCTGATACGGTAAAAACTTTCTTTTTCTTATAGTTTTGTTGGAGTGTTAAACAATTAAAACGTGTGTTATGAATGCAAGTGATTTGGAAAATGTGTACGGGGCATTGCTTAGTAGCCCTGGAATGAATGAAGCGGTAAAGATTGACCTGAAGATCAGTAGAAGAGTTGTTCTTTTATTAAGCCAGGTCATCGAAAAAGGATTAATCGCAAAAGGGGATGAGGCTACTTTTGGAATGAAGGATGTTGCCTCAAAGGAGGAACTTGAAGAGCTTCAAAAGCTCTCGACTGATTGTCTTGAAAAAGCCGGCATGACAGAACTTAACGGGAAACTTTCAGCATTGACAGCAAAGTAGTGCCATCCCAAAACAGACAGTCTCCTTCCAAGAGAAAAATGGAGTGTAACAAAGTGTAGCGGTTATTTTTATGGAAGGGGTCTGTTCCGCTTTCCCCCTGTAAAGCTTGTCCGAAGGATGTGCTTTGCAGGTTTTTTTTGTTTAACGGTTTGAATTTTTACTTTCCGTTTTCGATTTTTCTTTGTATTCGGCAACTTTTTTACGGTCTGCCCAAACAAGGATAAACAGAATACAGGCAAAAACAATCAGAATTACGGAAACGAATTTGCCGATTTTTTCAATGAATGTTGCTGTCAGGGATTGCTCGTAGGAACTGAAACCTTCGTTGCCAAACATATTCCTTCGATAGAATTTTCTTCGGTTAATCCAATAACGGATAGCAATCCCTATCAATAGGCAAATTGCAGCTAGCACAATCAAAATCATATACAAGTTCCTTTATTATTGGTAATATAATTTCCAATTATTCATAATTGGACAATAACGAAGTTAACCAATTCTGAATTTCTTAGTCTAAACTTTTTGATATAGACAAATGATAAACCATGGTATCCATCGTATCATCAAAAAACAACAGCTAAAGCATCAAACCAAAACTATTTACGGATAGATGAAACGCTAAAGCTTGTTCAGGGAATTGGGCGTAATGAATACAGAAGCAGGTATTCAAAAATGCTTGTTGATCAGGATATCAAATTCAACCGTATCACGCACAATGGTATCAGTAAAGGAAATCATGAAAACTTTGAGCAATGGAAGGTCAAATTGGATGAGATTGTTGAAAGCTAATTGAATGGACGCCTTAACAGAACAATAATTCAGATAGCTTTTAGAGGGATTAACGGAGCTTTTATTACCTATTTAAAAGTACAGTATCATCCTTCAAAAAAATAAGGCTGTAAAAATTACAGCCTTATAATAATAACAACGGACACCGTATGAGTCCATTGCAAAAATAATCAAAATTGCTAAATCTATCTATCAGATACCAGACAGAAAAACAATACCATAAAAAACTACATTCCTGCCACACCATTGGAACTTTTTCAAGCAGGAATGCTACCGCTTCCGAGCGGAGGCGGCGGCCGTAGCGAGCCGATTTTTTCAGCCCACAAAAATAGGTTGTGTCCTGAAGTCTTTCAGGTTCATAAAAAAGCCCCTGTATTCGGTCATGCCATTACGGAACAAACTCCATAGCAGGGATGCCCCCATATTCACAAGGGCGGGATTAATGAACAAATCCTGTTTTTCGAGTGCTTCGGCAAGGGAGCAGCTTGGTTCGTTGTTGTCCATCTGTGCATCGAGCAAATCTTTAAATTCCTCGGTCACCATTGGCAGTTCGGGTACTGGCTTGTATAGTTTTGTTTCAGGTTGTTTTATTTCCCCGATTGTGGACAGGACGACCTGCCCTGAATGCCTGCTATTGCCCAAATCCATCCAATAAAAAGGCTTGCTCCTGTCACGGTCATTCCTGTCGTGCATCAGGGATATTGCCTGTGCAATCTCATAGCGAGCTGATACGGTATCTACGCAACTGATAAAGATATTTGCCTTGCTTTTATTTGAAACACGGCGAATATCCTTTGTGCCGAAACGCTCGCTGACCGCTTTCCAGTTCGTGCCAAAAAACAGGTTCGTTCTGTTGATTAAGCAAACCGATTTAAGCATCCCGAGTTCGGCACTTGCAAAAAGCTGCCGACCTAAATTTGCTTCGGTCACCACATCATCATCGAACAATTGGACTTGCAAACCTGCGTGACCAAGCGCAATGAGCGAATGGTTCATCCTTGCAAGGGCGGTGAGCATGACCGAACCTGAGCCTCCTGCGCCAATGAGGTTGACAGTAATCGGGTTGGTCGGATTAATCAGGTAATTTTCAGTAAAGTGCATCGCTTTTTGGGTATTCATGATAAGATGTTTTTTAAGGTTAGAGTAGTTTTAATCAAAGATTTTGATGGTATTTTTTTATTGGCTTCGATTGTTTCCTTCCAAAGCTGACAGATGTTTCCCTTGACAGGGTTATGACCATCAATGCTGTGGCTGAAATAGCTGTTGAAAAAGTATTGCTGCCATTGCTCCATAAAGTCTTCAAGCATACAATCGTCTTTAATTTTAACCTTCACCGTTCCCATACAAACCTTTCCGCTTTGGTACATATTCAGGAACGGGGCGTGGTACAGTTCTGTTGCGATATCAGGTTTTGTCTTTGATTTAAAGGCATAGATACAAAGCCTGTCTTTTGTCGCCTTCCAAATCAGCGGAGGCACTTTGGCTAAACCATTGGGGATATCCAAACCCTCCACAAAGAACAGTTCCCTTTCCATTGCAGGGGTAAACCAAATCGCATTGCCGTTCAGGTCGGGATTGATATAAAGGATGTTTTCAGGCATCAAACCCCGTGGCTTTAAAAAGCTTCGTTTCAAATCTCCTGAAGTGTCCAATGACTTTGCAAGTGCCGTGCCTTCCGCAAGGCTCAGGGGATGCGCATTTACAGGGCTTCCATTTTCATCCATATCATAGGCTTCCACATAACAACTGCTTCCTAGTCCCGTACCTTTGTAGACCAATAATGCCTTAACAGGCTGGTACAGGCTTCCTATATTTTCGATTATGTTGTTCATCATTTTTCGCATAAAAGGGTTATTAAATCTTCCATCATCGGGAACAGTTTCTGTTCGTAGCTTACGGTATCCATGTTGCAACTGTCATCATAATAGCAATAGGAAAGCGGTTGCTGCATATCGCCCTTGTTGCCAAAATCCTCATTGACCATTTGTTTTATTTCTTCAAAGAGATTGCCCTGAATTTCGCAGACAAAGGAAATGTACTGGTCAGCCATGACGACCTCATCGCAATTGTCGGGTTCAGTAAGGTGGGAGAATATATTATTGTTTGGATAATCTTTTGTCAGCGATAAGGTAAGCTTTGCCAAGCGAAGGCATTCTTTGTCAAAATGGTCATCCGCCTGAAAACTGTGGATGCGGTTTTCAAGCTGTTGCAGGTGGTAGCTGCTGTATAGCCTTCTGCCCATTACATCCCCGATGTAGTTTGCTTTTTTGATTGCTGAAACCTGCATCCTGTAATCCTTTTCGTTTTCAAAATCCATTGCACCTTCAATCACCCATTCCCCGATCATTTCATACTGCCATCCGAGGTATGTGTTTTCCCTGAAATAGGGAACTCCTGCTATCCTGCACAGGTAGGAACAAACCGATAAAAGCAGTTCGGCACTTTTCTTCTTCGCCCTGTTCCGTATCAGCATGAACAGGGGTTCTACAGGGATATAATATAGGGTGCTTCCCGTCATGTAAGCCTCATTATTGCACAGTACTACTTTGCCATTCTCATTTTGGCTCAATAGCAATTCTGCATCTTTGTTGTGTTTTTGCAATTTGCGCTGGGCATCCCAATGGGAAAGCAGCAGGTTATACGGGTAAGGTCTTCCCGAAACATCCATCAGGGTTAAACCGTGCTTTTCAGCCATAACCGAAAGGGAAGCATAAAATTCCGTTTCTGTTTCTCTGCCTGTTTTTATCGGCTCTTTCGCTTCTTCCCATTTTGGAAGGAAGCTGTGCTTTAAAAAATCATGGGAAGCAACGGCAGGGGCGCTGAACGGTTCTGTTGTTCTTTTGCTTTTGCCGCATCGGGCATCAGGTCGAGTGCGTCGCAGAAGTTTGCGATATTGTAGTACAGTTTCCATTTTCTGTCATTTTTGGGCAAGGTAATTTTGCCGTTATCGTTCGTTGTTTTCATCTGTATTGATTTATCCTTTGGTACCCATTTGCGAAATGAACTTATACCGGACTTCATCGTTTTCGATTATCGGCCCCTGTATGGTTGCTGTGGTAAGTATGGGATAGGTATTGGCGTAAAAGTTCAGTACCGCTTCGGGGCTGAAACTTTGTTCGGGGTCGGGCAACTGTAGTTGCTGTCCTTTTTCATCCATGATGAAAACCCTCTGTAAATGTGTTGCGGTTAACATAGTATCAATTTTTTCAGGTCAGGAATTAAGCGTTAAATAAATCGGGTGCGAATTGAGCGGAAAGTTCTTCCCTGCGCTTGCGCAATATTTCAGCCTGTTCAGGGTATTCGCTGATTTCGGGGACTTTCATCCATGCTTCCCTGAACTTGCCCTCTTCTTCGAGTTCGTCCACTTTTTTCATGGAAGCTTCATATTTTTTCTGCTTTTCTGTTTTATCTTTTTCTGCTTTTACGGCATTGTCCTTTTCCATTGCGGAATTTTTCTTAGCCGTTTCCTGCGCTTTCAGGTAGGCTTCCATATTGGTCAGTAGTTGTGCCGTTGTTTTAATCGGGGTTTCGATGGCGGCAAAAAAGCCTTCATCAAGTTCACGAGCCGTACCTTTCAGCACAAGTGGCGGTATGGTTTTTCCTGCCTTGTCACCGCACTTGTCATTGGCAAGCAATACCGAAACGATAAGGATGTCTGCTGCGCCATGCGCAATTGATATGTTCCAGCCGCCATTAACCTGAAGGGCGGAAAGGGATTGAAAGAAGTTCATTGTTCTTAAGTTTTAGTGTTGAATTAAATACTGATGATCATGTTCATTATCCCAAAAAGGATAAGTGCATTGGCTGTCCATTTAAAGACCCATTCGAGTGTCGTTATCAGGATAGCTTTCCAATAGCTGTCAAACTGCTGCAATCCTGCAACGCCCCTACGGTTAAACCTCCTGTAGCCTATGATGAACCGGATAAGCAGACCAATTCCAATTAACAGGGCTGCATTGCTTGCATTGTCCGTATGTGTGAATAGATTTTCCATGTTTTTATGTTTTGATTTCTGATTGTAGCTTCAATAGCTTACCGTGCATATCCGACCAATAGATGGATAGCTGCTCATCGAGTTCGGAAAAGCCACAGTCCTCGTGGCTGTATTCCATAAAGGCTTGTGCCTGTTTGATTGCATTTGCCAAATCCGTTACCTCGATTTGCCTGATTAACTGTAGCCAAAAATCAAAAGTGAACAGGCCATTTTTCCAATCCTCCCTGTTTTGGTCTTCATCCTCTTTAATAGTTTGGCAGAGGTTGCTTGTAAATTCAAGGAATGCAGCCATTTCTTCGGGAAACAACTGGTGCAAGAGCCTTGCTTTTTGCGTGTTGGTATATGCTGATAAACCTTTCATAGCGGTATCGTTTTTGTGATTAGTTTTGTGCTTTATGATTTGATTAAGTTTTACGGAGGGAGAGCTGCATCTTTCCCTCCGTTTATTTTTAGTTTAGTATCAGGCTGTCCGCCCCATCTTTTGCAAAAGCCTCACACAAATTGAATGCAGCCTGTGTGCGGATTTGTCCCGTGCCACCCATCAAAAGGGATTTCACCTTCGCCTCATCATCCTTGTAGTTGCGCACGTTCTGAAAGTATCCCGTAATGGCGTTGTATGCACCGAAAACGGTTCCTGCGGTAGTGTCCATCAATTGTGTAGGGTTGCCCATGGCATATTCGAAGGCATTGTCCACCATATTGGTAAAGGCACTTGACAGTTCATCGTTCCTGCCATCCTGAATTTTCTGTAAGGCTTCCTTGTTGGGTATCAATGCAGCCTGTATGAGTTTTTTCACTTCCGTGTCCGTGATGCGCACTTTTGACCAATGGTTGAAGATGCTTTCAAGCTGTACTGACAATACATTGGAAATACCCATGACCTTGTGTGCCTGTTCCAACCGCTGTTTGGCATTGGCTGTATGGCGTATGCGGATGGTATTGGATTTGTTGCCCATTGCTGCACTGAGCGTATTGGCGCATACAATACGTATTGGCGTAAATGCGGCTGTTATGCTTCCGCTTCCATCGTGGGAGGTGGTAAGGAAAAGATATTTTTCGATTAAATCATCATTACCTACTTTGATATAATCGGGAAGCTTTGCGGTAATGAAGATGCGTTCCCCTTTGCCCAATGCCCCTGCGGTTTCATAAAAGATGCCGTCACCGCCCACGATGCTGTCAAAGAAGGAAAATGCATCACGGTTCTGAACGATTTCATAATCCTTGCCTACTACGCCCAATACTTCATTGTTATCGGTGCGCATCGTTGAAAAAAAATTGGGTACTTTGATGTGCTGATAGGCTGTTACGTTCCCTTCTACAGATAAGCCTTTGCTCTTTGTAAAGAGGGGGTTTTTGATGACCTCGTAATCAAGTCCTGCGTGTTTGATGGCTTCTTCGCTTGTCGGATAGTCCTGCACGATTTGTCCCAAGCCGTGCCATGCTTTTTCCTTAACGGAAAAGAAACTGTGCTTTTGGGTGTCCTCGTTGAAATTGATATTGTGTGCCATGATATTGAAATTTTGATTGTTTGAAAAAATGGTTTTGAATTAATTATAAATACTGTTTAAGGGTTGCGTTTAAAACGGCAGGTCTTCTTCGTCCTTTTTACCTGAACCATTCGTTGCCTTGCTTCCTGAAGTGCTTGTTGATGTGTTCTCCTCTTTTGGTTTGCCCGAACCGTGTACGGTGAGCTTGTTTACATGGCAGGTAAGGTTAGCCCTTGCTTCGCCCTGCGATGTTACCCATGCATTTACACCGATACGCCCTGATATTTCCACCAAAGCCCCTTTGGTAAGGCGTTCCGCAACTTTTGAGTTCAGCCAATAGGCACACTGGATAAATTCAGTAACCTGTTTACCTTCGCTGCTGCCCTTTGGTTTGTAGTAGTCGTTCTTGGCAACCGTGAAATTGATAACGGTGCGTTCGTTTGCGAGGTTTTTCACCTCTGCATTTGCTGTTAACCTTGCTGTAAATTCCATAGCATTGTTTTTTAAAATTGTGATTGAATAATTTTTCCTTGCACGCTCTTTTCTTAATGCCCGTCTGCCCTGAACAGATTTTTTTCAAAAGAAAAAACGGAAAAAAAGAAAGCAAGGAAAAGGCGCTGAGACCGGAGCCGGAGAGCTATAAGTCCCGGAGGGTGGCTTTGACCGGAACGGGCAAAGACATTATGCGCTCGCAGGTGAACGGGCGGCGCCACCTTAGCTGCGCTTTTCGACGTTTTATTTGAAAAAAGACGTTAGTATAGCACGGCTATCTCCTATATTTATTCCTCTTAAAGCGTTGGTGGAAGCCTTAAGAATGTAGTTTTGTAAAAAGCTTAGCATGACAGAAAGCGCGGGAATATTACTGTTCAGAAAGATCAACGGTTATCCGGAATTTTTCCTGGTTCACCCGGGTGGGCCTTATTTTACAAAAAGAAATGAGGGCTGGTGGACTGTTCCCAAAGGTGAGATCAATAATGGCGAAGAACCTTTGGCATGTGCCATAAGGGAATTTAGGGAGGAAACAGGTTTTGGAGTAAGCGGAGATTTTATTGAACTAAAACCTATAACGCAGAAAGCGGGCAAGGTTGTTCATTGTTGGGCACTGGAATTTGATATAGACGCGGGAAAAATCATCAGCAATACCTTTAAGATTGAATGGCCGCCAAATTCCGGCAGCACGAAAAGTTTCCCGGAAATCGACAAGGCAAGGTGGTTCGAAATGGATGAGGCGAAGTTGCTGATCAATGAACGTCAAGCAGATTTTTTGACCGAACTTGCAGCAATAATTAAAGCGTGAACATGACGATACAACAACGGACAGATGAACTTATAAGGCTGGAACAATATTTTAAATCAATTAAACTCCCTCAACCGCCACTAATACTTGATGGCTTTATGACAATTTTTGGCGTACAGACTTTTATCGACACCAATTTATCGAGGGCTATAAAGGATAACAATTTTAGCGAACCTTGTATTATCAGACTTCAGCGACTTGAAAGGTACATTAACGATTTCAATCTCGAAGTATCCAGTTAGTTACACCGTTTAAATCCGAATTTTTTTTGGAATTTTTGAAATATCAATGCAGCTGTTGAGTACCTTAGATTCTTAATTTTACACATGACAGATAGAAAATCACATTGGGAAAGCATTTATAGTTCAAAAGCTCCTAACGAAGTAAGCTGGACCCAGGATATTCCACAAACATCCCTTGATTTTATTGAAAGTTTTAACTTGCCAAAATCGGCCAGTGTTATTGATATTGGTGGCGGCGATAGCAAACTTGTTGATTTTCTAATTGACAAAGGATTTGAGGATATTTCTGTGCTGGATATTTCAGAAGAGGCATTGGAAAGGGCAAAATTAAGGTTAGGCGAGAAGGCAAGTCGCGTAAAGTGGATTGTGTCGGATATTACAGAATTTAAGCCCCAACAGAATTATGATGTCTGGCATGACAGGGCAACCTTCCATTTTCTAACAACAGAAGAGCAGATCAATCAGTATCTTGAAGTCGCTACTAATACGGTGACCACTTTTATGACGATAGGAACCTTTTCAAATGATGGCCCCTTGAAATGTAGCGGACTTGAGATAAAACAATATTCTGAAACACAATTGCAACATCAACTGGAAAAGGGATTTAAAAAGATAAGGTGTATAACAGAAGATCATACCACCCCGTTTAATACGACCCAAAATTTTCTGTTCTGTAGTTTTGCCAAGAAATAGAATGAGTTCAATTTATTATTATCAATTTGGATGTCATTCAAAATCGCATCAGGGATTGCAATGGAAATCCTTTTCGCTTTGAAAAGATTGTAATGGAAAGCCCGACCTAACAGGATGCCCAAAATTTAAATTTAATCAGGGAAGCAAATCTGAGATGTTCATGATAATGGGTCTTAAGGCTAAAATTAAATTGTCCGGATTCTAATTTCAGATTGGTTTTTCCAATAATTTCTTCCTTTTCCTGTCATTTCTGCGCGATATGGGTGCAGATGAAAAAGAAGGCTTAAACCTGTTAGCACTTAATTCTTTTATCGGCTGTGCAGGTGCTTCACCATTTGGTGACGAGATATCGAAGGTTATCCAGAGCGGTTTATGCATTATCACACCTGGGGCCTGTTTGTGGTTCATTCAAGTGGATTGAATCTTTCATAGATTGGTTTCAGAACTGTGTTATGAGATTTTAAGCGTTAAAAAAAAACGAGCATCATTCACACTGATATTATACGGCCTGCAAGGTCAGGTTATACCACGAACTCAACCTGATGGAGGAGAAACTGACAGGTGGTATCAAGTACCATGGGATTGACCTCCTTTCCTTAAAGTTTCGTTCATCTATCCAAATGCAAACATATGAGCGGATTGCAGCGGGATCCTTTCGCAGAAAGATATAGCGGAAAGCCCCGGTCCCAAGGGGAAATGGCAACATAAAACAAGAAAATGGCTAGCATTTAAAACTGCAACTATTCTACTTGTCCTTTTGTGTTGTTAATGCCCTAAACTCAACCGAGAATTTCGTTGCAAGTTCAGGGTCCTTTTGAATGGTTATATTTTCATCATTCCTGGTTTCTGCATTTGTTGACCAGTTATAGGATCCCGTGATTACGGTCTGATTGTCTACCACACAAAATTTATTGTGCATTAGCCCCCCTCTACTTCCCCTTATCTTAAAATGAGGCAATTGGTCAATGTCAACACCATGTTTCTTGTTTATGCCATCATCAAATACGGCTACCTTAACATCAATTCCCTCGGCTATTTTCTCTTTCAATTTATCAAACAAAACATCGTTTGTAAACCAGGCCATAGCTACTGTAATTGAAACCTTAGCGGAGTCCAAAACCTCAAGGATTTGGTTTTGAATATTTAAAAAATGTGCATCATTAACCACAGGGGTGTTTTTTATGATCACACCTCCCTGTATGGAATACGTTCCATTGTTTTCTATAACCTGGAAATTCTCTTTGCTTAAAATCTGATCTATTTTAGGAATTATGGTTTCTGGATCTTGAAATTCATTTATGATTACATTAAGTACCTCTCTCAATTCTTGTTTACCGGAAAGCATATTCAACCTGCTTTCCATGTATTGGGTCTTTGAGGGAGGTTGTCCATTCCTTTTGCCGATATCAGGTAATGCACCAATATCATTATTGTAATGATCCAGGAAGCCGTGATCATTAAAAAGATTCACGAGTTGCTTTCCTTTACGGTTAATTAAATACGGAGCTAAGTTCTCGATGGTATGCGGAGTTAATTTCATAAAATTAGAATTGAAACGTAAATTGCCTAAATAGTCATAGAGTTGCAAATAAAGTTAGGATTGCCGAGAACCCCCAAATTAAAGCACAATACAGTAATAAGATTAAAATAACAAGAGCTATCTAAATCCGCTAATATGAAGGGGTATATATCCAATAAGTACTGCATCTATCTTGACCAATTTGCTGTGAGCAATCTTTATGATGGCAATCCTGAATGGGGGGAAATTAGTGAGTTACTCTGGGAAGGCGTTAATAGAGGAAAATTAGTTTGCCCAATTTCATTTGAACACCTACTTGAGACATCAGGGAAGAGTATTGATAATGCCATTGGCCAAAATGAATATTTTTTTACACTTTCTGATGGGCTTTGTTTTAAGGCAGAACCATACATTACAGCTCAATTATTGATTTCCGATGTAAGGAAGAACAACATTACACAAAATACCTTTTTAACTTCAAAGCTTAATAAATCATTTTCCTATAGGGATTCGATGGCTGATTTTAAGGATAAAATGGAAAAATTCGGTTCCATGATCGGAGAATCAACTTTGGGAATAAATGAGCTAAGGAAAAGTGTACGCCCAATGCAAACAACTTTGAGCTCTCCGGCTGAACAAATTATAAAAGTACATCAATCCATTATCGCCGGTCAAATTGTGGAAAGATTAGATGAATTGATACGGGGTGGAATTATCATAAGAGGCGTTAAATTTAGTTCATTAGAAGTGCCGCACTGGATTGACCTTATTTTGGACATCCTGATGAAAATAAACAAAATGGCTGCCAATGAAGCAATCAAGATACGCGAGAGAATCCAAAAGAATGGATTTGAACACATATCAACGCTGAATGTAAGGACTACCTTAATTGGTTATTCCGCATCCAAAAGCAAGAAAGAAACTAAGAATGACCATATAGACATCCTCAGGATTGCAACTTCAATCCAGGTGGCCGACATCATGTTCGTGGACAAGGCAAAGAAATTTGAATTGACCGAAACAGGACTTGACAAAAAATATAACACACGTTTATTTTCTGGCACCAAAGATGATCTTTGTAGTTTCAAAATTTTGCTAAAGAAGATACTAGGTATGCCATAGATAACAGCGAGCAAGAGTTTTAATCGTTTAAATATTCCAAGAGGAAAAAACTATAAACCTCCACCAAGTTTAAAACATCATTTACAGAAGCGATCATTACAAAATAATATTGACCATTATCAATCCTGTCAGTTAATTGTACTACATCACTTATAATATCTTGTTCAAGTCCTTGATACTATATACATTTAGGTTGTTTACGAATTGATCAACAAATAACATTTCTTCACTATGATCCTGGATGAACTTGTCCGCTTGTTCTAATGCCATTGGCAGTAAAAAGCCATCTCTTTTAAGTTTACGCATAATGAACATTAACCAATAGATACGTGTTGCTGCCATGTGGTGCTTATTGTGGTTAGAATGTCTGGCAAAGGGCATGGTAACTTGAGGCCATAATTGATCTGTAACGTTAATCCATTCACTAATCATTGCTAACTGTTTCCCTTCGTCCAATTGGCTAAACATTTTCATCAAGCCCTGTGTCAATTCAATATCTGTTGTGGAACAATAATTATAGGGCGCCGATTCAGAACCATCATCTTTATACTGTTCCCTATACCGAACTTTTTCAAGGAATACATCGTGCCAAGCTTTATACCCCTCTAAAGGTGTAATTGAATTGTTCCTGCACAATGGTAAAATAAAACATCGCGTTATCTCATTTGCGTGATTGAAAAAGAGATTTCCCCCTAGGATAGTTATAACTCTTTTTAAAAGCTGGCCCTTGCTTGTCCAATTGGTTGTCAGGCAGGGATAAAGAGATTCTTTCCAAGATGCAGATACGCTTGTGTCTGGTGAGATATGTTTCCGGGCAATCATCCCGGCTATTGCCAATCTGTTTTCCTCATCAGGCAACGTCTCTTTTAGCTTTACAATAATGGTCTCCAAATCCATATTCCTGTTTTCATCAAATAAGCTGGCTTTCATTGCCGCTGCTGCAAGGGCACGTAGTGCAAAGTTTTTATCTTTTAATAGCTTAGTTAACAATGCAGTATTAGTTGTGTTCTTATAACTGATAAGGTTCCTGATCAGAAGTGAGATCATCTGAAGTTTTGATCTTATATGAATATTCCCTTCATTCCATTTTGCTGCACTTACCACAATGAGCAACCTGTTTAAAAATTGAATTGCTGTTTCTGAAAATTCATTTACAAGGGCTTTTGCAGCATTGCGATAACCATAATCCATATTAAGGGTATCACTATAAAAATGGTCAATTGTCCTTGCTGCTAATCTATACACCTCTTCAAAGGATTCTGCATTCAGTATACTAAATTGCCTGTCATCGTGGGCAAGTTGTTTATCAGTACTGAACCCTTCCAAGTAAATCAGCAATTTTCCTTCGATATTAGGCAAGGTTGAAATGATGGACATTAACTCTTTCCATGCATCATATAAAATAGGGGGATTGGGGTCGTTATGTATAATTTTATCGTGATCATAGGAAGATCCGTGGGCTTTTAGAGTGCTAAGGGATTTCCATAACCTTTCAAATTCTTCTTGTCCCGCATCATTTAAGAATTCTGCAAACAACGTTAATTGATTTGTCGTGATATTAAAAACCTTAGAGTGGCCGGTTTCAGTGTCTAGAAGATCTTTCTCAATGAGATAATCGTATAATTCGTCACTGGACATTCTTTCAAGTCCAGCGTTGGAATGCAATATTGAAAACAGGTATCCCATATCAGGAATCTTGTCGACTATTCCGCTTTCCCTAGTTGAAGGCACTTCGTCCGTGAGTGTGCCAGGATTGATAATTTCAGTCTTAGAAACAGGTAATGGATAAATAGTTTCAACGGATGTTTTTTTACTGCCGGGATTTGGATTTTTAGGCTCAATGAGATTTTCTATGTATTGGAGTACTTCATCAAGTATGTCAGCTGGAATTGGAGTAACAAGTAATGGAGCTGTCTTGGTAGCTCCCTGTATTGAATTTGAAAGGTGAAAGCCTTCGAATGCATATCCTTCCTTATCCATTAAAACAACATAACGGTCATGAAAGAGTTGGTCCTTCCCACCTCCATCACTTTTGATGTCCATAATTTGTAGTTCCAACCCACTAAGAAGGGGTAACATATCCTTACATTTTTCCTGCAGGTCTCTGGTGGTTTTATTTGGGGTATTTACAGATAGACCGATGCTATCGGCAGTTTCAGATGATAAAGGCATTGTTGCTTCTTCAACATCTAGCTCTTTTTCTCTTGCCCTGTGCTGTGTGCAGGTCAAGATGATGTACTTATTATTGGTGGTCCTTGCATGTGCGAAAATCTCAATCCCATCCTTATCAAAGAACGGGTCAATAAGTAGCAATGTACCCTCATTTTTTACGCTGATCAATTCAAGTATCCACTCAATAAATGACAGATGACCAGTTGCATTCTTTGTTTCATCCCATCCACGCAGAAAAAAATGTCCTCCGGATTTATTGGGGTATAGTGACTTCATAAAGTCCATTGCATTCCGTCCCGAAGGAACCCAAGAGTCATCAGTGTATGCGCCAATTGTAGTTGAACTTGCCTTTGTGCTTCTGGCAAAGATCCCTAAATCCCCTGCTTTTTTTTCTTCTGCTGCATTACGCAATTTCTTCAACAGGCTGATTTTTCCTGAATTGATGGTTGTCCCTATTATAGACATTTCAAAATTAACCATGCGCATGCAGTTTGCAGATTTCTCAAATAATATATGGCAATTTCCCGTATTATCCTTTTCCCATAATGTTACCAGAATTTCAGATACTGGGACTCGCGGGACAAACTTGATGACCTGGGCTTCATTGCCCCAGTTGAGTTCCTTTATCTCATCCTTATCTACTTCTTCCCCATTGATAATCCTACATCTTACCAATACAGCCTTTTCAGCAATGGACAGAGGTAATCCATCTAAAAAAACGTTTACACTGCTTACCGAACCAGTGGATGTCTTTTCACATCCAAATTCCACAAGAGAATCGAGCTTGAAATCAGAGACAGGTAGCCTGAACCATTCAATGCTGCCAATTCTCGGAGCACTTGATTGTGTAAAATCAAAACCGGTTTCTCCCCGCATTTTTTCACTTACTTTCCTGATCAATCCTTTGACTACTACTTTATCAAAGTCGGATCGCCCGAATGATAACAAATCAAGTTTATTTACTCTCACCAGCTGGTTAACAAACACGCTGTAGTCAGTAGGACTTGGGGTTGCCTTAGCATGCCAGGGAATGAGTAAATGTTCTGCCGGAAGAAATACCTCAGGTCGCACGACATAGCTGTTTTTTACCGTGGCCAGTTCAGTACCCAAATTAAAATTAAGAAAGCCATTAGGAACGGGGCTGCAATCGGAATCATTAACAATTTCGCTTAAGGGAATTGCCATCAAAAGTTGATCGATGTAGTTTTTTACAGATTTTCCCGTACCAATGTATTCAGCCTTAAGAAGCTCAATCTTAACTGCCTTACCCTCCGTGTTTGTTTGGGTATCTATTGGTTCAACCACTTCTGCTTTCCATCCTTTATTTGATGACTCATTAGGAACGACCCACGAGTAGAATGGAAATATTAAGGTTTGTGCACCTGATACTTTCAGCATCCAGATCTGCCATAAGTAGAGGTTGTTTAAGTCATTTAATTCGGATGGGAATGGTGTCTTTGGCGTATTCTTTTTTGGTGAGGTCATATGAAGCATTCTTTGAAAGTGGCATCAGGATTATTTTGGGAGGATTATTGTTGCATATCCGCTAAATACAAGTGAAGATAAAACTCTTAAATCACAAAAATGGGATTTTAAAGTAAATACTAAATTGAGGAAATTTTCTTGAGCTTAAACACCAAGCGTTTGCTTAAATTTGATTCGTCATTAAAGCAAATAGCTTTAAGTTATTAATCAGCATAGCTGTTATCAACAGGCGATTCTCATAACTTATGAAGGAAACAGGTGAGCTAGGTAATTTTTGGAAGGTCTATGGACTTGTTGGTTCTACAAAAATGTTAGAAGCAAAGCCTCCTTCATTTCGCACTTGTCGGTTCTGTGGGAGAAACGAAGATAACACAACATTTAAAACGAAAGCACATGCCTGTCCTGAACTGCTGGGACAAAATGACTTTATATGTTTTGAGGAATGTGATGAATGCAACTTCAAATTTGGGGCATTTGAGAGCCATCTATCCAAGCTTTTCATACCATACCTGACAATGGTGGGAATAAGGGGCAAAAGAAAAGTTCCTGAGTTCCATTCAAGAACCGAAAATAACGATGAGTCAACAAGAACTATCATTAAGATGGGCGATGATGGCCATAGGCAAATCATTTTAGGCCTAGAGGAAGATTATATAGTTGACAAGGTAAACCTATGTATGTCGTTAAGGTTTAGGCTCCCGCCCTTTCGTCCTTTTTATGTCTATAAATCCTTGGTTAAAATAGGATTATCGATTTTGCCTCCCTCATTAGTGGATAAATATAAGAGCGCATTCCAATGGTTGTCAGAAAACGAAGAATGCGGTTCATTCCCATTTGTCCTTGTTACCTTGCTTTATAGGAAAAAATTCGCAGAACCGTCAGTGGAATTGTATGAGGTAAATGAAGTTTTTGATAATAACGGCTTTTACCCTGAACTCACGTTAATTGTCAATTTTGGAAACTTAATCATCCAGATCTTTTTGCCCTTATCCTGCGAATTTGATTATCCAAGGTCAAATAGAAAATCTCCGCAAGTGGAAGTCTATCCAGGGTCAATTTATAATCAGGATTTCCCTCAGCTGCCGGAATCAAATCCCGGCACAAAAATCAATTACAACTACAAGTTTGTAAGCATTGATTTAGGATCGGATTTAAGTTGCCTGCGAGATGAAATGATGCATTTTAAATTTGACTCAATAGATACATAAATCGGATACAGGCAATCGATTAAAGTAAAGTTTCTTATGTTCCACCATTTATGGTGTAAACTGAAACTAAACTTTCACTCCATTAATATTTACTCCTTTTACTGGATTGTCGTTGCCAATAATACTTAAAAATTAAAATGATTGAGTTTTAGAAGAGCTTTCTGATTCCATTGTATCAATTCTCTGCCACGGTTACTGGATAATCATTGAGTAACTCAATCGCTTCTTCCATCTGCTGCGGGGTTAACTCAATTGTGCATTTTTCTTCAATGAGTCTCTGTAAACGTGATCTGCCGTCAGGATTGTGCTCTACTATGTCAAATACCATAATCATATTGCCACCGTTCAGGGTTGGGTCTAAAAAAACAGCTACAAACATTCCTAGTACCTTTACAGAAAGAGGTCTCTTTTCATCAAGTGGCTTTTTATTAGGATTATACAATCCCCTTGCTGTGTCCAATTTATCCATTATTGCTTCGATGCGGTCAAAAAACTTCTTTGTCCTGTCATTATCTTCCTTGTGAATAGCGATGATCAGGCCTTTTCTGATATCTTCAATTTCCTCTTCTGTTAGTTCTAATTTCATTTTCTAAAGTTAATAAAACTGAAATGTGTTTTTTTACGGTTTCCCGTAATCCGAAAAAAATCATATGAGTATTGCGTAAAAAACATGTCTGCATCGGCCTTAAAAATTCTTTTGGCTTGGTTATTTCAGTTAAATTCAATCTATAAACATTAAAATGATGGAAAAATATAAATTAGCTGTTCTCGAATTTTATGAACAAAAAAAATCAGCTGGCGAGCTTTCTGCAAACCTAATCCATTTCACGCCTGCCAACATCCGGAACGAATTTCGCTTACTGTTCTCTGCAGGATGCGATAACACGGACAAAAGGACACTAAAGGAATTTTTTGAATTGCCGTTCGACAGGGAAATTTCTGATTTGGCGGTCAGGAAATGTGATCCGGATAAATTTAAACCTTTGTGCAATTTTTTGAAAAAGGGCATCCAGACCCGTGAAAAAAATATAGAGCTCCTGGCATGGCTGATCGACTTCCGGCCGCGGCCCTTTTCAAATTACAGCCGCACGTCAAACGGCAAAACAGACAGGCTATCAGCCTTATCAATCACGGAACGTGGTATTGTAGAACAAATGATGATTGACCCGGTATCGCGTTCGGAGTATACAGGATCAGCGCAAAGGGAGCCTTATGGAATGAATATCAATAGCAGTTCCAAAACTAATCAGCATGGTTCACCAGGTACAGCAGTGGCGGACTATCCTTATTTAATACCACGGGAAAAAGAGGGAAAAAAAGTGGTTACGCTCGAATATCCGACAGGCGTAAAGTTATCGGTTGACGTTTCTGATCTTTCGCTGATTGCACAATTGATCAGGCTGTAATCAGGCGGGCATTGGTTATTACCATCCGATACTGTAGATGCTCTCATCTTCATCCAGTTCAAGAGCATCAGCCTCGCAATGTAATCTTTTGGCCTCTTTGTGAAGATGTGCATTATAAGCTTTGAACTCCTCTGTAAAAAAAGAAGCTTTCTTTAGCAGTTGGGGTAGTTTCCTGAATGCGGCCTTGCCGCCACCTAAAGCAAAATATTCGGCATCAATGCGGCGCATAAACTGGTAAAGAAGTTCATTTTCTGCATAAATCCCATCGCTTATATAGGGCGCTAATTTACCTGCACCAGTTTCATCAAACGCGTACATCGATCTTTCTATCCAATACTCCAGTTGAAGAAAGATGCCCAAATCTAACTTTGTGGATTCTGCATACGACATATTATATCTTAATGCCCGGATTGAAAATAAGATATGAACCCAGGAAAGCTGGCAGCCGACGTATTCGTTGCCATCAGGGAATAAATGGTTTTGATCCCTTTTCAGACGGCTTCCCTGGAATGCTTTGCGTACCTCATAAGAAAAGCCGCTTATCAAGGTGTCACGGTTTTCGAATCCCTTCTGTGACTGATGGCCCTCCAGCTGCCAAAACTTTCCAATAATATCGTGTAAAATTTCCAGGTCGGCAGAAGTACCCCAAAGCTCAAGTCCCAGCCCTCTTTTAGTAGGTATTGTATAAAACATGGTGTTTATCTGGTTATAACATTTAATTAAAGACGGAAGCAAGATAAATAAAACAACCAAACAGATGAAATCACAATTTAATGCTCTTATAATCGGGCGCCGAATTTCAGATTTTCAGTGCTTGCAAAAATGGCAATAATTATATGGATAAAATGAAGAACGGGATATAGCCTAAGCTATACCCCGTATCTAAATTAACGCTCTCAGGACGAATATGAAAATTTAAACCATAGCATCCAAGTAAATGCTGAAAATGTTAGCAGTAACCTTTCGTAGGATGACCGATCCTTATAAAATCCAATTTTTGCCTGGATGTTTTTTTGTTTGGATACCGTCTAAACTACTATCCAATCCCGGAAGTTTTTAGCACGCTTCTGGCTGATAATTATTGAACCTTTATACCCGGGCTCAACGAACAGTTCAAGCTTATTGTAAAGCAAAGCCTCAAAACGCCTGCACGCTTTCCGGCTTACCAGCACCTGGCGGTTGGCACGAAAAAAATCCGTCTCCTTAAGGTTCTGCTGTATTTCATCCAGGGAATAAGAAACTGCAAAATCTTCCCCATCAAAAGTACGCAGGAAATTAAGGTCACCTTCGCGGAAGAAATACGCTATATTTTTTAATGGAATGGGCAGGTTCTTAATCCCTTGGTTTACTAGAAAGGATTTCGAATTATCTTCTGAATTTTCTGTTTCAACAACCAGGGATTGCGGCAGCATAGTTTCTGCAATGCGCATCCTGCCATAGAAATAATAGGCAAGGTAATAAAGGTTCAAAAATAGGATAAGCAGCAGGATTATCGGGTAATCAAAGCGCAGGTACAGTGTTTTGAGGATGTTCATCCCTCGTAAACTGAAATAAATAAATGCGAGGACAAAGGCAAGTATACCAGGTGCAATAAAACCGAATAAAACCTGGAGAGCAGTGCGTTCAAGCGGCCTTGCAACCCAATCAAATTTTCGGTCAAGCTTTATGTAAACCCATCGCACAAAAGAAATTAATATAAAGGCAATAGTAACACTGGCAGCCATCGCCACATAATAAATTGGAGTAAGAAGGATTTGAAAGAAGGTTTTCTCAACCCCGTAAACGACAATAAAATGTGCCGCAACGACTGATGCTATGACCCTTAAGCTTAAATCCCGATACCTTACTAAACCCATATCTGTACGAAAGCATATTCTGTGCCAAACAAAACAGGACGGATTTTTGTTGTAAAAAAATGTTTTCTCATCCTAATTTAACACTATGGCACTAGAACCACTTACCGCTGCCGGAGTAGCACAAAAGCAGGCAGATCTTTATGCTCTTTCTGATCCTGCCTTGTCGGGCGAGGCAAATTCAATCAGGACAAATTTTATTTTTTGGCTAAGCAACAATTTTATCATGAATCAATTGCAAATAGCCTATGTAAATTCGATGTCTCCATTATGGCTTAATTATGCTGCTTCAGAAACCGCTATGGCTGTGGAGAACCGTTTGCCCGTTGGTTTTGTGGCACCAACACCATTACCACCACCTAGTATAAGCAAAATGGTGAAATTTGAAAGTTCTGTCGTGATCCAATACTCACAGGTCACGGGATTTGCCGCCGCCGGCCGGATTGATATCACCCTGACCTATTAAGTTTCCCGGGTTTAATTCTTCCGTTTCTTTTAAGTGCCTTAAATTATGTTTACATTTATGTCAATGTTATGTAACCGGAAATGAGCTCCTTAACCGCCCTTGACGAGAAGGACCTGCTGCAAAGATTATCTGCGGGGGATGAAACGGCTTTTGCTACGCTTTATAACCAATATAAAGGCTTACTGTACATCCACGCCTATCGCAAGCTCCAAAACCGCGAGGAGGCAAAGGACATCATCCAGGAGATCTTCGTAAGTATTTGGGAAAAAAGAAAATCACTTGAGATTACCACTGGCCTGTCGGCCTACCTGTACCAGGCAGTGAGGTTCAAGGTCATTGACCGGATAGCAAGGAAACAAACGGCAAGTGCCTATATGGATCATTTCCAGGCATTCCTGGATACCTATTCGGCAGGCACAGACCATATGGCACGGGAAAGGATACTCAGTTCCATCATCGACAAAGAAATAGGGCAGCTCCCGCCAAAGATGAGGCAGGTCTTCGAACTGAGCCGTAAACAGTACCTGAGCCACAAGGAAATTGCGGAGCAGCTCAATATTACCGAACAAAGTGTCCGTAGCCACATAAAGAATGCGCTGAAAATATTAAAGCCGAAACTGGGCATTTTTATCCTTGTTGCCCTGCTGCTGTATCGATAAAATATTATCCTTAGAGAATGCCTTTTACTTTTCCCGGAAACAACCTTAAATGATCATATAACAGGGGTATCAGGCTTATACTTGCTTTCCTCTAATCCATAAGCGACGAATATTTTCTTTCGGTTTCCCAAATTGAGCGGCCTGTGCCCCCTTTCAATTTCCAATAGAGCTGCCTGACGGATACCGGTCTTAGTGCAGAGTTCCTTTTGGGTTATCCCGTGACGTTCCCGGAATTCTTTCAGGTTAAAAATTTCCATCAATAAACCATAAATGTTCAACAATACATAAGGGTACTGGCCGGTCCAAAACAATTGGGCCGAATCTCTTAATGCGTCATTCCCTGATCTAGGGAGCTGTGCTGTTTTATTTTTTAAGCAGGTCCCTGATCTCTGCCAGCAAGGTCTCCTCTTTTGTATCAGGAGCCGGGGCAGCAGGTTCAAGCTCTTTTTTCTTTTTGGAGTTGTTCACCGCCCTGATGATGATAAACAGGATAAAGGCAACAATAATAAAAGCAAGGACCTCGGAAAGGAAATTGCCATATTTTATCCCGGTATCACCAAGGGTTAACTGGCTTATATCTTCCAGGTTTGCAGCTTTCAGGGCAGGTTGCAAAAGGGCCGGGGTAATGATGTCCTCTACGAGCGAATTGACAATTTTCCCGAAAGCAGCCCCGATGATGACACCGATAGCCAGATCAAGTACATTTCCCTGGTAGGCAAACGCTTTAAACTCTTTAATAAGTCCCATAATTTACATTTTATCTGCTAATGTAATCCAAAATGCGATGCGGCAAACAGGCCTTATACCGATGGAAATTTCAACAGTTGTAGTTAACATCTTTTGCTGCCTGCATTTCCATCGTTCAATAGCATAAAATGTTCATTTTAAGACAAGCCAAACAGTAATCAAACAACTGTGTTCTGCATATAAAACGGAAGGAAAGTTCGCAAATCAATTGAGTGCCCGGGCTCATTTGATGAAAACCGTTTAAATGAGTGGCTAAAGTGCCTTTTAATCCAACTGCTATTCTTAAAGCTATTCAGCACTTAAATAAATATGAACAGATACTTACATTTAGTTAAATGACTGACGGAATTCCAGTGGCGTAAGGCTTGTTTTATTCTTAAAAAGTTTACTAAATGACTGCGGATATTCAAAACCTAATTCATAAGCAATTTCACTGACCGTCATATTGGTAGAGGTTAGGATATGTTTGGCTCTTTCGATTAGTTGATCATGGATATGCTGTTGTGTGCTTTGACCTGTAAGGCTTCTAAGCATATCACTCAGATAATTAGCAGACATATTCAATTCGGCGGAAAAAAAATGGACGGAAGGTATCCCATTTGAGGAAAGATTGTCTCCTTCAAAATATTCATTCAACAGCTTTTCAAAGTTAATTAGCAAGTCACTGTTCGCTGTTTTCCGTGTTATAAACTGCCGGTTGTAGAACCGGTTACAATAATTCAGCAGCAACTCAATTTGTGAGATAAGGATGTCCTGACTATAAACGTCTATCCTCGAACAGTATTCTTTTCGGATAGTGTCCATTACTTCTTCGACAATTGTTGCTTCCTTGTCGGAGAGGTGAAGCGCTTCATGTACAGCATAAGAAAAAAAACCAAACCGGGTAATCCTTACGGCCAAAGGATAAGCCCTTATGAAATCCGGGTGTATCAGGATTGTCCAGCCCTGCAGGTTCACGTTATCTGCGAGTTCGGAAACAATGACCTGGTTAGGTCCGTGAAAAACCATTGCCCCTTCCTGAAAATCATAGTAATGCTGTCCATACCTCATCATACCCGTATAATTTATTTTCCTGCTGATGGTATAGAAATCATAGGTTTTGTTTCTTAGCTTCTTATTAGTATAATTATCAATATCTTCATGGCTGATCAGACTGATTAAAGGATGCTGCGGCTTTTCGACACCTAATAAGTCGTGATATTCTGATATTGATTTGATATGGTAGGGTTTCTCTGCTTTCATATTGATTGCGTATTTGTAGGACACAATTTCACTCCGGTTAGTTTAATTTAAATCTGTGGATAATGATATCTTTTTAAAGTCCTCAAACTCTTCCAGATCCCGTGCCCTTTTATCCGTGATCATTTTAAAGCTGTCAGGCCCCAATATTAAATGAACCGGAGGGTTTTCCATATTTGCCAGGTTTACTAGTTCTGCAACCAGTTTTCCCGGATCACCCGGCTGCTTTCCTGCCTTTTCTGCGTAACTCTTGTATGTATTTATACTTTCATAGTCAGCAATAGGGTTTTTTGCATAATTCAAGGAGCCTTCATCTAAAAAATTAGTTCTGAAAGACCCCGGTAATACTACTGTAGGCTTGATATTGAGATGTTTTGCCTCCATAGCTAATGCCTCCGTTAGGCCAACCATTGCAAATTTTGACGCCACATAACTGCCAATATTCGGTCCGGCAATGTAGCCTCCAGCAGATGCTATATTTATTATCCTACCCGAACGTTGTTTCCTGAAATGAGCCATCGAAGCCCTGATCACATTTACCGTTCCGAATAAATTTACATCTAAGGCCTTTCTGAATTCTTCATCTGTTAATTCTTCCAAACTGCCGATGTAGGAAAATCCTGCATTATTAACTGCGACATCGAGCCCTCCAAAATATTTGATTGTTTGATTAATTACCTCTTTAACGTCTTTACTATTTGTAATATCCAATCCAAGCGGTAAAAAATGATCACTTTCTATGCCAACCTTTGACTTTAATGAATCTAAATCTCTTGATGTTGCTGCAACCTTATTGCCTTTCTCTAACAACAATTTTGTGAGCAGCAAGCCCATTCCTTTTGAAGCGCCCGTCACAAACCATATTTTTTGATTGTCCATGCTTACCTGTTATTTTATTAGATGATTTCTATCGTATGAATGACTTAATACTATAACAGTAGGATTGCATTATTTTAGCAACCCTACTGTGCTCTTCTTAATGCTTTTTGAAAAACTCATCCACCTTATCTATTGCAGGGTCAAGAAATTTGTCAATATCATACAAATCCATGTGTGATGCACCATCTATCACAAACCATTCTTTTTCTCCGGCTGCCATTTCATAAACTTGTTTGTCCATATCGTGGGTAAATGCTTCGCTTCCCGCAATTACCAAAAATGGTGTGGTAAAATATTTTGCCTGATTTACAAATACTCTTGCAGGGTCAACAGGCATACCAATTGTAGGATAATAAGGCGAATAGTTTGGGATTTTATCGTGTCCTGCTCTGTTGAAGCTGAGGTTCCCTTTTCCATTGCAACCTGATGCCCATAACCGAATCAATTATATCCTGCAAAATTGAACCGCATATCTGAAAGAAGTATTACATTTCATCACTTTCAAAATTGACATTTATCAATTTTTCCAGGGATTATTTTTGTAGCAAACGAGTCTGCCAGCGTGATGCTGCAAGTATGGCTGGAGCAAGCAGGTGGTGTAGTGAGACTTTTAAGGATTCCAAGAATGAAGCTTTAGTCGAAACGAAGCTAAATATGGGGTATAGACATTAAAAAGACGTACTTGTATTCAAACTATGGTTAGGTCCTAAATATGATCAGGTGATTTTTTTGAATTGAGATTCTTCCTGATTTTGTAAAAACTTAATAGAATATTGTCATAAACAAAGGTCATAAATAAAATAAGGGATGCGATTATAAGTGTTTTGAAATGTATTTTTATGAATATGGAGCCCCCGATTATACAACCTGTAAAGAAAAAAGCGACGATAGCTAACCTTAAACCTATACTATGTAACAATTTTCTTCTTTGCGCTTTCTCCTTGAAAAAAAACAACTGGGATAATTCAATCCCCAAATCTGTAAACAAACCCGTCAGGTGTGTAGTCCTTACTGCAGAATTGGATACTTTGCTCACCAATGAATTTTGCAAACCCATTGCAAATAATAAGCAAATTGCTATTAAACGTTTGTCAAACCCAGAATCAATAAGAGCGGCACCGTACATTCCAACCAGGAGTAATATCAACATTTCTAATAATAGAGGCAGGCTGTGCGGGGTCTTTCCTTTTTTTAAAATAAAATACTCAATGAGTAAGCTTGATATAAAAGAACCTGCGAAAAAAGCAACAATATAGAGGAGGAAATACGTTCCAAAGAAATTATCAATATTCAACACCCCTTCCGCAAGGTAGGCAAAATGTCCTGTTACATTGGTTGTCAACTCACCCAATGCCAGCACTCCGCATATGTTGACTAAGCCTGCTACAAAAGATAAAAATGCAGCCAAACGAAAATTATGGTTGAATGTACGGGCATTCCCCTTGTGCCTGAACATAGAATAGATAAATCCTTATAAAGAAAGTTCAACAATATAAAATCCTACAGCCTTCATTTTTTTCCCTGAAACGGGATGACTAAATAAAGAAAAAGCAACCTTGAAATGCGCATAATCCAAGGTTGCAAAAGCAGTATCATAATAACAGATAACGCCAGATAATAGTAAAGGCTGTTGTCAAATAATGACAACCCAATAATCGGCCAATACCAAAGCAGGTTGAAGAAAAAGATAATGAAAACAAAAACAAAATTCATTCCCTGCCCATAATTATTTTCGATCTTTATTTTTTGCTTGCAGACAGGGCAATACTCTTCGATTTTGATACAATCCTTAAGCGGAAATACACTATTGTTTTTAAAAATATTTCCTTTCCTGCAACTGGGGCATTTCCCTTGAAGCAAGCTGGGCAACAATAACGGAGCTTTACCAGTATTTTGCATTATAGATTTTTATGTAAATCTAGAGGGCAACCAAACATGGAAAATTGATTATTATCACTTTGCCTTAGACAAATACATTATTCATAATTGGAGGTGGCGATCATTTTCTTGACATCAGTCACCCAGATCTTTCTTCCCTGTGTTTCAATTATACCGCTATCTTTAAACTCACGAAGCAGTCGTACTGCATTTTCCCTGGTTGTACCTGCCATATTCGCTATATCATCCCTGCTCATATTTATAGTAATGGGCTGCCCTTCCGGGTTTCCTTTTTTGAATTTTTCTCGTAAGACAATTAAGGTAATAGCCAATCTTTCCCTTGCCGGCCTTTGGGCAAAGATGGTGATGTTGTTAGTTAGTACAGTGAACTCATGGCTTAACATTTTAAGCAGTCTTCCTGAAAGCAAAGGTGATTGCGCCAAGACTCGCAAAAAGTCTTCTTTGGGGATAAACAATACCCTACAATCTTCAAGTGCTGCCGCTGAATCCGGATAGCGTTCAGTCGAAAGGACAGCATGATAGCCGATCAGCTCTCCTGTGTTGGCAACATAAATGATCTGTTCCTTCTCAAATTTATCCACCTTATACTTCTTCACTTTACCTTCCACAAGGTAATAGATACCTGAAGGTATTCCCCCTTCCCTGAAAATGATCTGCCCCTTTTTATATTTTTCATCCCGTGCATAACGTGTCATTTCCTCGTAGTCCTCTGCCGGGAAGTTGGCAAAAACAGATTCTGAATTAAAATCCCATTTATCGATTGGGAAAATACCCCGTAAGCTCATTGCATAAAAATATTTGGACACTAAAAATTGATTCATATCACATCTGAATGTGACGGATTGTAAAAAAACGGTTCTTTCACCCCTGTAATTTTGCATTTGCAACTTACGATAAGTAGTTCAATTATCATGAATTAAGCTATCTAAATGACAACTCATACGAATAGACTACATAAAGAACATTTTACATATACATGGAGAGCAAGGTAAAGCAAGTCATTCATTTTCCGGCGACGGACTTCACTTTTGACAGTGTATATCCCGATTGGATTCAGGCGTTGGCCCGGCAACATTGGACACCGCTCCATGTTATCCGGCAGGTGACCGATTTTTTGACTTCAGGACCGCCGGCGAAGATATTGGATATTGGGAGTGGTGCGGGTAAATTTTGTCTTGCAGCGGCCCATTTTGCTCCACAGCATTATTTCTATGGAATTGAGCAAAGGGAATATGTCTTGAAAGAAGCACGCTCCGCACAATCGGCAATCGGCATATTAAATGTATCATTTATCCATGGCAACTTTACGAAACTGGACTTTCGGGATTTTGATCATTTCTATTTTTTTAATTCTTTTTACGAAAATCTACACGAGGAAGGACGTATTGACAATCATATTGAATATTCAGAGTCCTTATACAACTATTATGTCCGTTACCTGCATAAAGGCTTGAGTGTAATGAAGGTTGGAACCAAAATAGCTACCTACCATTCATTGTACCGTGAAATTCCTCTTAGCTACGACCTGGTAGACAGCCTGGAAGGAGGTAACCTGAACCTCTGGATCAAGAATAGACCTTAATGCCGATTATATTTACTAATAAAAACAATAACGAAAGAATAAGGATAAAGCATAAAAATATGAGACAGGAAATTTTGAAACAATTGGGTTTGGAGCGCGTTTTAAAAATGCACCATAACCTGCCGGTAGCTCAACTGGTAGTTGCCACTATTAAAAAAAATCAGGGTGTCCTGACAGATTCAGGTGCATTGGCCTGTGATACGGGTAAGTTTACAGGCAGGTCACCTAAAGATAAATACGTAGTTGCTGATAACAATACACAAAATACAATATGGTGGGGGGAGGTAAATCATCCTCTTTCTACGGAGGCATTCAATGGGATTTATCACAAGTTGCTAACTTATTTATCCGATCAAGAGATTTACTTGAAAGATGTATACGCTTGCTCAGCAAGTGAGTATAGCCTATCAGTAAGAGTTGTTACCGAGTATCCCTGGCAGAGCTTATTTGCTCACAATCTTTTCCTGCTCCCGACATCCGCGGAACTGGCTGCATTTATGCCGGACTGGACGATCTTATGTGCATCTGGCTTCGAGGCCGATCCAGAGCAGGATGGAACCAGGGCAAAAAATTTCACTATTATTAATTTCACGAAGAAAATAATCCTGATAGGAGGAACGGCCTATACCGGTGAAATAAAAAAGAGTGTATTTACGGTACTAAATTATATTCTCGCCGCTGAAAAAAAAGTCCTGCCAATGCATTGCAGCGCCAATATAGGCGCAGGTGGCGATACTGCCATTTTCTTTGGTTTATCCGGCACGGGTAAAACAACCCTTTCTGCAGACCCGGAAAGAAAGCTGATTGGCGATGATGAACACGGCTGGGATGATACGAGTGTCTTTAATTTTGAAGGGGGATGCTATGCAAAATGTGCCAATCTCAGTGCAGAGAAAGAACCGCAGATCTTTGGTGCAATCCGCTTTGGCACTTTGCTGGAAAATACTTCCTTTTTCCCGGGAACATCAGAAGTAGACTATACTAATATCCGCAAAACAGAAAACACACGCGCAGCTTATCCCCTTCACTTCATCGAAAATATTGCCGTACCCCCTGTAGGTAAAGTACCAGAAAATATATTCTTTCTTACCGCGGATGCTTTTGGTGTTCTGCCTCCGATCTCCAAACTCACCGTTGGTCAGGCCATGTACCATTTTATCTCTGGTTATACTGCAAAAGTTGCCGGAACCGAAACCGGTATTACAGAACCTCTGACCACATTCTCAGCCTGTTTTGGCCAGCCGTTCCTTCCCTTGCATCCTACACAATATGCAAGCTTGCTTGGTGAAAAACTTAAAGCACGTGATATCAATGTATGGTTGGTTAACACAGGATGGACTGGAGGTAGTTATGGTGAAGGAGAACGCATACCGCTAAAATATACCCGGGCCATGATCAGGGCTGCCCTGAACGGCCGTTTGAATCAGGTCCACTACCATGACCAACCGCTTTTTGGACTGAAGATACCTATGGCCTGCCCTGGCATACCGGCAGAAATACTCGACCCTGAAAACGCATGGAAGGATAAGGCCAGCTACCAACTGACGGCAGAGAAACTTGCCAATGCTTTTCGAAACAATTTTTCAAGGTACCGAGAGTTTGCCAACGATGAAATCATTCAGGGCGGTCCTGTGGTTTAAGGGCATGAATAAAATTTTTCACTTAAAAAATTAAAATATACTTATGAATTTCCCCGAAAATTTATTGTACACTAAGGATCACGAATGGATTTTGTTTGAAGAAAACTATGCCCTCATTGGTATTACCGACTTTGCACAACATGAACTCGGTGATATCGTTTTCCTTGATATCCCTTCACTGGGTCAGGTAATCGAAAAAGAGACTGTCTTCGGTACTATTGAAGCAGTGAAAACAGTCTCAGATCTGTATATGCCCATTGCCGGTAAAGTAATTGAAATAAATGAGCTACTAATCAACCAACCGGAGCTTATTAATCAAAAGCCCTATGAGAGCTGGATTATTAAAGCTCAACTCAATATCCCCAACGACCGGTCGCACCTGATTACTTCCGTGGAATACAGTAAAATGGTCCAATAAAAGTACCTGAGCCGGTGATGATAGGAAAACAAGGGCAATTAAAACAACCAATTTTATGAATAAGATAAAAGAAACTGCATTAACGGAAGTCCACCGGAAGCTTGGTGCTAAACTAGCTCCTTTTGCGGGATACAACATGCCTATCCAATATGAAGGAATTAACGCGGAACATGAGACTGTGCGTAATAGTGTTGGAGTCTTTGATGTGTCCCATATGGGTGAATTCACAATAAAAGGAGAGCATGCCTTATCCCTGATCCAGAGCGTAACAAGCAATGACGCGAGTAAACTGACAGATGGGAAGGTGCAATACTCTTGCCTTATCAATAAGGACGGTGGTATCATTGATGACCTGCTGGTTTATAGGATCAGTATAACCCATTACCTGCTCGTTGTAAACGCTTCCAACATTGAAAAGGATTTTTGTTGGTTGAAATTACAAAATTCTATTGGGGCAGAACTTTACAATCACTCTTCCTCATTATCTCTGCTGGCGGTCCAGGGTCCATTGGCTTTGAGTGTATTGCAACAACTCACTGACATCAACCTATCTGAAATCCCTTATTATACCTTTGCTATTGGTACAATTGCCGGGATACCTGATATTATTATTTCTAATACAGGGTACACTGGTTCCGGGGGCTTTGAATTATATGTGCCAAATGGATTTGTACGCCAACTTTGGGAAACCATCTTTGCAGCCGGAAAAGCAAATGGGATTAAGCCGATAGGGTTGGGAGCAAGGGATACCTTAAGGTTGGAAATGGGATATTGCCTATATGGAAATGACATTGACGATACCACGTCTCCATTGGAAGCAGGCCTTGGTTGGATCACCAAGCTGAATAAGGTATTTATGGCAAGCAATATCCTGTTGAAGCAAAAAACGGAAGGAGTAACACGTAAACTGATTGGGTTTGAAATGTTGGAAAAAAGTATTCCAAGGAATGACTATGCCATCTATAACAAACATCGGGAGCGCATCGGCAGGGTTACATCGGGAACACAGTCGCCTACGTTAAAACGGGCCATAGGAATGGGATATGTTGATATACAGTTTGCAAGAGAGGGAACACCTGTTTTTATTGAGATCCGGAATAAAATGGTGCCGGCCAGAATTTGCCGCTTCCCATTTATATAACCCTATCCTGAAAAAAGTATATAATTACCAAGAGAAATAAAACGATTTATCTTCAGTATAAGACCAGGGTCTTATACCAATCCCCTTTATTATTACCAACTTTAACTATAGCAGTATTGTTCCAGGAAAAGAAATTTTACACAAAAGACCATGAATGGCTTCACTTTAACGGAAATCAGGCATATTTAGGCGTTTCAAAGTTCAAATTAACCGGTATCCGAAAAATAGAACACATCGAACTATTCGGGTTCAGGAATGGTGATGTAATCGAACAAGGAATGCTAATGCTCCGGTTGAATTATACAGATTATGTGATATCCTTACACGCTCCGATTAAATGCATATTATTGGAGACGAACTGCATAATTTCTGAAGGGAATTGGGATCAAATAATAGCCCTTCCGGAAGAAGAAGGATGGTTATTTAAGATAGAACATATAGGCACCGATCAAAACCATCTGATCATCGAATGTGAGTATCAGGAACGATTTCTTTCCAGTCATCTTACAAACCCATAATCTTTCCTTGCCCAAAGTAACTTAGCAACATTATGTGTCACCCGAAGTGTTAAGGTTTTTGACTGTTACGGGTAAATATTTCATTTTCAAGTTGGCCTGGTATGAGTAATAACAAGTTTAATCAGGAACAAAATGGTGAATGTCTTTTAGCGCTTCTGTTAAATCGGTTTTGAAGGAGAGACAATCAGATTGTAGGTTGGCATGTTGACAGTATCCCAATATTTTTCTTTTTGTATCCCAAACAATTAATTTATCAATATTTAGTAATGGCAAAACCAGCGAAACCTTGGCTGCCAGGACAACAGAATAGCATTCAAAGCTACCCTTTAAAAATCAACCATAATATTTTGGGCCGAATATTACCCTTATGTATTTTTGAACATTAATAGTTTTGTTGATGGAAATATTTAACCTGAAAGAATTCTGGGAACGTCATGGGATAACCCAAAAAGAAGTTTGCTTTAAGACAGGCATACGCCAAGCAACCCTATTGGAAATAGAAAGAGGATACAGACCATTCAGTACAGAGAGAGCATCGGAAAAAAAATATTTGTTGCTTATGAATTAGAGGAAAGCAAGTATATGTCTGATCCAGATATTCCTCTTATTTAATCCTTAAAATGTCGTTGCATATTTTCAAAAAATAATTTTAGATCAAAGAATGTAGAATACTAACACAGTATTCTTGTCATAAAATAACGACATCTTGCTTATCTTGAAATTCGGGAATTGACATACCCATGATCCTAACGCCAATAGACCTGGCTTATTACCAAGTAATTGCTTGTAAGGATACTGAAACCATCGGATAAAAGCACCCAATCATCACCCTCTCCTCCAGTTAAGCGGTCCTGATGAATATTTAAACAAGACATGGTAAATCAAAAGGTAAAGTCAAAATATTTATCTGGGTTAATTTAAAAAACTAGTTGGATTAAAGCATAATACTAAGTATTTTTGTATTGATAAGGAAATGCAATTGTTCTTGAACATGATGTTGAAGTTATGTAGGCGACAAAATGCTTTCGGTAATGCAAGATGTTCTTTCAATATTCAGCAAATATATTCAGCGTCATTCGTGGCACTGATTTAAAAAATAGCTTTAATTAGCTGGATCAGGCGTTTTTTCGATATGGTTCATATCCCGTCCGGTCCGCTTAGTATATTTGAGATGCTGATAAGAAGAATGTTTTAAAAGGTTGCGTCATTCGTGGCACTTCTGATTAAAGAACTCTAAAAACCGCGCTGGTAGGGTAGAAACGAAGTAAGTTCGAATCCGCCCGTCTCCGCTAATTGATTTTAAAAATCCCCTGACGATTGTCGGGGGATTTTTTCCGTTTGAGAAAGGAGTAAATATGATCAGAATTGAAATTTTGAAATAAGTTCTGTATACTTGTTGGTGGGCTTAGCTGAAAAAGCATTCTCCCTAACACCTGCAAAGGCGGATTTTTTTTGCCGAAGAACACCACCTCTAAAATATAATTTTGATGTATGAAAGATGTCAGAAATAAATTTATTGCTAATGTAAAAAGAGAAATTTCTGATTTCATTAATTATGTTTTTAACCATCCAATAAGATCAGCAATTACAGTTATTGTTGCAATTTTAGTTTATTGTGGTTATTCAACTTTACAATCTACGCAATCAAATTTAAAGTCTAATACAGAGAAACGAATGGAAGCTATATATGATGAAGTTAAAATAACATCGGATAAAATATCAGATAAAGAGCCCGAAGAAATTGTTGATGAAATTGAACAAGGAGTAAATACAAGTAATGCAATTACCCCCCCTAAAATAAAAGGTATTTTAATAAAAGATTTATCAAAAAAGAAACTTTTAAAAGTTGCATTCGTGAGGAATGAGGTCGATTTACCTATTGTTGACGGTCAATTTGATCGTACTGTCGTTGCCCAATATTGTGATAACCTAGAAATAAAATTGCGTATTATAAATGATAGAGTTTATCCATATGTAAGTATTTATGATATCCAAAATGACGATTATATTGGGACGATAGCATATAATGTTTGGAAAGGGTATAAATCAAACACCTTTCATTTCGATCAACCGGGGGAAAATTGTTTAGAAATAAGAGATGCCAAAAATAAAGTTGCTTTATTAATGTGGTATATAAATGATCATTTGTGCTTGGCAGGCTATTTTACTGATCCAGGATCTGATTATATATTTATTATGCCTAATGACCATCCCTATTCTAGAAATGGAGACATTACTAAATTATGCATAAAAAAATCAGGAAATGAATGGAAAAAAAGAGCATACGAAGAAGTTAGTCATATTCTTAGTTTAGAAAAAGCATTTCGGAAATAATCATCCACGTTGTAGACTAAGATTAAAAAGCTTTTTCAGAGTCAATTAGATTAGAATATAATATTCAAATCCTAGAGAATTAATACTTCTCTCTCAAAGGAATCGCCGTCTCAGCTAATAGATTTTAATATGCCCCGATTGCTATTGGGGTGTTTTTTTATATTGGAAAAAGAGGAAATTATATCAGAAATTGATACTTTGAAATAAGCTCTGTATACTTGTTGGTGGACTTAGCTACAATAGCTAACGCCCAACACTAACAAGGGCGAAAAATTAGAATCCTGACTACGCTACGGCTTACTTTATTGACTATCTTATACATAATTTCAGTTGAGCTGTACTCTTTTGAACACTGCTTTATTCTTAAATCCGAAGAGAATTATAGGTATTATAATTCCAACCTGTTTTCGATATTAACTGTTTGTCTATTAATATTTTATGTTTACTTCTTCCTCTTGGGAATAGTTCATTCCCTGCCTCACTTCGACCGTCCGTACTGCAGGCTATCTCCCCAAAAGCTCCACCTATATGCTGTATTAGTTCGTGCAGGATCATTGTATAGCCCGGGCAGGCTTTTGGGATTGCTCTACCACGCTCCTGAGCCTGCTCCACCGCGCCCTTGAGCCTGCTCCACCACGCTCCTGTGCCTGCTCCACCACCCCCATGAGCCTGCTCTACGACGCTCATTGGCCTGCTCTACTACGCTCATGAGCCTGCTCGGTTATCTCTCCTAAATTTGCAAAAGCCCGTCAATTAACGGTCAGATTGAACTGTTAAACCCACCCGTTTCCGGGGCTTTTTTGGCCTTTTGCCCCAATTTCCCCATGAAAATACCCCTCTTAAATTATCGATAAACGATAATTTAATAGTTTTTATCGTTACTTTTGTATCGTTAAACTTTAAAAACGAAACTTTATGCAAAAGAGAACATTCAAACACTTTATCGCGATATTATTTATCGCAGCTTTCGTCATCCTGACCTCCGGAAAAATGCTGGCCCTGTATATTTTGGCCGGCTTCAATGTAGCACTGCTCACTTTCAATTTACTGGTGCGCAAGTCACTGGCTTTTAAACCCTGGTTCCTCAGTAAGTTCAATATTTTCTCTGCCAACTTCAGCCGCGAATTTGAAGTGGAGATTCCTGCAGACCTGGCTTTTGATAAAATACTGGAAGTGGTAGCCGAAAGTGGTTTTAAACTGGCCCGGGCCGATAAGGATAAACTGGAAATCCTGGCCATTTCTACCACAAGCTGGAAATCGTGGGGCGAAAACATTTACTTCAAAATAGAAGAAAATGCCGGTCAAACGCTTGTCAGGTTCGACTCTGCCGCCATTTTTGGGATGTATACCTGGGGTAAAAATGAAGACAATTACAGCGTATTTTTTGAAAAATTAGAAGACTCTTTTACAATTTAGCCCTATGCCAATCATCGTAAACTTAGACGTCATGCTGGCAAAACGTAAAATGCAGCTGAAAGAACTGGCCGAAAGAACCGGCGTCAGTGTCGTGAACCTATCTATCCTGAAAACAGGGAAAGTGCGGGCCGTAAGGTTCTCTACCCTCGAGTCCATCTGCCAGGTGCTGCAGTGCCAGCCCGGAGATATACTGGAATATAAGGATTAAGCTGAAAATGCTATTGCTGTTTAATGCCCCGCTTGCTTCCGGGTCATTTTTGTAATCAGCGCTGTTTGACGTAATATTGGGCATCCGTTTTAAATCAAACAAGCATGAAAAAATTTATCACTGCTGTCTTCTGTCTGGCAGTTCTGCCCCTTGCCTCCTACGCTCAGGGTGTGTATAATCCCAATGCCAAACCCAGACCTAAAAAGGTGAAACCCAGGGCATGGAGAGGATTGGTGATTGCGCCTTCTATTTCCGGCGGCATCAGTACTACCAATGCTGTCAATCCGAATTTTACAGGGAATGATCCCGGTGCGATGGTGGTGATAGGCTGCAAAGTGGGTTATGCTGCAAACGATCACCTTACATTCAATACCGGAATGTTTCTGGGCACCTATTCATGGAGTTCCACTTACATCAGCGGGCTAATGCAGGATCGGTATTTTAATGCTTCGAGCTATCTGCAGATTCCATTTACGGTCAAGTTCACCACATCCAAAGCAGAGAGAATTGGCTTTTTTATTGAGGGTGGTGCCAGTCTGGGTTTTCTGGCCGGTGTAACAGAAGAAATTACCTACAGAGACGGTAGTCCCTCAGAAATGTATACAGATCCGGCCAGTTCCAATCCGGTATCAGTCGCGTCTTACCTGGCCATTGGTGTAAAATTCCCGATTTCCAACAAAGTGAAATTTTATGCAGGAATTGAAAACAGTTTTTTCTTCATTGATCAGCTGAAGACCGAAAAAACCAACCTGATGGCTACCGGTCTGCGCGCTGGTGTGGATATTAACTGGGCAAAGAAGAAATAAAGCTTGCTACCCAAAAAAGAGAGAATGCCCCGGCTATTGTCGGGGCATTCTCTCTTTTTATAAAAGTATGCCCGGCTATAGCGGCAAACTTTTTAGTATTGGGTTAGCTTAGTCTTGTTTGATGATTTTTTGCATCAACACCACTTCCTCTGTGCTGGTCACTTTGAGGATGTAATTGCCCGCAGGCAGCTTGCTCAAATCAGCGTTAATTATCGCCGGGCTTGCCTTTTGCTGAAAAACTAATACACCCATATAATTGTACACTTTAATCTCCGCATCAGCCTTCAGCGAAGTCAAATCCAGTGACATGCTGTGGCGGAAAGGGTTAGGGTAGGCTTGAAGATTTGTCTTAACGGTATTGTTTTCGTCAATACCGGTCGGGCCAATGTTTACCACTTTTCTCATTGTATCGGTGCGGTTGCAAAATTTAGCTACCAGTGTCACCGTGTAGCTGCCATTGGCGGCATAGGTGTGGCTTGGAGTAGTTGAGGTAGAGGTTCCTGCATCACCAAAATCCCAGCGATAACTTGTTGCTGCGATGGAAGTATTGGCAAAACTGGCCGTTTTAGAACCGGTTGGTACAGTGAAATTGAAGTTGGCAGTCGGGTCGTTTTCCCCGATTTTCCATTTGCTCAGGCTGTCAAACAGGATTTTCTTTGTGGCTGATTTAATGCTGTTGGCATCTGCTGCGGCTAATCCCGGGTTGAATGTTGTAGTTGAAGCATCATTTTGGAAAATAGTGGTATAAAACGAGCAGGCAGCTATATATGTGCCGGCTACAGAAGGATGACTTTCGTCTGGCACATACAGTTCCAGTGCAGGGTTAGCCGTTCTTACCGATTTCCAGATAGCGCCTACGGGAGAGAGCATAGCATCATTGCGGTCGGCCATTATTTCGTAGCGGGCTCTTAGTTCGTCGTTCATTCCACTAAAGGTGCAGATTGGAGGATAAAAAGGGCAGTTGTCTGCATCACCGTTTTTCCTTCCCCAGGTCATGTAGAAGATGGTTTCGCCACAAGGGTTTTTAGCTCTTACACGGTCGTTCAGTATTTTGGCATAAGGAAACACTTCAGATTCTACCTGTGCAATAGGAAAGGCCGGGCGCTGACTTTGCTCCTGTAAAACAACATAATCCCAGGTGCCCATATCTATTTTGCCCAGTGTGGTAGGGTCGGTTGAGTGTTGTTCGAAGGTAAATCCCCCCGGCGAATAGGAATCAAAAATAACCGTATCGCCAGCAGAAAGGGCAAGGTCGGCCAGCATTTTCGGCAAATCATTTGTGTAGGTGTAACTGTTGCCAATGAACAGGACCGATTTCTTCTGGCCTTTGCCAAAGCAAAGTGTCGCCATCAGGACGGCGTAAAGCGTTAATGTTTTTTTCATAGTCTTTTTTTAATTTTTTGGGTTCGATAGTGCTGTAAAAATAACTAGGTAAGCAGGATTTTTGAGCATTGGACACATAAATTAATACTTATGTGCTATTTTCTCATTTCAGTACATTTTTTGATTAATAGAATATAAATTCAAATTCTTACTTTTATTCTTAAATATCCCCACACATGAAAAACCTTTCCGCACTGGGAGCATTGCTGTTGATGAGTTTCCAGTTGGCACAGGCCCAGACACCCTGTGGCAATGATCTTCTCCGTCAGCAATGGATAAAATCGAACCCATCCATTGAACCTAAAATTGCAGCCGAAAAGAAAGCATGGCAAATGCATAATGATAGGATGGCTACATCAAAAATGATAGTGAGTGGAACGGATACCAGCTACGAAATTCCGGTAGTGGTACACATCATTCATACCGGAGGTGCAGTAGGCTCTATCAATAATCCTTCGGATGGAGCAATCGACAGTTTTATCACTTATATCAACAAAACCTGGGCGGGAACCTGGCCTTATTATTTTGATACCCTGCACGGAGGAACCCGTGTTCCGATCAAATTTGTGCTGGCAAAGAGAAGTCCTGATTGTGGTGTTACCAACGGTATTAACCGGGTGAATGGAAATGTGTTAAGCGGGTATAATACTTATGGTGTATGCCCCTATGGTACCGTATCCGGCCCATCAGATAGTGCTGTGAAGAGTCTGAGCCTTTGGCCCACCAGAGATTATTTTAATATCTGGCTGGTGAACAATATTGAAAATGGTATGGTGGGTGGATATGCACCCTGGCCCTGGTTTACGGGAGTTGACCTTATTGACGGCGCTGTCGTACTGGCACAGTATGCTGTACCCTTATTTCCTCCCAATTATTATGTGGCTGGTCCGCACGAATTAGGCCATAGCTTCGGATTATACCATACTTTCCAGGATGGCTGTGGCACCGGCGATTGTGTAACTGAGGGAGATGAAGTTTGCGATACTGAACCGCATATTTTCTCTTCCATGGCTTGCGAAACGGGGGATATAAACAGTTGCACCGGTGTTTTATTCGACAGTGTGGAATTTAATGTCATGAATTATTCTACCTGCCCGGCCATGCTAACCAAAGGACAGAAAAAGCGAATATTGTATACAATGAAAAACTACCGGATGGGATTGGTGAATTCAATGGGTGTAACTGCTCCGGATGCATCTTTTGTCAGTCCTGTGCTGGCCTGCAAACCAGGTGTTGTGAATGTAGGAAATGGAAACAATAACGGTCCCTGCAATATTACATTTGCCAATATGGTCACCTCGTCTTCCGGCTATGCAGATGATGGTCGCATGGGCTATATTGACAGAACCTGTATCCAGCAAGGGGCAACGGTGGTAAGAGGAAGTGCTTATGAATTGTCTGTTTCAACCATTGAAGGGGCACAAAATGTAAACGCATGGATTGATTATAATAACGATGGTATTTTTCAAACAACTGAAAAAGTGTTTTCGCATTCAGGAAGCCTTGTAGATGAAGTGCATTCGGGAATGATTACCATTCCGTCTGCCGCAGTGGTGACCGACAAAAATCTGCGGATGCGTATTCAGGCCGATAATGCTGTGCTTGGTACAGCATGCGACGATTTGCAGAACGGACAAACGGAAGATTATACGGTTTTGATAAAGGCTTCGTCAGGTATAACTCCGGTGGCTACAGCAGCTAAAGGGTTTAATGTTTTTCCTAATCCGGCAACCGACATGGTGACAATTGAAACAACTGTGCCGGCAATTTTTGCTTTGTGTAGTGTTGAAGGTAAAGTTGTGCTGCAGGAGAATGAAAAACAGGAAATTAATCTAAGCGCTTTGGTGCCTGGTTTGTATTTCATCCATGTTTACCGAAAAAGCGACCATACACTTCTGGGTGTTCAAAAACTGATAAAATTGAATTAGCAAATTAATAGCCGCAAGGCACCAGACTTTATTAAGACGGATTTTACAAATTGCCTGCAGATAGCTGCAGGCAATTCGTTTTTAACGTCACCTTAAAACCTGAAATCCTAAATTTAAAAAACCACCAAACCGGAATACCAAACATTTATAAACTGAAACAATGTCATTTAAAAGCACCCGCCCACTCACGGGAAAAATAATTTTTATTCTACTCATTGCCTGCATCACCCTGGTATTGTCCTGGGCGATAACAAATTTTTCTTTTCAAAAAATTAAGGAGCCGGTACGGAAAATTGCAGAACCCAATCCACAGTTACAACTGGTGAATAAAGTACTGAAGGATGTGGTGCAGCTGGACCAATTGCAGCGGATACAGGCCTCTCAGGAGAATGTGAAAAATTACCGTCCTTTTTTAAAACAATCAGAATCCATACGATTGTCCCTCGATACTTTATACCAGTTAAGCCTCGGTAATGAAGAGCAGCTCAGCCGGATTGATACGATGAAGTCTATCCTGGTCCGTAGGGATAAGTTGTTTGTCCGTTACCTCAATCTTCGGCAAAACTACTTTGAAAACGATACTCTTACCGGCAAAATTCAATTGCTCTCTGATTTTGTAAACAACACGGCCCTTCGTACCGATAGCAATATTTATACCACAGAATCGAAAATAACGGCTACCACGATTGAGCAGACAGACTCCAGCGGAGATGAAAAGCAAGGTTTTTGGGACAAGGTTTTTAAAAGAAAAAAAGCGCCCGCCCGGAAAGAAGTAAGGCATATGATACTGGAACAATTAAAGGTTTCAATAGACACACTGGCACTTCTGCATGAAGACAGTATTATCAATCAGCTCAGCCAATCCATAGCGGCTATAGAAAGCGGCAGGCAACAAAGCCGGAACACATTGGTGCGTCAGAGGATGATCCTCGACAGGGCCGGCAATTCACTGATCAGCCAGTTGCTTATTATCCTTAATGATATGGAAAATAATGAGCTGAAAAGGGTGGAACAAAATAATCTTCTGGCTACAAGTATTATCAATAAAGGTTTACAGCAAATAGGATTTATCCTGATTGCTTTCATCCTGCTGACCGTGGTGTTGGCTACTTTAATTTTTACAGATATTGCCCGAAGCAACCGTTACCGGAAAGAGCTGATTGCTTCAAGAGATGAAGCGGAACATCTGGGTAATGTAAAACAGCGCTTTCTTGCCAATATGAGCCACGAACTGAGAACACCCCTGCAGGCGATTATCGGTTTCTCGGAGCAAATGAAACTTGATGAAGCAGAACGCACCCAAAAAAATGTGGATGTTGTCTACCAGTCTTCCAAACATCTGCTGCATGTGGTAAACGATGTCCTGGATTACAGCAGGATATCTTCGGGTAAAATGCTGATTGAATCAAAAGTGTTCAGTGTAAAAAACGTTGTGGAAAGTATATGGGAGACGATTGATTTGCAGGCTAAGCAAAAAGGCCTGGACTTTAAGTATACCGCATCGGAACTTACAGATGAAATGTATACGGGTGATCCTTTTCGCCTGAGGCAAATACTCTTTAACCTGCTGAGCAATGCCATTAAATTTACCGAAAAGGGATCAGTAAGCTTATTTGTTTCCGTTAAAGAATTTAAGCGATCGGCTACTTTTATCTTCCAGGTGTCAGATACCGGCGTTGGTATTCATGATAAAGACCTGGAAAGGATTTTCAGCGATTTTGAGCAGGGCTACACAGCGCAGATGCAGAAGGGGAGTGGCCTAGGCCTAAGTATTGTAAAGTCATTGGTGGAAGGACAGGGCGGAAATATCACAGTGAGCAGTGAAGCAGGGAAAGGTTCAGATTTTATCGTATCTCTTTCTTATACCAAAGTGAGAGAGGCGCAACAAACTGACGCCGGTCTTGCAAGCCGACCATATTATAATGGAACTGTTTGGGTAATAGATGACGATACCACCATTCTTCGCTTGTGCAGTCTTATTCTCGGGAAGAACGGTATAAATCACCAATGTTTCAGTACAGGCGACGACTTGCTGGCAGCCGAGGTGCCGGATGATCTCTCAATAATATTGACTGACATAAGAATGCCCGGTATGAATGGTTTTGAATTGGTTGACATTTTAAAGGGAAGAATGCCTGAACGGGATATGAAATATGTAGCGCTCACTGCGCAAACTTTACCTGACGAGCAGGTGCAGATAATGGAGCGGGGTTTTTCTGCCTTGCTGAGCAAACCCTTTCTGGCCGCCGAATTAATTGCAATGATTTTGAATCAGCACCGGGAAACGAATACAGAGGTCGTTTTGAATGATAAGAATGAGGATTTTTCGGATGAAATCTGGGAAAGTTTTTTCGAAGAAACGATAAAGGACCTTGAAACAATTAAAGTCGAGCAGGCACTGAAAAATTTCGATTCTGTTGCAGGTTATTTACACCGGATTGCCGGAAGGTGTGGCCAGTTAGGCCTGTATGAATTGTCGCAAAAATCAAGACGGCTGGAAATTAATATCATGAACGGGCATTTTACTGAAGCAACGATTGATGAGGTTTGGTTCTCTATCCGCCATTTTGTTACAAACAGGTAAAACTTCAAAAATGTGTGTATCAGCACCACAATGTGTTGAAAAATACCACACTTTTTACACGGGCAGGCATCCTTTGTTTTTTCTCTTTTAATTGATTTTCAATTTATTGTTTTTTTCTTTTGAGTTTGGCATCGTTTTGGTTTATTGGTATGCAGAATCCAATTGATAATCTTTAAAATTAAACGTTATGAAAAAAGTACTTTTTAGTGTGTTAGCAATAACATTTACTGCCGGAACACAAGCTTTTGCGCAGGATCAGGTAACACCGGTAATTGCAAACGCCTCTCCTGTTGCCACAATAAATGCAGAAGTTCCTCAGGCGGCTGCTACACCGCAGGACAATAAAAGTCAGATCGCTGCAGAAAATCTTCCGGAAGCAGTCAAAAAGACCTTAGCTTCTGAAAAATATAAAGACTGGACTGTAGCTTCTGCCTGGTTGGTGAAAGGTAAAACGGAGTATTATGAGCTGCAAATGAAAAAGGGAGAAGAAACAACTTCCTTAAAATTTGATGCAAACGGAAATGTAATTAGTTAGTGGTGTTTGTTCAAGTTTAACATAGAAGAGGGTGCAATTTTATTGCATCCTTTTTTTTTGTGGTAAATTGTGCTGTTACTTATAAACCATTATGAGCAAGGTTCTTATTGTTGATGACGACATCACTTTTTCTAAAATACTGACTTCTTTCCTGAATAAAAACGGCTACGAAACCATCGTAGCCCATTCACTGAAAGAAGCATGTATGCGTGTAAAAAATGAAGCTGTAAATTTATTGCTGCTCGACTATAGATTACCGGACGGAACCGGAATTGATGTACTGGAATTTATTAATCAGAATGGATTGCAGATTCCGGCCATTATGATGACCAGTTTTCACGATATTAAAACGGCTGTAAAGTCCATTAAAAAAGGAGCGCGCGATTATATTACCAAGCCTATCAATCATGAAGAACTGCTGATGCAGGTTCGGGAGGTGTTGGATGAAAGTAACGCGGCTGGTGATCTTTCGCCGGAAGAGGATTTTATAAAAGGAACATCAGAATTGTCAAAGCAACTCGATCAGCATATCGGGCTCGTGGCAGGAACAGACATGTCTGTTTTAATAAACGGTGAAAGCGGCACCGGAAAAGAGCATGTCGCCAGGGCGCTGCATCAGATGAGCAAACGAGCCGCCCATCCTTTCGTTGCTATCGACTGTGGGGCACTGTCAGCAGATTTGGCTGCGAGTGAGCTGTTTGGCCATGTGAAAGGAGCTTTTACTGGAGCGCTTAGTGATAAAATGGGGCAATTTGAATATGCGCAGGGTGGAACCCTTTTTTTGGATGAAGTTGGAAACCTTAATTATGATATTCAGGTAAAACTACTGAGGGCATTGCAGGAGCGCGAAATAAGTCCTGTGGGTAGTAATAAAAAAATAAAGTTTGATGTAAGGCTGATAACAGCTACCAATGAGGATTTTCAGGAAGTAATGAAGAGCGGCCAGTTCAGGGAAGATCTTTACCACCGGCTGAATGAGTTTAAAATAAAACTTCCTTCCTTGTCAGAACGAAAAGAAGATTTGGATATTTTCATTTCTTTTTTTATTAAAAAAGCAAACAAGGAATTGGGTAAAAATGTAAATTCGGTTTCTAAAGATGTGAAAGCATTATTCGATACCTATCATTGGCCGGGAAATATCCGTGAACTTAAAAACATTATTAAAAGGTGTGTATTGCTTGCAGATAATAATCAGATCGAATTAAAAGATCTGCCAGCCGAAATGGAATTTTCAACGAATGAATTGAAGCGGGAAACCGAGCTGAACTCCGATTTGAAACTGCAGCAGGAGGAGATGGAAAAACATCTGATTGAAAAAGCATTGAAAGAGGTAAAGAATAATAAATCAAAAGCGGCCAAACTGCTCAATATTGACAGGACAACCTTGTACTATAAAATGGCTAAGTATAATATTGAAAATTAATTTTCATCATGAAAGTATATCCTTCCCGTATTGGCTGGAGCCTGATTATTCCGGTTTATGTTTTGATGATTAGTGTCGGTGTTGTGATGAGTTTCGACACTTTCTGGCTGGGCGTATGTTTTACTCTGCCGGTTCTTGTATTTGTAACGCACACTTTTTTTACCACAAAGTATTCAATTCAGGATAATATTTTGGGGATTAAAAGTGGTTTTCTGGTTAATAAAAAAGTTCCCATTAAAAGCATTACAAAAATTGAAGACACGACAAGTATACTGAGTTCTCCGGCTGCGTCTATCGCCGGCAGAATAGAAATCCGATACAATAAGTATGATATTATCATTGTATCGCCCAAAGACAAGCAAGGCTTTGTGTCTCATTTGCAGCAAATCAATCCTGAAATTCAAGTGAAAATCAGAAAGGAAGATTAAAAAGTGATTGGGTTTTATGAATTCATCCTTGTATGACATCCGGGCTTGCGCCTCAAATGTTGAAATGCCGGTTTAATGAATAATCTCCATAATTTTTAAATTCAGATGTAAAGATTCTCCTAAATCACACATTATCAAATTATCAAATTGCCGTAATGACCGATAATTCGTTACTTTTGCAAATTGCCTTTTTCGAATTGGCATTTGTGAAATAAATTATGTCATTACCCTCATTACTAAGGTTCGTTTATAATCATGGATCCGGTCAGGTCATTACCCGAGGCAAGAAGATTTTCTTTGCGCGTGGCGTGTCTCTGCTGGATATAGATTATCATATTGAGCAAGTGCGTTTCCGCGTGCGCAACGATGTCTATAATAATTTTTATACCGTAACCGTATCCAAATTTTTACAACCCGAACAGGTTTCTGTTCGCTGCCAATGTCCTTATAATCTTGGTGAAATCTGCCGTCACGAAGTTGCTGCCTTGTTTCATTTGAATGATTTGGTGCTGAGTGGTTTTTTTCAGAATACACAGGTTCATTACGACCAGAAGCATACGACAGTCCGCATGCGCGATATCAATCCTCCACTGCTGCGCTTGTTTACCAATGAGGCTATCATGGAGGAAGCGACAGCTCTGGCTGCTGAAAACAGATGTGAAATTCTATCTGCCAAAAGTGAAAAGGTAATCGCTAAGGTGCCCGATGGTAAGGGATTCCGCGAGGTTACCTTATTGCAAAACGAAGACCGTTATTTTGATACTTCGTGCAGTTGCGACGAAGCGATGTATCCCGTTTGCGTTCATAAATCAACTTTATTCTTACAATTATTCAACCTGCACGGCGCCCAATATTTCCGCACTTTGCAAAACTGGGATGACCAGAAGAATAAACTGCTTAAACTTTATGGGTACAGTCTAAGCGATGACCTGGAAGGAAAGTTTGATTTTATCTATGAGAACGGAAAACCTTTTCTGCGTGTTCTGGATACCTCAATAAAAAAAATCGGAGCTGCACCGGTAGCACTTGTGGAAACAGCGGTGCAGGAAGTGGCAGAAGAAACGGAACCCAAACATTTAGGCCTTGTATTGGAAACGCAAACCGACTGGTATCCCCATTGTGGTATTGAGCTGGTGACAGGTGAAACCAACGAAGAGCAAACCAAGTTCATTGATAAGATTGAGAAAATAGAACTGCAGAAGTATATCAACACCGAAGTGTTTGAGCCACTGGAGCAGGAGTGGATAGCCATTGCCCGAAAGACAATGCCCGAAGAAATTGTAAAATACCTGAAAAAGTCTTTGCCCTTCGGCGATTTTCTTGGCGACTATCAATCGGTTCTTAAAGATCATCTTGACCAGGAATTATTTCACCCTTTGTGGGAATATCTTTTACCCAAGTATAAAACATTATTTCAAAAAAGTGAATTGTCAGCCCGCTGCTTTTTGCACGAGCCGGGAAAAGCTTTTACCAGTAAAGGTTTGAAGCCGGTTACTTTATCACATGTAGCACCTTCGCCTGTTCTGAAGGTCGAAAAAAAAGGGGCAAATTATATTGTTTCATTGAATTGGCAGATTGAAGAGGAAGATCTGGCGTTTTCTACTGTCAAAATGTTGAACGCAGCTATTGTGCAATACCAAAATCAATTGCACTGTGTAGCGAATGTGTCTCAGATTTCAATTGTTGAACAATTTCTTCCAGACGGGAAAATACAGGTGACTGCTAAGGAATGGAATGAATTTCTGGAGCAGAAGCTGGTTGAATGGCGTAAAGTTGTTGAAATTAGTTTTGCGACTGAGTTAATGAAAATATTGACTGATGTGCCGGTCCATTACAGGTTGTATATGTATGAGCAGGCCGAGTCGCTTCACCTGAAGCCAACCTTTATTTATAACGGCATAGAAGCAAAGTTGGGTGATGCAGTACAGATTATTCAGGCTGTTGATGGTCAGGTGACAATCATCGAAAGAGATACTGTTGCCGAAACTGAGTTTTGCAATATGTTACAGGCGCTGCATGAGAATATGCTCTACAGTATGCGCGAAAAGCACTTCTACATTCATTCTAAAAATGTATTGAAGTCGAACTGGTATCATCTGTTCAACGAAAAAATGCAGGAATGGCAGGTGCAGCTGATGGGCTACGATAACCTGAAGTCGCTGCGTATTAACCGTCACAAAGCTGAAACAAAAGTTCACATCAACAGTAACATTGATTGGTTTGAAACTACGGTGGATATTACGTTTGGCGACCAGGTGGTGACGATTGCCGATGTGAAGAAAGCGCTCGGAAGAAAAGAGAATTTTGTAAAATTAAAAGATGGCAGTATTGGAATATTGCCGGAAAATATGATGCAGAAATTTACGCTGCTTACCAAAATGGGTGAGATTGACGGCGATAAATTGAAGGTCAAAAAAATACATTTCAGCATTCTGGATGAATTACTTTCTGAAGTAGATGAAAATGCATTGCAACAGGAACTTGAGGAAAAGAAAGAACGCCTGGATAAAATTGTCGGCAACGACTACAGCAGTATTCAGGCGCCTGAAAATCTGAAAGCGATATTGCGTCCATATCAGATTGTAGGCTTTCAATGGCTTATGTTTCTGAAGGAAGCAGGCTGGGGTGGCCTTTTGGCCGATGATATGGGTTTGGGTAAAACTGTTCAGACCTTGTCCTGGTTGGCACATTATAAAAATGAAAACCCTAAAGCAAAATTCCTTGTCGTTTGTCCGACTACACTGACCTATAACTGGGAAAAAGAGATACAGAAATTCATTCCCGATTTCAGGGCTGTAATTCATCACGGTCCAAAACGTGCTAATAATATTAAAGTATTTGATGAAATCGATATTATCATTACATCTTATGGTACAATCCGCAGTGACATCAAAATGTTCACTGAAATTGAATTTGATTATGTGGTGCTCGATGAATCACAAGCCATTAAAAATCCAAAATCATTAGCAACAAAAGCGGCCAACCTGATCAACGCTAAATATCGTTTGGCATTGAGTGGTACGCCGATTCAGAACAATACATTTGATCTGTATGCCCAGATGAACTTCCTGAATCCCGGAATGTTGGGTACACGTGATTTCTTCTTGAACGAATTTGCTTTGCCAATCGATAAATTCCAGGAAAAGGAATCAAAGGATCAGTTGAAAAAACTGGTTTATCCTTTTATGCTTCGTCGTACAAAAGACCAGGTGGCAAAGGATCTTCCTGCAAAAACCGAGACTGTATTGTATTGCGAAATGGGTAAAGATCAGCGCAAAATATACGAGGCTTACCGCAGCAATTATCAGTCCAAAATATTAGGAATGATTGATGAGCAGGGAATGAATAAATCACAGTTTCATATCCTGCAGGGACTTACCCGACTGCGCCAGATCTGTGATTCTCCTGCTATTGTGAACGATGCAGAAAAGTTCGATAACCACTCAGTGAAGCTGGATGAATTAATACGGGAATTAACTGAAAATACCGGAGAGCATAAAGCTTTGGTTTTCTCACAGTTTCTTGGAATGCTCGGATTAATCAGAAATGCGCTGATCGAAAAAGGTATTCCATTTGTGTATTTCGATGGTAGTACAACCAATACTGATCGTGAAAAGGCAATTGTGGAGTTTCAGGAAAATAGCGATTGCAAAGTATTCCTGATTTCATTAAAAGCGGGTGGCGTGGGTCTTAACCTTACGGCTGCGGACTATGTTTATATTGTTGATCCGTGGTGGAATCCGGCGGTTGAGCAACAAGCCATTGACCGTACCCACAGGATAGGCCAGACCAAGTCTGTATTTGCATACCGCTTTATTTGTAAGGATACAATTGAAGAGAAAATGTTGTTACTGCAAGAAAGGAAACGCTTGCTGGCTGAAGATCTGATATCAGACGACAGTGCTATTATGAAACGACTGACCAGAGAGGATATTGCGTATTTATTCAGTTAGTTGACAAATTGTCTTAACCAACTTTCTATGGCAAGAAGAGATAACAGTGTATAGCTGTTATCTCTTCTTTTATGAACGGTATCCTGAAATATTTTTTCAACTGTGTCTTGATCGAAGATATTTCGGCTAATAAAAGAAGGACGATTGAGTCTTTCCCAAACCGCATTTTGGAATGTTTTGTCTTCCTGCATCCAGCTGCGGATGGGTGCACCAAATCCTGTTTTTGACCGGTAAATCACTTCGTTTGGTAAGTACTTTTCCGCCACTTTTTTGAGCAGATATTTTGTTGTTGTGCCTTTCATTTTCAGCTCCGGTGGAATCCTTGCTGCTAACTCAATAAGTTCATTATCTAAAAATGGAACTCGTATTTCCACACCTTCTGCCATACCCATTTTGTCCGTGTAATTGAGGTTGTGGTTAGGTAAAAAACTTTTTTGTTCAAGGTGCAAAATCTGATTGAGTGGATTTGTTTCAGCGGGTATTTCAGTGAGAAGTGCTGAAAAGAAATTTTCGATATTGTTGGTGTCGATTTTGTCGCGATATTCTTTTGTGAACAACCCCATAATAGCCTCTTTGTCGTTCCAGTAGAAATAGCTGAATATTCGCTGTAAACTTGATTGGTCAAGACTTTTCGACAATTTTATGACCCTTCTCGTTTTATTGTTTTCCGGCAACAATCTACTGATTTGGTGAAGCGCCTTTCTAAATATCAATGGTGTTGCTTCTATCTTATTCTCATAAGCCAAAGCCTGATGTCGGCGATAGCCCGAGAAGATGTCATCTCCGCCAACCCCACCTATCAATACATCATAACCTTCTTGCTTTGCAACTTTGGATATTTGTTGTACAAACATTGGGGCAATATCTGCTTGTGCCTCATCCAGGTGGTAAATCATCGCATCAAAATCCTTCAGGAAATCGATTGACGCATCAATAATCTCCAATTCAATGTTTAAATGTTTGGCAACCATTTTTGCATAGGGTAAATCTTCGCTGAACCCTTCTTTTGCAAAGTCTTTTCCTGCATCAATTGTAAAGGCTTTTAGTGCTTTTCCCGGTGCAATTTTATGCGCAATAGCCAGCAATAAGCTTGAGTCTAATCCTCCGGATAAAAAGTAAGCAATTGGTTTGTCGGATAAAAGTTGGCGTCGGACAGCATTGTTCAAGGCCTCATCCAGTTTGCTGATCCATGCATCTTCTGTCCTTACTTCATAAGTTCCGCTCAGTTTTTCTTTAGACCATTTTTCTATCCTGAAATTGTTTGCATCATCAACATTTAATTCAACAAAATGACCCGGTAATAGTTTTTTAACATTATGGAATCCTGTTTCTTCCCCCAATTGCCATTGCAATAGCAAAGTCTGAAAAAGTGCATTTGGATTGATCGTTTTTTCAATGTTTGATAGTTGGAGCAGCGTCTTGATTTCAGAGGCAAAAATGAAAATATCTTTACCGGAATAATAGTAAAATGGTTTTACACCAAAAGCATCTCTGGCTGCAAATAATTGTCTTTTTTCTCTGTCGTAAATGGTAAAAGCGAATATGCCATTCAGCATTTCCAAAATTTCTTTACCGAAATGAATATAGCCATACAGTAAGGTTTCGGTATCGGATTGGGATTGAAATTTTTGTCCTTTTAATTTGAGTTTTGCCCTTATTTCAAGGTGGTTGTAAATCTCACCATTGAAAATAATACAGTAACGCTGGTTAGCTGAAAATAAGGGCTGATTTGCACTCTCGCTCAAATCTTGTATAGATAATCTGGTATGTAGCAGCGTTATATTTTTATCAGAAAAAGTTCCCTGACTATCAGGGCCACGATGCGTCATTGTTCCCAATGCGTTGTGCAAAGTGATTTCATTGATGGTTCCTCCGATAATTCCAGCTATGCCACACATGGTTATTTATTTCCGTTTTTCATTTGAGCCGTTTCATTTAATAGCTGCAATAATTTTTTCGCTCTTGATTCCGGTGTTTCTAATAATTGTAACCTTCTTTTTCCGGCCTCTATCAATTGTTTTTGCAGTTCAGTGTTTTCTATAAATTCAATAATTTTATGTGCAATTTCAATAGGGTTTTGTGCATCAAAAAATAAGGCTGCATCACCACAAATATTCCTTGAAAAATCATAATCAGAACAAATAATGGGTAATTCCATTTTCATAGCTTCAGGGTAATTGGCAGAAAATGTTTCGAGCATTGAAGGCATAAAAATTGCATCGGCATTTTGATAGATTCCTATAATTTCTTGTGGATTTGTTGGCCCTACATTTTTTAAATATTCCGAGTTGCTCAATTCTCCAAAAAGCGCACTGTATTTATCGTCGGGCAAGGTTAGTATGAAAGTACACGCAATATTTTTTTCTTTTAAAATGGTAATTACCTTCGGAATTATTTCGAAATTTTTGTGTTCATAATAGGCGCTTACATACAGAAGATTAAACGTGTTGTTGGTATTGCCTTTATGTTCCGCTTTATTTTTAAAACTGCTCCCGTATGTATTGCCAATTACGGAGATATTATTCGTCGGTTTATCAATTGTTGCAGCCAATCTTTCTCGTGCATTGTCTGTTTCAACCCAATAATGATCGCCTTCTTTCTTTAACTGGCTGAAGAGAAAGTAATGCCGTATATAATATTTAATCTTTCTGATAAGGTTTGTCAATATTTTTTTCCGGATATAATCAGAATGATCGAACAAATAAAAACCATTTGCAAAACCAACTAAATGTGGTGCTTTCGATTGCCACAATGCTGGTCCAAAAACTGTAAAAACTGCATCAGGTGTAATTTGTTTTTCAAGCCTTCTTAATTTTTTATAAAAGGATAGCGCATCGAATATTGAATTTGTCGGGTTTTTCTTGAATGTATAAAATGTGAAATTCGTCCCGAAATTATCACGGGTAAGCAATATATTCAATTGTGGTGATAGGAATACATGGAATTCATTTTCAAACTGAACAATGTTCCAATCCTCTAGCAGGCTCAAGGCTACTTGCAGCGCTCCTCCGCTTTGAAGGTTTGTAGTATTGATAATAAATTTCATTCCTTTTTTCAACGCGGCTAAGGTATCATTTTTTATGAGCAGAAGGCAATTATCTTTGCCGGGTTATGCCTACACGTATTCTTTTTCTTGCTGCACATTTACAACCATTTCTCGCTGCCGGTATCAGGTCATTAATGACGGACAATGATGTTGAAATTATTATTTACTGCGAAAAAAGAGATGAAAACAGGCTTATTGACATTCAGCCAAATTCACAGCTGCGTATTTTTACCTATGATTATGAGCCGGAAACCTTTTTCTGGAAAACGATTGATGCTTTCAAGCCGGATATAGTAGTTTGTGCTGGCTGGATGTTCTGGATTTATACGAGTTGGTCCAAGGCATTAAGACGTAATGGTGCAAAAACCATTTGTACAATGGATAATCAGTGGAAGGGCTCTTTAAAGCAAAAGCTTTTGGTGTTACTTTCTCCTTTTACTATCAAAAGTGCATTTACTCATGCCTGGGTTCCCGGGAAAAGGCAGGAAGATTATGCGATTCGATTAGGGTTTGCTGCTGGTAAAATTTTACATCATCTGTATGCACCGGACACCTTGCTTTTTGATAAAGCATACCAGGACTTTATAAAAAGTGAATTAAAACTGTTTCCAAAGCGTTTTTTATATGTTGGAAGGTTGGAAGATCATAAAGTCAAAAATCTGCTTCTGGCATTCCGGTCATTAACTGAAGCGGAAAGAGGGGCTTGGGTTTTAAATATTATTGGAAATGGATCATTAGAAAATAGCTCCTTGTTGCAGCATCCTTCCATTGTCTATTCAGGTTCTTTGCCGCAACAACAATTGGTAAAGCTAGCCGCACAAAATGGAGTGTTTTGTTTGTGCAGCGCCGACGAACCCTGGGGTACAGTTGTTCAGGAGTTTTCTGCAGCGGGTTTGCCTTTATTAATATCCAAACAATGTGGTTCATCCGATCATTTTCTATCTGATAATGGTTTTTTATGTGATGGGAAAGATGTTCAAAGCATAAAAAGTTGTTTAATTAATTGTATTAAAACTTCAGATACAGACTTATTTCAAATGAGCAAAAGCAGTCATCAGCTTGGAATGTGTAGTAACTCTGTAACCTGGGCAAATGAGCTGATGCGGCTTGTATAAATTCATTTTTATAAATCCGCCTGCCATCTTACTTTTGGAATTCTATGAAATGTATTGCTTTAATTCCGGCACGTTTGGGTGCTACACGTTTCCCAGGTAAAATGCTGGCTCTTATTAAAGGGAAGTCCGTTATCCGTCGCACTTATGAATCGACCCTTAATACCGGTTTGTTTGATCAGGTAATTGTGGTGAGCGATAGTGAGGAGATTATTGCTGAAATTGAGTCTTGTGGCGGAACTGCTGTAAAAAGTAAAGCTGAATTTGAAAGTGGTACAGACAGAATTGCAGAAGTGGTGAAGGATTTGGAAGGAGATATTTTTGTGAATGTTCAGGGTGACGAACCTTTCGTTCAGAAGCAACCTTTAGCTTCCTTGCTCCAGCTTTTCCAGGAGGATAAAGATGTTCTGGTGGCTTCACTGGTGCAGGTTTTAAAAGAAGAGGAGTTTATTAAAGACCCCAATTTTGTGAAAGTTGCATTGGATAGAAATAATAACGCTTTGTTTTTCTCCCGCAGTGTAATTCCATATGCCCGTAATAAAGAGATTACTATCCCTTATTATGAACATATAGGTGTGTACGCGTTTAAGAAAGACGCGCTGATGAATTTTACCAATTGGCCAATGACACCCTTGGAAAGTGCCGAAAAGATAGAATGCCTGCGGTTTCTGGAATATGGCGTTTCTATTAAAATGGCGATTACTACTTATATGGGAGTAGAAATTGATACCCCTGAAGATATTGCACGTGCTGAACAGTTGATGGACGTCAACGGTTGGGTATAATTTATTTATGATATTAAAAGATAGAAAATGAAGTTTAGAAATTTTAAGATGGTCGATTATGTGGTGTACGGCCGCGGATGTTTTGCACAACTGGATGAAATCCTTGCTCCGAAACGTGTTCAGGGTTTGCCAATGGTGTTTTTACTCGATCATCATTTCGAAAATAAAGAAGCATTTAAGGCAACAATTCCTTTGCGGGGAAATGACGAGCTCATTATTGCTGATGTTACCTATGAACCGAAAACATCTTATGTTGATGAAATAGCGAACGGATTAAAACAGAAATTCGGTCAGATTTCGGGTGTAATTGGCATTGGTGGCGGTTCTGTAATGGATTTGGCCAAGGCAGTTGGTATTATGATGACCAATGAGGGAATGGCTCAGGATTACCAAGGTTATGATCTTGTAAAGAATAAAGCTGTATATAAAGTAGGTATTCCAACTATTTCCGGTACGGGTGCAGAAGTATCAAGAACTTGTGTGTTAACAGGCCCCACAAAAAAATTAGGCATGAATTCTGATTTTACACCATTTGATCAGATTGTACTGGATCCTCAATTGATTAAGGGTGTTCCGAAAAATCAAAACTTTTATACCGGTATGGATTGCTATATACATTGTATAGAGTCTTTAGATGGGACATTCCTGAATACGTTCAGTCAGTCTTATGGAGAAAAAGCCTTATCAATGTGCCAGAGCATTTATTTAAATAAAAATGAATGGGACGAAAACAGTGATGAACAGCTGATGATGGCATCGTATGCTGGCGGCATGAGTATCGCTTATTCGCAGGTAGGGGTAGCGCATGCGGTTAGTTACGGTTTGTCCTATTTATTAGGAACAAAACACGGAATTGGTAATTGTATTGTTTTTAATCACCTGGAGGAATATTATCCCAAAGGAGTGGCGGAGTTCCACAGTATGGTAGAAAAACATCAAATTGAAATTCCGGTAGGGGTTTGTGCAAATTTATCAGATGCACAATTTGATACTATGATTGATGTTTCACTTGGTATGAAATTATTATGGGAGAATGCATTAGGTCCAAATTGGGAAGAAAAAATGGATAGGAACAAACTTAGAAAATTGTTTGAAAGGCTTTAATTTTTGTTATCTAATTGTTAATTGAATTTAATTACCCAACCTATTTATACTTAAATGTGTCTTGTTAATATTAGGAATACACTGAGACAGGTATAAGAATATTTTTAAGTTAAAATTTTGTGTTTTAAAACTAAATTCGTAAATTCACAACAAAATATATCACTAATATTATGAAAAAGCTACTTTTTATTTTTACAATGGCTCTTGGATTAGCCACTACATCATTCGCTCAAAGCGGTACTATATCTGCTCAAAACGCAGATGCAATCAAAAACTTTGATGGTATAGCTGGCAATTTTCAGTATGCACTAAGCGCCAAAGAAAATCTTAATGTCAATTATGCATTAACACCAAAAGTGCTTACTTCAACAGCTCATTTTATGTTGCATACACCAGATCCAATGCCACTTTCTGCTATCATTACAGATGCATCAGGAAAAACGGTATTGACATGGACGCCGGAGACAAAAGTATATTTGTACAATGTTAACTGGAATATAGCCTCCCTTAATTCAGGAGTATATACTGTGAAAATTTTCATGGATAAAGACCCTAAAAGTATTTTTCAATTCAATTTCAATAAGCAATAATCCTTCTCATCATAAGATTATAAACTTTACCTCCTAAAATTTCAAAAGATGAAAAACATTTTCTCTAAATTATTACTGGCAAGTTCACTCTCGCTTGTAGCATTAAGTGCCTCAGCTCAAATTGTGGCTTCTGGTGATGCTTACATTCGTGGTGATTATGTTGAAGTAGGCGTTGCTGGTACAGGTGCATTTGGTGCTTGTTATGTACCTACCGGTTATCATAATAACGTAACCCAGGGGTGTGGTGTTACTTTAGGATTTGTTTCGGATCCGGATAAAGATGGTTGGGCAGTTAGTGCTCCCGGTAGTGCAATGTACATGGGAGATTATTTCGTACCTGGTTCTCCTTATGAAGGATGGGATTTGCAATATAATAGTACTACCTACAGATACCGTAATGCGGCCTCTGCCGGTACCTGCCCGGGTTCTGCCTGTGCGAATATTTCCTACACTACTTCACCAACTGTTGAAGAAACAGTTTGGTCGGGTACTAACGGTAATTTGTCAATTACACAAAGAACTGTCGTTAAAAAAGATAAAGTTTATTTTGTTATCTACGTTGATATAGTTAATACCGGTGCTGCCACAGTAAACAATGTTTATTATTTCCGTGGACTTGACCCTGATAATGATCAGCCTTGGACAGGTGGTGGATTTCCAACAGATAATAAAATTATTTATCAGCCTAATGCAATTTCAAAAAATTGCCTTGTTACAGCTGAAGGAAGAGGTTATCCTAAACAAGCTTACCTAGGTCTGGGTACCAAAGATTGTCGTGCAAAATGCTGCATTTTTAACTCTTGGCCTTTTAGTGGTCAACCTGGTGATGTTTATAACCAAACTGGTACTGCCAGCTCAGGTTATTACTTTACTCAGGGTTCTACGGTTTTAAATTCTGATATTGCAATTGGTTTAGTATTTAACCTTGGTAATTTGGCTCCGGGTCAAAAAACATCTTTAGCTTATACTTATATTCTTAAACAAGCGGATTTGGATTCAGCTTTGGGAGAAACTGCTCCTAAATTTGAATCAGGTGGAGCTCCTTATTCTCCCTATACAACATTCCGTGTTTGCCCGGGTAAAACAGTTCCATTGAAAGTAGTAAATGGTGGTCAATACAAATGGATCTGGACAACATCTGCAGCTCCTTCTTATTTATCAGCTTCTGGTACTTCTACTTTAGTATTACCTGGTGGTACAATTCCTACTGTTACTGGTACTAAAATCTATCCTTTGGGTGCTGTGTTTGGTGATTCAGTTATCGTAACAGTTTGGGGTCCAAAAACCTACAATGCAATGGGTATATCCAATTGTGATACACAATTATTGGTATTTTATGTTGATACAATTAGTTTCTCTGTGCCTCCATCTGTAGCTACTCCTATCCGTTATTGTGAAGGTGCTACACCAGCAGCATTAACTGCAGGAACAGCTGCCGGAGCCGTTTTGAAATGGTATACAACAGCAAGTGGTGGTACATCAAGCCCAACAGCCCCAACACCGAGTACTACCTTCCCCGCTGGTGCGCCAACTGATTTTGATACAACGAGCTATTGGGTTAGTCAGGAGAATCTGGCAGGTTGCGAAACTCCACGTGCAAGAATTCAGGTAATCGTTACTAAAAAACCTTTACCACCTTTGGATACAGATCTTATTTATTGTAAAGATGTTCCGGCTAAAATGTTGAATGCTGGCGGAGTGAATCTTAAATGGTATGATGCAGCTACTGCAGGAGTTAAATATCCAAGCACACCAACTCCATCTACATCAACAGCTGGAACAGTAAGTTATTTTGTTTCTCAAACAGTTAATGGTTGCGAAAGTGATCGTGCTGACCTTATGGTTGAAACAATTGAGGCAATTGCTTCTTTCGATAAAACAGAAGATTCTCTTTGTGGAAATGAGTTGTTGACACTAACAAATACCTCAACTACAAGCAATGTAAATGGTTATAATTCTTCCTGGAGTTTCGGTGATGGAACATCTACCACAGATAGTAATACATTCCACAGTTATGCAGACACTCGTGGTACTTACAATATCAGGTTGATTATTTCTACTAAGGTTAATGCTTGTGTGGATACTGTTACTCAAATTGTTGAAGTATTTAAAGTTCCTTCGATATCTATGACAGCCAGCGCAAATAAAATCTGTCAGGGTAATGCAGTAGACTTCCAGGCCATCGCAACACCAGGATTCAATGGCTTAAGCTGGGATTTTGGAGATGGAGATCCTGCCTTCAATGTATTGCAAGTGCGTCACGCATTTACCAAGTCAGGCCCTGCTACAGTAACTTTGCAAGGTTTCTATCCTGCCTGTCCTACTGTTTCTACAACAGCACCAGTTGATGTAGTAGCTATTCCTAATGTGAATTTGGGTGAAGACACTGGTTTCTGCCCTGGCAATTCAGTCCTGACTTTGCGCAACCGCAACACAATTGCAGTTGACAAATATACCTGGAGCACTGGAGATACAACAGCAACAATTCAGGTTCGTACTGCCGGTCAATATTCAGTTAAAGCTCAAAACTGGGAGTGTGTTAGCTCTGACAGTATGACTGTAACTAAAGCTTGTTACCTTGATATTCCAAATGCATTTACTCCAGGATCAGGAAGTGATTATGATGGCTACTTCCTGCCAAGAGAGTTGCTTTCTAAATCAGCTGTGACTTTCAATATGCAAATATTTGATCGTTGGGGTCAATTGATTTTCGAAACTGATAAAGTGAATGGCCGCGGATGGGATGGTAACTATAAAGGTCAGGCAATGCCAATGGGTGTTTATGTATACCTGATCAGAGTATCGTTCGCAAACGGTGTGAGTGAAAGCTACAATGGTAATCTGACTTTGATTCGATAGTTTTAAATTCTAATTATGTATAAGAAAAAACAGCCACAAAGAAATTTGTGGCTGTTTTTTCTTACGTTTATCAGGCTTGATTTTTAGATTCGAATCGTAAACTCTACATTTGAGTTTAGAGTAATATTTTTTTAATGGAAAAAGGAAGTGTAACCATTTTTTGGTTCAGAAGGGATTTACGACTTGAAGATAACGCCGGTCTATATTATGCTTTAAAAAGAAGTAAAAGCGTATTACCTGTTTTTATTTTTGATACCAATATTCTAAATAAGCTAGAGAATAAAAAGGATAAACGTATTGATTTTATCCATTTTGCGTTGACCGAAATTCAAGGGCAATTAAATCATATGGGTAGTAACTTGTCTGTATTTCATGGAAAACCAATCGATATTTTCAGGAAAATTATTGCGAAATATAATGTTGATGCCGTTTATTGTAATCATGATTATGAACCTTCTGCAATTTTTCGGGATAAACTTATTGAAGAAGAATTGAACAATTTTAAAATTCCATTTCACACGTATAAGGACCAGGTTGTATTTGAAAAGGATGAAATAGTAAAAGACGATGGTCTGCCTTATACCATTTTTACACCTTACAGTAAAAAGTGGAAGGCTAAATTGAATTCCTTTTATTTAAAAAACTATCCCACCGAAGTTTATTTTGATAGTTTTAAAAAAAGTGTACCTATTCCGATTCTAAAATTAAAGGACATTGGTTTTAAAGAAACAAGGTGTGAATTTTCTTTGCCTAAGATCAATGAACAGACAATATCAATTTATAATCAGACACGTAATTTTCCTGCAATTGATCATGGAACCACAAGACTGAGTGTGCATTTGCGCTTCGGGACAATAAGTATCCGAAAATTGGTTCAAAAAGCTACAGGACTAAATGAGGTTTGGCTAAATGAATTAATCTGGAGAGATTTTTATATGAGCATTTTATGGCACTTTCCTCACGCAGAAAACAGTGCATTCAAGCCAAAGTATAATTGTATTGAATGGAGAAATAATGTGAATGAATTTAAAAAGTGGTGCAAGGGCGAAACAGGCTATCCAATAGTTGATGCCGGAATGCGGGAATTAAATGAAACGGGATTTATGCACAGCAGAGTGCGTATGATTGTCGCTAGTTTTTTGACCAAGCACTTATTAATTGACTGGCGATGGGGAGAAGCTTATTTTGCAGAGAAGTTATTGGATTTCGATCTTTCAGCCAATAATGGCGGATGGCAGTGGGCTGCAGGAAGTGGATGCGATGCCGCTCCGTATTTCAGGATATTCAATCCTTATGAGCAAACGAAGAAATTTGATAAGGACTTAAAGTACATCAGAAAATGGGTTCCGGAATTCGAAGGATTTAATTATCCGCAACCAATAGTAGATCATAAATTTGCACGTGAAAGAGTTTTAAGTGTTTACAAAAAAGCTCTTCAGGAATAAACTCATTAATACATTTTACAAGAGAAATAATGACGAACACAACAATCATATGCCCTAATTGCAATACTCAATTTGAGCCAACTGATGCGCTGAGAAATCAATTGCAGAAGGATTTGCGTAAAGAAATGCAGGAATGGCAATTGAAGAAACAAAAAGATTTTGAGCAGAAAGAAAATGAGTTTAAAACACTAAAAGAGCAACAGGAAAAAGAATTCTCTAAAAAGCTGGACGCGCAAAAGAATGAATTGGCAGCTCAGATAGCGAAAGAACAGGAACTTAAATTTGAACAGCGATTTGAGGCTCAGATTAAGCATCTCAATCAAACCAATATTGATAATGAAGCAAGGCTAAAAGAGGCGCGTGAAAAGGAACTTGATTTCCTGAAAAAAATGCAGGAACTCAAAAATAAGGAGCAGGAGATGGATATCAAAATGCAGCAGCAATTGATAGAAGCCAGAACCGAATTGTCCATGCTGGTCAGGAAAGAAGAAGAGGAAAAGTCTAAAATCAAAGAACAGGAATTTCAATTCAGGATAAAGGAAATAGAACAACAACTGGAACAACAGCGCAAACTTGCAGATGAGATGAAACGCAAGGCAGAACAAGGTTCTATGCAGCTGCAGGGCGAAGTTCAGGAGTTATTATTGGAAGCGATGCTGAGGCAAAAATTTCCTTTTGATTTGATTGAAGAAGTAGGGAAGGGCGTTCGTGGTGGAGATTGTGTCCATATTGTCAGAAATCAATTTGGTCAGGAGTGTGGTAAAATTGTTTATGAAAGTAAACGTACCAACGCATTCAGCAATGATTGGATAGATAAAGTAAAAGCCGATATGCGCAGCAAGGGCGCAGACATTGCAGTAATCGTTACACAAGCTTTACCTAAAGACATCAATTCATTTGGCTTGAAAGATGGCGTCTGGATTTGCTCTTATAAAGAAGCAGGAACTTTGGCTTTAATTCTTCGCGAGCAGATTTTAAGAGTATTCCAGGTAATGCAGAACAGTGATAACAAGACGGATAAAATGTCATTGCTCTACGGATACCTTACCAGCAACGAGTTTTCGGAGCAATGGAAAGCAATACGTGAAGGCTTTCAGTCTATGAAGAATTCAATTCAGAAGGAACGTGATGCGATGGAAAAACTTTGGAAAATGCGGGAAAAGCAACTGGAGAAAATTTTATTGAATGCCGCGCATATTAAAGGTTCAGTTGAGGGAATTTCCGGATCTAATAATATCGATTTTGATTTAATAGAAGGTGAAGATTTATTGCAGCTTGAATAAAAATTGAGCGATAATTAATGTTGATACAGGTTTGTCTGCAATGACATTATCTTTGTTATTCCAAAATTAGAATGTTTGATGTATGAGTTTGAATGATGCCTTGCATTGGCGGTATGCACCTAAAAGGATGAATGGTCAGAAAGTGTCTGAAGCGAATATTGAAGCTATTCTTAAGGCTGCGCAATATGCTCCTACCTCAATGGGTTTGCAACCATTTACACTTTATTTAATTGAACCACAGGAAATGCGTGAGCAGATCAAACCAATTGCTTACAACCAACCACAGATTACTGAATCCTCGCACCTGCTGCTATTCGCTTCTTACACAAAACTTACGCAACAGCACATCGATACCTACCTTCAGAATATTATTGAAACACGCGGTGTAACTTCCGAAAGCCTGGTTCCCTTCAGGAATTCAATGCTGCGCTTTGCAGAAACGAGTTCTGATGAGCAGATAAAAAACTGGTCCTCTAATCAGGTTTATATTTCGCTTGGATTTGCCATTGCCGAAGCTGCGCTGTTGGGAGTAGATGCTACACCGATGGAAGGTTTTGATTGTGCCGGAATGGATAATTTTTTGAAACTGCATGAAATTCATCACACCAGTGTAGCCTTACTGGCTATTGGATATCGTGATGCTGACAATGACTTTTTGGCTAATGAGAAAAAAATACGTCGCCCGTTGGATCAGTTAGTTGTTCGTATTTCCTGATAGCAGCAATTCAAGCTCTGCCATCATTATAGCGGTTGCTCCCCAAATCATCACATTCTCTTGCACTACGTATGAATTTACTTTTCTTTTTATTTCCGGAAAGGCCGGAGAAACCACCTCAGTAAGAACCTTGGTGTCTGGCGCAAATAGTTCTTCCAGCTTAATTTCAATTACAGCCTGCACTTCGTTCACGCTCAATACCAAATTCTCAGGAGATTCAATCAGCCCAACAAAAGGAAAAACATTGAAATTGCTAACCACAACATATACCGGACTCAGCGCACCGATTACTTTTATTTTTTCTGGCGGAATGCCAATTTCCTCATAGGTTTCACGCAAAGCAGTTTCCTGTAAATCAGCATCTTCCTTTTCATACCTTCCTCCCGGAAAACCTATCTGGCCACTGTGCGCATGGCCATCTTCTGTCCTGCGGATGGCCAACAAGTGCCATTCGTTATTTTTAATAAAAAGCAAAACCATTACTGCGCTCAATCTTACCGTATCCGGAATCGTTTCAGGCATTGCCTTGATGTTTGGAAACATCATTTTTAAAGCCTCTTTGGACGGTAATGGTCCTTTCAGTTTATCTTCCAAATGCTTCAGTAAATCGGGATGCTTAATCAGGTTCATGCTGCAAAGTTATTGTTCGGAGTTCAAATGAAAAGTTTAAAATGTTATGATATCAGCTCCTCATCTCTATTTGGCTTTGGGAGGCGTCGCCCGTCCGAACGATCATCCGGGCGGGCACCGTCAGGGTAAGGGAATTCTATTTGACTTTTTCTGACGCGTAACTATTTACCCATAAAAAAGGGCTATTTCAAAACGAAATAGCCCGTTAATATTTATTATTCAGGGATTAATTATTCGCTGCAAATTGTTTGCGGATAATGTTCAATGCCGCACCTTCTTTAAACCACTCGATTTGTTGTTCGTTGTAGGTATGGTTTACACTGATCACATCTTTTGTACCATCAGCATGATGGAATGTCATCGTCAAAGGAACACCAGGTGTAAATGTTGTCAATCCTTCGATATCGATACAATCATCTTCCTGAATTTTGTTGTAGTCTTCTTTGTTTACAAAAGTAAGCGCCAGCATACCTTGTTTTTTCAGATTCGTTTCGTGGATACGGGCAAATGATTTTACCAATACGGCACGAACACCAAGGAAACGAGGCTCCATTGCTGCGTGCTCACGGCTGCTGCCTTCACCATAGTTTTCATCGCCTACTACCAATGTACCTACGCCTTGTGCTTTGTAAGCGCGTTGTGTTGCAGGTACTGGTCCGTATTCTCCGGAAAGCTGGTTTTTAATATTATCTGTTTTTTCGTTGAAATAATTCACAGCACCAATCAACATATTGTTGGAGATGTTATCCAGGTGTCCGCGGAATTTCAACCATGGACCAGCCATAGAAATATGATCCGTTGTACATTTTCCTTTTGCTTTAATCAGCAAACGAAGACCTTTTAGATCTGTGCCTTCCCAAGCCTGGAACGGAGCCAGCAACTGAAGACGGCTGGAAGCAGCGTCAACCAGAATATTTACTTTGCTGCCATCTTCTGCAGGTGCCTGATAGCCGGCATCTTCAACCGCAAAACCACGTGGAGGCAATTCAAAACCTGACGGTTCATCCAGACGAACCTGTTCTCCTTTATCGTTCGTTAAAGTATCCGTTAATGGATTAAAATTAAGGTCACCTGCTATCGCCAAAGCTGTTACCAGTTCCGGCGAACCGACAAATGCAAAGGTGTTAGGGTTGCCATCAGCACGTTTTGCAAAGTTTCTGTTGAACGAGTGAACAATTGTGTTTTTCTCCTGTTTGTCCGCACCCATCCTGTCCCACATTCCGATACAAGGACCACAAGCATTTGCAAATACTTTCGCACCTATCTGATCGAAGATTTCAAGGAAACCATCTTTTTCAATAGTATAACGAACCAGCTCAGAACCTGGTGTAATGGTGAACTCTGCTTTTGTTTTCAAACCTTTTTCTGCAACTTGTTTTGCAAGGCTTACAGAGCGGCTGATATCTTCGTACGAAGAGTTAGTACAGCTACCAATCAATCCCACTTCAATTTTTGTAGGCCAGCCGTTTTTCGCAGCTTCCTCTTTCATTTTAGAAATAGGAGTAGCCAAATCCGGTGTGAACGGACCATTCAAATGTGGTTCCAGTTCGCTCAGGTTAATTTCAATTACCTGATCAAAATAAAGTTCAGGATTAGCATAAACTTCAGCATCACCTGTTAGGTGCTCACGAACCAAATCAGCTGCGTTAGCAATGTCTTCGCGGTTTGTTGCTTTCAGATAGCGACTCATGCTATCGTCATATCCGAAAGTTGAAGTTGTTGCTCCGATTTCAGCACCCATATTACAGATAGTACCTTTACCTGTGCAACTCATACTTGTAGCGCCTTCACCAAAATATTCAACAATAGCACCTGTTCCACCTTTTACCGTAAGGATACCCGCTACTTTTAAAATCACATCTTTTGGAGCTGTCCAGCCACTTAATTTTCCGGTTAATTTAATCCCGATTAATTTAGGGAATTTAAGTTCCCATGGCAGACCCGCCATTACATCACAGGCATCAGCACCACCAACACCAATCGCCACCATTCCCAATCCACCGGCATTTACGGTATGGCTATCCGTTCCAATCATCATTCCACCAGGGAATGCGTAGTTTTCCAAGACAACCTGGTGAATAATACCGGCACCTGGTTTCCAGAATCCGATACCATATTTATCTGAAACAGAAGCAAGAAAGTCATAAACCTCTTTACTCTCATTAACCGCACGAGTCAAATCTGTTTTGCTATCTTCTTTCGCCTGAATCAAATGGTCGCAATGCACTGTACTGGGTACTGCTACTTTTACTCTTCCTGCCTGCATAAACTGAAGCAAAGCCATTTGTGCTGTTGCATCCTGCATCGCTACACGGTCCGGAGCAAAGTCAACGTAGCTATTGCCGCGCTGATAAGCATGCTCAGGGAATTTATCCCAAAGATGAGAATAAAGGATTTTTTCAGTTAGTGTGAGTGGACGCATCAACAATTGGCGAGCCTGAGCAATACGTGCGGGCAGGTTTGAATAATGCTTTTGAATCAAATTGAAATCGAAGGCCATGAATGAATATTTATTATTTAAAAATTAGAAGTTCTGTTTCGCTGCGCAAATTTATTACAATTAGAAGACAAATCATTTTTGAATTGTTCCTTTTTAAGCATTTTTTGAAATATTCTATACTATTTAACCAAGTATTGAACAGAAGAATGCTTTAAGGACAGTCAAAATAGTTTATTAACAAATCTTTTGCAAAAATAAAAAATGAACGTTCATTCATTTTTGTTAGTTTTGATTATCAACTTCTGGCAATGAATAAAAAAGATGCTATACTGAAAAGTGTTTTAAAGCTGGTTACAAGAGATGGTTTTTACCATCTTAATATGAAGAAAATTGCTGAAGAGGCTGATGTTGCCGCCGGAACAATCTATTTGTATTTCAAGGGGAAAGAAGATGTTATCAATGCTTTGTACAAACTAATTGTCACCGATTTCAACCAAAGTGTTTTAAAAGCTTATAGTGAAGATAAATCTGTGAAAGAAAATTTTCATAGTATGCTGCACAATGCAGTGGAATTTTATTTGAACGAAAAAGACAATTTCAGTTTTATAGAACAATATACTTACGCTCCATTTTTGTTTAAAGAGAATCAGGACGAAAATTTTATGTTGCTGTTACCTATTTACAAAATGATGAAGCAAGGTAAAAAAGAGCATGTCATTAAAAACCTGCCGGATGCAGTTTTATTATCCCTTATCCATGGCCCGTTAAATACAATTATAAAGCTTCACCTCGCACACAAGACTGATTTGCACAAAAAAGGTGCGAAACAAAAATTTTATAATGCTTGCTGGGAAGCCATTGCGATAGAATCGAAAATTTAGAATCATCAATAAATTTATTTGAATGAACCGAATAATCAGAAAGGTTGCTGTGCTTGGATCAGGTGTAATGGGAAGCAGAATTGCCTGTCATTTTGCCAATATTGGCTTACAGGTTTTACTGCTGGATATTGTGCCAAAAGATGCACCTGAAGGAGATATGAAAGCACGCAACAAAATTGTGAATGATGCTCTGGCGTTTGCTTTAAAATCTAATCCTTCACCCATTTACAGCAAGAAATTTGCCAGCCGCATCAGCACCGGAAATTTTGATGATGATCTTCAAAAGATAAAAGATTGCGACTGGATTATTGAAGTGGTTATTGAGCATTTGGATATCAAGCAATCTGTTTTTGAAAAAGTAGAAAAGTTTAGAAAGCCAGGAACTTTGATCACTTCCAATACTTCCGGTATTCCGATTCATTTGATGACAGAAGGCAGAAGTGAAGATTTTAAACAACATTTCTGCGGAACGCATTTTTTCAATCCTCCGCGTTACCTGAAACTACTGGAAATTATTCCAACAGCAGATACCCATCAGGATGTGATCGATTTTCTAATGTTATACGGCGAAAAATATTTAGGCAAAACGACCGTTCTTGCAAAAGATACACCGGCTTTCATTGGTAATCGTATCGGGGTTTTTAGCATAATGAGTTTGCTTCAGTATGTTGAGAAAACCGGAATGACGGTTGAGGAAGTGGACAAACTTACCGGACCAGTGGTGGGTCGTCCAAAGTCAGCTACATTCCGCACAGCCGATGTAGTTGGCATAGATACACTGGCGTTGGTGGCTAATGCTTTAGTGCAAAACGTTCCCAATGATGAGGCAAAAGATTCGCTTACTGTTCCTTCTTTTGTTAATACAATGATTGAGAATAAATGGCTGGGAAGCAAGACCGAACAAGGTTTTTTCAAAAAAGTAAAAGGTGAAAACGGAAAAAGTGAAATCCATGTGCTGGATCTGAAAACCCTTGAATATAAGCCATCGCAAAAAGTGAAATTTGCCGCTCTTGAAGCAACAAAACCAATTGACGATTTGCGTCAGCGATTAAAAATGCTGATTGCTGCAAAAGATAAAGCCGGAGATTTTTATCGCGCTACAATGTTCCCTTTATTTGCTTATTCAAGCAACCGTATCCCGGAAATTTCTGATGAATTATATAAAATAGATGATGCTATAAAAGCAGGATACGGATGGGAACTTGGGCCGTTTGATACCTGGGATGCATTGGGTGTTGAAGCGACAGTGAAATCTATGGAAGAAGCTGGCAACAAGCCTGCACAGTGGGTTTATGAAATGCTTGCTGCTGGTAATTCATCGTTTTATAAAATTGAAAATGGCAATCGTCTCTATTATGATATCCCCTCTAAAGCCTACAAAGTCATTCCTGGTACTGAAGAGTTTATTTTATTGGAAAATATTCGTGCTGCGAAAACAATCTGGAAAAACAGCGGAACAACTTTAACTGACATTGGCGATGGTATCCTGAACCTTGAATTTCATACCAAGATGAATAGTATTGGAGGCGAGGTGCTGGAGGGAATTAATAAAGCAATCGACATAGCTGAAAAGGATTATAAAGGATTGGTAATATCAAATGAAGGAGCCAATTTCAGTGCAGGTGCCAATGTGGGAATGATTTTTATGATGGCGGTAGAACAGGAATACGATGAGCTTGATTTTGCGATCCGTCAGTTTCAGAATACAACAATGCGTATTCGTTATTCCTCTATTCCTGTGGTGGTTGCCCCGCACAATATGGCACTTGGAGGAGGTTGCGAAATTTGTTTGCACGCGGATAAAGTAGTGGCGCACGCCGAAAGTTACATTGGCTTGGTAGAATTTGGCGTTGGCCTGATTCCCGGTGGTGGCGGATCTAAAGAATTTGCTGTTCGTCTTTCTGATTCTTTGATAGAAGGTGATGTAGCGTTGAATGCTTATCGTGATAGGTTTTTGACCATCGGGCAGGCAAAAGTTTCTACCTCTGCTGAAGAGGCTTTTGAATTGGGATATTTAAGAAGAGGATTGGATAAAGTGGTAATTTCTGAAAGACGTTTATTGGCTGAAGCAAAAGCTGAATGTCTGGAATTGGCAAATGCGGGATATACACAACCCGTTCCGCGTAAGGATATTAAAGTTTTGGGCAAAGCTGCACTTGGTCTGGCTTATCTGGGTGCGAACTCGATGTTCTCCGGAAATTATATCAGCGAGCACGATGTGAAAATTTCAGAAAAATTGGGCTTTGTAATGGCTGGAGGTGATTTGTCTCAACCAACAGAAGTGACCGAACAATATTTGTTGGATTTGGAGCGGGCTGCTTTTTTAAGCCTCACAACAGAAAAGAAAACACTTGAAAGGATTCAATCGATTTTGACTGGAGGGAAGGTGTTAAGAAATTAATAGGTATCAAGTATTTAGTAGTAAGTATTAAGTACGCAATGGAAAAATAATTTTAATGGCACATAATTTTAAAGAACTAAACGTTTGGAACGATTCAATGTTATTGACCAAGACAGTTTACTCAAGAACGCAAATCTTTCCTCCGGAAGAAAGATTTGGACTAACTGCACAGATGAGAAGATGCGCCGTTTCTATTCCAAGCAACATCGCCGAAGGAGCTGGACGATCATCAAATAAAGAGTTCGTTCGCTTTTTAGATATTGCAATTGCTTCTGCTTATGAATTGGAAACTCAAGTTTTACTTTCAATTGATTTTGAATATATAAAAGAGAATGCACTAGAGATAATCAACTTGATAAATTCTGTTCAGAAAATGCTGATTGGATTGAAAAAGACTATAGTTGTTTAAAGAGTATCAAGTATTAAGTAATAGGTGCGGTTCACTAAACCTTACTACAAATTACTACTAAATACTCACTACTTGATACCCAATACTAAATACTAAATACTAAATACTTGATACCAAATACTAAAAATAAAATGAACGCATATATAGTAGCCGGTTTTAGAAGTGCAGTTGGAAAGGCCAATCGTGGCGGTTTTCGCTTTACAAGACCTGATGTTTTAGGAGCAGAAGTAATCAAACATCTGATGGTATCCGTACCCAATGTTTCTGCAGAACAAATAGATGATCTGATTGTTGGGAATGCAATGCCTGAAGCAGAGCAAGGGCTGAATTTTGCACGTTTTGTTTCGTTGATGAGTTTTGATACAGATAAAGTTTCTGCAATGACAGTGAACCGTTATTGCGCTTCCGGGCTTGAAACAATCGCCATTGCTGCATCTAAAATTCACAGCGGACAAGCAGATTGCATTATTGCAGGTGGTTCTGAAAGCATGAGCCTGTTACCAATGGGCGGCTGGCGTGTTGTTCCCGATGCAGATTTGGCTTTATCGCATCCCGATTATTACTGGAATATGGGATTGACTGCGGAGCAGGTGGCCAAAGAATATAAAGTGAACCGCGAGGACCAGGATCTGTTTTCTTACAACTCACACCAAAAAGCAATTGCTGCAATTGAAGCAGGAAAATTTAAAAATGAGATTGCTCCGGTTACAGTAAAAGAAACATTTTTTGACGCCGCTTCCGGCAAGAAAAAAACGAAAGAATTTATTGTGGATACAGATGAAGGTCCGCGTGCAGATACCTCAATTGAAGTCCTTGCAAAATTAAAACCGGTATTTGCTGCGGGCGGTAGTGTTACAGCAGGAAATTCATCTCAAACAAGTGATGGTGCCGCTTTTGTAATGGTAGTGAGTGAAAAATTTCTGAAAGAAAATAATCTTACTCCGATAGCAAGGATGGTCAGTTATGCCAGTGCCGGCGTGCCTCCCCGCATTATGGGTATTGGTCCTGTAGCTGCAATTCCGAAAGCTTTGAAAATTGCCGGACTTACACAAAATGATATTGATTTATTTGAATTGAACGAAGCCTTTGCGTCTCAGTCTTTAGCCGTTGTTCGAGAATTAGGATTAAATCCTGAGCTGATCAATGTAAATGGTGGCGCAATTGCACTGGGACATCCGTTGGGATGTACAGGCGGGAAGCTTACCGTGCAATTATTAAATGAACTAAAACGTCGCGACAAAAAATATGGTGTCGTCACGATGTGTGTCGGTACCGGGCAAGGTGCTGCGGGTGTTTTTGAAATGATGTAGGAGTATGAGGTATCAAGTATCAAGATCTCAAATTTTGAATTGGCTTAATGCTCAGTATTCCAAAATGATCAAATTCTAATAATAAACTCTAAATACTAAATACCAGATACTACATCTTAGATACTAAATACCAGATACTGATTACTAAATACTTCGATAAAATGGAAAACCAAAAAACAGCGATTAAAGGCGGTGAATTTTTAATAAAAGATACACTGGCGCAAGACATTTTTATTCCTGAAGAATGGAATGAAGAACAATTAATGATTGCGGAAATGTGCCGCGATTTTCTGAAACAAAATGTCAATAATCAACTGGATAGAATCGATAGCCAGGAAGAAGGATTGATGCCTTCCTTGCTTGAAAAAGCCGGCGAATTGGGCCTTTTGGGTATGAGTGTTCCGGAAGCGTATGGCGGCGTGGAAAAGGATTTTGTGACTTCGATGCTCACCACTGAAGTGTTGGGTGCCGGTCATTCCTTCGCTGTTGCGTTATCTGCGCACACTGGTATCGGGACATTACCAATTCTGTATTATGGCAATGAAGAACAAAAGAAAAAGTATGTCAGCAAACTGGCTACGGGAGAATGGAAAGGGTGTTATTGCCTCACCGAACCAGGTTCGGGATCGGATGCGAATTCTGGAAAAACAAAAGCTGTTTTAACTGAAGACGGGAAACATTATATCCTGAACGGACAAAAAATGTGGATTACCAACGGTGGCTTCGCTGATGTCTTTATTGTGTTTGCAAAAATCGACGATGATAAAAATTTAAGTGCTTTTATTGTTGAGAAATCATTTGAAGGGATTTCTTTAAATCCTGAAGAGCATAAAATGGGCATTAAAGGCAGCAGCACACGACAGGTGTTTTTTAATGATTGTAAGGTGCCGGTAGAAAATCTGTTGTCCACTAGGGAAAATGGTTTCAAAATTGCAGTAAATATTCTCAATCTTGGTAGAATAAAACTGGGCGGAGCCGCATTGGGTGCATCGAAAGCTGTAATCGATAAATCTGTAAATTATGCAAATGAACGTGAGCAGTTTGGTCGCCCGATTTCTAAATACGGTGCGATAAAACATAAGCTTGCAGAGCAGGCTATTCGTACTTATGTAAGTGAAGCAGCTACTTATCGCGCCAGTCAGAATATTGAAGATGCTACGAAATCGTATATCGAAGCTGGTATGGACGAAGCTCAGGCCAAGTTAAAAGGAACTGAGCAGTTTGCTATTGAAGCGGCCATCATTAAAGTTCATGCTTCTGAAGTACTTGACTTTGTAACCGACGAAGGCGTACAGATTTATGGTGGCATGGGTTACAGTGCAGAGGCGCCTATGGACAGGTCTTATCGCGACGCACGTATTAACCGGATTTTTGAAGGAACAAATGAAATCAACAGGATGCTTTCCGTAGATATGATGCTGAAACGTGCGATGAAAGGGGAGTTGGACCTGATGGGGCCTGCACAAAAAGTGGCCGGAGAATTGATGAGCATTCCAGATTTTTCCACAACTGAAGAAGGGCTTTTTACTAAAGAGCATAAATATATTACCGGTTTCAAAAAAGCGATTTTAATGACTGCCGGAGCTGCTGTTCAAAAACTGATGCAACAATTAGGGAAAGAACAGGAAGTGATTATGTACCTCGCCGATATGCTCATTGAATTGTACGCAAGTGAATCAGTTTTGCTACGTGTAGAAAAGCTTGTTTCAATGCAGGGTGAAGAAAGTGCAAAAGATAAAATTGCAATTGCAAAGGTGTATATTTATGATGCCGCCGAACGAATCCATATTGCAGGACGAAATGCACTGAATTCATTTGCTGAAGGGGATGAAAAAAGAATGATGATGATGGGACTGAAGCGTTTTACCAAAACCGAAGACTTTAATACTGTTGCAGCGAGAAGGTCAATTGCAGATAGATTGATCGATGCCAATAAATACTGTTTTTAATCAAGGAATACCAATGTACACTTTCTAATCATTTTTCACAACTAAAATTTTAATGGAATGAAAAAAGTAAGTTTATTTACAGGTGCTGCTTTAAGTTTGTCTTCATTGGCATTCGCTGGCAGTTTTCAGCTGAATTTGCAGGGGATGCGGCAAACCGCCATGGGAGGCAGTGGTGTTGCCTGGCCTTGGGATGCTTCCACTATTTTTTACAATCCCGGTGGTCTCACACGACTGGAAGGTATTCAGGCTTATGCAAACATTTATGCCGTTTCTCCTAAAATTAAGTTTGTAGAAAATGGGACAGGTACTACAGCGGAAACAATTAATAAAACTTCAACTCCCTTCGCTCTTTATGTCGGTGGTCCTATTAAGGCGGAAAGTAAATGGGGTATTGGTCTTGGTATTTATACTCCTTTTGGCAGCAGTGCAAATTGGGGTGATAACTGGACCGGACGGTATGTTTCACAATCTATTGCTTTGCAAAGTGTTTTTGTTCAGCCAACGCTTAGTTATAAAATCAGTGAAGCGATTTCTGTAGGGGCTGGTTTTGTTTATGGTTTTGGCTCTGTCGAAATAACAAAAGCAATTCCGGTACAGGATGCGAATGGAAAAGATGGGCAAGCTACCCTGGAAGGGAATGCGAATGGTGTGGGCTTTAATGTAGGTGTTCAGATTAAGGCAAATGAAAATATGCAATTGGGTATTTCTTACCGTTCTGGTGTAAATATGAAAGTGAATAAGGGAAACGCAAAATTTGATGTGGCAGCAGCTGCAGCAAGCAATTTTCCTGATACACGTTTTGATACAGAATTACCATTGCCATCCATTCTGACTATTGGTGCGGGTTTTAAAGTAAATGAGCATTTGACAATTCAGGGTGATGTTGTGCTGGCCGGATGGGAAGTTTACGATTCATTAAAGTTTGATTTTGAGGCTAACACACCTGCATTGCAGGATACACGGGAACCCAGAATTTATCAGAATACTTTCGCCTTGCGTGTTGGTGGACATTACAAGTTCAATGAGCATTTTGCAGCAATGATTGGTGGCGCATTTGATCCTACACCAAGTAAGAAAAATTATCTTTCTCCGGATGCAGTAGATGCAAATCGCTATTCGCTTTCCGGTGGAATTACGGTGAATCCTATTGAACGTTTGTCAATTATGGCGGTTTTTAATTACACGACAACAGCTGGTAGAGCCGTTAGTTACGAACCGGCTAATCTGGCTGGAACTTATCAAATTAAAAGTTTTGTTCCCGCTTTTGGTATTGCTTATACTTTCTAATCTTCAAAAACATTCCAGCAATGAAATATTCATACTTATCAATCATACTTGCAGGGGCGATTTTTGCATCCTGTAAACCTACAATAGAAGCGCCTGTTCCTGATAAAGGAAATGCTGATTTTACTACTTATGTTGCTGTGGGAAATTCTTTGACTGCCGGTTACGCAGATGGTTCGCTGTATCGCAGCGGACAGGAAAATTCTTATCCTGCAATGTTAGCTGCACAATTTAAAATGGTCGGCGGTGGCGATTTTAAACAACCTTTATTGCCGGGAGAAGCAGGATGGCCGGGATTAAGAAGAGTTTTAGGTTACTCCAAAGGATGTGACGGAGTAACGGGTTTGGGACCCATTCTTTACAATGCACAAATTGATACCGCAGGAAGTATTATCAATATTGCTTCTCAAGGCCCATTTAATAATGTCGGTGTTCCGGGTATACGGTGCATAGATTATACTACGGCAGGTTATGCTTATGGTGCTTTGGTATTAGGTGGCGTAGGTTATGCATATCGGTTCTATCCTAGTCCTTTGACAGACAGGCCAATTGATGTTGCTACCAAATTAAACCCTACTTTTTTCAGCATGTGGCTAGGGTCAAATGATGTGCTTGGTTACGCAACAAATGGCGGAGAAGGAAATGGTGCGGGAGGTACATTACCTACAGATATTTCTCCTCTCAGTGCTTTCCAGTCAGTATATCAATCTGTGGTTGGTGCAATGGTTTCGAAAGGGGCAAAAGGAGTTTTGATTAATATTCCTGATGTAACAGCAATTCCTTTTTTTACAACGGTTCCTGCCAAAGGACTGGCATTAACATCTGATGCCCAGGTTGCGGCATTAAACACGGCCTATGCGCCATTAGGTATTAATTTTACACTTGGTGCAAATTATTTTATCATTCAGGATGCTGCTGCTCCCGGTGGATTGCGGCAGATAAAAAGCGGAGAATATATTTTGCTGACTATACCTCAGGATTCTATTAAATGTAAAGGCTGGGGAAGTTCTAAACCAATTCCCCGCAAGTATGTGCTGGATGCGACAGAAGTTGCCAATGTGCAAACTGCCACTGCAGCTTTCAATGCAGTAATAAAAACTGCTGCAGATGCTAATGGACTCGCCTATGTAGATGCCAATACTTATTTAAGAACATTGCAAACCGGTATCAAATACAATGGTGTTACTTATTCTCCAACATTTGTAAGTGGTGGAGCATTTTCTCTGGATGGCGTACACCTTACTCCTCGCGGTTATGCACTTATTGCAAATCAGATTATCAGCGCAATCAATTCAAAATACGCTGCCAGAATTTCTTCTGTTGATGTAAATAAATATGATGGCGTTTTGTTCCCATAATGATTGTTTGTAAAAGCCCGGGGTTTTAAAATCCGGGCTATATTTATGTAGACTTAGATATCGAAATTATGTCCACACAACCAAGCCGGCTTTTTGATTGTATAAAAATACAGGGGCTTCATCCCCGCAAGGATTTATTAGCTTCAAAAGTTAATGGTCAGTATGAGCCATTATCTACAGAAAACGTGCATCGGCAGATCGAAGAGCTTTGTGCGGGTCTGTTAGCCAAAGGTATTTCTGTCAATGATGGAACTACAGAAGGACGTGATAAAGTGGCGATATTGAGCAACAGCAGACCTGAGTGGATTATTGCAGATCTTGCAGTGCAACAGTCCGGTGCTATTTTGGTGCCTTTATATCCCAATATCGCACAGGCAGAATTGGCTGGAATTTTCAATGAAGCAGGCGTAAAAGGTTGTTTTGTGAATACAAAAGAATTGTATGTTTTTGTAAAATCAATTCAATCTCAAATTCCAACATTGGAATGGATTTACACCTTTGACAAGCATCATGATATTCCCCACTGGGAGCAATTGAAAGGTGTATTAACTCCGGATTTGAAGCAACAAATTAATGCGATAGACAATAGGATTACAGCTGAAGATATTGCTACAATTATTTACACATCCGGTACCACTGGAAAGCCGAAAGGTGTAATGCTTAGTCATCGGAATATTGTCAGTAATGTGCTTGATGTGAAAGATATTCTTGAAGCTATCGGGCTTGAAGAAAAGCGCGCATTAAGCTTTTTGCCATTAAATCATATTTATGAAAAGATGGTGACCTACGTTTATTTGTTCAATGGTTTTTCTATTTACTATGCAGAAAGTATGGAAACAATTGCAGCCAATTTAAAAGAGGTTAAGCCTTACATTTTTGTAACCGTGCCGCGTTTGCTGGAGAAAGTTTATGAGAAAATAATGGCAACCGGTCAGCAATTGAAAGGTATAAAGCGATTCCTGTTTTTCTGGGCTTTGGGTTTGGGCTCAAGATTTGAACCCGGCAAACAAATGGGATGGTGGTACAATTTTCAATTGTCTATTGCCAATAAAATTATTTTCAACAAATGGCGCGATGCGCTTGGTGGAAATGTAAAAGCAATTGTTGTGGGCGGAGCTGCCTGTCAGCCTAGGCTCGCACGGATTTTCACTGCAGCAAAAGTAACCATTATGGAAGGTTATGGGTTGACAGAAACTTCGCCTGTGATTGCTGTGAATGAATATAGCGACAACAGCAGAAGGGTAGGTACTGTTGGCCCGGTTATTCCGAGCGTACAGGTCAAAATTGCCGATGATGGAGAAATATTATGTAAAGGTCCGAGTGTGATGGAAGGTTATTATAAACAACCGGAAGCCACAGCAGAAACTTTTATTGATGGTTGGTTTGCGACAGGAGATATCGGTGAGTTTCAGGAAGGTCGTTTTCTGAAAATTACAGACAGAAAAAAAGAATTGTTTAAAACTAGTGGTGGTAAATACGTAGCGCCACAGCCAATTGAGAATAAATTTAAGGAAAGCCGATTTGTGGAACAGATAATGATAATCGGTGCAGCGCAAAAATTTGTTTCAGCCTTGATTGTACCTGCATTCCCCGCTCTGAAAGAATGGATGAAGGAAAATAGTGTGAATTATACCAATAATGAAGCCGCAATAAAGGAACCTAAAGTCCTCACGCTTTTTCAGGAAATTATCGAAAAATACAACCCGAATTTCAATCATGTAGAGCAGGTAAAGAAGTTTGTTTTGCTGGCGGCCGAGTGGAGTATCGAAAGCGGCGAACTCACCCCTAAGATGAGCATGAAACGAAAAGTGATTTTGCAAAAGTATCAATCGGAAATCGATCGGCTTTATAATGAAATTAATTAGATAAAATCAGGACTGAATGGAGCAAATATTTTTTGAAGGAAAAGTGATGTGGAGCCAGATTGATTCAAACAACCATCTGCGGCACTCTGCCTATGCAGACTTTGCAGCACAGGCCAGGCTTGAATTGTTAGACAAAATGGGTTTCGGCTCTAAAGAGCTGATTGAATTGCACATTGGCCCGATTTTGTTTCGGGAAGAATTAGTTTACCTGAAAGAGGTTCGCCCTAATGATACCGTACGTGTAAGTTGCGAAATGAATAAATGTCGGGCAGACGGTTCGCGCTGGTCTTTTATTCAAAAAATTTATCGCTCCGATAATACGCTCGCTGCAATTGTAAATGTAGACGGAGCATGGATAGATATGGTACAACGAAAGCTGGCAACCTTGCCAGGCAGGGTTGTAGACCGTTTTATGGAGATGCCCAAAACTAAAGATTTTAAAATTACTGAACCATCTTAATACTGATAGCAATGAATTTAGAAGAGCAATTTGAAGATGCTGTGGCAAGCAGTAAACTGTTGAAGGAAAAACCTGATAACGAAACCTTGCTGATGTTATATAGTCTTTACAAGCAGGCAACGGATGGTGATACTCCGGTAAAGGGGGAGTATGGCATGTTTGATTTTGTGGCTAAGGCAAAACATGAGGCCTGGTTGAAAATCTCAGGCAAACCAAAGGAGGAAGCAATGCGGGAGTATATTTTACTTATAGAAAAGCTTAGAGCAGAGAATTAATACAATCACCTTTCAAAATCTATATTTTATGAAAAAATCACTCATTGTTAGAATGCTTTTATTCCTGGTATTTGTGACCGGGATAAGCTTGAATGCTTTTGCACAAAAGGATAAAATTGAGGGCTTGTGGTACAATGCCGAAAAAACGGCAAAGATTAATATCTACAAAGGCACGGATGGTAAGTTTTGGGGGAAGATTGTCTGGCTCAAAGAACCGGAGAAAAACGGCAAACCCAAAGTTGACGAAAATAATCCTAAAGCGGACCATAAAAATGATCCGTTGTTGAATCTTGCCATTCTTCGCCATTTCGAAAAAGATGGCGATGATCTGTATAATGATGGAGAAATTTATGACCCTAAAAACGGGAAAACCTATTCCTGCAAAATAACACACAAGGGCGAAACACTAAGTGTGCGTGGATTCGTAGGCGTTTCTTTGATTGGTCGCACTACCGTTTGGGAAAAGGCAAAGTAGAAGCCTTATGTCTTCGGTTCATCTTTTTAAACAAAAGCAAATGCATTCATTTCAAAACAGGACGTATTTTATCAGTGGTGCAAGCCGTGGAATCGGAAAAGCAATTGCATTAAAACTTGCCTCAGCAGGAGCAAATATTATTATTGCTTCGAAGAGTACAGAAGAGCACCCGAAACTTGGCGGGACGATTTTTAGTGCAGCGGAAGAAATAGAAAGTGCTGGCGGTAAAGCGCTGGCCGTGCAGTGTGATATTCGCGATGAGGAGATGATTGTAAATGCTGTTCAGCTTGGTGTTCAAAAATTCGGAGGGATTGATGGTGTCATTAATAATGCATCTGCAATCTCATTAACTGACACGCAGAATACTGAAAGTAAACGCTTCGACCTTATGCATGATATTAATGTTCGTGGTACTTTTTTGGTTACCAAACATTGCATTCCTCATTTATTAAAGTCAGATAATGCACATATTCTCACCCTGTCACCTCCGCTGAATCTTAATCCCAAATGGTTTGGTCCACACGTTGCCTATACAATCAGTAAATACAACATGAGTATGCTGGCAATGGGATGGGCTGAAGAATTTAAGGATGTGGGTATTGCTGCTAATTCTCTTTGGCCGGTTACAACAATTGCAACTTCTGCGGTTAATAATTTGCTCGGGGGTGAAACCTTAATGAAGATGAGCCGGACACCCGAAATATTGGCGGATGCGGCATTTTATGTTTTGCAGCAGGAAGCTAAAAGTTATACCGGACATCAGTTGCTGGACGAAAATGCATTGGCACAGGCTGGCATTACAGATTTTGATAAGTATGCAGTTACTCCAGGAGGTAAATTATACCGTGATTTGTTTATAGATTAGTTTTTCGATTTTAAATTTTGTTTGATTCGATTAAACTTAAGATCATGCTATAAGTCTTAACTGCAAATCTGATAAACAAAACGAAAATCAAATGAAAAATCTACTCTTCCTATTTGTTGCGGGTATAGTCCTTACGACTACATCTTGTGTTAAGCGTGATTATTATCAACCTGCACCGGTTCTTCAACCCATCTCTTTTGTTGAAGATTTTAATAATAACAATAATAACTGGCAATTTGCAGACGGAGTTAATCTTGCCTACGGTGTAATCGGCAACGGGACTTTCAAAATAGATTATAATGACAATCTGCACGAAGCTTATTATGTGTCGAAGTCTATAGATATGAATATCTATAACGACTTTACTTTGACTACCAGGATTGGTTCAAACAAGAATATGGGTTTGCTGTTTGGCTATAATGCGGCAAACAATAATTATGGTTACAGTTTTACCGTTGACTATGATGGTTATTATGCACTTTATGACGAAGGTGGAAATGGAAACGGCTCTAATATTTCAGCAATTGTACCAAAAACGAAAGCCAGCTTTGTAAATCGAAATGGCGACTGGAATGATTTGAAAATTGAAAAACGTGGCAACAGCTGGATTGGTTATATCAATGGTAATCGCGTATTTAATGTTGCTGCACAAAGATTGAGCGGAGGAATGGTAGGGTTTGTCGTAGTGTCTAATACACAAGGTGAAGCAGATTATATTCAGGCTGATTGGTACGAATAATCAGTAGGTTCATATATGAGAGACGGCTTTCGATGCAAATCGAAAGCCGTTTTTTTATTGAAATATATTTTGCCTTTCTAATTCAACAACGCCAAACATTCCGCCTCTAATTCCTGTTTGTCTATCGGTAATACGCCTACTTTTTCACAAACCAAACCGCCAGCAATATTCGCTATTGCAGCCATCATTTTTATGTCTTTAGAAATGGTGTAAACCAAAGCAGCTGTAGCAATTACCGTATCACCTGCACCGGAAACGTCAGCAATGTTGCGTATGTGAGATGGCGTGATAAATTCATCCTTTCCATCAGTAGCAAACACTCCTTTTTCTGAAAGGGTAATGAAAGTAATCTGATGTTGTAATGCCTCGTTTATTTTTTGATGCGCGTCGTGCAATTCAGGTAATGAAACTGTTGATAAGGGTAAATTTAATCCTTCCCGAACTTCTTTAAGATTGGGTTTGAAAATGGTTACTTCTTTATAGGCAAGGAAATTATTTTTCTTAGGGTCAACCATAGTAATAATGCCCAATTCTTTGCAATGCGCCGTAATACGAGCGATAACATTTTCTTTCAGAACGCCCTTATTATAATCTTCAAAAACTAAAACCTGTGGTTTTTCTCTTTGAAGCATTCGCAAAACCATGTCTATAAACGGATGTTCTTCCTTGGTGCTGAGTTCATTTATTTGCTCATCGTCCAGGCGCATCATTTGCTGGTTGCGGCTCAGTACGCGCGTTTTTGTAGTGGTCCGGCGTTCCTTACTTTGCATCAACATTGCAGCATCAAGGCCGGCTGCTTTACATAAATTAATCAATAAAGTTCCATCCGTGTCATCGCCTAACACAGCGGCCAGACTTACTTTTGCGCCAAGGCTTTTACAATTCAACGCCACATTTGCTGCACCGCCAAGCCTGCTTTCTTTTTTTCTGATATTGACTACAGGAACCGGAGCTTCAGGAGAAATACGTTCCACATCGCCCCACCAGTAATTGTCGAGCATCACATCACCAACAACCACAACATGGAGGTCGTTCATCTGTTCGAATAATGCTTTGATTTGTTTTTCGTTCATTTACGCTTTGTCAGCTCTGCGCTGAATAAGATAATAAATAGGAATACCCAACAATACAATTATCAAACCAGGCCAGGTAAACTGGGGCTTGAACCAGATAAGCAGAGCACAAAAACTGATGCCCAGTATAATGTACAATGCCGGAAGCAAAGGATAACCAAATGCTTTGTATGGTCTTGGAGTGTTGGGTTGTTTTTTACGCAAAATAAAAATGCCTGCAATTGTGAGGATGTAGAATAGCACCACTACAAAAGAAATCATATCCAGCAAATCTCCGTAGCGCCCGCTCAGGCAAAGGATAGCAGCTACAACACATTGAGACCAGAGCGCCCATTCGGGTACGCCGTTTTTATTCAGTTTTGCAGCATTTTTAAAAAATAATCCGTCTTGCGCCATGGTATAGTAAACACGGGATCCTGCTAAAATCAAACCGTTATTACAACCAAAGGTGGACACCATAATCATTATTGCGATAATGATTGTTCCAATGTTCCCGAAGATGGCTTTTGTGGCCTCTACTGCCACACGGTCTTTCGGTGCGTGTGCTATGGCATCCAATGGCAGCACTGCCAGGTAAACCAGGTTTGCAGATACATAAATTATCGTAACAATCAATGTTCCGAAGAACAAGCTCAGGCCAATATTGCGCTGTGGGTTTTTCATTTCCCCTGCAATAAAAGTTACATTGTTCCAGGCATCGCTACTGAATACAGAACCTACCATTGCAGCGGCGATTCCACCCAATAAAGCAGTACCGCCAATGCTCATCCAGTTTCCTTCAGATACTTCCCTGGTAGCAGTAAAAGCGGTTGCCCAATTCGTATTCCAGACTTCAGGTTTGAACATCACAAAACCAGCAATGATTAACCCGAAAAGAGAAATTAGTTTGGTTGAAGTAAAGATATTTTGAATAATCTTTCCACCTTTTACGCCACGTGTGTTGGAATAAGTCAGCAAGACAATTATCCCGATAGACATTAATTGCGCAGCAGAAATAGAAAAGCTGCCACTTTCGGTGATGAACAATTTGTTGTCCTCACTGAGTGCGGGAATTAAATAAGCGGCAAATTTGGAGAACGCCACACCAACTGCAGCTATTGTTCCGGTTTGGATAACCGCAAAAAAGCTCCATCCGTACAAAAAGGCAATGAGTTTATTGTACGATTCTTTAAGGTAAACATATTGTCCTCCTGCTTTGGGAAACATTCCACTCAACTCGCCATAGCTGATGGCTGCTGTCATCGTCATCAGGCCTGTAATCACCCAAACGGCAATGAGCCAGCCTGCGCTACCCACATTGCGAACAATGTCTGCACTGACAATGAAAATACCGGAACCAATCATGGAACCAATCACCAGCAAAGTGCCGTCGAAGAGCGATAATGAGCGCTTGAAGTCTGAATTGTCTTGTTGTTGTTCCAAAAGCAGAAGGGTTTAGAAATTATTTGGCTTTAGTAGTGTCCGTAGCTGAAGGTTTGTATTCATTTAAACCTTTCAAAACATCTTCAGTAATGTCCAAAGCTTTGTTGGCATACAGAATCTGACCCGATTTGGTATAAGACATAATATAGTCATATTTGTTGTCTTTGTTATAGATAGCCAGGTATTCGTCAATGTTTTTCTGCAATTTTTCGCTGAAAGCCATTTGTTTCGCCTGCAATTGTTCAGCAAGGGTGGTTCGGCGTGTTTCCAGTGATTGCTGCATCTGGCCAAGGCGTTGTTGCGCTGCTTTTCCTTCTGTTTCACTTAATGCTCCGGTTTGCGCTTTTTGCTGAAATGCAGCAATGTCGTTCTGCAATTGTTGTGCAGAACGTTGTAATTCAGACTCTACGCTGGCTTGCTCTGCTGTCAGGGCATCAGCCTCTGTTTTCCAGAATTTATATTTAACCTGTAAGGTATCTACATTTACATAAGCAATTTTTCCACTGGATGGACCACCTGTATTGGCAGCTGGTGCAGCAGTATTTGTTTTGTTGTTGCATGATGCGCCCAAAGACAATGCGATAATGCCAGCCGCTGCTATTATTCGGCTACCGGAAAATTTCTTCATTTGAAAGATGATTTTGTTAAGTTATAATTCGGGCGAAGATAATTTGTAAATCGGATAATTTGACTTTTCCATGCCTTGATAATTGACCAATTTGCCGCTTTTTCAACATTAAATTATATTAATTTTTGTGCCGGAGTGCTTTTTATAAAAAAGAAATAGGTTTTTGCGGCTCGTTTTTATACTTTTGCAGTCCAATTTTTCCTCAAGAAAATCTTCAATGGATTCATCAGTAAAAATATTCTCGGGTACTAAGTCTCATTACCTGGCCGAACAAATTGCAAAAACATACGGTAAATCGCTCGGAGCAATAGACATTCCAAAATTTAGCGATGGTGAATTTCAGCCTGTTTTTCAGGAAAGTATCCGTGGCGATTATGTTTTTTTAGTACAATCCACTTTTGCTCCAACAGACAACCTGATGGAACTTTTGTTGATGATTGACGCTGCAAAACGTGCTTCTGCCGGTTACATTACTGCTGTAATTCCTTATTTTGGATTTGCACGTCAGGACAGAAAAGACAAACCCCGTGTTTCTATTGCTTCTAAACTGGTGGCCAATTTGTTGACCACTGCCGGTGCAGACCGTGTAATGACAATGGATTTGCACGCGCCTCAGATTCAAGGGTTTTTCGATATTCCGGTAGACCATCTGGATAGTTCTGCAATCTTTATTCCATATATTGAGCAATTGAACATTCAAAATCTTTGCTTTGCCTCTCCGGACGTTGGAAGTACCAACCGTACACGCGAAGTAGCGCAGTATTTTGGTGCTGAAATGGTTATTTGCGATAAAGAACGTAAACGTGCCAACGAAGTTGCTTCGATGACCGTAATTGGTGATGTAGTGGGAAAGAATATTGTTTTGATTGATGATATCTGCGATACTGCCGGTACATTGACAAAATCTGCTGCTATGCTGAAAGATCGTGGAGCATTGAGCGTAACAGCTTTCTGTACGCACCCTGTTTTGAGCGGAAAAGCTTATGAAAATATCGAAAATTCGGTTTTAGAGAAATTAGTTGTTTGCGATACCATACCGTTGAAGCAGGCTTGCTCTAAAATTGAAGTTTTGCCAACGGCAGATCTTTTTGCGATTGCCATCAGAAATACATTTGAAAATAAATCAATCAGTTCTTTATTTTTGCACAGCAAAAGAAAGAGCTAATTAAATAATATTGGATTACAATACGACTGTTTAAACAAAAAAACCGTTCCGGAACAATGCCGAAGCAAACTAAAATTTAATAAAACAATTTTTCAAATACCAGACGTTAGAGCGGTTTTCGCTTGGATTTGAAGGAATAAAAAACACACACAAAGCTTATGAAAAGCATTAAAATCGAAGGTCAGAACAGGACCGATTTTGGAAAAAAAGCAACCCGTCACTTGCGTGCAGAAGGTAAAGTGCCTTGCGTAATTTACGGTGGTTCAGGAAACGTATCTTTCAGTGCTCCTACAGCAGCATTCCGTCATCTGGTTTACACACCGGATTTTCAGTTGGCTGAAATTATGGTTGACGGTAAAGAATACCGTTGCATCATGAAAGATTTGCAATTTGATGTTGTAACTGATTCATTGACGCACATCGATTTCCTTGAATTGGTAGAAGACAAAAAAGTGGTAGCTAACCTGCCATTGAAATTCGTTGGTCAGCCGGAAGGTGTGAAAGCGGGTGGACGTCTTGAAATCAAAATGAAAACAGTTCGCGTTCGTACACTGCCTAAGTATTTGAAAGAAACAATTGAAGTGAACATCGCTAACCTGAAATTGAACGAAAATATGCGTGTTCAGGATATTCCTGCAGACAATATGGAATTGATGAACTCTCCACGTATTCCTATCGCTTCTATCGTAATGACCCGTGCTCTTAAACAACAAGAGAACGCTGATGCGAAAGACGCTAAGAAAAAATAATTATTTGCTAAGAATAATTGAAAATCGCCTCCGGAAACGGGGGCGATTTTATTTTGTAATACCTTGAACCCTGATAAATAATAATCAAAATGAAATATTCATTTTATTGCCTGCTTTTCCTGGCCCTTGGGGCTTGCACCCATTCAAAAAAAGTTACTCAACCTACGCCTGTAAGCAGAATTGAAGAAACCGATAGTTCGCAATATCGATTCGGCATATCTTTTTACAGCATTGGCGCTGGTATTGATGGTGTGGCAAGGCAACAAATGATGGATTATATCCGTCAATTTGAACAAAAGGAAGGCGTGACCCTGACTTATGAGAAATATGCCTGGGGTAAAGAGGGAGAACAGGATTATTGCTTCAGATTAAATGAACTCTCGCCGGGAAAACAGGAATATTTCATTACCCAAATAAAGGAAACGCTGAAAAAATCTACTCGGGTTCATTATAAGGAGCATTCGGATTGTGCTCGTTAGCCGGAGTATTATCCTCAACTACCACCACTACCGGTTTTGGTCGAATGCGTAATATTTTTGTCTTGAACCAAACGCCCATTCTGAAATGTTCGAGAATGTGATGATGAAGAAGATAATGTACCACTTTATGTTCCACCCAATGATTCTGACTTACCCATTCATTGGCTTGTTTAAGGACGAAGGCTTTATTGCCGGATTGCCAAGCGAATTGTTGTGGCATCTTCAGTTGATATGGCAAACGGTATGAGCACAAAGCAAGGTCCTATAGAGGTATTGGACGCCACTTCCTTGTGTCCAAATAATTGCGAATTTTAGATTGTAAATATTACTTCTTAAAAAAAATCACCACTGAAACCAGTAGTGATTTTTTTTATGCTATAAAAAGACTGTTTATTTAATTGGTTTTTGCTACCAGTTCATCAATTGATTTTTTGGAACTGATGAAGCGAAACTTGCTTTTTATCTGGATGAAATTTTCCTTATCGGTAATTTTATTGAAGCTCCACTTCGAGAATTCGAGTCTTGAACCTTCAAATGTGAGCCAGTCCAACATTACCGACAATTGCGTGGTGAGCAGTTTGCGATTCTCCAGGTATTGAATCAACAATTTCTGCTTATCCGAATCAATCATTTTGTCTGCAACGCTTTTGCTCAATAAGGTCAGTTCGTCAGCCTGTAAAAGGTCCGGTTTGGGTTTTTCAATCGGTCGGGCAACGCGCTCTGTTTTGTCATAATCGTAGATGTCATCTTCGTCGATCCAATCATCATTAAGATTTCTGTTTCGTCTGTTTTTTTGAGCAAATATCATATCCTCCAATTCTCTTTTTGAGCTTTGGAAAGTTAATATCCGGCTTACTTCCAGGTAATTTTCTTTGTCCAGCACTTTCGGATAGGCTGCTTTAGCCACTTCCAGTTTACTGCTTTCAAAACTCAGCCAACCCATCATGGTCATCACCTGATCGGTCATTACAGATTTGTTGCTGATATAATTTTTAATCAGGGCTGCCTTATCATCCGTGCCCATTCTGTCTTCCACTGCTGTTTTAAGGGTAGCCATTTGAGAAGCGGTCAGGCGGTTGTCATCGCGGTAATAGGATACCACATTACTCTTGTCTTCCCGCTTGCGGTCATCCCAGTTATCATCATCGGCAAAACTTGTGTTGTCTTTTTCATCCGAAAAAACCGTTTCTGTATTGATAGGAAAACTGTTTTCGTTATCGTCTATAGAAACTGTTCTTGATTCGCGAAAACTTAGTGTTTTATAAACCGGATCGACCGCGCAATAATACATTGACCCGCCATTAATCTGAATGCGGCCCTTGTAAATAAGCACTGCATGAGAGCGATTATCTTTAAAGGTTTTGTAGCCACGGTTGTTGGCAGGATAAAAATGATACACTTTCAGGTCGTGCATTCCGTGCGGTAAATCGGTAACGGTAATTGAAGAGCCATATCGGCGGAAATGCCTTCCGTCAAGCATAATAGTGAGCATTTTGCCATCCCGCAGCTTTACTTGCATGGCACCCCTTCTGATTTGTGCAAATGCAGCGTCTGTCATCCCCATGAGAAAGAGGACAATAACGATTAGTTTTTTCATATAAATTGATTGGTACATTAAATATTTCTCAAAGACAATACATTTTTGCGAAAGATTAAAATCTATGCCGCATTTATTTTATTTCCCTACCAGCAATGCGCATAAAATACCAGCCGAAATGCCTGCATTCAGTGATTCTGCTCCACCCATCCGGGGGATGGTCAGCTTGTGCGCGCACAAATCAATCAAGTCCTGATGCACACCTTTTGCTTCATTACCAATAATTAAAATGCCTTTTTCAATTTTATTAAAATCATACACATTATCTCCGCCCAGGGTAGCGGCCAGGGCAGGCAGCCTGCTGTTTTTGACAAAAGTGGCCAATTCCGTTTCGAAAATCTTTACCCGCAGATGGGCTCCCATTGCCGCCTGCACCACTTTAGGGCTCCAGGCATCCACACAATCCGGTGCACAAACCACGTGTTGTATACCAAACCAGTCGGCAATACGCAAAATGGTGCCCATATTGCCCGGGTCGCGAATTCCGTCCAGGGCTATGCACCATTCGTCTATCTCCTCAAGTTTAGCCTGTGCTTTATCACTTACCACCAGCAGCACCTTATTGGGGGTTTGCAGGGTGGAGATGGATTTCAGTTCTTCTTCGGTAACGGAAATAATACTGGCTTCCGGATGCTTTGCAAACAATTTTTTATTTTCACTGAGATAATCTTCCAGTCCTGCTATAATTTGTATTTTTTCAGCAGATTCCAGCCATTCACCGGCAATTTTTTCGCCTTCCGCAATAAAACACTTGTTTTCTTTACGAAATTTTAAGAGCGCTAATGAACGAATGTATTTACTTTGCGTTTTTGAGAGCATACAGTGCAAATCTAATTAATTGCCGGCAACCCCGATAATGACGAAAAAAGAATCATTTTACAACAACAGAAATCAGCTGCATTTTTTGTGGTTATTGGTTCTGTTAATCTATAGCTGCAACACAACAAAACGCGTGAAGGAAGGGGAATACTTATTGCGCACCAACACTCTCAATATCAAATCCGACCGTACCATTACCAACAAGGGTTTGCTTGCCGACCAGTTGAATATCCTCGTTATACAAAAAACGAATACTTACTGGAGTGGCATCTTTCCGTTCAAGTTGTGGAAATATAATTGGCGCTCGGCAAAATACATCAACAATTCGCAGGAGGAGCTGCCCAAGTCAATCGAAAAGCCGGTTATTTATGACAGCATTTTGCAACAGCGCACTGTTGCCAATATGAAAAGCTTCCTGTTCAACCAGGGCTATTTTAATGCAGTAGTAACAGACACGGTAAGGTTCAAAAAGAAGAAAGCTTATGCCGATTACAATATCGTTACGGGGGTCAATTACCTGATAGATAATGTGACCATCGATGCGGATGACAGTATGGTGGCTACTATATTGAGAGCTGGCCTCGACAGAACACTTTTTACCAAAGAAAAGCAATACACCAAGGTGTTGGCCGACGAGGAGCGCACCCGCATCATCACCCTGATGCAAAACAACGGTTATTACAAATTCTCGCAGGACAATGTAGTGTTTGAGCTGGACACGGTCAGTAAGGAAAAATTCAAAGACGCGGGCAACCTGTTTGAAAGTGCCATCAATTTTATCACCCTGCAGAAAAGGCAAAAGAAATTGTCGCTGGATATTAAAATGATTATCCGGGCCGAAAACGATACTTCCATCTATAAGCAATACAGGATTGGCAGAATGGTGGTGTTCCCCGATTTTACCGATCGCTCGGTAGCTTATGATTCCAATATGACGGTCCGCAAAATTGACAGCATTACGTATCGTTACCACAAATATTTTGTGCGGGAAGGTATTTTGCACAAACAGATTTTTGTTCATCCGGGTGAGTTTTATTCGCGCAGCAACCACGAGCTGACCATCAATAAAATGAACGAGCTTGGTATTTTCCAGATGGTGAATATTTATTTTGTGGAAGATACGATTCACCGGGAACAGCATTTATTGAATTGTTTTATCACACTTAGCCCTTCGAAGCGCTCCGACGCAGGTGCCTCCTATGAAATTGCGAATGCAACTACTTATATACTGGGAAATTCAGTAGGGGTTAGTTACAGGGATAAGAATTTTTTCCGGGGAGCAAACCTGTTTACTATTTCTGCAACAGGTGGGGTAGAAAGTGGCTATAATGAGAAAGAGGGAGAAACGTTTTTTGATCACTTATTTCTGCAGAGTACCAACCTGGGTGTCAATTCAACTCTTTTATTCCCGAAATTCCTTTCACCATTCCGCCCACGATGGATTAACCCCCGCAATCTGCCAAAGACGCAATTGCAATTAGGGGTAAACGTGCTCAATAGAATAGATCTGTTTCGCCTGACAAATATTTCTTCAACATTTTCCTACAACTGGAAGCGAAATATCACCCAGACCTGGGAATTTTCTCCTGTATTTACAAACATCGTTCTGGCAGATATCAACCCGGCGTTCCAGTCACGCGTGGATGCAAGCTCGTATTTGCGCAAATTGTATAGCCGGACTTTTATTGAAGGAGAAAATCTGGCCTTTATTTATTCTGACCAGGAAAAAAAGCAGAGCCGGAATTATAATTATGTCCGTTTCGGGGTAGAGGAGGCAGGGCTGCTGATGGCCGGACTCAATTCTCTGCAGAAGGCCGTAAGAACCCAAAAAGAAGATTTCATTTTCGATCAGTATGTAAAATTTGACCTGGATGCCCGCCGGTATTTCAATGCAAGACATTCCCTGGTTGCCACCCGATTCCTGGCCGGTATCGGTAGCCCTTATGGCGATTCCCGCACACTGCCTTATATCAAACAATATTTTGTGGGTGGCCCGTATAGTCTGCGTGGATGGCGCCCCCGTACACTGGGTCCTAAAACGTTGGTCGACTCGTCCAGCAGCAGTATCGACCGCACCGGAGACATCAAACTGGAGCTGAATGCAGAATACCGTTTTGATATGATTCAACTATTTTCCGGTACCCTGCGCCTGAACGGTGCCTTGTTTGCAGATGCCGGTAATGTGTGGCTGGCTGAAAAAGATGCCGGCACACCTAATGGAGAATTTGATATCAGCCGCCTTGGGCACGATATCGCTATGAGTACCGGAGCAGGCCTCCGGGTGATTGTGGCCGACTTCTTTACCATCAGGCTGGATGCGGCCTTTCCCATCAAAGATCCTTATGTAGTACCCAATAATGGCTGGGTGCTGCGCAAAGTGGATCTGGGCAACAGTGCCTGGCGCAGCGATAACATTATTATCAATTTCGCTATCGGGATGCCTTTTTAATGTTCGAAAATTTTATAACGTTTATTTAGGGAGGCATTTTATCCATCACTATACCTGAACTGTATATTTGCGTCCTATCATCCTCAATGCTTCATGCGCCATTTTTGGTTTATTGTATTTCTCCTTCTTTCCACAACGGCCGGAGCCACCACTTGGCGGGGCACCATTACCGATGGCGACAGTAAATTGCCCATACAAGGTGTCACGATTACCAACACGGCTTCCCAGATGTTTGTTGTGACAGATGAGCGTGGCCAGTTTAATATTGAAGGAAACCCGGGCGATAAAGTAACTTTCTATTGTCCAGGCTACCGGGGCGAAACCCATGTTATCATTCCCGGGCTGGAAGGCATCCGTCTCACTTTTGCCCTTCGTCTCAGCAGCCGCGAGCTGCAGGAAGTGGTCATCAAGCAGAAATTCAAAACCCAATACCAGCTGGATTCGGCAGAGCGCCGCTCAGAACACAGCAGGGTATTGGCCAGGCAAAAATCCAGTATCGGCAGTCCTTTCAGTTTTGTGGCCGAAAAGTTTTCGCGGAAGCAAAAGGACATGTTCCGTTTTCAGAAAAACTTTAACCGGATGGAAGTGGAACAGTTTACCGACAGCCGCTATTCGCCCGAACTGGTGAATACCCTCACCAACCTGGGCGGCGATACCCTGGCTTATTTTATGAATACCTACAAAATGCCCTACGACTATGCCCGCACGGCCACGGCCCTCGAGCTGAAAATGTGGGTACGGTATAATTTTAAAACCTTTATGCAGGAGACAGACAGTATGCGCAAGCTGAAATTGCCTTATTAAAAATGTGAATTTGTTACCGATATAAAACGGAAACATTAATAACTTTGCGCCTCAATTTCATCCAGCCAGCCCTACTTTGAGTATTATAGATTCTTTTTTGAAAAAACGGCAAACCAGCCCCACAGCCGAGATGGGTTTTACCGACCATATCGAGGAGCTGCGCTGGCACATTGTGCGCTCCCTGCTGGCCGTTATCATCCTGGCCATTGTGGCTTTCTTCAACATTGAGTGGATATTCGATAAGATATTATTGGGTCCTGCGCACGCCGATTTTGTGTCTTATCGCATCCTCTGCTGGCTGGGCAACGAGCTGAAACTGGACGGGCTTTGCCTGCAGGATATCAAGATCAAATTTCAGAATACCGAACTGGCCGGGCAGTTTACGATGAGTTTTTCCGTGTCGCTGATGCTGGGTTTTATTGCCGCTTTCCCTTATGTGTTCTGGGAGTTCTGGCGTTTTATCAAGCCTGCGCTGAAGGAAAAAGAACTGAAGCATGCCGGCGGCATTGTGTTCTGGTCTTCCCTGCTTTTCCTTACCGGGGTCTTGTTTGCCTATTTTATCATTGTGCCTTTCACGGTCAATTTCTTTGGCAATTACCAGCTCAGCCCTTCTTTCGAAAATATCATCACCATCGGTAATTATTATGACACCCTGGCCGACCTGGTGATAGGGATGGGTGTGGTGTTCGAAATTCCCATTGCGGTTTATTTTCTGGCCAAAGTCGGTTTCCTGACACCCAAGCTGATGCGCGACCAACGCCGCTTTGCGATATTGATTATTTTTGTGCTGGCAGCCATTATCACCCCGCCCGACTGGTTCAGCATATGGCTGGTGGCCATCCCGCTGATTATGCTCTACGAAGGCGGCATCATCATTGCCGGCAGGGTAGTGAAAGCAAAAAACCTGAGAAATACTAAATACGATAATCTCTAATAGTTATGTCTGATCTGATTTTTAACCAAACATTACCTGTGGCTATCGGTGCCGACCACGCAGGATACGAATACAAGGAAATGCTGAAAAGCATGCTGGAAGCCCTGGGCTGGACGGTGAGCGACAAGGGCACACATAGCCTGGACAGTGTGGATTATCCTGATTTTGCCCACCCGGTGGCTGCCGATGTGGAGCAGGGAAAAGCTGCCTTTGGCGTACTGATTTGTGGCAGTGGCGAGGGTGTTTGCATCACCGCCAACAAACATGCCGGTGTACGCGCTGCGCTTTGCTGGAACAATGAGGTGGCCCAACTATCGCGCCAACACAACAATGCGAATGTGATATGCCTGCCTGCCCGTTTTGTGAGCCAGGACCAGGCGAAGGAAATGCTGCAATCGTTTATCGATACAGCCTTCGAAGGTGGCCGCCATGCCAACCGTGTGAACAAAATAAGTTGCTAAAATAAAATGCCCTCCGGGGATAAGAAACTGAAGCCATCTGCCGCAAGGCAGGTGGCTTTTTTGTGGGGTGAGCGGCAGCAGCCAAACCCAATGTGCCTCTCTTCAAACCCAATGTGTCCGGTTGCAAAAACATTTTGCAGGCCTCCGCAATCATGTGGGAAGACTTCAAAAACATTTTGCAGGCTTCCCTAAACATGTGGGAGCGTTCCGCAGTCATGTGGGAAGCTTCCGCAATCATGTAGGAACGTTCCAACATGATGTTGCAGGCTTCCGACATGATGTTGCAGGCTTCCCATGTCATGTGGCAAGCTTCCTACATCATTTTGCACCGCTCCCCGATAATATTGGAAGGCTGCAAAATGATGCTGTAATCCCGATTTTCATTTAATCAATTCATTATCAAAAAAAATGCAAAACGATGGGCAATTATTCAGAAAGGTGAGACGCAAGCCCGTTGATTCAAATCAGCAAATTGCCAGTAAGCGATATCGCCAGTATCACAGTAGCGGGATAAATGTTCCTCCTGAATCCTGAATAAGAAAACGCCCCTGATGGGACGGTTTTTGTTTTGGGAAATGTTTTATTTCGTTTTTGCGGTTTGGGGGTGTAATTTGTGCACGTTTATGGCTGGTATAAACAAGTTGGCGGCAAGCTACAACGACAGCAATTAGTTGACAATTTAGTACGACCCGTTGACAGGAAAATAAATGAACGAAATAGATTATGATTATTAGAGAAGCTAAAATTGACGACATAAAACAAATTCAAATCGTAAGAAATTCTGTAACAGAAAACACTTTGTCAAATCCAAATTTGGTGACAGACGAAGATTGCGAAGAATTTATTATGGTGAGAGGAAAAGGTTGGGTGTGTGAAATTGACAAACAAATTGTAGGTTTTGCAATTGCTGACTTGAAAGAAAATAATATCTGGGCTCTGTTTTTAAACCCTAAATTCGAGAGAAAAGGTATTGGACAATTATTACACAAGAGAATGTTGGACTGGTATTTTGCGCAAACAAAAGATAAAGTTTGGTTAGGAACAGCTTTTAACACAAGAGCAGAAAAGTTTTACAGAAAAGCTGGTTGGACGGAAGTGGGAACTCATGGAGCAAATGAAATCAAATTTGAAATGACATATGATGACTGGAAAACAAGCCCGAACCGCTAACATTGGTTTGGCAAAAGTGGGGCTTTAGTGATAGGCTGAACATTTGTAGTTTCTATTAGCTTTCCCCCAGCTCTCCGTAGTATATCAACAGCTGCTCACCAGTTCTCCGTTGCGTTCACATGCGGCTCTTCAAAGTTTGTAACTTTGGAGTTACACTAAAAGTCGGAGCAGATGCTTTGTTTTTGCCTCAACAAAATTTCGCAAACTAACCCACATGTTGTCATTCCCCGTCCGAACGGCACGGGCGGGCGCAGGAATCTGTCACATGTGGTGTGGATAGCGAAAGTTTTTCTACAGTTCCGCCGTTGTTGGTGTTCAGCAATTATTTTGCACAATTTCCACCAACAACAGAACTACTTGTAGGGGGGCTCAGCTACTATGCTATCGCATCAATACCAACGAGGGCGTAAATAATATTGGTCATTGTAGCACGACACCGAATAGAACAAACGTAAATTATGACAACTGAAAATTCTCTGTATACTGACCTGAAACTTGTGAAAGAATTGGTTTATGACAAGTGTGGTTTCGAGTTGACAAACCTAAAATTAAATTCTGAGGGTTTAGCATATGGTGCTTGCTCATTTGAACTTGAGGGACATAAAATTGAGCATAGAATTTCTAAAATCACACCGACCAAGACCGGACAATTTGTAACTATTTGGAAGCGAAACAAAAATGGAATAACCGTACCGTTTGATATTTTGGACGACATTGATTTTATTGCAATAACCACAAAAAGAGGGGACAACTTTGGACAGTTTATTTTTCCAAAATCAGTTTTAGCTGACAAAGGCATTATTACGCAGAACGGAAAAGATGGTAAACGTGGAATCAGGGTTTATCCGGCTTGGGACACGGTAACCAATAAACAAGCAGAAAAGACACAAAACTGGCAGATAAAATATTTCGTCACAATCGGGAGCAACAATTCTGCTGAACTTAACTTGACCAAAAAAATATTATTCAAAACAAACGAAATCTGAAACGAGGAAGCCTCTACTGGCGCAAGTTGGCCGCAAAGCAATGAAGGTTTGTGTACTTGTGCCTCTCCGGTTGTTGGTTAATAGAAATTGTTTTTCACAATTTCCACCAACAACATTATTACTCGTCGGTTGGCTCAGCTACAATGCTATCTCATCAACACCAGCGAGGCGTAAAAAGGGTAAATCTCTGCATCAGGAATTATAAACAACATAAAATAAAAGGTGATGTTCGATATATTATACGAAGATTTTTTTGAAGATCCGCTCGCTCCGGACAGGGTGGAGATGCCGGCTCGTTATTTTAAAGTTTACAGTATAAACGGGCTTCCGAAAAAGAAGGAAGAGTATAAAGATGGTCATATAGTAATGGTCGTTTATTATATAGCTCCGGATGAAATCCTGGAGGAGGTGTTGGCTTTATTTCCTGAAAAAATGGACATTCGCGTTCGAAACTGCATCGGAGAGTATATGCACACCCGGTCAAGAGAATTTGTGAAAGGAGAATTATTGTTTCCCGAATCTACCTGGGTGAAGGACAGGAACGGAAACGAAATCTATTTTTCTTCGGGCGACGGGGAAACGATAAAGTCTTATTTTGACGAAAGTGGAAAGGAACTCTATGTGTTCTGGTATCGTGATAATGAATTGGTCAATATGGAAACCTGCAACCCAAAGCACAACGGTTTTAATCACGAAGATCAATCCTTTTTTTCATTGGAGAAAATGAAGGCTCTGGCAGGGTTTGACTGGGCGGCTATGGGTTATTTCCATCACGCTGAACCGGTAATACCCGATTCGGTGTAGATTACACTAATGTCGGTGTTTTGCTATTGTTTTTCACAATTTCCACCAACAACATTATTACTCGTCGGTGGGCTCAGCTACAATGCTTTCACCTCACACCAACGAGGGCGAAATGTGTGATATATCCTTTACATCTTGAAATCCTTCCTAACCTGTTTCAGATAAAGAACGGCTGATATTGAAAGATTGTTTTTTAATTGTTTAGTTTAGAATGGAGTTGTACCTTGTCGACGCAAAAAGAGAGCGGACATCCTGTGATCTTTTTTTTATTTTTAATTTATTAATCCAAAACAAAAAATGCGAATGAAGAAAGTATTATTAGGCGTATGCACCTTAGGTTTATTGTTTGCGAGTTCCTGTAAAAAGAGTGAAAGTGGTGGTGCCAGTGCTGGTACCAGCGGCAAGTGGAGTTTTTCGGGAGTTAGCTATACTCCTACTTCCAGCAATCGCAATGACAGTGCAATTGTCTTTGTAGACAACACGGGCAACAATGTTACTTTTTTCTTTCACGATTATCCGAAAACAGACGGTACCTACAACATTACCTGGAAAAGCAGCGCCCCGGCTGCCAACGAAGTAAGCATACTTGCCGGCACGATCTCCCCGCTCTTGATAGGAGCCAGTTTTGGTAGTACAGGTAAAACGCTAAATGTAAAAGTGAGTTCGGCAGGCAAAGTCAGCATTACTTGTCCAGATGTCACTATAGCTGCTGGTACAGGTGGTACACCAACCGATAGTGTAGTGTTTTCATCGACCAATCTGTCGGAATAATTGTTTAAAATAAAGAAGCCAAATTTCATTGTAAAAGCGGAGGAATAATTTCCTCCGCTTTTTTGTTTTTATCCCTCTGCTCTCCAAGTGTTCACATTGGGTTCTTCAAAGTTTGTAAATTGCCTGCATCAGGATTTTCAAAATGAAATTCTTAAGTGTAATTAAAAAATGACTGAACAACAAATCATCGAATGGTTGCTTGAAGCTGATGTAGCCATACAATACCAGGTTTGGCGTGATTTGCTGGGCCTTGAAAAAAAGGTCCTGCAGGACAGAATTGCGAAGGAAGGGTGGGGGCAGTTATTCTTATCCAAACGAAAGCCGGATGGCCATTGGGGAGAACGGTTTTATCAACCCAAATGGACCTCTTCGCACTATACCTTACTCGACCTTCGCAATTTGAATCTTCCCCCGGAGAATGAAATGGTGAGAGAAACTATTGCATCCGTTCTGCAAAATAATAGGGCGCAGGATGGAGGTATTCAGTTAGGGCCAAGCACCGCTCAGCATAGTGATGTGTGTGTGAATGGCATGTTTTTGAATTATGCCTCTTATTTCAGAATGCCTGAAAATCAACTTCAGTCCATCGTTGACAGTATCCTGGCAGAAATAATGCCCGACGGAGGCTTCAACTGCCGAAGCAAAAGAAGCGGAGCCAGGCACAGTTCATTGCATACTACTCTTTCAGTGCTCGAAGGGTTCACCGAATTTCAAAAAGCAGGCTTTAGCTACAGAAGGGATGAAATAGCTGAGGCTATCAAAACAGGGATTGAATTTATCCTGATGCACCGCTTATTTTTATCCGACCGGACGGGCCAGGTAATTGACAAAAAATTTCTGAACCTAACTTATCCCTGCAGGTGGCGGTATGACATTCTTCGGGCAATGGATTACTTTCAATATTCAGGGGTGAAATGGGACAACAGAATGACAGACGCTTTGGACTATTTGAATAAAAAACAAAATAAGGATGGAACGTGGAACATAAAGGCTGCACATGCCGGCCAGCTGCACTTTGTGATGGAGAAAGCAGGGAAAGCCAGCAAATGGAATACCTTAAGAATGCTGCGGGTAAAGAAGCACTACGAAATTAAATAATCACAGCTGGAAGGGTTTGGCAATAGATGGGCTGAAATGAAAAAAAGACGATTTGCGTAGTCTTTAGCAAGGCCTGAAGTCAGGCTGAATTACACCGTTGTAAAACATAAATCTCCAGGTTGCTATGACAATAATGCATTGTACGTAATTGGTTTTACTAGAAAACCTAAGCTCCAAATGACCCCGGATGGAAAGTTTTATTTTAAATTCATATGTTTCTTAAGAATACAAAGATTTACATGTATCAACAATTAACTTAGTAAACACAAATTTTATATGTTAATATTGTTTCGGCGTGTTTATTATGATGAATATTTTTTTGGTTGAAGCTTTTCAAACCACTTACTTTGGCTCTGAAAAAAAATACCATGGGACATTTATCAAACTTAAAAGACATACTTCTGGCAGAAGATGACGAAGATGATGCACATTTTTTTGAAGTGGCATTAAACGAGTTGAAATTTCCTTACGAATTAAGGATTGCTATTGATGGCAATATGTTGTTCGTTCTGTTAAAAGATCGTATCCCCCATATTCTTTTCCTGGATATTGATATGCCCTGCAAGGATGGAATTGCGTGCATTGCTGAAATCAGAAAAAACAGGGATTATGATAAACTGCCGGTTGTCATGTATACTTCACATACAGCTGATAAAATAAAGGAAGAGGCGTTTAGAAATCAGGCCAACCTTTATGTCATCAAAGCCAATACGATAAAGGAAATAACAGCTAGTCTTGCTAAGGTTTTTGCCATTGACTGGAACAATTACATGCACTATCCTCCCTACGATCAGTTCTTTTTGAGTTAGAGCAGATACACCAATAACAGACTTCAAAACACTTCTATAAATAAACCGGCAACAAGGATTACTTGTTGCCGGTTTTAATTTTTACCATTCAGGTGAATGTGTGTAATGTTTATTCTTCTTCTTCGCGGATTTGCTTTTTAGGTTTTGGTGCGATATAATAATGAGCGCCAAGGCTGATGCCTGAAGGGAAAAAGCTATAACCCATATTGAGTCTTTTTGAACTGAGATTGCCATTGGCTGCCTCAGGTTTGACATTGCTATAGTCGGCAAATACACTGGCAAAGGTGGCGTCTATTCCAAACTTTGGGTTGACAAAGTATACGATACCGGGACGCAAAAGAATACTCAAATTCTGACCGATTTTACCCTTGGTTTCTCCGGATGCAACAGTCGTATTACCACCATTTGTTTCCTTTATATAATTGTTGGATTGATTCAAAATATCAGTTGAAAGCGTACCCTCTGCAAAGAAGGCAAAGCGCTTGCTGATGGACTTATTATACCTTGCCAGAATACTGAAGCCCAGGCTGTTTTGAGTCCTTTCCCGCTCGCTGGATTGCAAAACGGGCGTCAGGATAGTATTCATCTGGTAATCGCGTGAATAATGATAACCAAGCGACAACCCCAGGGCAAATGATTTGGAGAGATAGTATCCTGCTCTGGGGTTAATCCAGAAATTGGTGGAGTTGCTTTTGGTTTTACTTGTCGGATCAGAATATTCATCGGGCATCATATTGAAAGCAGAGCTGCCGCCCAGAAACGTGGTTCCCTTTTCGATTTGTGCATTGGTGTGGATGCTTCCTAAGGTAAGACCAGCAATAAGGAGCATAGTGATTTTTTTGGGGTTCATTTTGTTGTTTGTTTTAGCTGAAGGAATAATTTTTTGAATTAACTGCCTAAACGACAATTACTTGTAAATATTGCATGCTTATGCGAATAAATGCACGGGGAGAAGGAAATCGTTTAGAAAAAGATTAATGGTGCCTGATTCAGAGCAAGAGCATAGGAAGCCAATAATGGCTGATGATGGAAGCAGGGAAGATAAAATAAAAACCCTTTACTTAATTGTAGAGGGTTTTTGTCGTTTCCAAATTATTGCTGTTGAAATTTTAACCATACCGCTCATCCAGTCCCAGTTTTTTTATTCGCGATGATATGGCACCATTAGTGCGATTGAAATGTTTGGCAATTTCTTTTCCATCTATTCCCTTGCAGTACATTTCTGTCAGTTCAAGGTCCAGCTCATCTGTCCAGGGTTTATAGGCATCTTTATTTTTTAATCTTGCATCCTCAACCTGGTAACTATTTTCTTTTTTCGATGTTGATGAATTGGTTTTTGCTTTCAGTTTTTCTTCCTTACTTTCAATTTTTATGGTCTGAATATTTTCATCAGGTTTCATGTCTTTGGGCAATATCGTATCCGGAATGCGCAACACATTTTTTGTTCTTGTTACGGCAACATAGAGCAAGTTGATTTCTTCATTCAGTTTACTGAGGTTTACACCTTTTGAATTTTTATCTTCCTTTAATTTTATCAGCCTTTCTTCCGTCATAAAATCATTGACCAGTTCCACCTGGTCATATTCCATTCCCTTGCAGCGGTGAACGGTTGAAAAAATAATTTCCGCTTTGTCTTTGTCTTCGTTTTCTACATGTTTTTCCTTTAGTGATTTTATTATTCCCGGAATTTTATTCCCGTATTCTTTCACGATTTCCAGCATCATTCCCAGTTGTACATCTTCTGTTTTTTCGATATAATCCTCAAGGTCATCCATGCTTTCCATGGACTTGATCATTCTGTCTTTTATCAGGTAGTGCTTTCCGTTATATAGGTTCAGGACATCGTACAGCGAGGCGCCTTCATCGGCATAGGTGTAAGAATTTATGTTTCCTTCGAAATAGATCTGCTTTACATTTTTGTGGTTCGTTATATACTCAATGGCTTTCAGCAGCAGACCCAGATTGGTTCTTGCTAATATTGCTTTAGTTTTTATTGGTTTGTTTGCACCTTTACCACTTATAGGAATTACTTCAGTTTTACTGATGTGTTCTTTCCATTTTAATATTTCGATGGCAAGCCTGGCTATGTTTTGCGAAAAGCGAAAACTTGTCGAGAGCTGATAGGTTTTGAACCTGGTTTTCTCCAGCGAATTGACTGCATATCGCCAGCCGTATATTTGTTGGTGGGTATCTCCTACGATTACCTTAGTAGCTTTTTGTTTCATGAAAATATCCAGCATTGCTGCCGAAGCATCCTGACCTTCATCAAACAGAATATAATCGTAATGCAAGATTGGTTGCAAAAGCTGAAATTTTTTCAAATAGAAATCGTGCGTAATTTCTATTTCAGCCCTGTTCATTTTGTCAAGGAAAATCCTTGCTTTTTTAACGATGTAAGGATAAAACGAATGGACAAATTTCTTAGCGTTTTCGTCTGTAATGGATTCCTGGTAATTCAGTTCCTGAACCTTCTGCCGATCGCTGTTGCAAAACATGGAAACCAATTTGCTGATGTGGTTTGCGATTACAAATTCTGTATGTTTTTCGCCGTTCCCCTGCAATTCCAGCAGGTTGACCAGCTCGCTACCTGAGTAGCCCAGAGCTTTTATTTTGTAGTTGCTCCTGAATACAATATGTCCAAAAGCCAGTGAATGGGCTGTCTCTACTGTAACGTTCTTCAGTCCCTTTACTGAAAACTTTTTAGCAGCTTCAAGCTTCACTGATTTATTGAAAGCCAGGTACAGAATTCTGCTTTCAGCCGGGCGGCTTTTTGCATATTCAATGATGGTGGTGGTTTTGCCGGAGCCCGCTACGGCATTGATTTTTATATCACCGCGTGAGTTGATGATGTTTATTTGTTCTTCCGTTAGTTGCATTTTTACTCTTCTTTTATTTGCATATTCTTCTGTTATTTCAAATGCTGCTTTCAGCATTATTTCTTTTTTATCGACACATCATCAAATGAAAGCTCCTTCTTTTTTACCCATTTTATGAATTTCTGTATTTCTTCATTTTCCTGTATTCGCTCTACAGTAAAATAGTAGTTTTTCAATTCAGTTTCTGTAAATACAGCATGAACCTTGTTTTGGCATACTCTGTGCATAGCTACTGTTGGTCCGTCTTTTCCGCCTTTGCTGGGAGGTATCAGACGGTGGCGGCTGATGGGTTCTGCGAGTTCTCGTTCGCACAAAGCGCATGTTGATTCGTTCAATTCGGGCATCTTTTCTTTTATTTAGGCTTAAAGGTAAGCTTTGCTTTTTCGTTAAAAAAAAGTTGAAACCGAAAATTTATTTTGTCGCTACGAAACTTATCGTACATTTGGTACGAAATCATTCGTAGTTATCTGATGAAACAAAATTTAAAGCCAACCGAATCTGAACTGGAAATCCTTAATATTCTCTGGACATCCGGGCCATTGTCGGTGAGGGATGTACACGAAAAGCTCTTATTGACGAAAGATGCCGGATATACAACAACACTAAAGCTCATGCAGATAATGCTCGAAAAGAATCTGGTGAACAGAGATGTTTCCGGTAAAACGCACATTTATACAGCGTTGGTTGATAAAGAGCAAACACAGGGTCAGATGATGAAGAAGATGATAGAAACGATGTTTAATGGTTCGCCGATCCAAATGGTCATGCAGGCACTGGGAAATCATAAAGCGAGTAAATCAGAACTTGAAATGATCAGAGAATACCTGGATAAGAAAATAAAGAAATAGGCTCTTTTATTCTAAATTTTTTCACCATAAAATTAATTTCAAATGGATATTATTATTCAATCACTGTCCTGGTCTCTTATTTATTCACTTGGCCAAGGTTTCCTGGTTTTCGGGGCACTATGGATTATGCTAAAGATGCTTCCGGGCTGCTCTTCTGCTGTGAAGTATAGTTTATCATTATCGGCCATTGTTATTTTATTGGCTTGGTTTGGTATTACCTGGTGGCAGCAATTTCATCATCTTTCGGTAATCAATAAACTTGAGTTCGTTCCATCCGGAACTGTTGTGCTACAACAATGGCAGTTGGATAAAATGCACCAGGATAGTTTTTCCTTTGCATCATTCCTGATAGCTTTTAACCGGTTTTTACCATGGCTGACCATCTTTTATTTTGGGGGCTTGTTGCTTATGCTGCTTCGCCTTTGTTCCGGATTTTATCAATTGGTTTCATTAAGACAAACATCCACTATTTCTCCGGATATTGATCTTGTCAATTTGGTTTATTCCCTGAAAGAGAAATTAAATTTTGAGAGAAAAATCGAATTGCTGATTTCTCTGAAAGCCCGGGTGCCAATGGTTATTGGTTTTGTTAAACCACTTATTCTTTTGCCGGCAGCATCCGTAGCTCAACTTAGTCCGGCGCAGCTCGAAACCATTTTGTTACATGAACTTGCGCATATCAAACGTAATGATTACCTGATTAATATTCTGCAAACTATTGTGGAAACCATCCTCTTTTTTAATCCCTTTGTGTGGCTGATATCGGCCATTATCCGCCGCGAAAGGGAACATTGCTGCGACGACCTGGTGTTGGTCCACACCAGAGAGCCGTTGAATTATGCCACTGCCCTTGCGGCCCTGGCTGCCTACCCGGGAAATGCTTCAGGTTTGCTTGTTGCTGCTTCCGGACAATCGTATCCTTTATTTCACCGCATTAAACGCATTTTAGAAATGAAAAAAAATCCCTTCAGCTACAGCCGGATGGTCGCTGCCATCCTGATTATCACCGTTATTACATTTTCTGTTGTATGGCTCACACCGTCGTGGGCCAACAATAAAAAAAGCAAATCTATTGTGACCGAAACCCCTGCCAGGAAAAAACTGGTTCCTGAAGAAAATCAGGAAGAGATGAAACTCTTGAGAATGTTGAGTAACGACCATTTGATAGACGAATCAAAAGGTTTTACACTGGAAAGAAAAGGCGATAAACTGTACATCGATTACAAATTGCAGACTGCGCAGATTTCTTCAAAATATTTACCTGCAATTTCAAAAAAAGAATTAAGAGTAGAAGTTTATCCTTTTAAAGAAAGAGTAAAGCAACATCCCGGAGCCAGCCTTTTACAATTATCAGCACCCGTTATTTTATCTTCTCCCTGCGTTGATTATAAACCCCAAAAAGAAGGTTGCTGATTTAAACGGAATTGATTATCTATGCTTTCTTAATTTTAAAATTGAACCTTATGAATTCAAGGAAAATATTATTTCTTGCCTTATCAACTGCATTAATTTATTCCTGCAGTTCTTCTAAAAAAACGGCAAAGACTTCTGATTCTTCGGTTGCTCCTGCTGCACCGGTTGTTTCAGAAAAACCTGATAATGGAATCTACGAACCGGGTCAGGAAGAGCTCACGGCCATTCAGGTTCAGTTTAAAGATGCCACATTAGCACAGCTAAAAGAAGGTCACGTTATTTATGCGCAGGGCGCTTGCATCAATTGTCATGGCGCAAAAAATATTTATAAACGCTCAACTGCTTCATGGAAAGAAATAATTGATGATATGGCTCAGCGGGCCAAAATCAGTGCTTCGCAAAAAGATGCAGTTTATAAATACGTAATGGCAATAAAAGCTAAACAATCAGGCGGGCAACAATTCAACATGACACGCTAAGAATTTCCTTTTATAATTACCTGATTCATACAGGTGTGCCTCCGGAATTCTTTCCGGAGGCTTTTGTTTTAAATACATTTTTATTTAGCAATGTTGCTCAAATGCTGCCTGCAGGTTGGCTGCAATCATATCAGCAGAACGGCCTTCAATCATGTGGCGTTCTATCATGTGTACCAGTTGGCCATCTTTCAGCAAGGCAATTGCAGGGCTGGATGGAGGATAAGGTAATAAATAAGTACGAGCCTGTTTTACAGCGTCCATATCATATCCTGCAAAAGTTGTAGCAAGATGATTCGGTTTTTTAGTCGCATTTTGTACAGCGCGCAATACACCCGGACGGGCTGTCCCTGCTGAACAACCGCATACTGAATTCAATACAAGAAGGGTAGTGCCGCTTTGTTTCAGTGCAACATTTACAGCATCAGGAGTAGCTAGATCTTCGAAGCCATTGTTGGTCAATTCGGCTTTCATCGGCAATACAATATCAGAAGGATACATTTTTAATGAATTTTTATTTCGGCAAATTTACGGTAAATAAAGGAATCACCTACCTTCGCGTCCGTTATGAAGAACAAGAAAACAGTTATAGTATTAGTTGGTTTTTTTATAGTGCTGAGTGCGGCTTTTATGACGTATTTCTATAGTGTGACTAAGGTAAAGCAGCGCCCGCTTCCTTATTATGGAGAAGGTGAACATAAGGTTCGCCCGTTTTCCTTTATCAATCAGGAAGGGCAAGTGGTGACGAATAAGAATACAGAAGGCAAAGTTTATGTAGCCGAATACTTTTTTGCAACCTGTCAGGGAATTTGCCCAAAGATGAACGAAAATTTAAATAAGGTTTATCAGCAGTTTAAAGGAAACCCGGATGTGCTTTTTCTTTCACATACCGTTGATCCGGAAGAAGATTCATCTGCGGCACTAAAAGTTTATGGATTACAATTTGAAGCGGACCCGAAGCAATGGATGTTTTTGACGGGCGATAAAAAAGCTCTATACGATCAGGCGCGTTACAGTTATCTGATTAATGCAGAGGATACCAACACCGGTACTACAATTGATAAAGATTTTATACATGATAATCATTTCGTATTGGTAGACCAAAATGGCAGGCTTCGAGGTGTTTATGATGGCCTTTTGCCGAACGAAATGGGTCGATTGGTTGGAGATATTAATATTTTATTGAAATCGAAATAGCATTTAAGTGATTTTTTGAAAGGTTTAACACTTGTCATCCTGTGTTCTTTATCCAATAAAAATTTGCTGATTTAATAGCTATTCTATACATTTGCAATCCCTTTGCGGGAATTACAACGCGCGTGCACATTATTTTTAGAGGAAATTATTGCTAATGTCAGACTGTCCTGTCTGGTAGGAAGATGCCTACCGGTTGGGCATTTGCTGCATTTATATACATCGTAAAAAGGAGTTTTTATATACTATGGCTACTACAAAAAAAAGAACGGCTACAGGTCGTGTCAATTTCGGTAAAATCCACGATGTGGCTGATACCCCGGACCTACTCGGTATTCAACTTCAATCATTCCAGGACTTCTTCCAGCTCGAAACAACGCCCGATAAGCGAGACAACGAGGGATTGTTCCGTGTGTTTAAGGAGAATTTCCCGATTACCGACACCCGAAACATCTTCGTTCTTGAGTTCCTGGATTACTTCATTGACCCGCCACGTTACACTATTGAAGAGTGTATGGAGCGCGGTCTTACTTATTCTGTTCCGCTGAAAGCGAAATTGAAATTAAGTTGTAATGATGAAGAGCACGTTGATTTCGAAACAATCGTTCAGGATGTGTTTTTGGGAAATATCCCTTACATGACCCCTCGTGGTACTTTCGTGATTAATGGTGCTGAGCGTGTAGTTGTTTCTCAATTGCATCGTTCGCCAGGTGTGTTCTTTGGCCAGAGCACTCACCCTAATGGTACAAAAATCTACTCTGCCCGTGTTATTCCTTTCAAAGGAGCGTGGATGGAGTTTGCTACGGACATCAATAATGTGATGTACGCTTATATCGATCGTAAGAAAAAATTCCCTGTTACCACTTTGTTGCGTTCTATTGGTTACGAAACCGATAAAGACATCCTGCAATTGTTTGGTATGGCAGATGAAGTGAAAGCAGATCGTAAATCGCTTGAAGCTAATCTTGGCCGTCGTTTGGCAGCCCGCGTTTTGCGCAGCTGGACTGAAGATTTCGTGGATGAGGACACCGGTGAAGTAGTTTCTATCGAGCGTAACGAGGTTATCCTTGAGCGCGACAACATTTTGAGCGAAGCGTCTATCGATATGATTATCGAAATGAAAATCGCTACAGTTTTTGTTCAAAAAGAAGAAGTAAGTGGTGATTACTCAATCATTTACAACACTTTAAATAAAGATACTTCGAATTCAGAATTGGAAGCCGTACAACATATCTACCGCCAGTTGCGTGGTAGCGATGCTCCGGATGATGAGACTGCACGTGGTATCATTGAAAAATTGTTCTTCTCTGACAAACGTTATGATTTAGGTGAAGTTGGTCGTTACAAAATCAACCGTCGCCTGGGTCTAGACATCAGCGGAAACAAAAAAGTTCTTTCTAAAGAAGATATCATTACCATCATCAAATATCTTGTACGCTTGACCAATGGTAAAGCAGAGGTTGATGATATTGATCACTTGAGCAATCGTCGTGTGCGTACAGTTGGTGAGCAATTGTTTGCACAGTTCGGAGTTGGTCTTGCCCGTATGGCACGTACTATCCGCGAGCGTATGAATGTTCGTGATAATGAGGTGTTTACGCCAATTGATCTGATCAATGCACGTACACTTTCTTCTGTTATTAATTCATTCTTTGGTACGTCTCAGTTATCACAATTCCTTGACCAAACCAACCCATTGTCAGAAATTACGCACAAACGTCGTATTTCAGCTCTTGGTCCGGGTGGTTTGAGCAGAGAGCGCGCGGGCTTTGAGGTTCGTGACGTTCACTATTCTCACTATGGTCGTCTTTGTACTATTGAAACACCGGAAGGACCAAACATTGGTTTGATTTCTACGCTTTGCGTACATGCCAAAATCAATGACATGGGCTTCATCGAAACACCTTACCGTAAAGTAAAAGACGGTAAAGTTGATATGAAGAGCTACCAGTTCCTGAGTGCAGAAGAGGAAGATCTGATGAAGATCGCTCAGGCGAATATGCCTTTGGATGAAAAAGGACATTTCGTTGACGAAAAAATTATCTCCCGCCAGACTGGTGATTTCCCGATACTTGACCCGAACGAAGTTGAATTTATGGATGTGGCGCCCAACCAGATTGTTGGTTTGTCCGCTTCATTGATTCCGTTCCTCGAGCATGATGATGCCAACCGTGCCCTGATGGGTTCGAACATGCAACGTCAGGCTGTTCCGTTGATCCGTCCTCAGGTGCCGATTGTTGGTACAGGACTGGAAGGAAAAGCTGCCCGTGACGCACGTATCCAGATACACGCAGAAGGAAATGGGGTAGTAGAATATGTAGATGCAAACGAAATCCATGTTCGCTACGAAAGAAGCGAGAAAGACCGTTTGGTATCTTTTGAAGACGACCTTAAGAAATACACGCTTACGAAATACAAGAAAACCAACCAAAGTACAAGTATCACCCTGAAACCAGCAGTTCGCAAAGGAACTAAAGTAAAAACAGGTGATTTCCTTACCGAAGGATATGCTACTCAAGGTGGAGAACTTGCTTTGGGACGTAACCTGAAAGTAGCATTCATGCCTTGGAAAGGATACAACTTTGAGGATGCGATTGTAATCAATGAGAAAGTGGTACGTGACGATTTGTTCACTTCTATCCACATTGATGAATACGAACTTGAAGTGCGTGATACAAAACTGGGTGAAGAGGAATTGACGCCGGACATACCCAATATCTCTGAAGAAGCAACGAAAGATCTTGATGAGAATGGCATTATCCGCATCGGAGCTTATGTTGGTGAAGGTGATATCCTGATTGGTAAAATCACGCCAAAAGGTGAAACTGACCCAACTCCGGAAGAAAAACTGTTGCGCGCTATCTTTGGTGACAAAGCCGGTGATGCAAAAGATGCTTCTTTGAAAGCACCATCAGGTATCGAAGGAACGGTTATTCACAAACAATTGTTCCAACGCGCCAAGAAAGACAAAAAAGATAAAGCAAAAGATAAAACTCAACTGGAGAAAATCGAAAAAGTACACGAAACGTACTTGTCAGATTTGAAAAACCTGTTGATGGATAAATTGATGACTTTGCTGAAAGACAAATCTTCAATGGGTATTACCAACAATTTCGGCGAAGTATTGCTGAGCAAAGGCGGTAAATTCAATCCAAAAATGTTGGCTACTATCGATTACGCAAACGTTAATCCATTAGGTTGGACAGGCGATAAAGAAATCGATGATTCAATCAACCAATTGCTGCATAACTACAACATCAAATACAACGAAGAATTAGGTCGTTATAAACGCGAGAAATTCAACTTGTCTATCGGTGATGAATTACCTGCAGGCGTATTGAAACTTGCTAAAGTTTACCTGGCTTCTAAACGTAAGTTGAAAGTTGGTGATAAAATGGCGGGTCGCCATGGTAACAAAGGTATTGTTGCGCGTATTGTTCGTGCAGAGGATATGCCTTTCCTTGAAGATGGAACACCGGTTGATATCGTGTTGAACCCGCTTGGGGTACCATCAAGGATGAACCTTGGTCAGATTTATGAAACAATCCTTGGCTGGACCGGAGAAAAATTGGGCTTGCGTTTTGCAACACCAATCTTTGACGGAGCTTCAGTGAAAGAAATTGAAGATCTGGTAGAAGAATCCGGTATTCCTGAATTTGGTCATACTTACCTGTATGATGGAGAAACAGGAGAGCGTTTCCACCAAAAAGCAACCGTTGGTATCATTTACATCATCAAACTGCACCATATGGTGGATGATAAAATGCATGCCCGTTCGATCGGACCATACTCGCTTATTACACAACAACCATTGGGTGGTAAAGCCCAGTTCGGTGGTCAGCGTTTTGGAGAGATGGAGGTTTGGGCACTCGAGGCTTATGGTGCTGCCAACATTCTTCAGGAATTGCTTACGCTTAAATCGGATGATATTTCTGGTCGTGCAAAAACATACGAAGCAATTGTAAAAGGTGATAACGTACCTAAACCAGGTATTCCGGAATCATTCAACGTATTGGTGAATGAATTGCGCGGATTAGGTTTGGAATTGAAATTTGAATAGACGAATTAGACGAGGATATGGTGTTCCAATAGCACCATATCCTTATTCTGTTATACAATGAAATGAAGGTCACAGGATTTACGTTTATAAGAAATGCTATAAAATTTGACTATCCGATAGTTGAAGCGATTCAATCAATATTGCCTCTTTGCGACGAATTTGTAGTTGCGGTCGGGAATTCTGAAGATGAAACGCTGGCACTGATTAAAAATATAGCTCCTGAGAAAATCAGAATAATTGAAACGGTTTGGGATGACAGTTTGCGTGAAGGCGGCCGGGTTTTGGCACTGGAAACAGACAAAGCTTATGCAGCAATAGATGAAGATACGGATTGGTGCTTTTACATACAGGGTGACGAAGTCGTTCACGAAAAATATCATCCTGCCATTAAAGAAGCAATGAATCGTTGGAAGGACGATCAATCAGTAGATGGTTTGCTCTTTAAATACCTTCATTTTTATGGTTCTTACGATTATGTCGGCACAGCCATTGGCTTTTATGACAATGAAATAAGAATTGTCCGGAAAAGCCCCGGAATATTTTCTTACAGAGATGCTCAGGGGTTCAGGAAGAATAAAGATGAAAAACTGACTGTTGCCGCTGTTGATGCTTATATCTATCATTACGGATGGGTGAAAGAGCCGAAAGCAATGCAAAATAAGCAGGAGTCATTTAATAAGCTATGGCACGACGACGAATGGGTGGAAAAAAACGTGAGAAAAGCAGAGCAATTTGATTATGTGACGAATATTGATGCTTTGCAAACGTTCACCGGGACACACCCCAAAGTGATGAAAGAGCGGATTGAAAGAAAAAACTGGAAGTTTGATTATGACTTGTCATTCAACAAACTGACGTTTAAACAACGATTGAAAAATTTTGTACAGGATAAATTGGGATACAACCTCAGCTATCAGAATTTTATTTTAAAGAAATAGAAGACGGTAGAAAAGGAAATTCCGGGACATTAACCCTAATTATTTTAAAAATACACTCTTAATAATATGGCTCTTAAAAAAGAAAATCGTCCGAAGGCTGGGTTTGGTAAAATTACCATCAGCCTTGCATCTCCAGATGCGATACTTGACCGTTCTTACGGCGAAGTATTGAAACCCGAAACGATTAACTACCGTACTTACAAACCTGAGCGCGATGGTTTGTTTTGCGAAAAAATCTTTGGCCCTGTAAAAGACTATGAATGCTATTGCGGTAAATACAAACGTATCCGTTACAAGGGTATCGTGTGCGACCGTTGTGGTGTTGAAGTTACAGAAAAGAAAGTACGTCGTGAGCGCATGGGTCACCTTAAACTGGTGGTGCCTGTTGTTCATATCTGGTACTTCAAAAGCTTGCCAAACAAAATTGGTTATTTGCTGGGCGCAAGTTCCAAAAAAATGGAAAGCATTGTTTACTACGAGCGTTATGTAGTAGTACAAGCGGGTGAGGCAGAAGACCTTATCCGTCAAAAATTGAACCTGAAAGATTCTGAAAACGTTCATCAGCAATTGTTGAGCGAAGATGAATATCTGGAAATACAGGAATTGATTTCGAAAGACAATCATTACCTTCCGGATGAAGATCCTAATAAATTCATCGCTAAGATGGGTGCTGAAGCGGTACACGATTTGTTGTCCCGCATCGACCTTGATAAACTGAGTTATGAATTGCGTAACGCAGCTGCGAACGAAACTTCTCAGCAACGTAAGCAAGAGGCATTGAAACGCCTGAGTGTGGTAGAAGCGTTCCGTGAAGCCAATACAAGAGTTGAAAATAAACTGGAGTGGATGGTAATGCAATATTTGCCTATCATACCACCTGAGTTGCGTCCGTTGGTTCCATTGGATGGCGGCCGTTTTGCTTCTTCTGACCTGAATGATTTATATCGCCGTGTGATTATCCGTAACAACCGTCTGAAACGTTTGTTGGAGATTAAAGCACCGGAAGTTATCCTGCGTAATGAAAAACGTATGTTGCAGGAAGCTGTCGATTCATTATTCGATAACAGCCGTAAATCAAATGCTGTAAAAGCGGAAGGTGGACGTGCTTTGAAATCGCTTTCTGATGTATTGAAAGGTAAACAAGGTCGTTTCCGTCAAAACCTTTTGGGTAAACGTGTGGATTATTCCGGACGTTCGGTAATCGTTGTAGGACCAGAAATGAAACTACACGAGTGCGGTATCCCAAAAGATATGGCAGCGGAATTGTTCAAGCCATTTATCATCCGCAAACTGATCGAGCGCGGTATCGTTAAAACCGTAAAAAGTGCAAAAAAATTAGTTGAGCGCAAAGAAGCAGTAGTTTGGGATATCCTTGAAAATGTTTTGAAAGGACATCCGATCTTGCTGAACCGTGCCCCAACGCTGCATAGATTGTCTATCCAGGCATTCCAGCCAAAACTGATTGAAGGTAAAGCGATCCAGCTCCATCCCTTGGTTTGTTCGGCGTTCAATGCGGATTTCGATGGTGACCAGATGGCCGTTCACGTTCCATTGAGCCACGCTGCAATCCTTGAAGCTGAATTGCTGATGCTGGCTTCACACAATATCCTTAACCCACAGAATGGTACGCCAATCACCCTTCCTTCTCAGGACATGGTACTTGGACTTTATTACCTTACAAAAGGTAAAAAAACAACCGATACCGAAATCGTTAAAGGAGAAGGTAAAGCATTCTATTCTGCAGAAGAAGTTGTGATTGCAAATAACGAAGGTCGTGCGGATTTGCATGCCTGGATTAAAGTAAAAGCAAGTGTTCGTCAGAAAGATGGCAGCCTTAAAACTGAACTAATCGACACAACAGTTGGTCGTGTAATTTTCAACCAGTTTGTTCCAAAAACAAATGGTTTCGTAAATGCATTGCTGACCAAGAAATCATTGAGAGAAATCATCGGTGATATCCTGAAAAATACAAACATTCCACAAACAGTTGCTTTCCTAGACGATATTAAAACCCTTGGATTCCGTACGGCCTTCCGTGGTGGATTGTCGTTCAATATCAAAGATCTTACTGTACCATTGATCAAAGAAGAATTGGTTGATGCTGCACACGGTGATGTCTCTGAAGTTTGGGAAAACTACAATATGGGTCTTATTACCAACAATGAGCGTTATAACCAAATCATTGATATCTGGAGCCGTGTGGATACACGCGTAACTGAGACTTTGATCAAGGAAATGGCGAGCGACAAGCAAGGTTTCAACTCAGTTTATATGATGCTTGATTCCGGAGCCCGTGGTAGTAAACAACAGGTAAAACAGCTTGCAGGTCTTCGTGGATTGATGGCTAAACCCCGTCGTTCAGGTTCATCAGGTTCTGAGATTATTGAAAACCCGATCCTTTCAAACTTTAAAGTTGGTTTGTCTGTATTGGAGTACTTTATCTCTACCCATGGAGCCCGTAAAGGTCTTGCGGATACCGCCCTTAAAACAGCGGATGCGGGTTACCTTACCCGTCGTCTGGTGGATGTGGCGCAGGATGTTGTTATCAACGAGCCTGACTGTGGTACACTTCGTGGTATTGCAACTTCTGCTCTGAAAGACAATGAAGAAATTATTGAATCATTATACGACCGTATCCTTGGCCGTACTTCACTACACGATGTAATCGATCCGTTGACAAACGAATTGATTGCTGAAGCAGGTAATGAAATCACGGAAGATATTGCGAAAGCAATCGAAGATACAGCAATCGATACTGTAGAAATCCGCTCGGTATTGACTTGTGAGGCTAAGAAAGGTGTGTGTGCAAAATGCTATGGTAAAAACCTTGCAACGGGCTATATGGCTCAGAAAGGTGATTCTGTTGGTATCATTGCAGCGCAGTCAATTGGTGAGCCGGGTACACAGCTTACACTCCGTACCTTCCACGTTGGGGGTGTTGCGAGTAGCTCTGCCACCGATTCTCAATTGCTTTCCCGTTTCGACGGTACCGCTCAATTCGATGGTTTGCGTACTACTTCTTACAAAAATGAAGAAGGTGAAGATACCGTTATGGTTATCGGACGTACCGGTGAGTTGCGCGTAGTAGATGTGGCAAACGATCGTTTGCTGACTACGCATAACATCCCTTACGGTTCTATCCTGAAAATCAAAAACGGTCAGAAAATCACGAAAGGCCAACCAATCTGTGCATGGGATCCGTTTAACGCGGTTATCATTTCAGAGGTTACCGGTTCTGTTCGTTTCGAAGGAATCGTTGAAGGTGTTACCTTCCGCGAAGAAGCTGATGAGCAAACCGGTCACCGCGAAAAAGTGGTTATCGAGACAAAAGACAAAACAAAAATTCCTGCGATTCTTATCGATGGCAAAGAAGATAAATCATATAACTTACCGGTAGGTACGCACATCATCGTCAGCGAAGGTGAAAAAGTACACAATGGCCAGGTTGTAGCGAAAATTCCACGTGTGATGGGACGTTCAAGGGATATCACCGGAGGTCTTCCGCGTGTTACGGAATTGTTCGAAGCACGTAACCCAAGTAATCCTGCGGTAGTAGCTGAGATTGATGGTGTGGTTGCATTTGGTAACATCAAACGTGGTAACCGTGAGATGACTGTTGAATCAAAAGAAGGTATGGTTAAAAAATACCTTGTTCCATTGACTCGTCAGATCACTGTACAGGATGGTGACTTTATCAAAGCAGGTAACTCATTATCAGATGGTGCTACAACACCAAGCGATATCCTTGCGATTAAAGGTCCTTTCGCAGTTCAGGAATATCTGGTAAATGAGATTCAGGAAGTTTATCGTTTGCAAGGGGTGAAAATCAACGACAAACACGTTGAGGTTATTGTTCGTCAGATGATGCGTAAAGTAACCATCGTTGATCCGGGAGATACTAAATTCCTTGAAAACGATACTGAAGATAAATTCGACTTTATGGCAGAAAACGACTGGATTTTTGATAAGAAAGTGGTTACTGAAAATGGTGGTTCTGAAGCACTTCACCCGGGTCAGATTGCTACATTGCGTGAGATTCGCGAAGAGAATTCAGCACTGCGCCGCGCAGACAAAAAACTGGTTGAATACCGTGATGCAGAACCTGCAACTTCAATGCCGTTGTTGTTGGGTATCACAAAAGCTTCTCTGGGTACACGCAGCTGGATTTCAGCAGCATCGTTCCAGGAAACAACCAAAGTATTGTCTACTGCAGCAATCAACGGTAAATCAGATACTTTGATGGGCTTGAAAGAGAACGTTATTACCGGTAACCTGATACCCGCCGGTACGGGTAACCGTGACTTTGACGGAATCATTGTAGGGTCTAAAGATGAATATGAATTGCTGATGGCGAACAAAGACATCCTTGAGTTCGACGAAGAAGAATAGTATTCTTTAAATAAATGCAGAAAGCGCCACAACTTTTGTTGTGGCGCTTTTTTTTTGTGCAAAATCCTTTTGAACTTTAATATTAACGCGATTACTTTTTGATCACCAGATATTCAAGCCTTGGCGATATCCGTTCTCCCATCTTACAGTTTAGAAAATCCTCTTCTTCAAAACCAAGATTGTAAAAAGTTTCCCGGAATTGTCTGAAATCGCGCCCGATCAAAATGCCACCGTTTTTTATTTTAGGAAGATAAAGCGATATCATTTGGTGGTGGAAATCCAGCATGTTTCTGCACTGCAAATCATAATAAATAAAGTCGAAAGAAGAATCAGGAAATTCGTTTACAATATTCTTTGCATCACCTTTAATCAAAGTTGTTCTGTCGCTGAAGCGCCTAAGTTTTCGCTTACATCTGAATTCATTTTTCTGATTGTTTTTGTAGGCGCTTCCTTCCAGGTTTTCCCAAAGATCAATACCGGTAAGGTTCAGGTTTTTATTTTCTTTGAGCATATAATACATGCTTCGTCCTCCTTTTGCTCCCAGTTCTAATCCAATCGTGTATTGTTTTTCTTTAATAAAGTAGGGTAAATCGAAAATAAACCAGCCTTTATATTTGAACCATTCAATGATTGATCTCATCTGATATCAGGAATTTGATTTTGTTTAAATGTTTTAAGGTGTTAATCCTTTAAATGTAATTTATTTTTTTAAAAAGTTATAATGTAATTGTGTAATTATTTGATTGGTAAAAATTAGAGTCGTCTTTCGATTGCTTTTGGTGCTGGTATGACCTTTCATTATAAATAGTTTTCTTCCGGATTTTGTCAGGGCTGAACTGAATTTTCAAATGGAATCCTGATACTTTTTGATGGATTTTGAGCAAAATATGTCTGCCAGTTTTTTCTGAAAAAAAAAGGAATTACTTTCGTGGCAATTAGAGTTGATACGCCTGCAAGCCAGGCATTTTTCTACAAGCTAAAACCGGAATAAATGCACATCCTGCAACAGATTTTTTTCTTGCTACTCCTGGGCGCAGCGTCCTTTTTGTTTTATAAGAAAGTAAGGTCCATCAGAAGGAATATTTTTCTGGGCCGGCCTAAAGTTTTTACCGGCGACACAGCTTCACGATGGAGCAATGTTTTGTTGCTGGCGCTTGGTCAGAAGAAAATGTTTAAACGCCCGATAGCGGCAGTGCTTCACTTTTTCGTGTATGCCGGATTTGTTATTATCAACATTGAAATGCTCGAAATTATATTGGATGGAATTCTCGGTACTCACCGTTTGTTCGCTCCGTTTTTAGGTGGGCTTTATCCTGTTCTGATTGGTTGCTTTGAGTTTCTTGCCGCAACAGTTTTGATTGCGTGCGTGGTGTTTTTAATCCGCAGAAATGTATTGAAATTAAAGCGCCTGAACCAGTCAGAATTAAAAGGTTTCCCAAAAAGTGACGCCAACCTTATTTTGATAACTGAAGTAGTATTGATGAGTTTGTTGCTCATCTTAAACGCAACAGATCTGCAACTGCAGGCTATTGGGTCAGAGCATTACACCAACACAGGTTCTTACCTTGTTTCCGGATTAATTGCTCCTGCCTTCAGTGGTATGAGTGAAGGTGCTTTGATTGGCCTGGAACGCGCTGCATGGTGGCTGCATATTATTGGCGTGTTAGCTTTCCTTAATTATCTTCCTTACTCCAAGCATTTACATATTGTTTTAGCCTTCCCAAATGCTTATTACGCGTCGCTTGAGCCACAAGGCGAAATGAACAATATGCAATCGGTGCAGAATGAAGTATTGTACATGATGCAACCGGAACTGACGCCTGCAGCCACGGATGCTGATCCGACCATACCACAACGTTTCGGAGCAAAGGATGTGATGGACCTGAGCTGGAAGAATCTTATGGATGCTTATTCCTGCACTGAGTGTGGTCGCTGTACTGCAGTTTGTCCGGCCAATATCACCGGAAAGAAATTATCGCCACGAAAAATAATGATGGATACCCGCGACCGCCTCGAAGAAGTGGGTAAAAATATTGACCTCAACAAGACCTTTGTTGATGACGGAAAATCTTTGGTACATGATTATATTACCAGTGAAGAGTTGCGTGCCTGTACTACCTGCAATGCCTGTGTTGAAGCTTGTCCCGTGAGCATCAGCCCACTGGATATTATTGTTGAAGCCCGTCGATATTTAGTGATGGAAGAGAGCAACAGTCCGCAGGAGTGGAATGGTATGTTCAGCAATATTGAAAATAATATGGCTCCATGGAAATTCAGCCCCGATGAAAGAGATAAATGGGCGGAAGAAATGGCTTAGATATAATGTTGAATGAGTAATGCTTATTGTTTAATTAATTGGTAGATGCAGTCTTTGAATTATGCACGTGTTGTGCGAAAAAAAATGGTGGCCGCTGTGGATTCCCTGAGTTTGGAACAACTCAATCAGATACCTGTGGGTTGCAACAACAATATCGCATGGCATTTGGGTCATTTGGTAGTAAGTTCTCAACTGTTGTGTTATGTACGCACAGGAGTAGATGCTTCGCGTGTAGTTCCTTTTGCCGATAAATATCGCAATGGTACCAAACCGGAAGCCTGGATTGAGCAAAGTGAAATTGATGAGCTGAAATCATTGTTATTAAAGAGTATTGACGCAATTGAGCAGGATTATCAACAGGGTGCTTTTGGAAAAACAGAAGCTTACACGACACATACTTTTGGTCTGATGTTGCACAATATTGATGATGTACTGGAATGCTGTGCGCTTCACGATACCCTGCATCTGGGCAATGTGATGATGATGATAAAGATGCTGACTAAATAACATTATTCAAGATATTTTTAAAGAAAAAATTACAATGCATATAAAATCAATGGCCGAGTATATGGCCGAAGGAACGCAACCGGAAATATTGTTTTGGGTAGGATGCGCGGGCAGCTTCGATCAGCGGGCGCAAAAAATAACCAAGGCCTTCGCTACTATTCTGGATAAGGTAGGTGTAAGCTTTGCTATCCTTGGCAAAGAGGAAATGTGCACCGGAGATCCTGCGCGTCGTTCAGGAAATGAATTTTTGTTCCAGATGATGGCTTACAACAATATTCAGGTGTTGAATGGGTATGGCATTAAGAAAATAGTTACTGCCTGTCCGCATTGTTTCAACGTTTTCAAGAATGAATATCCTGCTTTGGGTGGTACTTACGAAATCATTCACCACACCACTTTTATCAATCAATTGATTGGGGAAGGAAAAATTGTAATGAAGGAGGGTGGTGCATTTAAAGGAAAGAAAATCACCTACCACGATAGTTGCTACCTCGGCCGTGCAAATGGCATTTATGAGGCACCAAGAGAAGTGCTGGAAGCATTGGACGTTGAACTGGTAGAGATGAAGCGTTGCAAAACAAATGGTCTTTGTTGCGGTGCCGGAGGTGCACAAATGTTTAAGGAAGACGAACCCGGCACAACACGTATAAATCTTGAAAGGTCAAATGAAGCACTGGAAACCGGGGCAACAGTTATTGCTGCCAATTGCCCGTTCTGCACAACTATGCTGACGGATGGTGTAAAAAATAAAGAACAGGAAGATAATGTTCAGGTGTTGGATATCGCCGAGATGGTGGTGCAAAGTATGGCTGACTAAATTTTATAATTCAATAAAAAAACCGCTCATCGAGCGGTTTTTTTATTGAATTATTTGGGTTGTAATAAAGTTCGGAATGATTCTTTCCAGTCATCTGCACTAAAGAGGTTTTCCAGTTCAGCGAAATTTACCTGGTCAGTTACTTTTGGATATAATTTTTTGCTTGCGCCAAATTTTGCAATGTCTGAATCCAGTTTTTGCAGAAGAAGCTTTGATTGGCTTGTGCTAAAACAATTTTTCTTTGTTGATTCAAGAATGATACCCAGCCGCTCGTCTTCCGTTTTTTTGGCGTTTATAGAATTCATCATTTTCTGAAAATTTACCGCAGTAATATTTCCTGTACAATCACTGTTTGTTATGGTAGTCGTTGCTGGATTTTCTGTAGTGCCATTTTCAACTGCTTGTTCTGTAGTGCTGACAGCAGTGCTGTTCGGATCATTGTCAAACGTAATATTATCAATGAATTTTGGTTTTGAACTATCCTCAGCTGGTTTTGTTTCTGCTGGATCCGTTGAGGTAATAGGTTTTTCTTCTGTCACAGGCGTCGCTTCCTGTTTCTCATCCGTTGTTGTTGAATTGACTAATGTTGGATTTGATGCAGCTGAAGCGCTTGTAATAACAGTGGGCAGATGGTCATCGTTAATGTCATTATTGGCTTTCAGGTAGAAACTCTGCTGGATGTCGAATAGCGTAAATTCGCCCTCTTTTTTATCCAGAATAAATGCACGTTTCCCGTTTTCAGGAATCATAATATTAAACTGTACAGGAGGATATTCATTTTGTTGAAAAAGAATTTCTACATTCAAAGGGCCTGGTGCAAGCCTTGAAATTAAAGCATAGTTCTTGCCGTGCCTGGGCATCATTACACCTTCCACTTTTGTGTAAATGGGGGTCTTTTTATCTCCTTGTATGTAGAGGTATGAAAAGCCTTGTGCAAAAGCCCCTGCCTGACTTAACAATACAAAAATGGTTGTAATCAATAATCTGAGTTTCAATCCGGTATTTTTTATGTTTTAATTATTCCATTTCTATCAAAATAGCACCTTTCTCAACAGCTGTCTTCTCTTCGGCTTTGATTGATTTGATGGTTGCGGTGCCGGTTGCTTTTAAAACGTTTTCCATTTTCATCGCTTCCAGTATCAATAGCCCATCACCTTTGTTCACAACCTGTCCGGGGCTAACCAGCACTTTTAATATCATGCCGGGCATAGGTGCTTTCAAGGGCGCAGCTTTTTGTGAAGCACTGAGGTTGATGCCCATTTTGTCGAGCAAAAGATCGATATCTTCTTTAATGCTTAAAGTATAACGTTGGCCTTCAATCTTGAGGACGATTTCTTTATTTTCTTTATCCAGCTTTTCTATTTGGGCAACATAACTCTTATTGTCCAGCAGTACGCTGATCTGACCATTTGACATCCATTGCACGTCTGCAGGGGCAGCAGTATTGTTAATCATCCATTCTTCACCTTGTTTGTGGATTTCAAATGGCGCAGAGCCATTTACATTAAGTTGCATCATCAGATTTTGTAGCTAAATAGGGTGCAAAAATAAGGCATTTAAGGATAGGATTTTTACTTTATGCACCGGGCTTTGTAAGGGTCAATTCTCCTTCCTCTGTCAGTGTAATGATTTGATTGTCTATCATTGCCCTGATTAAGGCTGTAGTTTGTGCGCTCTCAGTACCTAAACGGAATATGAGCTCATTCAGAGAAAGCGTTTGTTCCAGCTTCAGCAGATGGATAATAGTTGTTGGTAAATTCCTGATATCGACATTCTGATTTTTTTTGCCAAGGCAATAATTACAATGGTTGCAAGAATCCGGGCTTTCCTCATCAAAATATTCCAGCAGCAGCTTGTTGAAGCATTGATTTTTATTCTGCAGAAACGCAATCATTTTCTCTGAGCGGTAGCGATGATTTTCTCTCAGGGTATTGATGCGATTCAGATTTAAAATAAGGTCCTTGCCAGGTACGCGGTAGTGATGAAAATATAGCTGGGGACCTTCTTTTGCTTGTTCGTACACAATAATATTCATTCGGTGCAATTGAATTAAAGTTCGCTCAACATCTTCTTTTTTCATATTCAGATGCCTTGCCAGAAGGAAAGTATTCACAATGGCCGGGTAATGAAAAATCCCTGTGAACAGTCTGAGCAAGCCTGTGCTCACTAAAGCTTCCATCGGATATCTTGCATTAATGTCGTCCAATACCTGCCGGTCTGCGATAAACTGTACTGTAGCTGGTCTGAAAACAGATTCACTGAGTGTCCAAAGACCTTCCTGGGCCAGTATTCGCAGCGCATGGGTGGCAGGGACTGCCTCTAATTTAAAGTTTATCAGAAAGCGATTCAGGTCAAAATCAAAATAATCCCTCAGTTCTGTACCGGTTGGTATTTGGAGGAAATCACAAACACATTGATATACTTTTCTCAGGTATTCAGTAGGTGGAAAATATTGTTCTGTGCTGTTCTCCAGTTTTTCAATATCTGAAAAATTGTATAAGGCAATCGCTTCAGATTGCTCCCCATCACGCCCGGCCCTTCCGGTTTCCTGATAGTAAGCTTCCAAATGTTCCGGCGCGTCAAAATGAATCACCGTGCGTACACCAGGTTTGTCAATTCCCATCCCGAAGGCTGTCGTGGCAACGATTACAGGAACCTCATCTTTCATCCAGCTTGCCTGAACCAAATCTCTGGTTCCTCTTGGCAGACCTGCATGATAAGCTGCAGCATTAATATTATTTTGCTTCAGTAGCAAACTCAATTCTTCTGTTCTTCGTCTGCTGCGGCAATAGATTATACCGCATTGTTTGTTTCGCAGAAAATGCTGTACAATAAACTGGTTTTTGTTTTCTGAATATTGGACCAGGTAATTAATGTTTGCTCTTTCAAAGCTTTTTTTGAACGTATGTGCATTTTCCAATTGAAGCTGTTGACGGATATCTGTCAATACTTTTTCTGTTGCACTTGCAGTAAGTGCAATAATTGGAGTGTTTTTCCAAACTTTTCGAATGGAGTTTATTTGTAAATATTCAGGCCGGAAATCGTGGCCCCATTGAGAGATGCAATGCGCTTCATCTACGGCAATCAAACTCAAATTAAGGTAGGGCAGCGCATCTTTGAATTGCTTGCTTTGCAGTCTTTCCGGAGATAAATACAAGAGTTTAATTGCTCCTTTTTCTGCTGCGCTTAATATTTCCTCTACTTCATTTTGCTTCAGTCCGCTACTCAAAAAATCTGCTTCAACACCTTTTTGTTTCAAATGAAAAACCTGATCCTGCATTAAGGAAATCAAAGGTGAAACAACAATGGTCAATCCCGGAAGCAATAAAGCCGGAACCTGATAGCAAAGCGATTTTCCGCCCCCGGTTGGAAGCAGTGCCACGCAATCATTCCCGCCAAGTACTGTATCAATAATCTCTTCCTGCAAGTCGCGGAATTCGTCAAAGCCCCAGTAGGTTTTTAGTATGTTTTTTTTGTTGTTCAAAAGCAATTGTTGAAGACTATTTTATTTTTTCTCTCAATTTTAAAAAGGGCATTTCAATAAACTTGTTTAGCGTGATTGCACTAAGGATTGAAATTAAAATATAAACTATAAAAAACACAATAGACTCCATCGGTTTTTCTGCGAAGAAAAACTTTTTCATTAAATGCAAAATAATATAGCCGTGTGTAAGGTATAATGAATAGGACAGGATACTTGTTTTAGTGATGAATTGCGTGAATAGTCTGTTTTTAGGATGACCGATATAATAGGCATAAGGTAATATCAATGTAAAAAATACAGGATACAAAGTATATAGGAATGCATCCATCAGAAAATGATAGGAACTTATTTTATGATAATAATTAAAGGACGGGTGCGTGCCAACGTAGTCCAATCCGCTGATGGTAACAACACCAATAAGACCGATAAGAAATAGTCTGGTTGTGTTTTTTCGTATCCTCTCTGTATAAAAATGATGCAGGTAAGCCATTAGCATTCCCCAGGCAACAGCATCTAAACGAAACATAACCACCTTACGTATTCCTTTATCAAGGTTGGGATATATCGGGTCGAACGCATTGGCTATTCTGAGCAGAACAAACATGGAAAGATAGACGACAAGAGAAATCAGTAATCTTCTTCTTCTGTTATTTCCTTTTCCCGAAAGCCAAAAAAGAAAAGGCAAAATGAGATAGGACCACTCTTCAATACTCAGGCTCCAGGCCTCTCCAAAGGTAGGCGGGTGTGGCGTCCAAAGGTTTTGTGTAAAAAAAAGGAATGATAAACCTGTCGATTTCAGGTAGACAAATTTGTTCAGTAGATAAACAATTAATAAAACTGTGTAATAAGCAGGAAGTGTTCGGAGCCACCTCATTTTCCAGAAATGAAGAATAGTAGTTTTGTGTTGGGCATCGTTAGTAATAAACTCACGAATCAAAATACCACCAATCAGAAATCCGCTGAGCGCAAAAAATAATTCCACACCCATCACTCCAAACGGATAAGTAAGCGCAATCAGTTTTCCAAAAGGATAACCAACTACCGGAAGCTGCCTTAGAGGCAATAATATTTCTATGCTATGCGAAATTACAACCATACTGATTGCAATTGCCCTTACCATATCGAGGCCGAATATTCTTTTTGGCGCGGTATCCAATTAGTAAAAAATGTTTTCCGGGAGATAATGCCCGGCAACTAGTCCGGCTGCTTTAGCTTTTGTAAATAATGTTTCAATGGAATGAATACCTGTTTCACCAAGCTCGGTTGTAAATTCATTTACATACAATTGAATGTGCTGCCTCATAACACTTTCGTCCATTTCCTGTGCGTTATTTTTTACAAAATCACTAAGCTCTGGATACGTTTTCCATGAACGAAGTACACTTTCTTTAATCAGCTCATCTACCTGCACAATAATGCCTTTATCAAAACTTCTTTTCATCACAATTCCTCCAAGGGGAATGGCTGCATTCATCGTATTTTCCCACCAGTCGCCCAGGTCGATAATTTTATGCAAACCTTTATCAGCGTAAGTAAATCGCCCCTCATGAATAATCAAACCAGCATCAAATTTATCTCCCAGTACTGCAGCTTCAATTTCACTGAAAATGAGTTCTGTTTTGTTTTTTGCTGATGGAGCTGCCATGCTCAATAATAAATTAGCGGTCGTTTTGGCGCCGGGAATTGCAATTGTACATTGATCAATATTCTCAAATTTAATCGGCTTTTTACTCACCAGCAATGGACCAACGCCTTTACCTAGTGCACTTCCGGAATGCAATAGTGCATATGGTTTTGCCAGATTGAGATAAGTGCCATAACTGAGCTTTGTTATATCCAGTTTCCCTTCCATCGCCATTTGGTTCAGTGTTTCCACATCTTCCATTACATAATCGAATGTCAAACCTTTTGTGTCAATTAATCCATTGACCATAGCATCGAAGATAAAAGTGTCATTTGGACAGGGACTAAAACCAAGTGTTAGTTTCATTATTTATTGATGGGTTGCAAACTGTTTTTGTAAAAAAATGTTCAGGTTTTCTATTGCCAGGCCGATCTTCCATTCTTCACGGTTGCGCGGTGTTACATAATTCGAAATGGCGCGAATTTGTATAAACGGAATTCCATATTGAAGGCATGCATAATGAAAAGCAATCCCTTCCATACTTTCAACAGATGCATTATATCTGTGTTTCCTGTTTTGTATGGAATCTGCCTGACCGCTCACCGTATTGATACTGATTGCGTTTAGTTTTTGTAAGTCTTCGCCAATGGGAAATGGTTTTTGGTTGATTAATTTTCCATTCGAAAAAGGAAAGACATTCCTATCCGAAAAACCTAAATCAAAAATATCAATGAAGTTTCCGTTGTCTTCTGCTCCGAAATCACCATATTGTTCCGAATGAATAGCAACGATAGTTCCTAATGGAATCGATGTATCAAAGGAACCTGCAATTCCTGCCTGGATAGCAGCATCGTATTTATTGGTTGCCAGTTCTTTCCCAAAAGAGAATGCACTGGCCATCATACCCGCTCCTGAGATAAGAATCCTGATATTCCATTCCTCATTTTGGAAAAGATTATGATTTACCTGCCGGTAATATTCGCGCAAAAAATGAATAAAAGGTGCTATTTCGGCCTCTGTGGCAGCCGTTATCAATAGATTCTTCATTGGATATGCAAGTAAAGACATTTTTGCCAAACGGGCGCAGAACCTTAATTTTGCGGTTCAAATTTATCAAATGGTTTATTTAACACGTGTGGAGCATTTTAATGCGGCACACAAACTTCAGAATACGGGTTGGACAGATGAACAAAATGTGGCTGTTTTCGGTAAATGTGCAAACGCCAACTGGCATGGTCACAATTATGAATTACATGTAACAGTAAAAGGCGAACCCAATCCGGATACAGGCTTTGTATTTAATGCCAAAGAACTGGGAAAGCTGATTAAAGAGATTATTGTTGAGCAGGTTGACCATCGAAATCTGAACCTCGATGTGCCTTTTATGAAAGGAAAATTTACCAGTGCTGAAAATCTGATCATGGGTATCTGGGATGAACTGAAACCGCATGTGGAAAAAAATGGTGCACAGTTGCATAAGATGAAACTGAATGAAACACCAAATATTTATGTAGAATATTATGGATAGTCAAAGCTGATACTACTATAAATTACTCCTTGTTGCCTGATTGGATATTTTGTTCAACTTTTGCAATATAAAACTAAACAAATTGGCTTACAAAAAAATTGAACAATACGATCAGGATACCACTGATGGCCTGATCCAACACTATTCTTCTGCCATTTCGCTGTTAGGTGAGGATATAAACAGAGAAGGAATTCAAAAGACACCGGAACGTGTGGCCAAAGCCATGCAATATATTACGCAGGGTTACCAAATGGACGCAAAAGCTATTCTGGATTCTGCTAAATTTCACGAGTCTTACAGTGAAATGGTTATTGTAAAGGATATTGAATTGTATTCTCTTTGCGAACACCATATGTTACCTTTTTTTGGAAAGGCTCACGTGGCTTACATTCCGGATGGTGTCATTACAGGTCTGAGCAAGATAGCACGTGTTGTGGATTGTTTTGCCCGCAGGTTGCAGGTACAGGAACGTTTGACACACCAGATTCTTGATGCAATACAGGAGTCACTGAATCCATTGGGCGTGGCCGTTGTAATAGAAGCCCAACACCTTTGTATGATGATGCGTGGGGTGCAAAAGCAAAATAGTGTCACTACAACATCCGCTTTCAGCGGTGCTTTCGAGCGCAATGAGACACGAAGCGAATTCCTGCGTTTAATTGCTGCCGATCTGAATTAGTTTTTTTCATAAAACCTATTATCTTTGCCGCCCCTTTAGAGGGGAATTATATCCGGAGTTCGGGACGTAGCGCAGCCCGGTAGCGTACAAGCATGGGGTGCTTGGGGTCGCAAGTTCGAATCTTGTCGTCCCGACGAAGCGTGACACATTTTGTGTCACGCTTTTTTTATCTTAATACACTAATAATTAAAAGCTTACTTTTTACTCGGAAAAAAGTAAGTTCCGATTGCTTTAAAACCTGATTTATTAAGTACTGAAACGGTTTTGACAACGTGAAAAGTATATTTTACCGATAATGATGTGAGTAAATTGTTGAGTTTACCTTTTTGATTAAAAAGTTCTAAAAGTCCTTCCAAGTATAATGACAGGATTTGAACTCAAATAATCGCTTAATATGGCCGCAATAGAGCCGTTTTTCAACTGCATTACACGCGAAATGTTATTATCACACCTTTATTTTAATTAAGTTGTAAAATTTTGCTTATTCAGAACTATTAACTCCTCACGAGGGGAGGCGTCATATTACAAGCCAATAATACTGATGCTAATGGAAAAGCCGGTTTTATAACAAACATTATATTCCTACCTGCTTTTGTATTAAACAATAGCAAAGCGAATTCGTCTGGCACTAAAGGTTCCGGATTTATATGTCTAATAGGTGAAAAGGAGTTTAACCTTAATGCCATACAGCTAAAACAACAAAATGAAGAGGAGAAGTTTAGTATTCATTGGAAAGCATCTTTTAGGAATAAGGAAGACTATACAATGGAAATACTTAAATCAGTAGATGAGATAAATTATATCATCGCTAAAGAAGTGTCACCACCTCAAAATGAAGAATATAATTACGTTCATTCTTATAGAGTTGAGCTCTCTGGAAATGTTGTTTATAAAATCCGAATCACGAAAAAAGGAAGCGATTTTTTTTACAATAGCAATCCTGTTTTTTTTAAGTCAATTGCTTCAATCAAAGCTTATCCGAATCTTACCACTTCGAATTTAAATGTACAATTGAAAGCAGCCGGAATACAAAAATGATTTCTTACTATATTACTAATTGTTCAGGTCAAATTATTCAATCGGGGTCAATTGAACATTTGGATTTAATCTCCTTACACTTCAAAGTGGAAGTTATCTAATAACAATTCAAACGGATAAAACAGAAAAATTAAGTCAGGTCTTTACTAAATTATAGGTTACTTTTAAATCCGATTAAGTGAGCAGTCTAACAAATTAGTTATGCTGCTCACTTTTTATAATTTTAATTAGGAGCTCATTAAGCGATAAGAAATGCTGTCAGATCATTATACTTCCAGTTCAAAATGCGCCCTTATTTTCTCCTTTTAATTTTTCAATCATTAAGGCACAGGAACATCAACCCTCAGACATAAAAAAATTGATAGATAATGAAATTGATTACACTTCTATTCTTCTGCAACTTGATTTTTTTTGCCTTATGCAACGGACAAGTAAAAACAAACTTAAAGCAAGACAACATAATTGAACAAAAAACAATTCCATCTGCCCTGGAGGACGAAGGTATTGTTGATTTGGAGGGTTATATCGTTCGTTGCGGGCTAAAGGATAAAACTGGAAATATTTGGTTTGGTACTACAGGCAAAGGGCTATTTCGTTACAATGGCAAATACTTTACAAATTTCACAACGAAAAATGGGCTCTGTAACAATACTGTTTATTCTATCTTGGAAGATACATTTGGTAAACTTTGGTTCGGCACATCTGCCGGAGTTAGTATTTATGATGGGAAAACCTTTGCAAGTTTCACAATACCTCAGTCTGATAGTATTTCGAATAGTCCTTCAAATAATGTCTTTTCTCCAAACATGGTTGTAAGTATTTTACAAGATAAAAGGGGGAACATTTGGTTTGGCACTTTTGGTTATGGAGTTTATTGCTATGATGGAACAACTTTTACAAATTTTTTATCTAATCAGGGAGCCAAACAATCTGATGGTCTCTACCATAATGTTATTCAATGTATGTTAGAAGATAAAAGTGGGGCCATTTGGTTCGGTTCTATGACACATGGTGGTGTCAGCCGTTATGATGGGAAGGGGTTTACCTATTTTACAACGAAAGACGGGTTATGCGATAACCAAATATTTTATACTTTGGAAGATAGAGGAGGGAACATTTGGTTCGGCACCAGAGATGGTGCAGTGTGCCGATACAATGGAAAGTTCTTCACCAGTTTTCCAATGAGCAATAATTGTGTTAGTGTTATTTTTGAAGATAAAAACGAAAATCTTTGGTTTGGTTGTGACAGAGGGACATTGTGCCGTTATGACGGAAAGTCCTTCACTAATTTTACCACAAAGGAAAGTAAGAATAATAATCGTATTTGGACTATTGTGGAAGATAATAACGGAGCCATATGGTTTGGTTCAAGAAGAGGAGATTTGAGCCTATACGATGGAAAATCCTTTATTAATTTGTCAGATGAACTTAAATGAACACCATTGAATCGGTCTGAACAATAAGGAAATAATAGCGACTATTATATTGTTTTATTTTTACTTCAAATCATGTTCATGTACAGAAATGATAGGCCGATTTAAATATGGAAGTTGTTCCCATTGGACACTTGAAAGCATTGTATAATTAAGTCAATGAAGTAATTTCCAGATGATGGATACAATTGCTAATAACTAGGAAGATCAAAACTGGAGACTTAACCGATACAGTACATCCGGAGATATCACTCTTTTTAAAAACATTCGTTGGGATTTTCTACTATATGAACATAAATTTTTTAGTTTAAAACTTCAAAAGTGTAGTGAGATAATGAATGATAAAACCTTTCAGTCGGGTATGAGAAATCTTGTTAATAATTCTCTCCTCTGAATGGGATTTAAATAGAGGGCGATTTGGACGAGATGACTTTTGTCTGTTTAAAGCGAACATTAATTTTGACCAGCTAGGCCTTTCGAATGTTTTTGCTGAGTGATCTTCAAAAACGATTTGGAGAATTTTAATCATATTACCTTCACAGAATTTTTGCAATCGTTCGACCTGGCTTTTGTGAGAATACCCTTTCATCTGTGCTCACCGAATATATAGAATAGCCGTTTCCACTATCAATCATTCACATTCCTATATACGAGTACTGATGATAGTTGTATTTAGATAGTTGACAGAATTTTTCTAATGAAAAGTTCTGTTTAATATTATTATACAATTATGATTTTCATTACTTAGAATTAATCCGACTAAAAACAAATTGATTCTTAAATTGCCAGCTGTAATGAACCTAATATTATAACACTGCATTAAAATATAAATAATAGGAAAAACTGTTTAAACAACAAATAGACCAAATTTCGCCCTATTTGTATTGAAGATCGAACGTTTTTTAAAGGAATTTTACTTTTTTTTAAAAAAATATTCTTTTTATTGAACAGTGTTCAGTATGTTTGCATCCTCAATTGAAGCTTAACTAAGTTAAGGTCTTTGGATTGAAGACAAAAACAGTCAGATAATGCGTTTATAACTATTATGTGGCATAAAAAAATATTAACGATTAAATTTGGCTATTTGCATTTTAAATGAAAATCGCAGAAAGAAAGCAAAAAGAGAAGCATGATATGCATCAACGCATATTAAATGGAGCAAGAAAGGTATTCCTGCGGAATGGCTATGAGCAGACGAGCATGCGCAACATCGCAAGCGAGATCAGCTATAGTGCTGGTGTGATCTACTTTCATTTCAAGGATAAAGCTGAAATATTTCATGAATTACATAAAGAGGGCTTCAGCCTTCTGCTTAAACAGCTTCGTGTACTGGATTCGGTTGTAGATCCTTTTGAGCGCTTGAAAGCTGTTGGCCGTGTGTTTATTCAGTTTGCACGTGAGAACAAGGATTATTATAACCTGATGTTCCTGGTGGAAGAACCATTGAAAAATCCAAATTCAGGCGGTTTTCAAATTGCTCAGGAAGCAATCAGCCTTTTACACAACCTGGTAAAGGAATGTCAAATGAATGGTCGGTTTATACACTTAGATGCTGAGTATCTTTCTTTTATGTTCTTATCTTCTATACATGGCATCTGTGCCCTGTTCTGTAAGGATCGGACGATAAGCTTTATCAATAGAACTAATGATGAACTAATGGATAATGGGTATGCCTGTTTCCTTAATTTACTTGAAAAGGGTTAACCTTTTTTTTGCCTAAAATCTGAACACTGTTTAATTTTATTACAATGATTAATTTATTTAAAAACTTACAAAAAACACCTAGACTCTATGCGCTGCTATTTTGCATCATCTGCTCTCCGAAACAATCAGATGCCCAAAAACAATTAAACAGCTATATCCAACAAGGTCTGCTCTCAAACCAGAGCATCAAAGAGCAGGATTTTTTGCTGAAAATGAATATCTACGCACTCCAGGAGGCAAAGAGCATGTTCCTGCCAAGTATAAGTTTTTCCACTACCTATACAAAGGCTGATGGGGGCAGGACAATTGATTTTCCAACTGGCGACCTTTTTAATGCCGCATATGCCACATTGAACCAGCTTACCGGGAGCAACTCCTTTCCTCAATTGGAGAACCAGAGTATTCTGCTCAATCCGGACAACTTCTACGATGCCAAGTACCGTACCAGCCTCCCCATCCTGAATGCCGAACTGGTTTACAACAAAAGGATCAAGTCCCAACAGGTGGACCTGCAGAAAGCGGAGATACGGCTATACAAACGCGAGCTGGTCAAAGAAATCAAGACGGCGTACTATAACTACCTAAAAGCTACCAATGCCATAAGTATCTATCAGTCCTTCCTGAAACTGCTTGAAGAGGGTGAAAGGGTAAACCGGAAACTATTTGACAACAACAAGATCAACCGTACGGCAGTTATTCGTAGCCAGAATGAGGTCTCAAAAATAAATGCATCACTTATCGCTGCAAAAAAAACAGAAGAATCTGCCCGTTACTATTTTAATTTCCTTTTGAACAGGCCATTGACCGATGCCATCCTGATTGATGATGTACCAATATTGCCCGCTCAGGATAACCTGCCGATAGGTGATGTTAGTGGTCGCGAGGAACTGGCGAAGCTGGAGATAGCGAAGGGAATTAACAAAAACCTGACCGGCCTTGCCAAATCCTATCTCATTCCTAAAATCGGCACGTCGTTAGATCTGGGTTCTCAGGCCTTCGACTGGAAGTTCAATGATAAAAGCAGATATTACCTATTGGGTGTTTCATTGGAGTGGAACCTGTTCTCCTCGGGAAGAAATAGTTATAAAATTAAACAGTCCATTGCCAGCGAACAGGCTATATCGGCGCAGACTAGTCATGTTACCCAGCAACTGCTTACTGAACTAAACGTGCGCAGGGCAAACCTGCAAAGTGCATCAGCCCAGTACCAGGCGGCGCAGTCGCAGCTGAAGACCAGCCAGACCTATTACAACGATATGACCAAACTCTATAAAGAGGGGATGGCCATCTACATAGAGCTCCTCGATGCTCAGAACCAATGGGTCGATGCCCAGCTCCAGTCCAATATTGCCCTATTTGATACCTGGATTTCCCTTACCGCTATCGAACGTGCCAACACCAGTTTCAACATACAATAAAAATCATGAACAAGACACAACTCACATTTATTGCTCTTACATCACTATTGTATGCCTGCAAAGAAAAACCAAAAAATACAAATCCCCTTGGCCAACCGGACATCATCTCGGTGAAGGTTGCCCCAGTTTCTTCATTTGGTGTTACAAATACCATTCAGGCCACAGGTCTGGTAGGTACAGAAAATGAGGCCAATTACTCCTTCAAGATCGGAGGAGTAATCAGTAGTATACTGGTAAATGAGGGGCAGTTCTTTAAAAAGGGACAATTGCTGGCTACCCTAAACACTACCGAGATTGCGGCAGGATTGGCTCAGGCAGATCTTGGAGTAGACAAGGCTGCACGAGACTATGCAAGGGCAGTAAACCTGTACAAAGACAGCGTATTTACGCTGGAACAGTTACAGAATACCAAGACGGCGCTGGACGTTGCCAAAAAAACAAGTGAGGCGACCGCCTTTAACCAGCACTATGCCAGGATCTATGCTGCCTCTGACGGTTTTGTGACCAAGAAGGTGGCCAGTGCGGGGGAAGTGATTGGAGGGGGAATGCCGGTACTGATGACGGGTTCTACCCAAAATAGCGACAGCTATCTGCTAAAGGTTGGGGTAACCGACCAAGAGTGGGCTGGTATAAAGGCAGGACAACAGGCCCTTGTAAGTCTTGATGGCTATCCTGATCGGCCATTCCAGGCAACGGTACTACGAAAGCTCCAGTCTGCTGATGCGGCCATCGGATCCTTTCAGGTAGAACTGAAGCTCCAACTCGGCAGTCTTAGGCCTGCACTTGGCATGTTCGGCAAGGCGGCAATCCAGACTAATATTTTAAAGAACGCGACTGTAATTCCCTTCAGCGCACTGGTAGAGGCAGATGGAGAGACAGGATACATCTTTACACCAAATGGCACAAACAGCGTAAGAAAAGTGCCGGTAATCATCCTAAAGTTTGACAACAAAAATGTTTACCTAAAGGATAAACTGGAAGGAATAGATCGCATAGTGATTTCCAATAGTGCCTATCTCAACGAACAGTCTACCGTAAAAATTATCAAGTAAAAACGCCGACATGAAGATTACAAATTTTGCCGTAAAGAACTACCAGTTTACCCTGATCATATTCGTGCTGGTTGCGGTGGTGGGGCTACTTACGCTTTTTACCATGCCCCGATCGGAAGATCCAACCACCCATCCCCCGCAATACCTGGTTACGGTCATCTACCCCGGCACCAGTCCCAAGGATATGGAAGAGCAGGTGGTAAAACCTATCGAAAACAAGATCTACGGACTGGAGAACATCGATAAGATCCTGACCACAGTGGAGGATGGAGTAGCTGCGATACAGATCAAGTTCAAATATGGTGTGGATGTAGACAACAAGTATCAGGAAATCTCCACAGAGATCAATGCCCTTAAGAATGGTGAGCTTCCAAAGGACATCTACCTGATCAAGACCGAAAAAATCGCCTCTTCCGATGTAAAGATCATCCAGGTGGCACTGATCTCGAATACCGCTTCGTCCAAAACCTTGCGGGACAATGCGGATAAACTGAAGACCCAGCTGGAAAAGATCACCAACCTGAGAGAGGTAAAATATACGGGAATGCCAGAGCAGGAAATCCGTATCGACATGCAACTGGATAAACTTGCACAGTTGAAGATACCCTTGAACGTGGTGATGGGCAGCCTTCAAAGCGAGGCAGCCGATATTCCCGGCGGAAGCATCCATATGGACGACAAGGTCTTTAACGTAAAGACCAGTGGCAAGTTCAAGAACGTGGACGATGTGGGAAATACAGTCATCTACAATGCGAATGGCAAAATCATTTACCTAAAGGATGTCGCCAAAGTAGGCTACAAGGACGGCACCATTAATCATATCACCAGAATTAATGGACAACGCTGTATACTGGTTACCTCTTCGATGAAGAACAATGTGGATATCAGCCAGGTAAAAAAAGAGTATACTCCGGTTTTGGAGCAATTTTCCGAGACGTTGCCCGAGAACATTAAGATGGTCAAGAATTTTGACCAGGCAGATATGGTTTCCAAGCGCTTGGGACATCTAGGTTTTGATTTTGGACTGGCGATCCTGTTAGTTGTGGTTACCCTTTTACCTCTGGGCTTCAGGCCATCGTTGATTGTAATGATTTCCATTCCTCTTTCGCTTGCCCTTGGCCTTATCGCAATGAACCTGTTGGGATATTCGCTCAACCAGCTGAGTATTGTTGGACTTGTGGTCGCACTGGGTCTGCTCGTCGATGACAGCATTGTAGTTGTTGAGAATATTGAAAGATGGCTTAGGGAAGGACATAGCCGAAAGGATGCTATTTTAAAGGGAACCAAGCAGATCGGGGCAGCCGTGGTTGGCTGTACCGCAACGCTTGTGATCGCATTTTTACCATTGGCATTTTTGCCTGATATGGCGGGAGAATTCATCCGTAGCCTGCCCATGGCCATTATTACAAGTGTGTTGGCATCTATGATTGTGGCACTGACACTCGTGCCATTTATTGGTAGCAAGATCCTGAAGACCCATACGCATGGAGAGGGAAATTATTTCCTGAAAAAACTACAGGGCTTTTTGACCTGGTCTTATCGCGGCATTATGCCGCTTGCACTAAAGTGGCCAAAGGTTACCATTGGTATATCTGTCGCGTTGAGCGTCCTGGCCTTTTTACTTTTCCCGCTTGCCGGTTTCAAACTTTTCCCTACCTCGGAAAAGCCGATGTTCCTGATCAATATTAAAATGCCTTTGCAAGCTAACATTCCTGAAAGTGACAGGGCTGCAAAGCTGGTCGAAACGGAGTTGAAAAAACACAGCGAAATCGTTTATTACACCACTAACGTGGGAAAGGGTAATCCGCAGATCTATTACAACGTGCACCAGCAGGACATAAAACCCGATTTCGCACAGATCTTCGTTCAATTGGAAGAGGAGACCAGTCCGAACGACAAGACCGAACTGATCAAAACCCTAAGAAACAAGTTCACTGATTTCCCTTATGCAAAAATAGAGGTGAAGGATTTTGAACAGGGTACGCCGATTGAAGCGAATATCGTAGTAAGGGTCTTTGGAGAGAACCAGGATACCTTAAGGTCGCTTTCGTTCAAAGTTGAAGAGCTGTTGCGCAAACATCCCGGTACTTTTTTCATCAACAACGAACTCAATGCCTATAAATCTGACGTAAAAATCAAGATCGATAAGGAAAAGGCCCGTACATTGGGTGTGCTGACCAGCGATATCGACAAGGTAGTCAGGATGGCCGTGGCTGGACTGAATGTTGGGGATTACATTGATGATAGGGGAGATTCGAGGAACGTAGTGATCACCATCCCACGTGATAAATTTTCAAACTTGGATGCATTGAAGAACCTTTATGTGAATAATATCCAGGGTTCACCAATAAAGATTGACCAGATTGCAACCATTGGCTTAGAGACCTCTCCAACCGCCATCAACCATTTCAATAAATCACGGTTCGCAAAAGTCACCTCGCTCACCAAAGATGGTGTGTTGGCAAACGATATACTGAAGGACATTGTGCCAGAACTCAACAAACTGAAAATGCCCAAGGGCTATTATTATAAACTGTCTGGCGAGGCAGAATCGGAAGGTGATGCGCTGGGTGGTAATTTTCTATCGGTGATTATTTTGAGCACGTTCCTATTCATTGCGGTACTGCTGCTACAGTTCAAGACTTTTAAAGGGATCATTATCGTTTTATCAATTATCCCATTGGGGGTTTTAGGTGGTGTGATATTCCTGCTGCTGACCGGCAACCCGATGTCATTGGTGTCCATTATTGGTTTCATTGGTCTATCGGGCATACAGGTGAAAAACTCACTACTGTTGGTTGATTTTACCAACCAGTTGCGTGACGAGGGAAAAAGTATAGACGAGGCGATCCATATTGCCGGTGAAACCAGGTTCCTCCCTGTGGTGCTCACCTCTATAACCGCTATTTGTGGTCTGATACCAATTGCCATGAACCCCAATCCACAAATTGCACCACTTGCTATTGTGCTGATTGGTGGCCTGATCAGTTCTACCATATTATCACGTATCGTAACGCCGGTAATGTACAAACTCATACCTCCACAATTGCACGAAAAGATATGATAGGTCAAAATAGACGGGAAGACCTGTTCCTAGAATTGAAGCTGCTCCTGATTAACCACGTACTTTAAAATTAAAATTACTCACATAAATTTTACTAAAAATGAAAGAATACATATTAATCACAGGTGCTTCCTCAGGAATTGGCTACGAAATGGCGAATGAATTGGCAGCTAAAGGGTTGAACCTGATATTGGTTGCCCGTACCGAAGCTAAATTACAGCAAATGCAATCAGAACTAACAAGCAAGTACGGCATTCTGGTTCAATATTTCGCTACCGATCTTTCTGATGTGAATGCTGCTAAAAACCTTTACCAAAAGGTGAAAGATGAAAACCTATTAGTGACCCATCTGGTAAATAATGCTGGCGTTGGCAACTATGGCAATTTTACTGAAACACCATTGGAAGAAGAATTGAGTATGATTCAATTAAATATTTCCAGTTTGGTAGTATTGACTAAGCTTTTTGCACAAGATATGGTCAGCCGTAAATCCGGCAGAATTATGAATATATCTTCATTGGTCGCTTTTTTACCAATGCCTTATTTTTCTGTTTATTCTGCAACCAAAGCTTTTGTAAAAGCATTTAGTGAAACACTAGCCGCCGAATTGGAAGGGGCCGGGATTATCGTTTCATCACTTTATCCGGGCACGGTCGATACCGGATTTACCACACAGGAGATGCAAACTACCAACCTCCACAAAACCAAACCAATGCATCCCAAAGAAGTAGCACTGAAAGGTGTAGAACATCTCCTATATGGGAAAGGGAAAAATGTAGTGGGTTTTCAAAACTGGTTTAACTCTAAGCTCCCAAATTTTGTTCCCGATAGCATTATGATGAAGATAAAAAAGGGATTGGCCAGTCAAAAATAAGAATGGTTTGTAAATTATATATACGATGAAAACAACAAAAAATTCCCCACGTATTAGCCTAACAGGCATGTTATTAGTACCTGCGGGATTGCAGAAACGGATGGAACGATTACAACTTTACGAAGCGAGTTTAACAGCACTATCGATATTGAAGAGGTAAAACAAAAAAATAGTTTTACACTTTTCGATTGTTTTCAATACTGAACTTAAATAGCCGGAACACATGGAAAGGTGGCATGTAGATTATCTGCGTCTGTTTGGTAGGACTGGAAAACTACCACAGAAATTATTACTCAGTAATTACCTCTATAATTAAGATTATGCAGGAACTTAAAGATAAAATAATCTTGTCCGCCCATAAACATTTCCTCATTGGTGGTGTCCGATGGCTGGACCTGGATCTTGTAGCCAATGACTGCTGCATTACCAGGAAATTGTTGGGCCAATGCTTTAAAAGAAACGAACTAATTGATGCCGTTATTAAAAGCAAAATAGAAACCTATCAACGAGCAATAGCTGCGATAGAAACGGAAAAACTCGAACCGATAGAAGAAATGACAAGGATTCTAAATTTTACTGAATCATTAGGGTATGATCTTTCCGCTGTTTTATTATGGGATTTAAGGAGGCATTATCAAGAGAATTATGCCTTGATAGATAGCTTTATTACCGGTTCGCTCAAAAAAATATTCAAAGAGAACCTAACAAAGGGAATTAACAGGCGTATTTACAGAAAGGCAATTAATGAAGAGATGCTTACTGATACTTATTTCATTGCAATATTGGCTTTGATCGAAAAGGACTCTAATAACTTACAATCAGAGCTAAAAAATGTAAGAATATTAGAGATGAATAGCAATTTTCTTACAGGACTTCTTGCTGAGTTTAAAAATGATTAGGATAACTAGAGCTGTTACATTCACACTAGTTGCCAAAAAACTGCAACAAGTTCATTTCCCTTTGGCGAAAAGATATACTCAATATGCAATGGTTTAACTTCAATCATCTTTTTAGTTAGCAGGTCTCAGATCTTAAGCACATCTTCAGCTAGCAGTTCGTATGGTTAAGGTCTTGATCCAGTCACATTATTTCATTGATGGTATGGAGGTCAGGCTAGAAAGAACAGCCTGACGCCAATAACCGCTGTTGTTAAAAATTTGCAGCAAGTTCTTTTGCAAAATCAACGAATTTGGTCGATCCACTGATTGGACTGCCGCTCTTTTCGAAGTCGGACTGTAATTTGCCGGTTCTAATGGCAACGCCCATTTCAGTGTATAGTTCAGCGATCTCACCTGGAATGCCCACCTGTTTCATGCCGTTTAAAGATTGCTCATCTGTAAATTCTACCCAGTTCAGCTCTGGCTTTCCAATTGCGTCTGCAATGGCCTTGGTTACTTCTGCGGCAGAAATATAATCGCTAATGATATAACGGATATCTTGGCCTTCGCCAGTTTTTTCCAGTTCCTGGGCAGCTGCAGCAGCGATGTCGGCTGAGTAAACTATCGGTAATTTCGTGTTTGATGGATAGTTTCCGCCCATTATTCCCGCATTTTTGATCATCTGAATATCATTGTAATAATTGGTATAGAAATATCCTGCACGAAGGAATGTAACAGATGTATCCTCCAATGTTTTGTAGAGTAGTTCGATATGGTACAGACCAGCGATAGGGCCAGTTCCTACCTCGATATCAGCGCCAATGCTGCTCAGCATTACCACTCTTTTTACGCCCGAAGATTTGATTGCGGAAGTAAATGCCTTTCCCGCATTAACTGTATTTTGGATAATGTTCTGGCCACCCATATTTGGCGGGGTCATCACAAATACTGCATCCGCTCCGGTAAAAGCAGAATGTAAAAAAGTGGCATCGTCAACCGATCCTATTGCAGCTTTAGCGCCAATTTTTTCGATGACAGCCTTTTTTTCGGGATTGCTGCTGATTACGGTCAGTTCATGTCCACCTTTTATTAAAATTTCTGATAGGTATTTGCCTATGTTGCCCAATGAGCCTGATATTGTTATTTTCATTTGTTGTAAATTTTATTTTTTGATTTAACAGTACAAAGGTATATTTGTACATACTTTTATACAAGTACTTACCCTAAAGTATGTACCATTATGTCAATAGTAAAAGAATCCTCAACCATACAGCAAAACAAAAAGATCGCACTGAAACTTTGCCCGGTAACTTATACGATGGAAAAGATCGGCGGATATTGGAAGCCCATAATTATCTATCATTTATCTACCGGTAGCAAAAGATATGGTGAGCTCAGAAGAGCAATCCCAGCGATAACCGAAAAGGTATTGATCCAACACCTCAAGCAAATGGAAGCAGACGGATTGGTGATCAGGGAAGCAAAACCTGTTGTACCTCCATTTGTTACTTATAAGCTTAGTGATGCCGGGCATAAGATCATTCCGGTTATCCATGCAATGGCCCAATGGGCCATTGAAAGTATGTAATGAAATTTCTCCTCCCATGTAAGAGTTGCTCGCTATAGAGAGTGCATCTATAAAGGGTATAAGCGTAATAATTGCACCACCGAGTTCGGGAAAACAGTTGTTGGCCTAAAAAAGATTTAGAACGTTATTAGGCCTTGGTTAACTCTGTGGTCAGGATACTAATCAATCACTATTGCAATACAGAGCCAACTAAGAATTTTCCTTCATTCAAAAATCCTCATGTAAAAACGAGGATTTTAGTACTTGTCAGCTGAATCAACTCTGCTATTCACTTAAGTTTTCAATGACAATGGCTGATGCGCCCCCACCACCATTGCAGATAGCCGCTACGCCATATTTTCCATTTTCTTGCCGGAGAACCGAAAGCAACGTACAAATTATTCTGGCTCCTGAAGCGCCCAATGGATGCCCTAAAGCGACAGCACCTCCATAGACGTTTATTTTTACAGGGTCCAAGCCCAATTCTATCTGATTTGCCAATGCAACGGCTGCATATGCTTCATTGATTTCAAAGAAATTAATATCCTCTAATTTAAGGTTTGCTCTTTCTAAGGCTTTCGGAATAGCTATCGATGGTGCAGTGGTAAACCATTCCGGCGCTTGTGCTGCATCAGCATATCCGATGATTTTTGCCAAAGGCTTAAGATTGTATTTTTCTACCGCTTCCTTTGATGCCAATAATAAAGCGGCTGCTCCATCATTCAAATTGCTGGCATTTGCTGCTGTGATCGTACCTCCGTCAACAAATGTTGGTTTTAACTTAGGAACTTTTTCAGGGATTATTTTATAAATATCCTCATCCTCGCTAATGATTATTGCTCCATGCTTTCGCTTTAAGGTAAAAGGAATTATTTCATTTGCGAACTTACCTTCACGGGTAGCTTTGGTTGCTTTTTCATAAGAGTGTAAAGCATACTCATCCTGTTGTTCTCTGGTAAGGTTATATTTTTCTACGCAAAGCTCGGTAGCATTTCCCATATGAAAATCATTGTACACATCAGTAAGTCCATCTTTCAGCAAACCATCAATCAAGGTTTCGTGCCCAAGTTTGTTGGCTTTCCTTTTGTTGGTATAGTGTGGCACATTACTCATGCTCTCCATTCCGCCTGTAACCACAAGGTGTTCCAATCCAAGTTGAATTTGTTGTGCACCTATTATGGTAGCTTTCATTCCAGCGGCGCAAACCTTGTTAACGGTTGTGCAATCTGTTTCATCGGCAATTCCGGTAGACTTTGAAGCTTGTCGGGCAGGAGATTGTCCGAGATTTGCCGAGAGAACATTTCCCATATAAACCGCATCAATATTCTTAGGATCGATGTCTACAGCATCGATAGTTCCCTTAATTGCAGCAGCACCCAGTTCAGTAGCTGAAACTTCAGAAAAATTACCTAAAAAACCACCTATCGGCGTACGCTTTGCTGTTACTATAAATACTTCTTTCATTTTTATTGCGATTTAAATTTCACGGAATATTACAGTTGCGTTGTGACCTCCAAACCCGAAAGCATTGCTCATTGCCGTTTTGATAGTTTTTTGCTTCGACTGGTTCATTACGATTTGAATGCCTTCAGGAATTTCTTCATCCAGATTTTCAATATTGATGGTTGGCGGAATGATGTTTTCTGTAATGGACTTGATAGCCAGAATGGCCTCTATGGCTCCCGCTGCCCCAAGCAAATGTCCTGTCATTGATTTTGATGAACTTACCCACAAGTTGCTCGAACCTTTAAAAGTTTTGTTGACTGCTTTGAGTTCCGCAATATCTCCAACAGGCGTGGAAGTTGCATGGAGGTTTAGATAATCTAAATCTGAAACATTAAGTTTTGCCTCTTTCAAAGCAAGCTGCATCGCTTTCGAGGCGCCTAGTCCTTCTGGATGCGGCGAAGTCATGTGGTAGGCATCGGCTGTCATAGAAGCGCCTACCAATTCGGCATAAATTTTTGCACCTCTTTTCCTGGCGTGTTCATATTCTTCCAAAATTAGTGCTCCTGAACCTTCACCCATTATGAAACCATCACGGTCTTTGTCAAAAGGGCGGCTTGCTGTGAGCGGATTATTGTTTCTAACCGACATTGCTTTCATTGAAGAAAAACCTCCAATTGAGGCAGCAGTAATCGGAGCTTCTGAACCACCAGTGATAAATATCTTTGCTTTGCCCAATAGGATATAATTAAAAGCATCCATCATCGCAGTATTGGATGTAGCACACGCTGATACGGTCGTATAATTGATGCCCTGCAAACCAAATTTCATTGATATCATTCCTGAAGCCATATTGACAATCAGTTTTGGAACAAAGAAGGGACTGAACCTTGGAATATATTCACCCTTCACATAATTTTCCACCTCGCTTTCAAATGTTCCCATACCGCCTTGTCCAACGCCCCAGATAACACCAATATCAAATGGATCAAGTTTTGAAATGTCCAAACCTGAATCCTCCAATGCCTGTGTAGCACTATACAAAGCATATTGAGTAAACAAATCACTTCGCTTAATCTCATTACGATCCAGATATTTTTGAGGCTCAAAGTTTCTGATTTCGCAGGCAATCTGCGTGCGGAATTTTGAAGCATCAAAGCGGGTAATAACTCCTGCACTACTTGTGCCGTTGATAGCGTTCTTCCAAAAGCTATCAACATCATTTCCCAATGGATTGATGGTTCCTAAGCCTGTTATTACAACTCTTTTCATACTGTTTTTTTTGTTTCAGTTTTAAATAAATTGGAGGTGCCACTTGCTATTATCCTACTTTTGTCGCTATTCCATATTTCACATTGGGCGTTGATAAACTGCTTTCCCTTCTTGATGATTTTTGTAATTGCAATGATTCTTTCCCCCGATTTTGCTGAAGAAAAATAATCGATCACATTATTGATTGTAGTATAGAAATTAGGTTCGTTCAAAGAAAAAATAGTGGCACCAATGACATCATCCATAATTGCGGCCGTTACACCTCCGTGCAGATTGCCTGCCGGATTGATCCATTCGGAACGGATTAAATATTCGAATTCTAAAACTCCAAATTCGGCACTTATAATTTTGGGATTAAGCCAGCGCATAAATGGTGAAGGCGACTCGGTAAATTCATTACCGGTAAAGGATTTTAGCTTTTCTAAGGCGGTCATAATTTTAGTTTCTTTAGATTGATATACCAATCGGTATTTTTATGTTCAAAAAAATTACTTTACAATCTCCTCATCAATTATCTTAACGATTCTATCCAAAGCTAGATTTAAACTATCAGGCTTATCAGCAATTTTAGATAATAAAATTCCTCCTTCAATCATCATAATAAATAGGATAGCATACTCATTGGTGTTTATACCTTTATTAAAGGTTTTTTGTTCGATGCCGAGCTCAATTATTTTAGAAATATCTTTTTTCCAATTACCCATGGATAGCTTTACCCTGGCTTTCAGAATGGGCATAGTATCGTCTGATTCTGCCGCTGCATTTAAAATGGGGCAACCTCCATTTTCTAAAATTCCCTTCCAGCTATTGCGGTAAAAATCAACAAGAGCGATTAGCTGAGCATAAGCATTTTTGTGTTTAGCGATACAGGCATTCTTATTCTTCCATAATTGACCAGTATTGTGTTCATAAACGGCAAGTGTTACTTCTTCCTTGTTCTCGAAGTTTCCATAAATACTTCCTTTGGTCAATCCTGTCGCATTTGTCATATCAGACAAAGAAGTACCAGCAAAGCCTTTCTTATTAAAAATTGGAGCTGTTTTTTCAATAATGAATTGTCGGGTCTGTTCTGCTTTTGACATTTTAAAGATTAAATACTGAACAAAGGTAATAAAATATACCGAATGGTATTTTTAAGTTCAAGTTGTAACAAATTATTATCAGGATATTTCCCATAAAAGGTGCTTGTGTTTACTCTAAGCCAATCCTACTGATTATTGGAAAAACACTCAAAATCACTCTTAAATGTTCGAACAAATTCTCGTTCCTGCTGAGTGTTTTGCTAACTAAAGCAACGAGCCTTTCTAAATCTTGTACAAAATAGTTCGAAAATTGTACCAGGGAGGACGACTTAAAGAGAAAAAAGAGACTTCGGCCTCTTTTTCATGTTTTTTTTCTGTATGTTATTGTAAATCAAATGATTGAAAGAAGTTCGATAGTAAATTAAGAGAGAACATTGAACTCAAAAGGAGTTTTTATAAAATTTTTTTCGACTATTATCTTGCTGAAAATCAGTGTCTTAATTGTTTTGTGAAATTTAGTTTTCATTTGTGACTATAGTAAATCGTAAGAACCTGGACAGTACTCGAACTCCTCAAAATAGCTTCTCCGTTGTGTTTCAGATTATTTTTGTTCCAAATGTGAGAAAATAATAAGCCAGAAAAAAGCGAGCGTTACAGTAATAAATTGTCCCAAATTTCCTGATTCAGAACAATTTAGAAGCCCTAATGCTATTTCAGATAAATAATAAGTGTAATTTTGTTGAACGTGTTTTGAAGGTTTTAATACGGTTCAATAAATTATATGGCAACGTTGTTTATAAAAAATATGGTCTGTAATCGCTGTATAATGGTGGTACAGAATGAAATGGGCAAAAATGACATCGTAGTAAAAAATATAAAACTGGGTGAGGTAACTCTGGAAAAGGAATTGTCTGGTGAAGAGAAAAAAGTACTGGATAAGGCACTAACTCAATTAGGCTTCGAAATTATTGATGATAAAAAGAGCAGGATTATAGAGCAAATAAAGAATGTTATTATTGATCAGGTTCATTATCACGATAATGATGCAAAAACTAATTTATCAGATGTTTTAATCAGCAAGCTTCATCACGATTACAATTATCTATCTAATTTATTTTCAGAGGTGGAAGGGACTACCATCGAAAAATATTTTATAGCGCAAAAAATAGAAAAGGTAAAAGAATTATTAGTGTATGATGAACTTTCTTTGAGTGAAATTGCTTTTAGACTTAACTATTCAAGCGTTGCCTACCTAAGCAATCAGTTTAAAAAAGTTACCGGACTTACGCCAAGCCATTTCAAACAGATTAAAGATGATAAAAGGAAGCCCTTGGATGAAGTATAAGAACAACAACATAATTTCATAAAAGTATAGGGGTTTTTGTAGCAACTTTTATTCAGAAGGCGAGCAATGGCTTAGCCCCGGTAAGATATCCGCTGAACAAGCAATTCGAAAAATCACAGAACTTACACTAACGATTTCAAACAGGTTAAGGAAGATAACAGGAGGTCGTTGGACCAAAAGTAAAAATTACAACTTAATTCCATAAAACTACAATACCCGGGTTCTATTTAGTTGCCACCTTTGTTCAAAGAAATAAGTATATGGCAACAGAAAATACCGAAGTCATTTATCTTCCTTTGGAGGATGTGGAAAGCGAACACTGTGCATTGATTGTAGATAAAGGACTTGCACAGGTTAAAGGGGTCGAAACCCACAGCGTAGAACTGAATAATCAAAGAGCTGCTATTACGGTAAAGAGCAAAGAATCATTAATAGAAGCCGTACAAGCAATTAAAAGTTTAGGTTATGGTGTTACAACAGTAAGGCAATCCTTCCCTGTTCTGAATATGACCTGCGCCTCCTGCGCTGTAAGTACCGAAAGCACCGCACAATCTGTTCAGGGTGTTATAAGCGCGAACGTGAATTTTGCCACGGCTACACTTTCCGTAGAATACCTGCCCAATATGACGAACCCTTCTGCTTTACAAAAAGCGATACAATCTGTGGGTTACGATTTGCTGATCGAAAATGAAGCTTCACAACAGGAAACGCTGGAAACTATTCACGAAAAGAAATGGAGCGCATTAAAGAACAAAACTATTTGGGCAATTATATTGTCGCTTCCCGTGGTAGTGATCGGGATGTTCTTTATGGATATATCCTATGCAAACGAAATCATGTGGCTGTTTACTACCCCTGTCGTGCTCTGGATTGGTAAAGACTTTTTCGTTAATGCCTTCAAACAGGCAAGGCATCGTTCAGCCAATATGGATACATTGGTCGCATTAAGTACAGGAATTGCCTATGTATTTAGCATTTTCAACATGCTTTTCCCCGATTTCTGGCATCGAAGGGGATTGCACGCACACGTTTATTTTGAAGCTGCTGCTGTAGTTATAGCCTTTATTTTATTAGGTAAATTATTAGAAGAAAGAGCCAAAGGAAATACCTCTTCCGCTATTAAAAAACTGATGGGTTTACAGCCGAAAACAGTTATTGTACTACAATCTGATGGAACCGAAAAGCAGACAGCCATTGAAGAAGTAAATATTGATGACGTAATCATAGTAAAGCCCGGAGAAAAAATCGCCGTAGATGGACTGGTACTATCGGGCAACTCTTATGTGGATGAAAGTATGTTAAGTGGCGAACCTGTTCCTGTACTGAAAAAAGAAAATGAAAAGGTTTTTTCAGGTACCATCAATCAAAAAGGAAGTTTTCAATTTAAAGCCGTTAAAGTAGGCAAAGACACCATGCTTGCCCAAATCATTAAAATGGTTCAGGATGCACAAGGCAGTAAAGCTCCGGTACAAAAATTGGTGGATAAAATTGCAGCTGTTTTTGTTCCGGTAGTAATTGGTATTGCTATCCTCACATTTTTTTTGTGGTTCATTCTTGGTGGTGACAATGGAATGGTACAAGGGCTGCTAGCCGCTGTAACTGTACTGGTAATTGCCTGCCCTTGTGCATTAGGATTAGCAACACCGACAGCTATCATGGTTGGTGTAGGCAAAGGTGCAGAAAATGGCATTCTGATTAAAGATGCTGAAAGCCTGGAATTGGCTAAAAAAGTTAATGCCATTGTATTAGACAAAACAGGAACAATTACCCAAGGCAGACCGGAAGTTACAGGTGTAAAGTGGTTCGTTGAAAATAATGGGTTAAAACAAATTCTATTTAGTATAGAAAAACAATCCGAACATCCTTTAGCCGAAGCCGTGGTAAAATACTTAGATCAAGTAGAAAACATTGCTATCACTTCTTTTGAAAGTATTACAGGTAAAGGAGCAAAAGCTGCATATAATAGTGAAAACTATTTTGTAGGCAACAAAAAGCTATTAGCTGAAAACAAAATTGCTATTAACGACGAATTATTAATACAAGCCGACGAATGGGCTAAACAGGCAAAAACGGTAATCTGGTTTGCAGATAGCAAAAAAGCACTGTCGGTATTAGCTATTGCCGATAAAATAAAAGAAACATCAGTAGAAGCTATTAAGCAATTACACGAAATGGGAATTGAGTTGTATATGCTTACAGGGGATAATGAAGCCGCAGCTAAAGCCATTGCACAATTAACAGGAATAGAGCACTACAAAGCAGAAGTATTGCCACAGCATAAGGCCGATTTTATTAAAGTATTACAAAGCAAAGGAAAAATAGTCGCTATGGTAGGAGATGGAATTAATGACAGTACCGCTCTTGCAACGGCAGATGTAAGTATAGCAATGGGAAAAGGGAGCGATATTGCTATGGATGTAGCCAAAATGACCATCATTTCATCAGATCTTACCAAAATTCCCCAGGCTATAAAACTATCAAAGCAGACAGTGGAAACAATTAAACAGAATCTGTTTTGGGCATTTATCTACAATCTTATCGGCATTCCTATTGCGGCGGGTATTCTTTATCCTGTCAACGGGTTCTTGTTAAATCCAATGATAGCCGGTGCTGCAATGGCATTAAGTAGTGTTAGCGTTGTTAGTAATAGCCTTCTTTTGAAGTGGAAAAAGTAAAACAGTAAATATCACAAATCAAACAAGTAAAACTACAATGGTGGGTAGCAGAAGTCTACTCACCTTTGTATCATTAAAAAGCAATAAAAATGGAAAATAACAATCAGAATTTACAGTTCAAAACAAACATTAATTGTGGAGGTTGCATTGCAAAGGTGAAACCCCATTTAGACAACGCCGAAGGCATTTGCCATTGGGAAGTGGATACCACCAATAAGGATAAAGTGCTTACCGTTAAGACGGATGGAATTACACAAGAGGAAGTGATAGAAACTGTAATCAAAGCGGGTTTTAAAATAGAACCATTCTAATACAGGTGTTCATAAAGCCGTAAAAAATCATTTAACTAAAAAAAATAAAAATGAAATTAGTATCAAAAATATTGGTGGCCATTACAGCATTGCTATCGTCTGCAAACAGTTTTGCTCAAATTAAAAATGCTAAAACAGAAACTGTAAAAATATATGGTAACTGTGGTATGTGTAAGGCAAGAATTGAAAAGGCTGGTAGCCGAAAGAATATTGCCAATGTAACCTGGGATAAGGAAACCAAAAGGGCCTCGGTCCAATACGACTTAAGCAAAACAAATCAGGATGAAATATTAAAACGTATTGCATTGGCAGGACATGATAATGAAAAGTATTTAGCACCCGATGATGTATATGCACAATTGCCTGAATGCTGTTTGTATAAAAGAGAGTTGAAAGTAAATTCTAAATCCAAAGTAGCAATGGTGATGAAAAAAGAGCATAGCAACCATAGCGAGACAGAACAGGTTGGTAGGGTTGCAACTATAAAATCACAGCATTTAAACGCAGTGATAGAAGGCTATTTTTTGGTAAAAGATGCATTGGTAAAATCTGATGCACTTGCTTCAATGCAAGGAGCGGCAGGATTGCTGAAAGCTATTAATGCAGTAGAAATGACAAAGCTTTCTGCAGATGAGCATACAGCCTGGATGAAAGTAATGAAAGCCTTAGAGTTAGATGCTCAAAGAATTGCTGGCTCAAAAGATATTGCAAAGCAAAGAACAACTTTTGCCTTGCTGTCTAAGAGTATGTATGATTTGGTCAAAACATCCGGACAAGATAAGCCGATTTACTATCAACATTGCCCGATGTACAATAATGGGAAAGGTGCAAATTGGTTAAGCAAAGAATCTGCTGTTAGAAACCCTTACTATGGCGCTAAAATGATGACTTGCGGTAGTACAATAGAAACTTTAGACTAAGCTGTTTTCAAATGAACCTGTTTAAAACAATTTCAATATTCCTGCTGTTTTGTTCGCAGTCCCTTTTTGCTCAAAAGGTAGTGCATTACGAGTTGTATGTAAAAGATACGCTGGTGCATTATGACGGCAAAGGAAAAAGAGCTATAGCTGTTAATGGGCAAATACCTATGCCTACGCTCACTTTTACCGAAGGTGATACTGCCGAGATTGTTGTACACAACCAATTGAAGGAAAGTACATCATTGCACTGGCATGGTGTGTTCTTGCCTAATAAAGAAGATGGTGTGCCCTGGCTTACCCAGAAGCCCATAAAGGCAGGCGCAACTTTTATATATCGTTTCCCCATTATTCAACACGGAACACACTGGTATCATTCTCACTCGGGTTTGCAGGAGCAGATTGGAATGTACGGCAGTTTTGTGATGAAGAAAAGAACAGATGACAAGACCTTTCGGAAAGGAATAGATGATTTGCCAACAGTGCCGGTTGTTTTAAGCGAATGGTCCAATCTTAATCCGAATAATATTCATAGGATGTTACATAATGCCAATGATTGGGCAGCGATTAAAAAAAGCGCCACCCAGTCCTACGCAGAAGCAATAAAAGAAGGTCATTTTAAAACCAAGCTGACTAATGAGTGGAAACGGATGTTGGCAATGGATGTCAGCGATGTGTATTATGACAAAATTCTAATTAACGGCAGTAACAGTACAGGTTTAAAGGCGGTTGATGGGAGTACCTTGAAGGCAGGCGACAAAGTAAGACTCAGAATATCAAATGGCGGTGCTTCCTCCTATTTTTGGTTGCGTTATGCAGGCGGTAAAATTACCGTAGTAGCAAATGATGGTAATGATGTCGAACCTGTAGAGGTCGATCGGTTAATCATTGCCGTTTCCGAAACATACGATGTCGTGGTAAGCATCCCTGATGAGGGTGTGGCCTATGAGTTTTTAGCCACCACCGAAGACAGGACACAATCTGCCAGTTATTTCGTAGGCGATGGCATCAAACAACTCATTTCACCACTTCCACGTCTGAAATATTTTGAAGGAATGAAGATGATGAATGATATGATGAAGATGAATGGCGACCTGGATGATATGGGGATGAAAATGAGCTTGAACCAAATGGATATGAACGTAGTTATGTATCCTGAAATAACCGGAGAAGGTAAGCCAAAGTCAAACCATGGTGAACATAGCATGAATATGGATGACGACCCCAACCGTTACAATGCAAACGCTTTGGGCGATATTGTTACACTAAACTATGCAATGCTGAGGTCGCCTTACAACACCTCGCTTCCCAAAAATGTTCCCGTAAAAGACTTGAAATTTACCCTTACCGGGAATATGAATCGTTACGTTTGGAGCATGGATAATAAAGTGCTTTCGGAAACGGATAAAATCCCTGTTAAAAAAGGCGAGGTCTTGCGCATCACCATCTATAATAATTCAATGATGCGTCACCCGATGCACTTGCACGGCTTCGATTTCAGGGTAATTAACGGTAAAGGTGAAAATTCACCACTAAAGAATGTTTTGGACATTATGCCAATGGAAACAGATACCATTGAGTTTTTAGCAAACGAGGAGGGGGATTGGTTTTTTCACTGCCATATACTTTACCATATGATGTCGGGTATGAATAGAGTAGTTGCCGTTGGGGAATACAATAATCCTTATTTGCCCAACAAAAAGCAAGCATATAATGCCCTACAAAAAGAAAGCAATATGGCGCACTTTATGGCTCAAAACGATTTTGCGACTAATGGTAATGATGGAGAAGCCATGTTTCAAAATGCAAGATTTTCTCTAGGCACCGAGTGGCGTTTAGGTTACAGTGCTATGCACGGTTATGAAGTGGAAACACACCTGGGAAGGTATATCGGTAAAATGCAATGGTTTATGCCGTTTATTGGATTTGATTGGCGTTACCGCAAAATGGGAATGGATGAGCATGAAGCAAATTTGTTTGGGCAAAAAAATGAAAAGGACACGCGCAGAGCCTTCACTTTAGGTTTTATGTACACCTTGCCTATGTTGGTTAATTTTCAGGCAGAAGTATATCATGATGGTATAGTGCGTCTTTCTTTAATGCGTGAAGATATTCCCGTTTCAAAAAGATTAAGAGCCGGTTTTATGATTAATACAGACATGGAATATATGGCAGAACTAAAGTATGTTTTCAATAAAAATTTGGGTATCCGTACTCACTATGATACCGATATGGGACTGGGTTTAGGGTTGTCTTTGAATTATTAAATTGCAGTTGCTTTTGATAGTAATAAAAGTTACTTCTTGCCATACGCAGGCAGCGAAGCAGAATTGCCAAATCGTATTTATGCCTTAGCTCCATTATGGCTTTTGTTTTTTCTTGGTTTGAGCTAAGGCTTGAAGCTTTTTTAGCAGTTCATTTTCTGCTCTCAGGTATTCGTTTTCTTTGAGCAGCTCCTCCTCCCGGGTAAGCGGACGGGATGGTACTTTTGCTTTGCGCTTAATGGGTAATTTCATATTGGAGGAGCGACCTTTGGGTTTTGCAATCAGCCCTGAATGTCCTTCCGATTCATAGGCTTTGCGCCACTTTATAATTACTGAATCGGTAGCTATATTGAATCGGACACAGGCTTCCCTCAAAGATAAATGTTCCTCTTCAATAATCTTCAAAACAGTTAGCTTAAAAGACACATCGTAATGCCGGTTGGCTCTGGATTTAAGCCCGGCTTCGCCATAGGCTTCATAAAACATTACCCATAGCCGAAGATTGGAATGCTCGATACCGTTTTCTTTAGATATTACCTTTAAAGAATTTTCTCCTTTTAATACTGCTTCTACACATCGAAGTCGAAATTCAAAATTATACTTCCTTCTTGTTCCCATAAAAATGCCTCCAATTAGTGTCTAGCTTTTTGGGGGCAGTGCATTTGGTTGAGCTTTTTTGGTGTGGTTGAAAACGAAGCTTGGAAATTATTTTTGAAGTTTTACCGATGTAACTTTTTAGTCAAAATTTTAATCTATCTATGCAAATAAGTTGTTTAGCGAATCAAAAGGACATCGCCTTTATAAAGAATATAATCAGACTGTGGATAATCAAACTTTACTTTAATAAAATAATAAAAGACACCGGCACTTTCCGGGTGGCCATTATATGTTCCGTCCCAGGAAGTAGCAGGATCGTTACTTTCAAACACTTTTTCCCCATATCTGTTAACAATAAGCATTTGGTATTCCAGTACAGGGCAGGATAGCAAAGACTTGAACACGTCATTCCTAAAGTCATTATTTGGAGTAAATGCGTTTGGGATATTTAAACAACTATCGCATTTTAGTTTCTTTGTAAGAAAGGATTCCGTCAAATAAGTGCACTGTTTTCTGGCGGTGTATACATAGCTGCCAGCTTCAGAAATTGCAAGAAAACTATCTTTCGACCCCAAATCCCAAAAGTACTCGGTATATCCCGGCTGGCATTTTAAGGTTATGATTTCGTTATTGCAGAAAACTAAATCATTTTTTAAGGTAATGGTATCAATTGGTTTTCTCTTTACGGAAAAAGTATCGATTTGAACCGAACAGCCATTTAATATTTCTATCCACTTCGTTTCCGAATCGCGAATTATTTTCACGGAGGCAGTATCTCCATCATTCCATTTAAAACTATCGTATTGATGAGCGTCTATTTTAATGGTAGTGTCCTGCCGTTTACAATCAGATACAAGATATTTTTTAATGTTCGTATCTATCAGCAGTTTCCTGATGTTGAAGGTATCAATATTATTCTTGCATCCGTTCTGACGCATTAGCCATACAAGGCTTGGAGCATTCATTTTCTTGCTATGGGAAGAATCTCCATCGCTCCATATAAAATGTTCTCCGGGTATTGAAGGAAAGCTAAAAGTAGTATCTGTTAAGTGACAGTCTGCAATATCGGTCGTTGAGGTTTTGGTTTCCCTGGTTTTATTCAGGAAAATAAAAGTATCTGTGTGAGTGGTGCAACTGCCTTGTGTAGTCACCCATACTTTTGCGGGCAATAGAATTTTTTTCTTACGAGAAGTATCACCATCGTTCCAAAGATAAGTTTCATACATACCCCTGCTTATATCGACCGTAGTATCTGTACGCTCACACAAGCTTATGGTATGCAACTTTGAAGTGTTTGTGCGTGCAACATCGAAAGTAAGGGCATTTTCCCCCAGACCTATCCATGTGTTTGGCACTGGTATAGTGTAAAAGCCACATGCTGTTCCTGCAACATTAGGATTAGGAATAATACCCACTTTGCCATCCGGGAATGAAGCCAGGGAAAGGATGCTGATATACACCCTGCCATCGGGTCCTCCTCGCAAGTCCATTGTTGGCAGCACTTCTTCAATAAGCGTTTTTGACGCCTTCACAGCACTTGCTGAAGGCAAATAGGATAAGTTATATTGCAACAGTCTGGAGTATTGATCATGTAGGTAGATTTTAGATCCATCAGGAGAAAAACAGCTACCTCTTACAAAGTCGGCAGTGTCTATAGTACGCACATTGCTGATAATACCAGTATTGTTATCAAAATCAAACAGCTGCGAATGCTTGTTGCCATTGCGGAACAACATCCTGTTATTAGGCGATATGGTCATAAATGAGGTATGTTTTCCTGTTGGCATACCAATGCTAGATACCACTGGCGTTCTGCTGATTCCGGAAGCATCTATTTTGAACACATCAAAGCGGTTGGAGAGTGTAACTCCATCTCCCCGGATGTGGGCAATGATCCATGTCGTGCAGCCGTTTCCTCTGGCCAGTGTGAAACTTTCATTCGTATTGCTGTCCAGTAAAATATTTTTTTCTGATACTACCACATCTCCTGTTCCTCCGTTCAGCCTCATATCCACTACAGAGTAACGCAGGTAGCCCTGCGAACCATCAATGTAGACTTCCTCGGCATTTACCGATATAATATAATACCGCTTTGGATCATTCGGAAACTGGCAAATAGAAATCGCCTGAGTGCCGGAGCTTGCATCATTCCCTAATAATCCTGTACCATTGGGCATAGGAATATGCCCTTGGTTCCATACTGTAATGCCGTCTGTGTAAAATAAAAGTGAACCATCAGCAGAACAAACCGATGTTGAACTCTCTATCGTAGTCATGCTCGTCTTAATCACCACCGGGCTGCCGCTGTTAAAATCTAAACCGGTTTTTTTACCAAATGTCCAGATATTGTTTTCCTTTTGCGCCAAGGCATTTGGAATGATGATTAAGAAAGATATAAGTAAAAGAAAGGATGGTTTCATTAAGGCGATGGTATTAGGTTTTCAAAAATAGAAAAAAATATAAATTAAAACTATGAAAACCTTAACCAGTATACAAGCATGGGGGTGCTTGGGTCGCAACTTCGAATCTTGTCGTCCCGATTAAGACAAAAGAGACTTCGTTTTTTTATGTTTAGAATCCTTTTTATATCTGAAAAAGAGGGTTGTGTGCAAAGATATAGTGGCTGTAATATGCAAAAACAAGTGATTGTGTTTTTTTAAATGCTGGTTGTATATCTAAAGTCTGCAATCTAAATATTTATTGCTAAGTTCTTTTTTAAATTCAATTTTCCGACTTCAAAAGCATTTGAGCTATACAGTACAACTTTATTTTTCAGACGAAATCAAGAGGCCTTCACTTGCTGCGTGTAATTAAGAAGGCTGACGCACTGCCTGTGCCTATTTCGTAGAGAAAAGCATCTCTAAAAACAGGGTGCAGAAATAATGGGATCTACTCAGCGTTGACATAAATAGTTTGCGCTTTGTCATCATTGCGAAACGTTTCAGTCCCTTTCATTTCAAAAAGTCTGTTGAACCTGTTGCCGGAACAATCGTAGAAGCTTCCGGCACGGACAATACGGTATCTCCCGGGATGCCACGCTTGCTGAGGCTGCAGCAGTATTGTATTTGTATTGTTTTGTACCAAGGTAAATTTAACTTCTTTATTTGAGCCGTCAACAATAGAAAATCCTGTAACTGCCGCTGCATGATCAGCAGCATTATT
>JBAZUJ010000007.1:0-142806 GCA_041661485.1 Chitinophagaceae bacterium
GGCATCCGCGCAGATCCGTGATATGGATGTGGACATGGCCATGATTGATGGGGTGGAGATCAACAGCGAGAGCATCTTCAATTACCGGATCAATAATATGACCAGCCAGTCGCAGCAGGTGGATGTATTGGGACGGGTGCATTACCGTAGATCAGGTTTATGGTTTACCTACCGGTACAGTATGACTGTTCAACCCGGCTATACGCAAATCAGCAGGAGCAGCATACCCACACCGGTATGGGCATTTTCAGAAACCGGCCTGAAAGATCTGTTTCTGACGTATAACAAACTTCCTCAAGGGACTTATGAATATTGTGTGAGCGTAGCCGTCAGAAAACCCGGAGCAGAATCCGCGATCAATGATCCTTCTGCCTGCGTGTACCAGACTGTCGAAGATTTATTTCTCATCAACCTGGTAACACCTGAAAATGATGCGAAGATTTATGAATACAACCCGATGCTTGGCTGGGTGGTTAATTATCCTTTTGCCAGTGAACTGACCTACAAACTCCGTGTCGCGGAATTGAAACAGGGACAGAATCCGCAGAATGCTATTACCCGAAATAATCCGATGTACAAAGACGATCACCTCATGACAACCGGTACAGTTTATCCTGTAACGGCAAAGCCACTGGTGAAATGGCAACCTTATGTATGGACGGTGGATGCTTACTACAAAGGCATTTTGCTTGGTGGAGCTGAGGTCTGGAAGTTTACGATTGTTGATGATAGTATACTCAATAGTTTACCTAAAGAAAGCTTTTATGTAGACATAAGACAGGAAAAAAACACTTCAATATATTATGCAATTGGTGAAGTAAAGTTAAAGTATGTTTTAGACGAAAAGAATGAAGAGGTTATAAACGTGTCTTTACAATCCGAAAATGGCAAAGAAATTAAATTGAAAACTAAAGAAGTCAAAATGGTGCTTGGAGACAACAGGTTAGATATTAATCTTAAAGAAGAAACAACTTTGGGGCATTTAAAAAAATATATTTTGACTTTTAAAAATAGCAACGGTGAAGTATTCTATCTGCCATTCAAGTATGTCAATCCTGATTTAATTAAATAATCGATGAAAGTCAAAACAAACCTAAGACAGGTAAAATATTTTTCCTTGCTAGGGATTTTATTCTCAGGCTGCATAACAAAACATCTTACATCAACTGACGGTTCAAAGGACAACAGAATTCAAATAGGAGAATTTCAAAAAGGTGATTTATCATATGAAATATTCAGGCTAGACAATTTTAATCAGATTACAAGTGAGCAAAGCAAATTAAAAACAATTAAACTTTCCGTCCGTATTATTAATAAAGGTGGTGGTCAAAGTCCGCTAAGAGCAATTTCCAACAACCTGGATGAATACAATAGCCGTTATTCTTACCTTCTAAATAATGCTAAGAACGATTTAATTATAAAAACCCATAGCGCTGTCTTATGTCCAGTATATTATTCTTTTGAAAACAATTATAACGCTTTCCCTTTTGAAACAATCAATGTTGGATATGAATTGAATAGAAAGCAGGCTAAAGGGTCAGTGCAATTAATATTCGTTGATAAAATCTTTACTCAGGATTCTATCTTCTTTAATCTAAAGCTTAAATAAAAATCAACAAAAAATTATGGCTAGTATTTTTCTAAAAGTGCAACATCGCAGAAAGTTAGCATTTGTTCTGATGAATATTCTTATTCTTGAACTCATTAGTCCAAATATTGCAATGGCACTTTCCTCCGGTCCGGTTCAGCCTGAAATTTCAAGTTTTGAACCTGTGGGAACAACCGATATGGTTGATTTGTTTACCGGAGATTTTGTTTACAACATTCCTTTAATGGATGTTGAAGGCTATCCTTTGAACATATCTTATCACGGGGGAGTCACGATGGATCAGGAAGCAAGTTGGGTTGGTCTTGGATGGAATATTAACCCAGGCTCTATTAACAGAGCTGTTAGGGGTTTGCCAGATGAATTTGATGGCGAAATGATTGAAAAAGAACTCAATATAAAAGACGAAGTTACCAAGAAAATCGGCTTAGGTGCAGGAGCAGAACTGGGCGGAACAGGAGATCCTAAAATCAGAATCGGGGTCAATTTGGGCGGTTACCTGAATTTAAGTAATTATCGTGGTGTCAGTGTTGACCTGACGGCCTCAGCAGGTGTTAATACTAAATTTTTAATGATATCCCCGGGATTAAATGTTGGGGCAACCATTGGATCCCAATCCGGGGCATCTATTAATTATAATGCACAAGTTGGAGTTGGCATTACGCAGTCTATCAATAAAGATCTAGGGGCAAGCGGCAACTTTAATATCAATGCCAGTGGAGTCTATAGTCCAAGAACAAATCTTAGAAGAAACGTTGGTAAAGGAATCAGTATGACAGCAAGCCATAGCTCAGGCTCAAGTGCTACATTTTCGACCGGAACATCCGTACCGATTGGCTTGCAAAATCACACTGCTGCTATTACGAATTCATATTACATGAATTCCTATTCCGGTCAATTAAAATTAGGGGGTGAATTATGGTCAATATTCGGGAATGCGAAAGTAAGTGGTTCGTTATCTAAAATCAGGTTCGATCCAAACGGTTCAAAATCAGGATTCGGATATTTTAATCTGGACAAATCCTCTGAGGATGATCTATTAGATTTTTCCCGTGAGAAAGATGGTCTTTATAATACAAATCTTAGGTATTTGCCACAAGCCCACTTGACCTATGACGTGTATAGTGTAAGCGGTCAGGGAACAGGTGGATCTTTCAGACCGTTTCGTAATGATATAGGCAGCGTATTCGATCCGAAAATGAAAACAGAACAAAAGGAAGAATCGGGTATGATAGAAGCAGGATTAGGTAATTTATTTTCCCTTGGAGTGGAAGCTGCTCCCACCTTTTCCAAATCAGAAAGTGGGCCATGGTCGAACTATAAAATTTTGTTTGCACCAAAATCATCAATTGGTGATTTTGAAAATGTTTATTTTAAAGAAGCCGGCGAACTGACGGAAAGCAACAGTTATTTTGTGGGAGCATACGCAAACAATACTGCCATTGAGCCGAATGCCGTGCCTTTCTCAAAAACGGCCTCAAACGTACGTGTGGTAAGAGCAAATCATATTTACACCGTTTCGGGTGAAGATAAAGACACATCGTTACTGACAAGTACGAAAAGTATTATTTCCTATACCGATACAACCGGTTTTCTCACTTATCCGAATATTAAAAAAGACACCATTGCAAGGGTTACAAAAGGCACTACAGATCTTTTACGCCGCAAATCAAATCACGTAACCGAAATTGTACAAAATCAAAAAGATGGAAGAAGGTATGTTTATGGTCTTCCTGTGCTTAATAATGTACAACGTGAGGTGACCTTTGCTGTTGACCCTTTATCGGGATCAAACCCGCTAGATATTGATAAATACCAGATTGGTTATCAGGACGGGATTGATGACAGCAAAAGCAATGTAAAAGGTTTAGATCATTTTTATACTTCTACAGTTACACCGACTTATGTTTCTGCACATCTTTTAACAAGCGTTCTTTCAGCAGATTATAGTGATGTAACCGGTGATGGCTTATCAGACGATGATTTGGGTACTTATACAAAATTTAACTACAGCAGAAAAAGCACCGATTATCGTTGGCGTTCACCCATTCAGTCAGATAAGGCACAGTACATCCCAAATAACAATTCGGATAAAAGGGATGACAAAGCAGCTTACATGATAGGCTCTCGTGAGCAATGGATGATGCATTCCATAGAAACTAAAAATTATGTGGCCGAATTTTTCGTTTCAGAACGCAATGATGCCCGTGGTGTGCTCAATAAAATCCTCAACGGAGGGTTAAGTAATTCTTATAAACAGCCGCCCTATGATTCGTACGGAACCGAGAAAGACAATAAATCGTACAAACTGGATTCAATTGTGCTGTACAATAAGCACGATCGGTTTATAAATGGAGCGGGGGCACAATCTATTAAAACAGTAATATTTTCTTATGACTATAGTTTATGTAAAAATGTTCCAAATGCTGTAAGTGGTTCTGGAAAATTAACCCTGAATAAAATTCAAATAAAATATGGCAATTCAAATCTGAATATGTCTGCTGCCTATAGTTTCAAATATAGCAACAACAATCCCGATTATAATGAGGCGGCTAAAGACCGTTGGGGAGTGTATAAACCAAACAATGCTGCATTTAACAATTTTGAATTTCCTTTTACAGAACAATCAGCTAATTCAGATGCCTATGCCAATGCCTGGTCATTAACAGAAATTGGCTTACCATCCGGAGGAATTATCAAAGTTGACTATGAAGCCGACGACTATGCATATGTGCAGGAAAAGGAAGCCATGGAAATGTTCAAAATAGCCGGATTTGGCAATACTGCCAGTTATTATGGAGGGAATATGCTCTACTTCTCATCCTCTTCACCAAACCTTTATCTTTATTTTGACCGGAGAAAAAGCTCGGAAAACAAACAGTTAAGTTTCAGAGACAATTACTTCAAAAATAATAAGCTGCTGTACTATAATGTTCCTGTTCAACTGATGGACGGAAAATTCGAGAACATTAAAGGCTACGCAGATGTAATTCAGATTGATTCGTGTAGTGATGGTATACATGGATTTATTAAAATGGCTTACAAAAAACTGGAAAAAAGTTCTGCCAGGGTAAATCCTATTGTTTATTCCGCCTTAAACGTTGGTCGTTATAGTTTACCACATATCCTTTTCCCGGGAGCAGACCCCGATGCAACTGACGTGGATAATATTGTTGCCGGAATGAAAAACGCGGCAGAAGAACTTTTCGGCATTATGAAAAATCCATTGGAAAATATGATGGATAAAAAAGGCAAATGCAGGTATGCGAATAACAACAAAGCCTTTATTCGACTAACAAGTCCCGGATTAAAAAAGAAAGGAGGTGGACAACGAGTAAAATCCATAAAATTTTATGATTCATGGAATGCTATGGCAGGAGGTAATGATGCCGTTTATGGTAAAAACTATGATTATACATTAAAAAGAGACGATGGCAAAGGTGTTATCAGCAGTGGTGTTGCAAGTTATGAGCCAATGATTGGGGGTGATGAAATTCCCTATCGCCTGCCGGTTCCTTATATGGTTCAGGAGGGCAATTCATTTCCACCTAACGATCCGATTGATTTATACCAGGAACTTCCAATCGGAGAAAGCTTTTACCCTGCACCTGTTGTTGGATACAGCAGGATAAGGATTAGCAGTATCAATGTGGACAAAGGTCGATCTTCTCAAAGTGAAGATATCAGTGAATTTTTTACCGCAAAAGATTACCCGATCCAGACAGAGGCTACACCCATCAAACATATGAAGTCAACGCCTAAAAATTCACTGACGCAGGTAGAGCGGGAGCAGGAAGCAACCCAGGGTTTTTCAATCTTGCTAAACGATATGCATGGCAAACTGAAAAATTCAGAGCATTGGATGCTTAAACCTGCGGCAGGTACGCCGGCAAGAGAACTCATAACTGCACAGACCTACGAATATTTTACTAAGGATGGTGAGCTCAGCAACGATATTCCGGTATATGAGCACAACCCAAATCTGGGAAAATTGAAAGCCACAACAAAAAAATTAGGCATCGAAACTGATATTACTCTGGACAGCAGAATGCGAAACGATGAAACCAAAACAACAAACATTTCAGGGAATTTAAACGTTTTCTTAGTCGGAATTTTACCGCTTGGTTTTCCGCTTATTTATGGTTTTCCGATTACAACCAAATTTGCATTCAGGTGTGCTACTGCCACGAAAGTAACCCAACAATATGGCATATTGAGTAAAGTAACCAATCATAACCAGGGTGCAATTACAGAAGTCAGAAATGAAATGTTTGACCAGCAAACCGGCAATGCCATTGTTACCTCTGTCAATAATGAATTCAATGACAGGTCCTATAGTGCGTCTTTTCCGGCTCATTGGGCTTATAAAGAATTCGGACAATCCTATATCAATCATGAATTGAAAGGAAAATTTAAGAACGACTTATTAGTCGATACAATGGGAGCCTGGTTTGGAGATCATTTTGTCAATTACAATCCATCGTTTAGCAGCAGATATGCACTTCCTGATACAATGCCTGTTGCGCGTATTTTAATTGATAACGAAATGGGTGATTTCCGCCTGGGTGACGAGATGTTAATAAGTCATCCTTCTTTTCCACAACCAATCCGGACCTGGACAATGGGTTACACCTCAGACTTTGATCATTGCTATTTAATTTTAGCGACCCGGGAACCTTACAAATTATCTGCCATCTGGGATTTGAAAAAGAAATATTCTAATGTTTACTATCGGGTTATACGTTCAGGTAACCGAAACAGGTTAGGAGAAACAATTCAGACTTTTACTACAGCAGACGCTTCCAATTTATTCCCTGAAGTAAAAAATGATTTAACCAATTTGATTTCATTGAATGCACAAACCTATAAGTACAATCTGAACCAGGTTTATGCAGCAAATCAAACTTCAGATTCCTTAAACCCGTTCCTGACAGGAAAGGTGGGAATCTATCGTCCGGAAAAACAAATTGTAAATCTTAAGAAAAGGGATTATAATAGCAACGGCGCATCACGAACAGCCGGTTTGTATGCTTCAAAATCTTACTGGCCTACAGAGATAGATAGATTCGGATCTTATTGTCCCGATTCAACCGTTTGTATTGATTGCGGAATAGCTGATAAATTTATTTGCCCAAATATTATTGATACCCTTAAACTATCATTTATTGGTAAGGATAGTTACGGTAACGACTCTATCCAAGTTGACTTCAAACCGTTCCCTAATACAGAATGCTCTAATCCTGAGTTTCAAATATCAGGCTATATTGGAGCCTATCCTCCTGGTATCCCTTATGGTGTTTCTGATCCTGTATTTAGTTTTTACAATAATAACCGCAATTCATTTGTTTTTAAATATCCAATCAGAAGTTTCAAAATTTATTATACGAATGGTTGCTGCAACGCGGTGTTTAATGTTGATTTTGATGGCACAAACTTCAGTATCACAAATAACTATTATGTCTTCTCAGGCACATCAACACCGGTAACTGCCAGTAATACTTATATCAATAGCCCATCTTTTGTTTTAGCACCTGCATTTTTAATTAAGACACCTTATAGAGTGAGAAGAAAAATCATGATAGGGAAAGTAGGGCATTATGACAGGACAGATAACGAAAACTGGGTCAATACACAACAGGTAACCAAGTATAATTCTTTCGGGCAGGAACTGGAAAACAAAGAAGAGGGAATAGGTTATAATGCTGCCGTTTACGGATACAATCAACAATTGCCCATTTGTGTAGCCAAAAACGCAAGGCATAATGAAGTGCTGTTTGATGGTTTTGAGGATTATGCATTATTACAGCCCAAACCAAACATGTATGAGCAATACATGCGTTTGCAATACTCTCCTTTCTTTCCATTCTTCTCATTAAATACTGATTTGTCAGCACAATTTAAGGTGAATACACTCAACTCATTTTCGGGTTCTGTGCAAATTGGAAAAAGTGAAGCTCATACAGGATTTTACTCCTTGAAAGCTATTTCTCCGATTTTGGTTCCACTTGAACCCAATGATTCCACTTTTGCAAAAGGATATTCTTTTGGTATGAGCGCTGCCAGAAAATATGTGGTATCCCTTTGGGTAAAACCAAGCGCAGGTTCCTCTGGTCTTTTGTCCAGCTACTCTCCAACCATATCAGTTGTTGCAGATTCGGTGTTGGTGGGTCCATATACGGGACGGATTACCAAAACGTTGGTATCTAAATCATCAATTATCGAAGGTTGGCAAAAATTTGAAGCAACCATTGAAATTCCCTCAGGCTATAAAAAGTTCAACCTGCAATTAGGGGCTGGATTCTATTATGATGATGTGCGGATTTTCCCTTTTGAAAGCAATAGCAAGGCGTTTGTATATCATCCGGTCAGCAGAAAATTAATGGCAACCTTAGATGAAAACAATTACGCAACCTTTTATGAGTATGATGCAGAAGGGAATCTGGTTCGTACTAAAAAAGAAACAGAGAAAGGTATTCTAACCATTACTGAATCCAGAAGCACTCATCGCAAAAACTAAACCCGAATGAAAAATAAAATTGTGCTTTTGACCCTGTTGCTGATACCGGCAAGTTGTTTGTTATATGCTCAAAAATTAAACCCGGCAGGTTCGGATATTGAATTATGTGCAATGATCAACAAAATTAAGATGGCAGACAGTGTTTCTTACACCGCTGAAACACAAACATTCCTTACGAATGAACCTCAAAAGGTCACTAAAATTGCTACAAGATTTTTCCAGATAAAAGGGGAAAGAGCTGTTATCTATACCAAAACAGACAATGAACTGTTCTTTTTCAACCATTCAGGTCAATTCAAAGTGAACCACACCGCAAAAACAATTCAATATCGTCTTTTTGAAAGTGATAGTATCTTCAAAGAATACCTTAATACTTACACGGATTATGGTAATGATAAAATTGATTCTTTTTTCCTTAAGGATGCTTATGTGTTTACTAAAAAGGTGAAAGGCAAATTAATTTCTTATCAATTGAAATATGAGAAACAGGTTCATCCTAAAGAAATTAAACTGTGCTATCAGGCAGGATTAACTTTGCCCGATTCAGTCTCCTATACTTTAGAGCAACCCTATTGGGGTTCTGAAGACCCATCCAATCCGATTTTCGTCAGTCAAAAGGTAGTAGCCTTTAACTATCGAAAGCAAATCCCTTCGGAAGTAGTTACGATAATGACGCACGCAAAGGATCTGCTGCAATTCATTAAAAATGAATACAAAACCTATACTCTTCAAGCCATTTAATTTTACTTCTTCGTTTAATTCTTTATTATGAAATTATCTGTTTCATCGTTTTATAAGCAAATATTTAAAGTGAGCGCACTATTGATTCCATTAGTGTCTTTTTTGGATTTGCAAAAATCATCTGCACAGATGATGGGCTTCACCACCCGGGAGATGAGTAATAAACTGTATGCTTCCGCATTTGTTTCCGGCCCCAATGTTATCAGGGTAATGAACGATGCGAGGGCAACTATGTTAGCATCATCGACTTTTGATACAAAAATCAAGTATAAATCCAATTATACGGTTGTAAAACTGGCAATTGACCATGCTGCAACAACAGTTCCAACTTCTTCTTATGTATACAAAATTGCGTATAAAATTGAAGGATGCCCATCTACAAGAGATAGTATATATTCCTATTCTTCATTTGACACTTTGGTGGTTGCCTATAATCCGGATTCACTTTCTGCTTACCAGGATGTTCAGATTAAAGTTTACCCAAAGTTATATCAGGCAAAGCTTACAATCAACCAGGTATTTGATATTACTTCCGGCACGCCGGTTGCTTTATCTGTGCCGCTGACCAACAAAAATTTCTTTGTTGAATTATCCATGCAATACCAACCGTTTCTGAAAACGCATTATGCGCCTTCAGACATGCTGTTAAATACTACAAGTTCCTATAATGCTGCTACACAACAACTGGCTGTAAACTGGACACCAGCCACTGCTCCATATCTTGGGGTGGTTTCTCCGGCAAACTATGAGCTGGAATGGACCTATGTGGATGATTATGCTAAAGATGGTACTGCATTAGCAGCTTCAAACCTTGATTATGCATTTAAAAACAATGCCACCCGGATTATAACAGACACTTTGGCTTACAATATTCCGGTTGTCTATCCTAAAGGGTATATCATTTACCGGGTCAGAATGTTACGGGTTGATTCTAACTTGTATAAACATCCAATTTATGGCGTTTGGTCACTGGCTTCTTCAACAGGCAAAGTGAATTCCGTCCCATCTGCCAGCAGGTACCAGATAACCACACCACATTCCGGGGACTCTTTAAACTGGAACTATACAATTCATTTTGCAGAAAAAGGAAAATACAAGCATGTCATTGGTTATTTCGATGGGATGCTAAAAAACAGGCAAACGCTTACCCGTTTTAATTCCCAATCAAATTTATTGCTGGCCACTGAAAATATTTATGATTATGAAGGCCGGCCGTCTATTACCACCTTGCCCTCCGTTATCAACTCCAATCGCTTTGGTTTCCAAAAAGGGGTAAGTATCAGCAGCGTTACCGGTCTTCCATATGCACCAATCGATTTTGATGTAAAACCTTCGCTTTGTCCGGATGAAATCCTGATACCTTCTTTCACAGAATCCTCATTAGCAAATAAGTATTATTCCCGTTTAAACACCGACACAGCAGGTGTTCAGAAATTTGTACCTCAAGCGGAAGGCTATCCTTTTGTTCATACCCAATTATCACCTGGTTTCAGTGACAGGGTAGACAGGCAAAGTGGTGCCGGGGCAGACCTGCAAATCAGTAAAGGTCACGAAATTAAAAATGAATACCTGGAAGCAGACCAGCCGGATCTTAATAACTTATTCGGAATCAATGCGGGTTTCAGTAATTTTTACAACAAAACCGTTTCAAAAGACCCCAATGGCCAATACTCGATGAGTGTAAAGGACTATGAAGGCAAGCAGGTCGTTAGCTCCCTGATTGGTGCTTCCGTGGATACATCCAGACATGCCATCATGTTCAACGACGAGATTCCTCTTGCCGGACAATTCCGCGAAGACAAACTGGCAAGAGGTACATCAAACCGAACTATACTTCCCAATATGAAAGTATACTCCGGTTCTTTTTATATGGATTTTGCATCTGCGGTTAATATTAAATATGAATACGACTTCCAGCCCTTTACAGTCTGCTCATCGCCATATCTTGGTCTGACGGTCAAAGGTAGTTATGACTATACCGTTCACGACGATTGCGGAGTAGAAAAACTGCATAAAAATGGCATTATTGGTACGACAGGAGTTACTACTACCCCCACGATACCTCCTGCAGTGAGCAGTGATATGGTATCCCTGGAAAAAGGAAAACATACGGTTAATAAAAACCTGACTATTTCGGTGGACGAAATTTATGCGGCAGTAGATTCCTTCATGGCCTACAAGCCCAATTGCCTTAAAACTGAGAATGAGTTTATTAAAGAGGAAGTTGAGCATACGCCATACCCTTGTCCGGGATATGATCCTTGTGAGGCTCTGGCAAAGAGCATGATGGAAGAATTATTTACAGATGCTAAATATGGTGGTCGTATCAATGGCCTGAGAATCGGGCATTATCCTGTTTTCCCTTTTGACGCACCTTCTATTTATGAAAGACAAACCATACCTTATTTATCCTCAGAATTATATCGCTACCAGGCACCATGTGTAGCCTGGGCCTTGGACACCCTGGTTATCAAAAATGAATATGGCACCTTTACAAACATCAGTAAATGCCGGGTTGACTCTTTTATTAACTATATATACATCGGTCCTGCTAAATATGCAATTGCCAGGATATTGTTGCCTTTGCATCCTGAGTATTGCAAATTACAGGGATGCTTTATTGATACTTTCGAGACCCGTTTTAAGGCCATCCCCAATGCTGCCATAGCACAGAAATACAACCTTTTCTCCCTGGACAGTATTGTCAAAAAAGATGTTTTCCTGCGTAACAAAATGTATGGTGCACCATTTATGAAAACCTTCATCGATGATTCTCTTAAACTTATGTATGGAGGGCTGGTGAGAATAGATACAATGTGTGCAGAATATGCATTTTGTACCAATAATGAAAGCCTCGTTTATGGAGACGCAAAAGGTGTTTTCCATAATGACATTATCAACCTGAACTTCCCGACCAATAGTATCAGGAATAATTATTTCGAAAAACTGCAAACCCTTTATTTATCCAACAGGGACAAATATGTAAGCATGGCTTTGTCGGCTTCCGATACCAATTGTGGCCCGTGTGATACGTTCAGGATGAAGCTGAAACCACCACCCGTTATTCCGGTAATGTACAATCCCGATGGCTCTTTAGCCACAGGCCCCGATAGCTACCTGGCCTCATTGAGCGACTCTATGCGTGCCAAAGTTATTGCAATGGCGGGAGCCCCTTCCACCTATACAAGCACCGATACAATGGCAAAATACAGGGACAGCGCAGCAAGAGTGATTGCCAGAGCCGATAGCCTGCTCAATTACATAGCAGTTGATAGTATCCTGTCACGCACAGTGAATTGTTTCGGCAGTATGGCCATAAAAGCCCGGTTTAAGGACTCCCTGGTTGCCTTGATTAAGCGTAAAGAAGTGACCAATGGCCAATTTATGCCTCATCAGGTACGGTCGGCACTCAGCAGCTCAGGTATCGCGCTCAACGATCTGTGCCATCCTTATTTAATCAGCTACGATTATTACAAGGAAGGCTTAGCACCCGGCTTCTCGTGTGGGGTACCTTCACTATTTGCAGCAGCCAAAGATTTCTTTAATGATCCGGCTATTAATACCGTACTCCGATCCACCGGCACAGGTGCTGCTTTGTACACGCCAGCCTGGCCCTCCTCCAATGCTTTTGCCACCAAAATTGCAGCCTCCATTTCAGGAGGTGGTGGAAGCATTAAAATGCAAACGCAATTTATAAATTCAGACAGCACTTATAAACTAGCTTTTTATCGCACCGGAAGTGCGGATACGCTCGTTTTAAATGTGGCTACACCAACGCGCATAAAAGTTGGCGCAACCAGGCATCCCTATTTTTACCTGCCGGGTGCCGGATCGCTTATTTTTGAAAATGCTTTTTGTTATTTTGACGATCCCCAGGCATTGGCTGAAGGTTATATCAATCGCTTTATTTTCAGGGCAACTGTGCGACGCAATGATGTGATTGCTGTAGGCGATACGCTGAAATCCAAAGCAGGCATGAGCATCTGGAACAATGGAAAAATGATCATAAATGAAGATGTTTCCAATGAAATAGCCATGTGTATTCCCTGTACGCAATTCCGTACAGTTTACCAATCTTTTGCAGATAGTATGAGCGCGTTTGGCGGTTATGCAGTAGACCATCCCTTGTTCTTCAAGTCTATGCGCAGCTTTATGAATTTTACGCTGAAAAGAATTTATACGGAAATGCAGTACGAAAAATTCTTTACCAGCTGTGCCCTTGCGGATTCCATGGCTATTCCTCAATATGGCGGCTATGGCAAACTCAATTTCCCGAGCACGACCTATAGCACTTTCGATGATTTTGCTGCTGCTATTTCCCTCTCTGACGATATTGCTGATTTGCAGTATTATATTGATTACAGAACCACCAGCCCTGCTAAACAATATACTATTATTGATTACAGAAGTGTGCCTTATGATAAACTGAAAATTTTCAATACAAAATTGCTTGCGCAGGGTGGTACGCTCAAAACGCCGGCTACCGGCGTAATTGGACAGCTTTGGCTGCCCGATGGAACGGTCACTTCATCCGTTTTGGCAGGAACTGCTTTTAGCTTATCTGCTGCCACTTCAGTTTCCGTTCGCAAAAGCCCGTATCTGCCCGACACGGATCCTTACACCAGGTATAATGTCACCGCGGGTACCCTCACAAACGCGCAAAAATCTGAAGCCATCTTCCAGGTGCAGTACAATATGGACCAATTGGGTGTTCAAGGCTACTGGCAACCCAATAATTTTGCGACTGTAAATGAAGAATATTTCCTGCCCCACAAAAAGAGTTTCCTCAATTACGTATATGCGTTGCAATACTTCCCGAAAAGCAAAGTGCTGGATTCACTCCAAACGCCTTTCCTCAAAAGTAACATCAGCCTGTTTGCCGGAAATGAACTGAGTTACCAGGACCCGAATAACCCTTATCATTTCTCCGACTTATATATTACAGACAGCTCCAGTCGGTTCCCGCAATATGACACTGTTATCCGGATGCTCAATTATGCCAAAGCAACCCTTGGTGGCAATAAAATCTTCCTGCCTACTAACAAAGCGATGATAGATATGACAGTGGGTTTGCCTGCCGGTCATTCTATGAAGCTATACCGCTGCGGAGATGGTCTGTATTGGTACCGTTATTTCGGTAAAGGATTACAATTGTTTGATGTCTACCTGCGTGTACCGGTCTATTTTTATCAAAACCAGCATCCCGACCTGGAGCTGATCGGCATCCGGCCAAGTATTGGCGACACGGCCAGCAAAAGATTTATTGCCGCACTCAAAATAGCTGGTACTACGGACACGCTGTATGCCAGCGGCAGTACCGATTTCAATATCGCATGGTCAGGCAAACTCAATGATGTGCTGCTGGGTAACGAGGCAGATTATAAAATCAGGACTCCTGAGAGTGGAGAGCCCGGATCAGAACCCAATTGTGAGCAAAACCTGCTGGCAAACGACATCTACCAGGGCAAGGTGAAGTATGAAAATTATATCGCCAAATTCTACGCAAATCTGCGCAAAACATTTAAAGCTTATATGCTGAGCCAGGTGCGCGAAAAGCTGTGGGTGGAATATGTAGATATGCGATTTGGTACCACATTGTATACCTACGACCGTGCCAACAACCTCATCCAGACCGTTCCTCCTGCAGGAGTGCAGAAAGTAGATACGGCCACTGTAAAAATGGTAGATTCCCTGCGCGAGCACGATATTGTAATTGCTGATGCTATTCCTAAGCATACCAAAGCAACTAATTATGAATATAACAGCATCAACAAACCACTGCTGGAGAAATCTCCGGACGCAGGTATCAAATTGATGTTTTATGATGCCAAAGGAAATGTGTTGCTGAGCCAGAGCGAAAAGCAAAGAAGATCACAGCTGTATACTTACTTCCTGTACGATGCCCAAAACCGGCTTAACGAAACCGGTGAAGTGAAGTGGGGAAACTGTGCCTATTTCGAACCTATAAAAATGTACCAGTACAACGGGCCTATACTGTATTATATGCCCAAGCCCAGCGAATGTGCCTGTGCTAATCTGAAGGATTCCCTGTGGGAATATTGCGACCCTTCGCTCAATACTAATTTCTACAACGACTCGGCCTTCAATGCGCAAATACGCCTGAAGGCACGCAGCCAGGTGGTCTATACTGTGTATGACGATGCATTTATCCGACTGGATACCATGCGGGGCATGAGCCCGCAGAATAATCTGCGCAGCCGCATTGGTGCCAATATGTATTATCTCAATTGTTCGCCCGGATTGCCTGGCATGGGCTACGAACATGCTACACACTATAGCTACGACGAGGCCGGCAATGTAAAAACCCTGACACAGGATTTTCCGCAGCTCGAAGGGATGAAACAACGCTACAAACGTATCGATTACGAATATGATCTGCTGAGCGGAAAGGTGAATAACATCAGTTACAACCGTGGTTTTCCCGACCAGTTTTACCAGCGCTACAGCTATGATGCCGACAACCGCCTGACAAAAGCCGAGACCAGCCGCGATGGCTTTATCTGGAAGCGGGATGCCGAATATAATTATTATCAGCACGGCCCGCTGGCGCGCGCCAGCCTGGGCGACCAGCGTGTACAGGGGGTAGACTATGCCTACACCTTGCAGGGATGGCTCAAGGCCATCAATGGAGATGCTATTGATACACTCATAGACATGGGTGGTGATGGCCGCCGCAGCACCATCACGCCCAAAGATGCCTACGCCACAGTGATTGATTATTTCCCAAATGATTATAAACCGATTGGCAAAACGCCGCTTAGCCGTATACCTGCCTCCACCAAAGGCTTGTATAATGGTAATATTGCCCGCCAGACAACGGATGTTGCCAAATTTGGTGCGCTCGTTACAGCCTACACTTACGATCAGATGAACCGTATTCGCAAAGCTGGTTATGCGCCTTTCTCCGGCAGCAGTGCCGGCACACCCCTGGCCTTCAACAACAAATATGCCTCTGCCTACAAGTACGACCTGGACGGCAATATCCGGGGCATTACCCGCCGGGAAGGCACAGGCACGCTGATGGATACATTGGTGTACGAATATCCGAATGCCAAAAACAATAAACTGACCAATGTGCTCGATTATGCCGGCTTTTCAGCTACGGGCGTAGAAGACCTCAAAAATTTTACCACCAAAGGCATGAGCCGCATGCTCTATGATGCAGACGGAAATGTGGTGAAAGACCTGAGCAGCGGAACGGATACCCTCAAATGGAATATCTATGGCAAGGCTACCGACCTGCAGAACAAAACCACAAAACTGGATCTGAACTTTGGCTACGACGCCCTGGGGCACCGCACCTACAAGACCCGTACCATCAGTACCGACACCGGCAAAACCTACCTGAGTACCTACTATGTGCGCGAAGCATCCGGCAATATCCTGGCAGAATATGAAGCTATCAGGCAGTATGACAATCGCGGAGCCATCAAGGCTTATCCGCCCGTGCGCAGTGCACTGACAGGCTTTACAGCCACTGCGGTAAAGTATAAATGGGTGATGGCACTCTACGACCTGGGCTACCTGCAAAGGCCGGAATTTGAAACCACTATTATGAGCGCCGCCGGCAGCTCATCTGCAATGGCTACCGGCTACTACCTGGCTGCCGACCCTGCACTGTCACAGCAATTTGTGATGGGCAGCCCGGCTGTAATGAGCGCCATGGCACAATATGGCAAAGAAGAAGCAAGGTATCCGCTGGCCGACGCCCTGCGCCAATCGCTGGCGGGAGGCGATGCACAGGCTATCCTGATGGATATGAATATGGCCCTGCTGGGCAACCCCGACCCGGACGCCCAGACCCACACCCTGGTGCAAATAGCCCAAAATCTGCCCGACCTGTATGCGCAGATAGCCAGCGACAACCAGATAGTGGTGAACACCAGCCTGGACAGTGCACAGCTGTTCAATGCAATGAAAAATATTGCCATCAGCAATCCCGGCTACTTTGCCGGCCGCATGTTCGATTATTATCAGCAGGACGCTACGGCACTGGACAACTGGCTCAATGCCGTATCCGCAGACAGTGCCTACTACGCAGCGCCCTGGTACCAGCAGAGCGGTTTTGTGACCAATATGCAAAACACCCTCCTGCAAAGTGCTGACCCTGCCGCTATAGAAGAAGCAGGCCGCATGGGAGACGATGTAGCCAACAAACACCTGTATGGATTTTACGGCTTTGCCAGTTGGTGGCCGGCAGGCAAAACCCTGCTCAGCTCCCTGAACCCTCACCTGGAAGAAGTGGCCTACCGCCACGACCCGGTGGCTTACCTGAACGGGCTCAGCAATTATGACCTGATGGACTCGGCCCTGGCCAATGTGCGCGATGCAGACGTGGTGGCCATAGCCGGAAGGCTGGGTCTTGATTACCAGATTATAGCCGGCGATGCCACCAGCATGTGGGATGCGCCGGCGCTCAAACGCCAATCCATTGGCCTGGCCAGCCACCACATGTATGGCAGCAGCCGCCTGGGCATTGCCAAATACAGGAATCAGCAATACCGCCACAGCTGGGATTATATCACGGGCATCATCGATACCGGCCGCCTGGGCATAGCCAGCCCCTGGTATAGCCACGCCTACAGCGGTGTGATAGACACCAACAAGCTGGAGCCCTGGGGCAATGGCCTCAGCAAGACCATGGTGGCACAGCACCTGCTGGGTCAAAAACAATATGAACTGACCAACCACCTGGGCAATGTGCAGGCCACGCTGAGCGACAAGCACTACGTGAAAACTCTCCCCCTCCCAGGCGGAGCCGGAGGAGGTTCGCGCGATTACTTCAACGCGAGCATTGTAGCCGCTTACGATTATTACCCTTACGGGCAACTGATGCCGGGGCGCTTTGGCTCCGACACTGCTGCACACTGCACCACCACCACCATTACCCAGCTGGTGCCGAAGAAGACCGTCACACCTATCGCCATCAGCACACCTGGTGTCACCCTTATCCACGGAGCTACCTCTATTGGTGCCCCGGGAAGCCTGTTTACCGGCTCGGTTATCTATGGTAAGGGGGGTGGATTTACCAAAACGCTCAGCGTAGTACCGGGTATCAGTATTGATATTAGCCTCAGCATTCCGTACATTTACACCGGAGCTACAGTTACAATGGGTGTTTACGAACGAAAAGCAGGTACAATAGTGTATTTAGGATCCAAAACCATAGGAACCCCTTTCAGCTACACCCTTACAGTAAGGCCCACCACCAGCAGCATTACGCTCAATGTAGAGGTAATGACCTCCTTTATTACCGCACCGCCCACAGGTCTGTTTAGCGTAGCAACGGCCGGAGCCGAAACCATTGTCTACGAACCCCAAAACGTGCTGGTAAACCTCTGCAACGATGCAACGGACAAATACGAGTTTGGCTTTAACACCCAAATGAAAGTAAATGAGGTAGCAGGAGTAGGGAATTGGAACACAGCAGAGTTTTGGGAGTATGGTACACAAACAGGAGGAAGAAAGAACAGGGATCCTGTAATAAAACCTTGGGAAAGCCCGTATTGTACATTTTCTGGTAATCCGATATCAAACAGCGATGTCAATGGGGACGATGCAATCAGTATCAACAGAACCAATACAACATATACGCAATCTAATGGAAGTGCGGGAGGTAGTACTTCACTTAATGTGAATATTGTTAAATGTTCAGGAGAAGATACCTATACTTACACATGTACTAATGAAAAACTTTCTAATGGAAAAATAGAAAGAACAACCACTTCGGAACAATTACATCCAGAACGAGGTACTAACGACCAAACAAATTTTGGTACGGGTAAAAACATCTACTTAGATGGGCTAATTACCACCACAAGAAAAATGTACGATTATGAGGCAATTGGTTCATTGATGAACAACAATAAAACCTTTAATGATTACATGGTTGGTAGAAATCCTAATGCTAAGATGTGGTCAGATCTAACAATTGCAAATCAGGCAATGGCAATGTATTTACCAGTAGTTACCTATTCTGCATTCGGTAGCTTTGCTAGCCTAGGTAAAGGAGTTGGGGCAGTGACAACTGAGCAAAAATCAATAGTAATTGGAGAAGGGATGTATAGAGTGAAACCCGCAGCCCAATCCGTTGGAGCAAAATGGTATCAAGCGTGGTCAAAAAATTTCCCTGTTGGAAGACAAATGACTACTACTGAACTTGAAGCAGCAAAAGCAAGAAATGCAAGATGGATAAACACAAAGATTAATCAAAGCTATAAAATTTATGATATTGGACCTAAAGGCAAAGAAATTACAAGTCCATTTTATCAGTTGGAACGAGACATGATCAACAAAGCTAACTATCCCACAACACCTTTAACAGGCTTTTGATATGAAAAACACTGAGAATATAGAAATATTAAAACGGCATTATGGCTTTTTGATAAATGATTTTGATTTCAGTATAAAGGAAATTAAAAGTTACAATTATGCTTTGTATGTAAAATTTGTATCAAAAGACGTTGGTATATACTTTATTTACGAATTTCGAGACATTGTGCCTCAAGTCCAGTTTACAAAATTGAACGGTGGTACATTAGAACCAAGAGTAGGGCTCTATACAATACAAAAATTTTATATTGACAAGGATTTTAAGCTCCAATCTTTCTTTCTTGATGAGATTCTTTCATTTAAAGAACACTTAGATTACCAAAGCTATTTCAAAAGCGTCAAAACAATTGAAGATGCGATTATGATAAGTTCGACATTGATAGATAAATATGCAAAGGACTTCATCAAGGGGAATGAATTAAGCTATAAAGAAATAGATAAGTGGTACAGAGCAGAAGTAAGTGAGTAATGTATCAATCGTGTTGGTGGCCAGTATTGCAAGTATAAAACAATGAAAATCAATAGTGAAAATTTTGAACAACAAAAATTATCAATCTTACTGGTAAACTTGTACAACGATGCTACGGACAAATATGAGTTCGGCTACAACGGACAAATGAAGGTCAATGAAGTGGCAGGGGTTGGGAATTGGAATACGGCTGAGTTCTGGGAGTACAATACAAGGACAGGAGTAAGGGCTAATAGAGACCCGAAAGTAAATACCTGGGAAAGCCCTTACAATACCTTTAATGCAAACCCGATTTGGAAAAGTGACCCTAATGGAGATTATTCTCGAATAGGAGCTTGGAGAAGGAATATTCTCTGGGGTGGCGATGGTATTGCAAAAGTGAAAGAGGGTGCAGAAAAGGGAGAATGGGGTGTAAAACATCATGGGCAAGGTGTAGATGGAGATTTTGAGTCGGTATTCCAGACACAAGGTGCAAGGCATAAGTTTATGGGTGATTATCGTCAGGAGATGAAGGAAGAGATTGATAACCATAGACAGCTAAGTGATTTTTATAAATCCAGCAGCGGTGGCAGGAATTTGGATAGGGATGTTGAAACAGGATTTGTCAGCGATAGATTAATGACAAATAACGATAAGTTAAAAGCTATATTAGACCAAATAGGAATCGCATCATTCACCGCTGCACCAAATCTTGCACCTCCTGTTTCAAGTTCTAACTTGTCAAATGAAATTGCTCAAACTTTCCAATATAGTAGATATACAGAAGTTACATTAAGTAAACCTATCACACTCGCGCGTTACTATGATAATGTTGGAGCTTTTGCGAAAGGAAGGTTTATGACTAATTCTACTTCAAGTTTTACTTTTTATGATAGAGTCGGTTTAGCGATAAAACCAGGTTGGAATCAAATGAGTAAAGTCGCACATTGGGAAATTCCAGCAGGCACTACACTTTATAAAGGAAAGGCAGCGATGCAATTTCCATGGGTTGGAGGTAAAACACAGTACTTTGTTCCTGAGTTAAGTAATTTAAAAAGGGTTATTAAATAATGCGACTAAAAATTTCAGAAGTTAATTTTACAAATAAGTATAGGTGGATATTTAAATTAACGAGTCCAGAAGGACAATTATGCTATATTATGAACGACGCTTTTTATAAAAAGCATAATAGAAAATCTCCGTTATCAAGGAAGCAAATCGAATACTTAGATAAAGGACAATGGATTTCTGCAAGCGTTGAAAAAATTGAAGACCTGGAAGTAGTTACTTATTTAAACAGTTAAATAATGGGTAATGTTTCAGAGTTAGTAATGGTAAAAGAGAAAAAAAGAAAGTGGCGTCACTCGTCCTTTTTATTATTTGCTCAGCTTCAAAACCAAAATGAAAATAAAAAAAGAGACAAGAGACAGACGGCAAACGCACAGGGCTTCCGCACATTTCGAATGGCAAGATTACACTAGAGTTAACTACAAGTGGAAGGGTATTAGATATTGTTTCTAAAGTTGTACCATACAAATATACTTCCCCTTTATGGAGTACTTTGTCTCGTAGGTTTGCTCAAGGAGCAAATGAATCAGTAGATTTTTTCACAACTCCTTCTGGTCCCTCGTCCAGTAGTATTTGGTTAAATGTAGAAAAGCCCATACTCGAGAATAATGGGGTAATTATTGAAACACATATCAAACCCTAGAATACTATGAGAATATTAAAATTTTTATATCGCAAAGATTCCTTAAAAAGGAAGGTTATTGAAATAGAATTAGAATTAATAAAAACAGTAAAATTTTATATTAATGATAACATTTGGATATATCGCTATGGAGCATATGATATTAGCCCTAAAAACTTAGTATACTGGATATGCGTGAAAACAGATAAAGACAAATTGTACTTACAATCTAATGAAACATTAATGCAAGATTTACGTAGTATTCTTGTGAAGTACAATTATCCGGAAGAAGCAATACCATTTGTTCATATAGGAATTGAATCGCAGGAAACAGTTGATAGAGTATCTAGAGGAAATTGGTATCATCATTTTAAATAGCATATTTGGCAATGTTTCAGAGTTAGTGATGGTAAAGAAAAAAAGAAAGCGGCGTCACTCGTCCTTTTTATTATTTGCTCACGCTTAAAACGAAAATAAAAAAAAGAGACAAGGGGCAGACGGCTAACGCACATTGGTATGCTCAAGGCAGATGGTAAAGAACATAAAATTGCGCCTAGCTTATCAAGTTTATATAGATATGACCCTACTGGTATCTCTGATCATACAATGAAAGCTGTAAAAAATGCTATAGAAAATGAAGGTATTAAGTAAAGTCAGGTATTTATTAATGGGTTCAATGGCAGGTTTGTTTTTTTCATGTAAACCAAATGTTTCTTTTAATGAAAAGGATAATATTATTGTCAGCCCATTTAAAAAAACAGATACTATTGTTTATGTGTCCTCTGTGGGAATAAAGTATGACACAATTATATTTTTTTCTCCAAAAAGAGATACCTTGAAATTTAGAAGTTTTGAACAAGGTTTTTATGACCAGTATGTTTTAAAATTAAATTATACTGTGTCATTAAATAGTTATCATAAAATTCTAAATCAAAATGAAGTTGTACTTTTTTATAGTTCTTCGGTATCTGATATTAGGTCTAAGGAATTATGTTTTCTTGGTTTGATTTTTGATGAAGATGTACTCAATCATTTACCTATAGACAAAGAAATTATCACCTTTAATGGTGAACAAGCGAAATACAGGGGAATGAATATTAATGAGGGTATAAAGAGTTTTGACTTTAGCGTAAGAGAAGGTATTATATCCTATATCGATACTACTGGTGCTGTTTGGAAAAGAATAAACCTTAGGTAATGTTTTCTGTGCTAGTAATGAAAATAACCAACAAAAAAAGAAATCGGCGTCACTCGTCCTTTTTATTATTTGCTCACTTGCATAACCAAAACGAAAATAAAAAAAGAGACAAGAGACAGACGGCAAACGCACACGCACACGGCAACCGCACATTGGTATGCTCAAGGCAGATGGTAAAGAACATAAAATTGCACCAAGTTTATCAAGTTTATATAGATATGATCCTACTGGTATCTCTGATCATACAATGGGGGCAGTTCAAAATGCTTTAGAAAATGAAGGTATTAAGTAATAGAGTAACAGGTATTATGCTATGGTTTTTATTTCTGTTTATAAACGGATGTATTTCAAAACCTATAGGACAGTTTGCTAATCAGGATTTTATGCTGATAAAGCCTTTTAAAGAAAAGGATACGATAGTCTATGTTTCTGCAAAAGGGCAAACAGATACAATTGTATTTTTCCCCGCAGAGATAGACACAGTAGAAAGGCGAAGTTTTGAGCAGGGATTTTACGATGCGTATGTAATGGGGGTCGATTATCAACTGATACATGGTAGTACTCACATGGAAAAGCATGTAGTGAATGGTCATGTTACGTATCCTACTTTACCAGAACAATTTTATGCAGTTAATATCTCAACTAAAGAATTTAGCAATAAAACATTGTCGTTTTTTGGCTTAATTTATAATGAAGATGAGCTTAGTAAAATGTCTATTGATACAACAGCGATCATTTTCTTTAACGGGGTGGACAAGAATAATAGTAGAGGGATAAATAGCTTCAAATTTAGTCCGGAAATAGGCATCATCTCTTATACTGATACAAGTGGTACAGAATGGGTGCGGACTGATGGTAATGGGTAGTGTAATGTATCAGATTAGGTGTTATTAAAAACGAAAAAAATAGAAAGTGGGGTAATGTTTCAGAGTTAGTGATGATTTTCTAATTTTTTATTTTTTTAGCGTTTTTTGAATTTATAAAAATTCAATAGTACAAAAAGAGGGTGAGCGTAATGCTTACCCACTTTTATTTTACAGCTAAAAAACAACCTTAAAATATGAACATCCTAAGCTCGTGTTTCAGAGTTAGTGATAGCCCAAAATATCCATACTGTTTGGCAACAGAAATCACAAAAAATGGCACAACAAAAACAGGAAAACAATAATACCATTGCAAACGTTGTAATAAAAGATTTTTAGATTATTATACTTATCAAGCCTATCAACCTCAAATCAATAAAGCGATTGTTCAATTGAATAATGAAGGAGTTGGTATCAGAAGCATATCAAGAATATTAAAAATATCAGCTACTACATTGTTGAGGAGGATATTAATCATTGCAGACGCAATGGCTACGGAAATATAGTAAATTTGATTGGCAATATCAAACGCCATCTAATATCCCGAACGGAGGATACTGGAGCTTGAAGCCAGGATAAAGAAAGCCTTATTAGAACATCAAGCCAGTCAGTCGTAGAAAAAGTCAATCATCTTTGATATGATGATTGACCTTGCAGAAAAGGAATATCACATTGATATCCGAAAAAACTCCTCACCCGGACAATCGACCAATACAGAGAACGATACAAAGAGCCGGTAACGGCCGCCTGTTCTTTGTTCGGGGTAAGCAGACAGGTTTATTACCGCAGTTTAAAAAGTAGAAACAAGCGACAGGATATTAGTTACTGGAGCAGGTTCGGGAGCTACGCAGCGTTTGGTCTAAGCCATTTTTTCTAAAAAGGTTTGTTTTGTGTCCGTCTATAAATTTGTTTTAATTTCCTTGTTCAATTGTGGCAAATTCATTTTTATATTTACCTGCCACCAAATTTTTCTTTATTTCAATAAAGGTATTTACGGTTCTTTTTACTTCGTCGAAGGTGTGTACAGCCGTGGGTATAAGTCTTAGTATAATAACACCCTGAGGAACCACAGGATATACAACCATTGAACAAAAAATATTGAAGTTCTCCCGGAGGTCTCTTACAAGGCTAGTGGCCTCTTCGATTGTGCCATTCAGATAAACTGGAGTTACCGGAGATTCTGTGTTCCCAATATCCAAACCCGCATTTTTTAAGCCTGATTGTAAGGCCCAGGTTATTTCCCAAAGTTGTTCCCTTAAATCAGGTGTGGTGCGAATAATTTCTAATCGTTTTATTGCTCCAAAAACAATGGGCATCGGTAATGCTTTTGCATAAATTTGAGAACGCATATTGTAGCGTAAATACTGAATTACATCTTTATTGCCAGAAACAAAAGCCCCAATTGCTGCAAACGATTTGGCAAATGTGGCGAAGTACAAATCTATACTATCTTGCACCCCAAGTTCTTCACCAGTACCTGAACCATTTATACCCATTACGCCAATACCATGTGCGTCATCTACCAAAAAAGTAAAGTCAAACTCTTCTTTCAATTGTGATATTTCTTTCAATTTACCCAAGTCGCCTCTCATACCGAAAACCCCTTCAGTAATCACTAGTATTCCTCCATTGTTTTCATTCGCAATTTTTTTTGCTCTGACTAATTGCTTTTTGAGGTCGTCGATATCATTGTGCTTGAATACAAATCGCTTACCAATATGCAATCTTAATCCATCAATTATACAGGCATGGGCTTCTGCGTCATAAACAATGACATCGTGACGATCAACCAAACTGTCAATTATGGAAAGCATACCTTGATAACCATAATTGAGCAGGAAAGTATCTTCTTTACGGACAAATTCAGATAGTTCAAGTTCCAATCTTTCATGTAAAAATGTGTTACCTGTCATCATTCTTGCGCCCATTGGATAAGCAAGCCCATATAGCTTGGCACCTTCTTCATCCGCTTTCCTGACTTTAGGGCAATTGGCTAAACCTAAATAATTGTTTAGGCTCCATACTAATTTTTCTTCGCCTTGAAAACTCATTTTACTACCCAGGTCACCTTGCAATCTTGGGAATGTAAAATAGCCATGTGCATAATGTGCGTGTGCACCTAAAGGGCCTAATTTTTGTAAAACTTTTTCTAGTAGATTCATTTTAAAAATTTTTATTTTATACTTAATATAGCAGATACATATTACCGTTTTTTTATCCAGAAAATCAGTTCGGCATCCTGAAAAACATCTACCACCTCATAGCAATTGGGCACCTCTCTAAAATAGCAATGGTAGGTTACAAGTTTTGTACCCTTTGGCACCAACTCAAGACTGAAATATAAATACCTCATATAATATCTGTAAAGTGAGTCAGAATATTCAATATCCTCATCAATACGCTCATTTTCATCTATATTTTCATGAAAAGAATTAAAGAAATAAAAGCTGTCAAATTCTTTCAAGTCCAATTCGGTAAAACAACCATTTATGAATGTGGCATTTTGAATATTCAGTTTCTTCTGTGCAACTTTTGCATGTTCAATAAGATTTGCCCTTTGTTCAATACCATAAAAGTGAACATCAGGAAATAAGCAAGCTCCGGCAATACAGAACTTTCCTACGCCACTGCCTATGTCTAAGACTTTTGTCTCCCTTTTGTCTCCTAAAAAGGAGGCTGCCAATTGAGCAATATGCAAAGGTGTCCAATGTCGTTTTGCTAAGTTTTGTATTTTCATTGGATATAGCTGATTAAGTTCAGCATCACTCTCAAGATGGTTTCCTTTGAAATTCATAAATCGTAAAATCTGCTACTTTGGTAATTAATAGCTATTGCTCAGTGTTGCCGGTTCTATTCATTACACCGAATTATCACTTGCCCATTGCGACAATTGCAGATACCAATACATTTGCAAAATTATTTTGTTGCCTTTGCAATAGGAGTACATTTTATCACTTTTAAAATTGACTTTTATCAATTTTTACGCAGTATTTTTGCAGGCTATGAGTCTTAAAGGGATATTTCCAATTGATAAATGGCATTATAACTCCCAATCCATTCTACAGGATCTGCCACAGCAAGATTTTGAGCAACTCACAAAAAATTCCGTAGAGGAAAAATACATCAAAGGACAAATTGTATTTAAAGAAGGTACACTTCCTACAGGTATTTATTTTATCAAGCATGGCAAGGTCAAGAAATATAAAATTGACAATTTTGGCAAGGAGCATATTATTTACATTGCCAATATGGGAGAGTTAATTGGCTATCATGCCACTCTTGCCGGGGAACGATTTCCGGATTCCGCAGCTGCTTTAGAACAGAGTAGTATATTATTTATTCCTCAAAGTGATTTTTTGGCTGTATTGGAACAATCTACTATCCTGTCAAAAAAACTATTGAAAACACTAAGTCACGAATTTGGTGTGTTAGCAAATAACATTTCTGTTTTTGCACTTCGGCCTGTCCGGGAACGTTTAGCAATTACACTATTGGTTTTACGTGAAAAATTTAAAACAAACCAACTTGAAAATATACATGTAGAAATTAATCTTAGCAGGGAAGACCTTGCCAGTATGGCAGGCGCCAGCAGAGAAAATGTTGTGAGGCTCTTAAGGGATTTCAAAAATGAATCTTTAATAGAAACAAAGGGGAGAAAAATATGGATTATTAATGTGCCTAAATTAGTTTCTGTTTCAAACTATGCTTAGTGCCCTTTATTTAATACTTTGGTTGTCGTCATTTGGCTCACTTTTTTCTTGATTACATAATATCGCAATAGCATCTTATCATAAATCAGTGCCAGTACTAAAATTAAAGCCCCAAGGACGAGCGTTTTTAACTTTATTGACATATACAAACCACCGCCCGCAATACAACCAGTAAAAAAGAAAGCAACAATTGTTAGCCTTAATTCTATACTCTTTAATAACTCCTTCTTTTGAGTTGCGCCATTAAAAAAAATCTGGGATAATTCAATTCCCAAATCAGTAAACAATCCTGTAAGGTGAGTTGTTCTTACTGCCGAATTTGAAATTTTGCTTACTATTGAATTTTGTAAACCCATTGCAAAAAGCAAGGCCATTACGAGAATACGATTGTCAACTATAACGCTATGGAAGAGACCGATGATAATAAGTATCATAATCTCTAGCAATAACGAAAGCCTGTGTGGAGATTTACTTTTCTTCATAATAAAGTACTCGTTCAGGAAACTTGACACAAAAGAACCTGCAAAGAAAGATAGAATATACAGCAATGAATAAAAGTCCCGGAAGCCTTCATTTGTCATCAATCCTTTGGCAAAATAAGCGAAGTGCCCTGTTACATTTGTTGTAAGCTCGCTCCAAGCAAATACCCCACAAATATTGACCAAACCAGCTACAAAAGATAAAAAGGTGGCTAAACGAAAATTGTGGCTGAATGTACGAGCATTGTTCTTGTGCCTAAACATAAAAATGCAGATTATCATTTTATTGATTCCATAAAATTAGACCTTAAAACACTCCTAAACTTCCTTATTAAATGTGATTTATATCAACATTTATATCCACTGAGAAAATAAAAGTATCATTTGACAAACGCTGCCATAGTTATTCTATTTGAACAAAAAAAACACCATCCAAACTAATGTTTGAATGACGTTTCCCCACGTTCGAGAAATACAAACAAAAATTTGTGGTTGAAAGAAAAGAAATCGAGCAGGAAATGGATAAAAGCAATAATAGGGTGTCGAACCTGGATAAGTGTATCGAAATGGCTTTATCATTTTCGTCAAAACTACCGTCAATGTGGTCTATGGGAGGGTATGAAACAAAGCAGAAATTGCAATTTTCGCTTTTCCCGGAAGGAATATTATATCATAAGAAAAATGACGAGTGTCGAATCCCCAGAGTAAATGCTGTGTTCAGCTACATCGCAGCACTGTCAGGCCTTCCGGACAAAAAAATAACGGGAAACAGTTCAAATGATGAAGATGTTTCCCGTTTCAGTAGCGAGGTCAGGGATCGAACCTGAGACCTTTGGGTTATGAGCCCAACGAGCTACCGCTGCTCTACCTCGCGATGTGGGTGCAAAAGTAGGGGCTTTCGGTCGTAAAACAAAAAGTATTTTGTTTCTTTTATAAAATAATAAAATTTAGGGCGTTAAATTTGCCGGATGTCTGTTGTACACAAAGCTGGTTTTGTCAATATTTTTGGTCCTCCCAATGCAGGTAAGTCTACCTTGCTCAATGCCTTGCTGGGCGAATATCTGGTCATTACCTCGCCAAAAGTACAAACCACACGCCATCGTATCCTTGGTATCCTCACCGAACCGGATTACCAGATTGTTTTTTCAGATACACCGGGCATCATCGAGCCCAAATATGAACTGCACAAAAAAATGATGCTACAGGTGAAAAGTGCGCTTGAAGATGCTGACGTTGCCATCCTGATGCACGACATCACCCAGCCGATAGAAGAAATTGAAGCAATTGCAGCTGGCCTCAAACTGAAGGTGCCGACTATTCTTTTGCTCAACAAAAGTGATTTGCTAAAGGATAAAAAGGACGTAACCGACAACCTTAAACTCTACAAACAAAAGTTTCCAAAATACCTGGTACAGACTATTTCGGCTGTTACCAAAAGCAACCTGGATAAGCTTATTCCTTTTATTCTTCAATATTTACCCGAAGCGCCTGCCTTTTACCCTGGCGAAAGTGTGAGCGACCGTTCAACCCGTTTTTTCGTAAGTGAATTGATACGTGAACAAATTTATAGTTTGTACAAAGAAGAAATCCCGTATCACGCTGCGGTAATGATTCAGGCTTACGAAGAAAAACCAAACATTCATGTTATCAAAGCTGACATTATCGTCACCAGGGAGACCCAAAAGGTTATCCTGATTGGTAAAGGCGGCTCGCTGATCAAACAATTGGGCATTGAAGCCCGTAAAAAAATTGAAGCTTTCGTAGGCATGAAAGTACACCTGGAATTATTTGTGAAAGTGCGTCCGAAATGGCGTGATACCGAAAACCACCTGAAGGAGTATGGCTATAACTAATGTTGTAGATGAAGGGAAGATTTTTATCCAGTCACTCGATGGATTTGTTCCGGATGGTGTGCGGGCAAAAGTGAGCATGCTTCGCCTTGATACCATGCATCCGCTCATTTCGGGCAACAAATGGTACAAGCTTAAGTATAATATTGTAATAGCAAAATCGAAGAAAGCGCCTTCCATCGTTACGTTTGGTGGCGCTTACTCCAATCATCTGATTGCCACTGCTGCGGCAGCGATGAATGCCGGCATTCCTTCTGTTGGTATTGTGAGAGGATTGCAGGATGAAGAAAATCTTAACAGCGTTTTGTTGAAATGCAAAGAAATGGGTATGGAGCTCCAATTTGTGAGCAGAGAAGCCTACAGCCTCCGCGATCAGGACATTTTCCTGGATGATGTTGATTATCGTTATCCCAATTCTTATGTTATACCGGAAGGCGGCGCAAATATAGCAGGGCAAATTGGTGCCGGTGAAATTGCAACCCTCATACCCGAAGAATATACCCATATTTTACTTTCTGTCGGATCCGGCACTACTTTTATCGGCTTAAGAAATACGCTCCCTGCCTTTCAGCATTTGTTTGGATTTGTTCCGATGAAAAATGGCACCTATCTAAACAACGAAATTTCTACAAGCCTTTTTCCACTGCAAAACAAAAAATGGGAATTGACCGATCGTTTTCATTTCGGCGGTTTTGGAAAAATAACAAGCGAAATACAGGAATTTATGCCACAGTTTGAAGCCCGTTATGGATTTCCACTGGATAGGGTTTATACTGCGAAAATGATGTTGGGCCTGCAGGAAATGCTGGCAGAAAGGGCATTTTCCGAAAACGCTGAGATTTTGTGTATTCATAGCGGAGGCCTAACAGGAAATTAGGAAATTAATACGAATGCTTTTCTCTCAAATGGTTACATTTGCGACGATACCAAAGCTTGTTTTTCCTTTATGAAGCCATCTGTTCGTAAACTCTGGAGATTTTTCATTTTCTGTATTCTTGCTTTTAATTTATTGGTGGCCCTACTTTGGTTTGGGCTGATTGGCGGTATGCCATCTATCGCTGAGATTGAAAACCCTTCCAGTGCTTTATCTTCAGAGGTTTTGGCGGCAGACGGTTCAGTGCTGGGCCGCTATTTTTTGCAGGATCGCTCCAATAGTAAATACAGAGAAATTTCAAAGAATGTTTTTGATGCCTTGATAGCAACAGAAGATGAGCGTTTCGACGAGCATTCGGGAGTAGATGGGGTAGCACTGATGCGTGCTGTTTTCTTTATGGGTAAAAAAGGAGGGGGAAGTACGATTACGCAACAGCTGGCCAAAAACCTTTTCCCGCGCAGGAATCCAAATATGTTCACCATGCCTTTCATCAAACTGAAAGAATGGGTGCTGGCCGTAAAGCTGGAAAAAAACCTGACCAAAAATGAAATCATCACGCTTTATCTGAATACCGTTCCTTTTGGTGATAATGTTTACGGAATCAAGAATGCATCGAATACCTTCTTTAATGTAGCGCCGGATAAACTGAGTATTGATCAGGCAGCCGTTTTGATTGGCATGTTGAAAGGCAACACCTTGTACAATCCCCGCAGAAACCCTGCCCGTGCGCTGGAACGCAGGAATGTTGTGCTGAGCCAAATGGAAAAATATGGTAAAATTTCTCCGGAAGTTGCTGCTGAAAATAAAACAAAACCAATTGTTCTCGATTACCACAAGCTGGATTATCACGAAGGAATAGCTCCTTATTTCCGTCAGGTAGTGGAACTGGAAGTAAAGAAAATCTGCAAGGACCTGAAGAAAGAAGACGGCAGCGAATACAATATTTATAAAGACGGGCTAAAAATCTATACCACCATCAATGTGACAATGCAACGCTATGCCGAAGAGGCAGTTGCGCAGCATATGAAAGAGCTCCAGTCACTTTTTGTAGCCCAGTCGAAATATCGTGACGGGAGCATTTTTAAAACACACATGAATGATGTGTACAAGTCTTTAAAAATGACCGACCGTTATCAGGCATTGAAAGATGATGGTAAAAAAGACGAAGAAATCTTCAAAGAACTGGAAAAACCGGTGAAGATGAAAGTCTACACATGGAACAACAGCAAGCGTATCAAGGATACCGTAATGAGTCCGCGCGATTCAGTCATGTATATGAAGATGTTCCTGCAAACGGGCTTTATGGCAATGGATCCTTATACAGGTGAAGTACGTGCCTGGGTGGGTGGTATCAACCATGATTATTTCCAGTTCGATCACGTCAATACCAACACCCGCCGTCAGGTAGGTTCTACTATCAAACCACTCCTGTATTGTTTGGCTATCGATAATGGTTTTTCACCATGCAGTACCATTCCTACCAACCCCGTCAGCTTTCCGGAGAAAGCAAATTATGATGCGAATGGTGGAAAAAATTATGGCAGTATGCCGATGAGAAGAGCACTTGCACTTTCCGTGAATAACGCTGCACTTTATTTAATCAAACAGGTGGGCCAGAATGCATTTATTGATTTTGCACACAAATGTGGCATCGAAGCCGAAATCGTAAATCAGCCATCAATTGCCCTTGGGGTTTCTGATATTTCATTATATGAAATGTTGCGTGCTTATACGATGTTTCCAACTGGCGGCATCAACACACAACCGGTTTTTATTACCAAAATAGAAGACAAAAACGGCAATCTGCTTAAGTCTTTTGTAGCGGAACAAAAAGAAATTATCAATGCCAATACCGCATTCAAAATGGTGCGCCTGATGCGTGGTGTAGTGGACCATGGTACCGCAGGAAGGATTCGTCACCGTTATAATATCCAGAGTGAGATAGCCGGAAAAACCGGTACAACCAACAGTCAGGCGGATGCCTGGTTTATAGGTTACACTCCCCAGATTCTGGCTGGTGCCTGGGTGGGTTGCGATGACCGTTATCTGCGTTTCAGCAGCCAGGCCTTAGGACAGGGTGCTGCATCTGCTTTACCTATCTGGGCTTACTTTATGAAACGTTGTTATGCAGACAAATCTTTGAACATTAAGGCAGATGCCAAGTTTGAAGAACCACCAAACTTTGATGATTGTGGTGGCACATACGACCAGACCAGCCTGGAAAGAAATGGCGTGAATGCTGCACAAAGCAATGAAAGCACAGATGAAAGTGCGGAACCGGTTGAAGAAACCGGAACTGTGCCGGAAGATGAGTGGTAAAGGAATATCTGAAGAGTAAAAAACAGCATGAAGAGTAAAATAATCAACGACCCGGTTCATGGTTTCCTGAGTTTCCCCGAACCGGAAATCCTGAAGATAACAGATCACCCGATTTTTCAGCGACTGCGTAATATTATGCAAATGGGCGTGGCTCACTTTGTATATCCCGGTGCTGTTCATACCCGATTTTTGCATTCGCTGGGTGCTTGCCACCTGATGGGAAAGGCTCTGGATGAATTGCAGGTAAAAGGTTTTGAAGTTTCATCTGAAGAAAGAACCGCAGCACGCCTGGCCATTCTGTTACATGATATCGGCCATGGACCCTTTTCCCACGCTCTCGAAAATTCAATTCTGGGTGACATTGGCCACGAAGATGTATCGAGGGTGATTATCAAAAAACTGAACAATGAGTTTGGCGGAATGCTGGACACCGCATCGCAAATTTTCAATTACACCTATCCAAAAAAATATTTACACCAGTTAGTCTCAAGCCAGCTGGATGTTGACCGACTGGATTATCTGAGCCGCGACAGTTTTTATTCCGGCGTATCGGAAGGGGTGATTGGATATGACCGCATCTTAAAAATGCTGACGGTTAGTAATAACGAACTGGCCGTTGAAGAAAAAGGCATTTATTCAGTTGAGAAATTTATTGTTGCGCGACACATTATGTATTGGCAGGTTTACCTGCATAAAACCGTGTTGGGTGCAGAATTATTACTCGTAAATATCCTGAAACGTGCCAAAGAATTAACCGCTTCTGGAGAAAAACTCCTGGCCACACCGGCCCTGGCCTTTTTCCTGACACAAACCTTCAGCAAACAACAACTGGAAACAGCACCCGAAATCATTGACCAATTTTGTGCGCTGGACGATTCGGACATTATTATTGCCATCAAATCATGGTCAGATTGTGGCGATAAAGTGTTGTCCACTTTATGCAAGATGTATTTGCACCGGCGCTTATATAAGGTGATTTTTGATGCAGAGGATGAAATGAATTTGCTGGACGAAAAAAAGAAATCCGCTCAAAAGTCTTTGGGACTTAACGACAGAGAAATGGAATATTTTGTGTTTAATGGTACAACGTCCAACAGTACTTATAATGCTGCAGATGCAAGAATCAATATTGCACTGAAAGATGGTACCACCCGAAATCTTGCCGAAATGCAACACTCTTTGGTAAACGATAAATTGTCGCAGACTGTTACCAAAAGGTATTTGTGTTATTGGAAAGGTGAATCCTTCTTGTAGAACCAGGATTCTAATAAAAAAAATTTGTAATAAAAATAATTTTTATTCGTAGTTAATTCTATCTTTAAGGTTCATCAAACTAAAACACACAATTATGGTCCATGTTATTTTGACTCACGATGTCAAAGATGCAGCAGAGTGGAGAACACATTTTGATTCTGACGAAACCAACCGCAGCAATGCCGGTATAAAAGTACATGGTGTTTATACAGCTGCCGACAATCCAAACCGGGTAACGATTATGACCGAATTTCCAAATATGGAAGTTTTAAATGGTTTTATGAACAATCCTGACTTAAAAGCAGCCATGGAGAAAGGTGGCGTTATCAGTGCTCCGGAGATAAAAGTGCTCCATGAAATGAAATAATTTTTCAATAATATATTTTAAAAAAAGCTGCACTGATGCAGCTTTTTTTATGTCACACAAGTCCATTTCAGGGATATTTCTATGAGAATTAATAAAAAATTATTCGACTAATTTGCGAATATGTTAAAGAAATCGAAAAAACATAATACCTTCGCTCAAAATAAATCCTATGAAAATGATGTTGCTTCTTATGGTAGCTTTCACTGCTATAACAAAGTCTGAAGCACAAACAGCTGTCAATCCTGATTATAGTCTTGAATCTTCCGGAGGAAAACTAGTGCTGAAAAGCGAAGGCCGTGTAAAAGTAATATCTGAAAACAGCATGGACACTCTACCTGTTCAACTTGGCTCGTGTGTTTATTATGCTCATAATGAAATAAAAGAGTTGTCTATAAAAGGAGTTCCTTATCAATATAATATAAAGGAAGAGAAAACTGCCCCCTTGTTGCTTCAATTACCGGAGACGCGGCTTCCCTCAGGAAAGATTGTAGCCATGATGGCGGACAAGCAACGCAATCGCCTTTATTACAGTTTAAAGCTACGTGAAGAACAGGGAATGCCTATCTATACAACTATTCTTTATGATGGAAGCAGTGTAAAGGAATATATGGATGGCATGATAGAAAGCATAGATAAAGAAGGTCGTCAAACCATTATCTATTATGATGTCGATCCGGTTGGTCCGTATTTTTTCAGGAATATTTATACACCGGAAGGCACAGTTTATAAATCGTTTGACAAGGAATATCCGGCTAAAGCTTCAAAATAAAGCACCTCATCTACCCATGAAAAAATATTTCTACCTGATAATCTTTTTACTTTGCCTTTCCACCCTGAATACATCTGCTCAATTCTCTGCATGTGAACCGAATACGGATTTTGAGTTAGGCAATTTCAGCTACTGGAAATTTTTCCAGGGAAGTTGTTGCTCACCATTTTCCATGACGACCTCTGTTACTCCTCCTGCAGCAACAACAACAGGACGTATGACGATAACAAGTGGGACTGGTGTTGATGCATATGGTGGCTTTCCGATAGTAGCCCCCGGCGGAAAATATTCTTTAAAACTAGGAACCAATGATAATAGTTCGAAGGCAGATAAAGCCCGCTATTATATTCATGTTCCGGCTGGTTCAACCAATTTCGCCCTTGTTTACCGCTATGCAATTGTGATGCAGGATCCCGGCCATGCAGCAGCACAGCAACCACGTTTCACAGTAACGACCACAGATTCTGCTACCGGGTCTTCCAGTGGTTTAATGTGTAATCAGTTTTCTTATGTCGCAGGTTCTTTACCTGGTTTCAGTATTTCTTCTGTTTCTTCTTCAGTTTATTATAAACCCTGGGCCTCTGCTGTAATTGACCTTAGCGGTTATGAAGGTCGTACCATTATTGTTGATTTTGCCAGAGGTGATTGCGGATTGTCTGCACATTTTGGATATGGCTATATTGATATGAGCTGCGGGCTTTTTGCGATTGCATTAAAAAACTGTAGTTATGGTGCGACCACCACACTTTCCGCTCCTCCTGGTTTTGCGAGTTATAGGTGGATGGATGAAACCCTTACCACCACACTGGCAACAACGATGGATGCAGTGGTACCAACGCCATCAGTTACAACATCTTATAAAGTAATTATTACCCCTCATACCGGTTTCGGTTGTCCGGATACACTCACCACAAAAATTTCCATTTCTCCACTTAGTTTAGATATTGCTATTCCTGACACGACAGTTTGTCCCGGAAAACCATTTTATATAAAAGCAATCGCAAGCGGAACGGCATCCCCCTTTACCTACAACTGGACACCATCAGACAGTTTGAGCTGCAATAATTGCCCCGATCCAACCATCAAAGCCTATTCTACAGGCAATTTTATTTGCACCGTTACCGATACAAATGGTTGCTCAAAATCAGATTCTTTGAAAGTAACCGTGCGCACTTCACCAAAGGTCGTGGCTACGGATAAAACAATCTGTTTTGGCGATACGGCTACCTTATCTGTTACCGGTGCCAGTACCTATATCTGGGATTCGTCACCTGATCTTTCATGCAGTTCTTGTGTAAGTCCATCTGCCTGGCCAACAGTAACCGGCAACTATATCGTAACAGGGACCGATTCGTTCGGATGTGAAAAAAAGGATACGGCAAATGTAAAAGTAAATCCACTGCCGGTTGTGACAGCATTGGACAAAGCATTTTGTTTTGGTACTTCGGTAGGCTTAAATGTAAGTGGCGCCAAAAAGTACTTGTGGTCTCCGGCTGTTGGTTTGTCTTGTGATACCTGTGCTTCGCCTGTCGCTTCTCCTGTTGGAACGACTACCTATATTGTAAAAGGTACGGATGCCAACAACTGTATCAACTATGATACCGTTCTGGTTATTGTTCGTCCACTTCCGGTTTTAACAGCTCCCGATAAAGTAATTTGTAAAGGTGATTCCGCTTTACTAAATGTCAGCGGGGCAAAAACATATGTCTGGAGTCCGGCAACCGGTTTATCCTGCACCTCTTGCAGTTCACCAAAAGCCTCACCGGATGTCACTACGAGTTATGTCGTGTCAGGTACAGATAGTATCGGTTGTGTGAAAAAAGATACGGTAATCGTAAAGGTGAATGCTTTGCCTGTAATTGTATCGCCTGACCGTGCGGTTTGTATCGGAGATTCCGTAATGCTTACCAGCAGTGGTGTTGTGAGCTATAACTGGAGTCCTTCCACCGCTTTATCCTGCACGGATTGTTCTGTTCCAAAATCTTCACCGGCTTCTACTTTAACCTATGTTATTACGGGTACGGACACCAATAATTGTGTCAATACCAAAAACGTCAAAGTCACAGTAAATCCATTGCCGCCTATTACAACAGCTCCGGAACTGGAAGTTTGTAAAGGAATTAATATCCTGTTGTCAGCGGAAGGTGGTGTTCGCTATCGCTGGACTTCATCTTATGCATTGGATTGTGATACCTGTAAGAATACAAATGCACATCCTGAAGTTAACACGACTTATGTTGTGACCGGAACAGATGCAAATGGTTGTAAAAACACGGACACTGTTTTGGTAAAGGTTTTAATTGCACAGAAAATCTCTATTAATCCGGTGGAAGAAATTTGTATCGGCGGCCAGACTTCCATGAAAGTCAGCGGTTCTGAATCTTATTTATGGTTGCCAGCCGGAAACCTGTCCTGCAGCACCTGCGATTCAACAATGGCGAATCCGCTTGTCACTACCATTTACACTGTAATTGGTATCGACAGTAATACCTGCCGGGATACAGCAAACGTTACACTTGTTGTCAATCCTTTACCGGTCCTGACCATAATTGGTGATACTATGGTATGCGAAAACAGCAGTGAAGTATTACAGGCAAACGGCGCAGAAACCTACACCTGGGCTCCGGCGACTTATTTATCCTGCACCACTTGTGACGCACCAACTGTGACTCCCTTAAAAAATATCAGTTACAGGCTTACCGGTACCGACCAAAAAGGTTGTGTGCAAACCCGTGATGTTCTTGTTTCTATTATTTATAAAGTACCATTCAGTGTGAGCGCTGGCGATACCATCTGTTTTGGGGAAAGTGTCAATCTGCAGGCAAAAGGTGGAACGCATTACCTGTGGTATCCATCAGCCGGCCTAAGCAATGATACCATTGACAATCCCGTAGCGAAACCGGATACCACTACAAATTATCACGTCATTATTCATCAGGGTCATTGCTTCACTGATACAGCCAATCTGAGGATAATGGTGAATCCTATACCGCTTGTTGCCATTACCGGCGATAGTGTGATTTACCTCGGAGAAAAAGCTCACTTGTCTGTGCAGGGTAGTTCCATTGATTATTATAAATGGAGCCCGGCAGACCAGCTGAGTTGCGATGATTGCCAGAGCCCTGTGGCTGATATCGATAAAACATCAACCTATATTTTGAGGGTAAAAAGCAAATGGGGCTGTGAGAGTCAGGATGATATTACAATCCGTGTTAAATGCGGTGCCGAGAAATTGTATATCCCCAACACATTTACTCCTAATGGTGATGGCGAAAATGATACCTTCTATCCGATGGGAAGTGGTGTAAAAATGGTGAATGATTTTATCATTTACAATCGATGGGGGGAAGTTGTTTTTGAGACGCATAACATTACACTGAACAATGCCAATGCCGGATGGGATGGCACTTTCAGGGGGAAAAGCCTGAACGCAGATGTATTCGTTTATTTTATGAGTGCCGTCTGCGAGGGTGGAGATGAAATGGAATTCAGAGGAAATATTTCACTGATCAAATAAAAAACTACACAGTGAAACTTATATCAGCTATTCGTACGAATTTAGTTAAGAGCGCCAAAAGCATTGGTTTTGCAGGATTAATCATTTGCATCAGCCCGGACCTGATGGCGCAGGATGTTCATTTTTCTCAGTTTTATGAGAATGCCATATTGAGGAATCCTGCACTGACCGGTATTTTCAGCGGCGATTATAAAGCCGGTGTTAATTACCGGAGCCAATGGAGCAGCGTTGATGCCAATCCATTTATGACCGTACTCGCTTCGGCTGAAGGTCGCATCAGATTGGGTGAAAGAATTCCGGATTGTTTCAGTTTCGGATTGACAGCGGTGTATGATCGTTCCAACAGTATTGATTTTACCACAACACAAGTTTATCCGGCTTTGAATTATAATAAATTCATTGAAAGCAGGCATAACACTTTTCTTTCCCTGGGTTTCACCTTCGGCTATATTCAGCGCTCAGTGGACGTTTCCAAAATGACCTTTGCCAATCAATATGCGAATGGCAGCTACAGCGCATCGAACTCCAGCAGGGAAACCCTTCGGTTTATGAACACCAATAACTTTGATCTTGGTTTCGGATTAAGCGTGAACAGTTCTTTTGGTAAAGACAACCGGCATAATTATTTTATCGGAGGTGCTTATTATCATGTTACCACGCCAAGCCTGAGCTTCAGGGAGCAGGCACAACTGGTAAAACTGGCTCCAAAATATACCTTCAGCTATGGTATGAAACTGTCTATGACAGAAAACAGTTCTGTGTTGCTGCATCTGAATTATGTCGATCAGAATCCATACCGCGAGATTATTGGTGGCGGATTGGTGAGCTGGAAAGACAGGATGCCCAAAGGCCATAATAATCTCGTTCTATATGCCGGTTTGTTTTATCGCTACCAGGATGCCTTTATCCCAACAGTAAAAGTTGATTTCAATAACTATTCGATCAATGTCAGTTATGACATCAATAACTCGTCGACGCGCAGGGCAACCAATGGCTGGGGTGGATATGAAATTTCTTTATTCTGTAAAGGCTTTTTCCCAAGTACTAATCATTCCATCATGTGTCCCCGTTTCGAGGACCAGCGTATTGAATTCCAGTAAACCATTTGCAGTATATCCAAAACAAGGTTTAAGATAATTCCGGCTGTGGTTTCCTTACAAAGCGTTCCCTTAGTTTCATAAAGGGCTTTTCTACAATCCTGTGCAACAAGTTGGCAGCCAGCAGGCAAGTGAATACACTTATCAGCAGTATTAAGTTTGGAGAAAGGCTGTACTCAGCAAGCGCTTCCTGCGTGATATGGATTACCCCCTTATGCGTCAGGTAAATGGCATAAGAATGAGCAGCAACGAAACTGGTGATGCCCGATTTTGCTTTGAAAAGAAAGCTTCTCTGACACAGCGCTCCTGTAACCACAAAACCATAGCCAACAGCAACAGCCGGAAAACCAAATACAGAGGCAGCGTAGCTTCTGTTATCCTCGCACAAAAAATAAGCGGCGGTGAGGATTCCTAAACCAGCTATAATCAATAGGTTTCCTCTTGCTGACAATCTGCTCCATACAGCAGGCAAGAACCGGTAAATGGCTGCGATAGAAACGCCAACCAGCAAGCCGTCGAGGCGGTTATAGGTAGGGTAGTATATAAACTTGTACCAATACACAAAAGCCGATTCATCTTCGGATACCGGCCAATAGCCATATTGATAAGCACAGTGCCTGATAAAAAATCCGGCCAGGAACAGCGCTATCAGTAAAAGCCAGGACTTTTTCATCCAATGACTGAATTGGAGGAATAGCAAAATCAGGGGAAGAAAAAGATAAAAATGTTCTTCCACACACAAGGACCAGGCGTGCGAGAAGGTGCCGGTTTCTTTCAGGTTAAGGCCAAAGTTTTGGGTGAAGCTCAGAAACCTCCAGAGGGGCGGCAGGCTTTCTTTTTCGCGGAAGAAGGGAAAGCAAAAGTAAATCAACAAGGTTACCAGGTATGCCGGAATAATCCTAAAAAAACGCTTCAGGAAAAAGGTTTTGAAATCAATTAATTGTCCCCTGGCAACAGCCGCAAATAACTGCGAGGCTATGAGGAATCCACTCAATACAAAAAACAAATCCACACCGGTCCAGCCAAAGCGGATAAGGTCGGGCAGCCACTCTGGTTGACCATGGGTAAGAATATTATAGTGAAAAAGAAAGACAAGGCTGATAGCCAATGTACGCAAATGATCCAGCCCGTTAAATTTAGGAGGAACAGCCGTTTGCAGGTTCATAGAATGATGGGGGAATAGACCTTAAAAGTAGCTATTTCCGGGAGGATAGAAAAAAGGAAATGGAAATAAAAAGCTAAGTGTTCAGCATTCCTTTCAGCGCGGCATTTTTATTTCTCAGATCAATACCACCCTCATATACCGATTTCAAATTGACCAGGTAGAAAGACCATCCGGTATCACATCCCAGCCTGATACCTTTCTTTGATTCATCATCCAATGGAATATTCTTTTGGGTGAGTTCTACAATCGTATAATCATCCTGAATGGAAAGATGAATATCCACCAGGCAATTTCCGGCGAAGGTAAACTGCAGGAAATCTTTCCCATTCGAATCTGTGATTTGGCCATATTCTGTGACATCAAATAAATACCATTTCCAGGCATAGTTATCACCCTTTTTTACCGCAACATCAGCACTGATGATTGCGCCATTCGCGTCTTTGAACTCCGCCTTACTCAGAAACCATTTTTCTATTTCAGCAGCTTTCGTCCAGGCACTGTAGATATCTTCCATTGGTGCTTTTACAGCAATTTTCCGTGTGAAGCTGGTCCAATCAAAGTTTTTCATTTTTTTCTTTTTTTATTAAGGTTTAGCATTTCAAGAACAGAAAAAATCAATTCACATAATACCTGACCATCGGTCTGTACTTTGATGTACGGTCAACAATTTCAAAACCCGCCCGCTCAAATGATTTGTACAAACCAATCCAGGCGAATGCATCCGGCAGTTGGTCTTGTGCGGGAATAGTGGGGTAGGCTTCTATGATTTTTATGCCCTGTGTTTTGGCATAGATCGCAACACCTTTCAGCAAAGCTACAGACACCCCCAAACGGCGGTAATTTTTATCAATAAAAGTGCAGGGTATGGACCAGACCGCTTTCTCATCAATCGGTTTATGCACCCTGGATCCGGCTAGTTTCAGAAAATCTTCTCTTGGGGCAAAAGCGCACCATGCTATCGGTACTTCTTCATAAAAAGCCATAACTCCGGTAGGTTTTCCTGCTTTCACCAGCGAACGCATGGCATGCTTATTGCCATCCTCACTTTTCCCTTCTTTGAATTCTGAATTGCTAAGGCGAAAATACATACACCAACAATTTCCGCAGGCACCTCTGGCCCCGAACAACTGCACAAATTGCGCCCAGTTATTTTGGGATAAGGGTTCGAATCGGAGACCATCAATAAAGGCGGTATCTGCCTGCTTAACATCGGCCATGGATAATGGAAAATTGCTTTTTATTATTCTTTCAGCTAAAATACAGGTTTCAGAACTTATTCCCTTATCCATAGTGCAGGATTGGATAAATTTTGATGGAATGCTATAATTAAAAATGGTGATGCTCTAATTGTTAATGAGGAGCCTAAATTGTTAATGAAGTTGCTCTAATTATAAATTAGAATGCTCTGATTGTTAATGGTGGAGCCTAAATTATAAATGGTGTTGTGGTGAAAACTATCTGAGGTCTGGAGAAAACAGATACAGTAACGGTGAAGACGGTGCCCATTAGACCTCACCCCGGCCCTCTCCAAAGGAGAGGGAGTGAGCGTGTGGCCGAATCCATCGAACGGAGCGCTTACTCTGGCGTTCAGGGATCCCTCCTTCGTCGGGGCAAAGTGTATGATTTACTCGGTCGCATTGTTTATCAAAAAGAACTTTCCTTTGCCAACAATCAATCCTCTGTTGATTTGAATGTGGCAGATGGTATTTATATCTTAAAGCTAACAGATAGTGAAGGCAATTCATCCCGGCAAAGGATAGAAATACGTAATTAGTCGATGGCGCCTCATGTCTTTTTAATCTCTTCTAAAAGCTAACAAAAGAGACAGCGTGGCCGACGGCTGGCGCACGTAGACTGGCGCTGCATTCCGATCCAAATATGAACATTCAAACACAAAAAAATCCCCGACACTAGAGTATCGGGGATTTTATTTACTGAAAGAACATTTTTAACCGTTCTTTTTCTGCTTTCGCAGCGGATAATAATTATTTGCGGATATCCATTTCTTCAATTAAATTATGAGCACCGCCCATTTTGTCGATTAAGAAAAGAATAAAACGTGCATCTGCAACGATGGTGCGTTTGTATTTTTTATCAAATGCGATATCACCGCTCATAGCCTCCCAGTTGCCATCGAATGCACAACCAATCAATTCTCCTTTAGCGTTGATAACCGGGCTGCCGGAATTACCACCCGTGATGTCATTGTTGGTAATAAAGCAAGTGTGCAGCGAACCGTCAGCATCAGCATACATACCATAATCTTTCTTTTTGTACAATTTAATCAAATCCTGCGGCAGGTCAAATTCATCATCACCGGCTTTGTATTTGCTCATCATACCATCAAGCGTGGTAAAATGTTTGTAGAATACTGCATCCTGTGGTTGATAAGCCAAAACCTGTCCGTAAGAAATACGCATGGTTGAGTTGGCATCAGGGTAAAACAACTGACCTTTTTTCATCGTCATCAAACCTTTGGCATATTGCTTGCTCAGGTCTTTCTTTTGCTTGTTCATTGCATCAACTTTAGGTTGATAATATTTCTCAAAATTGCGGACAAAACTGATTGCATATTGCATTGAAGGATCATTATTGATGGCAGCAACAGTAGGGTTAGCGCAGAAAGCAGCGAATTTTACACTGTCTATCAACAAAGTTTTTCTGTATACATAGTTGGCAAAATCATTGAATGTCTGTGTCTGTCCTTCGTTGTTGTAGCCCTGGAAGATTACATTCCGGTAAATGTCCGGCAATTGCCCTTTGGGAACATTGGTATAATACATGCCAGTCATTTTTGCGAAAATTTCTTTGTCTGTAGCTTCGTCATAATCTTTCATATTGGCTTCGCGGGCAGCTTTCAGATATTTTACATATTTATCAATAGAATCTTTTACCGGCGTGTTTTTCAGCACTTTTTCCAAAGGTTCTACAGCTGAAGCAATGCGGGATAAAGCAGTAGCACGGAAGGCTTCGGAATAATAAACCGCGTGTTTTGCATACGGTTTGTAGTCGGCATACATCAGGGAATAATCGCTCATCAGGTTGTCATAACCTTGTCCTTTTGCTTTTGACCAGTTGGTAAATGCTTTTTCTTCGTTCGATTTCTGATCAACAACATTCAGGCGTTTCAATTGTTCTGTTTGTCCGATGAAATATTTCCAATAATTGGCAATGCCGGCATAACGGGAAGTAAGTTTCAGATAAACTGATTTGTCTGCATCCATGTGTTTTTTCATAATTGCCAAACGCTCGGTGCGGATTTCAACGATAGAAGGATTTGTTTCTGACAAAGCCAAATCAATACCATAAGATACTTCATAACGGTTGGTACGGCCGGGATAACCCATAATCATGGCAAAGTCCTTTTCCTGATTGCCTTTTATAGAAACAGGTAAGTGTTTTTTGGGTTTATAAGGAACGTTATCTTTCGAAAACTTTGCAGGCTCATTTTTTGCATCTGCATACACACGGAAGATAGAGAAATCGGAAGTATGACGCGGCCACATCCAGTTGTCGGTATCGCCACCAAATTTTCCAAGCGATTTTGGCGGAGCGGCTACAAAACGAACGTCAGTGTATCTTTTGTAAGTCAACAAAAGGAATTGATTACCATTAAAATAATCTTTTACGTTGGCAACCAGTTTGCCATCGTTACTTGCGTCTTTTTCTATTTTTTTGATGGCAGCACTGATTAATTTACTTGCTTCATTACCTTTCGCATTTCCAACAGCAGCATTGATTTCGGCAGTTACATCTGTTATTTTTTGCAGGAATAAAGCAGTAATTCCTTCGGCAGGCAATTCCTCGCTCAGGCTTTTTGCCCAATATCCATTGTCCAGATAGTTTTTCTCTACACTGCTTAAAGTGGCAATAGCGCCGTATCCGCAGTGATGATTTGTCAGCAGCAAACCTTTTGAAGAAATCATTTCGCCGGTGCATCCACCGCCAAATTGAACCACAGCGTCTTTGAGGCTGGCATTGTTGATACTGTACAAATCTTCTTTGGTAAGTTTAAGTCCGAGGCGTTTCATTTCCTCATAATTTTTACCAATAAGAGAAGGTATCCACATTCCTTCATCGGCTTTGGCTGTATGCATCATCAATGCTGCGCCAATTACTAATAAGAGTTTTTTCATTGTAGAAAAGATAACTATTTGATTTTTGTATTGAAATTTTTAACTGGTGGCGAAGGTATTGAAAAAAGGTGATGGATGAAATAGCAGCAAGGCGGGAAATTTGGGGTGAGATTAAAAAAAAGTAAACGATCATATGGGCCTGCGGTCTTATCTTATTAAGCTAAACAATCAACTTGATTTTGACATTCTTAAAAAAGCACATGCAAATGGAGTGGTGATCGGCCAGCATAATTTCCTGTACGAGAAGGCTTATTTAGACGCTTACTGCGGATTGCATTATGAAAACGACAACGGTATCTGCAAAAAAATTACTCCAACTCAAAAAAATACAGGATACGCTGGCGGGATTAGGAAAAAACTGCTTTTTATTCATGCGCCATCAAAAGCCTGGTTTTATCCAAATGAATTTCCATTCTTACTGAAATGTAGACAAACCAAATCCATTTATAAAGACTGTATCAGAATAGAAGATTATTATTTTCGAAACAAGGGACTCACTGGACTCACTATGGCGCAATGATTGCAGCAGGTAGTATGGTAAAATACCTGAAAAGGATTACCGGAAAAAAACTACCACGATTGATATTCGACAAATATAATATTTCGGATACCGCACTCCCCATAGATATTGATATTGCCAAAGGAATTAATTTATGGAATCCTATTGCTTATGAAAAATTCACCTATACTGAGAGCACCATTTTAAGGTAGATTCCTGCACAGAAAGGATTAATACCATTACATCGGAGATAGTTTTTTCTGGACTTTCTATTATAATTATATCCCGCACAGATAAATTCCGGTATTATTTCGATTCTATCTGGTTTCGAAAAAACGGACAGGACGGAGGTGGTAAAATTGAATCCTACGATTGGGTTACTTCTGTAAATAATACTGACGTTGTTGTGCTGTTATTTACAGAAATCAATCTCGAAGATCCGGGAAACGGTTTTATAGAAAAGGCTTACCAATACTACTTTCCGGACGATAAAGTGCAATAGTTTATGCTGCAGTTTCTGCATGTTTATTTTTCCAATACAAATAATAGTACGCAAGTAATAAAACTCCTGTAAAGAATGGAATTAAAGCCAATTGTTTGTAAGTAATATTAGCCCATACTTCTATTTCTTCGAAATGAAAAAACTCTGTAACCATCCAATAGGAGTTAGCGATAATCCAGGCCGTAATGGCTAGATTATGAAAAAGTTCGCTTTTTTCAGCGCGTGTTCTCCATGAAATAACGATTGAAATAATCAGGGTCGGAATAACCATTGCAATGCCAAGCGGTTTCCATACCATACACCAGCCAATATCTTTTAATAACCAAAAAACGATATGCAGGTTTTCAGTTTTACGATATGCAATAGAAAGCTTTGAGTTGGGTTCGTTTTGTCGCATTTTGATATCAGGAGCGGCAAAGATATCCCACAGAATAATCGGCGATTATTTTATTTCTTACTTTTTTTAGCCAGGGGATTATAATCAAGGCAAAGTTGTAACCAGTAGTCTAGTTGTTTATTCTTTTTAATGCCGTCCTCGGTCACATACACAAAGCCTTTCATGGCCTTGCCGGTAAATTCCATCGGGATACAATGCGGATTTTCGAGTGCCTGTTCGTAGACGCTTTCACCTATGCGGCATAACATAACATCTTCGCCGGTCTTTTTGTCAATATGCGTACCACAGCACATTTTATCTTCTACCATAAAGCAAAGACCGCTAAACATTTTCTTTTCAGTAAAGTTTGCGCCTTTCGCGAACAATATTTCGCGGATTCTTTGTGCTGTAAATTCATTAAAAGCCACAAAAAACTGACTTATTTTGTGAAGACTGCAATTCCGGTTTCTGTACCGCTGCTCACACGCAACAGGTATTGACCTTTAGCCAAGTCTGAAACATTGATTGTATCCGAATCAAAAGATTGTTGCAAAAGTCTGCCCCGGATATCAAAAATTTCGACTGCATAATGGCCAAAACTTTGTGGAATTTCAACGTTTAAAACAGCTGAATTTCCTAAAGGATTCGGATAAGTTTTGATAGATTGGAAAGCTGATTTGGCAGGGGTAATAACCGCACTGGTTGTTTTATAATTATCGCGATACCGGATATTGCTGACGGTTTCTGTGCTGCCAATCTTAGTTGCCGTCACCCAGACAGCAGGGTAGTGTTCGCCATTTGCCAGAAATTTATATTCAACAGTTGTTCTGGGTACACCTATTTTAAGAGTAGCGACTTCAAAGGAATCCACTTCTACAATTTCAGAACGGACACGCAAACAATTTACAGGAGTGGTGAAATAAGGTGTTTTGATTGTTCCCCAACCATCGGCTCTTGTTTTACGATAGCCGGCCTGTTTTACACTAAATAAAGATGGTATGGAAAATTTCAAAGAAAAAGTTGAACTGTCGGTGCGGGTATACGTTAAAGGAAAGTAATACCATTCGTCTTCGTCAGAGTAATTGGCAGGTGTTGGAATACCACTGATTACAGCAGCAAACCCCTCGGCCACATAGCGTGACGGAGAAGTTTTTTTATTAAAAAATGTGTATACGTTATTAATTGTAATGGGAATAGAGCTGCTCAGACCCGGGAAACTATCGGCAACTTTATAACCGTATGCTGTTGGTGAAATAGTAAGCGCATAAGAAATGTTGACAGCAGAAGCTTTTTTGAATGTGTCTATATTTTGCCCGATCGAAACAAGACTGCTGAAATCCCATGTTTTGGAAACGCCGCTATCCGCAGCATTAAAAGAAGTACCTGTGATATTAGCAAAACTGTAGCGCAAGGTATCACCTGAAACAGGCATGTCGGCATCAGTAATGGTAATTTGAGCAGATGCTGAATTCAGTGCTAAAATTGCAAAGGGAAAAAGTAGTGTTTTCTTCATCAGATTAGTATATGCTATAAAACTACATAAATTATAATACCATGCAAATAAAATGGCTATTTCTTTCTGAGCCATACGCAAAGCTGCATGCCTGTGTTGGTCCATTTCATATATGGTTTCAGGAAATAATCAGCGATTTTAGGTAAAAAAGTATTGCACACATAATATTCATGATGTGCAATTTCGTAATTGTGTGCTTCTGCATGTGCCTGCATAGATTTCAAACCAAATTCATACAAATGGAATGGTTCGTGCATGGGGCTGATATTTCCTACAAAATTTGTCCCTTTTAATTTATAGAAAAAATTAATAATTTTGTTAATCAACCAATCAGAAGATGGCACCTCGATATGAATAATACCATTTGGCTTTACCCATTTTAAGGCTTTAATAATAGATTCCGAAGGGTCATACAAATGTTCCAACACAGCACCAAACGATATGAAATCGAATTCATTTTCAGGATAATCCATATCTTCCACCATACCTAATTTCAATTTTTCGGGGTTGATGTTCATTCTTGAGATCGCTCTTTCATGAAACTGTTTGGACGGTTCAAAACCGTAGGTATCGAAACCGGCTTTCTCCAGTGCAATCATTGCTTTCCCAATACCTGCACCAATATCCAGCGATTTCATTCCAGGCTTAAAGTCAATGAGTTTTTTTAAGGTTTCAATTTCTGTTCTGAAATAATTTTCTTCAACCTCAAAGTAAATTTCTTTCCAGTATTCTTCCGGCGGCACACCATAATGATCCTGAATATCAAATGGAACTGGCTGAGGATTGGAATAAATGAGGCCACATTTAGAACATTTTGCAATTGCTACTGCAATACCGGTCTTGCTTTGTGGATTTTTCCCCTGAGATTTATTCAATCTTTCTCCCAACACTTTGTGTTCCCCGGTCGGAGAATCACACATGTTGCATTTTGTTATTGGATTAAATTTGTATTTAAATTGTGAAACAGCCATATGTATAGTAATCGTGTATAGTATTTTGATAATTAAAGCGTTAATCTAATTTGTGAAATTAAAACAAAAATTGGAATTTTAACATAATCTTGAAATTTACTTAAAATAATATTTAAATTGATAAAATATTTATATGCTATTAAGGCGATGAAATGTAATTGTAGATTAAATTATTAATTTACTTTACTTTATGATAAATTATATTTTCACAGCCCATTGTTATACATCAAATTAAACTGTAAGTATTGAAAAAATCATCTATAGCCAGATTGCTTTTATTATTGACAGGTCTTGTAAAAGGGGGAGGTCACCATGGTGTATTCTATATCAAAAAATTAGTTTGAGACACCGGTAATAAAACTTCTGCCGAAACAAAAATTTTTTTTTTTCCACAATAAATAATTGTGTTACCTTCGCCGTCCAAAATTTCACTTAAAAGGAGGAAACAAAAATTGGAAGAAAACACAATTCCACAAGTACAGTCTCAGGCATCAGCACATGATGATTTTGATTGGAGCGTTGACAAACGCAACGTAGCTTCGTACTCGAAAGAGGACCGCGTTAAATTCGCAGAGGTTTACGACAACACTTTCACACCGATAGATGAGTCTGCGGTGATGAACGGTACAGTAGTAGGTAAAACTAATACTGACGTAATTGTAAACATCGGATTCAAATCTGATGGTATGATTTCATTGAACGAATTCCGCGACATGCCGGAAGTAAAAATCGGAGATGAAATCGAAGTAATGGTGGTAGAGAAAGAAGATCGTAACGGTCATCTTCACCTTAGCCGCAAAATGGCAAGAGCTGCACGCAGCTGGATGCAAATCGTTGAATTCTACAAAACCGGCGAAATTGTTACAGGTAACATTACCTCAAAAACAAAAGGCGGTCTTATTGTGGATGTTCATGGTTTGGAAACTTTCCTGCCAGGTTCTCAGATTGACGTAAAACCGGTTACGGATTACGATCAGTATGTGGGCAAAACAATGGATTTCAAAGTTGTGAAAATCAACGAACAAATCCGTAACGCAGTTGTGTCTCACAAAGCGCTTATCGAAAGCGATATGGAAGCTCAACGCAGCGTAATCATTGGTCAGCTTGAAAAAGGACAAATCCTTGAAGGTACCGTGAAAAATGTAACCGATTTCGGTGCATTTATCGATCTTGGTGGCGTAGATGGTTTGTTGTATATCACAGACATCAGCTGGGGACGTATCACTCATCCTACCGAAGTTCTTTCAAACGGTCAGAAACTGAACGTTGTTGTATTGGATTTCGATGATGAGAAAAAACGTATCAGCCTTGGTCTGAAACAATTGACTCCTCATCCATGGGATAACCTTTCTGACGAAATCGTTGAAGGTAGCTCAGTAACAGGTAAAGTTGTAAATATCGAAGATTATGGCGCATTCCTTGAGATTATGCCAGGTGTTGAAGGTTTGGTTCACGTATCAGAAATTACCTGGTCGTCTCAGCCTATCAATGCGAAAGAATTCTTCAAAATGGGCGACGAATATCAGGCTTCAGTAGTGACGCTTGATAAATCTGAGCGCAAAATGAGCCTTTCTATCAAGCAATTGACAGAAGATCCATGGGAAACTATCGAAAACAAATATCCTATCGACAGCCGTCATAAAGGAACAGTGAAAAACCTGACTCCTTATGGTGTATTCGTTGAACTGGAAACAGGTATCGGTGGTATGATCCATATCTCTGACCTTAGCTGGATCAAACGTTTCAACCACCCAAGCGAATTCACTAAAGTAGGTGAAGAAATCGAAGTGGTGATTATGGGAATTGACAAAGAAAACCGCAAGTTGTCTTTGGGCCACAAACAAGTGGAAGATGATCCATGGAACACATTTGAAACAGTATTCCCGATCGGTTCGGTACACGAAGGTACAGTAACCAAGAAAGACGATAAAGGAGCTACAGTTCAGCTTCAGTACGGTCTGGAAGGTTATGCGCCTGCACGTCACCTCCGCAAGGAAGACGAGTCTATGGTGTCTGCTGACGAAACAACTCAATTCGTAATCATCGAATTCGATCGTAACGACAAACGTATCATGGTATCGCACACTAAAGTGTGGGAACAAGGCAAAATCGAAGAAAAAGAAGCAGTGAAGAAAGAAGCGAAAGCTGATTCTGACAAAACCAAGTCTGCAGTGAAAAACATCCAGTCAAAAGTAGAGAAATCAACTTTGGGTGATATCGGTGCCCTTGCTGCTCTGAAAGACAAAATGAAACAAGACGAAGAAGACAAATAGTCTTTTCCCAATCTTGGCAAAAATAGAGAATGAGCATCCTTTTGGGTGCTCATTTTTTTTGTTGGAGGAATAGGGGAGAAAGGGTAAGTTTGTGGGGTAAAATTAAATTATGGAAAAACGTAAAATCGAAGATTTAGCGTATATATTCAATAAAGTAAAGAATGATGATAGCTTACCTAAACCTATAGTATTACTAGGTGCTGGAGCTTCGGTATCAGCAGGAATTCCTAATGCTGAAACTATTGCTAAAAAGATACTAGCTGACTTTTCGGATAAGCCGGCTATTCAACGACTTACAGTTGAGGAGCAGAAAGATTATTATCATTTGATGAGTGCACTTTCTGCAGATGAAAGGAGATGTTTATTTTTGAATTATATTAATAGCGATGATGTAAAGCTAAATGTCACTCACATTTATCTCGCTCAACTTATAAAAGAAGGTTTAATTGATTACGTTTTTACACCAAATTTTGATGATTTATTATTAAGAGCTTGTGCATTATTCAATTATATACCACCTGTTTATGATATTTCGAATTTCGATGATTTCACAACAACTAACTTTCAAAATCGTTCAATTACATACTTACATGGACAACATCATGGGCAATGGTTATTAAATGCAAAGGGGGAGTTAGAAAAGATAAAAGACATAATACCAAAATTATTCAATAGAGTTTGTGATAAACGGACATGGATAATTGTTGGATATAGTGGGAATGATGAACTATTAGATGTACTAGTGAAATTTGAAAGTTTTGATAATGAATTATATTGGATAGGTTTCAAGGATTATGAACCAATTCAAAAAGTAAAAGACAAATTATTAGATGTTAATCAAAAAAACTCATTTTTGGTTTCCGGTTATGATTCAGACTCTTTCTTTTTGAAATTACATGCACAATTGAAATTAGGAACTCCAGAGATATTTAATAAACCATTTACCTTTCTAAATTCAATTGTGGAAAACATTAAAGATATTGATCACTATTTAACTGAAGATAATCATAAGGAAGAATTTGATATAGTCAATGTTCGATTTAGCAACAGTAAAGAAATGATTAAGAAGGCTATATTAGAAATTGAGAATGATGAAGTAAATAAAATTATTCAAGAGATAATAGAAGCCATTGTCAAAAAAGATTTTTCAAACACAAGGGATATTTTTGAAAAGACCAGAATTTTAAATGACCCAAAGTTAAATGTCGCCTGCTCTAAATTGTACAATGATTGGGCGATTGATTTATATCATAAAAATGAATTAAATGATTTTAGGTTAACCTGTGAGATCTGTATTGAAAAATATAAAATTGCAATTGATCTGAATGCACAAAATGGTCTTTCTTATAATAATTGGGGGACTGTACTTACTAAATTAGCTAAATTAGAATCAAATGATACTTTTCTAGAGGAAGCAATGAAAAAATTTGAGATTTGTACTAAAATCTTTCCAAACTATCACGGAGCTTACTTCAATTGGGGATTAATACTAACACACCTAGGAAATAAATTGAAGAATATTAATTTGTATTATAAAGGATTTGAAAAAATCGAAATAGGCACTCAATTTAATCCTGGTGATGAAGGCTTATTTACAAATTGGTCTTCCCATTTGATATATGCTTATCATCTCGAAGAAAACCCTGATAGAAAATCAGAACTATTAAAATTTGCATTAGAAAAATCAAAGATATTATATAATTTTTCTGGTCAAGGGTACAATCTTGCTTGCGCAAATGCTTTGCTTCAAAATAAAGAAGAAGCTTTCCACTACTTAAATGAAAGTTTGAATTTTAATCAAATTTCTAAAGCCCATATTCTAAGCGATGATGACTGGAGCAATTATCTTAATGATTCAACATTTTTAGAAATTGTAAATAAATATTAGATGACAACACTAATAAAAAATATTAAATATTTATACCAGACCGAAGAGGGTAGAGAACGCAAAAAGCTGGTTGCCGGAGAAGATATGGCTAGAGTTCCATTTATCGAAAATGCCTGGTTGCAGATTGAAAATGATGTCATTCATTCATTTGGAAAAATGACAGAATTAACTGATAATCATTTTAATAAAGAGATTGATGCAAGTGATTGTTTAGTTATACCGGCTTGGTGCGACAGTCACACGCATCTGGTTTTTGCTGCTCCGCGCGAAAAGGAATTTGTGGACAGGATCAAGGGAAAGAGTTACGAAGAGATTGCGCGGAATGGCGGTGGAATCCTGAATTCAGCTGCAAAGTTGAGGCAAATGGATGAATCGGAGCTTTATGACCAATCTTATGAGCGATTGCAAAGGGTAATTGCACAGGGAACCGGCGCTATAGAAATTAAAAGTGGTTACGGCTTGACACTTGAAGCCGAATTGAAAATGCTGCGGGTAATCCGCAAACTGAAGGAAAATTCGTCTGTTTCTATCAAAGCATCTTTTTTAGCAGCTCACGCATATCCTGTTGAATATAAAGAAGATAAAGCAGCTTATATAAAGTTAATTATCGATGAAATGCTACCAAAAGTAGCATCTGATGGCTTGGCAGATTATATGGATGTGTTTTGCGAGCAGGGTTTTTTCAGTGTAGAGGATACCGAAAGACTGCTGGAGGCAGGATGGAAGTATGGACTTAAACCTAAAATCCATGCAAATCAGTTGCATTATTCAGGTGGTGTTCAGGTTGGGGTAAAGCACAAAGCTGTTTCTGTTGATCACCTGGAATGTGTGGGTGAATCTGAAATTGAGGCCTTAAAATCGGGTAGTACGATGCCCACTTTATTACCGGCGGCTGCATTCTTCCTGGGAATTCAATACCAACCTGCCCGTAAAATCATCGACGCCGGGTTGCCGGTTTGTCTGGCCAGCGATTACAATCCTGGATCCTGTCCGTCAGGAAATATGAATCTGTTGACAACAATTGCCTGTACGCAACTCAAAATGACACCAGAAGAAGCGATTAATGCGATAACCATTAACGGGGCTGCAGCGATGGAACTGGAAAATGAACTGGGAACAATTGCTGTTGGTAAAAAGGCAAATCTGATTATTACCAAACCAATGAATTCGCTGGATTATATTCCTTACGATTTTGGTAACAATCCTGTGAAGCAAATGATTATTAATGGTAGAGAAGTTTGAATCTAATTTACCAAGGAGTATTTAAGTCTTAGCGCTCCAACATATTTAATACCATTAAAGAGAATATTTTTAAAAATATCCGATTTCGAGGTTTCAGGAACTGGAATAGTTATGTTGAATTTTTCAATTATATTTTCAAGTGAATCGTATATATACAATTCACTTCCACCCGGATCTATTTCATAAGGGGTCAGTACAGAAACTTCATAATGGCCATCAGGAAAGGCAACGGGCTTGCCAAAGCTTGTAAAGAATGGATTACTTTTAAGAATTACTGAGTAGTTTAAGGCATAGGGCGCCTTCCCGGTATCTGCATATTGAAAAGTGACCGACTGGGCTGAAATGGTGTATTTGTCCTCCTTTTTGCAGGAAAATAAGCAAGATACAGCGATTAAAATAGGGAATATGCGTTTATTCATAACACAAATTTAAGCTGAATATTAGATAATTACACAAAAAAAGAGGTTAATCATTTGTCGATTAACCTCTTTTGTTAGTTTGTCAATTAACTTAGTACCATTTCAAAGTCAGAACAACTTCGGCTCTGTCCTGGTATTTCAGCACAATTTCAGATGGATAATCTTTGTATTCAGCAAAAGTTACATCTTTAAAAATCTGAACCACCTCATCATCACCATAACGGTCATAATCCATAATGGACAAAGTATATGGAATATCCAAATTTTCTACTTTGAAAGGTCGAACAAGATCGTACTGAACCGGCATTGTGCAGGCGTGTTCATAATAATTGGTTGTGTACCAGTTTTCGTTATTGACAGAGAACGTTGCATACAAATCAGGATACCAGTCTGTGTCAAATCGGGTTCCGTTAATGCGCTCCATTGGCACCTTGTTGATTTTAATGGAGGTGACTTTGACATTTGTAAATTTGTCCTGCGCGAATGAAAAGCTTGCAGAAAAGAGTAAAGCTGCTGTAAGAAATTTCTTCATTTTAATGATTTTCCACAATATTAATATGAACATCTCCTAATTGCAAGTTTTTACCTTAATTTTTTAATGAAACTACTTATTGGCAGAAGAATCAGGTATAAATTTATATCCCGACGGGACATTCAGTGTAAGAAAGTTATTGACGGCAACTTTTCCATGTTTGTAAGGAATCGTCTTGTCAATTTTTTCAAATGAATCCAACATCATCGCATAAGCAGCAAATTCATCTGACGTATCAGTGCTGAGTGATTGAGCCTTGACACCGGAGCATACAAATACCAACATCAATACTAGGGCATAAAATTTCAATTGTAAAAGGGTTCTGTTCATAGGATTACTAATTTTTGGTTAGCAAGATAATTATAAATTTGAATGATGGTTGATTTATACGATTATATTTGTTTTATTATTTTTGCCTATAATTTACATTATGTTAAGTAAAAGAATTAAGCAATTCTCTTTCGGTATTTAAAATCGTTTCTTAACTTTATTTCAAAATCAATTAAGGATGAAGTCTGTAACCAAACACTACTCCAACGGCGAAGTCACAATTGTCTGGAAAAACGAAATGTGCATCCACTCTACCATATGCTGGAAGAAAGCTACCGGACTACCCGATGTTTTTAATCCTGCAGAACGTCCCTGGATAAAACCTGAAAGTGGGACAACTGACCAGATTATCACTCAGGTCGATAAATGTCCGTCCGGCGCTTTAAGTTATTTCATGAATGACGAGGCTGAAAAAAACGAAACAGATACAATCAGCGTTGAAAACATTATTGAAGTTTCGCCAAAAGGTCCCTTGCTCGTATACGGTAATGTGACCATTAAAGACAAAGATGGAACGGAAACGAAGAAAAATAAGGTTACCGCCTTATGTCGTTGTGGAGCTTCAGGCAATAAACCCTATTGTGACGGTAGCCATAACAAGATAAATTTTGAGGATTAATACCCTCTTTCATATATAAATTTTAAACCCATGTGGATAATGATTGCCGGCCCATATCGCCAAAATTCAAATAATCCTGACTTATGGGAAGAAAATCTCTTCCGGCTGAACGCAGCTGCCTATCAGGTTTTCCTCAGAGGTCACATTCCAATGATTGGTGTAAATCTTGCCTTACCCATCATCATATCGGCAGGAATGGATGAATATCAAAAGATTATGTTGCCAATATCTTTAGCTTTAGCAGAAAGATGCGATGCTGTTCTGCGTATAGATGGTGATTCGTCAGGAGCAGATGCTGAGGTGCGCTATTTTGAAGAAAAAGGATTGCCGGTTTATTACGAAATTGACCAATTGCCTTCAGCAGAATAATAATATATGGCCTATTACGATTTATCAAAAGAGGAAAGAAATGGTGTTGTTCTGGAAATGTCTGGCGAAATTATATCCGAACTCAATTCCAACAAACATAAGAAAATAAACAACTATCTCAACAATCCGGATACCTACATCCGTAAAAATGCCTATTTAATTATAGGTAAAATATTTATTGAAAATACTGATTTACAGTATACAATTATAGCTCTGCTTGAAGTCTTACTAAAAGAAGAATCTCACTATATCAGGCAAACGGTCATTAATGCAGCGGGCGAAATTGGAAAGCGGAATTTTGAAATTGTCATGGACTTTTTTGACATTGGTTTATTCGACAAGCACCATTCTCCCCGAAATGCGGTCATTGGTTCTATCAAAAAAATGGGAGAAGTAAATCCGAAACCAGTTTTGGAATGGGCAAAAAAATACCTTCATCATCCCGACAAGGAGATTCGCCGTGAAATTTGTCATGGCATCGAACTCCGTGGCCGGAAATATCCCGAAGACATTTTGCCTTTATTGAAAGAACTGGAACATGATAAAACTTCACGTGTTCGCAATACTTTAATTCATGTGTTGGGACAAATTGCTTACAAAAAAGGCTGTCTTGCAACAGTAATCACTGATTTAAAAACCTGGAAAAACAAACAGCTTGTCGCAGAAGCTATCGGGGAAATCATTGATGTTCATCACCGCTACCGCAATTTCGGAGCCTTGACACAGGAAGAAGCCAGAGATTATATCAACAAGAATTTCTAATTCAGGCTTTTAACAATCATTTTATACATTTTGTCGCTTTACATGAACTTACAGATACTATCTTTGGATTAATGCGTCATTTTCTGGCTTATATTATGCTGACCATATTTTCCTTTCAGATTTTGCCTGTAAAGGAAATCGGTAAAATATTATTCAAGTCCCAATTGACAGAAGAATTACATGAAGATTGTGCCGAATGTAATAATGAGGTAAAGTTCAAAGAACCTTTACCTTTTAAGGTTCCACCAGTTTATCACATCAGGCAACTAATTTGTTTTGATATGAAGCTCGCTGTGGCAATACACAAAGCTTCACTCATTATGCACCAGCACTTTCCGGACATTCTGGTGCCCCCTCCTAATTCAATTTGCTAACTGCAATAGTCTAATTTCCTGTCTGATAATACTCAGACAATTAAACTTTCAAGCAATTTTTGCAAACACAATATACATATAACATTTTTTAAAACACAAAAATACTTCAATGCCATATAGAAATTTAACGCCACATCAAGCCCTAATCAAATTGAAAGAAGGTAACTATCGGTTTTCAAACAACATGAGTTTGAATCAGGACCTTCTTCAACAGATGAAAGATACACAACACAAACAGGAACCGTTTGCAGTTGTTTTAAGCTGTATGGACTCCCGCACTTCAGCCGAATTAATTTTTGACCTTGGAATCGGTGATATTTTCAGTATCCGAATTGCCGGAAATGTTATCACTCAGGGAGTTCTGGGCAGTCTGGAATTTGCCACAGCTGCTGCAGGATCAAAACTAATTGTCATTTTAGGTCATACAAACTGTGGTGCAATCAAAGGTGCCTGCGACGATGTTAAAATGGGTAACCTTACTGGTTTACTTGATAAAATAAAACCAGCAATTGCAAAGGAAAATACTATTACAGAAAATCGTACAAGTGCCAACCCGGATTTCGTAGATGCTGTTACGCATTTAAATATTCAGCATTCACTTGAACAGGTTTTGGAGCAAAGTCCTGTAATTAACGATTTGGTTAAAAATGGTAAAGTGGGCATTATTGCAGCGCTATACAACATTGGCACCGGCAAAATCGAATTTTATGAAAACGACGCTGTAATACCTCAGGCGCAACATGAAGAAAAAAATGTAAGCTAATCCTGATTTGAAACTCGAAATCCCCCTGCAAAAAACGTTTTATGCAGGGGGATTCTTATTTATGTCTTATCGATAATTATTTCTCCACCACCAGGCTTTCCAGGTTTGCACCCAGGTCAAGCAGGATTTTCGACATTCATCACCGAGTCTGTTTTTAGTCAAATACTACATTTCCCAATATCACAATAAATACGATTCGGACATCAATTTCTCCGTTTGATACATCCTGTGCATTTGTCTGCTTTCGAGACATTCTACTTTTGTCTTCTCAAAACAAAACACACATAAAAATTTAATCAAATGAAATTATTAATGAAAAAGTCCCTCCTATGGGCCAGCATGTTGTTACTATCCCAAACGTCAAAGTCTCAAGTGATTTTTCAAGACAACTTTACCGGAACTGTGTTAAATCCAAAATGGAAAGTAATTAACCCCAATCTTGCGAGTAATATAGAATTGGATGGCGATGGGTTTCTTGCAGCTGTAGCTTCGCCTATGTTTGGTGGAAGTGACATCGACTCTATCTCTAATTTCAATGCTCCCAGAGTGTACATTGAGGTAGACCCAAAAACGAGCTGGGTGGCAGAAACAAAAGTAGCCTTACTGGGATTCTACGATTTTTCGGCGGCAGCAATGTTCGTTGGGACATCCAAAAAACTTAATGATTCCGCATCGCACAAAATAATTATTGCCAAAGGAACAGAAGGCATAGACAGTGGAATCTATTCCCGCTGCGGTCACAAAACTTTTGACTCCATGTTTGCTTTCCTCAGAATAAAATATGACAAAAAAAGCATTACCAGCTTTTACTCTCAGGATAGTATTAACTGGATTTCAACAGGTTGTATTACTACAGATAGTGTTTACAGTGTTGGTCTTGCCGGTATTCGTCAGGCTTATGATGATGACACACTGGTTTTTTCAATTTCAGTATTTGATTATTTCAAGGTTACCAAGACGAGTAGCGCTACTGATATCGATGAGGTTGCCAAATCCACTTCACAAATCAATATGACTATAGCACCTAATCCCACCAAAGACTTCAGCACCATTCAATTTGAAAGTCCGGATGCTGCAGAATGTACTATTTCCACTTTTAATTTAATGGGTCAAAAATTGCAGGAGCTAACAGTAAAAGCCATTCCGGGGAAAAACAATTTATCATTAGACCTCAGTAATTTAACGCCTGGGAGTTATTACGTCCGTCTCCTGTCCACAAATTTCACCGGCACTAAACAAATTATTAAACTGTAAAAGCTAAAACGTTGAACAACAATAAGCAACTTAGAAACCTGGCAGCAATAGCCTACTTTATTCTTCCTTTTGCATTTGCTTCTTGTAATAAGGACTCAAGATGTAGTGCTGCTCATGACAATTGTTATAATGAAAAAATGTATCAAACCCACAAGGATGATTATTGCACTTCGGATTGCAGCGGAGTAACCGGTTGTGATGGAAAACGTTATTGCAACGAGTGTGAGGCAAACCTAAAAGGAATATCAATTAAAATGAACTAAAGAGGTGTTTGGCCAGCAAGATTGAGGCTGGCCAAACATCTAAATAAAACCAGTTTATCATGAAGGATTCAAAATTTAATCAGTATTGCCGCAGCATTATTTTGTTGGGTATCTTTTTTACAGCAGTTGCCTGTCAGGCTTTTGATATCGCTGTATCTCCTCAGCTGGAGCACAGTAGCCCTGTATATACTGTGAAGGGGCGCAATGGATTCTTCTTAAAACAAATCTTAACCTTTGGTCCCTATACGACCTCAAAAGTGAAACGAGGTTGGATTAAAAGCTACAACTCTCCCTTTATGATAAATTTCAGAGGAAGCAGCGAAAAGTTCAGCTTTACTCAATATAGTAAAGATAGCTTCGCAGCAGAAATATTTTGTTTGGGTAAAATTAATTCTATTGAATATAAACCTTTTAGTAATTTTTGGGGTATTCCTATTGAATATGAAAACACATTTTCGGGTTCCATCTTTTTAGACGAAAACAATTATTGGGATTTTATTGTCAACAACCCGGAGGCCGGAATTGGCCAGGGGCAGTTTGCCAGCAGCGGATATGCAAAAAGCAATCATGGCCTGAGAATAGAAATCATGCCCATTAAAAAACTAAGCAAAGGCAAAAATATTATGCAAATTGCCAATTTCGGCTTTGAATTTTACATCAATGAAAAACCGATTGCAGCTGTTTCGACAATAGATAAAGGGAAGGTTTGGATTGTCAAAACAATTGGACCAGAATTAGAAAAAGCCGTCATTTCTTTAGCCTCTGCAATATTATTGCGCAGCTCTATAGGTGAAAACATGACAAACCAATAATTTTGCACTATGAAAAAAGAAATTGACTTTTCAATTGTCACTTCATTCATCCTGGGAATTGCAATAATCCTTTGGTTTAATAGTTGCCAACAGAAAAAGAATGAGGCTCCCGTGAAACACACAGCCAGTATTTCTACTTACAATGATTCATTAATAGCCATAATTGAGAATCTTGGAAACACGAATCCTGATTCAGCTTTACAAATGGCCTATGATGCAGAAAAAATACTTTCAACACAAACTGATGTAGAGAACTGGATCAACACGATGCTGTTAATTGGCGAGCTAAGTGAGCGAAAAGGGGATTTTGAAAATGCATTTAAGCAATATTCGAAGGCTTATAAAATTACTGATTCACTTTCTATTGACTCACTACAACTCAAAGTTTTTACTTTTTATGGCCAATACTACTCCCGTAAAGGAGAAGTAGAAAAAGGCTTAGAATATTTTATCCGATCTAAAAATTTAATTGCAAAAAATGACGCATATGAATTAGCGAATGTCAATTACAATATTGGTTTATCATATGGTTTTTTGGATAAGCTAGATACTGCAGCTTTGCTTTTTACTGAAGGAATTGAGCAGGCTATTAAAGGCAAAAACAAAAATAGCCTTGCACTGAATTATTCAGGTCTGTTTATTATTTATAGTAAAAAGCAGGAATTTGGCTTGGCAGCAAAATACGGGAAAATGGCCGATTCTATTTTCCAACAATCCGGCAATAATGATGCTCGTTTTAGTATTCAGGCCAATATGGGTGTTATGGCTTACGATCAAAAGAATTTCCCTAAAGCAATCAACCATTTTAAAGAAGCCATCCATATAGCCAAATTGACCAATAACACCAATGCCTTACCTGAATTATACCGAAACATATCAGTGGCTTATAAGGACCATAATGATTTGGGCACTGCATTCCAATATTCTGACACCGGCTATCAACAATTTGTTGAAAACATTAGCCTTGAAAAAACAAAAATCACCAGCGATGCCGAGGCTAAATTTCAGGTTGATGTAAAAAACAAAGACCTTAAAATATTGGCACAGGAAAAGAAATTGCAGGAGCTGAAACTCAACAAACAAAACCAATTTATATTTATTCTGGTTTTGCTCAGCCTTTTGGCCATTGCTTTGTCCATCATCTTTTTCCGCAACAGCGAGCTACGCAAAAAGCGCAATCACATCCTGGAAATAGAAAAAGAAAACGAGACAATGCTGCGCAAAAATCTGGAATATGACAATCAGGCGCTTATTCAGGAAAATTTACAAACAAAATATAGTAGCCTTAAAACACAAGTCAATCCTCATTTTCTGTTCAATAGCCTCAATTCGCTGAGTGCACTCATCACTTCAAATCCTGATCGTGCCGAAATTTTTCTGGAAGAAATGTCCACTGTTTACCGATATCTATTGCGCAGCAATGAGCAGGAACTTATCTCCTTGGAGGAGGAATTATCCTTTATAAAATCCTATGCGCACCTGCTCAAAAACAGGTTTGATAATGGTTTCCAAATTCAATTTGTAATTGAGGAACTATATCTACATTACAAATTACCTCCTTTGACCTTGCAACTATTGCTGGAAAATGCGGTGAAACACAATACCCTCTCTGAATCAGAACCACTGCTGGTGATATTTGAAACCACAAAAGAAGGTATTTTAATCGTGAGGAATAATCTCCAAAAGAAAAACAATCAGCTTTTTTCCAACAAAATAGGATTGAAAAATATTGTGAGTAAATACGAATTGCTTAAAGAAAGATCGGTTCGATATGAAGAAACGACAACAGAATTTATTGTCTACATACCATTGATAAAATAAACTAATGAATGAAAGTTTTAATAATTGAAGATGAAAAGTTGGGAGCAGAGCGATTACAAAAAATCCTGTTGGAAATTGACAAATCTATTGAGATAGCAGGTATTTGTCCCAGCATCAAAACCAGTGTGGATTGGATTAAAGGAAATCCGCTACCCGATTTGGTTTTGATGGATATTGAATTGTCCGACGGACAGTGCTTTGAGATTTTCAATCAAATCAAATTAAGTACTCCTGTAATTTTCACCACTTCCTATGATGAATATGCATTGCAGGCTTTCAAGGTAAATAGTATAGATTATTTACTGAAACCAATTAAAAAAACTGAACTGAGTCAGGCATTAGGCAAACTCAGTCAGCTAAAAAATCAATTTACCGGTACTGATTTTAATGTTGAAAAATTACTGGCTCAACTACGACAAACAAATAATACTTATCGCAGTCGGTTTTTGGTCAAGAAAGGACAAAAACTGATTACAGTAGAGGTTAATGAGATTGCGTATTTCTTTGTTGAAGACAGATTGAGCTTTTTTGTTACCTGGGATAATCAAAAATTCATTGCTGACTATACCCTCGAAGAGATAGAATCGATGCTAAATCCTAATGATTTTAACCGCATTAACCGCTCATTTATTTTGCATCAAAAATCCATTTATGCCATTCATAATTACTTTAATGGAAAATTAAAATTGGAGCTCAAACCATCCACAGAAAAAGAAGTAATAGTGAGCCGGGAATCGGCCATGGATTTTAAAATCTGGATGGGTAAATAATTATTTCTCCACCACCAGGCTTTCCAGGTTTGCACCCAGGTCAACCAAGATTTTCGACATGTCTTTCACGAAATTTTCAGGTCCGCACAGATAAAAATACTGACTGAAATCGCGGATAGCCGCAATCAGGTAATTCCGGTCGATGCGATGGTCTCCAAAACCTATTTTATTTTCATGGGAGAAAAATAAAATCAGGTCTTTGCCCAGCATTTTCAACAATTCTTCATACAAAATCACATCTTCGGCTGTCCGGTTCGAATAAATCAAAGTATTCCCTTCCAGTAGGTTGGCTTTATATAAATGCCTGAAAATGGAGATGAATGGTGTAATACCGGAGCCTCCGGCCAGAAAAACGCCAGGTCCTTTGTAATTAATCGCGCCAAAAGCATCCTGCAAAATCAATTCGGCACCGGCATTGGTTTTGCCCAATTGCTTGGTTACGCCACTGTGATCAGTGTAGATTTTGACCATAATCTCCAGGTATTTTTGAGATTGCAGATTGGTAAACGTAAATGGACGAAACTTCTCAGCCCATTCCGGAAGATGAATAGCCATTTCGGCTCCCTGGCCCGGAACGAATTGATATTCAGGTGGTTTTTCTACAATAAATCTTTTGACATCATGGTTGATATACTCTGCATCCAGTATTTTGACAATATATTTACTCACGCTTATTTTTTTTCAGGTTACTTTTTTCTTTGCAAACGCATAATCCCCAAATCTCCCCCAATCAAATCAATTTCATCATTTCCATGAAAGGAGAAACTTGTCATTTTGGCCAGGCCGGCCATAAATAGTTCTTCCCCGTTTCCTTCGCAAGCCATTTTGGTTGAACCAAGCGGAGTCAGGAAAATAATCTTGCTCCCTTCCACTTTTACTGTTCCGAAGATACTGTTACAACCATTATTTCCGGTGATTTTCCCGATTTTAAGGTCAAAATTCATTTCCGGTATTTTTCCTTTATACAGTTTTGCGACATCTCCACCTTCAATATAGGTCAGTACCCATTTTCCTTCCAGGTTTGGTGTGGCTGCCTGCGCCGCATTTTTCTTCACTTTTTTCCTGTGCATTCCCAGGCTTTGCTGCGGAATCGCCAGACTTGCCAGCAAGGCAAATGCTATTATTCTCTTCATTCTTCCGTTTATTATTATTCTTCACAAACTTATTCCTTTTTAGTCAATTATCTTTGCAGGAATCATACCAACATTTTTTCCTTGGAATCCTCTATCAGTCTCAATAAATTTATCAGTGACACCGGCTATTGCTCCCGTCGCGAAGCCGACCAGCTCATCATTGCCGGACGCGTATTAATTAATAATGAAATTGCCAAACTGGGCAACCGCTATGATGCGGGTGACGTTGTTGAAGTGGATGGCAGCATTATTGTGGCAAAGAAAAAGGAGAAACCGGTTTACATCGCTTTATATAAACCTGCCGGCATTACCACCACTTCTGAAGCGCACATTCCCGGAAATATTATTGATTTTGTTAAGCACCCGAAACGTATTTTCCCGATCGGACGTCTGGATAAAGATTCTGAGGGTTTGATTTTCCTTACCAATGATGGGGACATTGTCAATAAAATTCTCCGTGCCGGTAATAAGCACGAAAAAGAATATGAGGTACGTGTTGGTCGTCCGGTTGCCGAAGGTTTTGTGGCAAAGATGAGCAGTGGTGTTCAAATTCTGGATACGGTAACGGCACCATGTAAAGTCACCATGACCGGGCGTTCGACTTTTAAAATCACCATTACTCAGGGGCTCAACCGTCAGATTCGTCGTATGTGCGAAGCTTTGGGATATAATGTACTCACACTGAAACGTACCAGGATAATGAACATCAGCCTGGGCACGCTACAATTGGGGAAATGGCGGAACCTGAGCGAAGCCGAAATTGCAGAATTGAAAGCTTCGGTTGAATATTCTGATAAAACTGCTATAGCTTCTCCAAAAGGAAAAAAAATAAAAAAGGATTACACCAAACCTACCTACAAAAAACCGGAGGAAACTCCTGATACTAAGGCCAAACCAAAAGTAAAAGCCAAGGTGAAAGAGGAAGTCGTGGATCCTAAAAAAATCGTTCCGGGTTCTTATAAAGATTTCCGCAAGAAGGGTCGTGGACGATAATTATTGAATAGAAAAATCCAGATTGAACTGTTTGGCCAGTAGCTGAATATCGGCAACCACGGGTTCAAGCAATGGAATACCCTTTTCTTTTCTATCCTGTTCCATTTCGCGTTCAACATCACCGGGAATCAACACTTTTTCCTCACCGGCCACGGTTTTGGCGCTACGGAAACGCTCAATCCACTGGTCCATATTTTGCTTGAATTCATCTGCAGGTCGGAAGGCATCCACACGCATTGCACCAAAAAAGTGACCAATACCCTTTCCGGGCAAATTGTCGGCAACAGGAAGAAAGCTAACAAATGGAGGCACCCATGGACCATAATTAGCTCCGCTCAGAATAGCCGAAAATATATCCACAACACTGCCCAGCGCATAGCCTTTGTGACTACCCTGCTCGCGTGTCCCGCCCAAAGGCAGCAAGGCTCCACCGTTTTTTACTTCGTGCTGATTAGTAGAAATATTACCCTCTTTATCCTGTATCCAGCCGTGGGGTGCAGGCAAGTTTTTTCTTTGTAAAATCTCCAGTTTACCGTTGGCAGCCGTTGTCGTGGCCATATCCATCACAAAAGGCGGTTGCTTTCCGGCAGGAATCGCTACGGCTATCGGGTTGGTTCCCAGCAATCTTTCTGTAGAAAAAGTAGGTGAAACCAATGGACTGGCATTGGTCATGGCAATGCCAATCATATCATCCTCTAATCCCATCATGGCGTGAATGCCGGCAATGCCAAAATGATTACTGTTCTGCACACTCACCCACCCTGTTCCGGCAATCTTTGCTTTTTCCATCGCCACTTTCATCGCATAAGGAGCAACCACAAGTCCCAAACCGGCATCACCATCTACCACAGCGGTAGAGGGTGTTTCATAAATGACTTTCAAATCCGGTTTTGCATTGATACGGCCTGCTTCCCAGAGACGGATATAACCGCTGAGGCGGGCAATGCCATGAGAATCCACTCCACGCAAATCGGCTGAAAGCAAGACTTCAGCAGCAGTTCTGGCTTGCTCTTCCGGGCAACCAATCTGTTTAAAAACGTTTTCTGAAAAATCAAATAAACCGGAATAAGAAAAGAGTTGTGCTGCCATTTTGGGTGCTGAAATTGGAGTGCAAATTACAGAACAAAGTGCATAAGCGCCATTCTTGTTTAAACTTGGAAGCTTCCGCTTCTTCTTTTCAGTTTAAAAAGTTACTTTTGCGCCAATTAATTCGAAATTTAAACTTAATTAAATACACAAGAGATATGGATTTATTTGCCAAATTCGACAGGTTAGGCCCGATTGGAGATTATGCAGAGCAGGCACCCGGCTATTTTGCTTTCCCTAAACTGGAAGGTGAGATTGGTAACAGAATGTTTTTCAGAGGTAAAGAAAAAATTGTGTGGAGCCTGAATAATTATCTTGGTCTTGCCAATCATCCGGAAGTGCGCAAAGCCGATGCAGACGCTGCCGCAGCTTATGGAATGGCGACACCAATGGGAGCACGTATGATGAGCGGAAACTCGGACAACCATGAAAAACTGGAGCGCGAACTGGCTGAATTTATTGGTAAGGAAGATGCGATGCTGGTTAATTTCGGTTACCAGGGGATGGTTTCTGCCATTGATTCTCTGTGCGGACGCCGTGACGTGATTGTATATGATGCAGAATCTCATGCATGTATTATTGATGGTTTGCGCCTTCATCCGGGTCAGCGTTATGTGTTCAAGCATAATGATGTGGAAGATTGCGAAAAGCAAATTCAGCGTGCAACAGAAATGGCTGCTAAAAGTGGTGGCGGTATTTTGGTCATAACCGAAGGTGTTTTCGGAATGAGCGGAAATCAGGGAAAAGTGAAAGAAATCATTGATCTGAAATCTAAATATGAATTCCGCCTGTTGGTAGACGACGCACATGGTTTTGGCTCTATCGGTAAGCGGGGTGCGGGTGTTGGCGACGAGCAGGATTGTATTGAAGGTATTGATGTTTACTTCTCCACGTTTGCAAAATCAATGGCCAGTATTGGTGCTTTCTTCGCAGCAGATAAAAAAATATTGAAATTCTTACGCTATAATATGCGTTCTCAGATTTATGCAAAATCAATGCCGATGCCTTTGGTGGTGGGCGCTTTGAAACGCCTGGAACTGTTGCGTACCCGCCCTGAACTGCGTGAAAAACTGTGGCACAACGTGCGCAGAATTCAGAATGGTTTGCGTGAGCGTGGATTCAATATCGGCACCACCAACTCACCTGTCACACCGGTAGTGATGCATGGCGGATTGTTTGATGCTACCCAATTGATTCTGGATATGCGCGAAAACTACAACATCTTCTGTTCGGTGGTGGTTTACCCGGTTATCCCTAAAGGTTTGATCATCTTGCGTATCATTCCTACAGCGGCTCATACAGACGAGGATATCGATTTGACCTTACAAGCCTTCAGCGAATTGCGTGACAAAATCACCAACAAGCAATACCCGCAGGAAATGCCGGTTATCGAAATGGCTTAATCCAATATTAATTAAAATGAAAAGCGGTCAATTGAAATTCAATTGACCGCTTTTTTTGTATATGATGATAATTTTTTAGCCCAAAAGAAATACATGTGAAGTCATCCTGAAAGCCTGCTTGCCGGACAGGCAGGGATCTGTCGTAATTCAATATGTGATAGATTCCTTCAGAATGACAGCATGTGGGTAATTTTTAAATAGAGCTATCCTATCGATTTCCTCAAAAATATCACTTGTTCCATTCTCCATTTTAACTGGCTTTATAAAACCCTTCCAATATCCCACTCAGCAAATCCACGTTCACCCCTTCAATCGGATGTTTTGTATTCGGCAACATAAACATGTTTGCAAGTGTCAATTGGGTAAAAACTTTCCGGGTTTCCTCAAGAGTTACCATGGTGTCTTTATCACCAAGGCCAAGCATCACCGGGTTTTCCACTGCTTTGATTAGGGTTTCTGTCAATAGAGGTTCATCACCCAGCACTTTCATCATAGCTGCTGTTTTTTGCAACAATTCTACCCATTGTTCGCCGTGCCTTTTTTGCAGTGCTTCGGCAAACTGGGGTACTTTTTGCTGCAATACATCGGGGTTCAGCATGCCGGCTTCTTTCAAAGCGCCTTCCGGTGTCCAGTCAAATTTTGTTGCCAGGGTCGCAATTTTCCCCATCAGGTTTGGCTTTTGCGAAGCCAGGTAAAGCGAGACATAACCACCCATACTGTAGCCAAAAACTGCCGGTTGAATCAGGTTCTTTTCTATGATGAACTGATACAATTCCACTGCAAACTGCTCTATCGAAAAGGCTTCATGAAAAGGCAGCTTGCCGTGCCCCGAAAAGCATAGGCAATGAACTTTAAAGCCTTTTGAGGCCAGGGATTTAGAAAGAGGGAGCAACTGGTCTGATGCGCCAATTGCTCCGTGTAATAAAATAAGGTCCTGCATTCTATACGGTTAAATGGTTAGGCTTTCTTTTCTTTTTTCTGCTTTTTCTTCATTTCCTTCAATTCCTTTTTGGTGGGCTCGATTACTTCCACTTTCAGCATCCGGATGTCTTTGTTCGGACGATCCATCTGGTTGCGGGGCTCATTGGATATTTTTTCCACAATATCCATCCCTTCGATCACTTCTCCGTAAACGGTGTAAGCGCCATCTAGCATTGCTGTGCCGCCTTTCGTTTTGTAGATTTCCCTTTGGCTGGCCGAATATTTGCGGTTGTTTTTTTGCTCCAGGTTATTCAGTTCGTCGTCGCTGAGTTTCTTACCGGTAACGATATAAAACTGGCAACCTGAAGAAGCTTTTTCCGGGTTATTATCCCTGGCCATACCCAATGCACCATATTTATGAATAGCTGAATCATTGAATTCGGCATCTACACGATATCCGGTTTCTCCATTGCCCAGCATCGCATCCGGTGCAGCAGTCTTTGAGTTTGGATCTCCACCCTGGATAACAAAATTTGGTATAACCCGGTGAAATAAAGTGCTGTCGAAGAATTTCTCTTTGGTCAGCTTGATCATATTATCACGGTGCTTTGGTGTTTCATCATAAATCTCCATCAATATTTTACCGTATTCGGTGGTGATGGCGATTTTGGTGCGCTGTGCAAAAAGGCTGCTGCTCAGCGCAAGTGTCAATAAAGAAAGTGTGATTTTTTTCATCGTTGTTGTTTGTTCGTGATTTTTTAAAATTATGGATTAGTTGCCAAATTTTTTGATTTCATCCTCGGTGTATGTTCTTCTGCCTGGAGGATCCTGTTCGCTTTTTTTGATTGGTATAACTAGTAGGCCCATTATTTGCGAACGATCGTAGCTCATTTTAATACTTATTATCTTATCGCGTGTTTTTTTGTTAAAATGGTATTTTTCTATTTTATACGAAGAAGAACTAAACTCCAGTTCATAATTTCCATTAAATAACATCAGGCTAAAAGTTCCATCATCCTCCGTAATTGTTCCCGATTTCAGTAAACCTCCCTGCATCACTTTCACAATCACTCCCCCAAATGCTGCTCCCGTTTCATCCACCACTACCCCGCTAATTGTGATGCTATCTCCTCCACCCGTTTCTTTTTTAGTCGAATCACCGGTATCCAGCAAATAGTTTTGCTCAACCAAAGGTGCTTTCGGTCGGGCATAAGCATCTGCTGCTCCGGCCATCATGATGGTTAGTCCCAAAGCAACTGCAATCCTATAAAAACGGGTTGGTGCTTGCGGAGGTAAGGTAATTGTTCTGTTGAGTTGGGAAGAAAATGCGCGGATGCAATGTGAGGCTGATTGTTGTTGAAACAGCTGAACAATCGCTGCATCACTCATCCAGGTCAGGTCAGTAACCGTTTTTTGGCAATGGCTGCAAAACCTTCCCTTATCCACCACCGTCATCTCCCCCCAGTTTTCGTGGCAGGGCTGCGGGATGGTAAGGATGATTGGATTTTGCTTTTTCATGTATAACCTATTTCTTTTTCTTCAGGACTTTAAACTTTTTGCTTTTATAATGTGGTAAGACCTTAAATTTAATCGGATTAACCATATCTCTATCCAGCCAAACGCCCATAACGTGCGTCTGAATAATATTGATAGTCTGAATCTGATAATTTACCGGCTGTACCGTTAAAAGTATGGAATTTACAGTTTCTGTCAACTCTTTTGTCAGCCACAGCCTTTCCTTCTGGTAAGATAAATGATTTGTTTCGAGCAACAGCTTTTGTTCAGTTATTACTTTTTTGGAAACCCAGACTTGAAAGCATCCGTCGGTATCCGAAATGACGGTGGAATGCAGGACAGAATCAGAAAAGATTTTCAGGACAACGTTCGATACCGGCTTTTGGGCGGTGTCTATCACCTGGCCCTGCAACAAAACACTGTCCGGCGTTTGCATAAAAGGTTCTCTTTTATCTTCAGCTGCAGTGTAGGTTTTCGGGTGATAAGGTGCCCGGGCAAAGGCATTGCCACCTGCGAGCAGCATAAGAGAAAATCCCAGCGTTGCGGCGGCATAAGCGAATTTGTTTGGTCTTGAAACGGGTTCTGCAAGCGGCCTGTTTGTTTGGCTTGTCAGGGCGCGGAGGCAAATACTTTCCTTTTGCCCGGATAGAAATTGCAGTAAGGCTTTATCATCCAGACCGGAAATATCAATGACTGTCTTTTGACAATGGCTGCAAAACTTTCCTTTTTCTGCCGAAGTCATTTCTGCCCAGTTTTCATCGCAGGGATTCGGGATACTGAGGATAAGCGGGTTTTGTTTTTTCATTCTTTATATAACGCAAAGATTCGCAAAGGATTGCGCGAGCTTCAAAGAGATTTGTTTTATGATTGTTTATAGCGCAGAGGATCGCAAAGGTTCTGGTTTAGTCGCTAAGCCTGTTTTCAATGTCCATTTTTTCGTGCAGAATTCTGATAATTGAAACCCGGTTATTTACCTGTCTGTAAAAGATCAAATGTGATTTCACTTTTGAAACATGATAATTTACTTTTACAAAATCAATTGATTTTCCTGAATCCGGATACTGAGCGATATATTCAATTTCATCAATAATCAGTTGATAATACCGGTCTGCCTGTTGTACCGACCAAAGCTCAACAGTGTAAAGCCATATCTCACCTAAATCTTCTAAAGCCTTTTCGCTTATTTCATATTTCATTTCTTCAGGTGCTTGTTATGAAGAGATGTGAGATAAGACTTGGGATTAAAATCAGTTACCATTGAGCTCTGTTCCCCTGCTTCCAGTTCACTGAGCAAAGATTTAGTTTTCAACTCTTCTTCTTCCAATAAACGAAGGGCGGTTCTTATCACTTCGCTTGCTGAACTAAACTTTCCTGAAGAAACTTCCTGTTGAATAAAGTTTTCAAAATAAGGTCCCAACAAAATGGATGTATTTTTAGCCATATCAATTCCTTTATGCGAATATACCAAGATTTGGTATTATAAAGCTTTTCAAAGTTTTCTACTCCCTTTTCTTTGCGGAACTCCGCGACATTTAATCTTCTAATTATAACGCATAGGTTCGCAGAGGTTCGCGGAGGTACACGAAGGTTCCCGGAGGTTTTGTTTCACAAAAAATAAGACCACTGAGTTTCTCAGAGTTTGGATTCGCTTAAGACTTCGCTAAGGTTCAAAAAGACTTCGTGGCTCTCCCTTTTCTTTGCGGAACTCCGCGACATTTAATCTTCAAATTATAACGCAGAGGTTCGCGGAGGTACACGAAGGTTCCCGGAGGTTTTGTTTCACAAAAAATAAGATCACTGAGTTTCTCAGAGTTTGGATTCGCTTAAGACTTCACTAAGGTTCAAAAAGACTTCGTGGCTCTCCCTTTTCTTTGCGGAACTCCGCGACATTTAGTCTTCAAATTATAACGCTGAGGTTCCCGGAGAATAAAAAGGTTTCGCAGAGTTTTTATAATGTTCCCATTTTCAAATCTTCAAATTACCGAATTGCCGAATTATCAAATTAACCAATTACTTAATCAATCCCGCTCCACCCAGGCTCCATTCTCTTTCAGCAACTGGATTAATTCGTCAACGGCTATTTCGCTGGGCACATTTTTCTTCATCACGTCTTTGTTCCGGTAGAGGGTAATCTTCCCTACTCCACTGCCCACATAGCCAAAATCTGCATCAGCCATTTCGCCGGGACCATTCACAATACAACCCATTATGGCGATTTTCACGCCTTTAAGATGATGTGTTGCTTCACGGATTTTAGCGGTTGTTTCCTGAAGGTCAAATAAGGTTCGTCCGCAACTGGGACATGAAATATATTCTGTTTTGCTGATGCGGGTGCGTGTGGCCTGCAAGATGGAGAAGGCGGTATTGTTGGTAAACTGGTTCAGGTCTTTCACCGGAAGATAAGTGCGACCTTTCACCTGAACATCGTCCATTGTTGCACCGGCGGCATAGCCCAGGCAAATCCCATCTCCCATTCCGTCCAGCAAAAGCGCTCCGGTATCCGTAGCCAGTTTCACCAGGTGTTCATCAGGTGTATGACCGTTGCTGTCGGTTATCAATACAACCGGATTGTCAATTTTCCGGCTCATCAGTTCCACCATCATCCTGCGCACGCTTTGCATCGCATTTTCGTTTGTGCTGCTCAGGCAAAGCACCACAGTTTTGTCGTCAACCAGTTTATCCAGCAAAGCCACATTGACAACCGTCGTTTCGTCGCTGAAACAATCCAGCATCACAAAGTTGATGGTGCTGCTTTTTTGGGCAGCACTTGCGTATGCTGTAATATCAAAGATGGGTAAGGTCTTTTGTTTGTCTGCTGCAAGGGAAAAAGCTGCAGGATAAACAATCACCCTGAGTGTGCCCGGCAAAGCAAAGTCAGGAATTTTGTTTCCGGTAAAGATATAGTCTGCCGCCTGGTCGCCTATGTTCCATTTGTCGGTGGCTTCATCATAATGATAGCCAACGCTTTCCAATGTTTTCGGGGTAATCATTTCTTCCTTGCTCAAATCGGCAATCACAACGGGCACCTGGTGTGCACCGATGTTTTGTACTGCAACTGATGTCCGCCTTTTGTAAGAAAAGGGATCATAAGCCAGTTTTTCTATAGCTGGAATGGTGTTTTGCTCCGCAATGGGTTTGGTATATTTTGAGATAATATCGCGGCAAACAGGCACCTCAAATTCAGGGTCTTCGGTCAGCGAAACACGGATGGTGTCGCCAATGCCATCTTCCAGCAAAGCGCCGATACCGATCGCACTCTTAATACGACCATCTTCGCCATCGCCTGCTTCCGTCACACCGAGGTGCAGCGGATAACATTCGCCAAACTCTTCATCCATCTTTTGCACCAGCAAACGATATGCCTGCACCATCACCTGCGGGTTGCTGCTCTTCATGCTCAATACAATCTGGTGGTAATTTTCATCGCGGGCAATGCGCAAAAACTCCAGCGCACTTTCTACCATACCAATCGGCGAATCGCCATAGCGACTCATAATCCGGTCGCTGAGGGAACCATGATTGGTGCCGATACGCATGGCCGTTCCATGTTCTTTGCAGATTTTCACCAGGGGAGTAAACCTTTCGCGGATGCGTTCTATCTCTTCATAGTATTCGGCGTCGGTATAATTAATGAAATCAAATTTCTTCTTGTCTACATAATTTCCCGGGTTCACCCTCACTTTTTCTATCAGCCTGGCAGCTATTTCAGCAGCATTCGGGGTGAAATGAATATCGGCCACCAAAGGCGTATTGAAGCCCGCAGCGCGGATTTGCTTTTTGATTTCTGCCAGGTTTTCTGCTTCCTTTTTGCTGGGAGCAGTAATGCGCACCAGTTCGGCGCCCGCTTCAATGCAACGGATGGTTTGTGCCACTGTTGCAGCAGTATCCATGGTGTCGGTGGTTGTCATCGTCTGGATGCGGATGGGATGTTGACCACCCAGCATCAAATCACCTATCGGAACTTCGCGTGTTACCAGTCTTTTGTATTGCGTCAGCGAAGGCGTATAATATTGGAGCATAAGATTATCTGTAGAAGAAACAAAGATAAGACTTGCCCGATAGCCGTCAACAGGCTTTTGAGCGTTAGTTTGAGAATGTTTTATTAAATAATACAGAGACTGAATTTAATAAGAACACAATCTGAATACTTCTTTAAATGAAATAAAAACACTAGATTTATCCGTATATTATAAACCCTATGAAATCAAGCTTTATCCTTACTTTTCTTACAGCCTTATTCTGGAACTCCTTTCCGCTGCATGCGCAGGACAAATGGGAGTATCTACCTAATGTCGGACTGGACAGCAGTACCAACATTCGCTTTGAGGACGTCTATTTTACAACTTATCATACCGGCTTTGCTGTTGATTTAAGCTATAAAATTCATAAAACAACAGATGGTGGCCAGACCTGGCGTAAGGTTGCCGACGGAACGACCGGTGTAAGCGGCGGACGAAGCATTGAGTTTTTGCAGGATGGCAAGACAGGCATTGCAGGAGCTTTTAGTGCAAAGATTGCCAGAACTGATGACAGCGGAGAAAGCTGGCAGGATATTACTGCTGCTGTTCCCGACACAGCAACAGATTTTCCAAGACATGGTATTTGCGGTATTTCACATATTCATAATAGTTTTTTTGCGGTTGGTATTTATGCATCCAAAACAGCCCACTTCTACAGAAGTGACGACAGAGGAATAACCTGGACAACCAAGTATATAGATACCGGCCTGGTTAATGGATTGGTTGATGTTATTTTCACTTCAGCTGATACCGGATTTATCTGTGGAGTAAAACGATATCTTGGCAAAGGTGAATTTGGGGTCGTACTTAAAACCACAGATGGAGGAAATACATGGCGCAAAGTATTTGAAGCGCCAGGATGGTATCAGGAATACATATGGAAACTACAATTTATAGGAACACAATTTGGCGTTGGTGCGATTCAGTCCAATGATACTATTGCAATGATTAAAACAACAGATGGAGGGGAAAACTGGAAAGTTTTAGGGACCGGATTTAAGCCTTCTGATTTTTCCTATTCATCTCCTTCACCACACGTTACACAAAGTATTGGATTTGTCACTCCACTGAAAGGCTGGATGGGCGGCTATTTTGGCAGTATTGTCGAAACGAATGACGGTGGCATTACCTGGGATTCACTCAGCTTTGGCCGCAATTTTAACCGCATTTTTGTTATCGACTCCGAACATGCGTACGCCGGTGGAAAATCTGTCTATCGCTATGGCTCGAAGTTTAAATTAGGATTACCCCGCAATGAAGGCCCCGCCGACATACCACACACACTTTACCCTATTTCCCCGAACCCCGCTACAGGAAAGATAAAAATTGAGTTTGACCTGAAGACAACCACCAATGTCAATGTACAGGTGTTTCAGGCGGGCTCGGGCCGTGTGTGGGATGTACACCGCGCCAGGCTGAATCCCGGCCATTATATTTACTTTTGGGAAGATGCCACAGCGGCGGCGGGAAATTATTTTGTGCGTCTCAATAATGATGAGATTCCCCTGATACAGAAATTTGTGCTGACAAAATAGTTTTCCTGCAAGAAGCAGGCATACCAACTCATACAAACCAGTCAACCCAATGAAACCAAGCTTTTCTGTTTTACTGTCATTCCCCATCCTGCTATCTGCCTGCAGGGAACATGCACCAACTGCCACAAGTTCGAAAGCGAAAATGCAAATCAGTTTCGAGGTCATTCCGGAGGATTATGCCCTGCACCTCTACAATATTGTATGGGAAGATACATGCGGACAAAGCGAGGGTTATGAACACAATAAAATTAAACGCCCGCAGGAAGTCTGGTGTTTTGTTACCGACAAGCATCAGGACACTTTGGGTTATTATAGTGGTATGAGTACTGCACAGACTTTTACCGGTTTTCAGACTAAAGATTCCATCATTACGGTACAGTTTATGACGGGATTCAACTTTTTCTCCGACCGCTTCGATGAGCCAAAAGAGGCAATCGACTATGCGTTCGACCATCACCTCCCTATTGTCTATCAACCCCTGCAAATTAACCTGAAGACCGATTTGCGAAAAAAGATGGTGTTGGTCCTGCAGGAAGAATAGGCCATCAGCGGTTTTATCCTGCGAAAACAATTAGATAAATGAAATCCAAAATCCCGCACATTATCCTCACCTATTGCATAGCAGCCATCTGGTTGCTCAACGGACTGTTTTGTAAAGTCCTGGACCAGGTGCCAAGGCATCAGCAAATCGTAGCCCGTATCATGGGAGTGGAACATCCGCGCTTGTTCACTTTTCTAATTGGTTGTTCAGAAATCTTAATGGCTGTCTGGATCATCAGCTTTTACAAAAGCCGACTGAATGCCATTGTGCAGATTGCCGTCATAGGCATTATGAACATGCTCGAGTTTATCATGGTACCCGATTTACTTTTATGGGGAAAGTTCAATGCTTTATTTGCCTTCCTCCTGATGCTTCTGGTTTATTTTAACGAGTTTTACCTCAACGCTAACAATAAAAAACGCTGTGCTTCGTCAGGCTCAGCATGACATACTTCGTCAGGCTCAGCATGACAGCTTTGTCAGGCTCAGCATGACAGCTTCGTCAGGCTCAGCATGACAGCGTTTTTTATTGTACTAGTTTGATATTTAATTTCAACCATGCTTTCTTTCCTCAAAAATCATCCTTTTGCCGTTGAAGCTTTTTTCGACAGTTCGTTGGTGCTAACTTTTTCCATTCCGAAAGCACAACTGGAAGGGCTCATCCCTCCATGCCTGCAATTGGATACCCTGAACGACGAATGGGCTTTTGTTGCTGTGGCGATGGTGCAGACCAAAGGTCTTCGCCCGAAAGATTTTCCGGCTTTTATGGGGAATGATTTTTTCCTGATTGGCTACCGGGTGTTTGTGCGGTATACCAATGCGGCGGGCAAAAACCTGCGCGGCTTGTACATTCTGAAATCGGAAACCGACCGGAAGAAAATGGAGTTGCTGGGCAATCTCTTCACCCATTATAATTATACAACCACCGATATTCTGCAAACAGAAAGCGGAGATACGGCTGAGATCTCCTCGGTGAAATCAGGTTTTCATGTCTCTGTTGAAAAATCAGCAAGCGATATTCCCTTGCCCGAACACTCGCCTTTCAAAGACTGGAAAGAAGCCAGGAGATACGCCGGGCCCTTGCCTTTTACCTTTACTTATAATGCGGATAAAGGTTCCGTACTGATTATCGAAGGGGTACGGCAAAACTGGACACCCGCCCCGGTGGCCGTAAAGGATTATCATTTCCGTTTCCTGCAGGAGATGAAGCTTGAAAATGCCGTATTGGCAAATGCATTTGTGCTCAAAAACATTCCTTATTACTGGAAAAAAGGTAAAACAGAACAATGGACTTAAAAAGAAGGAAGTTTCAGGGTATGCTGAATATTCTCAGTTTCAACCGCCATTTCTATGTGGCCGGTTTTATTGATTTGTGTATCCTCTGCGGCACCTATTTTGTGTTCGACTGGCCGCCACTTATATTTTATATGGTCTTGGCCGCATTCTTGTATGGTTTGCTGATGCCCCTGTTGGTGTCGGCATATGTGTATGATTACTCCGGGTATTATGATTTCCTCTGGCTGAAACAATTTGAGCTGAAGGATCATCCTTCGCAGCAAATCCTGAATATCAATGCCGGTTTCGATGAAACGAGTTTTATCCTTCACGACATTTTCCCGCAGTCGGAACTGAACGTGTTTGATTTTTATGATGCCAAACGTCACACAGAACGCGCTATCGTCAGGGCCAGAAAAGTAAGTATGGTGTATCCCGACACACAGCAGATCAGCACGGCTTCCATTCCTTTGCCTGATAATTCTACAGACCTGATTTTCCTTTTATCCGCCGCACACGAAATCCGGAAATTTGAGGAGAAAGTGCAGTTTTTGAAAGAATGCCGACGGGTATGCAAACCAGGCACCAAAGTGATGATGGTGGAACATCTGCGTGATTTGCCCAATTTTCTGGCCTTTACCGTTGGTTTTTTCCATTTTTTCTCCAAAAGAACCTGGCAGAAAGCTTATACCGCTGCCGGCTTTACAGCTTTCGCCGAAACCAAGTTCACCCCCTTTATGTCTGTTTTCACCAACCTCGCTTAATTTAGTTTTCATGGAAATTCATCTTCAAATAATCGGCATCCTGCTCATAGGGCTCGCCTTTGTCCATATCATCTTCCCCCGCTATTTCAACTGGCAACAGGAACTCCATTCGCTGAGCCTCATCAACCGGCAGATGATTAAAGTGCATACTTTTTTTATTGCCCTGGGCGTCTTTCTGATGGGCATCCTGTGCTTTACTTCCGGGGAAGAACTGATGACTACCGGTCTGGGTAAAAAGATTGCCGCCGGACTGGCCATATTCTGGATCTGCCGTTTGTTTATCCAGTTTTTTGGTTATTCGCCTTTGTTGTGGAAAGGGAAAACTTTTGAAACAAGTGTTCATGTCTTGTTTGTGTTTCTATGGATGTATATGAGTTTTATCTTCGGCACGATTGCCTTGGGATAAATGTATAGCTTAACGCTTATTGTAACACAGAGGTTCACAAAGGATACACGGAGATACGCAGAGCTTTGGAAAGTAATGTTGTACCACAGAGGTTCACAAAGGGATGCATGGAGATGCAAAAAGTTTTTGAAAGCAGTCATGTATCACAGAGGTTCACAAAGGATACACGGAGATACGCAGAGGTTTTTTATCATAATGTGGCGCTACGCTTGGGAAGCTCGCAGAGATGTACCACAGAGGTTCGCAAAGAATGCATGGAGATGCGCAAAGTTTTTGAAAGCAGTCATGTACCACAGAGGTTCACAAAGGATACACGGAGATACGCGGAGGTTTTTTATCATAATGTGGCGCTACGCTTGGGAAGCTCGCAGAGATGTATCACAGAGGTTCGCAAAGGATACACGGAGATACGCAGAGGTTTTTTATCATAATGTGGCGCTACGCTTGGGAAGCTCGCAGAGATGTATCACAGAGGTTCGCAAAGAATGCATGGAGATGCGCAAAGGTTTTGAAAGCAGTCATGTACCACAGAGGTTCACAAAGGATACACGGAGATGCACAAAGTTTAAATAGATTAAGGGTCGCTGCGCTTGAAAGGTCGCAAAGAAGTGACGGAGTATTGAAATGATTCAAGCGATGAGTTTTATCTTTAGCACGATTGCACTGCAGTAGACGGACAAACAAACCCCAAAACCAATCCGCATGAAACCCATTTTATGCCTCACTACCCTGCTGTTTAGCGTTGCTACCGTTTCCGCACAGGTATCGCCGGAACGCATCAGGGCTATCCTGCAACAGGAAGTAAAGGCCAAACGCAGCATGAATATTATTGTGGGCATCATCGATGCCAATGGCCAACAGGTGATAGCCGAAGGGGTGCTGAGCGATAAGAACCCCATCCCGCCCGACAGCAATACCGTCTACGAAATCGGTTCTGTCACCAAGGTATTTACGAGCCTGCTGTTGGCGCAAATGAGCATGAATCACCAGCTGAACCTCAGCGACCCGATTGCCCGATTTTTACCCCCGGCGGTAAAATCCCCCCGGCGGAATGAGACAGAAATCACCCTGCTGAGCCTGGCTACCCATCGCTCGGGCTTTCCCCGCAACGCCTACAACCTGGACCCTCAAAATCCGGACAACCCTTTTACGGATTACAGCCTGGCGCAATTGCATGCCTTTGTGTCCGGTGTACAGCTGAACCGCGATATTGACTCCCGATGGCAGTATTCCAACATCGGCTATACTTTGCTGGGACAGATACTGGCAAGCGCCGGGCATAAGGCATATGAAGACCTGGTGCTGGAGAAAATCTGCGCACCGCTGAAACTCAGCAATACATGGTTCAGCACCCCGAAAGGACAAAATCCGAGCATCGCACCAGGCTATACCGAATACGGCAAACCCGCTGCCGCATGGGACCTCTTGCCACTGGCCGGTGGTGGTGGACTCCGTTCAACGGTAAAAGATATGCTTCGCTTTGCTGCTGCCAACATGGGTATGGTGCCAAGCGAATTGCAAGCGGCCATGGATTTGTGCCACGAACTGCAGAGTAAAAAGGATGGCACCGACGAGTATATGTCCCTGGGCTGGACGATCAACAAAGCCGAAGGCAGGGAAATTGTCTACAAAGACGGGGGAACCGGCGGCTACCGTAGTTTCCTGGGTATCGACAAACGACATCAGCGTGCCGTGGTGGTGCTCTGCAACAGCAATAACGGGGTGACCGATATTGGCCTGCATCTGCTGGACAGCAACCTGCGCCTGAAACCCTACCATTATCCCTGGTCTTTGCTGGACACCCTGCGCAACACTATGGAACAAAAGGGCCTGGCGGCCGGACTGGCTTTGTACCGCAAGCTGAAAGCATCCGGTAACGAGGCTTTCCTGTTTAACGAACACCAGCTGAACCAGCTGGGCAACGAATGGCGCAAAGCCCAAAAGATACAAGGGGCAATTAAAATATACGAACTGAACCTGCATGAATACCCCAGATCGGCCATGGTATATGAAAGCCTGGCCGAAACCTACCGCCACAATGGCCAAAAACAGAAAGCCATACCCTACCTGGAGCAGGCGCAAAAACTGGAGCCCGACAACCAGCGCTGGACATGGCTGCTGCGCCAGCTGCGGGGGAGCTGAAATTTAAACCGACAGCAACCCAAAGCCAATCCTTAGCAAGCAATCATCCCTTCACCAAAACAGAAAGCGAAAGACCATGAGCAATATACCCTTCCAACAGATCGACTGGACTACCGTTGAAAAAATTGAACACAAAGGAGAACAAGGCTCCGCCTTCTGGCAAACCATACAGTTCGAGGGGCTCCGATTGCGGATTGTGGAATACACTCCCGGCTACCTGGCCGACCATTGGTGTGAAAAAGGACATATCGTTCATTGCCTGGAAGGCGAATTTATCAGCGAATTACAAAACGGAGCGCCGGTCAGCCTTAGCCAGGGGGAAACCTATGTTGTTTCGGACGAACTCAGTTCTCACCGTTCGTTTTCGGCCACCGGAGTGAAATTACTCATTGTAGATGGAGACTTTCTGAAATTTAGCCGATAAGCACAAACCTGTTTCCATAGCAAACCCATCTTCATCCCGAAGCCAATTATGGCTTGGCAGAAGCCAATTATGCTTTGACAGAAGCCGATTATGCTTTTGCAGAAGCCAACGATGCTTTGGCAGATGTCTTTGTCGCTCGCACAGATGTCACAGATGCTCAGGCAGAAGCCGCTGACTGCCCGACAGAAGTCGCTGATGCTTCAGCAGAAGTCGCTGACTGCCCGGCAGAAGCCGCTGACTGCCCGACAGAAGCCACTGATGCTTCGGCAGAAGCCAAAGACTGCCCGACAGAAGCCAAAGATGCCTTGGCAGAAGCCAAATATGCTCCGGCAGAAATGGCTAACTGTCGTGGAAAGTTGAATTATGACCAGTGCGATGACAACTATGTTCAGTGCGAAGGTAATTATGGTCGGGCGGAGATCAATTATGGCCAGGCGGAGATGAATTACCGAGAGTGTAAATTAGATTGTGTAAACGTAAAAAAGAGGGAATAAAATGGTCTAACGCTGAAGAGGGAGCGTAGCGGAACGAAGCGTTAGACCATTTGAAAATTCGTAACTTTAAAAACGACACATACACATGCAATCCAAAAACAAGAATGAACAGCCCTTTCCAAAAGGCTTTTTTAAGCAGTTTAAAGACAAGGATTCCTTTCAAAACTATTTCAATGCTGTTTTTAAACAGGGTGTTGAAGAAATGCTTCAGGGAGAAATGGATCAACATTTAGGCTACCATAAACATACCGTAGATGGGTACAATTCGGGCAATAGCCGAAAGGGTAGTTTTCCTAAAACTGTAACCACAGAAAATGTCGGGGACGTTGTTTTAAACATTCCAAGAGACCGGAATGGAACATTTGAACCTCAGGTAATCCCTAAAGGAGAAACGATCAGTAACAAAATACAGGAAGCTATATTAGGCATGTATAGCAGAGGGATGACCACCTCCGATGTCAGAAAACAAGTGGAAGCCGTTTATGGCCTGGAAATCAGTGAAACAACAGTGTCCAACATTACAGAACGCATCATGGATTCTGCCAGGGAATGGCAGCAACGAAGCTTGGAGCCGGTGTATTTTGCAGTTTGGATGGATGGCATTATAATCAAAATCAGAGACGATAAAAAAGTAATTAATAAATGCGTTTACATTGTCATAGGACTCAAGCCTGATGGGCACAAGGAGGTACTTGGCTTCTGGATTGAAAAGACTGAATCTGCCGCTTTCTGGATGACCGTATTAACCGAACTTAAATCCCGCGGAGTGGAAGATATCCTTATTGCCTGCACCGACAATTTAAAAGGATTTACAAAGGCTATATCTGCGGTCTTTCCCGAGACCGTTACGCAGATTTGTATTGTACATCAGATCAGGAACAGCTGCAAATTTGTGGTCTATAAAGACCGTAAATCTTTTTGTGACGATTTAAAAGTCATTTATACTGCAATTAATAAAGAAATTGCTTTGGAAGAACTTAATAAATTTAAAGAAAAGTGGCAGAGCAAATATAAATATGCCATCACATCCTGGGAAGAAAACTGGGACAATCTTTCCAATTATTTTGAATATCCACTTGAGTTAAGAAAAATTATTTATACCACTAATACTATCGAAAACCTTAACAGAGGAATCCGCAAATACACCAAGACAAAAACGCAATTCCCCAACGAAAACGCAGCAACAAAATCAATTTATTTATCCATTAAAAACATCGAAGAAGCCTGGACGGGAGCCATCCCAAACTGGGGGCTAATCCTTAACCAGTATTTAATTATCTTCGAAAACAGATGTAAAATATAATACAGTTTTCACAATCTAATTTACACTCTCTGAATTACCGCCGGTTTTTTGACAGCATTTTCCCACCGGAGGCTTATTTAGGGCAGAAAAATGATAATATTGTTACATTTTTTATTTTGATTTATACTATCAAAACTTAAGGGCAGATGAGGGTAAAAGTTATGGTTATTGGAAACTATTATTTTGTCGTGTAATATTGTAGGAAGAAAAAATTATTCTATAAGATACAATGGTTTATTAATATTAATAAAAATTAAAATTAATACTAAAGGAAAGGTCAGAAAATAGTGATTGCACTAATAAATAAGGAGCAAACAATTAAATAACATGGGAGGAACAGATAGTATAAAAGGATTTGATTATCAAGTAACGTATTGCGTACTTCGCATTCTTGAGCTTATTATCCAAAATGAATCACACTCAACTGAATTACTATTTGAGAGTTTGAATGAAGAAGAAGAAGACTTCAATATTCTTCGAGCATCTGTAAAAGAGTTTACTCAAATAAAGAAAAGAAATGAAGGTAATCATTGGACACTTGCTGATATTAAAGTAATACTATCGAAATTTATTGATAAAGATGACGGAACAACAGAGTTCGTTTTTGTCACAAATGGAACAGGAAATCCAGATGTAGTAAGTTTAAAAAAATCTATTGCTAATGCTGTCGCTCCCAATACAGAAATAATTGACAAATTAGCGCCTTCAAATAAAAATCGTAAGGACATTTCAAGTTTATTAAAGCGTACTAAAATCTATACGAGATTTGGTATTAGCGATGATGATAATGACCCTGCGAAAATATTACGAAGCGAATGCACAAAGTTATTAAACCAGTATCCGTTTAAGATTGAAGGTGGTGATATAAATTCTGTATACAATTCTATCTGGAAGCTAATTTTTGATTATTCACGTGAAAGTAAAAAAGTTGAATTATCTTTTGTTATTTGTGAATTTCAAAAGCTAGGAATGTCAATTGAAGAATCGATATGGTCAACGCAGATTGAAATAGCTGAATTCGCTGGACGAGATGATGAGTTAGAGATTCTGTCCAATAGTTTGGAAGGAAAGCAAGTTCTTAGTTTAAATGGGATTAACGGAATAGGAAAGACTTGGACGACAATCAAATTACTCAATAGAATTGATAAATTAGATAGTACCTGCTGGATATCAATAAATCAGTGGACCACTATTAGTAATATACAACACACACTAGCATCTTATTTATTTAGTGCTAACAAACACTTTCTTGCTAATAAGGTTAAAACTGGTGAACGAATTGATATTATTCCTGCAATAATAGATTCATTACAAAATTTCGAATACATTCTTGTTTTTGACAGTCTTAATTCTGGTAGCAATGAAATTCAGACATTCGTTAAAGAATTTGTTGAAGCTTCCTCAAACCAATCCTTTTCAGGTAAAGTAATTTTAAGTTCTACAGAAACTATTTTTACTCCTAGAACACAGATACAAAAATCTCTATTCACAGAGTTTGATCTTGTTGGCTTCTCTTTAGAGGAAACTAAAATCATATTATCTGAATTAGCAAATGATTTTAATGATGATCAAATAGAAGAGTTTCACAATTCGATAGGAGGTCATCCAATGTCGATCTTCTTTCTAAAAGACTTATATCAAAAAAAAGGAATAGATGAAGGAGATATAGTATGCCTAACTGAAAAATCGATTGAAGAATGTCGTGATTATATCATTGAAAAGTCAATCATGACTTTGGACGAGAATTCGAAAAATCATCTTTTTAGTTTATCAGTTTTTAAAGGTACTATTGATTGGGCTCAGTGCGACGCACAAATTGATTCATTATTAAATTCGAAAACTGCACTTTATCCGCTTCTTCACAAAAGGCTCCTACTAAATCGTAAATCTGATATAAACATGCATGACTCAATTAGAGCAGTTTGTCAATCGATTATATCAGTTGATTTCAAAAAGAAATTACTTATTAGGGCTAAAAATTACATTTTTCAAAAGATGGAAGCTGATCTAGATGGACCTGAAGGAGTATTGTATGAAGATCTGATAAAATGGAGTGACCTGCTTCTTCAACAGTATGTCATAGAATCAGTAGATGAGAAATACGGTTTCATTTTCGAATTGTCAGATTTGGAACTTGATGCCTTATGGGCAATACGTAGATACGGATTTCCTTTTGACTATGAAACAGAAGATTTAAGTTCGAGTGATAAGGTTCTTGAAATATTATGGGCAAAAGATCTAATAAAAGAGAATGATAATCCGGAAAGAGTCAGACTGGATGAAGCGTTGATATATGATTTAGATGAAATTGACTATTGGCAAGAATGCCTAATAATTGCACTTTGCATGACAAAAGGCTTATCTAACCATATGGGTTATATCCCAGTTTTCAAAAAAAATCACGCAGCACATCTTCAGTTTCTTGCTTGTGGTTGGGAGCATTGTATCGAATTTATGCCCTTGCCACCACTTCCTCGATCGCAGAGAATCGAACATCAAAAGTTTGTAAAAGAAAAGTATGAAAAAGGTGAATACAAAGATAAATCGACTGAGCAACTAGAATTCTTATTGAGTATTATAAATAAAACAATTCCAGATGATACTCCTGAGGAGAAAGACCTAGAAATGGAAGCAAGTAGCTGCCCGATATTTGGTCATTGCTGCCCAGGAGGAAAAGAGCAGGCTCAAGAATGCCGTATGGAAATAGAAGATTACGAAAAACAGAGCACAAAATGACCCCCTTCGGCGAAGTTTCCGCCCTTCTAGCTCTTGAGGTAAAGCAATCCGCATAGCCCACAAACAATTAGCAGTCAGATGAATTGTTGCTGAGCTATATTATAAGGCTCACGCTTCAAAACCAACAAAGGCTTAAAATGGCCATCCTGCTACAGTAAAGCTTCTGTTTTCCCGTAAGATCCTTTACTTTGGAACCGCAGAATCAATAAAATCTTTATGAAACGAATCAGCCTATTGGGCGCCGGATGGCTGGGAGCTCCGCTGGCAAAGCAATTAAAAGAGCAGGGTCATCAAATAAAAGTATCGGTAACCAGCGGGGAGAAAGCAAATTTGCTGGAACAGCAAGGCATACAAAGCCTTGTGGTGCGACTGGGGCATCCGCATCAGGAGGCAGCACTGCAGCAATTATTAGAAGATACAGATTTGCTGATCATTACTATTCCTCCGGCACGGGCAAAACAATCCGTTGAAGGATCGTACACCGATAAAATAAAATCCTTAATTCCTTTTATAGAGCAGCACAAAATTCCGGAACTGATGTTTACCAGTTCCACCACGGTGTACATGTCGCAACGCGGAGTGGTAGATGAGTCCACTGTATTGCACCCAACATCGGATATGGATCAGCAGATCTATGCTATTGAACAAATGCTGCTCCAGCATCCGGGTTTTAATGCCACCATTCTTCGCCTGGGCGCGCTGATTGGCGAAGAGCGGCATCCGGTGCGCTACATTGTACAGAGGCCCTTCATTGAAGATGCCAACAATCCCGTGAACATGGTCCATCAGACAGATATTATCCGTTTTATAAAACGGATGATTGAGGAACCTTTGCCAAACGAAGTGTTTAATATGGTTGCACCGATACATAAAAGCAGAAGAGAGTTTTACACCGAAGAAGCGAATGCGCTGCAACTGTCTCCCCTGCCCGTTTTCAGCGACAACCCCGCCGCCGACCTGCGCAGTGTGAAGGGTGATAAAATTGTGCAGCGGTATGGTATGGCGTATGAATGGCTGGGGACTATTTAATGATTAATGATTCATTTAGCAGGCAATTTAATTGCTGTTGGAAATTGTGAGAAACAATTGCAGAACATCAACGATTGCGTGAATATACATTCAGCACCTGTTACCCTACCTTAAAAATCTATGCCACTCCATATTGAAAGTGTCTGTTTTATTAAAAGCATGGATTACAATAGTGGAGTCTGCTTGTATGACATATTGCCCTTCAAAGCCTTCGTAAGTGCTGTCTTCAAAACTCACTTGTATATTTTGTTTTTGCTCGTCAATCTCAATGAATGACCAGATGCTTTCTCCATTTTCATCTTTTATGACTGCTCTTCCGTAGTTTTCCAGGTATATTTTACGCCACAAATGTGTTGGTGATGTTGAGGTAAGCGATTTGATGTGAAACGCCCCCTTAAATAAATGACTGTGGTTGCGTTCAGCTTTAGCATTTATATTATCTACAATGGCTCCTACTATGTAAAGCACTAAAAGTACTGCTGAAGTTATTTTAAATGCTTTCCTGTTGAAAATTGCATAGGGGATTATTGCGAGGCTTTTGTTTTCCGGAGCTGATTTGTTTGTAATGAATACAGCAGATAATCTGTCAAAATCTGTTGCGATCAGGTATAAAATCATCAGTAAATCAAAGGTGCTTGTAAACGTTACAATTCGTGTATGTGTAAAATTCACGAACGCTACATTTGCCATAACCGGTAATAAAATAAAGCAACCTGATATTACTGTCCTCCTGTTTACCAATAACAATGCACCGATTAGTTGCGAACATCCGATAAACAATTTATAAGCGTAAGAATAATCAAAAAAGCGCCAGCAGAGTTGAAACCCATCTACATCATACAAGGGTGAATCCAGTACAGCATATTCATTACCGAATTGTATGTTTGCGATTTTGGCTATTCCATAATCCACCAATGTGAGCACAAGCAGTATGCGCAACACATACTGATTCAGGTGATGTCGTTTTTGTAAAGACGAAGCAGGTAATTTGCGCAGTTGAGCAATTAAAAATTCCATTCCTGTTGCCACGACTGATACACAAACACCTATCATTGCATCCCAGCTCATTTCAGCATAATATTCCGGTGCAAAGCTTGTAAGTCCTGACAATATTTCGATAACGAAAATATAAATACCAAGCCACCTTAAAAAGGTTCCGCAAGCTACAAACCAGGCTGCCGGCTGTTGATGATTAGCAAAAGACATAAATTTTATTTGAAGTACCTTCTTTGTTTTGTTTTACATATGAATTTCAACAAGGTAATAAAAATAAATATAAAAGTGGTGAATACAACTATAAGTTGAATTTCCAAATCGCTTACATTTACTGCATCAGTTTATTGTTAGTGGAATGAGCGCATAAGCGTGTAGCCAAGTCCGTGCTAATTTTTAAAAATATGATGATGGATCAATTCAAGTGGATAAAAGAACATCTGGCAACACGACAGGTGAATGCACTGAATCATGTAGTAGATAGCGTTCCTGATCTTTTTGATGCTTATTTCCTTGTTCATTGGAAAGTCGGGATAGTTGATACTTTCCCTTTTGATGCGTATCCTGAAAAGAATGAAACCATCGAACAAACCAATGCAAGAATAAAACTGGAGCGGGCGCATGGGCTTTTTCTTAATCCGGACAACCGTGGTTTGTTCCGGGAAATAAGCCTGAAAGAGATTGCCGAAAGGTTCAGCCTACCCTATACCTATAACATGTTAAGCCGGATGAAACAAACACCCGCGATTGCTATACTGGATAAAGAGAGCGAAATGGCCCTGCAGGCCAGCCTGACTACCATTGCAAAGGCTGAAGGCTTAAACTTATTTGTCGAGGATGCTTATAGATTTCCCATTGATTTCCCCATCGGTAAGCATCCGGAGCAGGAGTACACCGCAATTAATGTACTTGAATACATCAGCATACAGCAAGAACTGCACTATGATTATTGCACTTATTTATTTCCGGACGACTTAAGCTGGTGTCTGACAACAGCTGAAGATTTGCCAACTGTTTTGTGCGTGAACAACAATATTAAATCCAAAATCCTGAACGACTTTTTATTGGAGACATTTGAGACAGACTATATTACTGCATTAACTTAAATGAGGAATTCAATGAAAATCCTAAAATAATAACCTTATGACAAAAAAACCTTTGACCATTAAAGTCATCATCGGGCTGTTAATCACCAAGCTCTTTATCATCTTGTTTATTATACTCACTTTTGCCGCGGTGAAGGATATTGATTCTTCCACGAGGTCGGCTGCGGCTGCCATAAAAGATACCTTGGCCAGAAGGTATCATCTGGATATGTCGGACACCAGTTACGCTTTTGGCAAACTGATGGGAACCTATGTCATCTCTGTGATGACCGCTATACTGGGCCTCATTTTCATTCTGAAACGAAAGTATATTCCGGCAATGGTGACGCTGATTGCTGATATAATCATCGGCATAGCTATGATGAGCCCCATTATTCCCCTGGTCAACCTCATCCTGTTTTTTCAGAAAAAATCAAAAGTTTATATGAAAGGCATCTACGAATTACCGGAAGACAAGCAGTCGATTTTCCCGGAATAAAATTTTAATCAGCAAATAAATAAGACCTTTAAAATAAAACTCATGGCAACAGAAGGAACAAAAGAAAACCCCTGGAAGTTAAAGACTCCCCCACTGACATCCGACTACGAAATGTACAGCGATGTAAAAGACGGAAAAGAGGTGATTATGTGTGTTGTAGGCAAGACCACCCTTATGTATGACGCGAAATGTCTGACCGATTTGCATACTATGCTGAAAGAACATGGCGACTGGATGGAACTGGGCAGTGCTGACGAGCAAAAGCCTGCCAAAGATGGCACAGTAGAAGCCTGGGGCCGGTCGGAAAGCAATCCCAACGGTGGCTGGTACGGACTGAAAAAAGGACTCCGTGGTCGTTTTGGGATGTATGTTCCCCCGCTGATGGAAAAACTTGGTCTGGCTGAAGTAACCCACGAAGCAAGAGGAAATAAAATGAGGGCGAAATAAAGTGAAAACGCTGGAAATGGGTGCCTGTTGAGACAGTCCCGATACTGCGATGTAATGAGGACGATTTGGCTATGCTTTATAAGCAGCGCCCAAAACTTCAGCCCAACAGGATATAAGCTAAGACTCGGTATTACTCGTAGGATAATGACAGGTCAAAGTTCTTTCCTCCCAGATTTACATTGTATTCTAATGGATAGGAACCACGAAAAAAACCTGAATTAAAGATTATTCCACCCATGTACTCTGAAGGCTCGGGAGCGTCATTATCATAAAAATTAATGACAAATTTTTGATTCATCGTAAAAACCGGGGCCGGAGACAGGTTCCATACTATCGGGAAACTACCTGGCCCAACATCCTTCTTCACTGTACCCTCTGAAAACAAAACCGTTTCAGCTTCATTTACTATCTTAAAATAAACATCCGGCCCGCCATCAGTATCATAATCCTCTGATTTTGCATTTTTAAAATCTATCGAGTTGAGCACAATTTTATTGATGCGCATCGAATCGAAAGTTGATTTAATGATAATGGTTTGAACATCTTTATCCTTTTGTTTTGCGTTATAGGTATAAACAACGAGTGAGACTTTATAGGTATCTTCTTCGGAATAATGGTGTTTAGGGGAGAATTCCGTTGTATTATATCCGTCTCCAAAACTCCAGGAATAATTTAATCCGTTTTTTGAAGTATTAGTAAAAGATACGTTATGGGAAAGACGGTCGAGCACGTAAGTAAACGAAGCTTCAGGTGCCGGATCCGGCGGAATAATTTTTTGTTCCTTTTTGCAGGACACACCTGAAATCAGGATGACAGATAAAAGCGTAAATAGTTTTTTCATCAGCAAATAGTTTCTTATAATTCCGTTGTATTGATTAAGGTTTTTAAAAGTGAAATCGCAACATTCAAATTTTATGGAATGCCAAACATAATCAATAAATCCTGTTTAATATAATTTGACGTTAACTTAAGAATCGGTCAGAAAATCCTTTTTTTCCATCCCCCAAAAGAAAAACCAGGCAATTCATAATGAATGCCTGCTTTTCTAAACTTTGAGTTGAACGATAAAAAAACCTGTTGAAAATATAGACTGATTTACTTTGTCATCATAATTTGTTCAGTCCCTTTGCCGGAACCAAGGCGTAAAAAATATTGGCCCGAAGCCAGGCTGGCCGGCAGATTCAAGCGAAGCTGATGAGCGCCTGCGCTTTGCTGTTCATTCATCAACTCAACAATTACTCTGCCCTGCAAATCCAGTAAAGAAATAGTAATGTTTGAAGCTGATTCCAATTGATAATTCAGCATAGCGTAATCGGTCACCGGGTTGGGGTAAACCTTCAGTGAACTTGCGGCAGCAAAGGAATTATGAATGCTCAAAACCGGGCCACGCAATAAACGTACAGTTGCAAACTTCCCGGTATCGCCTGCTTGTTTCGAACCGGTTATGACGATTTTATCATCCGGCTGAATAAAAAGACCGGTTTCCGAAGGACCGGTAAAATCAATATCCGTCACCACTTTACCGTCCTTACCAAAACTCATATCCAGGTTGCCATCAGGATTGAAGCGGACTGCACACAGCAAAGAACTTGTCGCATTATCAGCATAACCACTCAATACAATTCGTCCGTCGGCCTGTAGCGCAACACTGTTAGCCACATCATTATAGGTATTGACATCGACTGTTGTTTTTTTGAATAAAGTACCGTCGCTGTTGTAGATGGCCAGAGCGAAATCCGAGTACAAAACATCATTGCTGGAACCACCGACAATCACTTTTCCGGAAGGACCCACAGCAACACAAGTACCAACATCACCCAAAGAGCGTATATCCGTCACTACCCTTCCATGCACACCAAAGGATTCATCCACACTGCCATCGGCCAGCAAACGAACGACTGCTATAACTGTAGATAGAGAAGTGGTGGCCGTTCCGGCAAGCAAAATTTTTCCGTCAGATTGTAAGCTTAAGGAATAGGCCCCGCTGCGCAGCAATCCAACCTTCAGTTTCACGAAACCATTGACGCCGAAACTGCTGTCCGCACTGCCATCAGGCTTCAGCCGGACAACTGCAAAGCCTTCAGGATTGGTGTAGCCGCCCAACAGTATTTTATTATCCGCTTGTACCGCAATACCATAGCCCATATTATCCGCACCTTCATACACATTCGAAATCGCAAAACCGTTGGTACCAAAAGAACTGTCTGCTGTACCATTGGTTTTTAGTCTTCCGCTGATGAAGGCAATATTGCCAACGGGTGTCATTGAGAATCCGGTATAAACCACTTTGCCATCGGCCTGCAAGGCAATGTCATTCAAAAAATTAAAGGTATAAGTGACCGTTCCCGATTTGAAGGAATAAGCCGTTTTGGCCAGTCCATTGGTACCGAAACTCATATCCGGAGAACCATCTGTATTGTATCTCGAAAAGGCAAAACCAATATCGCTGTCCTTTTGATAATATCCGGCGGCTATGATTTTCCCGTCCGTTTGCAAGGCGTTGGCCTGCCCTGTCACAAATGCACCAGGAAAACCGGTAATGACTTTGCCCGTCCCGTTAAAAGAAAGGTCGTAAGCACCGGCCTGGGCTGATGCATCCAAATGTTGGCCGATAAAGAATAAACAAGAAGCGAGTATAACTTTTTTCATAAACAACTGATTTTAAACCTGCGAAGCAGGAATTGATTTTAGCAAACCTATTATCAAAATGCTGGCTTAGCTGATGGTAATCGCCGAAGGACGAATTATAATCGTTGAAGGGATATTTAAATCTTAAGTTTATCTGCCTTACATAAGCATAATTAAGATACAGGATTTGGGTCAGGCTTCAGCAAGCATCCTGCAAATCCCATTTATTTTATTTGTCCTAAATTCGCTTCAATCATTTTGGGGCATTAGCCCACCTGCCGGATGTTGCAGGTTTCTTATACACTGCATTGCTATAGGCGTGCGTTTCATTGCAGCATCTCTATGCCTGGCGATCGATATTTTTTCACTTTATAAAATGAAAAGCATGAAATTAAAAGTTGGATTAATTGGATTTGGCAAAACGGGCAAAGCGGTGGCTTCCGTAATTCTACAAAATCAGGAATTGAGCCTGGAATGGGTATTACGCCAGAGCACCCTGCTCGATCATCGCTCTGTTCCTGAGTTTCTGGGTTTCGAAAGTGATGAACCCGGTCTGATGTATTCCAATGAGACAATCGGTATAGAAGCCTTGCTGGACCAGCATCCGGTTGAGGTGATTATCGATTTTTCATCCTCAACAGGCATTTATACTTATGGTCAGGCTGCGGCTGACCGGGGGATTAAAATAATTTCAGCCATTTCGCATTACGGCGAGGAGGAAATTGCCTTTATCCATTCCTTGTCAAAAATAACCACGATGTTCTGGTCGCCCAATATTACACTTGGGGTAAATTATCTGATGTTTTCGGCGAAATTTTTACAAAAAATAGCCCCTGGCGTTGACATTGAAATAATAGAGGAGCATTTTAAGCAGAAGGAAGGCGTTTCCGGAACAGCTGTCAAAATTGCCAATGCGCTGGATATTGACGCAGCCAAAATCAACTCGGTGCGGGCAGGAGGTATTGTCGGGAAGCATGAGTTGATTTTCGGGTTTCCCTACCAGACTGTGCGGTTGATTCACGAATCTATTTCGCGTGAGGCTTTTGGCAACGGGGCAGTATTTGTGAGCAAAAATATTATCAATAAGCCAACAGGTTTTTACAATTTTGAAGACCTGCTGAGACCTTATTTTTCAACAGAGGAGCTTAATTAATGTACTTTTTTATCCTCCTTTGAGCCTGGCGCCTGGTTGCGCCGGGCCAGTTTTTCTATTGTCAATCCCTGCACCAAAATACTGAACACAACACAGGCATAAGTGGCCATCACCAGTAAATCTTTAGCGTCACTCTCGGGCAATGAAAGCACAAGTGCAATGGATAATCCGCCACGAAGACCACCCCAAACGATTATCCGGGCTTCCTGCCGGCTGATGTCCGTGAACCGTGGAAGAAAATAATTGGGCAAATAAACGACAATGACTCTCGAAAGCAATACGATCAGGACCGAGATTAAGCTAATGATAATATAGCTTGTTTTGAATTCGATTACGACCAAAACAAAGGCAATGAGAATAAACAGAATGGCGTTCAATATTACATCCAGTAATTCCCAGAATTTATGAACATATTCAAGTGTTTTGTCGCTCATGGCAGCAGTGCGTTTGTAATTGCCGATAAACAATCCCATAATGACCATAGCCAGCGCACCGGATAAGTGAAAGAATGAGCAAAGCATATAGCCCGACATTACAAAAGCAATGGTGAGTAATACCTCCGTTTCATAATTGTCGATAGACTTCAATAATTTGTGTAGCACAAAACCCAGTGCCAATCCGAAGATTCCCCCGCCGATGGCCTCCTGTAGAAACAATAAACCAAAGTGGGAGAAATCAATTTGGGTATTGCCCAATTGCAGTGTTTCGAGCAAAGCGATAAATACCACCACCCCTACGCCATCATTAAACAAAGACTCTCCTACAATGGTAGATTCTATTTTTTTAGAAACATTTGCTTTAGTAAGGATTCCAAGTACAGCAATAGGATCGGTAGGCGATATCAGTGCGCCAAAGATGAGGCAATGAATAAAGCCGACCGGCACTTCAAGCAAACCACACACGAGATAGAGCAAGCCTGCAATAATAACAGTGGAGCACAAAACGCCACCAACTGCAAAAAGGGTAATAGGTTTAATTTGCTTTCGTATATCCAGCCAATGGGTATGAAAGGAGCCGGCAAAGAGCAGGAATCCCAACATTATTTCAAGGATATAGCGGCTGATGTCGGTATGCTGAATCACCTCTTTGATTTCAGCATAATGCGCATTGTCCCAGCTCTTGCTGCTGATAATAACCAATGACAACAAGGTAGACAGGAAGAACAAGCCAATAACAAAAGGCATTTTGATGAACCTGTGATTGATGTAGGCGAAGGCAGCAGAAATAGTAATAAGGATGGTAAGTGTCAGGTATAAATTCAAGGGATATTAGTTTTTAATTACAATAATCGTGTCCAGTGTTAATCTTTGTCGCATCCAGGCGCTAAGCTTGGCTTTGTCGTTGTTGCTGATATATTTATCGGCATCGTATACCAGCACGGGTACCGTCACCATACTATCCTTTGGGGTGTAATAATGGTGATTGGCGATAGAGATGGATTTGATAAGCGGGAATAAAGATTGGGCTTCTTTTGCAATCTGGCGGATATCATAGCTGCCGTTGGCCAGTCTGGTTTCAAGCAATTTGATTTTGGCATCTTTCTGGTCGAATGAACCTTCTTTGCCCTGCATCTCATTAAGGATGCTGTTTTTCAATAATTGTATATTATCAATCGAATCTTGCCTTACCACAATTTTAGTATTGGGCAATCCATAGTTGAACAATTTGGTATTCAGTAATTCCAGTTCTTCGTTGCTGAAACGATGAGATAAAAATGCCAGTTCAATCATTTTTGGATTGCGGTTGTAGAAGGTTTTTTTATACACGACCACGTCGCCTTTTTCTACCAGTTCTTCATTAATAAAACGATTGGCGGCCTGGGTGAACTGTTGCTGCCTGTATAAAGAAAGTGCAAAGTAAACACTGGGTATAATCATGAGGATAATAATAATGGTGATGCCATACCTTACCTGTTTCTGGTGCTTTTCATCTATCTGTGCTTTTGGTGGATACTTCAGGTATTTTACGATGGCAAATGTGGCAATACAGATGAATACACAGTTGATGCAATACAGAAAAAAGGCACCAAGGAAGAAACTGAAATGTCCGGTTGCCAGTCCATATCCTGCTGTACACAAAGGCGGCATCAGGGCTGTAGCAATCGCCACTCCGGGAATAGGATTTCCTTTTTCGACACGGGTGACAGCAATGACACCCACCAAACCGCCAAAGAAGGCAATGAGTATATCATAAATATTAGGCGATGTGCGTGCCAGCAGTTCTGATTGTACTTCTTTGAACGGGCTGATATAAAAATAAATAAAGGAAACAATCAGGCTGGCAATTGTGGCAATCAGCAGGTTTTTCAAGGCTCGTTTCAGTAAAGTGAAATCATAAATGGCGAGCGCAAACCCCGATGCTACAATGGGTCCCATCAGCGGCGAAATCAACATCGCTCCAATAATAACTGCAGTTGAATTTACATTCAGACCTACAGAGGCCACAATGATTGCACAGGCCAATATCCACAGGTTGGCACCCGAAAATGAAATGTTAGCAGTGACATTTTCAAGTGTTTTGTTTTTGTCATCTTCCCCTGTATGAAGGTTGAACAACTTAATCCAGAATCTCAGCATCATCAAACTTACAAAATTCCTGTTTGATTTGCCCGGAAATGACACTGGTACAAGGAATCTACAGGCTTCATTTATGTTACTGTTTTCTAAAAGATTCTGTTGTGTAACAACTGTTACCGTAGCGCCAAAGTTGCGCAGATACTTTTGTGTCTCAATAGAGAAAATACTATGAATCGAATTCAAATTATGTTCACTGCTTTGACTTTTGGGCTTTCAGCTATCAGTCATGCACAAGAGCAGGTGATGGTATCGCAGGATGAAGTGCTGCAAAAAATTGCCAGGGGTAATCTCCGCCTAAAGGTGAGTGAAAAAGATTTTGAATCTGCAAGAGCTGATTATCGTCAATCGAATGCACTTTACCTGCCGGCCATCAATGCATCACATACCGCACTTACCACAACAAATCCTTTGATGGCCTTTGGCTCAAAATTGAACCAGGAGCAACTTACGGCTGCTGATTTCAATCCGGCTTTATTAAACAATCCGGTCAAAACAAACAACTACGCCACCAGACTGGAAATTCTGCAACCTGTCATCAACATGGATGGTCTGATGGAAAGGCAGGCTGCAAAAGCAAGAATGATGGCGACAGAACTGCAAACCGGCCGGACAAAAGAATATCTGCAGCTGCAGGGCTACAAAGCCTATATGCAATTGCAAATGGCCTACAAAGCTGTCGATGTATTGAAAAAGGCCAGCGAAACAGGACAGGATAACCTAAGGATTGTGCAACAATACTATAAGCAAGGTATCCTTCAGAAAACTGACTTGCTGGCGGTGGAAGTAAGGGTGAATGAAATAGCCAACCAATTGCAATATGCAAAAAGTAATGTCCGGAATGCATCCGATTATCTTTCCTTTTTAATGGAAGGTTCTATTGAGGACAAAATATACAGACCAGACCGGGAGTTGACCAGAAAAGCGGACGAAGCCCTGACAGAACTATCATTTACAGGAAACCGGAAAGATATTATGGCAATGGACAAAGCTTCAGAGGCCTATATGAAACTGTTTCGTTCAAGCAGGATGAAATTCCTGCCACGCCTCAATGCATTTGGCAGTTATGAACTATATGATACACGGCTGTTTAATATGGATGCTAAAGGTTACACCCTGGGTGCGCAACTGAGCTGGAGCCTTTTTGATGGTTATAAGTCAATCGGTAAAATGGAAAAAGCAAAAGCCGATTATCAGAAAGCCTCTGCTGAAGCGGAAGAATATAAGGCACAGAGTAAGTTGGAATGGAACCAGACAAAGCGGCAATTACAAGATGCACAAAACAAAGTGGAACTCACTGCTCTGGCATTTGAACAATCAGAAGAAGCTTACAGAATCCGTCAAAACAGGTTTGAACAGGGACTGGAAAAAACGAACGAATTATTGATGGCCGAATCTCAGATGCTGCAAAAAGAAATGGAGCTTTTTCAGGCCATTTTCGAATACAATTTCACACAAAAACATCTTCAATTCTTAACTAAATAAACATGAAAAAACTGATCATACCCATTGCTCTTTTCGCAGCAGTACTGCTGAATGAATCTTGCGGAACAGACAAAAAAGAAACCAATTTCAGCGAAGCACCAATACAGGTTCAACTCAGCGAAGCTCATCACAACATCAACAGTCAGAATGTGACAGCAAGCGGTAAGGTAGAAGCGGAGAACAGTGCCAATCTTAGCACCAGGATGATGGGCTATGTAACTAAGGTGAGTGTAAAAGTGGGTGATAAAGTAAATGCGGGACAACTTTTGCTGAGTATCAACAACACCGACCTACTGGCCAAAAAAGCACAGGTAGATGCCTCTATACTTCAGGCAACAGCTGCATACAACAATGCAAAAAAGGATTATGACCGCTTCGTGAACCTGTTTGCACAACAAAGTGCATCGCAAAAAGAACTGGATGATATGACCGCTCGTTTCGAAATGGCAAAAGCAGCACTGGAAGGGGCAAAGCAAATGAAGAATGAAGTGATGGCGCAGTTTTCCTATGCCAATATTACCGCACCGTTTTCGGGCGTGGTGACCAACACTTTTGTAAAAGAAGGGGACATGGCCAACCCGGGAATGCCTTTAATAAGCATTGAAGGTGCTTCAAAATTACAGGTGATAGCTATGGTGTCTGAAAGTGATATATCCGGCATTAAAACCGGAATGGAAGTAAGCGTGATGGTGAAGACACTGGACAAAGTGTATAAAGGAACGGTAATAGAAGCGAGCCAATCTGCAAAAAATACAGGCGGGCAATATCTTGTAAAAATCGGAATGGAAAAAACAGAAGGTGTGCTGTCCGGAATGTTTGTCAATGTGCAGTTTCCGATAGCAGCTGTTAGCGGAGACAGCCAGAAAGAATCTTCTTTACTTATACCCGAAACGGCCCTTGTTCGTCAGGGGCAGCTGGTGGGTGTTTATACTGTTGGCAGCAACAAAGAAGCGATATTGAGATGGTTGCGCACGGGTAGCAAATACGGTGACCAGGTAGAGGTTTTGTCAGGCTTATCGGCAGATGAATCTTATATCCTGTCTGCAAATGGCAAGTTGTATAATGGTGCTAAAGTTTCATTTTAATTCTCAATTCATGCGCAAGGGATAGCAGTGGATATCCTTCCGGCTTTTTTGCCGGAAGATAGAAACGAATAGCCCGGCCCCCTGCAGCTCAGCTTTGCAGCCTGGCGGGGGCTGCGCCCCAATCAAAAAAACAATCTAAAATGCAAGAAGGTTTATCCGGCAAAATTGCCAAGATTTTTATTAACTCGAAGCTCACTATCCTGATGATGGTAGCGCTTATGATTATTGGTGTGTACAGTTCTTTTCTGATACCCAGAGAAGAGGAGCCACAAATTAATGTACCCATGGCTGATATTATGGTGGGATATCCGGGTGCCAGTCCATCGGAGGTAGAGAGCCGTGTGGTGAAGCCTCTGGAAAAAATAATTTCGAATATTAAGGGTGTGGAACATGTGCACAGTCAGGCCATGAACGGGCAGGCGATGTTGATTGTCCAGTTTTTGGTGGGACAGGATGTAGAGCGGTCTTATGTGAAACTATATGATGAACTGAAGAAAAATGAAAACCTCTTTCCGAAGGGTGTTTATCCTCCTGTCGTTAAAACCCGTTCAATAGATGATGTACCTATGCTGGGGCTGACCTTGTGGAGCGAGAAATATGATGACTATCAATTGAAGCAGATTGCAGAAGAGCTCACCAGTGAAATTGAAAAGATAAAAGATGTATCGACAACAAAAGAGATTGGCGGTCGTAATCGTCAACTGAAAGTATTGCTGGATAAGGATAAGATGGCTGAAAACGGAATTGATGCACTCGGAGTTATGCAGATGATTCAGGCCGGAAACGGTAGCAGCCAGTCCGGTAGTTTTGTGCAGCACGATGAAGAATTTCTGATAACGACGGGACAATTTCTCTCCACAACAGAAGATGTGCAGAATCTGGTAGTGGGTGTGAATAAAAATATGCCGGTCTATCTGAAGCAGATTGCGCGCATAGAAGACGGGCCCTCCTCTCCGAAAAGTTATGTATCGTTTGGATATGGGAAAACCAATCAGCAATATGCAAAAAACAAATCAGAATACCCCGCTGTGACAATTTCGGTAGCAAAGGTGAAAGGCGCCGATGCGATGAAGATATCTGAAAAAATACTGGAAAAAGTTGAGCATCTCAAGCAAACAATCGTACCAAATGAAGTGCATGTTGAAGTGACACGTAATTACGGAGAAACAGCTTCGCACAAAGTGGGAGAACTGTTGATGCACCTGGGCGTGGCTATTATTGCAGTTACCATCCTGGTGATGCTGGCTATGGGATGGCGGGGCGGACTGGTTGTCTTCTTCTCCGTGCCGCTCACCTTTGCGCTGACCCTCTTTGCTTATTACCTGCTGGGTTATACACTTAACCGAATCACCCTGTTTGCACTTGTTTTTGTAGTAGGAATTGTGGTGGATGACAGTATCATTATAGCCGAAAATATGCACCGGCATTTCAAAATGAAACGGCTGCCTTTTATGCAGGCAGCGATATACGCCATTAATGAAGTGGGGAATCCGACCATACTGGCAACGTTTACTGTTATTGCGGCGATTTTACCGATGGCCTTTGTGTCGGGCATGATGGGGCCTTATATGAGTCCAATGCCAATCGGTGCTTCAATAGCGATGCTGCTGTCTTTATTTGTGGCCTTAACCGTTACACCTTACCTGGGATATCATCTGCTCAAAGAAAAAGACACACAAAAGCACAAAGAAGAACAGGGGCTGGAAACGAGTTTAATTTATAGAATATACAGTAAAATTGAAAAACCCTTTCTTGAAAGCGGGAAGAAAAGAAATGTACTGTTTGGCGTAACCATCCTGCTGTTGCTGGGCTCTATGGGAATGTTCTTTACTAAATCTGTGGTGGTAAAAATGTTGCCCTTTGATAATAAGAATGAATTTCAGGTAGTAATCGATATGCCGGAAGGTGCAACACTGGAGCGGACTGCCGCGGTGACCAAAGAGATAGCCCAATATCTGTCTGGCAGACCGGAGGTTATCAATTATCAAAACTATGTAGGAACATCTGCTCCCATTACTTTTAATGGCCTGGTGCGGCATTATGATTTGCGTGGAGGAAGCAATATGGCGGATATTCAGGTAAATCTGCTGCATAAAGAAGAGAGGGATTTACAAAGCCACGAAATAGCAAAAGAGATGCGTCCGGCCATTCAGAAAATTGCTAAAAAATATGGCGCGAATGCTAAAGTAATCGAAGTGCCTCCCGGCCCGCCGGTTCTTTCTACCCTGGTAGCCGAAATTTATGGACCTGATTATAAAGAGCAAATCAAGGTTGCACAACAGGTCAAAAATTTATTGGATAAGACCACAGATATTGTTGATGTGGATTGGATGGTGGAAGATAACCAGACAGAATATAAGCTGGTGATTGATAAGGAAAAGGCGATGCTCAACGGTATTGCGCCACAGCAGGTAGTTGGAAATCTTACTTATTTATTGAAAGAATACCCTATTTCCACTCTTTACGATGAACATTCCAACAATAGTGTGGGCATTGTTCTGGCGCTCGACGATAAAGACAAAGCCAGTCTCCAGGATATTCAGCAACTAAAAATCAAAGGTATGCAGGGTAATGTGATTGCGGTGAGCGATTTGGTAAAAATTGTAACAGACACCTTGCAAAAAACTATATTCCGGAAGGATCAGAAGAGAGTTGTCTATGTAACGGCTGATATGGCTGGTGCATTGGAAAGTCCTGTGTATGCTATCCTTGGGATGAATAAGGAATTGCAGAAAATGAAGCTTCCAAAAGGATACAGCCTGAATGAGCTGTATATGGAACAACCATCCGATGAAAGCAACTTTACTGTAAAATGGGATGGAGAATGGCAGGTGACACTTGAAGTCTTCCGGGATCTGGGAGCGGCATTCCTGGTGGTGATTATCATTATTTATATGCTGATCGTAGGCTGGTTTCAAAATTTTAAAACACCCCTTGTGATGATGATGGCGATACCGCTTTCTCTGGTCGGAATTGTTTTGGGACATTGGATTTTGGGTGCATTCTTTACCGCAACATCCTTTATCGGAATGATTGCCCTTGCCGGAGTTATGGTTCGGAATTCGGTGTTGCTGATTGACTTTATTGAAATAAGACTGGCAGAAGGGATTCCGCTGAAACAAGCCATCATCGAAGCAGGAGCCGTAAGAACGACACCAATTTTATTAACTACCGGAGCAGTTGTTATAGGAGCATCAATTATTCTGTTTGATCCAATTTTTCAGGGATTGGCTATATCGCTGGTAGCAGGAGCTATTGTTTCTACCATTCTTACTCTGATAGTCGTTCCGCTGATTTACTACATCACTGAAAAGAAAAAGTGGGAAAAGAATTTTCTCAAAAAAGAGGAGTTGCTAACAGAACCTAACGATAAATAAAAATTGCAAAATGATGAAATTAATAATAATTACCGCAAACAAGTCTTTTGAACCGGATATAAAAAAAATCCTGAAACATGCAAAGGTCAGCGTTTATACCCACAATGATGTAAATGGATTCAGGGATGATTCAGCCGAAACCATTGGCACTAATTGGTTCGGCTCGGAAGCAATAGAAAATGAATCCGTTTTATTCTTTGCATTTGTGGAAGAAAGATTTGTTACAAACACCAAAATACTGGTGGACCAGTTTAACCAACAGCAGGAAAGTAATTCCCGGATTCACATTGCTATACTTAATATCGAACAATCAAACTAAACGATGAGAACAAGAATCATACACGCCATAGCAGGCCTTTTTATAATTATCAGTTTGTTGTTAGCACACTATGTCCATCCCAACTGGCTTTGGTTTACTGCCTTTGTAGGTGCCAATTTGTTTCAATCCTCATTCACAAAATGGTGTCTGATGGATAAGATTTTAAATAAGTTCGGGGTAAAGGAATAATTGATATCAGTCAACAGGCCAATCAAATTATAAACCTAAAGAAGGCTACTCATTCCGGGTGGCCTTCTTTATTGAAGTTTTGTTTTACGCAACGACAAAGCTTAAAGTATAACTGCTGTGAAGTACAATTTACCCAATTTTATACTGTTTGCAAACATAGGATGACAGCATTTGAGATGATTGCAAAATGTGACTATTATAGGTATTAAATTGGTATTAGATGATTTCTGAGGGATATCGAAGCAGAATAAAAATTCACCACAAATAATCTTGCTGATTATTATTGCTTAAAACGGACTGAAGATTTATTTGTCCAACAATAGTATTGTTCATTTTTGTGAAACAAATATTCTTCATAGTATCTTGTCGCTGCAAAAAGATCTGGGAATAGTCTTCTTGCTTATTACCAAACCAACAATTCAACGATCAACTTTACAATTCAATCATAACATGTCCAACCGTCGGAATTTCATCCAAAAAACTGCATTGGCTGCCGTAGCACTGGCACTCGATCCGTTCAACACAAAAGCCTCAGCTGCAGGAAAAAGCACTGCTGTCAGGAAACCAATTGTGCTGTCTACATGGCGTTTCGGATTGCAGGCAAACGAAGAAGCCTGGAAAATTCTAAGCAAAAATGGTCGCGCACTGGATGCGGTTGAAGCCGGCGTTCGGGTGCCGGAAGGCGACCCGAATGAGCGTAGTGTGGGTTATGGCGGCCGCCCCGACAGGGATGGCCGGGTGACATTGGATGCCTGTATAATGGACGAAAACGCCAACATCGGTTCGGTCGCTTGTCTTGAATTTATCAAACATCCTATAAGCGTGGCCCGTGCTGTAATGGAAAAAACACCACACGTGATGCTGGTGGGAGAAGGTGCGCTGCAATTTGCACTATCACAAGGTTATAAAAAGGAAAACCTGTTGGTGGAAGCGTCTGAAAAGGAATGGAAAGAATGGCTGAAAACAAGCAAGTACGAACCCATTGCGAATATCGAAAATCACGACACTATAGGGATGATTGCACTCGATGCGCAAGGGAATTTGTCGGGCGCCTGTACCACCAGTGGTATGGCAAACAAGATGCATGGACGGGTTGGCGATTCACCTATTATCGGTGCAGGATTATATGTTGATAATGAAATTGGTGCCGCTACAGCAACCGGACATGGTGAAGAAGTGATCCGTATTGCAGGCTGCCATCTGGTGGTAGAACTGATGCGCCAGGGAAAGACGCCGCAAGCGGCCTGTGAAGAAGCTGTTGCCAGAATAATTAAACTCACCAGACAGCGGAATAAAAATCTGAAAGATATCCAGGTAGGCTTTATTGCCCTCAACAAGCAGGGACAGCATGGTGCTTATTGTATTCAGGGTGGATTTAACTTTGCCCTCAACGATGATAGCGGCAATACTTTAATAGACGCCGATTACTTTTTGAAATAAGACTAAGGAATGAAACATCAATTGGAAATAGCCTGCTTCGACCTTGAGTCAGCATTGATAGCTGCCGCAGCCGGTGCAGACAGGATTGAGCTTTGCGATAAGCTGAGCGAAGGTGGTACTACCCCATCCTGGGAAATGGTTTTTGAAGTAAAAGAAAAAACAAACACAGAATTTTACCTGATGATTCGCCCGCGTGGTGGTGATTTCTGCTACACAGAGGAAGAATTTGAACAAATGAAAAATGACATCATTCTGTTTAAAAGACTGGGTGTACACGGTTTTGTGTTTGGCATTCTGAATGAAAACGGGACAATAGATGTGGAACGCAATAAAGATTTACTACATTTTGCCTATCCTTTCCCATGTACTTTTCACCGTGCTTTTGACCGTACTCCTGATATTTATGCATCGCTGGAACAGCTCATAGACCTTGGTTTTTCAACTATCCTGACCTCAGGAGGTGCTCCGAATGTCAATGAAGGATCAGCAGGATTGAAAAAATTAGTAGAGCAGGCAGCAGGCAGGATTATAATTATGCCTGGTGGCGGTTTGCGCTCAGCTAATATTCAGGAAATCAGGAAGGAATCTGAAGCCGGTTTTTACCATTCTTCCGCTATTGTGGACGAAAGTTTGTTGGCAGATGCTGATGAAATCAAAAGTTTGCTTAAAGCATTGAAATAAAATTTATAGTAAAAAAGCCTGCCCAAAATTCCGGACAGGCTTTTTACAAAAGTTAAAATCGTTTTATTTTACCAGGAAGTTGATATTAGTGACCCATTTATTGGAGTCAGGTTCCGTTTCCGGACCAACAAGGTATTCTTCTATCACATAATTCAAGCGTCTGCCTTTTTGAGCAATATACTTCGCCAGAACCTGGTTGGCTTTTCCAAGATTGGCATAACCGCCTTTGTATAAAATCGAACAGGAAATACTGGGTGGCAGGTTAACCATTTGTGCACCGGGGATAGGCTCTGTGCCACTTACAGCATAAGCCGGAGCCATATCTGTGGTTTGTATAGAATCTTCCCAGGCATAATAAAATGTGGATGCAGCACCAATTCTGCGTCCTTCTGTTGCTTTCTTCAAAGTGGCAAAAGCCGTCGTTGAAAAACTTTGCATTTCAGACCATTTAATTTTTCCGCGGATAGTGGCATAGGTAATTGCAGGGAAGCTTTTTTCTTCCACGCTATTCATCGAAATTTCGATCGTCGGGTGTGCCTGCGCATAATCTTTTAAAAGGTCAAGGCCATTTTCAAAATCTTTTCCCACCATTCTGTCTGTCATAAAGCCAAGCGCGTTCATCGGAAAATCAGAATGCATGGTCATACTCCAGGTTACTTCCGTATTCCCATTTTTAAGGTCGATTGCTTTGATAAAACCTTTTGCATGTCCTTCCCAGGGTTTTATAAACAACAGGTCGTAATCCATTTGCTTATAAGTAACGCCAATATTTGTCATTTGTCCTTCACCGGTTTCGTCTCCCAGCCATTTATAACTGCTGCCAACCTGTCCGTCGATACCGATATAAGTCATTTTTGTGGTAGGCTCCACCTCCAGCCAGGGGCTCCAGTTGGGCCAGTTCCTGAATCTTGAAATCTGGTTAAAAACTACTTCCTGAGGGGCTTTTATAGTGGTGGTCCTGACTACTGTGATATCTTTTGGCTGGGTAAGTCCTAATATCAGAAAAACAATAACCAATATTAATATCAGGATACCCAAAATCTTGAAAAACTTCTTCATAAGTATGTTTTTATTCCCCAAAATAAGAAATGTTTGCAAAAAAAATAATTCATCTCTGCAAAAAATGCAAAAATGAATTATTTAAATTGTAATAAAATTTAATGAAAGGCCTAATACTCGTCTTCGTTAAAGAAGAAATCCTCCTGGGTAGGATAATCAGGCCAGATATCTTCTACTCCTTCGTAGACTTCTCCTTCATCATCCAGTTCCTGGAGATTTTCAACTACTTCCAGTGGAGCACCTGAGCGTATTGCGTAATCGATCAACTCGTCTTTTGTGGCTGGCCATGGAGCATCTTCAAGATGAGATGCCAATTCTAAAGTCCAAAACATATTAATTAATTAGAATTTTATTTTGTGAATTGACGCAAATGTAAGTGTTAAGTATTAAAAACAAATTTTTTTTTCGAAAGCTTTAAGATAGGTAAAATAAATGCCTGATTTTTATGTTTTAGTAAATCAAAAATAGAAAACCAAAAAAGTATTCCTTATTTTTGGCAGCTTAGTACTGGCAAGGAGGATGGCAGAACTGCCAAAGACAATAAGAAGTAAATAAATACGTTTAAATACAAATAAATTAACCCATTTCTACAGCTTGAATCCGTATAAATTTCCAGTTTACTTTTTGATCCTGCTTTGTCTTTTATCCGGCAATGTTCTTTTTGCACAAAAAAGCAATTCGGACAGCCTTAAAATTGCGCGACAAAAGACCACTGACAGTATGCGTGCTGTACAAAAAAAACGCAGCGACAGTCTTGCAGCTATCCGCTCTGCCAAGGAAAGTAAAACCTATAAAGACAGCATATTAAAAGCGCGCAATTCCAATATAAATACCCTTCGAGAGGCCAGAGCAAAGTATTTCGATTCCATTAATCTTGAAAGAAAACGTGCATTAGACAGTTCTATTGCTGTTAGAAAAGCCAATTCTGAACAAATTCAGCAAAGGATGAAGGCGAGGACAGATAGCCTTACCCGCATCAGAAAATATAAAGAAAGTAAACGTTATCTTGATAGTGTCAACAAAGTCAGGAATGTACGCCTGGACAATATGCGAACCAGCAGAACAAAATATTTTGATTCTCTCAAAAGCATCAGGCAGAAAACTTTGGACAGCTCCATCGCTTCCCGCAAAAAAGTAAGTGATTCCCTGAGAGCAAAACAAAAAATAAAAACAGATAGCCTTGCCAAAATCAGGAAATACAAAGAAAGCAAGCGTTATAGAGACAGTGTGCAGGTAACACGTCAGTCGCGACTTGACAGTATCCGTACTGTAAGGAAAATTTTCAGTGACAATATCATATCGGCGCGCAAAAAAACCTTGGACAGCCTTACCAAAGCCCGAAAAACGAAACTGGACAGCCTTACCAAAGAACGCCAGCGAAAATCGGACAGCCTGAAAAATGTCAGAGATTTGCGTGCGGATAGCCTTGCCAAAAAGAAAGAGCTGCGCGAAAAACAAGTCAAGGCAGACCAGAAGAAGAAGGAAGATAAAATGAAGCTGGCACTTGACCTCAAGATCAAAAAGAAACATGAGGCCTGGAGCAATGAGAAAATGTTGAAAAAGAAATGGGGGCCGGTAAGACAGGTATTCCAAAACACCTTCACGCGCTATAATTATTACTTCAACGCCCACCGGAAGATGGAAGAAGCGCACGATAATATGAAGCGCCGCAAAAAAGACAATTTTGAAGAACGAATTGATTTGTTTCCTTTTGACCCGAATGTGGACTCAACGGTCTTTGCTTCTGATATGGATACGATTGTACGTAAGGCAGCCGTTGGTATTCAGATTCATGATCCAAGAACAAAATGGGCTGATGATTTGTATCTGCTGATGGGGCAAGCTTATTATTATCGCGGAGATTATGAAAGAGCCACTATCTCTTTCAAATATATTATTGGAATGCGCAACCAAAAATATAATCTGAAGAAAAAGAAAAAAGAAGAGAAGGAAAATAAAGGAGAGATTACCCAAAAGGAAAAAAGCAAATTTAAAAAAATATTCCTGCACGAGCCTGCACATAACGATGCTATTTTGTGGCTGACCAGAACAGATGCTGACAGTAAAAAAACATCGGACGCCGAAGCAATTCTGGATTTATTGGATGCCAGTACAAAGTTGTCCAACAAGATGAAGGCCAAAATAGCACTGGAAAGAGCAAACCTCGCTATTCGTAAAGGAGAAAATAAAGAAGCCAGCAAACAACTTGGTCTGGTGGTGGCATCCAAATCCATTTCAAAAGATTTGCGCCAGAGAGCTGCGTTCCTGAATGGACAGATTTTATATGACCTTGGTGCTTTTGATAGCTCAGCCTATAATTATAAGAAAAGTCTTGCTATGCATCCGCCTATCGAAATGGATTTTTATGCACGAAAAAACCGTGCGGCCGCCATTGCAGAAGCAGGTGGAGATCAAAAAAAATCTATTGCATCCATTAAAAATCTATTAAAGGACGGTAAATACGCTCCTTATTATGAGCAGGTTTATTTTATACTCGGAAAACTGTCTGCCAACGATAACAGAACAGATGAAGCGCTGGCCAATTATTACAAAAGCCTTCAGCAACCCAAAACCACCCGTAAACAAAAAGCCATCACATTTGCAGCTATTGGTAACATTCAATACAAAACAGGTCAATACAACCTGGCAAAAAAATCATATGATAGTGCATCCTATTTTGCCAAAGGAATCGCCGATAATGAAGAACTGAATACTGCACTGCGCAGAGGAAAATCATTGGATAAAATTGAAGAACCTTACAACCTGATGCACATGCAGGATAGTTTGCTTCGATTATCTGCAATGAGTGAGAAGGAACAAAAAGCAGCGATCAGGAAATACCTGAAATACCTGGAAACACAAAAAGAAGATAGTATTGCCAACGCAGCAGCTGCCGCTGCATCAGGATCATTAGCCAGCGCAGGTGCCAGTTCCGGAACATCCGGACCAAGCAGTTGGTATTTTGGCAATCCTGTGGCAGTTCAGCAAGGATACAATGAATTTAAACGTAAATGGGGAAATCGTCCGCTGGCAGATAACTGGCGCAGGGCTTCATCTTCCAGTTTTGGTGCAGGAACATTAATAGCCGCACAAGACACAACGGAAGAAGAAGAGAATACAGGAACTGAACTTACAGAAGCATCTTTATTGGCTTCCATTCCTAAAACGGATGCACAGCTGAGCAACGTCAATAAGAAATTGAGAAGAGCCTATATCGATCTTGCACGTGCTTATATAAAAGATGTTGAAGAGTATAAAGAAGGTTTAGCTAGTCTTGACTCTTTGAATAAAAGATATCCGAATCATGAATATCCGGATGAAGAATTGTCTTTACGGTATACTGCTGCATTGAGGCAGAACAAACTGGAAGAAGCCGAAACCCTGAGACAAAAACTATTGAACGGTTATCCAACTTCTCCATTTGCGAAAGAACTGGAGTCTGATGCAGCAACAGACACGACATCAGCAGCAACTACCACAGTTGAAAATGTATCTCAGTATTACGAAGCGACATACCAAATGGCGATGGACCATCAGTATGACGAAGTGATAAAACGTGTGGGTACAGCAAAACGAGTGTATGGCGACCCGGTTTATGTCCGTAAATTCAAAGTCCTGGAAGCGCTCTCCTATGCATCTGTTGGTCAATACAAAAAATCAGATACTTTAATTGCAGCTTATATTAAAGATAATCCTTCCGACTCCTTGCGTCCTTGGATTGATGCGATTTCAAAATTTGTCAATGAACAGAAAGCTGCTGATACCGTGAAATCGGATTCCGGAAAAGTATCGACGGTAAAAGCAATCCTTGACAGTGCGGGCCTTGCTGCCAAAGCAAAAATGGATTCTATAGCTAAAGCAAAATCATTGATTCCGGCTCAATATGTTTACAAACCAAAAGAAGCTCATTACTGCCTGTTTATTTTTGGTATTCCGGACGCCAAGACTGCTGGTTTCAGGTCGGGATTAACGGATTATACTAAACTGAAGTTCAGCAATATGACTGTAATTTCTGAATTGGAAATGCTGAATCCAACAGAAAGTATGGTTATTACAAAACCGTTTAAGGATGCCAATCAGGCCAGAACATTTATGAATGCTGCAAAGAATGAACCATTATTGTTCAGGGAAATGGCTAAAGATTCTTACCGGTATGTCATCATTTCTGAGAGCAATTTTTTGAAGTTGAAAGCAGATAAAAAACTGAATGACTACCTTATTTTTTATAGAAAAAACTACAAATAAGTATTACTGCTTGTCTTCCTGGTATGGAAATTCAGGAATCAAGTATCTTTATGCTTTACTTGAGTAAGCTTAAAGGCAAAGCAATTTTATGAAAGAGCAACAAATCAATTCTAAAGCGGCAATATATACAGTGGTAGTTCACGCTGCTTTGCTCATTTTGTGTTTGTTTATCGGATACACTCTTCCTGCCACACCGGCTGTGATGGATGAAATGGGTATGGAAGTAAACCTGGGAAACAGTGATGATGGCAGCGGTGATAACCAGGCATTTTCCACCGATCATCCTGCATACCAACCTGAAGAAACATCCAAAAGTGCAGCAAAGGATGCTTCAGAATCACCGTCCAACCTTACAACAGATGAAACAGATGCAGATGCCCCGGCAATAAAAAACCAACCCGACAAAACTGTTCACAAAACAACTACCGCTGAAAACAATCAAAAACCGGCAGCGCAACCCAAACCCAAAATACTTTTCCCGGCCAGCAATGGTAATGGCGGAAATGCAGCACAAATCAATCAGGCCGGAGGAAGTGAGGGAAACGGAACGGGCAATGGCGATAAAGGAGTACCAGGAGGCACACCGGGTGCTGCTAACTATTCAGGCATTCCCGGAAATGGTACCGGTGGTATTGCTCACTCTTTCAGTGACAGAAGCATGGTGTCCAAACCAAGACCTGATGCCGAATTCAGAGAAGGTGGCAAAGTTGTGGTGCGTGTCACAGTGAATCGTGATGGTCAGGTAATAAATAAAAGAGTTAAAAGTGCTGCCAATGCTGAGTTAGGTAAAATTGCCCTCAGAAAAATTGAGGAAGTCCGGTTCAGTAAAAGTGAATCTGCCCCACCGGAACAATTTGGAGACATTACCTTTGTATTCAAAACACGTGCACGATAGTGAGTTTACCGCTTCAACAGGAATACCAACAAACACTTGATTACCTCTATGCTCAATTACCTGTTTTTTCAAAATATGGTAAAGGTGCAATTAAAGTTGGTTTGGATAATATCAAATTGCTTTGCGAAGCCCTGGGTAATCCACAGGATAAATTTAAAAGCATTCATATCGCAGGGACCAATGGTAAAGGCAGCACCAGTCACATGCTTTCTGCAATCTTACAGGAAGCCGGCTATAAAACCGGACTTTATACCTCACCACATTTAGTACATTTTGGAGAGCGGATTAAAATCAATGGTAAGGAGCTGGATCAGCGATGGGTAATTGATTTTGTTGCGCAACACAAAGACTTGTTTAAGCAAATTGAACCTTCGTTTTTTGAAGTGACTGTCGCTATGGCTTTTCAATATTTTGCCGAACAGGAATGTGAAATAGCTGTAATTGAAACCGGTTTAGGTGGACGTTTGGACAGCACAAATATTATTACACCAATTCTTTCTATCATTACCAATATCAGCTACGACCATATGGATGTGCTCGGCGAAACATTGGCAGAAATAGCTGAAGAAAAAGCGGGCATTATTAAAAATGGTGTTCCTTTTATCCTTGGTGAAAGACAAAAAGAAACAGAACAAGTATTCTTTGAACACGCCATTCATAAGCAGTGCAACAGTTTTAATGCAGATGCACAATGGGCATTGGTGAAAGTAAAACAGGATGAAGGTTGTCAATATCTGAAAGCAGTGAAACTGGCTGCCCAGGAGATGTATGATTTACAAACCGACCTATTGGGCTCTTATCAATTGCACAATATAAAAACAGTACTTACCGCTGGCGAAGTATTGTACAGTATGGGGTTTAAAACAGATTTGCCCACCACTTTACGTGCTTTATCAAAAGTCAAAAAACTGACCGGACTGCGCGGCAGGTGGGAAGAATTGCAAAATAAACCACTCATTATTGCAGACGTTGGTCATAATAAAGCAGGTGTAAAAGAAGTGATGAACCAATGGCAATTGGTGAAAGCTGCACAAAAAAACATTGTAATCGGATTTGTTAAAGATAAAGATGTACGCGCTGCGTTGACGCAATTTCCTGCTGATACCAACTTCTATTTCTGTAATGCCCAAATTCCGAGAGCCTTACCTGCAATGGAACTTGAATCAATTGCACAAGAATTGAATCTGAAAGGAAATTCATATCCAACAGTAGCAGCAGCAGTAGAAGCAGCTAAAAATAATATGGTTTCAGAAGATGCCTTACTGATAACAGGCAGTTTTTTTGTAGTGGGAGAAGCCCTGAATTTTTTGGAGGGAAGCAACCATGAGTAATGCAACGGTCTTTTTAATAACGCCTCCCTTTACGCAGCTGAATACACCCTACCCTGCTACGGCTTATCTCAAAGGTTTTCTCAACACCCAAAACATCAGTAGTGCTCAGGCCGATTTGGGCATTGAAGTGATTCTGCATTTGTTTTCCCGGAAAGGTCTGACACATTTGTTTGACAGCGTAGCAGCACAAAACAAAACCTATAATGCCAATATCTCCCGCATTTTAAAATTGCGGCCATTATACCTCAAGACTATCGATACGGTCATTGAATTTCTACAAAATAAAAACCCTACCCTTGCCCATTTAATCTGCACCGGAAATTATCTGCCGGAAGCTTCACGCTTTGAGCAAATCAGCGACCTGGAATGGGCATTCGGGGCAATGGGTATTCAGGATAAAGCGAGGCACCTGGCAACTTTGTATCTGGAAGATTTATCCGACTTTATAGTAGCCACAACAGACGCACATTTTGGCTTCAGCAGATATGCCGAAAGACTGAGCAGAAGTGCCCACAGCTTTGATGAATTGTATGCTGAATTGTACAAAAGCGAAACTTTTATCGATGAGCTGACTTTGGAACTGCTGAGCAAAAAAATGAAGTCTGTTCAACCTGATTTGGTCGCTATTTCTGCACCATTTCCAGGTAATATGTACAGTGCTTTCCGATGTGCTCAATGGATTAAAAAACATTACCCCAATACTAAAATCTGCCTTGGCGGCGGTTTTGCCAATACGGAATTACGTTCGGTATCAGACATTCGGGTCTTTGAGTTTTTTGATTTTATCACACTTGATGACGGAGAAGCGCCCATTACCCAATTACTGGAATATATTAAAGGAAAATTACCACAGGAATTATTGAAGAGGACATTGCTTTGCGATGGGCAAAAAGTAGTTTATCGCAACGGTTCTTTGATGCCCGATTTTAAACAAAAAGATATCGGAACCCCAGATTATACCGGCTTAGGCTTAAATGATTATTTGTCTGTCATAGAAATAGCCAATCCGATGCACCGGCTATGGAGCGATGGCCGCTGGAACAAACTCACTTTGGCCCACGGATGCTATTGGGGCAAATGTACTTTTTGTGATATTTCCCTGGATTATATCCGCCATTACGAAGCAGCATCGGCTGAAATTCTCGTGAATAGAATTGAAGAATTGATTGCTCAAACAGGTAACAATGGTTTTCATTTTGTAGACGAAGCAGCTCCGCCGGCATTGATGCGTGAAGTGGCTTTAGAAATTTTACGTCGCGGTCTTTCTGTAGTATGGTGGACCAATATCCGATTTGAGAAAAGCTTTACACACGACCTTTGTCAGCTGCTTGCTGCTTCTGGCTGTATCGCCGTTTCCGGTGGATTGGAAGTAGCTTCAGACAGATTGCTGGAACTGATACAAAAAGGTGTAACCGTAACGCAGGTGGCCAAAGTAGCCGACAATTTTACTGAAGCCGGCATAATGGTGCACGCCTATCTGATGTACGGATTCCCGACACAAACAGCACAGGAAACCATCGACTCGCTGGAGATTGTCCGTCAGTTATTTCAGAATAACATTCTGCAATCCGGTTTCTGGCACCAGTTTGCGATGACTGCACATAGTCCGGTAGGATTGATGCCTGAACAATTTAAAGTGAAAAAAGTAACAGAGGCTATCGGCACTTTTGCCAATAATGATATCGAACATATTGACCCGACCGGTGCAAGACACGAATTGTTCAGTGAAGGTCTGCGTAAATCCTTATTCAATTATATGCATGGCATGTGCTTTGATTTTCCTTTGCAGGAATGGTTTGATTTTAAAGTACCCAAAACTACTATTCATCCCCGCCATATCGAGAAAGAATTGGGACAATATGTAGAATTTGAGCCGAAAGCCAGCAGCAAAATGGTGTGGATTGGTGCGGAGCCTGAATTAAAAACGAGCAACAGAAAAGGCCAGATAATTGCGTCGATTATACTTCATTCCGGTAGAGAAATGATGAACATTGATTTAAAGCAAAACATTTCGGAATGGCTTATGCCCTGGTTACAAAACCTGAGCATCCAAAATAAAAAACTCCAGCATTTTGGTGAATTCCAAAGTGATTTTGAAACAAACAATCTGGGTTCATTCGATACCTTTTGGCACAGTGAACCCATGTTGGAGTTGAGAAGAATGGGTTTGTTTGTATTGTAGAAGAATCCTCTTATTCATTTTTTCTAAACTAAAAAAAGCGCTGCCCCACCCGGAACAGCGCTTTTGCTATATTAAAATTCGAACGAAAGATTAAGCCAAATCAAAACGATCAAGGTTCATCACTTTGGTCCAGACCGCTACAAAGTCCTGGACAAACTTCGATTGACCATCTGCACAAGCATACACTTCAGCCAATGCACGAAGTTCAGTGTTGGAACCAAATATAAGGTCGACTCTTGTCGCCATCCATTTTACTTCACCGGTTTTGCGGTCACGGCCTTCAAACACATCATCAGAACCCGCCATGCCTTTCCAGGTAGTGCTCATATCCAGCAGATTCACAAAGAAATCATTAGTCAGTGTTTCCGGACGATTCGTAAATACACCCAATTTAGATTGATCATAATTGGCATTCAACACACGCAAACCACCGACCAAAGCAGTCATTTCAGGAGCAGTCAAATTCATTAACTGCGCTTTATCCACCAACATTTCTTCTGCCGATACGCTATATTTCTTTTTTAGATAATTGCGGAATCCATCTGCAGTTGGCTCCAGTACGGCAAAGGATTCAACATCCGTTTGCTCCTGACTGGCATCAGCACGGCCTGGTGTAAAAGGAACGGAAACAGGATAACCGGCATTTTTAGCAGCAAATTCTATTGCAGCAGATCCACCCAATACTATCAAATCAGCCATTGAAACTGATTTGCCATTAACGGCTGCGTTAAACTCACTTTGTATGGTTTCAAGCGCTTTCAATACTTTATTCAAACGTAAAGGATTGTTGGCTTCCCAATTGTTTTGTGGCGCCAGACAAATACGTGCACCATTGGCTCCACCACGCTTGTCCGAACCACGGAAAGTAGAAGCTGATGCCCAGGCTGTAGCCACTAAATCAGCAACAGAAAGTCCGGAAGCCATTATTTTAGCTTTCAGGCTGATGATGTCCTCAGCATCGATTAATTGATGAGTGACTGCAGGAATCGGGTCTTGCCAGATCAATTCTTCATTTGGTACTTCAGGGCCCAGATAACGTACAACCGGCCCCATATCACGATGGGTCAACTTAAACCATGCACGGGCAAATGCGTCATTAAACTCAGCCGGATTTTCAAGGAATCGTCTGGATATTTTTTCATACACAGGATCAAAACGCAAAGAAAGATCTGTTGTCAGCATCGTTGGAGCGTGACGCTTAGAAGCATCATGTGCATCAGGCACTAAATCTGCTCCTGCTCCGTCTTTCGGGCGCCACTGATGCGCTCCGGCTGGGCTTTTGTATAATTCCCATTCAAAACCAAATAAGTTTTCGAAAAAGTTATTACTCCAGGTGGTTGGCGTTTTTGTCCAGATACCTTCCAATCCGCTGGTGATGGTATTCCCTGCATTTCCAGTTCCCAAAGTATTTTTCCATCCCAGGCTTTGCTCTTCAATACCCGCCGCTGCAGGTTCCGGTCCTACATATTTATTAGGATCTCCCGCACCGTGGGTTTTACCCAGCGTATGACCGCCAGCTATCAAGGCCACCGTTTCTTCATCGTTCATCGCCATTCTTGCGAATGTCTCGCGGATATCGCGGGCAGCTGCCAAAGGATCAGGATTTCCATTAGGACCTTCAGGGTTTACATAAATCAATCCCATTTGCACTGCTGCCAAAGGATTTTCCAGTTCACGGTCACCACTGTATCTTTTATCATCCAGCCATTTTCCTTCCGAACCCCAGTAAATATCCTGTTCGGGTTCCCACACATCTTCACGTCCGCCACCAAAACCAAAAGTCTTGAAGCCTGCTGACTCCAATGCACAGTTGCCTGCCAGCACCATCAAATCTGCCCAGGATATTTTCCTGCCATATTTTTGTTTAACCGGCCACAGCAATAAACGGGCTTTATCCAGATTGCCGTTATCCGGCCAGCTGTTGAGCGGAGCAAAACGTTGTGTACCGCTACCGGCTCCACCACGTCCATCAGCAATACGGTACGTACCGGCACTGTGCCACGCCATACGAATGAAAAATGGACCATAATGGCCAAAATCTGCCGGCCACCAATCCTGGGAATTGGTCATCACCTCATTAATATCAGCTTTCAATGCATTTAAATCTAAGGAACTAAATTCCTTGGCATAATCAAAAGATTCATCCATAGGGTTAGACAAGGAGGAATTTTGACGAAGGATGTTTAAGTTGAGTTGATTGGGCCACCAATCGCGGTTATTAGTTCCTTTGCCGGCAACTGGCTTTGAACCCTGACCTGTAAAAGGACATTTTGCTGCACCATCATTTACATTGTAGACCGTATTCGATTCTGTGTGTTTTTCCATATTCCTTGTTTTAGTAAAAATTGTAATTATTGTATTTCGCTATTGGAACAAAACTAGATAATAATAGCAGATAACAAAAGGATGCCTATTCAGCGGTGCACCAATTCCCGTAAATACAAATCGATTAATTAATCATTTATCAAGTACCCTACCGTCAATGTATACCAGAAACGGAATATACAGATTAATAAATATAAATTAGAAAACAAAAGCTGAAAGCTAATACTGGAGAAGGTTTAGAGATAAGGTTATAAGGAATTGCTAGCCATATTTTAGAAAAACCGGAGGATGAATGAACCAAAATAAATTCGTCTCTTCGGAAAGTAACAGACTTTTATTTTAGGTATTTGCTATAATTGGATTGAAAAATCCTATGAACAATTCGGGTACTTTAAGTTGAAAAGTCCAATTTGATTTGAAAATTTTCAAAACTATTCACCACTTTGCAGTAGCAAAATGAAAAATTTAAGCCTAGCAGGGAATAAAATTAACTGTCTGCAGAAGTTTTCTTTGCAATTAATTTTCCTATGAACTTTACAATATAAAATACTACAATGATTGCCAGCGGAATTAATAAAAATCCAAGCCAGCTTGCACCACCTCTCATAAATGTTTTTTTAGGTTAATCGCAATTTACGGATATTATTAAAAAATCAACAATATTTTCATCCTCGACGAGACAGCTTAATTATATTGCAAAATAATTATATTTGATTTGTCCTTTATTATTTTTATTTTCGCTTCTTAGTCATTATAATAATTCCGACCTTATGAAACAGTATTTATTTTTTATTTTATCTCTATTTTCAGTCACTTTACCGCTAAGTTTGTTAGCCCAGCCTGCTACAACTACGGCTGTAAGCTACTGCCAGGGTGCAATATCCAGTCCATTGGTGGCCGTACCCACAACTATTAGCGATACATTAAAATGGTATGATGCCGGACTAACTCTATTAAGTGCTGCACCTGTACCATCCACCAGCAGCACAGGGACTATCACTTATTATGTAAGTGAAAAAAGTGCTGCAGGAATAGAAAGCTCCAAAGTGACCATTACTGTAACCATAAAACCGACACCTGCTTCGCCCACCACATCAACTTTTGTAAATGTTTGCCAGGCCTATATTCCCCCTGCGCTCACCGCAGTATTAGCCTCGCCTTCAGATACTTTGAAATGGTATGACTCCGGACCAACGAAATTACCTTCCGCTCCGGTTCCATCAACAGCCACACCAGGTGTGGATTTCTATTACGTCAGTGCAAAAAATGCTGTGGGTTGTGAAAGTCCGAAAGTGCATATTACCGTTTTTGTAAATCCGTATCCGACTACCCCTATTACTAAAACAATGATTGAGTATTGTAAAGATGATACGGCTGCTATACTTACAGCATTTGCAAGATCAATTGATACGTTGAAGTGGTATAATTCTGCTATGATTTTGCTACCCGGAGCTCCAACGCCGAGCACTAGTGTACCCGGAGTTGTCAATTATTATGTCAGCACAAAAATTACAGAAGGTTGCGAAGGCGATAAAAGATTAATTATGGTTCATACCTGGACCTTACCATCCCGCCCGGTAATTACCACTCCTTTGAACCTTTGTAAAGGAATTCCAACAACTGAATTAACCGCCCTTGGTACCAACTTGAAATGGTATGACGTGGCCACCGGTGGAACAGAATTGGCAACACCAATAATTCCATCTACTAACACTGCGGGAACAACAACTTATTACGTCACCCAGACAACCGCGCTCCACGGTTGCACCAGTCTCAGAGCCCCCCTTGTTGTGAATGTAAAAGCCGGTCCGGCAACTACAATCGCACCAATTGGCATAGCTGATCTTGTTTTTTGTGCCAATGACAGTATAGCGCTGAAAGTATCCGGCACCGGTGCGGTTAGTTTTCAGTGGTACCGTGATGATGTAATTTCTACCGGTTCTACATTTGATACAATCAGTGTAAGCAATCCTTCAAAACTAAGTGTAATAGCTAAAGACCAAGACGGATGTGCAGACACTACAGCTGTAAATGTTATTAAAAATCCATTACCTGCTCCTACACTTTCTCCATCAGATACCTTCCTGTGTAACGGTTTTAATTCATTACTGACAGTAAAAACCACCACACCGGCTTTGAAGTATATGTGGTATAAAAACGGAATTGATATGCAATCAGATACCACAAAATCTTCTATGACCATTCCTGTATCCGGAACTTATAATGTACTGGTAACTGATAAATATAAATGTGTCGTAAATACCAATACTGCCAATGTAACAATCAGACCACCCTTATTCAAACCAAGCATTATACAATACAAAGACACGCTGAGATTGAATAATACTTACAAAAGTTATCAATGGTTTAGAAATGATACTCTTATTTCAGGAGCAACTGCAAGTTTATATATCCGTACCCTGGAAGGCAAATATTGGGTTCGGGTTATGGATGTCTATGGTTGCGACGCCTATTCTGACACCATCATTCTTGGTCCAATTATTAAAGATACTGTTGTGGTGACACAAGGCATCAAACTTTATCCTAATCCGACTCTTAATAAAATAACCATCAAGTCTGACAAAACTGTTAATCTGAAGGTAACAGATATGACCGGCAAAACACTGATGATTCAGGAAAATGCTACTGAAGTTGAGCTGGGCAATTTGCCGGACGGACTTTATCTGTTTTATCTCCTTGATGCAGACAACAAAAAATTATTGGTTGAAAAAGTACTCAAAAGAAGCGCCCCTTAAAATCAATCAGGCATTCTTTTAAAAATGGGGCTGTTTCTTTCTTGAAAGAACAGCCCTTTTACATTAAGTCTATTAAACCTTTAACTGATAAAATTAATAACAATGTCCCGTAACATCGCATTGGCAGGCAGGCTTCGAGAAGTACTGCTGAATGGCCGCTGGATTGCCAATACAAATTATAAGGAACGAATTTTGAGTGTAAATCGTATGCAGGCCACGCAGAAAGTTGGCAGCTTAAATACGATTGCGTTGCTTACCTATCATATCAATTATTACCTGGAGGGGCTGAATAATGTTTTCAAAACAGGAAAACTTGAAATAAGTGATAAATATAGTTTTGATCTTCCACCGCTACGATCCGACATGGACTGGGAAAAACTGGTGGGTACTTTTTTGGGCAATGCAGAAGAATTTGCCGGATTTGTAGAAAATATGCCGGACGCTCAGTTAGACGAAATATTTATGGATGAAAAATATGGAACTTATCAACGTAATATTGAAGCCGTGATTGAACATAGTTATTACCATCTGGGCCAGATTTCATTGATAAAAAAACTAATAATTGACGAACAATTGGTTTAGTGAACTTTTTATGCAAAATCCTTTGATTTTAAAGATTAAATGCCTGAACATTTTCAAATTTCAATATGGCGACAATGTTTTATCAAAGCTTTCTCATTTTTTCAATATAAATTGGTTTACTTTCGCGCTTCGTTCAGCTGCTTTGGCAGCAAAAAAATATCAATATGAAGAGAATAAATGAATCCAAAAAGATTTTTGGATTGACACAGGAAGCTGACCTTGCACAATTGAAAACCCTTTACCGTGGACTGATTAAAGAATGGCATCCTGACAAAATTCAGGATGATGAAGAGAAAAAAGCACAGGCTGAACTGAAAAGTAAAGAAATTATCTCTGCCTATCATTTTTTAGTGAGCATTTCTCCGGAAACACACAAAGCCAACGAAGAAGAGTATAATCGTATTACATCCACCCTTGTAATTGACGATTTTGAATACAAAGGTTCCACATTGAAAATCGTTTTTCAGGACAAAACCACTTATGAATATTTTGGTGTTCCCAAAAATATTTATACCAAATTCCTGAATTCCGATATTCGTTCCCGCTTTGCAAGAAGGCATATTTTTAGTGCTTTCAGATACCGCAACAGTGGTAAAATGGTAGAAGCTTAATCGCTATTAAAAAAAATAATAGAGCCTTAAACTGTTGTCGTAAGATCAGTTTAAGGCTTTCTTTTTATGTAAAAATATTACGATGGATCATAAAAAATTAAACGCTGATATCGAAAAATTTGGCTGGACGATTATTGCGCTGGAAGCAACTGAATATTTGCCTTCATATGCCTACACTATCGGTCTTTGGAAAAATTACCGGCATCCGGAAATCATTGTTTTCGGATTACCGGTGGGAATGTTACATACCGTTTTAAATGAGGCTGGCGCAATGATAAAATCAAGTCAGAAATTAGAATCAGGGAAATTATACAACGACTTCTTTGAAAATGGGAATACATGTTTTATTCCCGTAGACGAAAGAAATTTCAGAGATTATATTAATTATGCCACAGAATTAAACGGAGCATTAGCTTTTCCTGCTTTTGAACTGATCTGGACCGACAAAAATTTAAAATTCCCCTGGGAGGACAATTTTGATACTGAACTTAAATTCAAACAACCCCTGCTGGACCGCAACGCTGATTTTAAATTTTTTGAAGAAAGAAGCCTGACTGTTTTTACAAGCAAACAATTTATCGGAGGCGAAACAATCTTAAAAGTGGTTCACGATGAGGAAGGCGAATGGCAGTTTTTGACCGGCGGCGAAATAAGCATGGATGATGCTGCGATGGTCAGTTTGGAGCAACTGGTTTTAAAAGATCCTACCATCAACGATTTATTCGACCTTGACTATGGCCAGGAAGCGGAAAGAAAAAGTATAAATGATCAATGGGAACGAAGATTAAGTTCTTAAGCTTATTTAAATTTCAGGTTTAGTGAAATGATATTGCTGGTCATCCCTACATTTTTTGTGTAGTGACCATAGCGAATTTCCAGCATTTGAACATGCGAATTGCCCAATATCCCTTTTTCAGGAGACAATCGAATACCCATCCCGTAAAAGTGACTGACAAAAGTGCCTAAATCGTAGTTGCTGGTATAATAGGCATCAGTTGAGGTATGCTGCATATAGCCAGCAAAATAATCTGCACCCTTTTGGGTATTGTACCGGTAAAATGGACTCAAGGAAACGAAAGGTGTCATTTTTACCGGAATTTCAATGCTGGCGGTATGTGCATTCAAGTTCCAGCTATCTGTATAATACCTGTAATAGGCACGAATGATCACACGATCACCAAGAAAATAATTTGCCCGTAAACCAATCGGCAGCTTTAGACGATTGTCGGGTAAGTTCTCTTGGTGGACTAAGCCATCATTGGTATACACCCGATGAAAAGGAAGACTTAAATATCCTGATTGACTGACAATATCCGACAGCAGCATCAACTGAAGTCGTTGATTGATGATTTGCGAATAGGATAAAGACAAATCAAAAGTATTTCGCCCGACGGTAGAATAATCATCTCCACGTTGACTTCCGGTTCTCAGTTCTGTTGGAATAACTAAAGATACCTGATCGAAAAATGCATGAAAGCTAGCCGAAAATTCTCCGTTTCTTTTTCTGGTTTTTGCTGCAAAATTGACATTACCATTATAAGACATATAATCAAACTCACGAGAGATGGCTAGCCCTCCCCCGATAGTTGTCCCTTTCTTAGGGCTTTCCATTGTCCAGTTGATGGATGGATAAAGCCTCGTATCGCCGGAAGATGCAGATGAATTTGCTTTCAAATCCACCAAATCTGACGATGCTGACGTGTAATGGTCAACCCCTATATCCAAGGTCAAACTATGCTTGCGCAATTGCCGGTCATATACTACCATTTTAATATCAATTGTATTGGCTATATCAGTCAGTCTTTCAGTTCCTTTACCGCCTGTCACGGCAGAATTTATTCCTTCCTGATGATAATAACTACTGACAAAATTTGCTTCTTCAAAAGAGATTTTGTGCTTTTTATATTGGCTGGAATCTGCATTATTTTGCGCAAATCCTTTAAACAAACTGAAGAATATTATAATGATGCTGAGCGATAATTTTTTCATTTTTTTTCTTTTCGGGAAACATTTTATTTCATTTATCTTTTTAGTTGCATCCGCAACCACCACCGGTTTTTCCACCATTGGCACCTGATGCACCTTCACGGTAAGTTTGGAAACTGTTTTCTGTGCGCTCTATTTTACGATTGCCCATGACCATTTCACTATCGTTGAGCCTGCTTTTCTGATATTCCTTGACTGAGCTGCAGGATTGAGTGCAGATTAGAATAAGAAATGTGATTGTGGTGATATAATATTTAACCGGTTTGTTCATATAAGATTGATATTTTCTGAAGAGAAAATTTTATTGTTTTCGTCTATAATAATGTACTCAATTCCTTTCATTTGATTGATAAGGTATAAACCTGCCTCAAGACCCATTATCATAAGCGGAGTTGCCATTGCATCGGCTAGTTCTGCATTAAGACAAATTACCGTTACACTTTTAATACCCTTTACCGGCAAACCTGTCCGGGGATTGATGGTATGGGAATATTTTTCCCCGTTAATGATGATATACTTTTCGTAATTACCGGATGTGGCAATGGCCATATTGCTGATGTTCAATGTAGAAAATGGCGTGGTGGCTTTATCAGGATGTGCAATTCCCACTGTCCAGGGCTGACCATCGGGCTGCACACCCCAGGTTGTCAAATCACCTGATGCATTCACAATACCATTCTCCACTCCCAGGCTCATCAGCAATTGTTTTGCTTTTTCGGCTGCATAACCTTTTCCAATTCCTCCAAACCCTATCCGCATTCCTTTTTCTTTCAGGAAAATTGTATTGTGCAATTCATCAACAATAATGTTATTATAATTGATTAAACGCACCATTTCTTTTGCTGTGGCAACATCGGGCAATGCTGTCATTGTCTGGTCAAAATTCCACAGGCTTTTATCAATAGAGCCATAACTGATATCAAAAGCACCCTGCGTCAATCTGGAAATACGCAAAGACCTTTGAACTAAATCAATGACTTCTCTGTCAACAGCAACTGGTTTCAGTCCGGCATTATCGTTGATAAGGTTGGTAGCACTATCCGGCTTGAAAGTGCTGAATAGCTGCTCAATCCTGCTTATTTCTGCTACAGCTTTTGCAATACAATCTATTGCCCACAGGGCGTCATCAGACACAACCGTTATCTCAAAGCGGTTGCCCATCAATTTCATTGCCTGCCTGTGCAATGTGGGAAAATTATTTTGCTGCACCAATCAGTTGGTTGATTTCTGAAGTAAATAATGCAGCACCCTGCTTTTGAAACCCATCCCAAACCTTGATTACTTTTCCATTTGCATCGAGCAGTAAAGTACATGGAAAAACGCCTGTTTGATTATACCGTTCTGCCAATTCATCATTTGCTTTTTGCTGAGCCTTGTTCAACTGATTCTTTTTCAGACGGGGAAAGTCCGCATTGATTAAAACCAGATTTCTCTCACTGAAATCGATAAAATCCTTCGAAGAGAATATTTCTTTTTTCATCCTCATACAAGGGCCGCACCAATCACTGCCAGAAAAATTCAGCAAAATATATTTATGTTCGGTTTGCGCTTTTTTCTGAGCTTGTAAAAAATCAGTCTGCCATGCCGAATCGGAACTAAAAGAACAGAGTAGAATAAATATAGAAGCAAGGAATGATTTCATAGCACTAAAAAATTTTGGTTTACCTGGATTCAGTGTGTAAAATTATTCTTTCACATTTGGACGAAATATGATTATTGTCAGGTTTCCCATTAATAACAGTCTGATTGCAATTCAAAATATCCTACCATAATCTTAAAGTATCAGGTAATGCAATAATTATAAACCATTATTTCAATGATGAATCTACCTTTGAAAAATCCGGAATATTATTTTATCCCAGCCAAACGCCAAACTTTATGAAGAGCCAAAATTATCAGAACCACAAACGCTATTATACCCCACATCATTTTATATTTCTTCCTCTCCTGGGCGTTTTAGGATGCATTGCTGCCTATAAAAGTTTTAATGATGAAATACATCAGTTAGAATGGATTTTGTTTGGGATTTCTATATTCTGCATTCTTTATCTCACCCTGATGTTGCGACAGCATTATGCATTGGGAAACCAAAACCGAATCGTTCGCCTGGAGTTTCGTTTGCGTTATTTTGAATTAATGGGTAATTCATCAACAGAGGTAGAAAAACAACTTTCATTTGGTCAGATTGCCGCACTCCGTTTCGCACCTGATGAAGAATTTGCAGGATTATTGCAAAAAACCTTAAAGGAAAAATTAAGTGCTGATGCTATAAAACGAAGCATTAAAAACTGGGAAGCGGATGATATGCGCTTGTAAATGTGCCGCTATTCAAAGACAATTTTCTTTTCTCTTTTTTGTTCAATCGTTCCCACTTTGGCAAAATATTGATGTTGCTGCTGTAGAAATACATCCATTTCATTTTCTTTACCTGCAGACACACTAAACAAAAGACCACCTGATGTTTGCGGATCGCAATAGGTAATAAAATCCAAGCCTGTCATACCCTCAATTTCTGCTAACTGCGCATTGTAATTCCTTGTAGTGTTATCGGGGAAAACAAACTGAGCGGCAAATACTTTTGCTGACTCCATTACCGGTAAATGGTCCTTTTTGATAATAGCAGAAAAATTCGTCCCGCTGAGCATTTCCAACAAATGTCCGTTAAAGCCAAAACCTGTAATATCAGTCATTGCAGTGACATAGGGAAGCCCGGAAAGTTGAGCACCAATGGAATTCAGGCTGGTGGTTTGAGACAAAAGTGCGGCATATTGTTCTTCGTTCAGCAAGCTTCTCTTAAGCGCAGTAGCCATTACGCCAATACCAAGTGGTTTGGTAAGGTATAAAATGTCATTTTCCTGTGGCGTATTGTTATGTTTGATATTTTCTTTTTGCACCATACCGGTAACAGCCAGTCCGAATAATGGTTCCGGCGTATCTACACTATGACCGCCTGCCAATGGAATACCTGCCTGACGGCAAATTTCCTGGGCTCCGCGAATGACTTGCTGCGCTATAGATGCAGGTAACTTTTCTACCGGCCAACCCAAAATAGCAATAGCCATTAAAGGTTTTCCTCCCATTGCATACACATCGCTGATGGCATTACAGGCTGCTATCCTGCCAAAATCAAATGCATCATCCACGATGGGCATAAAAAAGTCTGTTGTGCTGATAATACAATTCCCGTTATCTATTTCATACACTGCTGCATCGTCTTTCGATTCATTTCCAACCAAAAGATTCTTAAAAACATTTTCCTGTTTACAACCATTCAGTATTTCATCCAGTACAGCAGGTGCAATTTTACAACCGCAACCAGAGGCTTTGCTGAATTGTGTTAATTTAATTTCCACGAATATTTTAATTTAAGGTGTCTATAATTTGTTTCACTTTCAAAGCGTTTTTTACGGCATCAATAGTATCCGAAGCAATATTGACTATGGGTTGTTTTTTGTTCTCATACAAATGCATATAAGCCTTGTCGTAATATTGTAAGGAACGCCGGGCCACATCGGCCAGTCTGCCTTCATCAAGGTATTGAAGACAAAGTTTGGCATTATCTCCACCCAGTTTTTCTGAAATCTTAATCACGCATTCTTTTAATGCCGCAATGTCTGTGGTTGTATAATCCTCCACCAGTTTTTCTACCCGAAGCTCAAATGGAATGTCGAGTTTAATTATGGTTGCCTGCTTCATTTGCTGCCAAAGTGTGTAAGGCAGTTTATTGAATCCGATACTATGCGATTCATCTTCCAGCACTATTAATTCCTTTGTATAAAGTGAAGTGAATGCATGAAAAAGATGATGTTCAAAATTTTGTTGTGTTTCCTGCTTTTGCTCATTGATAGCACCAAAGGCAGAGCCTTTATGATGAGCGATGGCTTCAAGGTCTACAGATTGAATACCAAGACCGGCAAGGTGTTTCAGAATTTCTGTTTTACCGGAACCCGTACTGCCGCCCAACAAAACAAGCTTTAAATCCTTTTCAAAAAAAGACAAAACATGATTGCGAAAAGCTTTGTAACCACCGTTTAAAATCTGTGCATCTAAGCCTGAGGTATTCATCAGCCAGGCAAAACTATTACTGCGCATACCTCCACGAAAACAATAAACAAAAACTTTTCTTCCTTGTGCCAACGCTTTTACCTGACTAACAAAGGGAACCATTTTAGGAGAAACAATTTCCAATCCACGCGTTACAGCAATTTCTTTTCCCTGTTGTTTGTACATCGTACCAATTTCGGCACGCTCACTATCTTCAAATAATGGAACATTAAATGCATTTGGCAAATGACCTTTCAGAAATTCGATTGGAGCCCTGACATCAATAATAATGCCTTCTTTACTTTGGTTCAAAAATTCTTCAACCGGCAATCCTTTTGCTTGCATGGACACAAAGTAATCAATTATAAAAGAGAATTTACGAGGACTTAATTTTAATCATACACCTTCACCACATTCTTCAGCTCATTGAGCTTCATCAAAGCTTCGACAGGCGTTAACGTATTGATGTCCGTTTCGGTGAGGATGCGTTGGATGGAACGTAAATCGTCCGACAAGCCATCAAAAATATTGAGTTGAAAATGTTGCGCCGGTTTTAGCTTTTTCATTTTCTCTGTTGTTTCTTTTACACCTCCATGTTTCTCTTCCAGCTGAGCCAGAATTTCATCAGCCCGTTCGATTAATGTTGGCGGCATACCAGCCATTCTTGCAACCTGAATACCAAAACTATGACGGCTGCCCCCTTTGGCCATTTTACGCAGGAAGATGACCTGATTATTGGTTTCCTTGTGGGTGATGTGGTAATTCTTTACACCACTCAATTGATTTTCCAATTCATTGAGCTCGTGATAATGGGTCGCAAAAAGCGTTTTCGGCTTTTCTTTGCGCTGAAATAAATGTTCAACAATAGACCAGGCTATCGATATTCCATCGTAAGTGCTGGTTCCACGACCTATTTCATCCAGCAGCACCAGGCTGCGTTCTGAAATATTATTGACAATACTCGCCGTTTCGTTCATCTCCACCATAAAAGTACTCTCTCCCCCACTCAGGTTATCGGAAGCCCCTACACGGGTAAAAATCTTATCTGTTAATCCAATCGTTGCGGAAGCGGCAGGCACAAAACTTCCCATATGCGCCATCAATGTAATAATAGCGGTTTGGCGTAGCAAGGCAGATTTACCACTCATATTCGGACCGGTAAGGATGATAATTTGTTGCTCGTCCTTGTTCAGCAAAATATCATTGGCCACATATTGTTCGCCCACTGCCAATCGTTGCTCAATGACCGGGTGACGACCATCTTTGATATCCAGTATTGGTTCTTCCACCAATGTGGGTTTGCGATAATTAAAACGTTGCGCATTATAGGCAAAACACAAAAGGCAATCCAGTTGCGCAGCGATGTACGAATTGTTTTGAATAGCGCCAATATACGGATCAATAGCAGCGAGTAATTGCTGATACAAATCCAGTTCCAGTGCAAGAATCTTATCCTCGGCACCTAATATTTTCTCTTCATATTCTTTCAGTTCAGGCGTGATATAACGCTCTGCATTTGTCAGGGTTTGTTTGCGAATCCAGTCTGCAGGCACTTTATCTTTATGCAAATGGGTAACTTCAAGGTAATAGCCAAATACATTATTGAAAGCCACTTTCAGCGATGTAATACCGGTAATCTGACTTTCCTTTTGCTGAATGGCCAACAGGTAATCTTTGCCGCTGCGTGAAATATTTCTTAGCGCATCAAGTTCTTCATGAATTCCGGATTTAATCATTCCTCCTTTCGCAGCAACAGCGGGAGCATTTTCGTCAATCGTGGCGACAATTCGTTCCTGCAATTCTTTGCAGGGCTGAATTTGCTGGGCCATTTGCATCAGAATAGTATTGCCGGAAGCAGCACATAATTGTTGAATGGCTTCGATGTGATGCAAGCCTTTGGCCAGTTGTAATACTTCTCTCGGACTGACTTTTTTGAGTGGCACTTTAGAAATCAAACGCTCCATATCGCCTACCTGTTTGATATTGCGGCCAAGTTCATCACTCAAAGTCTGTTCTTTGATGAGGAATTCAACCAAATCCAGTCGCTGATTGATTTTGGGCAAATCGAATAATGGCAGTACTACCCAGCGTTTCAACAATCTTGCCCCCATTGGGGTTTGGGTATTATCCAGCGATTGCAGCAAATTGGTTCCGTTTTCCTGACCATTACTCAGCAATTCAAGGTTGCGAATGGTAAAGCGGTCCATCCACAGATAATCTGCAGCTACAATACGTTGTATAGCATTGATGTGTTGCAGATTAGCGTGTTCTGTATCTTTTAAGTAATGAATGGCAGCGCCTGCAGCAATAATCGCCGAGCGCAAATCCTCTACACCAAAGCCTTTGAGCGATTGGGTATTAAAATGTTTGAGTAAAGTATCGTAGCAATAAGTGTCCTGAAAAATCCAGTCTTCGAGTGCGAAGGTGTAAGTCTTATTGTCAAAATTTTCTTTAAAATACTTTTGCCTGCCTTTGGATAATACAATTTCTGAAGGTTGAAAACTCTGTAAAAGCTTATCCATATAAGCTTCATCGCCTTGTGCAGTGTATAATTCCCCGGTACTGATGTCTATAAAAGCAACACCACAAATCTGGTCGCTGAGGTAAAGTGCAGCCAGGAAATTATTGGTTTTATTTTCAAGCAATTTATCGCTGGTAGCTACACCGGGAGTCACCAGTTCTGTCACTCCGCGTTTTACAATTCCTTTGGCCAGTTTTGGGTCTTCCAGCTGGTCGCAAATAGCCACACGGTAACCGGCTTTCACCAGTTTATGCAGATACGTTTCAAGGGAAAAGTGCGGAAATCCTGCCAGTTCGATGCTGGAAGCAGAACCATTTGCCCGTTTGGTGAGTGTAATGCCCAAAACCTGTGCGGCAATAATCGCATCGCCGGCAAAAGTTTCGTAGAAATCGCCCACACGAAACAACAAAACCGCATCAGGATATTTGGTTTTAATCTCCCGGTGTTGTTTCATTAAAGGGGTTTCTGCTCCTGCTTCTTTTTTGGCCATTTGAGGGCAAACTTAAACAAAAACGAAAGCCTTTTCAGTGCAGTTTTTCAACACTGGGGATAACTTCCTAAAAGCATTTGAAATAACATTAGACAAATGGGTAACGATTCAATTAATACAATGACCTGAACTTATTCGGGAAAGTATTTTTAAAGGCTTTTTCACCTATAAACACCTTAAATCCTGCACTCAAACCTATTCGGTGTACAGGAATTTTACCGGTTACATATCTATACTCAGGTGCTAGTTCCACAGCAAACCAGTTCACAGGAAAAATATCAATTCCGAATCCTGCAGTTGCAGCGAATTGAAGGCTTCGGTTATTATTCGGGGTAATCCCGTCATAGGATGATTCTTTTGCTGCAAGTATATTATCGGCAAGACCGATTCCACCTTCCAGAAATAATTTGACTACCTGCTTCTCTTTTTTACCAGTATAATATCTGGTATTAAAGGTAAGACCAAAAGGAACTGTGCTGTTCTTATTTAAGCCCGTTTCAAGGCATAAACCCATTGCGACCTGGTCGGTTGCGAAAAAAGCAAACTTAGTTTGCAGGTTTAAATCAAAGTTTGTTTTCCCATCAAAAATATGAGGACTTGATTTAAGTAGATTGGTTCCGAACATCAATGTTCCAGCACCCTGTCCATGAGAACTGAATCCCAAATATATCAGACTTATTACTAGTGTTATCTTCTTCATATTTTTAAATTTCAGGCAATTTGTTTAAAAAAAATTACCTGAAACAATATTTTACAATATTATCAACTTATGGATGAATTGAAAAATTCAACAAATTTTACGAAGAATAAAAAATAGATTTTACAAAATATTGATTTAATTTAATTTACATTAAAATAATAGCAAAATATCAAACCATTTTGATTGTGTTAAATATCATTACTTGGTTACACAATAACTATATTTAGTTAACTCTTAATTGTCACTTTCTTTTATGGAATCATTAATACTAACCATAAATTTCAAGGAAAGGTTGAATGTTGAATAAAGAAAGTACGCCGGAAACTTCGGAGTCTGTCTTCTCACATCACTTAAAAAAACGAACTACCAATAAAAGGCTGTTTATCACTAAAGCCTGGAATGCAAGAAATAAGTGGTTAAAGTAAAAAGCTATAATAGGATGTTGATTCACCTCCAAAAAAGTAACCAGATAAGGATAAAATTTAACAGAAAAATCGTGGAAATTTCCTCGCCGGCCAATAGATATAGCGGCGTACCTTGTGCTGTAATTGAAGGATGTTTTATCCGTCTCCTAATTCAGCGAAAAAATGATATCTGCCCGCGATTTTATATGTGTTCTGGTTATTGGTCTTTTGATAGTGGTACTATGCCTGTATATTTATTCCGTTTGTTACGAATGGAAAAATGTATGAGCCCAAACACATCTAAACATGGCAGATATAATAGAAATAAAGACAGAGAAAACACACAGAAACACTGATAATGAATGCGAAAATAGAATCACTGGTAAGCATAACGGAGTTGGTTTTAAAAAATGAGTTTCATTACACAAGGTAATCGCCAAATCAGTAAGTAGTCGGGGAAATATCCACGATTTATTCAAATTTTTTATAACCTTTAATGGGTAGCAAAAGCACATCAAATTATGGTGTGCTTTTGCTGTTAATAATCTCTATGTCAATAGCTTTTAATAATGGAATCTTCTTTTTAACACAAATTAAGGCATTAGGCAAAAACAAAAAGGTACTATTATATCCATATTAAATGACGAGAATCATGAAACAAAAAATGTCATTCAAAGGGATTGGGGAACTGCTGAAAGATACCTTTACAGGATTTTCTGATGACAAAATCACAAAACTGAGTGGTTCGCTTGCTTACTTCACTGTATTTTCAATGGGGCCATTGCTGGTAGTCATTATATCGTTCTGTGGCATATTTCTTTCGCGGGAAGCAATCGAGGGTAAGGTTTATTCTGTACTGGTTAGTTTTGTGGGAAGCGACACAGCATCGCAATTGCAGGAAATAATCCGTAATGCTTCAATTGGCGACAAAAGTGTAATCGCCGCTATTATTGGTGTCATAATTCTATTGATCGGTGCAACATCTGTCTTTGCGGAGATACAGGATTCTATCAATATCATTTGGGGGGTGAAACCTAAGCCAAAAAAAGGTTGGCTTAAATACCTGACCAACCGCTTCCTGTCTTTTTCGGTGATTGTCAGTCTTGGGTTTCTTTTATTGGTTTCCTTAGCCTTGTCAGCCGTTATAGAAATGATTTCAGGAAGATTACAATCTTACTTTCCCGAGATCACGATTGTTGTGTTTTATATTATCAACCTCATTCTTACAGTAGGTATCAGTACCCTCATTTTCGGAACAATTTTCAAGGTATTGCCTGACGCCAAAATAAAATGGAAAGATGTTTTTGCCGGTGCAGTTGTGACAGCTGTGCTCTTTCTTATCGGCAAGTTTGCCATTTCCCTTTATATCTCACAAGCCAAGGTGGGCAGCACATATGGTGCAGCAGGGTCCTTAGTTATATTGCTGGTTTGGGTTTACTATTCTTCTATCATCTTATACCTGGGGGCAGAATTTACCAAAGCTTATGCAGTGCGCTTTGGTGACGAAATCCACCCCAACGACTACGCGGTCTCCACCCGACAGGTAGAAATAGAAACCGGCCATCAGTCGGTTCAGGAAAATGCCGGTAAATCTTAAGCTTTACGAAATCCACGTAAAAAGGCTTCGATGTCCATGCGTTTTTTTCCTTCCTGTTGCAGTTCAAGAATATTTACCCAGGCATCTTTTGCGGCAAAGCGCAGGAAAGTCTTATGGTCAGTCGTATAATTTCCGGCACTTACATCCGGTTTATCTGCTGATACAGAAGCCAGGAAGACCTTGATATTTTTGCCCTCAAGCTCCGTGAACGCAGCCGGGTAAGGGGAAAGCCCGCGGATTAAATTGAGCACTGCACGGGCATCTTTGTTCCAGTCGATACGCATATCTTCTTTAAAAATCTTAGGCGCATGCTGCAACTCTTCCGTAATGGAATCCTGCGGAATTTCATTCAGCGTTTGCTGAGATAATCCATACACCGTTTCAACCAGCAGGGCTGCACCGGCATGCATCAGCTTGTCGTGAACTGTTCCGGCATTATCACCTGGAGTGATTGCTATTTTATGGCGCAACAAAATATTACCCGTATCAATCTCGTGTTTTAATTTGAAAGTAGTTACACCGGTTTCCGTTGCTCCGTTAATTATTGCCCAGTTAATCGGCGCAGCACCACGATATTGTGGCAATAAGGACCCATGGACATTGATAGTACCCATCGGAGGCATATCCCAAACTGCGACCGGCAACATTCTGAAGGCTACCACAATATGAAGATCTGCTTTCAGGTCTTTCAAGGCCTGCAAAAAATCAGGATTTTTCAGCTTTTCAGGTTGCAACACAGGAATTTGGTGCGTTACTGCGAATTGTTTTACCGGAGTGCTGTGCATTTGCAATCCTCTGCCCGAAGGTTTATCAGGTGCTGTCACAACCGCCACTACATTCAATCCTGCATTCACCAAAGCGGCAAGAGAGGCAACCGCAAAATCGGGTGTTCCAAAAAAAACTAGTTTAAGTTCGGCTATTGGTTTGGTGTTCATCTTAATTGTCGTTTGGCTCTGGTTCAGCTTGCGGAGTTTCGCCGTTGTCTTCTACGTACTCGTCATCTTTGTGCGGATTCCATTCAATAATAAAGTTATTCCGGCCGTTACCGATGAGGATATTAAATTGCTTTTGCTGTATCAGTTCCAGCATCGCCAGGAAAGTAAAAATCGCATGAATGCGGTTTTCACATTGTGCATACAAGGTTTCGAATGGCACTTTAATCTGGTCTTTCATCCATTGCAGCAAATATGCACGCTGGCTTTCCAGGCTGTAATTATATTTTACCACTACATGCTGTGGTTTGTTGTTTCGCTCAGTAAACTTCTTCATCGTCCGCTCAAAAGAAGACATCAGTTTGAACAGGGACACCGTTTGTATTTCTGTTCCTTCGCTATATTCATCACTCAGGGCTTCCAGTTCGGCGCGAATATTTCCCCGTTTCTGGTGCAATTGCCTTTCCGCTTCCATCAGCACCATTTCGGCTGAAGCCTCTTTGTAGCGTTTGTATTCAAGGATTTTATCGACCAGTTCCTGGCGGGGGTCAATCTCATTTCCATGCACATCCACCTCTCTGCGCGGCAGCAGCATTTTAGCTTTGATGCGCATCAGGGTAGAAACAAACAGTATGAATTCGCTGGCCAGTTCAATATCCAGGATCTCGGTATGGTTGATATAAGCAAGAAAATCGGTGGTAAGCTTGAAGATGGGGATGTTATAAATATCCAGCTCATCGCGCTCAATAAAGAACAACAACAAATCGAAGGGGCCTTCGAACTGCGGTAATTTTATCTGGTAAGTTTCGGCCATTGCTGTTACTGAAAAAATCTGAAAAATAAATTTGCCGACACGAAATAAGCTATCGGTGCCGGCAAATTTATTTGAAATAAGCTTACTAAACTATTGTGCTTTATTTTTTAATCTTCCCTAATTTATATTCTACCCCAAATTGCAGATTCTGGCGGATTTGCATCCAGCCAAGGCCTTTGATTGGCTCTGGTTTTTCCTGCACTTTGCCCGAAGCGTCAGTGTAGGTGCTGATATAAGGTACAGCATTGTCATAAATCATCACCAGGCCGAGTGAAACGGTCACATGTTTGGTGAATTTAAAGCTCAACAGGTTATCTGAAAGCATTGTAATATTTCCAGGATTGTCTTTGCGAACCACAATACCGTTGGTATCTTTTACATCTTTTGCCAGGTAATTACTGTACAAATCCAGCCTGGTGCGGAAACTGATGGTTTTACTGATATCCACAAAATAGCGGGCGGACAGATAGGCACCAAATTCGAAGCGGCTGGTTTTTCCGTTTGGCACACCAAATGCACCTTGTGGGGTAAGATTTGTGTAAGCAGTGTCAGCTATGGTCAATCTGCCTGCAAAAGGAGAAATAAACAGGCTGAAATGATTGCCTTTACGGTATTCCATACCAGGTGCCAGGGTAAAATAGGCGGGTGAAAAAAGATTCGAAGTTGGTCTTTTTTGCCAATCGGGAATGGCGTAATCAAAACCTTTGGTAAACTGAGATTTAAAATTGAATAATCCTGTAAAATAGAATTCAGAACTGTCCGAGGTTTTCTTTCCGTAACGGGAGGTAAAGTCAATACGGTCATCCGTTTTGCGCGGAACAAAACTATACGAATAGGCGTAATTCAATCCATAGTTCAGGTCGAGGTTATTTGCCCAGACATTTTTGCCTTTCGCATAAGTTGCAAAACCGTTGAAAATTCCATTGACAGTAAAAGAAGCTAGTTCTCCACCGGCTCCCCAATTGTGCAGCAATCCCTGGTTGCCACCCAGATTAAAAACACCACCGTAAGTCCAATGGCTGGAATCCTGCTGAACATAGTAGGTCAAAGCTGGTTTTGCCTGATCGGCATCTTTAATAACCTGTGCACTGGTGCCTGCACTAATACTTGAAAACAATAAAATGGCAGTGTACTTTCTTATCATAACTTTCTATAAATATTTTATTTTTTGGGTTTGTATTTTGCTTTACGCAAAAACTGTTCCACATTTTTATCTTCAAAAATTTGTTCAAGCGTCATTCCCGGGTTTTCTTTTGCATAAGCTTTTACAATTTGATAGCCCAACCATGTTCCGATATTACCCGGACTTTCAGCAGGCATGCCGGAAGTATTCGGTCCGTATATTACAAAACGGCGCATTTTTGCCCAGTTTTTTTCGAACATCAGGTTGTTATCCAGGAAGAAATTATAAATCATGGCTTCGTTTTTGTTGCACCATTCCAGTTGTGCTTTGGTATACCCTATCCTGTCTTCAAGACTCACAAATGGCAGCATTTTTTCAACAAAATATTGTTGCTTCCCTTTCTGAATCATCATTTCCAGCAGGGTTTTGTCTTCATCTTCGAAAGGATGAAAATCGTTATAAATCGTATTGAAAACAGAAGGAGCGATAGATTCCTTTCGGAAATTGATGTACATATAATCCGGCTGGCCTACTGAGGCATAAAAAGGATATTTTTCACCCAAAAACATATCCAGGCCTATACCCAATACACCCTCGTAACTCACCACACCCCAGTTGCCCAATCCGGATACAAAATAAACAAGGCGCGGTGTTTTGAATTGCGGATAGTAATGCTGCATGTACTGAAAACCTTTAATCAGCTCAGCTTCTACAGCTTCTGTATTGGGATAATGCGTTTTTACGGTATCAAACAAATCAACATAGTCTTTGTAGGTAACAAAGCTGCGCAAACCTTCGTTGATAGCACGGCTGGTGTCGCTGAAATTGCCGTTGATGTTCAGCCCCATCAAGGTATCCAGGTAAAAACTCAGAAAATCAGGATATTGTTTATTCAGTTCTGCCAGGTCACCCGCCAGCTGATTGGTGTCCAGTTTTTTCAAATCAAAATCCAGGCGGCGGCTGTCCATTTTTATTTTAACAGCCGAAACATCTGGTTGTTTCTCTTCTGAACCTTTGCAGGATGCCAATAATAAAATAAGGACAGAACAGAAGGCCAATAAGCTTTTCACCGATGTCTTAAAAAAAGGATTTGTTCGCATAATTGAGCTGAGATTGGTTAGTTTTGTCGCAAAAGTAAGTACAACACAAGAGTTTGCGGTACAATTTTTGAATACAAACAGACATATCTAAAAATTTAAACAAGACGATTTATGAAAAGACGATTATTATCAGTATTGACCTTAAGCATTCTTGCCCTGAATGTAAACGCACAGGACGAAACAGGATCCGCTTCCGAATCCTCCAACGAAAAACTAAACAAGTTGAGATTTGGTGTTTTTGTAGCGCCAACAATGAGTTGGATGCGCCCCTCTGCTGCCAAAGACGGCGATCAGACCCAAAAGAGTGGCGGAAGTAAAATCGGATTTATGTATGGCTTAATGGGCGACTATAATTTTACCTCAAATTATGCCATTGCACTGGGTTTGCAGGTAAATAGTACCGGTGGAAAAATCGAAACGGAGAATCCTAAAGCTGAGTATCTGTGGGCCAATAAAACCAGCGTGGATTATACATTGCAATACCTGGAAGTGCCTTTGGCTTTAAAGCTGAAAACTGACCGCATAGGTAAAGTTTGCTTTTTTGGTCAGGCAGGTTTAACTATTGGTTTTAATATCAGCAAGAAATTTACTTACGATATTGTACAGGAGCGGAATGCCATGGCTGACACTACTTATTCTACCGGCGAAAAAGAAAAAATCACCGGCAAAATAACGTCTATTGCCCCTATCGTATTTCAAATGAATGTGGGTGGCGGTATGCAATATTCTATAGGTCCTAAACTGGACGCCTACGTTGGATTGTTTTTCAACAATGGTTTTGCACCAAATATTACAGACCCTACCAAGTTTGATAAGTTACCTCAGTTTAAAGATGGTAATACACGACTGAATAATTTTGCTATTCGTCTTGGTTTTTACTTCTAAGGGTTTACCGTCTCATTTATCAAAAGCCGTTTCAATAGCTGAAACGGCTTTTTTCATGTCTTATAATAATACAAAGTTTTAGCCTTATGATATAAAAACATGCCACCGGAGTTATTGTTCCTTTACATCCTGTTTAATCCAAAAACAAAATTTAAAACTTATCTTATGGCAAGCACAAAAACCGCCCCGAAAAAAGCAGCTTCAAAGCCGGCTTCCAAACAAAACGACAATGGAACGCTGAAAGAACATTCTGCCTTATTAAAATTATTCGTTGACGAAATCAAAGACATTTACTGGGCAGAAAAACATTTGGTAAAAGCATTACCAAAAATGAAAAAAGCTTGTACCACAGCAGCTTTGGCTGAGGTGATAGGAAAGCACCTGGAAGAAACTAAAACGCATGTAAGCCGCCTCGAAGAAGTGTTTGGCTTGCTGGACAAAAAGCCTCAGGCAAAAAAATGTGATGCCATGGAAGGCCTTGTTTCTGAAGGAGAAGGTATTGTTGAAGAAACAGAAGATGGCAGTGCCACCAGGGATGTTGGCATTATCCTGGCTTCGCAAAAAGTGGAGCATTATGAAATTGCCACTTACGGAGGCCTGGTGCAACTGGCCAAAACTTTAGGTTTGAATGATGTGGCTGCGGTGTTGTCAGAAACACTGCAGGAAGAAAAAGCAGCCGACGTTTCGCTGACAACGGTAGCCGAAAGTGAAGTGAATTATGAAGCTGCAGAAGAATAAGAAAAACAGTTGAAATCGCTTCCAGACAGAAGAACGTTTTAAGTTATATAACCTCTCTTAAATCCGCAATTGATTTTGTTTGTTAGTTGATAGTTGAAATGAAAAGAGAGGCCGGAAAAATTTCCGGCCTCTCTTTTTTTTAAGAGGAAAGGATCCTTTAATTGTTTTCTCCCTCTTATTTTTTATACACTGCCGGAGATTTTCTTTGAGATTTTACACCACCGGTGCAGGAGCTTCCTCTTCGCTGCTGCCGGTGCGGCCTGCCAGCAAAACATTATACTGTTCTATCAGGGCATTGCCTTCATTGATGGTTTTGCCCCAGGGATTGGCATTATTGTTGATGGTGGCAAAAGCCGCAATCCGGTCGCGCAGCGCATAGTAAGTAGTGTACGCTTCCAGTCTTTTACCCCTCACCGTATCGGGGCTCACTGCCCCCAGTTGTTGTGTGCGGGCGATGTACAGGGTATTAAACTGATTGTTGGCAGCTTCCAGTTCAGCTTTCCATGTCCAGAGATTCAGTGTGGTAATGGCATTACTCAGTTCAGGTTTACTGTTCCAGTCGGCTATAATGTTGGAAATGCTGGCTGTTTCGGCCATCAGGTTTTGACGGGCTATTCCGCCACCATACAGCGCAAGATTGTCTGCCACCTTTGTGGCCGCAGCACGAACAGCCGGGTCAAAATGATACACCATTGCATTGGCAAACAAGGTAATACCTGAAATGGCCGTATCACGACGAAGGTCGGCATCCTGTATTAGTGGTGTGGTGTCGTTGCCCTGGTCGGTAATGAAAAGGGCCGATATTTCAGCTACATCGGCCTCGAATGCCTGGTATTGGGGCAAAACCTGCAGCAAACTGGCATCATTAAGGGATACGATGCTCAGAAAATCTTTTGAAAATTGAAGAAACTCGGCATTGCGGAGCTTGAAAAGATCGATTCCAAGGAAAAACATACTATATTTTTTTAATTGTTAAGTGATTTATTAAATAAAATTGACCCGCAAGTTTTCTGTACCCCTGTAAATAGCCTTCGAAAGCGTCCGCAAGACTTTTACACCCCTGAATGAGGCATGCGGGTCATCCGCAAGTTGGTACACAGGCCTGCATGAAGCTTGCGGGTAAGTCCGCAAGACCTTTACACCCCTGCATAAGCTTTGCGGGTCATCCGCAAGCAGGTACACAGGCCTGCATGGGGCTTTAAGGGAATGGAGGCGCGTGTATGGATATAGAATTGGGCATTGCAAATAGTGTTTATCTGTTGCATCCATAACATTTAAGCCAATGAAGCAGCAATACTTATACATCTCAAAAACTATGCCACACATTTTTTTATCATAAAAAAACCGCCCCTCCGGGTGGGAGGGGCGGTTGGTGGGAAGAACTTAAATCGTTTCTTTTACTCTTTTACTACCTTAAATACATCAGTTTTACCGTTCTCGTTAGTGATATTAATTAAATATATACCGGTTGACAAACGGGAAAGGTTGATTTCTTTAGTAAGACCGGGGCTAAAGATGATCTGCTCTGTCATTACTTTTTTACCGACCATATCTGTGACTACAACATTAGCAGGGTTTTCATTTTCACCCTGGTAGCTTATGCGCAGCGCTCCTTTTGTAGGGTTGGGTGATAAATGGAAATTACTGCTCACTAATATACCTGAGGTGGTATCTTCTTTTGTTACACGGTAATTTCCCTGGTTGCCGGGTGATACCGTTAAGTCAAAATTGACTGCACCTGCTTCTTCGTTCGGATTCACCTGGTCAAACTGGCGCGCATGAAATATGTGTCGGGATGTTTCGTTAACACTGCTCACCGAACTATGCAATTCAAATTTCACTTTAACGATAAAACTTTCTTCAGCATTTAATTCAATTCCTTCCAGCAGGAGTGTATTGGCCCCATCAAAAGTAACTGTTTTGTCAGTCTCATTGCGGCTGGCGTAGGTGCCCAGGCCACCTGCTTCCATCCAGCGGTCATACAGGTTTCCCATGTAGATTGTTACTTTACCAAGACTGGAAAAATCGCCGGCAAAATGTTGGAAGATGGAACGTTGAGAAGCAAATTCAAAATTAATTCTCCCTGTACTGATATGTGCATTGGATATTTTCAACAGGTGTTCATCAGTTCTTTTGTCTAAAGGGTTAATATTGGTCAGTAGCATATTGCGGGTCACAATATTATTGTTTTTGCGCACATTGCCTGCTACATATACGCCGGACTCTTCATTAAAGGTCATCCCATACCAATGGGAAATACCGTCTGCATCATAAAAGTGACTTTCCTTTATCCTTGCTAAAAAACATACTGAAACACTATTGGGAGAGCCTTCATAAAGCTCCGGCTGTGTAGGATACCAAGGGTATTTGAATATCATTTCATCGCCGGGTTGTATTGCGGGAATGGGGATGCCGCTATTTAATGGGGCAGAAGTAAGGATAGGCGTAATCTCGCGGCCTGCCGGTACCGGAGCCCCGCCGCCGGAGGCTGCATCATCTTTTGAAGTCCAGTCTCCCTCCCAATTTTCGCCGGTGGAAGCCCTGGTCCAATAGAGTCTTAGTCTTGAAGAAGTCGGCGAAGGTTTACAGCCTACATTGCGCACACGGGCATAAACATAGTTTGGTGTGCTTTTATACTCTGGGTTTTGTTGTATTTGTATATCATCGTCGGTTTGTCTGTTCCACAGGTCAGGACTGCTCCAGATATCCCAATCCCTGGTATTAAACTCTTTTTGTCCGTTAGGTTCTTCCAGCATGTCCATATAACTGTCGCGCATAGCCAGGTCGTGCTTGCCACCTTTCAGGCGTATTCTGAAGGTTTTCATGGCTACTTTCTGGGCGGTGGGGGTAGTATCGCCGGAGCGCAGTTTTGAGTTGTCATAAACCGTGAGACGATAATAGACTGTATCGGGAAAGCTGGAGGATATAATGGTAGGCTCTGCAATATTTTCATCATCCAGCACAGCATTGTTTCTACCTGGTACGGCTTCCCACACATATCTGTATGGAGGGGTGCCATTCACAATGATGGGTTTCAGCTTAGGCTTCACACCATTGCTGGTACTGTCTGGCTTGCAGATGGTATTGATGTTGATACCTTGTATGTACATGGTTTGGGTGGCAGGGTTGTTGGGGTTGTGGGCTGCTATTGCCGGTATACCACCTCCTCCTGCAACACCAACAACATTTTGTACTGCTGAAAATGCATTCAGGGCTCCTGCCCCCAGGCGGCCCTGGTAACGCAGATTTTCGGGTTTGCTCAGCATACTGGCATCGGCCGAAAGTTTCAGTAAATACTCCAGTTGGTAAGGACTGTAGTTTGCAGCCGGGCCTAATTTGTTTTTCAAAGCGGCGTGCATCAGCGCGGCAGTGCCGGCCACCATTGGGCTGGCCATGGAGGTGCCCCAGAATTCGTCCCACATATAATGCTTGGATGTATCGGTAGCACTATAGGTGAGGCCACCTATACGTACAGCAGGGGCGCAAAGGTCTACACGGTCATTGTGCTGATAGCAGTTCACACTGTCACCCAGATTGTGCTCGTGCATGCCTTTCACATTGAAGACACCGCTGGTATTCTCCCAGCTTACATTGGTCGTGCTAAACGCATGGTCATAAGAAGATGGCAGTGTATAAAGGTATGCATCGATGCCACTTTGAGGACCATTGGCAGCGCCAAAGAAAGGAATTGATCCGTTTTCATAAATTTCATTTAATAAAGCCTGTTCCTTAAAATAATTGCGCAAATTGAGTGTTGCCACAGGAGGTGTCGTAAGCCCGTCATACCAACTAGCATTCATAATCCTGACTCCATTTTGCGAGAATCCCAGCAGCGCATCCATAGTAGTCGTTCCTGATAATTTCAGACGGCTATTGAAGCCTATAGAGGGATAGGCATAACCATTATTGGTTACCCCGGCAGCCAATCCGGCCACATTGGTGCCATGGGCGATATTGCTTCCTGCTGCTCCCGTCACACTCACAACCTTTGGATACAAGTCGCGGTTTTTCATATCGAAACCGAAATCTGATATGCCTATTACCACGCTGGGGTCGCCGTGGGTAATGCCCCAGGCATCTTCGGCTTTGATGAAGCGCAGGTAGTCAGTGTAAGCCCCCGTGCCACTCATATCGTTCGGGGTAAAACCAGTAGGGATGGCGGGATAGTATCGGCTTGCCACCGGAAACAATACTGAATCTGTGGCCCGCAGGGCTGTGGCCAATCCCATTGAGTTGCAGCGCACTTTGTAGATATCGCGCAGGTATTGCTCCCGCGATGTGGGATAGAGCTGGCTGAACTCGGAGATGTGGTAATTGGCCACTATGGTGTTGAGCGCCGGGTTGGCAAATACGGGAATCGTTTGTCCCCCGCTTTGGCTGATTGTAAGTCCCCCTAAATTAGGACAGTCATAAAATAGAGTTTTTGGTTGTTTTGCACCCTATAAACCCTGGAGCCTGAAGCAATTTTTCTTTCCATTCAAAAGGACTGAGGTTATGAAGCGCTTCGTG
>JBAZUJ010000008.1:0-136820 GCA_041661485.1 Chitinophagaceae bacterium
GACTGACATCCCGAACAGGCTTAATGCCCAATGACAGCTCTCAGGCTTTTTCTTTCCCCTTTCTTCTGCAATTATTATCATCTACAATTTACCCAATTTTATACTGTTTGCAAACATAGGATGACATAAGCGAGTAGGCGTTACGTTCCAAAATGGTTTTATACTTCTCTATGCCAGGCTCAGAGTAAACTAAGGCTCAGTATGAGAATTTTGATGAGAATCCGGGCACACAAATTTCCTCTCGGAGCAAGGTCCGAAACACAGCGGGAGCTATTCTGGGAAAGCCATTTTTCAAGTGCAGCGCAGCGGAACATTGAAAAATAACGCCTGTGGCGAGCTATCAGAATAGCATTGCGAAGCACCCGTATTGTTTCGGACTTGGCTTTTTGCTCCACTTTTGTGCCAAGACAAAAGTGGAAAAGATTCTGCAATGACTTCTGTAGCTGCTCATCACGCAACAGATCCCTGCGCCCGCCCGTGCCGGGTCGGACGGGGGATGACAGCGTGTGGTTTGGTTGTGGTTTCATGTAGAGATCCCTACGGGATGACATAAGCGAGTAGGCATTTCGTTCTAAATTGTCTGAAACTTGGTCAGGCTCAGTATGACAATTTTGAGGAGATTCATACTCTGATAAATTCCATACCTAAAGAAAACCTACGCGTCTAGCACCCTGTGTTCTTACTAAATAAAAAGCGGTGTTCAAACACTATATCTGAACACCGCTTTCATTTGTTGAAAACCTGATTAATAAGGAGCAATAATCGTTTTGGATGTTGTGCCACCGGCTTTTGTCCAAACAATTTTGTAATAGTAAGTTCCGCTTGCACCGGGACAAGCAGTCGCTGCACCACTGGCATCCAAACCAAAAGTAACCGTGGCATTCCAGGCAGGATTGGTGTGTAATGTTGCACCACTCACCAATCTGAAATCGCAATCCTGGCGCATGACCATAGGACTGGTAATGGCCCTGGTAAATGAACGTGCTTTTCTGTTGATGCCCCATTCTGCAATATCGCTTCTGCTGCCATCCGAATGAATGCCGATAGTGCTGATAACGATACCGCTGCTGTAAGTGAATGTTCTTTGTTTTGCCACTTTCCAGGAGCGGGTAGTGCCGTCGTCAAAAGTGATATTGATGCCTGTGCTGCCTATTTCATGTTTAATTGTTCCTGTGGAAGAGAGGCTTTTCAATAAACCACCGCTTACATTTTTTATGGTGTGATTCCCGTTCAAAATCCAGTATTTGCCATCTTTCACACGTGTGATTTTCACCTTGTCAAAAGTGGTGGTTACCACTGCACCGGCGTCCTTCCATCGTACACTCAAGGGAATAGTAATAATCACTTTCCCGGAACGGACAAATTTTGGGTGGCAGCTTGCGCTGCTGTCGTAAGTAATAGTGATACGGCGGTCGCTGGCCGTAGAATCGTAGATGACAGTTGCGTCACACAAGGTCCCGGTGGTTTTCCCGGTAATTAAAGTTCCACCTGCTTCGATACTGTTGTTGATGTCATTTCCAATCGCATCAAAATGGGTAGAAAAAGCGGATTCATCATCCGATTGCACCGAGGCTTCTGTGTCGGTAACCACGTCAATGGGCGTGTCAATTTTATCTTTTTTACAAGAGCTTAATGCTGCTGCGCAGAAAAGGCCGGTAAGCGTTAATCGTACAAATAATTTTTTCATAATTGCATTATTTAGTGAAAAGTTAAAATGATAATCCCTCTCTTGACTGATACAATATACATAAGTTTAAAGGGCTGGATAAAAACTTTTCAGCTCCTTTTATAATTGTCTGATATGCATTGATTAAAAAAAACGACCGATGGAAAATAATTTGATGTTGAGTATAGGCGGTTGCGGTTTCAGGTGAAGATTCTTGCATGATGATAGTAGTTGCGGTTTATTGTGCAGCGCTATAGATTCCTGCGCCTGCCTGCCGGTAGGCAGGGAATGACAGCATGTGGTTTGGTTGTGGTGTGCCTGTGCTAAAAGGAGACGAATCATTTTTCGGAGGCATCATCCAAAACACAGTGGGAGCTATTCTGCAAGAGCCATTTTTCAAGTGCAGCAAAGCGGAACATTGAAAAATAACGCCTGTGGCGAGCCCGCAGCCCTTCACTTCGTCAAGCTCAGTGTAAACTAAGGCTCAGGGTGACATGCGTTGCGAAGCTTGCCTACCGGACAGGCAGGCACCCACCTTTGTTTTGGACTTGGCTTTTTGCTCCACTTTTGTGCCAAGACAAAAGTGGAGAAGATTCTGCAATGACTTCTGCTGCTACTCATCACGCAACAGATCCCTGCGCCCGCCCGTGCCGTTCGGACGGGGGATGACAGCATGTGGTTTGGTTGTAGTGTGCCTGTGCTAAAAGAAGACGAATCATTTTTCGGAGGCAGCGTCCAAAACACAGCGATAGGAATGCTGTCCAGCCATTTTTTAAGGTGCAGCGCAGCGGAATACTGAAAAATAACGCCTGTGGCGAGCCATCAGCATTCCGGTGCTTTAGCAATCGCCTTGTTTTGGACTTGGCTTTTTGCTCCACTTTTGTGCCAAGACAAAAGTGGAAAAGAATTTGATACACACAAAAAAGCCGCTGCAATAATTACCGCAGCGGCTTTTAATATTTAATGAGAAAGATACTTAAGAAAGAATCGCTCTTGATATAACCAGTTTCTGGATCTCAGAAGTTCCTTCGCCAATGGTGCACAATTTAGAATCGCGGTAATATTTCTCTACCGGGAAATCTTTCGTGTAACCATATCCGCCGAAGATCTGTACCGCGTCAGTTGACACCTGCACACACACTTCAGAAGCATAATATTTAGCCATTGCCGACTCTTTGGTCATCGGCAAATGTTTGTTTTTCAAATCGGCAGCCTGGTAAATCAGGTTTTCAGCCACTTCAATTTTAGTCGCCATATCGGCCAGTTTAAAGGCAATCGCCTGGAAATTGGCAATCGGCTGGTCGAACTGGTGACGCTCTTTAGCATATTTTACAGATGCTTCGTAAGCGCCTTTTGCAATACCTAAAGAAAGGGCAGCAATAGAGATACGGCCGCCATCCAGCACTTTCATCGCCTGTTTGAAACCATCACCTACATTGCCCATACGCTGAGCATCGCTGATACGGCAATTGTCGAAAACCAATTCAGAAGTTTCGCTTGCACGCATACCCAGTTTGTTTTCTTTTTTACCACCGGAGAAACCAGGTGTTCCGCGCTCAACGATAAAAGCAGTTACATTATTTTTAGTACGGGGTTCACCTGTACGGCAAAGCACTACAGCTACATTACCGGTAATACCGTGTGTGATCCAGTTCTTTGTACCGTTGATTATCCAGTCGTCGCCGTCGCGTGTGGCTACACATTGCATGTTGCCAGAGTCGCTGCCGGTGTTGGCTTCGGTTAGTCCCCAGGCACCAATCCATTCGCCGGTAGCCAGTTTAGGAAGGTATTTTTGTTTTTGTTCGTCGTTGCCGAAATATAAGATATGACCGGTGCACAAAGAGTTGTGAGCTGCAACCGAAAGTCCGATAGAACCACACACTTTTGCCACCTCGCTCACCACAGTGATGTATTCGAAATAGCTCAGTCCACTGCCACCATATTCCGTCGGAACCAATACACCCATCAAGCCAAGCTCGCCCATTTTGCGGAAAACATCTACAGGAAATATTTGTGCTTCGTCCCATACCATCATGTCAGGGCGAATATGTTTGTTGGCAAAATCGCGCACCATTTCTGTGATTTGCGCCTGGGTTTCTGTCTGTGTAAAATTCATAAATTAATTATTCGATTATGCAATAGGGTGCAATTTTACGATATTTTTCCTCAACCATCAAAGGTACCTGCCTTAATTGTTCTGTTTTTTCATATTTTCTTAATCCCGAGCGCAGCAAAATGATGTTCTTCGCCATCTTTTCGCCTATATAAGGATGAATTGCCAATTGTTCTTCCGTGGCGGTGTTCAGGTTTATCTTCCGGATGTTGGCCGGTGCTATCGGCAGTTTTTCTTTCAGGTATTGATAAGTTGAGTCTGGAAATTTATACACTTCCAATAGTTGTTCGTGCTTCAGAAAACATCCCAGTGCCCTGCGCCTTTCCACAATTTTGTGGGCAAGCACGGTTCCGATTCCATCCAGTCGTACCAAAGTAGCGGAGTCAATTTTGTTCAGGTCGATATGAGCGGGCAGGGGAGGCAGCGTTTCTTTTTGATAATAATCCGGGCGATCATTTCGGGTTTCAGCTATACTGATGTAAGGAGCTAAGCGCAGGTAATCTGTTTCGCTGAGCGAGTACAGTGGCTTCAGATCTTCTTTCTTATAAAAATGCTTGCCTTTGCGCCGCCAGTTGAGCAGATATCTGGTTGTCTTCGCACTAAGCCCGAGCCTGATAAAGCCGGCGCTGTCCAGGGTGTTGGGGTCGAAGACAAACAGGGTGCCACTGATTGGTGCTGTTGCAGTTTCAGTTGAATCAGCGTTTTGGCTTTCCTGTAATTTTTGCCAGGCAATATTCAGTTTCTCTTCATCAATATTGACAGTCGGGTGGACAAAGAAGCGCACATAAAGTCCGGCAATAAAGAAGATTACAATCAATGCGGTAAGTCCGGTAATGCCTATCCTTTCCTTTCGGGTAAGCGTGAAGTATGATTTGAGCATTTTTTGCCAGGAATAATGTTTCAATTATTACTACGCAATTTTAATGCCAGAGCTTGGTTTGAATTGATTTACTATTGGCTTTTGGAAAATTAGCCAATGTAAGTCAACGTCATCGTTTATATTTTAAGTGTGAATTTCTTCTTGTATGAAAAATGTAAGAAACAAAGACAATTTTCTTGGTTATTATAATTTCAAAAACGATAACATAGGGAAAAGTATCTATAACAGCAGCGCGATGGTTACCTTTCTTTTTTGCGAAGTTTTCAGGGCTTTCTGCTATCTCGAGCATTCGTTTATTAACAGCCCCTGGATAAAGCGTTTTCCCAAGCCTTCGCTGCGCTCTTCGTACCATTGATAATCATCATTGAGCTCTCTCACTACTTCAGGGTGAAGTTCAATTTGGAAACTCATTTTTTTGAAATTTTCCTGCTATTGAGGATGGAGGTATGAGCTTCATTCCAAACTACACCTTTCACTTTGCCGCTTTTATATTCTGCACTTCTTTCTTCTATTTGGCCTGTAAATTTAGAATCATTCCAATGGTCATAACGTTCTGCTATTTCGTCTTCCAGCATTGTGTAAATTGCCCTTACTTTTCTGTCTTCCGCTACTCTTATATAATCATAAAGTTCTTGCCTGATGGTTGAAACTGTCATATCTTATTCTTTTAATCAAAGTTATTGATTTCTACTCCCAAACAATTTGATTTTGCGCTCATTTTTTTTTATATACTAAAAAAAGCAGTCACTAAGTTATAGTAACTGCTCCCAATAATGTTTATATATTCTTCTACAGATTCTTCACCAGTTCCAGTGCAAATTCACTTGTTTTCAGCAAAGTGGCATCCTGCATCAGGTTGTAGAAATCTATTGTTACGCGTTTGCGTTTGATGGTCAGTTTCAAAGATTCAACAATCATTGTTGCTGCCTCGTTCCAACCCATATATTCCAGCATCATCACACCGCTCAACAACAGAGACGCAGGGTTCATCATATCTTTTCCTGCAAAACGAGGGGCAGTTCCGTGGGTGGCTTCAAATACCGCATGTCCTGTGTTGTAGTTGATGTTTGCTCCCGGAGCAATGCCAATTCCACCTACAGCCGCAGCAAGCGCGTCAGAGATATAATCACCGTTCAGATTCAAGGTGGCTACAACAGAATAATTTTTAGGAGCCAGAAGGATTTGTTGGAGGAAATTGTCAGCTATCGCATCATCAATGATGACCTTGCCTTCTGCTTTGGCGATTTTCAATGCAGCGTTGGCAGCATCCTCATTTTCTGATTTTTTAATTTGTTCCCATTGTTCCCAGGTAAATACTTTATCGCCAAACTCACGCGTGGCCATTTCATAACCCCATTTTTTGAATCCACCTTCGGTAAACTTCATAATGTTCCCTTTGTGAACGAGGGTTACGGATGGTTTTTTGTGTTCAATAGCGTATTGGATTGCTGCGCGGATAAGGCGCTCCGAACCGTCTACACTCACCGGTTTTACACCAAAGGAAGTGGTCTCAGGGAAACGGATTTTTTTGCCTGCTCCTAATTCATTCGTTAAGAAATCAAGCAGTTTTTTCGCTTCAGGGGTATCGTAGTTAAATTCGATTCCCGCATAAATATCTTCGGTATTCTCGCGGAAAATCACCATGTCCACATCTTCAGGATGTTTTACCGGTGAAGGAACTCCCTGGAACCATTCTACCGGGCGAAGGCAAACAAACAGATCCAGTTCCTGGCGAAGGGCAACATTCAGGGAACGGATACCACCGCCAATCGGTGTGGTCAATGGACCTTTGATAGAAACCAGGTATTCTTTACAGGCGTCAAGACTGGCTACAGGTAACCATTCGCCGGTTTGGTTAAAGGCTTTTTCGCCGGCCAGGATTTCTTTCCACTCAATTTTTCTTGTGCCTTTGTATGCTTTTTCGATAGCAGCATCCAATACTAATTTGCTGGCTGCCCACACCTCGGGGCCAATACCGTCGCCTTCAATAAATGGAACAATAGGATGGTCGGGAACATTGATTTTACCATTGCTACCCATTGTAATGTGCTGCGTCATTTGTTTTTTACTGTTTTAGGATTTTTTAAAAGATGCGCAAATGTAACAAATGACAAAATACAATAACCGCAGGTGTATATTTTTTTAGCAGATTATATTTTTTTTAGTTTCCGCATCCTGAAGGCCTCCGTTTTTCAGATGATGTCCATTTTTTTCATCAGGAAGGTAGCGCTTTTATTTTGGCATATTCCCTGACGTAAGGTGTAATCAAACACCAGTTCATTCTCCACAATGGCTACCTCAAAACACTGGTTGGACAGTATACCCGGATATTTATCGGTTGTATGACAAACCTCCAGGTCGTGTGTGGCTATGGCTCCGATGGCTTTTGTCCGGATAATTTTTTCGATCACACCTATTGTACCGCTTCTTTTATCATCTGAGTTTGTTCCGCGCAATATTTCATCCAGCAATACAAAAGAGGGTTCCTGCTGTAGGCCATCAATAATATATTTTAATCTTTTTACTTCTGCGAAGAAATAGGACTCACTGTCTGCAAGGGAATCGGTCTGCCGCATCGAAACAAAAACAGGTAAAGGATGAATGCTGGCTGACCGGGCGCAAACTACCGAACCCATCCCTGCCAAAACCATATTGATGCCCAGGGTCCTTAAAAAAGTACTTTTACCGGACATATTCGAACCGGTCAGGATAACAAAGGGGTGTTCATTAAAATTAATGTCATTGCATACTCTTTTACTTTCGTGAATAAGGGGATGACCTGTTGAGACGAAAGATATGCCGTAAGTATGGTTTAATACCGGAAAGCAATAACCGGGGTTATTGTAATGAAAGTTGGCCAGTGAATGGAGCATTTCGAACTCACCGATGACCGTTAACCATGTCGGAATCATTCCGGCATACCGGTTCTTCCACAAAATAAGTTTCTGCAAATTATGAATGTGATAAAGATAAAGGCCATTCATCGCAAGCGCAGCAAAAGGATTCTGCATCGTTTCCATTCCGCTGAAAATCTTCGATAATTTTCGAATTTGCTGGCTGGCGCTTATTTGTTCGGATTGTAATTGTTTTTTTAAGGAAATCAGTGCGGATGAATCGTATCCGGTCTGCTCAATCTGCACGAGCAGCGTGGAGTAAGCATGAAGCGTGGCCTGTACTTTTTCAATACCTGCAACGGATGTTTTGATTCTTTTTAACAGGAAGGAAAAGAATAAAATGTTCAGCGGAACTATTCTTTTGGCCACTGAGGCATAGACGCTTTCCCCTGTGATAAGATAAAGGGCCAGCATTGCAATAAGCGCAGCAGGCATTACGTAGGCGAGGAGGATAATGGCTTTTGACAGTGGTTTTTCTTTCGTTTCCGACCATTTTATAAGTGCCTCATAGTTGCCTGTATTATCGCGGGCTATCTTCCCTGCAGCATAAAAATATTGTCTTTCGGTAAGCTTCATGCCTGATTCGGCAATAGCCTTCTGCCTGTTCCTGATCTCTTCGGAGGAAACAAGCTGTTTCAACGCTGTTGCCAGTTTGCTTTTACCCATTTGCGTGGCTGTGCGGTTGAGATGCTGATAAAGCGAACGTGGCCCGAACAAGTCCAGGTCTGCCGCATAAGCATGCGATAAATCCTGGAATTCACTTCCATCGGTTGAAGATAAGGTGCCATTCTGCAGGTAGGTGATTTCTTCCTCATTCACCTGAACAAGGTATTGTGCCATTGCTTTTTTTCGTCCTGTTTCCTGCTGTATTTTTCGGAGAAAGAAGAACAGGACGATGGCAGGGAGCGCCACTCCGAGTACCCAAAGCGCTGAAAGGGTATAGTAATAATAAAAGCCGGTCAGGGCAATCAATATGGATAGAAGTCTGAGTATGCCCAGGCGAAAATGTTTGCGGCTGAGTTGTTGTGACTGATCGGTGTATTCCTGTTTTAACTTTTGATAAGCAGCAATAATGGTGTTCGTGGTAGTCGATGACATGGAGTAAAGATGAGAAAGTATTTTTGGAATAGGCTGATTGGAACAGGAAAAAACAGGGATGAATCAGTTGAATTCCCGTATTTATCGAAAATCTGCATAAAGCGTTTCCGGCTGTTGCAGGATTTACAAACCGGAACGGGTTTTCGTTGAAGAACGACCGGGTAAACTTGCTGCACGCTGTGTTTGTGTTATATCATTTTATGTGTTTATCATTTTTACCAGGCGCCCTGCCACCTCACTACCGAGCGCAACACCCATGCCACCCATCCGGAATGCTCCAAAGACCTTTGGTGAAAAAGCTTTAACTATAGGCGCTTTGGTATCGCCAAAAGCCATAATGCCTGACCATTGGATGTCAATTTCAAAAGCAGTAGCGGGCAGGATTATTTCTTCTAAAAGCTCTTCAAGATGAGCTTGTATCTGCGTGTTTAATTCAAGCACTGTCGTAGTTTCGGTCTTGAAATCTAAATTTCTGCCACCCCCAAACAGTACACGCTGATTCAATTCACGGAAATAGTAATAGCCGTCATTGAAATGAAAAATCCCTTTAAACGGTAGCTTTTCAATTGGCTTGGTAACTAAAATCTGGCCACGGCCAGGCGAAATATTTTCTCCGGGAAGGAGTTTGGTGGTAAAGGCATTTGTACAAATAAACAGATTTCTGCAGGATAGTTTCCATTCTTCATTTCGAAGCAGGTCGGGAACAAAAACGTACACTTTGTTCTCTTCCTCCTCAAAATGGCTGACTTCTGCACCGGTTTTTATTTCAATGTTGTGTTGAATTGCCAGATCGGCTAAGGCTCTCAGCATTTTGCCGGTATGGATTTCGCCTTCGCAGGTGTTTTCAATCAGGGCTTTTGTATAGTCACTGGAGAAGCCAAAAGCATCGATTTTTTCATTTGCAAGCCGGAACGCATTTTTTTGTGTGATAGGTTGCAGGAGATTATTCAGGTAATCAAGCTGCTCTAATACCGGCAAGGTCTTTTCATCAATCAGTTCGTGACTGCCATTTTCGAGGTAATCTATCCTTTGGTCGCCCAGTCTTGCCCTCAACAATTCAAGTCCTTTCTTTCGTGCGGAAAATAAGTCCAGCACTTCTGCTTCATTCATTGTTTTAAGGTCGGCCAACAATTCTGTTGCACTACCCATACAAGCAAATCCTGCATTGCGGGAACTTGCTCCCGTAGGCATAAAACCACGCTCAAGAATCAAAATACTGTCTTTGGGATATTTGCCCCGAAGTTCAATTCCAACGCTCATCCCAACAATACCTGCACCAATAATGATGTGGTCATATTGCATAAACGATTGTTGTTCCCAAAAACTAAACATACCTAGAGGTGCAAAGAAACAAGTAATGAATCTGCTTCCACTTTTTTTGCCATCAGGTTGGCCCAATTGATGATTTTATTGGCTTCTTCCTGTGTCAGTTTAGCTTCTTTGTGCATCCATGTATAGCTTTCCAATGGCATTTCTCCATCAGTCACTTCACCGGAAATTTCATTGAACTTTTTCAATTTTCTTTTCAGTTTATAGGTTCCGAATTCTGAAAAGTTCAGTTCGTCTTTGCCTTCTTCTACGTGATGGTTCAACCACCAGTAAACGGGTTGAATATTCGCATACCAAGGATAGCTTGTATTGTTGCTGTGACAGTCGTAGCAGGCCTTGTGCAAAATAACCTGCACATCATTCGGTACAGCCATTGCAACAGCAATATCATTGGGCTGCGAAGCGGTATTTATATTTTTTGCAGGACGGATGAACTGGATAACTACCAATATAACCAGCAATCCAATCATTATTTTCTTAAACATTCTGTTCGCTATTTTGCGCAAACTTAATTCTAAACCGCCTTTTTAATGTTATTGTTTTAAAAATTTCCACACTTTACAGTTCTATACCTTCATCATTCTATATTTGCGCTTCAATCTTTCAAATGTCTGTACAAATAGAAATCATCAACCAATCGCATCATCCATTGCCGGAATATCAGACTTCTGGTTCGGCCGGAATGGATTTGAGAGCTAATCTTTCGGCGTCTGTAACATTGCAGCCAATGGATCGCAAGCTGATTCCAACCGGTTTGTTTATTGCCCTGCCGGAATCTTACGAAGCGCAAATCCGTCCACGAAGCGGCTTGTCTATCAAGCGCGGACTGACCCTGGTTAATGCAGTCGGTACAATCGACAGTGATTATCGCGGAGAATTAATGGTTCCCATCATCAACCTTTCTACCGAAACACAAATCATTGAAGATGGTGAACGTATTGCGCAAATGGTGATTGCCCGCTACGAGCAGGCTTCTTTTACTGTAGTTGACACCCTAAGCGAAACAGAACGTGGTGCCGGAGGATTTGGCAGTTCGGGTACCAAATAAATAACCTGATGAAGAAAATTACCATAGCAATTGATGGCTATTCCTCTTGCGGCAAAAGCACGATGGCCAGGCAATTGGCTGCAGAACTTGGGTATGTATTTGTGGATAGTGGCGCGATGTATCGGGCGGTGACATTGTATTTTTTACAGCAAAATGTTAACTGCCATAATGAACAGGATGTTGCGGCATCGCTTCAGCAAATTCAGCTTTCCTTTGTGTGGAATGATGAAAAGCTGCAATCGGATATTTACCTGAACGGAAAAAATGTGTCGGGAGAAATCAGGGAAATGAATGTGGCCATGAAAGTAAGTGAAGTGGCTGCATTACCTGCAGTACGGTATTTTGCGGTAGCGCAACAGCAAAAAATGGGGAAGGAAAAAGGGATTGTGATGGATGGCAGGGATATTGGAACAGTCGTATTCCCGGATGCAGAATTGAAGATTTTTGTAACCGCAAGTATTGAGGTGCGAACTCAAAGGCGATATGATGAATTGAAGCATAATGACCCGAACGTCAGTATTGACGAGGTTCGGGATAACCTGCAGGCCAGGGATTACATCGATACCACCAGAAAAGAAAGTCCGTTGCGGAAGGCCGATGATGCCACCTTGCTGGATAACAGCAACATTTCTCGCGAAGAACAATTGCGGTTGGTGCTGAGCTGGGCAAGGAAGAAAATGGGTTTGAATTAATAACATACTAAAATAAAAAGGGCTTCCAATCATATGGAAGCCCTTTACTTTTCTCTGTATAATTACTATTCAAGAATCAATTTTGTATTCACGGTGTTTTTGCTGTCGGTCTGGATTCTCATTTCATACAAACCTTTAGGGAATGCACTCCAGTCAAATTCTTTCGTGAAACTGCCCCCGTTCACTTTAATCGTTTCGCTGGCTATCTGCTGGCCGATAGAATTGTAGAAATAGACATTAACCGTTTTGCCGTTGATGTTATTCCCTTTCAATGTTATCGGACCTTTTGAAGGGTTAGGGTAAAGTTCGAATCCGGCATTTTTAAGCACATTTGTTATGCTGTTTGGAACAAAAGGAAATATTGCAGATGTAGAAGAACAACCCTTACCGTCAGTTACTTTTACCGTGTAATCACCACTTGTTGATGGTGTATAAGTACTGCTTGTAGCTCCCGGAATCAAAATGCCATTTCTGTACCATTGCCAGGTCGTAACAACAGATCCCGAAGCCGTCAGAACGCCTCCGCCAGCAGTGATGACAATGGTTGGAAGGGCATTTACTTTGATGTAAGTTGTTTTGGTCAGTGTAGAGGAACCTACACCATTTGTTGCTACCAGTTTTACAGGATATATACCTGCAGTCGAGTAATTAACGGTTACCGTTTTGGTAGTCGCCGTTGGAGGTGTTCCTCCGGTAAATGTCCAGACAATGGAAGACGCATTGTCAGAAGAATCGTAGAAAGTAGCTGAACTACCAACACAAATTGAAGTGTCACTTGTTGCAAAATCAACTGCCGGCGTCATGCTGATGTTTACATTGTCAATAAAAAGTGCTTGTCCGTAATGGCCGACGTTTTCAAAAGCAATCAAAACATCATTACCCACATAAGGAGTCAGGTTGATGGTTTCTTTTCTCCATTGCGAAGAACCTGGCGTGAATCTGTAGTAAATAGCAGAAGCGGCAGAAGTTCCCAAAGCACTTCCTGTTTTGTTGTAAACTGTTGTCCAGGTTTTACCACAATCATTTGAAATGGTAACCAGTAAGGTGTCGGGATATGCGGCAGAATAGGGTTGATAAGCTACATCAAAAGTCATCGTCGCTGCAGAAACAGTTTTCAGCGCCATCATTGGTGTAATGATGCGGTCATGCTTACCTTCTCCGTTGATGCCGTTATTATCAAACATCATACATTTTGTGCTTCCTCCAAATCCACTCGCATCATCGGTTTGCTCCCATTGGCCGATGCTCTGGCTTTTTATCTGCCATTTAGCAGGAGGGAAAGTGCTTGCTTCAAAACCTTCAACCAGCAATGCGGCAGGTTTATTGGAAACCTGGATATAATTTGTTTTTGTCATTGTATCCGCACCAGTTGTGCCGGAAATGATGCAGGTAGCAGTATAAATACCTTTGGTGTTATACACAATCACCGGACTGTCAGCGGTGGATGTTGCGGGAGTTCCGCCAGGGAAACTCCAGTTAGTAGTTGTTGCATTGCCGTAAACGGTTTTATAAAAACGAACGGTATCGCCGGTGCAGATTACTTGTTTATCAGATGTAAAGTCTACAATCGGTTTCAGGTTTTCGTTAATGCCACATTCCCAAACACCACGACCATAAGTTGATATCCGTAATACAGATGCTGCATCGCCGGTGTTATAAATCATCAGGTTTTTTCCTGCGCACACAGAGGGCAAATTCTGGGTGTAGTTTGTCCATGCGGTTGAAGTATTGTTTTTGCTGTGCATATAATTGCTTGCATATACAAACAGTCGTTCATTGGTTGAATAATCGTCGTGCAATACTTTACGGATATTCAATCCCGTCAGGCCAGTGCCTGTAATACTGGTCCAGGTTGCACCTTTGTTGGCTGACCTGTAAATATTCGCTCCGCAGGATAGGAAAACTACATTGACATCTTTACTGCTTGTGGCAATACTTGTTGTAACATTCGTTGCTCCGGGAGTGGTATAAGTAGTAAAGGTTGGAGATAACGATAGCGCATTGTCAACACGTACCACTTTATTATTGTTCGTTACAAAGTAAGCAATATTACTATCCGCCCTGCAGGATGCGATTTCCATTATCCTGTCAGTGGATGTGAATATTCTTGTCCAGCTGGGGCTTGGTCCATCAACATCATCACTTACCCAAAGTGTGTCTTTACCAAGAAAGCAATAGTTTTTTAGGGAAGGAATAAATTCGATGGCTGAGTTGTTTGTAGGTGTAAAAGGGGAGTTATAAGAAGATTCACTTGTCAGTGGAACTAATGCTCTTCTTCTGCCATTGCCCAAATAATAAACTGTGGATGAGCTTGCATAATCGAAGGCACATTTGCTGGTCCAGTCACCTCCACGGTTGGTTTTCCAGTCACTGTTATAAAAAAGTTCTCCATTGTCCTGGGTGCCGATGCTGATTACCTGCCGGCTGATGGGGCTTTGCGCCGCCTGGTAGATTTCACAGGCTGCAATACCATCGCAGCGGGGCGACCAGTTTCTTGCAGTTGTATCCGAGCTCATCCATACACCACCATCGTTTGAATTGTACATCTGCGAGTTGTCATAAGGATTCCAGTCAATCTGATGCATATCGGTGTGACACTCATCATACCAGGCCGTTCTTTTGTTCCAGCTTACGCCGCCATCCAGGCTACGCCAAACATTATGAGCAATGACCAGTAATTCGTTTTTGTTGAGCGGATTGACATTGATATCAAGATTATAATTATTCTGTGAACCTGAAGCAGGACCTGCATCATAGCAAACCAGACATTGTGAACTGCTGCTGTAAACGGTAGTAAAATTTGAACCACCATCGGTTGATTTAAACACAACACCATTTCCTTTTGTTGTAATGAGGTAAACTATATTGGTATCGTTTTTGCTGACTCCAATTCTGATGCCGGAATTGCTGGCAGGGAAGCTTAATCCACTTGTGATTTGAGTCCAGGTACCGCCGAAGTCATTACTTCTGAAAAATGCATTTTCTGTAACGGCATACAAAGTCTTTTTGCTCAGCGGGCGGGCTTTCATATCTCTGAAACTTCCTCCCACCCTTGTTTGTGTCCAGGTGGCTGCCGCATCCGTTGTTTTCCATATGCCACTGGTGGTTGCGGCTACCAATGCTTTATTATCGGTAGTGTCCATCAGAATTTCCACGGCCATTTTTGTGCCAATTCCTGTGGTTACAGCAGTCCATGTTGTGCCGGCATTTGTTGTTTTGTAAATGCCATAATAATTACTGTAATAATCAGCATCACCGGTAGAAAGGTAAATGGTACTGTCGCGGGTATAGTCAATACAAACTGCAGAACATGAAGTCTGTGGAAAAGTCTCCGTTCCGGTAGTATAATTCCAGCTAAGGCCATTGTCTTTAGTGATATACAAGCCACCAGATGCACTGACTGCATACATGATGTCTTTTTTGGTGGGGTGAAATTTCAGCTGACTGACGCGCCCAAGGCCATTCACCTGACCGCTGGAATTAACCGGGAATTTAATGGGTCCGGTATTTTTCCATTTGCCAATTGCAGGTTGTGCATTTGCCTGATTTGTGGCAATAAAAAATGTAAACAGAAGTATAATGTTTCTGAAGGAATAAAATTGCTTCATCAAAAGAGATTTTTAAGAATAAAATGTTGTTGAATTATTGCTGTTGCTGGCTTTTCCAGATTTTAAGCCGCTCTTCAGTTGAAAGAATCCGGCCATCTGGTTGTACATAGGGCAAGGTTTGGTCGTGCCATACTTCATATTTTTTCATCGCGAAGCGCAGGTCATTTTCAGCAGAAATTTTTCTTTGTTTTCTTTTGCCGGGTGTTTTTTCGCGCTCGGCACGTTCTCCGATTTCTTCGTGCTCACCTTCCGGTTTTTCGTGTTTACTCCAATAAAGCTCAAAGGCTTTTTCTGTTTCGAAGAAGTTGGCATTCGGATCATCCATCATTGCAATCCACAATGGTTTTTTGGTGTAATCACTGTTTTTTTTACTTTGATTGCTTTGCGCACCTGCGCTGCAACAGATCAAAATAAGCATTGCCGAAAGCAGAAATCTCATCTTTGGATAGTTTTTAAATGCAAGAAAATATTGAAAACCTTATTGGTTCCAATTGGATTGGCAAATTAGTAAGATAAATTCAAATAGTAAAATAGATTGAATTATTAATTTCCGATTATTTATCGGGAAGAATAGTCAATATTTGATTGTGCCAGAATGCCTAAATAAGTATCGCCAAGGATTCAATTTAAAAATTCTCAATTGGGCCGGGATTAATGAGTTGCTCTGAATCTTCATCTCCGGCACCTATATAATCTCTTTCAAAATCCTCGTTGAAATGAAAAGTGGACCCTAAAATAGATTTGAAAACAACTTGAAGTTTTTCAAAGTGCCAGCTATACATATGTTCTCCAAAAGTGACCGTTTTGTTTTCATACTCAAAGCCAATTCTATTATCGCCATATATTTCATTGATTACTTGTTGCTGTGTTTGAAAACCGAGGTAATCAAAATTATCTGTGGCTAAGGGATGTTTGGCAGCTTCTGGTTTTAAAAGAAAATCAAATTTTGCGATTTGTTTGGATTTAAATGTTCGCTTTTTTGAGGTCAGGAAACCTTTAACCAGAATAACCATTTCATTTTGGTTGATGATTATAATTTCAGATTTCAGGGCTTTATTGATAAATCGGTAAGTTGCTAATGCTCCCACAACTATTCCTCCCAAAATGATACAATATAATAACAGTGATTGCTCTTCAAAACTTAAAAACACCAAACTGAATGCGATAGTTTGTGCAGTAAAAACAGTTGCATAAAACGCATTAAGCACCTTTGCTCTCGAGTCGAAGGCTTTGGATAAAACAATTTTCTTTCCGTTTTCAAAATCTGTGACAAGCATTTGATTTTTATCTTTAAGGGTTTGTTAGTTTGTATCTGTGGTTCGACATGCGCTTTGCTAACATGCATACAGCAGAAGTTTATGTTTTTTTATCAATCTTAAATATTATCATAACCAAACACAGGCAAAACAGGAAACCACTTAAGAACAATAATCCATTTGATAACTTTACCCACTTCACATCTTGGGGTTTAACCAGTTTTTTATATGCATGGAAATATTCGCTATTTAATTTGTTGAATGGAAAATTAGAGTAATTGTTCGAAATTTCTAAATAATAGAAGATAATTAGGCGAATGATAAAGCTTAGCAAACAAATGATACCTAAAAATTCAAATAGATTGTTCATTTATATTTAAAACTTAAAAAATTGAACTTAGCATTGATCAAACTTGGATTTGATTTTAATTTAAACTTGCTTTCAAGATACGCAATGGGGAACTATTTAAACACTCTCAAAACATCAATGACATTTTCGATAATCAACAATAGTCCCGTTGTAACAAGTGCAAAATTCACAATTAAACCAATCATTTTTTTTATTGAGTTAGGTTCCCGAATACTCTTCAATGAATTGATAAGACCAATTACTGATAAAATAATAATGATAAGGCTTAATAAGCCAATAATGGTTGAAAATATTGGATTTGCCTTACTGAGATATGATGCAATTAAAATATTGCAAACTAACACTACATTTAAAATTGCTATTTTGAATGATTTTAAAATGTTACTTTGTCGTATTGCATTCATATGCTATCTGTTAAGGTTAATTACTGTTTTATAAATTTCCAGCAAAAGCACAAATATTTTACTGCCTCCTCATCAACCCTTCATAATATGCACTCATATCTTTCACCAGACGCTGGTAGGAATATCTGCTGCTTACGAAATGTGTGCCCGCAATTCCAAATTCAATTCTCTTATCTGCATTTTCTGTTAATTGGAGCAAACCTTTGGCAAATGAATCCGAATCATTTGGCGGAGTAATAATACCGGTTTGATTATGGAGCACTACATCGGCCACCCCTCCGACATTCGTACTCACAACAGGTTTACCTGCTGCCTGGGCTTCAATCAATGAAACAGGTGTTCCTTCATTATGAGAAGTTAATGCTACAATATCAAGGCCGGCAAACACTACATCCATTTCGGTAAGCCAGGAAGTGCAAATGGCTTGTGCAGCACGGTTATTGTTGGGGAAATAGGTATAATCGATTTGTGCGGAAACGAGTTCGTTTTCAGTTTGCTGCCGCATATCGCCGTCACCTATAATGACGAAGCGGAGTTTTTGGGTGCTTTGCGGAATGAGCTTAGCAATAGAAGCCACAAAAAGGCTGTGATTTTTTACGGGAACAATTCGTCCGATAATACCAATAGCAATTTCGTCGTCGGCAATCAGATATTTACTGCGAAAAGCAGCTCTTTTTTCTTCTTTGTTTTGCTGAAATTTATCCAGGTCCAGTCCAAGCGGAATAACTTTTATTTTATCCTTCGGACAAATTTTATAAGTATCGCCCAGCTCTTGTTTTTGAATATCACTGATGGCAATTATCCCCGACGATTTGCGCGCCAGGTAGCGTTCAATTTGTATAAAGGCATTCGTTTTTGCCTTCCCGAAATAACTATGAAATACGTGTCCATGAAAGGTGTGTACAATCACCGGAACTTTGCAGGCCGACGCGGCTAAACGACCGATAGCGCCGGATTTTGCAGCATGGGTGTGCACAATATCCGGTTTGTAATCTTTGATGAGTTTTTTGATATCGTTATAGGCTTTCCGGTCTTCAGCAATATTAATTGCCCGCTTCATACTGGGCACAACTACGGTTTCCAATCCAAGGTTTGTCGCCAAGTGTGTAGCATCTTGCTCGTGGTCATCTTTTCCACCTATTACCAGCATCGTTTCATATTCCGGCGCCATATAACGGCTCAGATAAGTTGCGTTCAGTGAAGGTCCACCAATAATCAGCCTGTTGAGTATTCGTAAAATCCGGGGCATAGGCTAAGCGATGTATTTTTTCCACCAATATTGAAAAACAATCAGAGCCCAAACCGTTGCATGGCTATCTTCCGGGTTATTGCTTTTTAGTTTCAGCTTAAGATTTTCAATAGCTGCTACATCAAAAATGCCTTGCTGTGCAACAAAATTTTTCTCCAGGAGGTCGTCATTGATCAAACCCCATAATTCTTTCCGGAACCAGTCCAGTAATGGGATTTCGAAGCCATGTTTAGGACGGTTATATAATTCTGCCGGAAGCATTTCCCTGAAAACATCCTGCACAATTTTCTTTTTCATCGTGCCGTCAATTTTATATTCTGAAGGCAATCCAAAAGCAAAATCAACCACGCGTTTGTCCAGGAAAGGGCTACGCACTTCGATGCTGTTGGCCATACTCATCATATCTACTTTCACCAGCATGTCGCTCAGTAAAACCAAATTAACATCGGTGAGTAAAACTTCATTAAAGTCATCACTTTTTATAGCAGATAAGATTGCCTGCTTTTCTGTTTCCATTAATGGAAAATCGACTTGTCTCAACACATTGGGGTGCAGCAATTTTGAAGCACCTGCAACTGTATTAAAACTGGCCCAACGCCAATAGCGTTCTTTTGCTGAAAGATTGGCCCCTTCTGCAAAACGGTCCAACTGGCGGAAGAGGTTGGTGAGTTTGTTATTCCGGCTGTGGGGCAGGGCTTTCCATAGCGGAGCGCCCAATTTTACTAAAGTTTTTGGTAAAGAATTCTGGCGCATTTTCCATTCTGCAGCGTGTTTGTTATAGCCGGAGAAAACCTCATCCGCACCATCCCCACTCAAAGCAACGGTAACGTGCTTCCGGGTGAAATGACTTAAAATATAAACCGGTAGGGCTGATGAATCGGCAAAGGGTTCATCGATATAATCCAGCACACCATTTAAGTGTTCCAGAAAATCGTCGTTTGAAAGAGAAAAAACATGATGATTTGTGTCATATTTTTTGGCAACAAGCTGTGCGTATTGTGTTTCGTCGAAAAACTTATTGTCTTTATAACCGACAGAAAAGGTGTTTAGTTTTGGTGTATATCTGCTGGCCAGCGCGACGATTACAGAAGAGTCTATCCCTCCGCTCAGGAACGCACCCAGTGGTACGTCGGAAATCATCCTTTCCTGAACAGAAGCGTCCATTTTCCTTACCAATTCTTTCTTCGCCTCTTCATAAGTCAGGTTTCCATATTGTTCAGGCTTGCATTTTGCAGCATAAAAAGCCTGATAGTTTTCCAACCCGTTTTTACCCAGAATCATAAAATGCCCCGGCTTAACCTTCAGGACATTTTCAATCATGCTTTGTGGCTGAGGTATATAATTGAGCTGCAGATACTGGTGGAGAACAGAAAAGTTGAGTTTTCGGGGGACATTCCATTCAAGCAGCGATTTCATTTCGGATGAAAAAGCAAAACTATCTTTAGTCAGATGATAGAGCAGTGGTTTTTTGCCAAAAGGATCTCTGGCAATTATCATTTTACCCGTTTCTGTATCCAGAAAACTAAATGCAAAGAATCCATGCAACCAATCCAGGCATTTTATGCCATATTCTATTAAAAGTCCTAAAAGTACTTCGGTATCCGAATCTGATTGGGCGCCACCGGTTTTTTGCCAATAGTCTTTCAGATGCAGGGCTGATAATTCTTTAAAGTTGAAAATTTCACCATTGAACACAATCACATACCGCTGAGATTTATCCTTCATCGGTTGTGATGCATGGTTGGAAGTGTCGATTATGGAGAGCCTGCGATGGCCTAGGGCTATATTTCCGCTGATAAAAATATCGCCGGAATCGGGTCCTCGCCGGGTAAGTTTTTGGTTTGATTGCTGTACATTTGCTACAGTTTTTGCAGTAGCGGTATTAAAAGAATAAAAGCCTGTAATGCCACACATGAAGGAGAAAAAATTAAGTCACTCAAGTAAAACCGGAGCGTAAACAGGATGCAATTTATAACATTGTGGGATTATTTGTTGCTGCCGGTTTATTTAGTGATCATATATATTGTTGCTAACAACTTCAGGAATAGATATTATCCTCCCGGACACCCATGGAGAAGGTATTTTATGCCTGCACTGAATGTGAAAATTTATGGGGCGATATTTATCGGGCTTGTTTACCAATATTATTACGGCGGAGGAGATACAGGTTATTATTTCAGGCAATCTTTAGTGGTCAATGAGGCATTAATGACAGAACCCGGAAAAGGAATATCCATATTATTTCATATTCCTGCACATTATGACGGCGCTTACCAGTTTTACACCTCAAGAATGGAGTGGTATTTTGGTTTAAATATGTTTATGATCATCGGTTTGGCAGCCTTTATCAATCTTTTTACTTTTTCAACGTTTCTGTGTACATCGATAATTTTCGCGGCACTTAGTTTCACCGGTATATGGGCTTTGTTTCGCACCTTTGCCATTCAATATCCGCAATATCTGCGTCAGATTGCCATTGCAGTGCTTTTTATTCCAAGCTGTTTTATCTGGGGTTCCGGCATTTTTAAGGATACGGTTTGTATGTTTGGATTAGGCTGGTTAACCTACGGTATATTTCAAATATTAGTGCAGAGAAACTTTAGTCTGACAAATATTTCTTTGTCGATTCTTTCAATATATATATTGTTTATTGTTAAAGTATATATATTGCTCGCGTTTGTTCCTGCCCTGGCGTTATGGGTGGTTTTTATGTATTCAGATAAAGTAAAAAGCAGCTTTTTGAGATTTTTTATTAAAGTTGGGCTTGCTGGAATTACTATTATTGGCTTTGTATTTATATCCAAACAGTTTTCTGCCGAATTAGGTAGTTATTCACTGGATAAAATTGCAAAAACAGCGGAGGTGACCCGAAGTTATGTTTACGGTGAATCAGGTAATGAAGGTTCCGGATATGATTTGGGAGAAATTGACCCCAGTTTGGGAGGAATGATTAAAGTTTTCCCCAGAGCATTATTGGCGGCTTTGTATGGGCCATTTTTATGGCAGGCAAAAAAAGTAATTGTTCTGATGAACGCAATAGAAGCTACGCTGTTTTTGTTTGTTTCCATAAGAATCGTCATAAGAATTGGTTTCCGGAAAATTTGGTCTGTTATTTCAAGCGACCCTAACATTCAGTTTTTTTTGGTGTTTACAATCATTTTTGGATTTGCTGTAGGACTAACTTCTGGTAATTATGGTTCGTTATCACGTTACCGAATTCCATGCTTACCTCTTTTTGCTATGTCGTTGTTACTTATTTATTACAAATCCGGTAAAGACAATCGTTATTTGTTACCGTTTTTGAAGGTTTGATTTATTTTTTAATAATTATGAATGCAATTTATAACCTGGCTTGATTATCTGCTCCTTCCTGTTTTTATATTTTTTATATATAGGGTTGGGTATTTGATTTGCAATAAATATTATCCTGCAGGACATCCCTGGAGGAAGTACTTCCTGTATGGATTAGGATTGAAAATTACCGGTGCAATCTTTATCGGATTAATTTACCAATATTATTATAAGGGTGGGGATACTGCTTACTACTTTTACCACGCAGAAATTATTAATAGTTCATTATCTGATTCATTTACAAAATGGATTAACCTTATTTTTCATATTCCTGATGCTTATAACGGCGACTATTTTAATTATACCTACAAAATGGAATGGTATAACGATAAGAGTTCGTACATGATTTGCTGTATTACGGCATTCTTTGGAATCTTTACGCTTAATACTTATCTCCCGACATCAATTTTATTTGCATTTTTATCTTTTAGCGGAGGATGGGCCATGTTCAGGACATTTGCTCAGCAATACCCATCTTTAATAAGATACATTGCCATTGCAATGTTGTTTATCCCTTCCTGCCTAATCTGGGGCTCGGGTATTTTTAAAGACACAATTTGCATGTTTGCTTTAGGATGGATGTTGTTCAGCAGCTTTCAATTGCTGATTCAGCGCAATATGTCATTGAAGAACATTGTTATTCTGATAATTAGTTTTTATATCCTTCTTGTCATTAAAGTATACATCCTGATTTCATTTCTGCCCGCACTCGCCTTATGGATTTTATTTTATTATTCCCATAAAATAAAACCGGTTTTTATAAGGTTTTTTGCTAAAATATTAGTTGTAGTTGCTGCTCTCGTTATGTTTGGTGCAGTGTACGTTAATTATTCTTCCTCGCTCGGAAAATATTCCCTTGACCAGATAGCTAAAACATCGCTTGTAACACGGGACTGGATTGCTTATTCCAGTGGTGATCAGGGTTCCAGCTATGATCTTGGTGAATTTGAACCGAATATCCAGGGATTGATTTCCAAATTTCCGCAGGCTGTTAATGTGACTTTGTTTCGTCCTTATTTATGGGAAGCCAACAAATCTCTGGTCTTTTTAAATGCCCTGGAAGCTTTGGTTTTCCTGTTTCTTACTCTTAAAATACTCTTTACCATTGGTCCGGTCAAAATATGGAAATCAATATCTTCAGATCCTAACATACAATTCTGCCTGATATTCTCAATTGTTTTTGCCTTTTCAGTTGGCGTTTCAACCTATAATTTTGGAGCGCTTTCAAGATATAAAATCCCGTGTTTGCCTCTGTATTTATTGGCTTTGGTATTGATTTATTACAAGCATAATCCACCATCCAAAAAATTCTTTTTATAAATAAATTTGATTGGTCAGAAATTCAATATCGCGAGCTCACTCAGGGCTTTGACACTGGGAATGGCTTTTTTTCAGTTGATGAAAGCTGTGTTGTCGGTTATTGTGGTAATGTTGTCCGCTTCCTTATTTGGGGCAACTATTGAACGGGATGCCTGGGTTATTGGATGGTCATTGCAGGTTATTGTATTTAAGTTTTTGTTTGGGCCTGTCAACGAGGTTTTTCGAGCCAAATTTGCCCAGATCAGAGCAGAGAAAAGTGAACAGGAAGCTATCAATGCTGGTTTTTCTTTACTACTGTTTTTTTCAATTATTTCTATCCTTGTAGTCTTGCTGATATCATTTTTTTCAATGGAAATGGTTCAATTATTTGCACCTGGCTATTCTCAGTACACTGATAAATTACTGATTGCAAAAATGATTCAATTGATCATTCCAACGCTCCTGCTGAGTGAACTGATAATACTTTTCGTTGCTTTGCTTAACAGCTACCAGTCCTTCTATTTACCCGAAATTTTTGGCTTGGTTTCCTTGGCGTTGAATATTGTTTTGCTTTCTGCCTTTGCGCGGTTTTGGGGAATATATACCTTGGTTATTGCCAATTATCTGAGCGCAATAATCCTTTGTATATTGCTCATATGGTATATCAGGAAGTATAAATTGTATCCGAAATCTTTCTCGTTTTCCTTCAGAGCATTACTACCATTCATCATTTTCGGTCTTCCGCTTTATTTGTCTTATTCCGCCGGTCAGGTCAATAGTTGGTCCGAACGAGTTTTCGTAACCTACCTTGGAACCGGGAATAGTGCAGCACTTGATTATGCCCGGAAATTTATCGACATGGCTGTTATTGTCATTTTCGCAATTGGAAACACAACAATGCCGCCTATTCTCGCAGAGATCTGGAACAGGGAACAAAACAGTCTTTTGTATAAAAAAGAATTTTTTCTTTTTCTCAGAATGGCCATACTAATTATATCGCCTGTGGTTTTAATCCTGAGCCTTTGTCCGCAAGAATTAATCAGGGTCTTATTGCAACACGGCCATTTTGCACCGCAGTGGGTAAATCCTACAGCAGCAACCTTATTTTGGTTTGGACTGGGTTTGTTTGGTGTGGTTTTTTATGTTATCGCCGGTCAGGCATTACTGGTTCAAAAAAAATCTTATCTCTATGCTGCTATCGGTGTTTCAGCTCAATTGCTTCCGATTCTCATCAATTGGTTGTTTTACCAAAAAGCCGGCCTGGAAATTTTTGGATTCTCCTGGTGTGTGGCGCAATATTGCTGTGGATTAATAATGTTCCTGTGCACAAAATCCTATAATATTTTAGAAATAAAAGGCACTTTTAAAATTGCTGCAATAATCCTGATTTCATTCTTTATTACTATCCTGGCGAAAAATTTTGTTTTGGTTACAGGTAATGACATCCTGATTTTAGTATGTTTAGGAATGATTTATTCCATCTGTTTACTTGGCCTGGCTTTGTTGTTTAATATTGAGGAAGTGAAATTTCTGAAAAAACGAATCCTGCTAAAGAAATGAGATTTGTAACTGTATTTCCTCAGGCTGAAAATGTTCATCTGCGAAAAGGTGTCGGGAAAATTCCATTCCTTTTTCATCAGCTGTTTGGTTACGAGAGTGTTTTACTGACCGTAAGCAATGCGATTCCCGAGGAAAATGTTGTAAATGATACACCCGGATTGATCATTGATACGATTAACAATAAAAACCAAACTTTTCAGGTTCTTAAATACATATTTTTCAGGGCAGCTAAGATTGATATCCTAAATTTATATAGCCTGAGCAAATCCACTTTTTTTCAGGGATTATTGTATAAGATTTTGAATCCAAATGGAATTCTTTACCTGAAAATGGATATGAATTATGAATATCTGGACTGGTTGACAAAATCGGGAGTCAGCAAGTTTCACATTCTTTTATGGTCATGGTTTTTCAATAAAAAATGTACCCTGATCTCTTATGAAGCTAAATCTGTAGGTCGGTTATTGCAGATATTTTATTCGATAAAGGAAAATAGAATGCACTATATGCCAATCGGCATCGACCTTACTGCGATTCGAAATTTGCCTTTTTCAAAGAAGGAATTTAACCAAAAGGAAAATATTATCCTATCGGTTGGAAGGATTGGTATTTTTGATAAAAACAATGAAATGTTGCTGGATGCCTCTTTGAAATTAGAATTAAAAGGCTGGAGAATTGTTTTTGCCGGGCCTGTTCATCCCGATTTTAAAACGATTACAGAAAAGTACTTTATCCAAAATCCGGAAATGAAAGGAAAAGTTGTGTTTACCGGAAATATCGACAACTTTGAAGGCATTTCTTTATGGTATAACCGTTCAAAAGTATTCTGCCTCACTTCCCGTCAGGAAAGTGGACCAACTGCCTTGACAGAAGCAATGTATTGGGGTAATTATGTGGTATCAACGAGATTGCGATCTGTGGAAGAAATGCTGAATGGTGGAAAGTTGGGTTCAGTAATTGATAACGAAACTCAGTTGGTAAATACTTTACAACATTGTTTCGACAATGCAGGCACGTTGGAAGAGCAAACGAAGTTTGCATCACAGAAAATAGAACAGGAATTTAGCTGGCAGGTACTTGTTCAAAATCTAAAAAACAGACTGGATTCTATTTAACAATGAACAAAATTTCGGTCATCATAGTCAATTATAATACTGCTGAACTGGTAAAGTTTTGCATCGCTTCGGTATTGGAATGGACGACTGATATTGATTTTGAAATAATTGTTGTGGATAATGATTCTGCAGAAAGGGAAATTGTAGATATCATCACATTGTTTCCAAAAATAAAATTCATTCAATCAAACAAGAATATTGGTTTCGGCAGAGCTTGTAATAAAGCGGCAGAAACCGCATCAGGCGAATATTTCCTGTTTCTGAATCCGGATACTCAGTTCAAGAATAATGTACTGAAATACTTCCTTGATTTCTGGCTGAATCATCCTGATTTGAATATCGGTTGTATAGGAACAGCAATGTTAGATGAGCACAGTCAGACAACCCACAGTGCCGGTAAATTTCCGGATAGGGTAGAATATCTGAAAGCCAAAGTACTAAGTTTGCTTCAACGACTTTCGTTTAAAAGCTATAGTAACAAAGACGCCATAACTACAACTACAGGGGCTTATCAAAAAGTCGACTATATCACCGGAGCAGATTTATTCATTTCAAGGGAAAACTTTCAGCAGGTTAATGGTTTTGACCCGGCTTTTTTCTTGTATTTCGAAGAAACAGATTTGCAATTCAGATTAACGGTAAACGGACGTTTTTCTTTTTTGATTAATGGTCCCATGATATTACACAGGCAGGGTGGCAGTCTGCGAAATCAGAATATTAAAATGAGAGTATTATATTTCAATGGTATGTTGACTTATTTTAAAAAGCATAGCAGTCCGTTGCACTTCAATTTCTTCCGGTTTTGCTGGTTTTTATTAGATTTACCTACAGTGATTCAAAAATTATTTTTAATCAGGAAAAGCAAATAAGTTGATACTAATAGCAGAGCCGGTTCATTTTGGAGATACACATGTGCAGGTAAATGCAGCACTTGTATCTATGATTTGCACTGCGATGCCGAAACATAAAATCAAACTTGTTGCTGAAAACGGGCATATTGCAGCACTTAAAACCAAATCGGGAGATTCTCTGGAGAATATTGAACTTCAAAATTTTAAAAAGTACAATTTCGGACGCAACTTTTTTTGGGTTCAAAAAATTTTCGGAGAATGGAAAACCATTTTCAAAGTTCTTAAAACAGCTAAAAGAGAAAAACCTGAACTATTGGTATGGTTATCCTTATTTCCTACCGGGCATTTGATGTTGCATTTGACACGTTTATTTTTCCCTCGCAGTCAAAAGCACTTAATCGTTTTGCATGGTGAAATGGAATATTTGTCTGGCAATTCTTCTAAATGGCAGGATAGATTTTTGTCTGGTGCCCTCAAAATGGCGTTTAAATTATCCGATGCTTTCACAACCTATTTATTCCTTTCGGACGCCGCAAAGCGAAATTTTGAAACATCAAAAATTGAAACTAAATCACAGTTGTTCAGCATCTTGCATCCATTTATCTATAGTGATACTTTAGTGAAAAAGCCGTTGTTCCCGCCGATTAAAGTTGTTTTATTCGGCGCTTTGCAACAAGCAAAAAATGTAAATGCTTTTTATGAATTGGCTGAACATTTTGCAGATAAAGTCAAGGAACAAAAACTTAGTTTTATAACCCTTGGCAAAATGAATCCTGAATTGCAGGTTCAGGCTAATGCATGGGTTCAGATGTACAAACCAGACGAATTTATACCGCAGGAAGAGCTGGAAGAACAATTATCGCAATGCCATTTAGCACTATTTTTTTACAACTCTTCGATGTATCGATGGAGTGCAAGCGGTGCAATTTTGGAAGCAATTAATCAGAATGTCCCTGTTATTACGTTTGAAAACGAATATTTTAGGGAAATATTGACTTTGAACAAGGTTGGGGTCGCTGTTGAGAATATAAAGGAAATGCACGGGCAAATCAATTTGATGTTAGCCAATCCTGCTGACTATTTATCTGCATATAATCCTGAAATTAGTTCATTCATTCAGCAAAATAGTTTTCTTTTGCAGACCCAAAAAATCAAAAGTATACTCAACATGGCTTTGGTCTGATCCGACACCTTAACCATAAAACCAATAGGGCATATCCGTAAATGATTAAGATTTCAGTTGTTATTCCTACCTATAACAGGCCGGTGTTGCTCAACAGGGCGATACGTTCTGTGCTTCGGCATAAGGATACCAATATCTCTATTGAGGTTGTTGTGATAGATGATTGCTCGCTCGAAAAGGTAAATCTGTTTGAATTCAAATGGGATGACATTGTTTATAAAAGGCTGATCAGGAACAGCGGGCCGCAGGAAGCCAGAAACGAAGGTATTTTTATAGCCACCGGTGATTGGATTATAATGTTGGACGATGATGACGAATTTTTGGATGATACCATTTCCAATGCCTTTGCATCCATTGATACCGTTGAAGGTAAGGATCAGTTTCCTGTTTTTTTCTTTGCCACTTCAAATGGTAAAATTCCGGCCGATTACCAATTGATCAGCGCAAGTGAAATAATGGATGAAACATTGCAGGGAGACTTCACACCCATTATTCAAAGAAAAGTTTTTATTGATAACAACTTGCGTTACCTGGATTATCCTGAAATCGTAGGCGTAGGTTGCGAACATCTTACCTGGTTGCTGATTTCTTCAAAATTTCATATTCCTACTTTCAATTTTCACATTGTAAAAGTGAATGCTGATGCTCCTTTCCGATTGACTTCCTATAAGAATTTCATTAAAAACTCTTTGAAATTTGCCTTGCAACAGGACATCTCAATTGATTTTGTAAAGCAGCATAAACTGGATAAAGTTTATCCGTCATATGTCAATAAGAAGTACCTCGGCGCAGCAATTTATTATTTGGTATCCGGCAAAAGATTGCAATGCAGAGAGCGCCTGGTGGTGGTCAAAGATTATCGTCGTTTTGCCACCGGGGTAGTGAAATTTTTGACCTTTATGCCAATTGCAATATCCAAATTCTTTTTCAGAATTTACAAAATGAGGTTTAGCAAATAGGCTTATTCGAATAAGCGGAGGAAACTTTGTTTTATTGAAGCAATACTATATTCGTCTACCATTTTTTTTCTTCCTGCAGCCCCGAATTTGCTTCTCAGAGATTCATCTTCCAGCAACAGCCGGAGTGATTTTCCCCAGCTTTGGTCGTCATCTGCGATAAAACCATTTACGCCATCTTCAACAATCAATTTGTTGACACCCACTGAATTAGCAACAGCTGGTATACCCAGTGACAAATACTGAATCAGCTTGAAGCCACATTTCCCTTCACTCCAGGCGTCGTTTTTCAACGGCATTACACCAATATCAATCTGTAGTAAATCGCTGATTTCAGTTTGTTCGTTCCAGGGAAGGAAAGTCCATTTTTCCAACGGCAATTCCGGTTTCTTATCAGCAATCACCACAAAAGTGAAATCATATTCCTTTTGTAAACGTTGCAAAACCGGCATCAGTTCATCCAGAAACTTCAGCGTCGAATGACTTCCCGTCCAGCCAATGGTAATATTGCCGGATTGATGTTGTTTCAGTTGGTTGTAGCGCGTGTCAGTATTGACAACCGTCGGAATACGATTGATCTTTTGTGCTCCGGATTGTCTGGCAAAATCACAGAGAAAGTCATTCCCACCGGATATTTTATATGACCATTTGCAAATATATTTCACTTTCCAGAAGGCTTTTATCAAGCTTGCAATTTTGTTCTGCGCAGATGTATTTGGTATCCAGATAGCATCATCGTAATCGTAAATAAACTTTTTCCCCAATACTTTTTTTAAATACCATTCCACAATTGGCGGCCCAAGTGGTGCAGCTTCCCGGTGAATAAAAATCACATCATAGCGATGGGCAGTAAACAAAACCTGTGCCCATCTTTTGAGATAACTTTTCGTGATTCCCAGTGCTTTTTGAACTATTCCTCCGTTTTGGTACAGTATTTTCCAGACTGATTCTGTCATAAAAGGTGCCAAATCGTACGTTTTTCCCGACTCATCCAATAGAAAAAGCAGATTTTCGACCCTGAAACGTTGCGAAGGGGCACGGTGCAAAGGGTAGGGCAGCAGGAACAAAATGTCTTTTCGGGTACTCATTAATTCGCTTTTTGGATAAAATATTGAAGTGCGAGCTCATAACCTGTAAGGCCAAGACCGGAAATACTGCCCACACATTTGGAAGCTATAAATGATGTTTTTCGAAATTCTTCGCGCGCCATGATGTTTGAAATATGCACTTCAACAGCAGGGATTTGAATAGCCGACAGCGCGTCAGCAATAGCAATACTCGTATGCGTATAAGCGCCTGCATTCAGGATGATGCCATCAAAGTTTTTGTTAAAACATTCGTGCAGGTAATTGATCAGTTCACCTTCCACATTGCTCTGAAAATAATGCAATTGTATGCTGGAATATTTGGTACTCAAGTGCTCAAAATAGGTGCCAAAATCAGTGTTACCATAGATGTCGGGCTCGCGGGTGCCGAGCAAATTGAGGTTGGGGCCGTTTATGATTGCAATATTCATCCGCTGCTGTTAAGTTTGAAATGAAGGGCAAGTTAATCCATGCGTTTTGTTTTTAAAATAAATTTTGGGCTTAATACCATAATATTCCTACATTTGCGCTCCTTAAATCATTTTTCACACTAACTAAATAATTTCTATTATGTCAGTTAAAATCCGCTTACAGCGCCATGGGTCTAAAAAAAGACCATTCTACTTCATCGTAGCAGCAACAAGTACTTCTCCCCGTGATGGTAAATTCATCGAAAAGCTGGGTACTTACAATCCATTGACAGTTCCCGCAACTGTATTCCTTGATCGCGAGCGTTCATTGTACTGGTTGGAAAACGGTGCTGAGCCGACCAACACTTGTCGTAATATTCTTTCCTACAAAGGAGTATTGTACTTGCGTCACCTTAAACGTGGTGCAGCTTTAGGTCTTTTTGACGAAAGCGCAGTACAGGAAAAATTTGAAAAATGGAACGCAGAACACGAAGCTGTTGTTGCTAACCGTCAGGAAGCGCACCGCAAACACAAAGCGGAAAAACGCCACGCTATTTCTTCTGAATCAGTTCGTATGGTTGAAGAGAAAAACGCAGCTAAAGTTGCAGCAGCTGTTGCAGCAGAAGCACCCGAAGAAGCTCCGGCTACTGAAGAAGAAACAACAACAAACGAAGCAACTGAAGAACAAACAGAAGCATAACCTTTGTATTGTAACCACATTCAAAAAAGCGATAGAAATATTTCTATCGCTTTTTTTTATTTCTAAATGGCAAAACATACATTTGCGCCATTCAAAATTTAATTATTTCTTAAAAAGTTAAACAAGCATAATGATTCAAAACATTAAAAACATTACCGTTGTTGGCTCCGGCACTATGGGTAATGGTATCTGTCACGTGTTTGCACAGGCAGGATTTAAAGTGAGCATGATGGACATCAATCAGGCCGCAATGGACAAAGCCCTTGTGACGATTGGTAAAAATATGGATCGCCAGATTGCAAAAGGTACGATGACTGAAGGTGCTAAAGAAACGGCAATCGCCAACATCACCACCTTTACAGATATGGCTGCTGCTGTAGCAGATGCTGATCTGGTAGTTGAAGCTGCAACAGAAAACATCGACCTGAAAATGAAAATTTTTCAGCAACTGGATGAATTATCACCTGCCAAAACGATTCTTGCTTCCAACACTTCTTCTATCTCGCTTACACGCATTGCTTCCCACACCAAACGTCCGGGTAAAGTAATTGGTATGCACTTTATGAACCCTGTGCCAGTGATGAAATTGGTTGAGATCATCAATGGTTATGCTACAGACAAAGAAACAACTGACATCATCCGCGAACTGACTACCCACATTGGCAAAGTGCCTTGCGTGGTGAACGATTTCCCGGGCTTTATTTCCAACCGTATCCTGATGCCTTTGATCAACGAAGCTATTCTTGCTTTGCAGGAAGGTGTTGCCGGTATTGAAGACATTGATACGATAATGAAACTGGGTATGGCGCACCCGATGGGCCCATTGCAACTGGCAGATTTCATTGGTCTGGACACATGTTTTAGCATTATGAATGTGCTGCATATGGGCTTCGGTAATCAAAAATATGCTCCGGCAACCTTGCTGGCCAATATGGTGCAGGCAGGTTACCTGGGTGTAAAATCCGGTGAAGGTTTCTACAAATACACTCCTGGCAGCAAAGAAATGGTTGTGAGCAGCCGCTTCAATAAATAGTTCTAAAGAATTGAATAGATAGGTTTACCCGCCGCAAATATGTTTTGCGGCGGGTATTTTTTATGTTGGTGACTACCGTTATTAGCCGGGAGAGAATTGAAATCAGGAAATAACCGACATTATACTACCCAAAAGCCGTATATGGGTGCATGAACCAATCGGAAACTCCCGACACTTTCAAACAGACAGAAACGACCTTTCGGCAACTCCCGACCCGCTTCAAACCAAAAAACCACAGCAATTGCTGTGGCTTTTGTACTTAAATCAATATATCGGAGGGGAAAGCCTTATTTTTCTATAGAACTGTATTTTACCAGATTGCCTTTGGCATCATATTTACACATGATTTCACCGGTGTAAAACATATCCATGCTGCCTACAGATTTATAAGAAATAATCACATAGCGAAATTCGCCATCCTGCAGCTCGTTGGACACTACAGCATTCAGGTCAAATTCTGCTTTTTTCACGTCCTGCGCAGGGTCGCTGATTTGTACCACTTCATATTTAGGATGAAAATTTTTGGAAACGGCCATCACACGGTCGGCATCTTCTTTCCAGTCGGGGTTGGCTTTTTGGGTGTAATAAAGGGTATTTACCAGGTCGATATTTTTATTGCTGTAGCGGTAAATGATGCGTTTGTTGTGGTTCTTTTTGAAGGCCGGAAGGATATTGTCTCCTTTTTTGGACAGGAAATCGATGCTGTTGACAAAGAAACGCAGGGATTTTTCGCGGAGGTCACCCTGGTTATCGTTTTGCGCAGCAAGCGGAAAAACATTCAGCATCAAAATGCTAAAGGAAAAGAATAACAGTTTTTTCATAAGCTTTTGTGTAGTTAAAATGATTAGTGTAATGCTTGAAATACGCCCTTTGATTGTGGCGCTCACAAATTTACTCATTTTAATTTCCCATCAAAGTGTCCGGAAGATTTTTAAGGTATTACAGCAGGTGAATTACTCTTTCCACAAAAACGGAAACAGGATAAGGCTGAGAATAATCACCAGTACAATGAGCATACAAAGCACCAGTGCCAGCTGAGCCCAGCCTGCCTGGTAGATGGGCATAATGGCTTTTGTAGCCAGTTTGCTCAGTATCATCAGCACCGGTGTGATAATCGGGAAACCCAATACGGCCATCAATGCTGCATTCTGATTGGCCTTCGCAGCAATAGCAGACAGAAAGGTAAATACACTGGATAAGGCCATTCCACCCAGAAGTGTCACCAACAGAAATAAACCGGTTTGCTCCAGCGGATTGCCCAGCATTACCGAAAATAATAAAAGACTGAGCAGACTGATGAGCAATTGCAGCGCAAGGTTGTAAATCAGTTTGGCTGCCATAAAAACACCCGGCGAAACGATGCTGAAATAATAACGGTACCGTGCCTGCGACTCTTGTAAAAAGCTTTTGGCTACAGAATTGACGGTTACAAAAAGTTGGATGAGCCAGAATAAGGCGTTCCACACTTTAGGTTCCGGTTGCCCGTTCATCATAAATACGGCAAACACGGTGGAACCCACATAGAGCAACACGCCAAACAGGGTATGTTTTTGTCTCCATTCGATGGTGGCATCTTTTTGCAGCAATGTGAGTATTTGTTTGACTTGCATATCGGGCAGCGAAGGTAAGCTTACCAATGAATTTATGACTGTTTTCAGGCTCAAATTAAGTAGGTTTGTGCAAAATTTTCCCTTCTTGTTCAAGAAATTAGACATACTTATCACACGCAGTTTCATCGGACCATTCATTGTCACCTTTTTTGTGATGCTGTTTGTGCTGGCTATGCAGTTTTTCTGGCTGTATATGGACGAGCTGATCGGGAAGGGTTTTGGGGTCGGACTCATCCTGCAATTACTCTTTTACATGTCTGCCACACTGGTACCGCTTGCCTTGCCATTAGCGGTTTTGCTGGCTTCTATTATGACGTTTGGCAACATGGGGGAGAATTATGAACTGGTTGCCATCAAGTCTTCAGGCGTTTCCCTGCTGCGTATTATGCGGCCCTTGTTTATTGTGATGATGCTGATCAGCGGAATGGCTTTCTTTTTCAGTAATAATATTATCCCGGTGGCCAACCTGAAGGCCTACACTTTATTGTACGACCTGCGCAATTCCAAACTGACCCTCAGTATCCGCGAAGGACAGTTTAATACTGAGATTAATGGCTATGCCATCCGCGTTGGCAGCAAGAGCAAAGACGGCAAAACAATTAAAAACATTATCATTTATGATAACTCGGCAGGCGTGGGCAATGATAAGCTGGTGTTGGCCGACGCAGGAGAAATGATTCCCTCAGAAGATAAACGATATTTGATTTTCAGGCTGCGTGACGGATGGCGTTATGAAGAAGCGGTGAACGGTCGGGGCGGCCCCAACAGTCATTCGCAGATAAGGATGAAATTCAAACAATACGATAAGGTATTTGATATGTCTGCCTTTACCAAAGTAAAAAAGACAGATGAAAACTCGATGCGTGGCGGACAAACGATGATGAATATTTCGCAACTGAATACGCAGATTGACAGTGTAAAAAGAAGCAAACCCCGCGAAGCAGAACGTTACTCATATGAATTGAAAAATTACCTCAGCATCAAGTCGGACTATTCCAAAGACATGGCAAAGAAAATAGCTGTTGTCAAAGCGCCGAAAGTATATGCCGGTAATTTTCTCAGCCAGATTCCGGATTCTCTACGCCAGCAAGTGACCGAAATGGCAGAATCGCAAGCCCGGAGTGCTAAATTGTACACCGATGTTACGGCCAAAACATTTGAGATTTATGAAGATCAGCTCGTCAATTACCTGATAGAGTGGCACCGTAAATTCTCTTTGTCCTTTGCTTGTTTGCTGCTTTATCTGATTGGGGCACCTTTGGGAGCTATTATTCGCAAAGGTGGTATTGGCCTGCCACTGATTATTGCGGTTATTTTCTTCGTTTTGTATTTTATCACTTCCAAAACCGGGGAGACATTATCCAGTTCCGGAGAAGTACCGCCTTACTTCGGGATGTGGATGTCTTCCCTGATGTTGCTGCCATTTGCCTTTTTCTTTATCCGGCAGGCGCGCAACGACTCCAAATTATTCAGTAAAGAATGGTATACCAATAATATTGAAAAACTGTTCCGCTATTTTATTAAAAGTAAAACCAAAGTTTGAAGACCGTTATAAGAAAGCAGTTTAACCCGTATTTTTTTATTCCCTTTTTGCTCTGGTGCATTGCGGGTGGTTTTTTATTGTGGCAATTCGATACCCGCACTTTGTTCTCTTTTATCAATCTGCATTATCATCCATTTTCTGATGTTGTAATGGTTTGGATTACGCGTCTGGGCGAAGGTTTTACTCTGGTGATTATTGGCCTGATTCTTTTTTACTTCAAACCCTTTCGTAACCCCTGGTTTTTTTTCGCCGCAATTTTGTGCTGTCTTATTCCATCCTTGCTCACGCAGCTGATTAAATACCAGATCGGTGCATCCCGACCCATGGTTGTTTATGAAAATCAGCCCTGGGTGCATCACCTCAAGAGCTGGGCCCTTTTGCACAACAATAGTTTTCCTTCAGGACACACCACCGGTGCTTTCAGTTTTTTCTGTATGCTGGCCTGTGTTTTACCATCCCGGCATCGTGCCTGGGGTTTATTCCTGTTCTTTTTTGCACTGGCTACCGGATATTCCAGAGTGTACCTCGCCGCTCATTTTTTTGCCGATGTGTATGTGGGTTCTATTATTGGTACGGTAGTATCATTTATGATTTGTGTCCTGATTTATTATATCAGGTACCGAAAACAGCAGAAGGCTGATTTTTTACTTCAAAACGAATAGACCATGCATTCTTCTTTAAGATATGTTCAAATAGCTATCCTTTCGCTTATCCTCTTTGTCCCGTTTCTGGGTCAGGTTCATTTGTTCGACTGGGACGAGATTAATTTTGCCGAATGCGCGCGCGAAATGATGGTAAGCAAAGATTACCTGCGCATGCAAATCGATTTTCAGCCATTTTATGAAAAGCCTCCTTTGTTTATCTGGTTGCAGGTGCTGAGCATGAAATTGTTTGGCATCAATGAATTTGCCGCCCGTTTCCCGAACGCCCTTGCCGGAATGGCCACACTGCTGGCTTTGTTTTATATCGGTAAAAAAGTGGTGAACGAAAAGATGGCTTTCTGGTGGGTGATATTATATGCAGGCACCTGGCTCCCTCATTTCTACTTCAAGACCGGGATCATCGACCCGATATTCAACCTGTTTATTTTTCTGGCTTTCTACCAAGTCTACCGCCTGAAAGCGGACGCGCGCAAGGGATTACATATTTTACTGGCTGGACTCTTTATCGGCTTGGCAGTGCTAACCAAGGGGCCGGTTGCCATTCTTGTTTCCGTGCTGAGCTTTGGTGTTTATATCATTATCAACCGTGGACTGAAGGGTTATTACTGGTTGCATCTGGTGCTGATAGCCATCCTTTCTTTGGGGGTCACCTCCGTTTGGTTTGGGGTGGAATTAGCTCAAAATGGTTCCACTTTCCTCAAGGAATTCATCTCTTACCAGGCAGGCCTTTTTTCGCAAAACATAGCCGACCATGCCGAGCCATGGTATTATCATCCTATTGTTTTGTTGATTGGTTGCTTTCCGGCTTCCTTGTTTTTATTTCAATACAATAAGAACCGAAACAGTATCCGCAGCACTTCTTACGAGTTCAGCCGCTGGATGTGGATTTTGTTTTGGGTAGTATTGATTTTGTTTTCCATTGTCAAAACAAAGATTGTCCATTACTCTTCGCTGTGTTATTACCCGCTTACTTTTCTGGCTGCAATTCAATTGTATCGATTGGCAGAACAGCAGATTAAACTGAAGAAAATAGTTGTTGTTTTATTGTTGTTTGTGGGTTCTGTCTGGGGAATTTTATTGACAGCTTTGCCTTTCGTTGGTGTTTACAAAACAAATCTTATTCCTTATATCAAAGATCCTTTTGCCGTTGGCAACCTGCAGGCCGATGTACCCTGGAGCCTTGCTGAAAGCTTGTTTGGACTGCTCTATCTCGCGGCTGTCTGGATTTGTGTTTTGTTGCTGCGCAAAGATTTTAAAAAGGGAATGTTCATCATGGCTATCGTGCAGGTAGTGATGATACAGGTGACGATGCTGCATTTTGTTCCCAAGATTGAAGGCTACTCCCAACGGGCGGCTATCGAGTTTTATAAAAGTAAAAAAGGACAGGATGTGTATGTGCAGGTACTGGGTTTTCATAGTTATGCCTATCTGTTCTACACCCAAAAACAACCAGTAGCCAACAAAAAATATTACGACAAAACATGGTTGATTGACGGGTCTGTTGACAAGCCCACATTCTTCGTGTGCAAAATTCAGGATGCGGGGCACTATCGTGGAAATTCCAATCTGAAGGTATTATACGAAAAGAATGGTTTTGTATTTTTTCAACGGAAAACAATTGGACAGACGCCTTAATTTTAACCCGAAACAAGCAAACAGATGACACAAAATATAGCAATTGCCATTCACGGTGGTGCAGGAACGATATCTCCGGACACGATGACACCTGAAAAACATGCAGCCTACACCGAAGGACTGAAAACGGCTCTGGAAATAGGTTATACCGTTTTACAAGATGGAGGTTCCAGTCTCGACGCTGTTGAAGCTGCTGTAAAGTCGCTGGAAGATTGTCCTTTATTCAATGCAGGGAAAGGTGCAGTGTTCAACAATGCCGGCGGACATGAAATGGATGCGGCCATTATGAATGGTAAAGATAAAATGGCAGGTGCCGTGGCTGGTATTACCACATCCAAAAACCCGGTGCAGGTGGCACGTGCTGTGATGGAACGGACTGAACATGTATTGTTGTCGGGTGCCGGTGCAGATAAATTTGCAGCCGAACAAAAGCTGCCCCTGGAAAACGAAGATTATTTTTTCAACCAGTTTCGCTACGAGCAATGGCAGGAAGCCCTGAAAGAAGGCAGTGTGCAACTCGACCATTCCGAAAAGAAAATGGGAACGGTAGGTGCTGTGGCCCTGGATCAATATGGTAATCTTGCTGCAGCAACTTCCACCGGTGGCATGACCAACAAAAAATACGGAAGGGTAGGCGACAGCCCCCTGATAGGTGCCGGTACCTGGGCGGATAATCAAACATGTGCTATCAGTTGCACCGGCCATGGCGAACTGTTTATCCGGAGCGTAGTGGCTTATGATATTGCCTGCCTGATGGAATACAAAGGACTCAGCCTGAACGAAGCCTGCCAGAAGGTTGTGATGGAGAAACTTGTGGCAATCGGTGGAGAAGGCGGACTGGTGGCGATTGACAAACAGGGGAATATTGAGATGCCGTTTAATAGTTCCGGAATGTACCGGGCGATGAAAAAAGCCGATGGAAGCGTCGAAATTGCCATCTACAAATAAGCCCTCCGAACTCCTCAATTGGCATATTTTTCAACTATAAATAAAAGTAATTTATGGTGCAAAATTGATACTAAAACAATCAAAGATTTCCCTGAAAATGATACCTCAATTCCCTAATTTTGGAGATAGAAAAATACGTAAACAATAAAAATTTAAATAGATAAAAAATGGCAGCAGCAGTAGCAGACGACAAACAAAAAGTATTAAAATTAGCGCTGGACAAAATTGAAAAAGATTTCGGTAAAGGTTCGGTAATGCTGCTTGGCGACAAGCAAAACGAAACGATTGATGTGATCAGTACAGGTTCTCTGGGTCTGGACGTTGCATTGGGCGTGGGTGGTTTGCCTCGCGGAAGGGTAATTGAAATTTATGGCCCGGAATCTTCGGGTAAAACAACAATTGCCATCCACACGATTGCAGAAGCACAAAAGAAAGGTGGTATCTGTGCAATTATCGATGCGGAACATGCTTTCGACACAGGATATGCCCGCAAACTGGGTGTGGACGTGGACAACCTGATTATCTCTCAGCCAGATTATGGTGAGCAGGCACTTGAAATCGCTGACCGTTTGATTTCTTCGGGCGCGGTAGATGTGGTGGTGATTGACTCTGTGGCAGCATTGGTGCCTAAGAGCGAGCTTGAAGGTGAAATGGGTGACAGCAAGATGGGATTGCATGCCCGATTGATGAGCCAGGCGCTTCGTAAACTGACAGCGACCATTTCCCGTACCGGATGTTGCTGTATTTTCATCAACCAGTTGCGCGAAAAAATCGGTGTAATGTTCGGTAACCCCGAAACAACTACCGGTGGTAATGCCTTGAAATTCTACGCGTCAGTTCGTCTGGATATCCGTCGTGTGAGCCAGATTAAAGATGGCGACGTAGCGACAGGTAACCGTACCCGTGTGAAAGTGGTGAAAAACAAAGTTTCTCCTCCGTTCCGCCAGGTAGAGTTCGACCTTGTGTTTGGTGAAGGAATCAGCAAAGTGGGCGAAATCATCGATATGGGTGTAGAGCTTTCTATCCTCAATAAAAGCGGTTCATGGTTCAGCTACGGCGATACCAAAATCGGACAAGGCCGTGATGCAGTAAAATCATTCCTGAATGACAACCCTGAAGTAGCTGCCGAAGTGGAAGCAAAAATCCGCGAAGCACTGAAAGCGAAATAGGTTTTAATTGATAATTGAAAAATAAGATTGAAAAATACCCCTGCGAATGCGGGGGTATTTTTTTAAGACAAAAGAAGCGACCATATTAGTTTCCCAAAAGATAAAATTTCTTTTAAAACATCAGTATAAGCAATAGAGAAAGAGATACATAAATGCAGTCTTTGATCATATTTCCAGGCATAAAAAAAACCACAGATGGTGCCTATAAAACGACACCTAAACCGAAGAATAACTCTCCCATACCTGAAGTTCCGTCCAGTTGGTCGGCAAAAACAAGTTTTGGCAGGAAAATAAAAATCAGGAAAGCGGAAATAGTTCGAAAAAATCGCATGGAAAGATTCTGGTTGAAAAACTTTATTAAAAACGTTTGCTCCGGATTTTCGGGAATGATAATCAGGATTTTTTTCATAGGATAGATTTGTTACAAACATAATTATATAAATTAAAAATTGCAACATAGTATATCCTCAAGTTACTTCATCTGTTGTAGGTTACTTCTTTTTAGGTAATATACATTGAGGCTCATTTTGGTACACAGTAAATGCCTCCGTTAATTTTTTTAAACCTTGAATAATATGATGAATATCATCAGGAGAGAAATAAGGATTCCAATTGTGGCCACTGTTTCCGGATAGTTTTGCAGGATAGTTCTTTACTCCAGGTGCGAAATTCGGGAAAAACTGAGAAGCGTTGATATTCGACAGCAGGCCTTTGAAACTAACTTCCTGATTCTTGTGCTTGTAATTTGCCATTCTACTTATTTAGATTCAAAAATACTTTAATTCTGTAAATCGAAACACTCTTTAGTAACAAGACGAAATTGATAAGGCTGTTCCTTAAATCCCGGAAAATATACTTTCTGAAAATTACTTCACACTAATTCCTTTTTGGGCGGCTACGCAGGCGTTGCAATAGGTTTTGCCATCGCAGCCTTTTACTCCCGGGCAATCAGCTGTGCAAAAGTTATCTTTGTTGGCCTGATAAAGCGCCTCGCTGTAGCAGGATGATTTTTTGCAGGACCCAAGACCAAGGAATCCAACAGACAATAATAAAATGGAGAGTGTTTTCAGGTTTTTCATAAAATTATTTTTTATATAACGAAAACCGCCCCTTTTTATTGCCCGGAGCTATACCAACATATAGCTCCTGCTATACCAGAATATAGCTCCTGCTATATCAGCATATAGCTCGTGCACGCTCATAGGCCTGCTCCACCACGCTCATGCTTAGCACGGAAATAATTATCCCTTACATTTCAATGCTAAATAACTTTGACATTATTTTATTTAATAATTATATTATGTATTTTTTGTTTATGCAATATCTTAGACAACTTCTACGGAGTATAGGAACGATAAACCAGAAATAACTTTGCGGATATCATTACCTATTTTTAATCCCTGTTAAAACCAAATCCTCATCGATGAAAAAAATAATGATTTGCCTTATTTGTATTGCCGTTTCGGTTTTGCCGGGCTGCAGGAAAAAAGATAATGTTATTAAAATATATGAATTTCCGGTAACGATAGACCGGCTCGATAAAGCTATCCGGGAAGTGATTGCTGAAAACAAGCAGCTTCACATCGACAGTACCCGGGAAGTCATAACCACTTCTGCCAACAAAGATTTGGGTGAATTGTTGCCGGAATATTATAACAGCCGGGAACTGTTTATTTCGATGAAGATATTCCTGGACACGAATTTTTACTATTACACTTTTCGCTATTGTACTGCCAAAACCATTCCGGCTACGGATGCCGGCTCCCGATTGGACATTATCTCTGCATTTGACCTGAAAGGAAATGGCGGAACTGCAGCGGATGGTGACGTCACGAATTTGAAACCCCTGCTCAAAAAACGGATTACCGCTTTATTCGAAAATAAATTTATCAGCAAAGTAGACCTGAAACTGGGTGTGACGCACAAGGAAATTGACTGATGAGCGGTAGCGATTAAAAATCCGAAATCAAAAATCAGACATTTTTTGTAACCTTTTCTTTCCACAGCTACTCTAACTATAAAACCACAAAAAATTATGTACACATTATTAAGCGCACAACCGGACGAATTCATCCCGTTTTTTGCCATCTTCTTCACCTTTATGGTGCCTATTATGGCCATTTATTTTTACAATCAGCAAAAAAAGCGTGTGATGGAAGAACGCAGGCTGATGATTGAAAAAGGGTTGACTCCACCGCCGATGGGTGAGAGTATTGAAAGTTTCAGAAACGGCCGCAATCCAATGCACCGCGGGCTGAATATGATAGCCATTGCCTTAGGGTTGATTGTGGGCTACTTCATCCACGAGGGCACAAAATTGCATATGCCGTTTTGTATTATCGGCTCTATTTTGTTTTTCCTCGGTCTTTCCAACATTTTTATTGCTGTAAGCGCTAACAAAAAATCAAACCTCAACAATGAACAACAGTAAACTCGTATACGGAATAGGTCTGATAGCCTTGTCGCTTGCAGTATTTTTTCTGGCCACAAGGGCCAAAGACAGGTTGCACATCAGATTTGGCGACACGCATTGGGGACCGCCTAACAGCAAACCGCTGGATTCGTTCAGCATCACCGGTGTGAAACAATTGAACGCAAACGGTTCCTGCGATATTGAACTTATCCCGGATGATAATGAAAGGGTTGTTTTTTATTATGATAAAGAAGAGGTGGAAAATGAAAGCACTGTGAAAGACAGCAGCCTCAATATCGATTTCAAAAATGATGGTGGCCGCTTGTTTCGCCGGAAATCAGAACGCATTGTAGTGAAAATTTACACCCGCAACATCAATCATATTGTGCAGGAAGGGGTAGGCTCTATCAGCAGTGCCAGTCCTTTGGTCCACGATCAGATAAAACTGAGCAATGATGGGGTGGGTAGCATGGAATTTATATTGCAGGCCAGAAACATTGAAGTGTCGAATGGCGGAGTAGGCAGTATCGACCTGAAAGGTAATGCCGAAGATGCACTTATTACGAATGAAGGTACGGGTAGTATTGAAGCAGATAAACTGATGCTGAAACGTGCCAAAGTGAGCAACCAGGGTATTGGTTCCATCACCGTGCACGCCAGCGAAACCCTGGATATGACCAATCAGGGTATTGGTTCTATCGATTATTATGGCGAGGCTAAAGTGACCAATTCGCAGTCGCAGGGCGTTGGTTCAATCAACAAAAACTAAGTCATCCGCATTGGACGAAACTACACTGATACATAAAATAATAAAAGGCGATACAGCATCCTTCCGGTACCTGTATCGCCTGTATGCTACGTCGGCATGGCAGCTGGCCATCAGTATCTGCAGGCATCAGGCCAATGCGGAAGAAGCGGTGCAGAATAGTTTTATTTCGGCTTACAAATATATCCACACCTTCAAATTTGAAAGTAGTTTCAAGACCTGGTTGCTGCGCATAGTTTTTAATGAATCCATCCGGATACAGAAGAAGGAAAAGTCTTATAAGTGGGAAGAATTTGATTCTTCTGAAAATAATAATGCATCCATAACCATTGATGGTTCGTCCTTATTGCAGCAAAAAGAAACCAGGGAACAAGTGGCCAAGGTGATGGCTACGCTGAATGAAAAAGAAAGTGTGGTGCTGAATCTTTTTTATATAGAAGAATTGTCGGTGAAGGAAGTGGCAGCTGTGCTGGGCTACAGCGAAGCGAATGTTAAAGTGTTGCTGCACCGGGCCAGGAAAAATTTTAAAGTACAATTTGAACACAGTAACTTAGCGGTATCATGATGAATTCGAACACACAGGATGGTTTCAAAGAGCTGTTGCAAACACAGGTCTGCAATGACGTGCCTGATTTTCTGGAGCAAAACATCATGGCCAAAATTGAGCCTGCACCACAAAAAAGCCAGCTTGCCATCAGCCTGCAATCTATTTTTATCCTGAGCTCGCTGGCATCTGTTTATCTGTTGGTGTTGCTGGCATCCGTTTATTATTATCCCAATCTGCAATTGTTGCAGGATTTGAGAACGGGAATTGCCTTGCTTTTTCTGGTAAAATTATCCTACGATCTGAATGAAATTTTGCCCCAGCTTTTCCAGCAGATTTCTTTTTCGAGGAAGCTGAAGCACAGTTAAAAACAATATTTGCAAGTGTCTTTCCGGGTTTAATTTTTCAAAAATTTATACACTTCAGTGTCGTTGTTTTTGAAACGCAAAAAGTAAACCCCATTGTTCAGCTCCTGCACATTCAGCAAGGCATTTCCGGATATTTCCAGTTCCATTATTACTGAACCCAAGCAATTGAAGACCTGAAGTGTTTCCTTTTTAGTTTGATTTGAGCAGTTGATCTGCAGAATATCACTTACAGGATTAGGAGAAAGACTTAATGTAAGCGGTTCATCGATATTATCAATACCGGTTGGAATACATCCCGGTTTTATTACATCATCATACGCTCCGATATGCCAATGCAGGAGGCTGTCATAAACAACCAGTTTGGCGACATTTCTGATAATGGTAGCATCTGCTGACGGTAAACCGGGATTATAAGTAATCAATGCAGGATTTTTTCGGTATAAGCTTGCATAAAAACAGCAGGCGGCAGCGTAAGTTCCTGCAAGCGAAGGGTGGCTTTCATCAGCCTGGTATAATTCAATCAACGGATTCGTTTTACGTATACTTCTCCAAACTGCACCAACAGGTGAGACAATAGCATCATTGGAATCGCTCATTCTCCTATAATTTGAATGGATGATACTATCCATTTTTTCATAAGTGCATAAAAACGGAACGGTAGGGCAGGAAGATGGATCACCATTTTTAAGTCCCCAGGTCATATAAAAAACTGTTTCAGTACAATCATTATAGAGATTGATCAGGCTATCCAGCTTTCTTGCATAAGGGAATGGATAAACTTCGGGAGTCTCCGTTGCAAGTTCATAACTCTGTCCCTGGAGAACAACAAAGTCCCAGTTACCCAACTTGATTTTGTCGATAGATACCGCGTTCAGGGAATGATTTCCAATAGAATGACCACCTGGCAAGTTGCTGTCATAGCTTAATGAATCACCTGTAGATTTGGCCATCTCTGCAATCATAGCAGGTAAATCATTGACATAGGTAAAGCTGTTTCCGAGAAATAAAACACGCTTGGTTTTCTTTTGTCCAAAAGTGAAGATACTCATGAATAAACATGAGCCCAGTAAAAATAATTTCATAAGGAGGTGGTTTACAGATTGATTAAGTGTTTTCAGGTTATAATTAATCTTATCCTGCAATTTAGAATCATAAAGCACAATAAAAAAATATAAGCTACAATCTTCAATTGAAATGGGGGTGATCATTCCGGCAATCGACGTATATTGTCATTGCGCATCAATCCCACATTTGCCTTACTTTTGGCACATTGCAAAAAAATGCAAGCAGTTTGCGTTTTTTAAAGCACCTTATCACATTTATGAAGCTAATTTTTACCTGCATTTTGCTGGCAGCATCTTTATTTTTTTCCTGCAAATCCTCGAAGCATAAAGGAATTACAAGAAACATTGATACCGTTACCATCAGTGCTTTTAATAATCCGATGAATATCTTCAGAGCGTCTGCTCCTAAGGCGTGGAATATAATACATACGCGGGTTGCACTCAATTTTCATTATAAAGAAAAGACCGCCAATGGCCAGGAATGGGTGGTGTTGCAACCTTATTTTTACCCCACCGATTCATTGGTGCTGGACGCTCAAGGAATGAAAATCGAAAGCGTGTCAGTAGGTCACAATGATAAACCTGTAAAGTACACTTATGACAGCCTGCAACTGAAAATTCAGCTGGACAGAACGTACAAGAAAGAAGAGCAGCTGAAGCTCTACATTAAATATGTTGCGATGCCTTATATGCAGGCAACCGGTGGCAGCAGCGCCATTACCGACGACAGAGGTTTGTATTTTATCAACACCGACAATAAAGTTCCCGGTAAACCTGCCCAAATCTGGACGCAGGGCGAAACCGAATCCAACAGTCATTGGTTGCCTACAATAGATAAACCGAATATGCGCACAACGCTGCAGCTGGAATTGACTGTTCCGGGTCAGTATAAAACCTTGGGAAATGGCGCCATGATTTCGAGCATGGAAAAAGGAATGATGCGCACTGATATCTGGAAAATGGATAAACCGATTCAGGTGTATGCTATAATGTTTGCAATCGGCGAATTTGTCATTGCAAAAGATAAATGGAAAGACAAAGAAGTGAATTATTATGTTGAGCCTGCTTATGGTAAATATGCCAAAACCATGTTTCAATATACGCCAGAGATGATTGAGTTTTTCTCTAACGTAACAGGCGTTCTTTATCCCTGGAACAAATACAGTCAGGTTGTCGTGAGGGACTATGTGTCCGGTGCAATGGAAAATACTTCCGCCAGTTTGTTTGGCGAATTTATGAACCAGGACAAGCGTGAATATGCTGATGGTAATCATGAAGATGTGGTGTCGCACGAATTATTTCATCAATGGTTTGGCGATTATGTAACGGCAGAATCATGGAGTAACCTCACGGTCAACGAATCCTTTGCTACCTATGGTGAATATTTGTGGCGGAAACATAAATACGGATTGTCTTATGCTGACGAGCTGGCCTGGAGCGATTTGAACAGATATCTAACTTATACAGACTATGCTGCAGATCCTGTGCTGGTGCGTCATCATTATCGCGATAAGGAAGAAATGTTTGACCGGGTGTCTTATCAGAAAGGCGGGGCAATCCTGCATTATCTGCATCATCTTGTTGGCGATTCTGCATTTTATCAGGCAATGAAAATCTACCTGACGAAAAATGCCTTGCAGTCGGCAGAAGCCACACATTGGCGTCTGGCTGTGGAAGAAGCCACGGGTAAAGACTGGAATTGGTTTTTCAATCAATGGTATTACCGTGCCGGGCATCCTGAACTGGATATCATCTATAATTATGATGATGCAGGGAAAAAGCTGACTGTTACAGTTCTGCAGGTTCAAAATGACAATATTGGTGTGTATGAACTGCCTTTAAAATCTGTTTTGCTTTATGGTAATGAAAAAGTAAATGTCGACTGGACGCTACGCAAAGCCAAAGAGTCCTTTACTTATGAGTACAAAAATGGGGTAGCGCCGGTTGTGGTGCCCGATGTGGCGCACGTTTTGCCAGGGACAATAAAAGAGAATAAAGCGTATAAGCACTGGCAGGTTCAGATTGAACAATGCGATGATTTTGTAAGCAAACTGTTGGCGGTGGAGAGTATTCAGAATAAAGATATGGATAAGACGGAGGTTCAAAGTATTTTGAGCAAAGCCCTGAACAACAAAACGGCTGCTATCCGTGAGGCTGCATTGGATAAATTAAATGGTATCTCCAGCGAACCGCAAAGAACAAAATGGAAGCAGGATGTTGTTATGCTCGCAAAAATGGATGGCAATAATGCAGTTCGGGCTGCGGGAATGGAAATTTTAGGCAAATGGAAAATGACAGATCAAAAGCAATTGCTTCTCGAATCGGTGAAAGATAGTTCTTACCTTGTTGCGGGAAATGCACTGCTTGCCTTAAAAAATATCGACGATTCTGCAGCTTATCAGCTTGCCAAACAAAGCCTGAACGGAAAACCGAATACAAATCTCGACAAAAAAGCATGGGCAATTGTGGCTGTGAAAGCAAATGATGCTGATACGAGCCTACTGTTAAAATATGCCGGCAAAAGAAACGATGAAGATCAGAGAACACATTTTATTTCAGACCTGGCCACCTTTGCCATTAATACAAAGAATGAGACATCTTATCGTATGATGCTTAAACTGTTAAGCCAAAAAATCAAAGAAATCGAAAATAAAAATTCAAGAGCCTATAATGCAATCTATCTCAATGAAATCAAAACTGATTTACAAAAGAAATTGTCAAAGGACAAGAAAAACACATCGCTGCTGAAAAAATATGAGCTGTTGCGAGATACCATTAAAGAATTGAGCGCTCAAGAGAAAGAAACAGAAGTAAAAGAAGTATATACCGAAATCCTGAAATAACAGACTTGCCTTTCATCCGGTCGCTGTGAAAAAACTATTATTATTTTGAACGTTTAGGTAAATTAAGTGTACTATTATGGTTTGCCGGGCTTCGGTAATAACATAATGCAGATTTTAAAATTTACGCATTTTGGTATGAACTGTCTTTTGGTATCCTTATTTTTTTATTTTTGTTGCCACAACATCTAAAATTAAATTACATCACTGAATGAATTATCGCAAAATCAACAACCTATCCGGTTGGTTGGCAGGAACAATTGCCCTGATTGTCTATTTAATGACCCTGGAACCGACAGTCAGTTTCTGGGATTGTGGTGAGTTTCTCTCCTGCGCTTACAAACTTGAAGTTGGTCACTCGCCGGGAGCTCCCTTATTTATGATGCTCCAACGTATGTTTGGTATATTTGTAGATAAACAACATGCAGCCTTCGCTATGAATGCCTTCTCGGCTGTAGTGAGTGCGCTGACGATTTTATTCCTGTTCTGGACGATTACCTACTTCGCCAAAAAACTATTAGTTGGACGTGAAGTTGAGAACCCGGAAAAAAATCAGACTATACTTATTATGGGAGCTGGTTTTGTTGGTGCTTTGGCATACACTTTTTCCGATACATTCTGGTTTTCTGCCGTTGAGGCTGAGGTTTATGCCACTTCCTCTTTTGTAACAGCCATTTCATTTTGGGCTGCGCTTAAATGGGAAGCTGTTGCTGACGAAAAACACTCTGACAAATGGTTATTGCTGATTGCCTATATGGTTGGTTTGTCAGTTGGTATTCACTTATTGAACTTGCTGATTATTCCTGCTGTTGGAATTATCTATTATTTCAGAAGATATAACGTTACTAAAATTGGCACTTTGATTGCCTTTATGGTCAGCGTTGTTATCCTTGCTTTCGTGCAGTTCGGCGTATTGCAGGGCATTCCAAAACTTGCCTTTGCATTCGATAAAATGTTTGTCAACTCTTTTGGCATGCCATTCAATGTTGGTGCAATTTTCTTCGTTTTGCTGATTGTTGCCGGTCTTATCTGGTTATTAATGTATGCAAAAAAGAAAGGTCACTATTTGTTACATACGGGCGTTTTGTGCATCATGTTTATTTTCATCGGTTATTCTTGTTATATCGTTCCGGTTATTCGTTCAAAAGCGGATACAGCAATTGATATGACCAATCCCGATGATGCCAACCGTTTGCTGAGCTATATCAGTCGTGAGCAATTTGGTTCCCAACCATTGTTGACCGGTCCGGATTATAATAGTCCGATGGTAAGAATGGAAAAAACAGGCGATACTTATGCAGCCAGCAAAAAAAATGGCAAAGATGAATATGTGATTGTTGGTAAAAAACAAGATCCTGTTTTCGACAGAACACGTTTTTTTCCTCGTATCTGGGAATATAACCAAAACGAACACGCTCAGTTTTATAAAGACTACCTGGGATTAACTGATAACGAAGATCCAACTTCAGCCGACAACTTTAAATTTTTCTTCAACTACCAGATGGGCTGGATGTGGTGGAGATACTTTATGTGGAACTACTCCGGACGTCAGAACGATTGGGAAGGTCAGGGCGAACCTAAAAACGGTAACTGGATAACCGGTATCAAGCCTTACGATAAAATGAAGGTGGGTGATATGGACAAAATGCCTGACAATTACCGCGATAATAAAGCGCGTAATGAATTGTATCTGCTTCCGTTTATCCTTGGTGTTTTAGGTTTGGTGTACCAATTCAACCGCGACAAACGCAATGGTTTTATTGTGTTCCTTTTGTTCTTCTTTACAGGTATTGCCATTGGAATTTATTTGAATATGCCGCCTTTGCAGCCACGTGAGCGTGACTATGCATTTGCAGGTTCTACTTACGCATTTGCAATCTGGATTGGATTAGGAGTGTTGATGGTACAACAATGGTTGCGCAAAATGACAAAAGACCCTGTTGCTTCTGTAGCCGCTATTGGTTTGTGTCTTGTTGCTGTTCCGGCATTGATGGCCAGCGAAGAATGGGATGACCATGATCGTTCAGAAAAAACACTGGCACGTGCCACTGCTTATAATGCCTTGATGTCTTGCGACAGTAACGCGATTCTCTTTACTTTCGGCGATAATGATACTTACCCGCTTTGGTATTTGCAGGAAGTGGAAGGTGTCCGTACCGATGTTCGTACAATTAATACCAGCCTTTTAGGTATCGACTGGTATATCGAGCAATTGAATTACAAGGTAAATGATGCCGATGCGGTACCAATGCTTTGGAGCAGGGATAAATATTTGGGTGACAGAAGTAATATTATGTACTACCTGGAGAATCCAAGAATTCCAAAAGACAAATATTTCAACCTTGAAGAGATTTGCAAATTCATGGCTGATGATAATCCGGAGAATAAGCAAGCAATTGGTGAAGGTTTAATGAACTATCTGCCAACGAAAAACTTCTTCGTTACTACGCCAAGCAAAGAGCAATTGATTAAAGACAAATTGCTGAGCGCTGCTGACAGTAATAAAGTAAGCACTGATGTGAAATTTACATGGGACAAACAATATCTGCAAAAAGATCAGGTTGCTATCATGAATATCATTGCCGGTATTGCAAAAGACGGATGGAAACGCCCGATCTGCTTTGGCGGTGGCTTACCCGGTGATAATTATCTCAACCTGAGTGAGTATATGCGTACAGATGGTGTTGTGTTGAGATTAATGCCTTACAAATACACCGATAGTTTCACAATGAGTATTCCAAACCGTGAACCGGGCTTCATCAATCTTGAAAAATGCATTGACCTTTACACCAATGTTTATCAATGGGGTAATGCACAACGCAAAAATGTTTATTTCGATGAGAAAAACAGGTTGATGTTCTTTGCCTACAGAATGGGTGCTGCACGTGTGGCTGATGATTTGTCTGCTCGTGGCCGCAAAGCAGAAGCGATCAAAATACTGGATAAGGTGATGGAAAATATCTCGGAAGAAAGTATGCAATATGACCGTTTGAGCTTTATGATGGCTGGTGCTTACACCACAGCCGGAGCATTGGATAAAGGCAGAAAACTGGCATTGAAAATTGCAAAAAATGCAGAAGATGATATTAACTGGATTTTGAGCCTGAATGAAGATCAAAAAGCTGGGCAGGTCAATGCTGTCAGAGATGATGCTTCGCTGATTTACCAGATGGGTCAGAATTTGAATATTTTGGGTGATCCTGCTACCGGTAAGGAATTACAGGACAAAGCAAACCTATTGGTTACAAAAATACAGGCAAGCATGGGTAATGTGATGCAATAACCTTACCCGGTTTATACCAACAAAAAGAGCGGCGATATTTTTATCGCCGCTCTTTTTGTTTTTTATCAAATTATTGAAGGTGACTTACAATCTCCTTTTTGTCTGTAAAGCCATTTGTTTCCCAAACGATAGTTTCATTTTTATACAGCTTCAAGACAGGAATCGATTCAATTCCCAGTTCGCTGACCAGGTTTTTATTTTCATCAACATTAATGCGTACGATCTGAACTTTATCTTTCATTTCTGTAGAAATTTCATCGATGGACGGTTTCATTTTTTTGCATGGACCGCACCAGTCTGCATAAAAATCTACCAATACCAGTTTGTCAGATTTCAATAGTGCGTTATAACTTTCTTTACTCATCCCTTCGGCAATTACACGACTATCGTCATTAGATTCCGGCAGTTTTGCACTTCGCCATTTCATCATTCCGCCCTGCATTTCATAGACTTCCTTAAATCCGGATTCACGAAGTTTTTTGGCGGCTTCCGCACTTCTGCCGCCACTGAGGCAATAGATAAAAATCGGTTTATCCTTGTTTAAAGCGCTCGTATTTTTCTCGAAGTCATCTCCGTTCCAGTCAATATTGGTCGCATTTTCCAGATGCCCGGATGCAAATTCTTCCGGAGAACGAACGTCCAGAATTGTTGGGTTTCCTGACTCCTTTAATTTGCCGGCGAATTCTGTTGCGGTGAGGTTTGTTTTACCGGATTGTGCATTGGAACAGCTGTTCAGCAAAAGTGTTCCGGCAAAAAAACTGAATAGGAATATTTTTTTCATGAAGTTAATTAGAATGTTGAGCAATAATTTGTTCCAGTTGTCTGGCTTGTAAAACACCGGATTGCCTCCATTTTATTTGCCCGTTTCTGAACAATATTAAGGTAGGTACGCCCTGTATTTGTAATTGGCTCGCAATTTGAGGATTTTTGTCGACATCTATTTTTAAAATAATAGCTTTGTCTCCTACAGACTTTTTTAAGTCTTCCAGTATAGGTTTCATCATTTTGCATGGTCCACACCATTCCGCAAAGAAATCTACCAGAGTTGGTGTGTCACTCTGGATTATTTCAGAAAATTTAGCTGACATATCTTTAGTATTTTATGTGAATATCTAAAGTTACTTTTGATTTGATAGAATTTGAAATCAGGCAGGCAGCTTCAGCTTTTTTTAAGATTTTTATTGCTTTTTCTTCATCGGCAGCATTCTTTATCTTCAGAATGGTGTTGATAAGAATCTCAGTCATTAAAAATTTCCCATCCACTTGTTCCAGTTTTCCTTTGGCATTACATTCAAAATTGATAAACTCCAATCCTGAATTTTCAGCAATGGCCAAAAATGTTGTCATAAAACAACTGTTTACAGCAGCGGTGAGCAAATGCTCCGGCGACCATAAACCTTCAATTCCTTTTGCAAATTGTGGTGGAGTGGCGACTTCAATTTTAGATTCTAACTCGGGTGAAAAGATCAATCCTTTTCTGTCTGACATCCATTTCAGGTCAACGTTGTAGTAATGTGCTTCCATTCTGTTTTCTTTCTTTAATTATTTAATTTCTTCAAAACTGATTTCTTCGCCTTTATTTACAGATATGGTTTTGTGCCTTGGGGTACATTTATTGTTTGCACAGCTTCCTTTATTAAAAAGAGCCTGGTAGAGTAGCAGTGCAGCTATAAACCCTAATAACTTATCGTTTGTATGAAAAAACTGAGCAGCCATTATGGCTCCCATTCCCAAACGTAAAAATCTCAACAAATTCCAGCCTTTTAATAATGTTTCTTTCATCACTATAATTTGCTTTGAAGGTTGCTCCATCCACCGCCATTATAAACATTGTTATAACCATTGGATTTAAGAAGACTTTTAGCTGACGCACTGCGCATTCCCGATGCGCAACAGGTAATTATGGTTTTATTTTTGTCTTTCAATTGGGCAAGATTTTTGCTCAATTGATCCACAGAAATATTGATGGAACCTTTTATATGTCCACTTGCATATTCTGCTTTACTTCGCACGTCCAAAATAATTGCTCCATCTTTTACTAAGGAAGAGAAATCTGCAGCTGGTTTAATTCCTAATAGTTTCTTTAAGCCGTTAATCATTCTTAATTCTATTTATTTGCCATCAAATTATTTACATCCAACCAGGAACCACCATTTACACAATCAAGACCTGACTGTGCTAAAAAACGCTGTGCCTGTCCACTCCGGTTTCCGGATGCGCAACATAAAATCAAAGGCGCTTTCATAATTTTTAATTCTTCCATGCGATTAGGAATTTCCTGCAATGGAATATTTATAGAATTTGCTACATGTCCTCCAGCGTATTCTTCCGGGCTACGGACATCTATTATTGACGCCACCATATATGGAATCGTTTGTTTATTATTCATTTGTTTTTTTTGAAAATACTTAAAAGTAATCCTCCCAAAACAGCGCCATATAGTGTACTGTTCAAAGGTTTTGATGTAATCATGCATGCCCCAGTTTTGCAACCTATATAATAGTAATACAGGAAGCCGAAAATTGAACCCAAAGCAGCTCCGGTGATTATCAACTTGTAAGTGCACAGGAATTCTTGCAGCGATTTATTCATCAGCTAATTTTTGGTCTTTTTAGTAGAAAAATTAAATGGTTTATAAAGCGGACAAAAACCAACCAGGCTTGTCAGTACAAAAATTACTGCCAGAATCAGCAGAATAATTCCTGTAGTACCGGTAATCTGCCCGGAAAAATAAAGAGCAGCAATAATTATACTTACTATTATCCGTAAAACTCTATCCGCACTTCCCATATTGGCATTCATAAATGTGACATTTTTGTTTGTGAAAAATATTATGACAACACAAATGTCATTCAATAAAAAAACGGAAAGTGTAACCAATGTTACACAAGAGAAATTTTATTCCTACCCATTATTACAACCCCTTCTTCTTCTAATTGTTTAAGCAATCTTGAAACCACTACTCTGGCCGTACCAAGCTCATTTGCAATTTGTTCGTGGGTAATATGAATGGTTTTGTTTTTTATCAATTCACTTTTACGATTCAGAAAATTAAGCAGACGCTCATCCATTTTTTTAAAAGCAACATCGTTCACAACCCCGAGAAGTTCCTCAAAACGCTTATGATAGAGCCTGAAAATATAATCCAGCCATTGTGGATATTCTTTAATCAACAGATTTACTTTGTCGATTGGAATAAAGAGAATTTCAGTTTCCTCTTCAGCGATAGCTTTTATTTTACTGGTATCCTGGTGTATACCACCGAGGAAAGACATGATGCAACTTTCACCTGATTTTATATAATATAGCAGAATTTCTCTCCCATCTTCATCCGTGCGCATAACACCGATGCTGCCTTTTAAAACAATTGGAATAGATCTGATGTATGCATTCTCATTAATAATAACTGTGCCTTCTTCAAAGGATTTTACAGTTCCAAATTCAGATAATTTTGTCTTTAATTCTTCAGAATATTTAAACTCTATAATGTTATCTAACTGCATAGTGGTAAAGATAATAAGTTAGTCGACTTTGTTATGGTTATTGTAAGTTTTTATGTTGGTTAGTTAGTACTGCTAACTGTTAGTGCTATGAACTATTTTCGTTGATAAAGCATTTTTATTTTGGAAGAGTTATCATTCCCTCTTGGACGTTCATTTGCCATTGTTGCCAAAAAATATTTTGGGGTACTGACTAAACTTTTAGAAAATTTGGCAGTCGAACGCTATTACTCTATTTTAATCCTGATTGATAAAAGCGAACGCCCATGCACACAACACTATATTTGTGAACAACTTAGAATTGATAAAGTATCGATGGTCAGGATGATCGATTACCTTATTAAAAAGGAAATGGTTCACAAAGTGCTGAATGAAAAAGACCGCAGAGAATACTTTATTAAGCTCACTCCAACTGCTTTTCAATTAATGCCTGAAATTTATAATGCTGTTTCCAGCGTTAATGAGGCAGCATTGAAGGGAATTTCAGCTGAACAACAAAAAATGCTCTATAAAAATATTGACCAGATTAAGCAAAACCTTGAATCATTACCATCAGAAACAGTCTATATCAATTATAAAAAAGCGGGTAAAAAAATATGAAGCCTAAAACTATTGTCATTATCGTCGTAATTATTGTTGCATTAATACTCATAAAAGTTCTTTTTCTTAAACCTGAAAATCCTGACGCTCCCAAATCCGGCGCTCCCAAAAATCAAACAACCAGTGTGACCGGTTACGTGGTGCATCCACAATTGCTGGAAAATAAAATATTCTCTTCCGGTACTGTAATGGCAAATGAAGAAGTTGCCCTTCGCCCTGAAGTGGCAGGAAAGCTTGTATCAATATATTTTAAAGAGGGTAGTACTGTAAAAAAAGGTGCTTTGCTGGCAAAAATTAATGATGCTGACCTGCAGGCACAATTGCGCAAACTTCAGTTACAATCAAAATTGTCGAAAGACAGGGAAGCAAGGCTGAAAGGATTGCTGGACATACAGGGCGTGAGCCAGGAAGAGTACGACGCTACTTCCAATCTGTTGCAGACGATGGGTGCTGATATGGATTTTACCCGTGCCCAAATTTCCAAAACTGAAATCCGTGCACCTTTCAATGGTAAAATTGGCCTGAAGCAAGTCAGTGAAGGTGGATTTGTAAGTAGTGCTGATATTATTGCCACCATTCAGCAAACCGATGTTTTGAAAATTGATTTCACCGTACCTGAGCGCTATTCTTCCATTGTTGCAGTTGGGGATATGATTAATTTTTCGGTAGAAAATCAAACCGGTTCTTACCAGGCAAAAGTGTTTGCAATAGAACCACGCATTGACGAACAAACCCGTAATATTATGATCCGCGCCGTTTATAACAATGCGCAGTCAACCATTTTTCCCGGTGCTTTTGCCAAGATTGAATTAATAGCAAATAAAAAAGAATCATCACTGATGGTACCTACAGAAGCTGTTATTCCTGAACTGAAAGGAAAAAAAGTCTTTGTAAGTAAGGCAGGAAAAGCAGTTCCGGTGAAAGTCCAAACCGGTACGAGAACAGATGCAATGATTGAAATTACGAGTGGATTGAATGACGGAGATACGGTGATTACAACAGGTATTATGTCCTTAAAACCATCTGCACCAGTAAAAATTGTCAGTTTCAAAAAATAGATCTTCTCTCTAATGAATATATCATCTACAAGTATCAATCGCCCGGTGCTGGCCATTGTAATGAATCTCATCATTATACTGTTCGGTGCGATTGGTTATACCTTTTTAGGCGTAAGGGAATATCCTTCTATCGACCCACCCATTATTACAGTACGCACCAATTATTCCGGTGCTAATGCGGATGTTATTGAATCGCAGATTACAGAACCACTCGAAAAAGCCATTAACGGAATCGATGGCGTTCGTACTATTTCATCTTCCAGCAATCAGGGTTCCAGTGTCATTACTGTTGAATTTAACCTGAGCGCAAACCTGGAAGCGGCAGCCAATGATGTCCGTGATAAGGTTTCACAGGCTGTACGCCAGTTGCCGCAGGATATAGATGCCTTGCCGGCAGTTACCAAATCCGATGCAAATTCTGATGCAATACTTTCTTTGACCTTAGAATCTGACACCCGCACCCAGCTTGAAGTGAGTGATTTTGCGGAAAATGTTCTTGCCGAAAGATTGCAAACCATTCCGGGCGTAAGTACAGTACAAATCTGGGGTCAGAAGAAGTTTGCGATGCGGATGTGGATGGATCCGGTGAAGCTTTCAGCCTTTGGATTAACACCGCAGGATGTCAAAACTGCTTTGGACAAAGAGAATGTGGAATTGCCTTCCGGTAAGATTGCAGGAAACACAACTGAACTTACCCTAAATACAGTGGGACGTCTGAAAACAGAGGAAGAATTCAATAACCTTATTTTGAAAAACGAAGGCGATCGTGTCATTCGTTTTAAAGATATCGGTACGGCAACTTTGGGTGCAGAAAATGAAGAAACCATCCTCAAACAATCCGGAACACCAATGATTGGTCTTGCTTTGGTTCCACAACCCGGAGCCAACTATTTAGAAATCTCTGACGAATTTTATAAAAGACTGGAGCAAATCAAAAAAGATTTACCAAAGGATTTTAAAGTCGGAATTGCGCTTGACAATACTCTGTTTATCAAAAAATCGATAACAGAGGTAATGGAAACACTGGCCATTGCAATAGTCCTGGTTATCATCATCATTTATTTATTTTTCCGCGACTGGCTGATTGCATTCCGTCCCCTGATTGATATTCCCGTTTCACTGATTGGTGCATTTTTCATCATGTACATTATGGGTTATTCCGTCAATGTTTTGACATTGCTTGCTATCGTTCTGGCCACAGGATTGGTGGTGGATGATGGGATTGTCGTCACAGAAAATATTTATAAGAAAATTGAAGAGGGAATGAGCCCGATGGAAGCCGCACATAAGGGTTCTAAAGAAATTTACTTCGCCGTAATTTCAACTTCTATTACCCTGGCTGCTGTATTTATGCCGGTTATTTTCCTTGAAGGTTTTGTTGGACGATTGTTCCGTGAATTTGGGGTAATCATTGCCGGAGCCGTATTGATATCAGCCTTTGTTTCGCTGACCTTGACGCCAATGCTCAATGCCAGAATGGTGAAGAAAAATCCGAAGAAAAGTAAATTTTACGAAGCGACAGAACCTTTCTTTGTAAACCTGACAAATAGTTACAGCGACTCTTTAAAGGCTTTTCTGAAAAAAAGGTGGTTGTCTCTTGTGATTCTTGGTGGCTCAGTTTTATTAATTCTTGGTTTGGGAAGGTCGCTGAAAAGTGAATTATCTCCATTGGAGGACCGCAACTGGATGAGGATTCAGCTTACGGGCCCAGAAGGGGCTTCTTATGATTATACCGATGATTTCGTTGATTCACTTACCCGGTTTATCGTTGATTCTGTTCCCGAAAAAAGAATTGTGCTTACCGTAACGGCTCCGGGATTTTCAGGGTCGGGTGCTGTCAATACAGGTTTTGTCCGCTTAGCTTTGGCTGAAGCTGATAAACGGGAAAGAAGCCAGCAGCAAATAGCCAATTATATATCAAAAAATGCCGGTAATTTTCCACAGGGGAAAATGTTCGTTATACAAGAACAAACAATCTCTTCGGGTGGTGGCAGAGGCGGGCAACCTATTCAGTTTGTTTTGCAAGCACCTAATTTCGAGAAGCTGAAAGAAAAACTTCCATTGTTTTTGGAAGAGGCCAATAAAAATCCTGTTTTTCAGGGTGTGGATTGTAATCTGAAATTCAATAAGCCTGAAGTAAATATTACCATTGACAGGGATAAAGCGAAGAACCTTGGTATATCGGTAGCTGATATTGCACAAACATTGCAACTTGCCCTAAGCGGACAACGCTTTAATTACTTTACGATGAATGGTAAACAATACCAGGTTATTGGCCAGTTTACCCGAGAGAACCGCGATGAGGTTTTAGACATCAAATCAATTTATTTGCGCAATGCTGCAGGTGAATTAATTCAACTGGATAATATTGTAAAGTTTAATGAAGAAAGCTCTCCGCCACAATTGTATCATTACAACAGATATCAATCTGCAACAGTCTCAGCAGGACTTGCACCAGGCAAAACAGTTGGAGATGGAATTGCAGAAATGGAAAAAATTTCTGCAAAAGTTCTGGATAAAAGTTTCACAACCGCACTCACAGGAGCATCGCGTGATTTTGCCGAAAGTTCTTCCAATATCATGTTTGCCTTCCTGTTGGCTTTGTTGTTAATTTATCTGGTTTTATCAGCACAGTTCGAAAGCTTCATCGATCCGTTTATCATCATGTTAACGGTTCCTCTGGCGCTTGCAGGTGCAATACTTTCACTTTGGTATTTCAATCAGACCTTGAATATTTTTAGTGAAATCGGGATTATTATGTTGATTGGTCTGGTGACCAAAAATGGAATCTTGATTGTAGAATTTGCCAATCAGTTGAAGGAACAGGGAATGGCTACTAAAGAAGCAATTGAGACAGCGGCTGCAGCCAGGTTGCGACCAATTCTGATGACAAGTATCGCTACCGCATTAGGAGCATTGCCAATTGCAATGGCACTGGGTGCCGGCGCAAAAAGCAGGATGGGAATGGGTATCGTAATTGTTGGTGGTATTATGTTTTCTCTGGTTCTTACCTTGTTTGTTATCCCTGCGATTTATAGTTATTTATCTAAAGACAAAAAATACAATGCTTAGAATATCCGTTTATATTTTATTGTTTTTGCCATTGGGATGTTTGGCGCAGAATCAACCCCTGCTTACTTATCAGCGGGTAATTGCATTGGCATTGCAGGGGAATTATGATATTCAAATTGCACAAAACGATGCGAAAATTTCTGCAACGCAAAACACAATTGGTAATGCTGGATTTCTTCCCAGACTGGACATTTTAGCCAATGGAAACCTGGCCACAAACAATACCAAACAGAATTTCTCCAGCGGACTGGAAGTAAATCAGGATAATGTAAAATCGAGCACACTCAATTCCGGTGCTTACCTGACATGGACCATTTTTGATGGCTTGAAAATGTTTGCAACAAAGGAAAGGTTGAACCAACTGGAACGTCAGGGAGAATTGAGTCTGAAGATGCAAATGGAAAACACAATAGAAGATGTGACACTTTTGTACTACCAGATTGTCAAACAGATTCAACTCATAAAAGGAATTGAAGCAGCAATGGGTGTTTCTGAAGAACGGATAAAAATTGCAGACAAAAAATTGACGCTTGGCTCGGGCTCAAATGTTGAAGTCTTGCAGGCGAAGCTGGATTTGAATGCGCAAAGGTCAAATCGGATTACGCAAAAATATTTGCTGAACGAGTTTAAAAATAATCTATTGGTGCTGACCAAAACCAACCTGAATACCGACTTTACAGTCGATACCTTTTTCAATTTTGATGGCATCAAATCAATGGAAGAAATAAGGGAAAGAGTTGATAAAATGAACCGTTCGATAATGTTTGCCCAAAACAATGTAGCAATTGCAGGGCAGAATATTAAAGAATTGCGGTCTCTAAAGCTGCCCACATTAGCATTGACTTCCAACTACATTTTTTCGCAGTCGAAGAATGAAGCTGGCTTTGCCCTGTTGAATCAAAACCTCGGCTACAATACAGGTTTTACATTCTCCTGGAATTTATTCAATGGTTTGAGAACACATAATCAGGTGCAGGTCGCTAAAATTCAGCAGTTAAGCGCCGAATTAAGAGTGCAAAGAACCAGAGATACCGCTATATCCGCAGCGCAGAGTGCCTACACGCGTTGGTTGGGCGACAAAGAGATTCTCGCTATTGAAGAGGACAATATCAAACTATCTGAGCAAAGTCTGAAGATAACAACTGAGCGTCTTCGTTTAGGTTTGGGTAATTTCCTGGAAACAAAGGAAAGTCAAAGCAGCTATGAGGAATCCATTACACGCCTTGTAAATGCACGCTATAACCTGAAACAATCAGAAACTACCTTGAAGAAACTGACAGGGGATTTTTTGAAAGAGAATTAACTCAGTAATTGCTCGTAAAACCCACCAATACCAAGCCTTTCGTCTATAAAGTGAATCTCGTAAATCCAGAAACGTTCATTGCCATTTTTATCTTTTTCACTCATCAGAATATTGTTATCAGGATGAATGTAGTTTGTGATTTCCTCACCGATAATTGTTTCGTGCGGGAAGTTGCCAATTAAATGGCCGCAGTGTTCATTTCCATAATGCCAGCCATATTTCCCAGCTAGTTCTTTTGTGTATTGATAGAAGTCAGCGCCGGTAAGAGTTGCTTTATTCGTTTCATAATATTGTTTACCTTCTGTCCATGCAAGCGCAACATCATTGGCCAGTTTTATTTTTTGAGGATTAGTACCAATCACATAAGTACGACCAAAATCGGCTTCCCATTCGTCAAAAACCGGGCCAAAATCAAAGAACAAAATATCGTCTTCCTGCAGGATTAAATCTGCCGGATTTTTGGCGTAGGGCAGTAACGTGTTTTTACCGGAACGAACAATGCGTTTGTGCCAATATTTTTTGATACCCAAAAGCTCGAATGCCAAATCGAAAATTTGTTGATTCAACTCTTTTTCCGTCTTTCCGGCTACAATTAATTTTCTGTTTTGAATTGCTTCAAACAATTGTTCAGCTTTGGTTTCGGCTTGAATAAGATTTTGTTTGGGAGTTTTCATTCGGTACTTTTTGTCTACATTGCCATCCAGTATTTTCTTAATAACCACTCGGTAGTTGCCACAATTAAAATCAGGAAGAAAATCCATTTCCAATCAATAATGTCTGCAGATTCCACATGCTCGTTGAGTATTGGTTTGATGGAATTATTATTATTGATTGAATCAATAACTGCATTCATAGTTTTGGTTGTAAAGGTGTACCCGTTATTCTTTTGTGCAAGAGAATACATTAGTTCATAATTACAACCGCTTTCCTGCGCTTCTAATCCGATTTTTTCCACCACAAAACGTCCGGCATCGCTTAATAATTTCCCGTTGAAATTTGTTTGTGCAGTGTAGCTGTAATTCCCGGCTGGCAAGGCTCCCAAATCAAGCCGATAGTTTGTTCCATTTCTTTCAAAGGAAAAGTTTCGCACATTTCCCGAACTGTCTTTTACGCTTAATTTGGCCTCAGGTTGGTTTACAGTTTCATTATTTGCATTGTACAAAAACGCACTGATTGAAATATGCTCCGGGTTATTCCAGATATATTTTGGCAACTCTGTCCTGAATGGCTTGCTGTTATTATTTGCTGTAAGAAAATTTATTGTTTGCTTTATGCACTCATCAACCACAGTATGTGTCCCGAAGTTTTTATACTCATAAATCCGCCAGCGCCAGAGACCTTCTCCACATGTAACCGCAACAGGACTATTGCCCGGTAATATTGCCCAAAGCGGCTTTCCTGATATGTCCTGAAACAACAATTGTGCAGGAGCCTGATAGTTCATATCATTTGATGCAACATTTAACGGTGGTAAAATATCTGTAACCGCGGATATATTAGCAGGTAAAGTGAATGGACTGAAACTTTTATTATACAGGGCTTCTATGCTTCGGGGTGTAATTCCCATACTAAAACTCACCGCTTTTTGCAAGCCATTCAACTGAAAATAATTATTCTGTAAACCTGCAATAAACCAAACACCTTTTCCTTTTACAATAGCATCCGGGATAGAGGTATTGTTAGATGGTAATTGATGAAAAATGATAGCTGCATATTCGGTAAATGATGCGGGCATTTCATTTGCCATTTTGATAGTCAATTCATATTGTTCAAGACTTTTTATCGCTTCTTCAATTGCTTTAATATCCGGATGCGGAGCTGCAGCAAGTAAAAGAATCTTCTTTTTTTCCTGCATCACTTCTACAAAAATACTTGCTTTGTTATTTGCAATATTTTGCTCATTACCAACTTTTGGAATACTTAATCTGTATTGTTGCAATCCTGCTTTGTCAGCCTTTACTGAAAATGTAACAGTCGCATCAAATTTATCACTGCTGATATTCACAGGCGCGGTCGCAATCACTGTGCCTGAGCCATCAGTAAGACTAATATTTTGTTGTATACCTGCGCAACGTGAAGCTAAAATGTCTGCACGAACTTCCCATTGGCTGTTGAGTGAAGTTGTTTTATTGGCATAAACTTTTGCAATTCTTACATCCTGCGACACTGCGGTATCTCCGATTGCTATAGAATACAATGAGCCATTCATCGGGAGTTCAGTATACAGAGGATTGGCACCTTCATTATACCATCCGTCTGAAGCCAAAATCATTGCACTCAGGTTTTGCTGGCCATATAGTTCAGTTGCTTCACTGAGGGCTTTTGCGATATTGGTGTTTGGTAAATTATATACATTAAGGCTGTCTTTTCTTGCCGCACCATTCAGGTTCCAGGTAATCAGGCGATATTTTGACGAAAGTTTTTCTGTAATGGATTTTATTTGCTGATTGTATACTTTTTCTTCTGTCCCTAATGCGGTTTTTATAGATTGTGAATTATCCTGTAAAAGCAAAACAATTGGTTTCTGCGTTTCGGTATTGCGCTTGTTGATTTTGGGTGAAAGCAACAACATCAGACATAAAAATACCAGAGATCCACGCAATGTAGCTGTAACAATCGGGTAGGGTACGGCACGTTTTTTGTCGGCACGATATAGCAATAAGCCAACACCAAATGACAGCAATAATGAAATAATCAGGGATAGGTAAAGCATTATGCTTGCAAACTAAAGAAAAAACAATTAAAGCAATGAGCTTATTTGTTGTAATATTTTCAAACCTAAAAAGTGCGGAAAGGGCTGATTTGTAATTTTCAGGTCTGATTTGGGTGTTATGAAATGAATGATAATAAATCAGACAAACTGTGAGAGTTTTTTAAATTTTAAAGTGTTGTTCAACTAATGATTATCTTTTTCTAAATATTGGTAGTCTTCACTTGACGAATGCATTCTGTTCCATACACGCCAATAATATGCTTTGGTCATTTTATCTCCTTGAATAGTTCCTTTGCAATATTGTTCTGTTTGATAGAGGTTGAGCCAGATAAGGAATAAACCCGTACAAATACCGAGTCCTTTTAACAATTGCTTTTTATCTGTAAACCATTTTATTAATGCAGACAAGGAAGCCTTAATATCGCATAGAATTCTATCATTGGTCTTGCACCAATACAATCGAAAAGCGTATGATTACAATAGGGGGGCCTGATAGTTTTCTTTTCATAAACGAATAAATCCAATCGCCTTTTCATTGCCAAAAGCAGCGCTAACCCGGTTTTCATGCGTGTCGGTCAGTATAACTTGTCCAAAAATAGGATTACTGATGATTTTCAGTAATGCTTCCATTCGTTGTTGGTCTAATTTTTCAAAAACATCGTCCAATAACAATATTGGACTGCTACCCATTTTTTTCTTCAGATATTCAAACTGGGCTAATTTGAGAGAAAATAAAAAGCTTTTTTTCTGTCCCTGGGAACCATAATTTTTTAAAGCATTACCATCCATCAAAAAGAGGAAATCGTCTTTATGAATACCCCTGAGCGTTCGCTGATAACGAATATCGTGTTGCAAATGTTCATTGAGCCATATTGACAAACTGCTTTTTTTCAGATCACTTTGATAATCAATATTTACCTCTTCTTTGCCATCTGAAAAATGCTGATAATATTGCTGTAATAATGGAATAAATTCATTTAAAAATTTAGTCCGGGCGTCAAAAATGTAAGTTCCATTCTGGCTAAGCAAATTATTATAATAATCTAATAAAGCACCGTCAATTCCCGGATTACTGTTATACATTTTCAGCCATGCATTTCGCTGTATCAATACTTTTTGATATTGTAGCAATGATTCGAGGTAGGTTTTATCGCATTGGCTCAAAATGCCGTCAATGAACTTTCTCCTCAATTCGCTGCCATCATTTATCATTTCTATATCATCCGGAGCCACCATTACAGCTGCATATTTGCCTATATGATCTGATTGACGTTCATAAACGACTCCGCCACAACTGATTTCCTTTTTATTATTTTTATATTTACAGACAACCGTTTCCTTTTTGTGATAATGATTAAAACTACCTTCAATCCGGTAGCCTTCCGTGCCGTGCATAATAGTAGGTTGTACAGTTGAAGAAAAATAGCTCTTTGTATAACACAAGTTATAAACTGCATCCAGCATATTTGTTTTACCGCTCCCATTTTTTCCGGTGATGCATGTGATAGGAAATTCCACACTATAGGACTCCTGGCTATAGTTGCGGAACTGAAAAAGTGAAATTTTAGTAAGTAAAATCAAAATGAAATTTGAGCGGAATGGAAAAAACAATAAATTCGCACAAATTTAGTAAAACTGTGCAGACTCAATTCAATAAAGAAACTTACCTGTATTGGTACGAAAGTATGCTGTTGATGCGCCGCTTCGAAGAGAAAGCAGGACAGTTATATGGAATGCAGAAAATTCGTGGTTTTTGCCATTTATATATCGGTCAGGAAGCGGTAGCTGCGGGCACAATGTCTGCTATCACAGATCGTGACAATATAATAACCGCTTATCGTGATCACGCAATTGCCATTGCCAAAGGAATGAGTGCCAACGAATGTATGGCTGAATTATATGGTAAAGCAACCGGCTGCACCAAAGGAAAAGGCGGTTCGATGCACTTTTTCTCAAAAGAAAAAAGATTTTTTGGTGGCCACGGTATTGTCGGTGGTCAGATTGGTCTTGGTGCAGGTATTGCTTTTGCAGAAAAATATAAAGGAACAGATAGCGTAACGCTTTGCTACTTTGGTGATGGGGCTGCACGTCAGGGAATCCTGCACGAAGCATTCAACATGGCTGTATTGTGGCAATTACCGGTTATTTTCATTTGCGAAAATAACGGTTATGCAATGGGAACATCGGTTGAACGTACTTCAAAAGTATCAGACATTTACCGTTTGGCAGATGGTTTTGATATGCCTGGCGACAGCGTTGATGGTATGAGCTGCGAAGATGTTCACCGCGGAATAGAAAGAGCGGTAAAACGTGCCCGTGAAGGCGATGGTCCGACTTTCCTCGAAATCAAAACTTATCGTTATCGCGGACACTCTATGAGCGACCCTGCGAAATACCGTAGCAAAGACGAGGTGGAAAATTATAAAGAAAAAGATCCGATCACTGAGGTTTTGAAAGTGATTGATGAAAATAAATGGGCTACAGAAGAAGAAATTGAAGCCATAAATGAAAAAATCCGTCTTCAGGTAGAAGAATGTGTTCAATTTGCGGAAGAAAGCCCCTGGCCCGACGATTCGGAATTGTATAAAGATATTTATGTGGATGAAAATTATCCCTATATTACAGATTAATAAACATTAACCCTTACTAAACATACCTAAATACAAATAATGTCAACCACTCCACAATCAACTGAAGGACTTAGTGCTCTTGAAAAAATTGCAGTATCCTACGAAAACAATAAAAAAGTGATTAATACTGCTGTAATCGCAGTAGTCGTTGCTGTCGGCGGATTTTTTGCCTATAAAAATCTTGTTGTTGCACCAAATGAAGAAAAAGCCGGTGTTGCAATCATGCGTGCAGAACAAATGTTTTCTATTGATTCTGTAAATCTTGCTTTGAATGGCGATGCGACTAATGCCGGTTTCCTGAAAATTATTAAAAAATATGATGGAACTGCTACCGCAAATGTTGCTCATTTTTATGCCGGTTCATGCTACCTGAAAATGGGTGATTATAAATCTGCAATCAAACACCTGGAAGAATTTAATCCGAAAGGAACTGTTTTAGAAAATGCTAAAAGCGGTTTATTAGGTGATGCTTACATGGAAACAAACGATATTAAAAAAGGTATTGAACAATATAAATCAGCCAGCAGCGATGCTGATGATGATGTTTATTCACCAATTTATCTGCAACGCCTTGCTATTGCTTATGAAAAAAACAATCAGCCTGAAGAAGCTAAAAAAACTTACATGCGTATCAGAGATGAGTATCCACGCAGCTTCCAGAGCCGCGAAGTAGACAAAGCTTTAGCACAATTGGGTGTTTTAGATTAGTTTCATTCATAATTGATATTTCAAAATCCCCTTTAACCGAAGGGGATTTTTTATAACAGATTGATTGGTTTTACACCCTGAGACCATTCTTCATAAATCCAAAAATAAAATGGCATTATCATCCGACAGCAATACGCTTCTTTCTCTGGAAGCGATCAGCACGCTCCATCTTCCGCGTATTGCAATTGTATGCACAGAATGGAATGATAAGATTGTTGCAGCCCAGATGGAAGGCTGTTCCCGGATTTTACACCAGGCAGGAGCAATCCTTACCGGTCAATATTTTGTACCGGGTTGTTTTGAAATTCCTTTTGCCTGTAATCAGGTAGCAAAAGATAATTCCATCAATTCCCTTGGGCCGGAGGCCATAATTGCCTTTGGGGCTGTCATCCGTGGCGGTACACCTCATTTCGAATATGTTTGCCAGGCTGTGACAGATGGTATTTCGGCATTAAATGTCCGTCTTGACATTCCTGTCATTTTTGGGGTGCTGACCTTGAATACTGAAGCGGAAGCCTGGGAAAGGTTAGGTGGAATTCATGGACACAAGGGGGAAGAAGCTGCTATAACAGCGCTTAAAATGATACAATTCAACAGAAATATTTCAGCAGGAGTTTAAGCTTATATAAAATGCACCAGGTTCAGATATTTATTCCATGTTTTGTTGATCAGCTTTACCCTGAAACGGGTATGAATATGGTGCGTATTTTAGAAAAACTTGGATGCGATGTGCATTATAACCCAAAACAAACCTGCTGTGGCCAGCCTGCGTATAATGCAGGCTATAAAGACGAAGCCACAAAAGTTGCCACAAAATTTCTGCACGATTTCGATAAAGACTTTTATATAGTCGCACCGAGTGGATCCTGTACCGGGTATGTTCGCAGTGCATTCGAAGAGATGTTTGAAGATGGTTCAGAAGCACAAAACAGTAAAAAAGTTCGTGGTTTTTTGTACGAATTCACTGAATTTTTGACTGATATTCTGAAGGTAGAAAATATTGATGCCAACTTCAACGCAAAAGCTACTTATCACGATGCCTGCGGAGCTTTAAGAGAATGCGGGATAAAAGCGGGACCTCGAAAATTACTGGCGCAAGTTAATGGACTGGAACTGGTTGAAATGGCTGAATGCGAAACCTGTTGCGGATTTGGCGGGACTTTTGCTATTAAATATGAACCCATATCGATTGGAATGGCGCAAACCAAAGTTCAAAGTGCTTTAGCCACCGGAGCAAAATACATCATCTCCACTGATGTGAGCTGTATGATGCACCTTCAAGGGTATATCGACAAAAATAAATTACCGATTCAAACAATACACATTGCCGACCTTCTGGCAAAAGGAATGTTTGGCCAAGAGTAGTAGTTATAGCAATACAAAAGCATCCCGATCGTTCAGGAATGGAAATTTGGCTCTGCTTTCCTCAATTTCTGTGTACTTGAAGGTGTTTGTGATTATTTTTTCTTCATTCGGAGCTTTTTGTATTAACTCACCCAGTGGATTGTAAATACTGCTGTTGCCAATATACGGATGACCATTTCCGTCTTCACCCACACGATTTACACCTATTACAAAACTCATGTTTTCTATTGAGCGTGCCTGCAATAGATTTTCCCAAACATAATTACGCTTTTCCGGCCAGTTGGCTACATACAGCAGAATGTCATAATCGTCTGTGTTGCGCGCCCAAACCGGAAACCGCAAATCATAACAAACCTGCAGGCAGATTTTCCACCCATTCACCTGAGCAATCATCCGTTTTTCACCATGGGAAAAATCTACATTTTCGCCGGCATAAGAAAATAAATGGCGCTTGTCGTAATGAGCGACTTCGCCATTCGGTAAAACCCAAAGCAAACGATTATAGTATTTTCCTTCTTCTTTGATAATAATGCTTCCGGTAAGGATGCAACGATTTTTCCCCGCTTGTTCTTTCATCCAGGTCACGGTTTCGCCATCCATTGTTTCTGCCAGTTCTTCTGCCTGCATACTAAAGCCCGTGTTGAACATTTCCGGAAGGACAATAATGTGCTGAAGACCTTGTAATGATGCGATTTTCGGTTCCAGTAAAGCACGGTTTTTGGCAGGGTTTTCCCAAACAATATCCATCTGTATCAGGCTGATGTTCAAATCGCTTTTGCTCATAGTGCAACAAAGATACTTTGCTTACTTATTTTTGCAGCATGACAAACTCGGATATTTCGGAATTCTTTTCAACGCTTTCGAAGCTGATGGACCTGCACGCAGAAGACAGTTTCAAGTCGAAATCATACAGTATTGCCGCTTACAATATTGACCAGCTGGAAGAAGATCTCGCTGCAATGGATGATGCTGCAATGCGCAACAGTAAAGGTATTGGCGCATCTACGGCAACAAAAATCCGCGAGATTTTAAACACCGGAAAATTGCAGCAACTTGAGGATATTATCAACAGAACACCACTTGGCGTGCTGGATATTATGCAAATTAAAGGCCTCGGACCGAAGAAAGTACGCACCATCTGGACCGAAATGGGCATAGAGAGTGTGGGAGAGTTGGAATATGCCTGCAATGAAAACCGATTGGCAGCATTTAAAGGGTTTGGGCAAAAAACACAGGAAGCTGTTTTGCAGAATATTGCGTTTATCCGTTCCAGCCAAGGCTTTCAGCTATGGGCCAGTGTAGAGAAAATGGCAAATGATTGGGTTACCAGATTAAGCAAATCATTTCCGCAATACAAATTTTTATTATCCGGCGCGGTTGTGCGACAAATGGAAACGGTATCTGAAGTGGAAATTATCAGCGATATGCCATTGGAAACGTTGCCAAAATATTGGGCAAATGTTCCTGGTTTGAAGATGGATGTGGATGAAGCCAAAGGCAAGCTGCAACTGAATCTTCAGGATAGTATACCGATTGATTTTACTTTTGTTTCTAAAGATAAATTGTATCAGACTTACTTCAGAAATAATTGCAGTCCGGAATTTCTGAATGCATTTGAAACGCAATTTCCGATTCCGGAAAATGTAAAAAGTGAAGAAGAAATCTTTGCACACAATAAGCTACAATTTATTCCTGCGCCCATGCGTGAAAATGGCAAAATTTTAGAGAAAGCCATTTCAAATACTATTCAAAAACCTATTCTGGCAACTGATATTAAAGGAATAATTCACTCACATTCCAAATGGAGTGATGGACAGGAAACGATTGAAACAATGGCAAAATACGCCATCAGCAAAGGTTTGGAATATTTGGTACTCAGCGATCATTCCCAGGCAGCGTTTTATGCCAACGGATTAACACCGGATAGAATTGCGGCACAACATCAGGAAATCGACTTGCTGAATGAGAAATTAAAACCGTTCAAAATCCTCAAAAGTATCGAAGCCGACATCTTAAACGACGGAAGCCTTGATTACGACAATAATGTTTTAAGTACGTTTGATTTGGTGATTGCCTCTGTGCACAGCAACCTGAAGATGAGCCAGGATAAAGCCATGCAACGACTACTGACCGCTATCCAAAATCCGCATACAACAATATTGGGGCACCTTACCGGCAGGCTTTTATTATCGAGGGAAGGATATCCCCTGGACCATAAAATGATTATTGATGCCTGTGCGGATTATGGCGTTGTAATTGAAATTAATGCCCATCCGCGTCGCCTCGACCTCGACTGGCGCTGGATTGATTACGCACTGGAGAAAAATGTTTTATTGTCTATAAACCCCGATGCGCACGCCTTGTCAGGATACGATGATGTGTATTATGGTTGTAAAGTGGCACAGAAAGCAGGATTGACACCCTCACAAAACCTGAGCAGTTTTTCTTTGGCTGAACTGGAAAATTTTATTGAATCAAAAAAGAGAAAACGTAATTTGCAGCCTTTATGAGCAAAGAGATTGTTGTGAGCGGCATCCGCTCTACCGGATATTTACACCTTGGGAATTATTTTGGCGCTATGCGCAATTATGTAAAAATGCAGGATGATTACAACTGTTACTTTTTTGTAGCGGATTATCATTCCCTGACCACCCATCCCGACCCGAAAGATTTACGCGCCAATGTTTACCGCGTTGTGGCGGAGAATGTTGCCTGTGGTCTCGATCCTGAGAAAGTAGCTTTATATGCCCAAAGTGATATACCGGAAATTCCAGAGCTATACCTGATGCTGAATATGTTGGCCTACAAAGGTGAGCTGGAAAAAGTTCCGACCTTTAAAGATAAAGTTCGCCTGAACCCGGATAATGTCAATGCAGGCTTGCTGACTTATCCTGTCTTGATGACGGCAGATATTTTGATTCATCGTGCACTGCATGTGCCTGTTGGAAAAGACCAGGAGCAACACGTAGAAATGGCAAGGAACTTTGCTCAACGCTTTAACCATCGCTATGGAGATTTATTTCCGGAACCTTATCCATTCAATTACGGCAGTACTTTGGTAAAAGTGCCCAGCCTGGATGGAAACGGGAAAATGAGCAAAAGTGAAAACCTGAATGCTACATTATTTCTGGCAGATGATGACGATACCATTCGTAAGAAAGTAATGAAGACCAAAACGGATTCCGGGCCAACCGAACATAATTCGGAAATGCCTGAACTGATTCAGAATGTGTTTCAATTATTGCGATTGGTTTCTAAAGAAGAAACAGTCGCCAGCTTTACCTCAAATTTCAACGATTGTACCATCCGTTACGGAGATTTGAAGAAGCAACTGGCAGAAGATATGGTAGTGTTTATTGCACCGATCCGTGAGCGTGCAAAAGCCTTGCAAGAGGATGAAAGCCAGATTCAGAGAATACTGAAAGAAGGAGCAGAGAAAGCCAGGGTAAGCGCCAGACAAACGATTGATGCTGCCAGGAAAGCGATTGGCATAAATTATTATTAGAAATGGAAATAAGAAAACAGACTCAGTATAAAATTACTTTTCTAGCATTTTATCAAATAATTGGTGGAATAATAGGTTTATTTTACTGTGTTTATTCTCTTTTCAGCCTTTCTCTTAATTTGGGCAGTTTATTGGTAATTACGATTATTTCAATCTTTTATTCATTTTCCATTTTTTGCGGGTATTTAGTTTACAATAAAAAAGATAAGCGATCACTCAAGCTTTCGTCAATCAATCAACTATTGCAAATAATAAGCTTTTCAATCGCTGGTTTTGGTTTTAAATATGTTTCTGGAGTTGTTTTATCAATTGGCGTTAATTACACTGAAGATTTTCTTTTTGTTTCTAATTTTTCTATTTCCAATTTTCTTTTGAATTTTAATAATGATAAACAAGTTCTTGAGTTGCAAATTAACTTAGTTGCAGTTTTGGTGGTTGTTTTGATTGATAAATTGAAGACCGAAAAAGTTTAGACTCAAATTTGCATTTATGAATAGATTATTATTGACTATAGCGCTTGTTTTTTCGTTTATGTCTTGTGCAAATAGTAATGAGTCACCAAATCACTTGAAAAAGTAGTGCTTAATAACTATAAAAAACTTATTGTTCATTTGCGAGATAAAAATAAAGATTCTGTATTAGCATATTATTTAACCGGTACTTTTAATGACTCTCTAGGTTTTGATACAGAAGTCCGCCACGATTCAATGATGCTAATGAAATGTGACACTACTAAAATTGACAGTGCTATTGTATATGCCGATACAAGCGATATGAGAATTTATTGCCCAATAGATTGTGAATATCAATTAAAGCTCTATACTATGAGTAATGATTATTTGGGGGAAATTATTTTCTCATTCAATAAACAGTATTGTGAAAAAGTTTCTAATGTTTTTGTTCGTCCTAAACCTAGCGATATAAAGGTTGATATCGACGAAAGTATTTTTTTAGATAGCAATGGTAACTTATTGCCTCAAACTTGGCGAGAGTAGTATGTATTTATTTATTGGTTCCGGGCATAATATTTACAAGCCTCAGTTATCGGACAAATATCACATTTAGGATTGCGGGCCACACAAACATAACGCCCGTGCAGAATGAGCCAATGATGCGCAATATGAACCTGCTCTTTGGGGATATTTTTAATCAGTTGCAGTTCTGCCTGCAATACATTTTTTGCATTGGTGGTCAATCCTATTCTTGCCGAAACCCTGAATACGTGCGTATCCACAGCCATATTAGGTTGCTCATCTATTACGGAGGTAATCACATTTGCGGTCTTTCGCCCAACACCAGGCAATTCAATTAACTCCTTCACCGTGTGCGGCACCTCACCTCCAAATTTCTCCATCAGCATCTGCGCCATCCCAATCAAATGCTTCGTTTTATTATTGGGATAACTGATGCTTCGGATAATAGGAAACAAGTCGTCAAACTCTGCCTTGGCAAGGCTTGGTACATCCGGATATCTGGCGAAAATATTGGGTGTGGTCATATTCACCCGTTTGTCTGTGCATTGCGCAGAAAGTATGACTGCCACTAAAAGCTGAAAGGAATTGTCGTACAACAATTCTGTTTCTGCTTCAGGCATATTGTGCTGAAACCAATTTAGTATGTATTCGTAACGCTGCTTTTTCGTCATTTTGCATTTGCATCATCGGGAACAAAATCCAACACCACGCTGTTCATACAAAAGCGCTTGTAAGTTGGTGCCGGCCCGTCATCAAAAATATGACCCAGGTGAGAATCGCAACGGCCACAAAGTACTTCTGTACGTTTCATTCCGTAAGCATTATCTTCTTCATAGCGAACGCTGTTTCCAGTCAGAGATTCATAGAAACTTGGCCATCCGCAACTGCTGGCAAACTTGGCACCGGAACGGAACAATGGATTACCGCAAACGGCACAGTAGTAAGTTCCTTTAGCGTCCGTTTTATAATATTTTCCGGAAAAAGCATATTCAGTGCCTTTCTCGCGGGCTACATCATACGTTTCTTTGCTTAATATTTTTTTCCATTCCTCGTTGCTGACATTGAGTTTCTTCGTGTCGGTGCGGGAGTAATATGGATTGTTGTTATTCGTTTCGTTGCTCATAGTTGTTCCTTTTTTTTGTGCATTGCTGCACTGACTGAAAGATAGCATAGCAAAACATGCAATCATTATTTTAGAGGTAATCTGAAACAATTGGCTTTTCATAATTTTGTTGATAAAGATGAAGAATAACTAAATTACGAATCGCAAGTGATGTTAGTTTCTAAAGAAAAGCAAAATCAATTATTAATCATTAACCATTAACTAGCATTCCGGCAGACTGATAGGAATATTCGTAGCCAAACCACCTTCAGCAGTTTCTTTGTATTTATGATTCATATCCAACGCAGTTTCCCACATCGTATTGACTACAGCATCCAATGAGACTCTTGCATTATCAGGATTGCTTTGCAAGGCTAATTGCGAAGCAGTGATGGCTTTGATGGAACCCATTGTATTACGCTCGATGCAAGGCACCTGCACCAATCCTGCAATAGGGTCGCAGGTAAGGCCAAGATGATGTTCCATAGCAATTTCGGCCGCCTGAAGACATTGTTTTACTGTGCCGCCAAGTACCGCTGTAAGCCCTGCTGCTGCCATAGCAGAAGAAACACCAATTTCGGCCTGGCAACCGCCCATTGCTGCGGAAATGGTGGCTCCTTTTTTGAATATGCTGCCGATTTCTGAAGAGGTCAGCATATAATTCAGAATTTTTTCCTCGTCATATCCGTCGCAAAAAGCTACGAAATACTGCAACACAGCAGGTATTACTCCTGCAGCACCATTGGTAGGCGCCGTAACTACTCGGCTGAAGGCAGCGTTTTCTTCATTTACCGCCAGGGCAAAACAACTGACCCAGTCAAGTGTATATTGAAATCCCGAACCACCTTCGCGTATTGCCTGAACCCACTCATCATAATTATTGTAAGTACGCCCTTTTAGTAATCTTTTGTTTAAAGCCGATGCACGACGGGTAACGTTTAACCCTCCAGGTAATATTCCTCCGATATGGCAACCGCGATAAATGCAATCGCGCATGGTTTCCCATATTTTCAACACACCGGCACGCGTTTCCTTTTCGCTGCGCCAGGCATGTTCATTTTCCATCACAACATCGGCTATACTCAAGCCCGATTTGATGCACCAATGCAGCAAATCAGCAGACTTTTCAATAGGGAAGGGGAGATCATTGTTTAATTTTGAACTATTATCTTCACCTTCTTTCACCACAAAACCACCACCAATGGAATAATAAGTTTCGGCTACTTCGTTACCATTATTTAATGTGCACAAAAAAGTAAGTGCATTCGGATGAAATGGCAAGCTTTCAGTCATCAAAAATTCAACTGAGACATTATTGGGGTCAAACGGAACGATCTTTTTCCCACCCAGGTTTAATTTCCCTTCTGTATTAATCTGGTGGATTGTTGAAGTGATGATGTTCACGTCAAAGGTTACCGGATCCTCTCCGCACAAACCAAGAATTACAGCGATGTCTGTTCCGTGACCTTTGCCGGTTTTTGCAAGAGAACCATATAGTAAAACTTTTACAGCACTTACTTCTTCAAGTCCAAATTGTGTATCAATACTTTCTAAAAACCGCAATGCGGCACGCCATGGGCCAAGCGTATGGGAACTGCTTGGGCCAATGCCGATTTTAAACATGTCGAATATGGAAATGCTTTCTCTGTTCACGGTATTACAAATACAGGTTGGTTAGTTAGTAGATTCTATATGCAAGATAACTCAAAAAATGAGTGGTAGAAATAATAAAATTGATTGCTTGCTATAGAATAACAGCACGCAATACAAATTGATTGAAATAATAAAGATTGTGGTTTGTAGAATTACCAGACGTATTGCTTCTTATTGAGCAACATTGCTTCTCCGGCAATTGTTTTATCACCTGTAGAAACTTCAAAAACTTCACAATCGTAAAGAATTCTGTTCTTTTCAGCAAAGATTTCTTTTACGGTAACGACAGCTTCATATTCTACATCTGTAAACATGGGTTTCAACCATTTCATCGTCTGGCTGAGGTATACATGTCCATCAGCATACCAAAGTGCACCAAAAATCTTTGTAAAAACACTGGCTCCCAAAAATCCGTGGATAATCCTTCTGCCGAACATGCTTGCTGCTCCTGCAGCTTCATCTATATGTAATGGATTAGTATCTCCGCTGACTTTTGCATAACCGTCAACATCTGTTTGAGTATAAGAGAATTTATGTCTGAATGAATCGCCGGTCTTAATCATAATTGGTAATTTTTTGTAGCGAAAGTAATCGAAATTATGAAAGAAGCAAATGATTTTTAGCCTTAAAAAAGGCTAAATTATAGTATTGAATAGGCTTTAGATGTATGGTTAAATTATTGTTAGCATTCGAAATAATGCTGTCAATTAACAATTTTTCTAACTGTTTGCAATTACCTTTGCGGCGCCTAAAGGAACTTTTTTGTTAATATCTTAGAAGTCCGGCCAGCGAAACAACATTCGAAACCTATTTTTTTCAAACAATAAATTACAAAACAATGGCTAAGCTTAACGGAAGCAACTTAATGGAAAGTGTGCTTGAAACGCAAAAAAGCATGGTAGACAAAATGGTAGAAAGCACCAAAAAATTGGCTAACGGCAATACTATGGTGAACGAAACCATCAATAAAGGTACTGAGTGGTATAACAACTGGCTTGATAACCAAAAGAAAGCAATGGGTGTAACAACTGCAAAAGCTGAAACTTTTGGTGCAGGCGCACAGGATAATGCAAATAAAATGTCAGAATTTTTCCAAAACTGGCAGAGCAAACAAACTGAAGCTGCAAAACAAATGTATGATATGAACCAAAACTGGTTTAAAGCTACAACTGAGCAAGCTAAAGGGTTTAATATGAACAATCCTATGGATCAGTTCAACAACTGGAACAGTCAAATGAACAACATGATGACTGCAATGAACAACCAAAACATGATGAACCAATTTCAAAATTGGAGCAAAGGCATGATGAATCAGAATCCATTCTCGATGGATAGCATGAAATCATCTGCTGACAGCATGACAAACCTGTTCAACCAGTTTTCTGAAATGATGAACTACAATTTCTCTTCCTTACAAAAATCAATGCAAGCCGGTACTCCACAAGATGCTTTCCGCAACATGATGAATGTAAATGATGCTTTTGTACGTTTTTCTGAAATGTGGTCACCAATGATGAGTTCTATCCAAAACAAAACATTCAATATGGATGCTTTCAAAAAAATGGTAGAACCAGCGATGTACAAAGACCTTATGGACAAATTGTTTGGTTTTATGCCTGAGCATACAAATCAATACATGCAGAACCTGAGCAAAATGATGCAGGATAACATGAAAGGTTTTAACGGCGCTGCCGGCTACAACCAAATGAAATCTATGATGGGCAATATGGTTCCTGGTTTCAATCAGAATGAAATGATGGAAAGCATGTTGGGTGGTTATAACAATATGAAAAATTCTATGAACAGCATTTTTGCTCCAATGGGCAAAATGATGGGCCAGAATGATATGACCAAAAACATGGCAGAATGGAGCGATCTTGCTGACAAAATGGTTGTTTACAATATCAAGAATGCAGAAATGCAACACATGATATATGAGAAAGGCACCAAAATAATGGATAAAGTTGCTGAGTCTATCATCAACAAGCAGGAAAACGGCGAAGAAGTTGGTAGCGTAATGGCTCTTTATCAGGAGTGGTTGAACATCAGCGATGCTGAGTTTGTTGCCCTTTTCGAAAGCGATGAGTATTCTCAGATAATGGCTGAAGTGGCTTCTTTGAAAATGAAATTGAGCAAAGAAACTGATATGCTGATGGAAAAATCTTTGAGCAAAATACCAGTAGCTACCCGTAGCGAAATGGAAGAAATGCACAAAGCTATCTACGACTTGAAAAAACAAGTTCGCCAATTAGAAAAAATGCTTGAGCTGGAAACTTTGGAAAACATCGAAGAAACTCCGGTTTCTGAATTGCCAAAAGTAGCTGCAAAAAAATCTGCTACCAAGAAATAATAAGTTCAGTAATATTTATCAAAAGCGTCGTCACTAAACCGTGACGGCGCTTTTTTTTGTTCTGTTGCCGCATATACGAAACAGGTTTAACTCCAATGTTATGTAATTATTAAGTATTGGTTATTTCTTTTAACTTACCATACCGGCGGTTACTTTTGCAAAAATTATACGAAAGTAATGCGCTTAAAGCCACTCGTTTTTATCTTTTTGCTATGCAGTAATTCTTTATTTGCTCAGCGTTTCCTTACCGATATGATGGATACCACAACTACCCAGGGAAAGGGTTTGTATCCTATTTTCAATCAACACGACAGAATGAGATTTGGTGGTTATATGCAACCACAGTTTCAAATGACGGAAAGAAATGCTGCAAAAACGTTTGAAGGAGGAGACTTTTCTCCAAATACGGCCAATCGTTTTATGCTTCGTCGTGGTCGTTTCAGAATTGATTATTCGCATTTCAACGACAAACAACAACCATTAGCATTTTTTGCTTTCCAGTTTGACGGAACGGAAAGAGGAGTAAATATCCGTGATTTCTGGGGCCGTTTTTTCGAGAATAAATATCAGTTTTTTGCTGTAACAGCTGGTATGTTTGCCCGTCCAATGGGTTTTGAAGTCAATCTTTCTTCTTCCGATCGCGAATCTCCGGAGCGTGGGCGTATGTCGCAGATTTTGATGAAAACTGAGCGCGATCTGGGAGTAATGCTCACATTCGACCCACGTAAAAAATCTTTCCCGATAAAATGGCTGAAAGCCGACCTGGGAATATTTAACGGACAAGGTTTGGCTGGAACCGCAGACTTTGATAATCATAAAGATGTAATTGGTCGCGTTAGTATGAAACCAACAAAAATCAATAAAAAAGGCTGGAAGCTAAGCGCCTCAAGCTCTTATTATTTGGGTGGTATTACCAATCAATCCAATAAAATTGCAAAATTACAGGGTAGTGGTGCATCTGCAGCATTTGTAATTGATTCATCAGCCGGTAATTTCAACAGTATCACACCGCGCAGATACCTGGGAGCCGATGCACAACTCAAAATTCCGAATAAAAAAGGTGCAACTGAATTCCGCGCTGAAGTAATGACCGGTACACAAACTGCCACACAGGCTAATAGTGAAAGCCCGGGCGTTTATCCTGTGTTATCTAACGGTGCTCCGCAAACACTTTATACCCGAAATTTTTCAGGCGGATACTTCTATTTCCTCCAGCATTTGGGAACTGAACGTTTACAATTAGTAGTCAAATATGATATTTACGATCCTAACACTAAAGTAAAGGGCAAGGAAATTGTCGCGGCGAAAGGATTTTCTCCTGCAGATATAAAATACAACACATTGGGTGGTGGCTTTGTATATCTCATTAATGCACACGTTAAAGCAACAGCTTATTATGCCTGGGTGCAAAATGAATCAACATCGTTAACCGGTTATACATCTGATAATAAGGATAATGTTTTAACCTTAAGGGTGCAATACCGTTTTTAGTCTTTTATCAACATTATCTAATTATTAATTCGCGTTACAAACTTTCATTCCCCTTCAATACAGAGTACATTCGCACAAAATTTAAAATCAAAAAATAAATAAATCATGGGTTTAAATTCTTTTGTAAAATTTTTTACACCAAAAGACAGGATTTTCTACAGTATTTTCGAAGAAGTTGCTGATAATCTGTCTGATATGAGTCGCGTTTTCAGGGAGGCCATTCATCAGCAAGATGATAAAGTAAGAGATAAAATGCTCAGCACTTTAGAAGATTTTGAACATAAAAACGATGATGCAACTCACCGATTGTTTATCGAGCTAGGACAAAATTTTATTACGCCTTTTGACCGTGAAGATATCCACTACCTGGCTACTTCTTTGGATGATGTTGCTGATTATATCTGGGCATCGGCAAAAAGCATTGTGAACTACGATATTAATGAAGCGAATGATACGATGCGCTCCTTTGCTGTGGTAATCGACAATTCTGTTCAGGCATTACGCGTAGCTTTAAAAGGCCTGCGCAACATGAAAGATCTTAAATCCATTACAGATGCCTGTGTAAAAGTAAACAGTTTTGAAAATGAAGCTGATGATATCCTTGATGAAGCATTGAAACAATTGTTTTTGCTTGAAACCAACGCAATAGAGCTTATTAAAAGAAAGGAACTATATCAGGATATGGAAATCGTGACAGATAAATGCGAAGATGCTGCCAATGTCATCGAGTCTATTATCATCAAATATTCTTAATTCAACTTTCTTAAGTCTAAATCATATTTATGACGACATTATTAATAGTCATCATTGCACTTGCACTTATTTTCGATTATATCAATGGATTTCATGATGCTGCGAATTCCATTGCTACAGTAGTATCTACCAAAGTACTTTCTCCGTTTCAGGCAGTAGTTTGGGCAGCTTTTTTCAATTTCGTTGCTTTTTTCATTTTTAAAGACCACGGGGTTGCAAATACAATCGCCAAAACGGTTCACGAGGCAGATATCACGCTCAATGTAATTCTGGCTGGTCTTATTGCAGCCATCGGCTGGAACTTGTTGACCTGGTGGTTTGGTATTCCATCCAGCTCGTCCCACACCCTTATTGGTGGTTTTGCAGGAGCAGCAATTGCGCATGCCGGGTTTGATGCCATCGAAATGGGAACAATCGCCAAAATTGCGAGTTTCATTATTCTTGCCCCGCTCGTGGGTATGCTTGTTGCCTTTATTATTTCGCTATGGTTCCTGAATTCTTTCCGAAAAAGCATTGCTCCCAAAATTATTTCCATACTTATTATTGTCGGAACGGTCTATTTTGTTTACAACTCTTATGAAACCAAAATGACTAAAATTCTGGGTTTCAAAAAGATAGAACAGTCTGAAAAAGGAATTGAAATTCTGGATCTACCCAACAAGACTCCGGCGAAAATGATGGGTCTTAAAAAGGAAGATCTTTTGCTGGCTGTTGATGGAAAGCCGGTTTTGGATAAAAAAGAATTGAATAAAGTATTGGCCGCACATCGTTATGGCGATCAGATTAGTTTCACTGTTGTCCGCAAAGATGAAGTAAAAGAAATCAGCACAACATTTCAGCCAAGATTTGAAAGTAATAGTTTGAATTACATTACTTACGGAGAAAACGTAAAATGGTTGCTGATTGGTTTTATTATCATTTCAATAGCATTATTCACATTATTCCTGAATATGTTGAACTACGCACAGAGCGAACGCTGGTTCAAGCGTATGCAATTGGTGTCTTCTGCTGCATTCAGTATTGGACACGGCGGAAATGATTCGCAAAAAGTAATGGGTATTATTACGGTTGCTCTTATTGCAGGCAATCAAATCACCAGTTTCGATCAGATGCCAAATTGGGTGCCGCTTTCCTGCTATACAGTTATTGCTCTTGGAACAATGAGTGGTGGCTGGAAAATCATCAAAACAATGGGCTCCAGAATCACAAAAGTTACTCCTTTTGAGGGTGTTGCAGCCGAAACCGCAGGTGCACTAACTTTATTTATAACGGAAATGTTGAAAATACCGGTTAGTACTACTCACACCATTACTGGTTCTATTATCGGTGTTGGTGCTACCAAAAGACTTTCAGCTGTACGTTGGGGGGTTACCATCAACCTGCTTTGGGCCTGGATTCTTACCATTCCGGTAAGCGCAATTATGGCGGCAGTTGTATATTGGATAGTATCTTTATTCTAAAAAATTAATTCTCAAAAATTAAAGACCTGCAAATAATATTTGCAGGTCTTTGTTTTAATTATATTTGTAGTAACCCCCTAAAACATCAAAGCACCGCTCGGGTTGAGGGTGCTGTGATAAGGTATAGGGGTGTTTTCAAGGTGAACGTTGATTTGTATTTGATACAAAACAAGCTTTGGAGTAAATTAGGGGCTTCGAAAAATAATTGGGTTATATATTTTTTGAGCGGGTTTAATTTATTACTTTTTGCTGCGTTCTGATATAATAGACGCATTACAAGGCAAAAACGTTGGGTGAAAATTGAGCTGTTTTTAAAAAAAATGTGGAAATTTCCCTTGTAAATTTGTAAATTATTAAAAATCAACTTAAATAGATATTATATATTTATGAAAGAGCTTCATTGATTGCAGTATTTATTTTGTTCATCCACACAGCCTGGTCTAATTCTTCTCTTATGAATTTTTGACCTGTAACATTCTCAAATAATTCTATATAACGATCGGAAATGTTTTTTACCACCTCATCCGTCATTTCAGGTACCTGCTGACCTTCTTTCCCCTGAAAGCCATTTTCCATCAACCATTCTCTTACAAATTCTTTCGATAATTGCTTTTGAGGCTCACCATTACGCTGGCGTTCCTCAAATCCTTCTTTATAGAAATAGCGGGAAGAATCGGGTGTGTGGATTTCATCGATAAGGTAAATTACATCACCAATGTGTCCAAATTCGTATTTTGTATCTACCAAAATCAGATTTCTATCATTTGCCATCCGGCGGCCACGCTCAAATAAGGTAAGTGCATATTGCTCAATACGGGTATATTCATTTTCAGAAACCAAACCTCTGCTGATAATTTCTTCGCGTGAAATATCTTCATCATGGCCTTCGTGAGCTTTGGTGCTGGGTGTAATAATTGGCTGTTCAAAAGCGTCATTTTCTTTCAATCCTTCCGGGAGTTTTACGCCACACAATTCTCTTAAACCGGATTTGTATGTCCGCCAGGCATGACCGGTCAGGTGGCCACGTACTACCATTTCTACCGGGTATGTTTCACATTTCAATCCTATAGTCACATTTGGCAGCGGACTTGAAATTTTCCAGTTTGGAATAATATCTTTTGTTGCATCCAGATTAATGGCTGCAATCTGATTCAAAACCTGTCCTTTAAAAGGAATAGGGCGGGGCAGTACCACATCGAAGGCCGAAATTCTGTCACTCACCACCATTGCCAAATGACGCGTGCCAATTGTGTAAACATCTCTTACTTTTCCTTTATAATATCCTGTTTGATGTGGTAATTGCAGCATTTCGATTATGTTTTTGAGCCGCGAAGATAAATAAACCTTTCACAATCCTTTATTGGAATGGCTTGTTAATTGGATAGAAATATTTTTTTAGATTTTAAAAACCAAGTCGGGCAGCATTCCGTAATTGTAATGGAATTGTCATAAAACCATTAGTTATGAACCGAAAAAAATTTCTACGCATCGTGCTGGTCCTCACCGGGGTAGTAATTCTGCTTTTTGGCATCCTGGTTTTTCATATTGCTCAGGTTACCAACCCTAAAAATAAACCACATTATGGTATTCAGTTATCTCGTATTGATTTTGACTACGCTTTAGATTCAGCTACCGCTATTGAAGTTTGCAATTACATCAAAAGCATTGATGGTGTGGGTAATGCGATGTATAGCTATGAGTTTCACAATATTGTTTTTTCTCATGACTTGAATAAGGTGAAAGGAAGAACAGTTTATGATGCTTTAATGAATACTAAACAATTAGATGCTCAACTGTATGTGGTAAATGCCGAAGATGCTGCAAAAAATGCGAAATGCCCGGTTGTGAACAACAAAGGAATTTTAATGTCTCTGGCGCACAAAATTCAAATATATCTGCTCTAAATAATTTACTAACAATTAAAATTCAATAAAATGAAAAAAACAAACCTGAAATTCATGGTTTTGGCAGCAATTGCCACCGCATCATTGGTTTCCTCCTGCAAGAAGGATGATCCTGTTGTAACTCCGATGACTATGACATTGTATGACACTTTAGGTGGTACAACATTGGTAACAGATCCATCCAATACATCAAAAATGGTTGAGAAAGGACGTCTGGCTATCCGCGGTGTGGTAGACAGCTCGATTTTTGTTATTGCTGCAAACCCTGCAATGGCACCTTATTTCCCAACCTTGCTGGGAGAAGTGACAGCAGGGAACACAACCGGATTTGCTGCATTAAGCGATAATTTTACAACATTTGTGGCAACAGCTACGGGTGCTAAAAATTACACTTATACCGGCAAAAACATGAAAGATGCCCATGATCCTGCCAAAAATCCAAGAATGGCGCAAAAATCAACGGCTGCTGATTTTGATATTTTTGTAGGTGATATCGTAAAAGGTGCCAAGAAAAATGGTGTTCCGGACGCTATAATCGGACGATTGGGTACAATATTGAACAGCGTTAAAGATGATGTTGTTCAACGATAATTTGTTTTTATAGTTTAGGTTTTGATAATAAAGCATTGTCCTTCAAAAGGGCAGTGCTTTATTTTAGTACCTGAATGAGAAAAAAGCAGGAATAAACTAAGATGAATTATAGCAATAAAAAAGCGCATCAGTTGATGCGCTTTTTTTATTCTGTGACCCTGTCAGGATTCAAACCTGAAACCTTCTCATCCGTAGTGAGATGCTCTATTCAATTGAGCTACAGAGCCATTTCCCCGTTTGGGATTGCAAAAGTAAGGAAGTGTTTTTTATTTTCAAAAATTATTTTGAAATATTTTTTAGTCCATCCTGTCGTAAGACCGATAAAAGGCCGGACTAACTGTCGTGTCAAGCAATGTAAGTGTTTTAGTGCCGTACTCAAACTGATAATAGAGTTTGTTTTCAAAACCTTTATTGATGATATTCATATAAAGAATCCGCTCATTATTTCTCAATTCCCAAACCAATGTATCTACAAAAGAACTATTCACTCCTACGCGATAACCTGTATAATCACTTTTGAACTGTAATGTTGTTTTAGCAGAATCTGCAACAAAGTTCTTTTCTTCAACATCAAATTTATAATTTTTGTTTACGTCCGTTCCTTGCTGCGTCAGTTTCCAGGAATGGGCCAACCCGTTTTTTGTATCCAGAAGTTTAGTATCCTTTTTGCAACTCAGAACAGTGACCAAGACAAGACCCAGTATACTATATTTCGTACGTGTTTTCATGAGGTATGAATTATTTGAAAAATAAAGCACGAAAATAAACTATTACAGTCAAAAAAAGGTGTTTAAAATTTTGCCAAAGCTTAGGTTCCATTGCTTTTTAATCCCAATTATTATTCTATTTTTGTACATCTGCTGATGAAAAGGACTGCAAAATTGCTTTTCTTAAATTTCTGTACGGATTTTTCCGGTTTCAGCATCTAAAAAATATCCAAATAAGTATGGGAGCCGCCACAGGTACGATTAAGTCAAAAACAAAGCATAATCTTAAAAAAGAATTACAAAAACATTTTGGTTTCGATCAATTTAAAGGAGATCAGGAAGCAATCATCCAAAACGTATTAGATAGAAAAGATACATTTGTAATTATGCCAACCGGGGGCGGAAAGTCTCTGTGTTACCAATTGCCGGCCCTGTTAAGCGAAGGTGTGGCTATTGTTATTTCTCCTTTGATTGCGCTCATGAAGAATCAGGTAGACTTAATCCGTGGCTACAGCGATCAGGATAATATTGCCCATTTCTTAAATTCAACTTTAAGTAAAGTTCAACAACGTAAAGTAAAATCTGACCTTACAGAAGGCCGTACAAAAATGTTGTACGTTGCTCCGGAAACATTAACAAAAGCAGAAAATATCGAATTTTTTGCTGATTTGAATATTTCTTTTGTTGCGGTAGATGAAGCGCATTGTATTTCCGAATGGGGGCACGATTTCCGTCCGGAATACCGCAAACTGCGTGGAATGATTGAAGCCATTAATCCAACCATTCCAATTATTGCCCTGACAGCTACAGCTACTCCCAAAGTACAGGACGATATTGTTAAGAATCTGGAACTTAAAGAACCAAAAGTCTTTATTTCCTCGTTTAACCGTGCGAATCTTTATTATGAAATTGTTCCGAAACAATCAAAGGAGCAAACTTTAAAAAGCATCGTGAAATTTATTCACAGTATGCGCGGTAAAAGTGGCATTATCTATACCCTCAATCGTAAAACAACGGAAGAACTGGCCGGACTATTGCAGGCTAATGGCGTAAGCGCAGTGGCTTATCATGCCGGCTTGGAGTCCAATATCCGTTCTTCCCGTCAGGATATGTTCCTGAATGAAAAAGTGGATGTTATTGTAGCTACAATTGCGTTTGGAATGGGAATTGACAAACCGGATGTTCGTTTTGTAATCCATTACAATATTCCTAAATCTCTTGAAAATTATTACCAGGAAACCGGTAGGGCAGGGCGTGATGGACTGGAAGGCAAATGTTTGTTATACTACTCTTACAAGGATGTTCAGAAATTGGAACATCTGATGCGCGACAAGCCTCTGAGCGAGCGTGAGATGGGTGGACAGCTGATTGCAGAAACACTGGCTTATGCAGAAAGCAGCGTTTGCCGCCGGAAATTGTTGCTGCATTATTTTGGTGAAACACTAAAAGAAAGTAATTGCGGTAACTGCGATAATTGTTTGAATCCTAAAGAAAAACTGGATGTAAAAGACAGCGTAAAAATCGTTCTCGATGCGATAAAAGCAATGGACGAGCGCTTTGGTATTGATTATATCGTAAATGTAATTCTGGGTGTAAGTAATCCGCAGATTGTAACTTTCAGACATAATAAACTAAAATCTTTCGGTGCAGGCCTGGTTATGGAAATGGATGCCAATTTCTGGCAATCACTTATCCGCCAGATGATGCTGGAAGGAATGATACGCAAGGATATTGAGGAATATGGCTTGCTGAAAATCACGGATGCAGGGCATAAATTCCTCAAAAAACCATTTGCCATTGAGGTTTCCCTAAACCATAAATATGCCGATGAAACAGAAACGGACGAATCTGTAAATCTCGGTCCCGGTAATGGTGCAGCGCTTGACGAAACATTGTTTAAGATGCTGATGGAATTGCGCCGTGAAGTGGGATTGGAGCACAAAGTGCCACCTTTCGTGGTTTTCCTTGAAAATTCAATTGAGGATATGGCTACAACTTATCCTACATCATACGAAGAATTAGAGAAAATTGTTGGCGTAAATAAAGGAAAAGCACTTCGTTACGGTGCCAAATTTGTGAAATTGATTGCTCAATATGTTGCAGACAACGATATTGAAAAATCAGACGAATTTGTGATGAAAAGTGTGGTAAACAAAAGCGGAATGAAAGTCTTTATTATCACAAATATCGACAAACGCATTCCGCTGGAAACTATTGCCAAAAACAAAAACATTTCGATGGCAGAATTGCTTACCGAAATGGAGACTATTGTGGCAAGTGGAACCAAGCTCAACATCAGCTATTGTATTGACGATGAACTGGACGAAGATGAGCAGGAAGAGATTTTTGAATATTTCCGCAACAGTCAGGATGACGATCTGAATGATGTTTACGAAGAGTTTAAAGATCAGGATGTAAGCATCGAAACACTGCAGTTGATGCGTATTATGTTTATGAGCGAGTTCGGTAATTAGTACTATTTTTCAATCTATCAGATGAAACCAATCCAGGATTGCTTTGCTTTATTGCAGAGCCCGAAAACCATATTTATTACCACACATCACAAACCTGATGGCGATGCCATTGGGAGTATGATGGCACTGGCACATTATTTCCTGAAGAAAGGTCATAAAGTGCATCCCGTTTCTCCAAGCGAAGTACCGGATTTTCTGGGTTGGATTCCCGGGATAGAACTCGCAATGAACCACGAAGCTGAACCAAAAGCGGTGGAAAAGGCCCTGGCTGAATCAGACCTTATTTTTTGCCTTGATTTCAACGATTTCAGCCGCGTGAAAAATATGGAGCAATTATTGACCAATGCTACACAGCCGAAGGTTTTGATTGACCACCATATGTTTCCGAAACCAACATTTGACTTTGGTGTGAGTGATGCTTCCAAAAGCAGCACTTGCGAAATGGTGTATGATTTTATCAATCTGGCAGGCGATAATGCCTTTATTGATGATAAGATTGGCGCTTGTATTTACACAGGTACAATGACAGATACTGGTTCTTTCCGTTTTCCCGTTACCTCAGCAAGTGTGCACGAAATGATTGCAGATTTGCTTCGCAAAGGATTGAAACATAGTCCTATTCATGATGAGATTTATGATTCATGGAGCGAACGTCGCATGAGATTCCTGGGTTATGTATTAAAGGAAAAAATGGAGATTTTCCCTGAATGGAATGCCGGACTGATTGCAATTTCACAAAAAGACCTGGATGAGTACGAATCTAAAACCGGCGATACCGAAGGTTTAGTCAATTATCCGCTCAGTATTGCCGGTGTGCGCTTTGCCACTTTGATTATTGAAAGAAAAGATGGCATAAAATTATCTTTCCGAAGCAAAGGGGACTTTGATGTAAACTCCTTTGCCAGAACGCATTTCAGCGGAGGAGGCCATTTTAATGCATCCGGCGGACAGTCTTCACAATCTTTTACAGAAACTATTTTATGTTTTAAGAAAATTTTATCCGAATTTCACCCCCTAAATTTAAAAAATTAATTTATCCTCAATTTTTATGTACAAACAAATTTTATCGGTTGCTGCAATGGCAACAATCCTGGCAGGCGCTTCTTCTTGCAAAAGCAATGGTAGTTTTAAAAAAACAAAAGATGGCGTTGAATACAACATCGTGAAAGATGAGCCAGGTACTCCCGCCAAATTTGGTGACATTATCCAATGCCATTACGTAATCAAAATTGGCGACAGCATTATGGTGGATAGCCGTAAAATGAACAATGGCGAGCCTTTGGAAATGCCTTTGCAGGAAAATCCGGGTGCAAACAAAGCGACTGACCCAACAACAGTATTCCTTATGCTTTCTGCAGGTGACAGTGCCGTAATCCGTACAGAAATCGATTCTATGGCCCGCAAACAATTGGCTTTTGCAAAACCAACAGATAAAATCGAATTCCAGTTCAAAATGGTTTCTGTAAAAACCAAAGAACAATACGAAGCTGATATGAAAGCAAAATCTGCAGCTCAGATTGGCGTTGATGATAAAATCTTAACTGATTACTTCGCAAAAAATGGTATTACTGCTCAAAAAACAGCAAGTGGTCTTTATTATGTAATTACTAAACCTGGTACCGGCGAAAACGCAAGTACTGGTAAAATGGTGAAAGTAATGTACACCGGCAAAACGATTGACGGAACAATTTTTGATTCTAACATCGAAAAAGAATTCGGTCATACTGATCCTTTGGAATTTGCTTTGGGTCAAAGACAAGTTATTGCAGGTTGGGATGAAGGAATTGCCTTGTTGAACAAAGGTGCAAAAGCAACCCTTTACGTACCAAGCACAATGGCTTATGGTGCACAAAGCCCTAATCCAAAAATCCCTGCGAACGGAATTTTAATTTTCGACGTTGAACTTTTGGATTTTAAATAAGTCAAAGCCTGATACTTAAACCCTTTTTAAACACTAAACTCGATTTCTTCAATGAAAAAATTAGTTGTATTTACTATTGGCTGTTTTGTTGCATCATCATTCGCAGCCAATGCTCAGCAGCAAAAATTTATGGCACAGCCTGTCACTCTTGGTAAAACCGTGAATGGCTGGACTGAAGTTAGCAATGGCTTTTTAATGAAAATCTGGAAGGATGCTTCCGGCACTCCTCCTACGGTTGGCGATTTCATTACGATTCATACCCGTGCAAGAGTTGGCGACAGTATTTTGTTCAGTTCTCGTATGGCAAACAAAAATGAAGCTTTTGAATTGCAGGTTCGTCCTCCTATGCAGGATCGATACGATATTATGGATGCTTTTCAATTGTTGAGTGCAGGTGATAGCGCAACCTTCCGTATGCCATTGGATACTGTTTTGAAACGCGAAGCAGAACGCGGCGCTACAAGACTGGAGTGGATGAAAGAAGGAATGTGGTTTGATCAGGATGTGGTGATGGTAACGCAGAAAAAACAAGCGGATGCCTTCAAAGAAAAAGCAGCGAAAGGAAAATTGCAAATGAAAACAGATTCAATTGCAATTACTAAATATCTGAAAGCAAACAACATTGTTGCCAAAAGACACCCATCCGGTTTGTATTATAAAATTGCCCAGGTTGGTGCAGGTGATACTGCCCGTGCAGGTCAAAATGTAACCGTGAACTACACCGGTAAAACTTTGGATGGCAAAACCTTTGACTCTAACGTTGATCCGGCTTTCCAACACGTACAACCGTTCTCTTTCCCGCTGGGTCAGGGTCGTGTTATTCCGGGATGGGATATTGGTGTTTCAATGTTGAAGAAAGGTGCTAAAGCTACCTTGTTCATTCCAAGTGCAATGGCCTATGCAGACAAGAGCCCGAGTGAGGCTATTCCGGCAAACAGCGTACTTGTTTTTGATGTGGAAGTTACCAATATCGAAGCTGCTGAAAAACCAACAGAACATGGACCTGGCGATGGCCACAACCACTAATTATTATCAATGAGATTTTCAGGAAAACTGATAACCATACTGACAGGGTGTTTGCTAACAGCAAATGCCCTGTTTGCTTTTAACCGGCAGGATACTTTGCGCGGCAGCAATGGCCGTGGAAGAGATTGGTGGGATGTGCAGCATTATAAGCTGGAGTTTAGCATCGATACCGCTACAAGGAGCATCAGTGGCAGTAATACGATTGAATTTACAATTGTTGGGGCTGTTAATGATTCTATGCAAATAGATTTGCAATATCCAATGGTACTGGACAGTGTTATATTGAATGGCAGACTTGAACTTGATTTTGCCAGCGAAGGAAATGTGTATTGGCTCTATAGTTTTAAGAATAAAGTGAGGAATGTAAAGTCGCATACGGTGACTTTGTATTATCATGGTAAACCAAGAGAAGCGGTAAAACCACCTTGGGATGGGGGATTTATCTGGACAAAAGATAGCCTCGGTAATCCATGGATTTCTGTGGCCTGCCAGGGACTGGGAGCCAGCAGCTGGTGGCCGTGTAAGGATTATCAGGGGGATGAGCCGGATAAAGGGATGAAAATTTCCAATAAACTTTATTACAAAAAGTACGCAATAGCCAATGGTAAACCTTTCTCAAATGACACTACAATATTTTATGATCCGGTAAATAATGAAGACCTTAAACAAGTTGATACAGGTTGGCAAATTATAAACCCAATCAACACTTACAACGCGACATTCTATTTAGGTAATTATGCTTTCGAAAAAGATACTTTCCAGGGCAAAAAAGGAATTCTTGATGTAAGTTATTTTCTATTAAAATTCCACGAAGAAAGAGCTAAAGAACATTTCAAGCAAGTCAAGATGATGCTCGAAGCCTTTGAATATTGGTTTGGTCCATATCCTTTTTACGAAGATGGCTATAAAATAGTGGAAGCTCCTTTCCTGGGCATGGAACACCAAAGTGCGATTGCCTATGGCAATGAATACAAAATGGGCTACCGGGGAAAAGACCGCAGCGGAACTGGTATTGGCCTATTGTTCGATTTCATCATTGTGCACGAAAGTGGCCACGAATGGTTTGGTAACAGTATCACTGCTGCCGACATAGCCGACAACTGGATTCACGAAGGTTTTACTACTTATTCCGAAACGCTGTTTACAGAGTATTGGTTTGGCAAGGAAAAAGCGGTCGAATACACCCGTGGCGAATGGAAAAACATCTCTAATGACCGCCCTGTAATTGGCAACTATGGAGTGAACGATGCCGGCAGCGGCGACAAATATGATAAAGGAAGCGCTTTAGTACATACCATTCGTTTGCTGATGAATGACGATGTGAAATTCCGCGCAATGCTCCACAAGATGAACGATACATTCTACCATAAGCAAGTCACCACAAAGCAAATGGAAGACTTTATTATTGCTTTCTCAGGCCTGAGACTGGAACCCATTTTTAATCAATATCTGCGCACAACAATGATACCGGAACTGGAATATAAAAAAGAATACTGGACGTTCAGATTTCGCCTCAAAAATGTTGTTCCGGGTTTTGAATTACCACTTAATTATACACTCGACGGTAAAAAATACCATCATACTGTTGGTGCAGAATGGGAAGAATTAAAACTTCCTGAAGTGTCTTCAGAAATTCGGTTTGAAAGAGAATTCCTGATTAAGTCGAAATAAAATTTCCCTGATTTTTCACCGAAATTTCACCCGATTTCTGCAATCCGAATGGGTTTTCGCTTTAGTTTTGGTTTATTAAATCAAAATCTGCAACAATGAATAACCACGAAATAGATTACAGAATTGTCGGTGAAGAAATGCAATACGTCGAAATTGAACTCGACCCAAACGAAACGGCTGTAGCCGAAGCAGGCTCCTTTATGATGATGGACGAAGGCATTGAAATGTCCACCATTTTTGGCGATGGCAGCCATACCGGTCCCAATACCAATTTTTTCGGGAAAGTTTTAAGCGCCGGTAAGCGTTTGCTCACAGGAGAAAGTTTATTTATGACCACCTACACCAACATCGGACAGGGCAAAAAGCACGTTTCATTTGCTTCTCCGTATCCCGGTAAAATTATTGCGTTGGATTTGATGCGCCTTGGTGGACGCATTACCTGCCAGAAGGATAGTTTTCTTTGTGCGGCAAAAGGCGTTTCTATTGGTATAGAATTTCAGAAAAAACTGGGTACAGGTTTATTTGGTGGCGAAGGCTTCATCATGCAAAAGCTGGAAGGCGATGGGATGGCTTTTGTGCATGCTGGTGGCCATGTGCTCGAAAAAGAACTGATGCCCGGAGAAGTGCTTAAAATTGATACGGGTTGTATCGTCGCTTTTACTCACGGCGTATCGTACGATATCCAGTTTGTAGGTGGAATTAAAAATACCTTGTTTGGTGGTGAAGGTGTGTTTTTCGCAACCCTTCGCGGGCCGGGAAAAGTTTGGATACAAACCTTGCCGATTAGCCGTTTGGCCGGTAGAATCTTATCCTATGGCACATTCAAACGCAAAGAAGAGGGTAGCATCCTCGGGGGGCTGGGTAATATGCTGGACGGCGATGGCTGGTAAACTTAATCGTGCTTTTAATAAAAATCCCCGGACATTTCTGTTCGGGGATTTTTAGTTTTATGTAACCAAAATCTATTTAAACGCATTCAATCCTGTAACATCCATACCGGTAATCAATAAATGAATATCGTGGGTGCCTTCATAAGTCACTACAGACTCCAGGTTCATCATATGGCGCATAATGCTGTATTCGCCGGTAATACCCATTCCACCGTGCATCTGGCGTGCTTCGCGTGCTATTTTCAGTGCTATTTCGCAAGAGTTGCGTTTTGCCATGCTCACCTGTGCAGGGGTTGCGCGACCTTCACTCATTAGTACACCCAATCGCCAAACCAATAACTGGCCTTTGGTGATTTCAGTAATCATTTCGGCAAGTTTCTTTTGTTGCAACTGAAATCCTGCGATGGGTTTGCCAAACTGACTGCGCTCAAGCGTGTAACGCAAAGCAGAATCATAACAATCCATAGCAGCACCCAATGCGCCCCAGGCAATACCATAGCGTGCTTTAGACAAGCAACCCAATGGGCCTTTCAGACCTTTTACATTTGGCAGAATATTTTCTTTCGGCACTTTTACATTATCAAAAACAAGTTCTCCGGTGCAACTTGCACGAAGACTCCATTTCCCGTGTATTTCAGGTGTTGTAAAACCTTCCATACCACGTTCAACAATCAATCCGCGCACCTCACCGTTCTCATCCTTTGCCCAAACCACCGCTACCTGAGCGTAAGGAGCATTGGAAATCCACATTTTGGATCCGTTCAAGATCACGTGGTCACCTGCATCTTTGATATTGGTCAACATACTTCCCGGATCACTTCCGCTATCCGGTTCTGTCAGTCCAAAGCAACCCAGCCACTCACCTGAAGCAAGTTTCGGTAGGTATTTCATTCTTTGCTCTTCGTTGCCATAAGCATAAATCGGGTACATCACCAGACTGCCCTGCACACTCGCAGTACTGCGCATACCGCTATCGCAACGCTCGATTTCCTGCATCATCAATCCGTAGGAAATATAATCCAGTCCGCCACCGCCATATTCTACCGGAACTGTCGGGCCAAATACACCTAATTCGCCCATTTGCGGCACCAGATGTTTCGGAAATTCATTGTTTTGTGCCCAGTTTTCGATGTTAGGGCTTACTTCTTTTTTAATCCAGGTACGAACCGTATCTCTTATCAATTTGTGTTCGTCTGTCAATAAATCGTCGATTTGGTAGTAATCGGGCTGCGTATAGAGGTCCTGAGCCATAATCTTTGTTAAAGTTGAATTATAAGTGGCCGCAAAGGTAGCATTTTTGATATTCACAATATACTTTTGTGGACGGTTAAAAATACACTTGTTTTATCAGGAAAATTCTTATTTTGTTCATCAAATTGTATTAATTTAAAATTAAACGTGTACGGTCTCTTGCTTTTGAGCTACATATATTGTTAATTTGATGCAAATAATAAGAATAATACAAACTCTGGCATACAAATAGACGTTTAACTATCAGAAATTCTCTTGTGTTCCGACAGCATCAGAGATTAAAACAAGAAAAAAACTATGAGACAGCTCAAGATAGCAACCCAGATTACCAACCGCGATTCGCAAGCGGTAGAAAAATATCTTCAGGAAATCAGCAAAATTTCGATGATTACGCCTGAAGAGGAAACAACATTGGCGCAGAAAATCAGAATGAACGATCAGTGGGCTTTGGAGAAATTGGTGAAATCGAATCTTCGTTTTGTGGTTTCTGTAGCAAAACAATACCAACATCAGGGTCTTTCCCTCAGTGATTTGATTAACGAAGGAAACCTTGGATTGATTAAAGCAGCACAACGTTTTGATGAAACAAAAGGTTTTAAATTCATTTCTTACGCAGTATGGTGGATTCGCCAGTCTATCCTGCAGGCTTTGGCCGAACAGGGACGTCTGGTGCGTTTGCCACAAAATAAAATCGGCACTTACAATAAAGCAAATAAAGCTTTTATTGCCTTCGAACAGGAGCATGAGCGCGAACCTTCTACCGAAGAGTTGGCGAACATCCTGGAGATGAGCGAAACAGAAGTAACCAACATTTTTACCAGCAATACACGTCACACATCATTGGATGCTCCGGTTCACGAAGCTGAAGACGTGGCAATGGGTGACTTGCTGGAAGGATCAAGCGATACTGATGATGATGTAATGAAAGATTCATTGCGTGCTGAAATCCGTCGTATCCTGAAATCATTGAGCATTCGTGAAGCTGAGATTCTGGCCGCTTACTTTGGTCTGGAAGGTGAAGCGGGTCCTTCAATTGAAGAGATTGGTGAAAAATATGACCTTACCAAAGAGCGTATCCGTCAGATTAAAGAACGTGCGATCAAGCGCCTGCAAAAAGCACGTTACAGCAATGCCCTTAAAGTTTACCTTGGTTAATTTGTTTTAAGAATAAAATAAAAAATGCTCCGTAATTTCCGGAGCATTTTTTTTGCCTTAGTGTACGTACTTTTGTTTTGAACCCAAGATATTTTGCCCATATATCAAGTATGAAAAAGCTGCTTTATTTTTTACCACTTTTATTCCTTTGTTTCTTTTCCTGCAAGAAAAACAAGAACGATAATAATCTTCAGAATTATGCACTTGGAATAAAAATTATACCCATCAGTATTTATGCACAAAATGCTGTTTTGTCTTTTATCGGTGTGCTGGATAAGGATGGTTATGTGTACCAGCTTCAGATGAAAAAATCAGTTGAGACGGACGCTGACTGGAAGGAAGTTAAGTATACCAATCGCGATAGTATTCCGGTTGCGGACCTTTCTCCCAAAACAAAATACGACGTACGAATAGCCTTAACGAATGGAGGCGAGACGAAATATTCAAGTATCTATAACTTTACCAGCCGTTCATTTGATATTGACTTTGGACGATATTTTGCCAGTCCTTATAAAATCCATGACGATTTCAATGCCTTATTTTCTATTGAAGGAGCAACGCATACATTATATGGAAAAGGATTTTCGAATGAAACCGCAATCAAAGTAAGCCTTATTCCGGTCGATAATCCGCAGGACAAAATAATGCTTGATGCAGTTATCCAGAGTGATTCTCAATTGAGCTTTACGATACCGAAAGACCTTATTGCCAACTCTCCCTATCTGCGCAACAAAACATATAGCTGTGTAATAGGCGATGTTCCTTTTATCGGTTATGGTTCTTTTCTCAATGGCACCAATAATATTTCGGGTGACCTGACTGTTGTGAATAAAGACATCGAAATTAATAAGTTTGCTTATGTGCCATCTGCTTGTCCGATTCTTACTTTCAGCGGAAGTTTTGGTACGCATCAGATTACAAGTTTGTGTCCTGACGTTTTGTTTAATTCGAGCATGACCCTCCGCGAGCGCAGGGTAGTCATTCGTCTGAACGGCAATATTGTAAAAGATCTGACCATTAATGCGCTGGGTTCTCCGGTTTGCGATGGTGACGGCCAGGCATCGGTTGATCCTGCTGTGATTAATAAGCCGATTATTCTATACCATGAGGTTACTTCATTTTCTATCCGGACAAAAATGGGAGCAGGTTCCTATACAGTTCAGATTGTACAGACAACGCTGGATGGTGCTGTGTATGCCTCCAATCAATTTCCCTTTAGCTTATAAAATATTATAATGAAAAAGAAAACGGGTACTGATTTTAGTACCCGTTTTCTTTTGGTGGCTTCGCCAGGAATCGAACCTGGATCTGGAGCTTCGGAAACTCTTATACTATCCATTGTACTACGAAGCCCTTTTTTCAAGGTTGGCAAAGGTATTATTTTCTTGCTCAGAATAGTATAAAAGAAACGAGTATTTTTGAACTGCAATTTCTGATGATGAAAAGATATTTCTCCCTTATTATATTTCTGGCCGGCCTTTCGCTCATTGCCGGTGTCTTGTTGTCCAAAATGTCCTTTCTGGCCCGTACCAGTATGAGTATTTTCAGAAAGAAATACCAGTACTATGCCTTTATGAAAGTTTGGTGGCAAGGTGCTTTATATTTTTTCGTTGTCCTGATGATTCTGCTGGCAGTTCAATATTTTCTCCAGCGAAAACTCAGGGTCCGCAACAGTATTTTAGTTCAGCTCAGTTGCTTGTTTCTGGCGCTGGTAGGTTTATATTTTACCTACAACGACTTCAGAACAGATATTTCCCATCGTTGGGCAGGGGAACGCCTTCATCTTGGTTTTTACCTGTTCTGGATAGGTTGGGCATCCATTTCATTGTTCTTACTGGCAAATAAAAAGCAGGTAGAACTTAAAGATTTAGGTAAAACGGATGCATCAGCTCAGTAAATTCTACTGTGTATATGCCAGGGCTTTTGTAAATAATCAGCTGCTTTTCACTGCAAGTTTTGGTTGACTGTTTTGAGCAAATCCAGGTATTCCGGTTTGGTTTTGAGGATTCGTAGGGCAGCACTGACAAGCATGCATGTTGAAACAATCCATTTTGCGCAGCAACTTTCAACCAGTTTTCCTTTTCGCTGACAGGCAGCAATACAGATGCATAACCAGTATCAGAAAGATTTTCAAAAATCAGCTTACACAAATCATCCTGGGTAAAATCATCATTGTGCCTGGCAGCGTTTCTTTGCTCATTATCGCCCTTCAGGCTTTTGGTAAAGAATGGTGGGTTACTTATAATCAAATCATATTTTTTTGAAGCTTCCCATTTTTTCGCGTCGGTATGAATGATATTAATTCGTTTTGAAAAGGGTGAATCAGAAACATTCTGTCTTGCCTGAGCCGCTGCCTGCCTATCAATTTCAAGTGCATCTATTTCTAAACCGTCCCCTCTTTGCGCCAGCATCAAAGACAACAGGCTCGTGCCTGTCCCTATATCCAAAACTGTTTTTACATTCGTAAGAATCGGCGTCCAGGTGCCCTGGATGCAGGCATCAGTGCTCACTTTCATTGCGCAATCGGCTTGCTCAATGCGCATCTGTTTCATTTCAAAATAACTGTTACTCATTGTTCCAGGTTCCGCGTGCAGATGGGATTGTGCTTAGATCGGCAAGCTGGCCTGCCAGATATTTATAATGGGCTGTTATAGCAATCATCGCGGCATTGTCTGTGCAAAACTGAAAGTCGGGAATATGTACCTGCCAGTTATTGGCATCACCAAGGTCCTGAATTGATTTGCGTAAACCGCTATTGGCCGAAACGCCACCGGCAATCCCGATATGCTTCACACCAAAATCCTTCGCTGCCTTTTTCAGTTTATTCATCAGCATCTGTATGATGGTATATTGAACAGAAGCGCAAATATCATTCAGGTTTTCCGCCACAAAATCCGGGTTTACCTTTTTTTGTTTTTGCAGAAAATATAATACAGAAGTTTTCAGTCCGCTGAAACTAAACTGATAATCGGGCAAGCTTGAAATTGGAAATTGATATTTCTGAGGGTTTCCCAATGCTGCATATTTATCGATCAAAGGGCCGCCAGGATAGGGTAGTCCCAGCATTTTCGCTGTCTTGTCAAACGCTTCTCCGGCAGCATCATCAATCGTCTCTCCCACCACTTTCATCTCCAGATGACTCTTGCATAAAACCAATTGCGTGTGCCCGCCGGAAACCGTCAGGCAAAGGAATGGAAATGCCGGCTTAGGTTCCTGAATAAAATGTGCCAGTACGTGCGCCTGCATATGATGCACAGCAATCAGCGGCAGGTTTCGTGATTGTGCAAAAGCCTTGGCAAAACCTGCACCAACCAGCAAAGAGCCAATCAAACCGGGAGATTGAGTAAAGGCAACAGCAGAAATATCTTCAATCGTTAAGCCGGACTGTCGTATGGCGATTTCAACTGTGGGAATAATGTTTTCAATATGTGCTCTTGAAGCCATTTCAGGAACAACCCCACCATACAACTCGTGCACTTTCTGACCAGCAATGACATTGCTCAATACAATGCCGTCTGCTATTACTGATGCACCTGTATCATCGCAGGAAGATTCTATGGCTAAAATATTAATCATATCCGGTTCTTAAAATATCTGGGTTTCATTATCCCCCCTGTTGCCAAATCCAACACTGCCAAGCTTCAGACCCACCCGAAAGCCTGAATAATTTTGCTTATAACTATCCCAACCTCTGACATAATCAAAGCGGAACATTCTAAAGATTTTGAATCCAAGGTTATCTATACCAATAAAGGCTTCTGTATAATATTGTTTGCTTTGCCCGTAAAACGTATTATTCCCCAATACAAAATACCACTGTGCCTGGCGAAGCAATGGAATTTTATTGGTCAGCAATCCTTTTAAATAATACTCCAGGTGCAGTTCTGCATACAACTTTTCAGTATTACTGAAACGATAGTAGGGTGCCAGCTGAAATGATTGCAGGAATGGGGATGCCAGAACATATTGGTTTCCGGAAAGATGTTTCATATCAGGAATCTGAACATTTTTACTGTTGATAAAGCCACCGACCGAAACGTTGTATTCCAGGCTTCCCCATCTTTTCAGGCTCATTTCATCTCTTATCTGCAATTGCCATTTGTCGAAATCTGTAACACTATTTAATATGTCGGGAATTCCCTTCTGATAATTTAAAAAGAAGATGGGCGCTTTGCCGCGATGCATCACTTTTTTGTCAGGATACTCGGTATAGGTAGCACCCGGCTGAAAAGAAAGGCCCACATTCACTATAAACGCATCGTGTTTTTGCAGCGGATTTAAAGCAAATTCTGCAGGGGTATTATCTGAATAAGGATTGATTGTTCTGTTCTGAACAAATGAATAGCTGCTTGTGTTTTGCAGGGGTTTTCTGATTTCATAACGGGCAGATACATTCCACGAAAAACCATTTCCATAGGCTTTCCTGAAGCGGGCTCCTGCAAACAGCCGTTCGTAAATTTTAAAATGATTGACCTGCTGCAACAGCGAGGAATAAGTATTCAGCCATTCATCAACCGGCTGCTCATTATTCAGTTGAGAAATATATTGTCCTCCGGCAAGAGTAGCCGACCATAATTTTCCATCCAGATATTTGTCCGAGCGGGTATAGTCAATTTTCCCTTTTCCATTAAAATGGGTATTCTTGAATCCGTATCTCAGGTTGGACGTCACGGATAACACTTCGCCGGTGTCAGGTTTATGGGTAAGGTGCAGGGAAGGGGAATAATTTAATCCTTCCACAACATTAAAATTGACGTCGGTCAATATCGGCGAAATGGTGAATTTGGTCTTGAAAGATTTATTGGTAAAACCCACACCGTTCATCACCACATTCGAAACGCTCACTTTATTATTCTTTCTTCTGATAGAATCCAGCCTTACCGGATCGGTTTCTACCAGGTGCATACTGTCGCGGTAGTCGTAGTTCCTCAGCTCGTCGCCTTCCAGCTTTACCGGGCGCAAACTTTGCCAATAAGCACTGTCTTTTTTGCCTGCGCCACGCTGATAACTCACAGTTACTCTTCTGTTGAATATACTGTCAGGAATGGGCTGGTTTACTTTTTGATTATCGTAAACAGTGAGAAAATTACCGGAGAAATCGAATCCGAACAGCTTCAATGTGGGATAATAAACCTGGCTTTTAATCACCCACAATTCTTTTCCCAAATCAATATATTGTTGCTCGGTACGAATCGTATCCAGCATATCAAGTCCCTGCTTTTTGGTCAGCAAAAACCTTACGCTGTGGATAGCCCAGTCTTCGTCAGCAATGTAGAGGTCGCCGGTAAAGCAGCGTTCGAAATTACGTTTTGGCGTAACCGCAATTTTATAGATAGTCCGGTCATTCTCCTGAAAATTTCCAATCAGTTTGTAGGTGTAAGAATTCAAGGCACCACTGGCGATAGGAGAAACAAAGGTGACATCATTGCCGGCAAAAACGTTGACATTATTTTCATAAAAATTAATCACGGGTGGTACATTTCCCATGCCTACACCATTCGGGTCGCCGGATTCCTTTACAGATTTAATGATTAATTTTTCTTTGTTTCCGACAGCATAATAATCGGCCAGTTCTTCGCAAAGATACATCACCCCTTTACCGGCAGAATCGAGGCCCATACCTTCTTTCATTTCCTTTTTGTCTGTCTCCTTCAGCTTGATGCCCATCACTTTGTCGGGGGTATTCCTGTTGCGGAAAACTCCTTTAAGGTAAATGGAGGTCTGAAATGATTGCATCTGTTTCAGATGGAAAGTTCTTTTTTTGATAGCATTCCGGATGATACGGTAGGCAGGATCTTCGCCACCGGATTTAATCACCACATCCTTCAGTTCGTAGCCCTGGGCAAGCAGGGTAAAATCATGATTCAGGGTTTGACCTTCTGCAATACTGGCTTCAAAAGTCGTTTGCTTAAACCCGATATACTGTGCCTGAAATGTATACTTGCCTGCCGGAAGATGAAGCACATAATAACCATCAGCGTTCGCGCTTGTCCCTAAGGTCGTTCCTTTCACCACAATACTGGCAAAACCAAGCGGCAAGCCGTCTTCGTCAATAATCCGTCCATTGATACCTGTAGCAAAAAGTAAAGTAAATGACCCTAAAAAGAAAAGAGCCAGCAGGGATAAAAATTTCATTTTTCAGTTTTGGAGAAGAAATTTATGCTTTGCAGGAATACTAAAACAAGCCGTTAATGTGTGTATTGATCTGATGAACAACCTCAGCAAAATCGTCGGTATTTTCTTCAAAATCCAGTTTGTCAAGGTCTATCACCAGCAAGGCGCCGTCTTTATAGTTATCAATCCATTTATTGTAGAACTCGTTCAGGCGTTTCAGATAATCCAGGCGGATATTTTCCTCATATTCGCGGCCTCTTTTCTGAATCTGGTCCACCAGTTTGGGTACCGATGCTTTCAGATAAATTAATAAATCCGGAGGATTAATTAATTGCTTCAGGTTATTAAAAAACGATTGGTAAGTTTCAAAATCACGGCCCGACATCAGTCCCATTTCATAAAGGTTGGGGGCAAAGATGGCGGCATCTTCATAAATGGTACGGTCCTGGATAACGGATTTTTTGCCGGCCGTGATAGACAATTGCTGACGGATACGGCTGTTCAGAAAATACATTTGCAGGTTGTACGACCAGCGGGGCATATCATCATAAAAGTCCGACAGGTAAGGATTGTGCTCTACATCTTCAAAATAAGGCTCCCAACCATAATGTTTGGCCAGCATCTCGGTAAGGGTTGTTTTGCCTGCACCAATATTGCCAGCTACTGCGATGTGTTTGGGGGAAGATTTCTGCGCCATATCTATTGTTGAAAATGAGGTGCAAAATAGTCATTTTCAGGTAGCTTTTTTACAGAAAATGAATTTGTATTGAGGAATTAATTTAAAACAAGGATTGGTTGGAAATTTGTATGAATTACAGTAGTTTATTTTGCTGTTGTGGAAACTTTAGTAACTGGCACACGGCTCTCCGGATTTAGTAACTTTAGAGCATGCTGAAGGTTAAGTTTTCCGACATTGTTGGTGGCCTTTGCTGCTACACCTGCGCCTCAATACAATCAACGGCGAAGTTAGAAATTCATTTTACGCTCACTAATACAGTTTACACAATCTAATTTACACTCTCATTTTACACATACAGTAGGTCATTCGTTGCACTTAGAAATTGATTTTACGCATATAGTAGGTCATTTGTTGCACATAGAAATTGATTCGACACATATAGTAGGTCATTCGTTGCACTTAGAAATTGATTTTACACATATAGTAAGTCATTCGTTGCACATAGAAATTGATTCGACACATATAGTAGGTCATTTGTTGCGCATAGAAATTGATTCGACACATATAGTTGGTCATTAGTTGCACATAGAAATTGATTCGACACATATAGTTGGTCATTTGTTGCATTTAGAAATCCATTTCACACTTATGGAAACACGGAAGGCTGTATTTATAAAAATGTTATAATCTTTCTACCAAATGATATAAGTGCAATCAGGCTGATTTGAAACAAATTTGTCTTCAAAGATTCTCCCTGTGAACGAAACATCAGAAATAGTCATCAGCAAGAAAATATTGAAAACACCGGCAAAAGATGCCGCAAAAATGGCAAAAGCCATGCATCTGCAGTATGTGAACGATCAGCAACCGGGCATCAGCAGAAAGCGGAATGGAGATGGATTCGACTATTTTGAAGCGGGTAAACGGATTAATAATAAGGAAACGCTGGCCCGGATAAAAAAACTGGTCATTCCCCCGGCCTGGGAGAATGTCTGGATTTGCCAACACGAAAACGGGCATCTGCAGGTTACCGGAATTGACAAACTGGGCCGGAAACAATATCGGTATCACCCGGCCTGGAGCCAGGTGCGCAACCTGACCAAGTTTTTCCGCATGCTCGATTTCGGACAACAATTGCCTAAAATCCGCGAAACGATTCAGGCAAATCTTAACCTGAAAGGATTACCCAAAGAGAAAGTGCTGGCCCTTGTGGTGAGCCTGTTGCAGGAAACGAATATCCGCATCGGCAACCAGGCTTACGAAAAATTATATGGTTCATTCGGCCTCACGACAATGAAAAACAAACATGTCAAAATTGACGGCACGAAACTGGTCTTTTCATTTAAGGGCAAAAAAGGGGTGAAACATAATATTGGCCTCAAAAACCGGAAACTGGCCAACATTATCAAAAGTTGTTCAGATTTGCCCGGCAAGGAATTATTTGAATTCATCAATGAAAACGGAGAAGTACAAACCATAGATTCCGGTATGGTCAACGAATTTATCCGCACGATTGCCGAAGGCGAATTCAGCGCAAAGGATTTCAGGACCTGGTCGGGTAGTGTGCGGGCCATTGCCGCCCTGAAGGAAATGGGCGATTATGAAACGATTTCGGAATTGAACAAAAAAATTCCTGCCGTTTTCGATACCGTCGCCGGTCATTTGGGGAATACCCGCACCGTTTGTAAAAAATATTACGTTCATCCGGTTATTATCGATTTATATGAAAAGAAAAAGCTGGATTCTTATTTTGAATTAAATACGACTGAGACGAATCCTCTGCTATCCGAAGAAGAACATATTCTGTTGAATATCCTTCAAAAACAATAGAAAATCCGGCTTCAAAACATCTCCAACGGTCTGTTTTTTAATCATCGGTATTTCTTACATTTGCCGCATGATGGTAACCATTTTAGAGATATTGAAATATACCTTGCCGGCAATTATCGTCTTAATTGCCAGTTATCTTATTGTTCAAAAATTCCTGGTTTCTGAGCTTCGCCGCAAACAGATTGCCTTACTGCACGAAACACAGAATATCACTATCCGTATGCGGCTTCAGGCATTTGAACGCCTTACTTTATTAATGGAGCGTGTTCATCCCCGCCAGATGATGCCAAAAGTTTACAACAGTGCAATGACCGTTTCGGTATTGCAGCAGGTATTGGTGACTACTATCCGTACCGAATTTGAACACAATCTCAGTCAACAGGTTTATGTATCCCGCGAGGTGTGGGAAAGTGTGAAAACCGCCATCGAACAGGAGATTGGTATGATTCATCAGATTGCCCAGCGCCTGTCGCCGGATGGGCCGGCCAAAGAGCTGAATCATTACATTTCAGATTACCTGATGAGCCAGGAAGATCAGTTGCCTTCTGAGATTGCTTTACGTATCATTCATGATGAAGCCCGGAGAGTATTGTCTTATGGCGCAGTATAGATTTTAATTATCATCCGTTAAACTATTTACAAGACTTGTAATGCATTGCACTATAAGTCTATAATTTTTTATCTTCGCCCACCTTAAATAATAGTTTTTTTACCCGTTCCCTTTATGCAGCCCGAAGCAATCGACAAAAAATCTCTTCCAAAACACGTCGCTATTATTATGGATGGCAATGGACGTTGGGCTAAAGAGCGCGGTGAAGACCGTATCTACGGGCATCACGAAGGCGTAAAAAGTGTGCGGGAAGTAGTAAATGTTGCTGGCGAAATAGGAGTTGAATATCTCACACTTTACGCTTTCAGTACCGAAAACTGGAACCGCCCGAAGGAAGAGGTTGATGCACTGATGGAATTGTTGGTATCTACTATTCGCAAAGAAGCAGACGAACTGAACAAGAAGAACGTCCGCATGCACGTCATTGGAGATATGGATGCATTGCCGGTAATTTGCCGGAAAGAAATGCAGGAGGCTATCGATATGACCTCTACAAATACGGGCCTTAACCTGATTTTGGCCCTTAGCTACAGTGCAAAATGGGAAATTATCACTGCAGTTCAGCACATTGCACAAAAAGTGAAAGACGGAGCATTGAATCCGGAAGATATATCGGATGATATTTTTCATCAGCATTTATGCACCCATCAGTTTCCTGACCCTGAATTAATGATCAGAACGAGTGGTGAAACCAGGATCAGCAATTTCCTGTTGTACCAGTTAGCCTATTCAGAATTATATTTTACCGCAACTCACTGGCCAGATTTTAGAAAAGAACAATTTCTGCAGGCCATCCATGATTATCAACATCGCGAAAGAAGATTTGGACTTACCAGCGAACAAATTCAACCATCAAAATAATGCCCAAAGCAAATAAGCAGCTTTTATTAATCGCCCTTTTTCTATTAGGACCCTGGCTGAATCATGCCATGGCTCAAATAGCAATGCCAGGTTCTTCCCGAACTTCAACTTCCATTTCGGCTACGCAGCCAGAGGGACCAAAGGAATATACCATTGGCGGTATTTCTACTTCCGGAGCACACTTTCTGGATGAAGATTTGCTAATTGCAGTGACAGGACTTTCCATTGGCAAAAAAGTGAAGCTTCCTTATGATGAATCTATTTCAAAAGCTATCCGCAATCTTTGGAAACAGGAATTGTTTTCTGATGTAAATATTTCGATTGATAAATTCATTGATGATAAAGTTTTTCTTAAAATCAATGTAGAAGAGCGCCCAAGGCTCAGCCGCTGGAATTTCAAAGGTATCAGAAAAGGTGAAGCACAGGAACTGAATAAAAAACTTAGCCTTGTCAAATCAAGGGTATTGACCGATGCAGCCAAAAAAGAATCCATTGTTCGCATCAAGAAATATTTTGAAGAAAAAGGGTTTGGAAACACCCAGGTCAAGCTACGGGAAAGGGTAGACTCTGTTGTTGTCAATTCTGTGATTCTTACTTTCGATATCGAGGTAGGCAATAAAACCAAAGTAAACCAAATTAACTTTTCAGGCAACGAAAATGCCTCCGAAGCACGCCTGAAACGCACACTGAAAGGAACGAAAGAAGCAGGGAGAATTTCACTTTACCGTGCTGATGATATTGCTGTATTTGAAGATTCAAGCAAAAGGTCTTTTGGTAAATATGTACGCAATTTTGGTTTCCTGTCTATATCCAAAACTTTGGATGCTGTTGACCCTTATTTCCGTCCGAAATTCCTGAAATCATCAAAATTCAATGACAAGAAATTCCAGGAAGATAAAGAAGCGATTGTTGAATATTACAATACACTGGGCTATCGCGATGCCTCTATTATTGACGATACGATTTATACCGTGAAAAACGGGAATATCAATATTGATATTAAGGTAAGTGAAGGTCGCCGCTATTACTTTGGTGACATGAACTGGAAAGGCAATACCAAATACTCCAACGAAACCCTGACCAAGATTTTGGGTATCAAGCGTGGTGATATTTACGACCAGGAATTACTGGCCCGCCGTATCGGAACTATTCCTGACCCGAATGGCCAGGATATCAGCAGTCTTTACATGGATGATGGTTATTTGTATTTCCGTATTGACCCGGTTGAAACTTCGGTAGATGTGGATACCATTAATTATGAAATCAGAATTACAGAAGGTGCGCAAGCCACCATCAATAATGTAACCATTGAAGGAAATGACCGCACCAATGAGCGGGTAATCCGCAGGGAAATAGTAACTTATCCGGGCAGCAAATTCAGCCGTGCGGATATTATGATGACTACCCGCAGAATTGCTGCATTGGGCTTTTTCAACCCTGAAAAAACAATCCCAACACCAAAACCACGTCCTGACGGAACAGTGGATATCAATTATTCGGTTGAAGAGAAATCAAGCGATCAATTGCAAATGTCGATGGGCTTTGGTGGTGGTGTAAGCTTCTATGGTCAGATTGGGGTTACCTTCAATAACTTTTCACTTCGCAATATGTTCAAACCACGTTTGTGGGATCCATTGCCAGTGGGCGACGGACAACGTTTTGCGGTAAACTATTCTTCAAATGGTGTTACCTATAATTCGTTAAACGTTTCGCTGACAGAACCATGGCTTGGCGGTAAAAAACCAAACTCGCTGACAACTAACTTTATTTACAGTAAATATTCTCAATCGCTGGCTGATGGGTCCAATTCTTTTATTAAAGTATTTGGCGGTGGTATGACATTGAGCAAAAGGGTGAAATGGCCTGATGAAAACTTTGTATTGAGTTATGGTGTAAACTATCAGAATTATCAATTGCAGAAATATTCCGGATTGATTTCCGATTTCACTGATGGGTATAGTAATAACCTGTTCTTTAAAGTTGCTATTCAGCGCTATACTTTAGATCAGCCAACCTATCCGCGCAGTGGTTCTGATATCAGTTTCAGCTTCCAGTTTACGCCTCCTTACAGTTCATTCAACGGAACAGATTATGCATCCGTTGGTCAGGCACAAAAATATAAATGGATAGAATACCACAAATACCGTTTTAAAGCAGATTGGTATAAAACCATTGTTGGAAATATGGTATTTAAATTCTCAGCTAAAATGGGCTTTCTGGGTTACTATAATCCTGATATTGGTTTGTCTCCGTTTGAACGCTTCCAATTAGGTGGTGACGGTCTTTCAGGTCAAAACTTCTTTATCGGACGTGATGTTATTTCGCAACGCGGTTATGATGTTTATGCATCAAGTGCTACTATCTTTAATAAGTACGTAGCAGAACTTCGTTATCCATTTTCTCTTAGTCCTACCACAACTATTTATGGCTTGGTATTTGCAGATGCAGCTAACGCCTGGAATAATTTCAGCAGCTTTAATCCTACTAAATTAAACAGGGATGTGGGTGTTGGTATCAGATTATTCCTGCCGATGTTTGGATTACTTGGACTTGATTATGGTATTGGACTAGACAGATATCAGTTTAACCCGAACGGCACCGGCAAAACAAGCCTGAAGGACATGTCAAAAATCACCTTTATGCTGGGCTTCGAGCCTGAATAGGATTGCGATATTTATGTTAATATAAACAGCAGACTTAAACTTAATCAAGCGGACATTGTCTGAAACGGGAATTAGTCATTATTCACTATTTAAATAAAAGCAATGAAAAAAGTTATCATTCCAATTTTGTTCTTATTGTGCAGTGCATTTGGTGTATCCGCACAAAAATATTGCATTATTGATTCTAAATATATTCTGGAAAAAGTGCCGGATTATAAAACAGCACAAACCCAATTGGATGTTTTTTCGAAAAACTGGCAAACTGAAGTGGACGAAAAAATGAAAGAAGTGGATAGAATGTACAAAAGCTATCAGGCTGAGCGTGCAATGCTAAATGATGATATGCGCAAGAAACGTGAAGATGAAATCATGAGCAAAGAAAAAGCCGCAAAAGATTTACAAAAGCAATATTTTGGTTACGAAGGAGATTTGTTTAAAAAACGCCAGGAACTGGTAAAACCTGTTCAGGACAAAGTTTATACCGCCGTACAGAAAATGGCTGTTGCCCGCGGATATGATATTGTGTTGGACAAAGCGGGTGGAGTTACAATGTTTTATGCTGATCCAAAGCTGGACCGCAGTGACGATGTGTTAAAATCTCTCGGTATTGTAAAATAAAAACTACCGAACTTACCTAATTATTGATATTTTCGCAATTCTTAAATTAAAACTTACATACAAATTCTAATGAAAAAAATCATTCTTTTAGTTGCCTGCTCATTTGCATTATTTGCTACATCCAAAGCTCAATCTTTAAAAATTGGTCACATCAATTCTCAGGAACTTTTGAGCCTGATGCCGGAAGTGAAGAAAGCAGATGCAGATTTGAAAACTTATGCCAAATCTTTTGAGGATCAGTTGGAAACAATGAGTAAAGAATACCAAAAGAAAATGGGCGATTATCAGGCACAGGAAAAAACGATGACCGATGCGGTGAAAGAAGTAAAACAAAAAGAAATTACTGATTTGGGCGCTCGTATTGAATCAACTCAAAAAAGTGCAGAAGAGAAAGTAGTTACTAAAAAGCAAGAACTGTTCAAACCAATCCTTGATAAAGCTGAAAAAGCAATCAAAGATGTAGCTAAAGAAAAAGCAATTGATTATGTTTTTGATGTTTCTACCGGTTCTGTTTTGGTAACACGTGATGCTGACAATATGTTGCCTGCTGTAAAAACTAAATTAGGTATTCTATAATTGTAAAAGATAAGAATGAAAATCCCCGGTAGATAATTCTATCGGGGATTTTTTATGGGAAAAATCCGGCACTCCGATTCTGTGGAATGATTTTTGAATATCAATAGAAAATTATCGGTTTATGAAATTCTGTTTATCACGCTATACTCTTGAAAATAATCTTGAATCTACAGGTGATGATATCGTTTTTATTCACGCATTTGTACATCTTGGAGATGAAAAGGAAATTTACTTACCTATTATATTGACATATTATACATTGGTTGAGTTTATAGAAATGGCCGACCCTCCGGTCGGAAAATATTTAAACAGGATTCGTTCGGGTATTAATGGTTACGGGCCCAAAAACAGTAAAATCTTCAAGATACTACAGGAAGAAAATTTTGATCTAGATAAATATATTATTCAATACGTTGAAAATAAAGATCAGGATTATGTAGAAAAGCATATTGAATGGGTAAACCGGGTACAATCTTTATCAGAAGATGAAAATAGACACATAGACAAGTCAGTTCAAAGTATCGAAGAATTTATTACCGCTGATTATATTAAGGCCAATATTAATTGCGATAACTTTCTTGATGAATTTGACCAGACTGTGCATGAGCTTACTTTGAAATTTTTTCCTGAATTGTTCGAAAAAGGAGAAAAGTATATTTTCATGTATAAGCAACTGCTTACAAATACAACGATTTCTTATTGTAGTGATATAGACAAGATTAATGCCGGAAAATTCAATCCTTATTGGGAAGAAAAATATGAACGACATAAGACCAGAGATATTTAAATCAATCTGCAAACAGTAGTATGCATTAAATCCCCGAAAGAGAAATCTATCGGGGATTTTTGGTTTATATGAAATGTAGAATTCTTTAGGAAATAGATTTAAACTGAAGCGGCAAGTGTTTGAAAATAAGCTTCCAGCTGTCTGGCAATAATATCCCAGCTGAATTTGTTCTGAATGACAGCAACGCCCTGCTCACCAACCTTTTTGCGCATCTCTTCAGAACTAAGCAGGTCTATAATACTTTTCGCAAATTCTTCCGGATTGGTTTGCATAATTGCACCTTCACCGCTTTTGATTCCCAAACCTTCGAATCCAATATTGGAACACACAACCGGAACGCCCATTGCCATTGCTTCCAGCACTTTATTTTGGGTTCCGGCACCAAATCTTAACGGCGCCACAACTACGCTGGCTTCATTATATTTATCTGCAAGATTGGGAATAAAACCGGTTACTTTAACCTTCTCATTTGCCAAATCCGTCACTTTAGGTATTGGTCTTTGTCCGGCAATAACAAACTCCACTGCCGGAAATTGTTTTTGAACAAGTGGTAGAATACTTTCTGCAAAATAGACGACAGCGTCAATATTAGGTCCATAATCCATATTGCCGGTAAACAGAAGGGTAGTATTATGACTATAGTCGTGAGGGCGCGGGAAAAAATTACCGGTATCTACACCGTTAGGTAAAAGGGAAATATTATTGAGCGAATGTTCCTTTTTAAGGTATGATTTGTCTTCAGCAGAGCACACAAGTGAAAGATTATATTTTGCTAAAATCTGCTCATATTTATATACCCTTCGCTGCTCCAGATTTTCGAAGAAACGGAGAATTGGATTTTTCGTATTAGCCTGCTTTCTTTGCCAATAAAGAGAAAAGGCGTCCGGTAAATCAAGGATGCGGGGGATATCTGAAATGTTTTCACAATATTGCGCCATACGGAGGTGCTGTACATGAACGACATCAAATTGCTCTTGGGCAAGAAGATTATTTAAAGCTGTAGTCATTTCCTTGCTGCGGAAATAATGCACCTGAAAAGGAATTTTGTCAAACACACCTGCAACGCAATTCAAAGCAGATTTCCATTTTGGTAAATCTACAAACTGAACACTGGTAAATATTTTTTTCAATTCATCAGCAAAGGTCCAGTCCTCTTCGCTTTGCGCAAAGGTTAGTAAGTGCAACTCATGATGCGGGTACAGCCTTTTAGCAAGATTGAAAATCTTGAGTTTATCCCCTCTGAATGGAGGATAGGGTACGCGGTTGGCCAGAAATAAAATCTTCAAAACAGGATAAGTGCAGATATGTGGACAAATTAAAGCAAAAAAACTTACTTCATAATTTCGTGTCCAAGTTTATCACGTTTTGTTTTCAAATAAAATTCATTGTGCGGATTTGAGGCAATTTCAATGGCAACATTTTCAACAATTTCCAAACCATAACCCAATAAACCTGCACGTTTGCGGGGATTATTGCTGATCAGGCGAATTTTAGAAACGCCTAAATGACGCAAAATCTGAGCCCCAACCCCATAGTCGCGCTCGTCATTCTTAAATCCAAGTGCAAGATTAGCCTCTACAGTATCTTTTCCTTCTTCCTGAAGTTTATAGGCTTTCAGTTTGTTAGCCAGTCCGATTCCTCTTCCTTCCTGATTCATGTAAATAACCACACCTTTACCTTCAGCATTTACCATTTTCATAGCTGCTTCCAATTGGTCTCCACAATCACAACGCAGCGAATGAAGAACGTCTCCGGTCACACAAGAGCTATGCATACGAACCAAAACAGGTTCGTCTTTCTCCCAGCTTCCTTTTACTAATGCCAGGTGTTGTTCGCCCGAATTCTTTTGTTTAAAATCCACCAGTTTGAAATCACCAAATTTGGTAGGCATTTCAACACGGACAATTTCCTCGACAAGGCTTTCTTTTTCTAATCTGTATTCGATTAAGTCTTTAATGGAAATAATTTTCAAATCAAATTTTTGAGCGATTTCCAGCAACTGTGGCATGCGTGCCATAGTGCCGTCATCATTCATAATTTCTACCAGGACGCCAGCCGGTTCATGGCCCGCAAGAATGGCCAAATCCACCGTTGCTTCGGTATGGCCTGAACGACGCAAAACACCTTCAGGGCGGGCACGTAAGGGGAAAATATGACCTGGTCTTCCCAACTCTTCGGGCTTAGTATCGGGGTTAATCAGTGCCTGAACTGTTTTAGAACGGTCTTGTGCAGAAATACCTGTTGTGCAACCATGTCCGATTAGATCAACCGAAACGGTAAAAGGTGTTTGGTGTAAAACGGTATTATTTTCAACCATCAGGTTGAGGTTCAGCTCGTCGCAGCGCTGTGCGGTAATAGGAGCGCAAATCAATCCACGACCAAATTTCGACATAAAATTGATGATCTCCGGAGTGGCATTACGGGCAGTGGTTACAAAATCGCCTTCATTCTCACGGTCTTCATCATCAACAACGATTAAAAGTTTTCCGTTTTTAAGGTCTTCTATTGCGGATTCTATAGTGTTCAGCATTCGTCTGTTTGCAAATATTTATTTTGCTTGCGCAAAGGTAATCTACCAGACTGATAATTTGCCAAAGGAAAATGACATAAAAGGTTAATTCAAATTTATAGAAATTAAAAAAAGATTCGTATTCCTTATGGTTATTTTTTTTAATAGCTTAAACCTTCTGAAATAAATATGGCTTTTGATATTGTGAATTGAATTTAACAACTAATTTTGCTGTCGCCTTTTAATAAAATCGAAAGGTTAATTGTCTGTGAGCAAAAATGCAAATAAGGTATCTGCAGCCGGCCTACTCATTGCGCTGGGTATTATTTACGGAGATATCGGAACATCACCTTTGTACGTGTTTAATGAAATTTGTGAAGGGAAGGTGATTTCTGATCTTTTGATTATCGGAAGCCTTTCCTGCGTTATCTGGACACTGACTTTACAAACCACAATAAAATATGTTTCCTTAACCCTTCGTGCAGATAATAAAGGTGAAGGTGGCATTTTTTCGCTCTATGCTTTGGTACGAAGGCATGGAAAATGGGCAGTTATCCTGGCTATGATTGGTGGTGCGGCTTTGCTGGCGGATGGAATGATTACTCCTCCAATTTCAATTACCTCTGCTGTAGAGGGTTTGCGCAATATTCCAAGCCTCAAGTTTATTCCCGACGGGCTTATTGTTCGTATTGTACTGGTGATTCTGATTGCCTTATTTATTTTTCAGCAATTTGGCACTGCCTGGATTGGCAAAATGTTTGGTCCTATAATGATGGTTTGGTTTGTGATGCTGGCTGTGCTCGGCATCTCTCATATCAGCCTGGATCTTAGCATTTTAAAGGCCTTTAATCCCTATTATGCCATTAAGTTATTAACCCAATATCCGCAGGGCTTCTGGCTGTTAGGAGCTGTTTTCTTATGTACTACCGGAGCAGAAGCGCTCTATTCTGATCTTGGGCATTGCGGACGAAATAATATTCGTTACTCCTGGATTTTGGTTAAACTTTGCCTTGTATTAAATTACCTCGGACAGGGTGCATATTTATTGACGCACAAAGGCGATGTTTGGGATTCTGCATTAGCCAATCCTTTTTACGCTATCGTACCACAATGGTTTTTGCCTTTCAGTATTATCATTGCTACAATGGCGGCTATCATTGCAAGCCAGGCTTTGATTTCCGGTTCATTTACCCTTATCAGTGAAGCGGTAAAAATGAACTTATGGCCAAAAATGAGAATTCTCTATCCAACGGTAGAACGTGGCCAATCCTACATTCCCGGTATCAATATGCTCTTGTTTGTTGGTTGTGTGATTATGGTGTTGTACTTCGAAAAATCGGCTAATATGGGCGCAGCTTATGGCCTGGCTATTACATTATGTATGATAATGACCTCCATCCTGTTCTCCTATTATATGTTTATCCATCGGGTAAATACAATTGCGATAGTGGGGTATCTGATGGTTTTCCTTACAATTGAGGTTTCCTTTTTGATTGCAAATCTTAAGAAATTTCCGCACGGCGGTTATGTTACGCTGATTGTAGCGGGTTTATTATTCCTTTGCATGTTTGTCTGGTATCGCTCGCGCAAAATCAAAAATCGTTATGTTGAATTTGTTCGTCTGGACGATTATGTCGGTATTCTGCAGGAATTGAGTAACGACAAATCAATACCAAAATATTCGACCCATCTGGTATATCTGACCAGTGCCGATAACCCAAAGGAAATTGAACACAAAATCATTTATTCCATCCTTATCCGTAAGCCAAAGCGTGCTGATATTTATTGGTTTGTCCACGTTAATGTAATGGATGATCCCTACACAATGGAATATTCTGTGCATACAGTAATTCCGAATGAAATCATCAGGATAGAATTCAGGCTAGGATTCAGGGTTGATCAGCGCATTCAGATGATGTTCCGCAAGGTGGTAGAAGATATGGTGAACAATAAAGAAGTAAATATTGTCAGCCGTTATGAATCCCTGAGCAAGAATAATGTCAAAGGTGATTTCAGGTTTATTGTCATTGAGAAATTCCTTTCGCTTGAAAATGAATTACCACTTTATGAGCGTCTGATTATGAGAGGCTATTTCTTCTTGAAAAAATACAGTTTATCTGAGGAAAGAGGTTTCGGACTGGATCCTTCGGACGTAACACTGGAGAAATTCCCTTTAATCATCAAACCATCCAGTTTCTCAAAAATGATTAGAAAAGATTAAATCATTTCAGTTTAAAATCAAAAGGACAATCCGATATGGATTGTCCTTTTTGATTTTAAGCCATTTTGTCTCCTTTGTAAATAAATAACCGGTAATATTGTCACATCTAAAGTGTACATCCTGATTCTTTGTCGCTTTTTTTAGTTTGGTATTTTGTTTGAAGAATATCTGTAAACAACAAAATAATTTAAAAACTAAAATTCAGAATTATGTACAAAGTAAGAATGCCTCAGGGAACAGTTCAGTTTGGTAACCTTTTAGAAGGATTATTCAACAATGATTTCAAAAACGGAGAATTTGCAAATACGCATTCAGCGTCAGTAAATATCCGCGAAAATGCAGATCAATATGAAATGCAATTAATTGCTCCGGGTCTGAAAAAGGAGGATTTTAAAATTAGTGTAGAGAAAAACACATTTACTGTTTCTTTTGACCAAAAGGAAGAAGCAAAAGAAGAAAGCGAAAAATGGATTCGTCAGGAGTTCAAACTTCGTTCTTTCAAACGCAGTTTCACCTTAAATGACAAAATCGATGTTGCAGCAATCAACGCAACTTACGAAAATGGTATTTTGACGGTGAGCCTGCCTAAAAAAGAGAAAGAAGAACCAAAAACAGTTTCAATCGCTGTGCAATAAGGAGTAGTTAGTTTTAGATGAGTAGTGGTGTAGCAGATGATGCGGAAGGGCTGTCGCTTTTATAGTGACGGCCCTTTTTAAGTCAAAACTATTGAGGAATTTCTTTGCCATCTACAGAAATATTCCCTTTTAAGTTACCGATCTTATACCAGGAAAAATCTGCATTTGCTTCAAGTCCGTTTCCATACATAACCTGGTTGGGTGGGGTAGTAATCGTTACTTTTTTATCGGTGTAGAATTTGTCCAGCTTTTGATTCCACACTAATTCTTCGGTATCTAACTGTTCGCCTTTTTTATTGACAACCCTCACATTTTCCCGAACGATTACATTGCCTTCCACTTCAAAAATCCGGGCAGACTTGGCAGTTAGTGTGCTTTCCACCTTTCCACTGTCGTTTAAAAATTCAACTTTCAGGCTTTTTTTAATATCGGTATAAGGAGGCTTCGCCCCTTCATTCCTCACAAATTCTTTAGCATATAAAATAGCTTTCACCTGAGCTTTGTCGCTGTAATAGATAGTAACATCTGTAGCTTTATCCAGTTGGTCGGCACGATTTAGTCCGCGGATATTATCAATTTCTTCAGTTGTATTCCTGCAGCTAATAAGGGAACAAAACAAAATGCCCGAAAAAAGGATTCGGGCAATTGGCAAATGAAATATCGGACGGATAAAACTATTCATATTTACGTTTAACAAACCAGGATTTGTCGTTGAAGGAAACCCCTAATGAAAAGCGGAAGAAGTTCTGTTGTAAGTTACCGCTTGTTTTCTCACCCATTTTTCCAATTTCGAATCCGGTATGCAATCTATCAGTGCTTCTTCTGAATGGTAGGCTTAAACCGAATGTAACAGCATAATAATTAGCCTGAACATTTTTAATGCTGACGTAATCTTTTCCATAATAAAAGCCTGCACGGTAAGTTACCCGTTGCAAATATTTATAAAGGCTCAGAGAATTGGGTGTATACTCACCACCGATTGAAATTTTATAGGCATTTTTTCCAATAGAATCTACAATATTCGGGCGGCTGAACTGGCTCCAATTCGTAGTTTTATAATTGATTCCTACAGCCCATTTATCTGTTTTGGAGAAATTGACACCAAAAGAATAGGAGGAAGGTAATGTTATTTTTTCCTTTACGCCTTTCATGGCATAGGCTGTATCTGAACCAGTAGTATCCTCTGCATAAAAAGGATGTGAAATCCAATATTCATTCAATTCTGAAGTTATATTTTGTTTCAAATCTGCCTGTACGCCCAGGCGTAAGGTGTAATTCTTAAAAACGACACTTTCATACATCGCTCCAAGCTTGTAATATAAACCTCCGATATTGGTAACGCGGGAAAATTCCGAATTATCAACCATAACGGTTGTGCTCTGTGTTTTCAACCAGCTTCCCTGGCGGATAGTACCAAACATATAGCCAAGATTTGCTCCAAGACTGAAGCCCTTGTATGTTCCGGCACCGCCAATAAAGAAATTGTTAGTTCCGCCATCACCTGTATAGCTCAGGGAAGATGAACCGATTAATGTTTGCAAAGTATCATACAAAGAATAACCAACACGGGTTTGTGGCCTGAAGCCAATCAGCATACCCGCATATTTACCCATTGGTATACCAATATTTAAATAAGATAAAGATGCAGAACCTGTTTTGTATTTATCATTTGCAGATTGAATCGTACGCGTTCTGCCTTCTCCGCCTGCTTCATAAGTCATATGCTTAAGTTTGGCATAGCTGGCAGGGTTGTCTGTATTAATAATATACAAATCCTGGTAAGCAGCAGTAATACCACCCATTGCTCTGAGCGAAGGATTGATAGCATTTTGCTCTTCTCCCAATCCATATCTTGAGTATGGATTGTTTTCGAAAGGCCGGTCAATATTTTGTGCAGAAACAGAAGCACCCCAAAAAGGTATGCTGGCAAATAATAAAACCTTAGCGGGCTTGAGGGACATTATGTTTTAGGATTTGATTGAGGCCCTTTAGTAATATTTCAGGGTCTGCAAATATCTTACTTTTCAATTTGCCTGCAAACAACGGAGCATCACCACCGGTTAAGATTGCGTTAAAGTCCGGAAATTGAGCCTCATACATAGCAACTATTCCATCTATTTCGGCAGCAGTTCCATACAAAGCACCGGCGCGCATGCCGGTTTCCGTATCAAAACCAATGAGCATTAAATCGCCCTCTACTTTAACGGAAGGTAATTTCTCTGTATGCTCGTGCATAGCAGTCAATCTCATTTGAACACCAGGTGAAATTGAACCTCCACGGAAAGTTCTGTTCTTACCAATAAAATTATACGTGATGCAAGTGCCAATGCAAATCACCAGATTGTTTTTATCTGGAAATGCAGAATAGGCGGCACATGCTAATGCAATGCGATCAGCCCCAAGCGTTTCGCTGGAACTATATGCATTCAGAATTGGAAGTTTTGTATTGCTGTCCAAAACAACAACATTAGGTGTTACTTCTTTCAGAAATTCAACGACTTCTTTATGTTGATTGGTAACAGAACTGATAATTGCACCCGCAAATGTCCTTCGCGGAAGAATTTCATTTTGTAGCTGGCTGATAACTTCGTCGGAGTGCAAGACATACCGGTCGGTAATTTTATCGTTTTGGTCAAAGAGTGCGACCTTAACAAAACTGTTTCCCCAATCAATACAAAGTTTAAAAGCTGACATAATTGTTTTTTTAGATTTTTGGTGTTGTAGCCCTAAAGATAGTAGCTGTAGTTTTAAAAGCAAAAAAAACGGGCTTTTAATTGCCCGTTTCTAAAAATTATTTTTTCTGATTACCATCTTCTACTTTCTTCCAGCTTTGGTCAACCTTTGCAAAACTGTCAATTTTAATTGCCCATTCCCGCAACAGTTCCGGTCCTTCATCAGCATTCATCACCCGCTTTACACTATCAGGATAAGCAATGAAATAATAAATACCGGGCAAGTCTGCAACCCTTTTTTCATACATATAATGCAAGGTATCGGGGCGAATTGAATTAAATTCCGCAATAAATTTCCCGACCTTTTCTGCTCCGATATTCTTCTCGTATGTACCTGTCATTTTTGTATGAGATTTGCCGGTATAACGCAACATTCCGGTTTCAAAAATTTCTATGGTATAAGACGGGCACTGACCAAAACAAGCCGACCTTCCCATCATTATCGACTTGATGTTCGTATTGTTTGAAGAAACGGAAGACGTGGTTTTTTTTACCTGTTTCTTTTTGTGCATTGTTTTATAAGCCCCAAATGCAACTGAGGACAAACACACAACCATCAGGCCTAAAGCAATTTTTTTCATTCTGTCGTTAAATTTATACTTTCACAAAGATACTCGCTAGACCAGAACAATACTATTAAAATAAATGCAACACTCAGAAGAAGATATATACCACCGTATCGCATTAAATTTTGCCTCAGGCATTGGCCACAAATATGCTGCAGCACTCATTGAAGGATTTGGTTCGGCTAAAGATGTCCTTTCAGCACCATTGAAACAATTGCTGAAAATTGAAGGAATGGGGGAGATCCGTGCCAAAGCAATTAAGGACCTATCAGTTTTTGAGTTGGCCGAAAAAGAAATGGCATTCATTACTGCGAAGAATATTCAGGTTCTTACCCAGGAAAATCCTGATTATCCACAAAGATTCCTGGAATGCACAGATGCGCCACAGCTGTTGTTTTACAAAGGAATTGCAAAGCTGAACAAGTCCAAAAATATTGCCGTAATCGGAACCAGGAAAAATACAGAATACGGACAACGGCTTACAAATGATTTAATTGATGGATTATCCAAAATCCCTGATGTAAATATCATCAGTGGTCTTGCTCATGGCATTGATACGATTGCGCACAAAGCTGCATTGAAAAATAATTTTGAAACAATTGGTGTTTTGGGTCACGGGCTTAATACCATTTATCCTGCTGCAAACAGTAACCTTGCTAAAGAAATGCTGGAGCAGGGTGGTTTGCTGACCGAATTTCCTGCCGAGTCAAAAGTTGAAAAAGGTAATTTTCCTGCCAGGAACAGGATTGTTGCCGGCATTTCAGATGTAACCATTATTGTGGAAAGCGATATCAAAGGTGGTGCTTTAATTACCGGTTACATTGCCAATTCCTATAACCGCGAAGTGGCTGCATTTCCAGGAAGAGCTTATGATTCAAAGTCTTCGGGTACCAATATGATGATTCGTAAAAACCTGGCATCTCTAATCACTTCTGCTGATGATTTGCTTGACCTGATGGGTTGGCAAAAACAGAAGAAACAGGCTACTGTACAAACACAACTGATGCTCCATTTATCTGAAGAGGAAAAATCAATTATTGAGATTCTTCAGGAAAAAGACACTACCCACGCTGATGAATTACAAAAACGCACCAACATGGGTAGCTCTCAATTAGCCTCCTGCCTGTTGATGCTCGAAATGCAGGGTCTGATAAAAACCTTGCCAGGAAAGCATTACAGGATGAACTAAATAGATGAAGCCTCGGTCCATAATTCTGTGAATTGTTCTGTTTTTGCAGGCAATGCCTCTGTTTCTACAATCGCATCAGGATAAAGTACAACTGAAGTGTAATCGTTTTTCCACCAGCTATCCTGCAATCGCGAGAAATGTAAAATGCCGGAAACAGAACAACCATTTTTATTGCTCGTCCATTCGTCTACCTGCTCAAATAAATGATGAGGAACCTGCAGCAACCTGTTGAAGCTCACATAAACCTTAATGTAAAAGTCATTACTCAAATTTCCTTCGGGTTTTGCATTCAGCTTTTTATATTCGTATTTGTAATCATAACGCAAAGCAGATAAATCGCTCAGCACTGCAGATGCGGTTGGAAAACTACCTGCTCCTTTACCGGAAAAGAACTGTTTATCCGCGAGACCGCTTTCAATAATGACACCATTGTATTCATTGCTGACATTATAAAGATTGCTTTCCCTTTCTACAAACTGGGGCAATACAAACGCCGCTATATCGCCATTCTTCAGCTTTTTTGCCTGCGCAACAAGTTTTATTTTATACTGTTTTTCTGAAGCAAATTTGGCGTCACCATCTTTAATGTTTTGTATTCCGGTATGGATAATGTTTTCCGGACTTTCTACCAGTCCATAAGCGTGGGTAAGGAGTATTGAAAGTTTATTTACGGCATCAATTCCTTCCACATCAAGCTTAGGATCACTTTCTGCAAAACCCTTTTCCTGTGCCAGTTTCAATGCAGCATCGAAGGTCATCCCATCTTCTGCAATTCGGGTAAGAATATAATTTGTGGAACCATTTACGATTCCCTGAATGCCTTGCAGCAGATCATTGTCGTAATATTCTTCGAGGTTTCTGATGACTGGAATACTGGCACAACAAGCGGCTTCATACAGGAATGGGGTTTCATTTTCTGTTTGCAGTTGTAATAATTCAGGCAAATGATTTGCAATCATTTTTTTGCTGGCACTGATTAAGGCGCGTTTTGAGTTTAGTGCTCTTTCAGCGATTACAAATGCTGCATCTGCGTCATCAATCAATTCTACAATCACATTGATTTCCGGGTCGTTCAATAGTTCGTCTGCGTCTGTAGTAAATATCTCCAATGGTGCCTTTCGCTTCTTTTCGGGATGTTTGATACATACTTTCTTAATGTTGGCATTTAAAGAAGGTGTTTGTTGTAAGACTTTATAAAGACCTTCTCCTACTACTCCAAATCCAAATAATCCGATGGTTAATTTCCTATGTTGTAATGACATTTTTATAAGTTCTAATTGTGTATATGATTTTGTGTTTCGATTAATTATTAACGAAAATTTCCTCGTTTTTGAGGATTGATTTTTCAATGACAAGATTTGCAAGTGCCTGTTCTATATCTACTATCAGATCTTCTATATTTTCCAGACCTACACTTAAGCGAATCAAACTGTCAGCCACACCTGCAGCATGTCTTTGGGCAGCAGGAATAGTCTTGTGCGTCATTGTTGCCGAATGAGAAATCAGACTTTTTACGCCACCAAGACTTTCCGCAAGTTTAAAATATTGCGTTCCTGTAACCACTTTTTTAGCCGCTTCTATGGTGTCGTTTTTTAAAGTAAAGGAAATGATTCCTCCAAATCCTGATTGTTGGGCTGCGGCGATATGATGATTGAAATGAGTTGGTAATCCAGGATAGTAAACCTTATCGATTGCCGGGTTATCCAGTAATGCTTCTGCAAGAATTTGTGCGTTTTTACAATGCTGCTGTATTCTCAGATCAAGTGTTTCGATCCCGCGAATGGTAAGGAAACTATCCTGTGGAGAAAGTATAGCACCACTGGCGTTTTGAATAAATTTGATTTGCTCGCCAAGCTCCTTTGTTTTGCATACAACCAATCCGGCAATCACATCGCTATGCCCGGCTATGTATTTTGTACCGCTGTGCACCACCAGATCTGCTCCCAGTTCAATGGGTCTTTGTAAAATTGGTGAGGCAAAAGTATTATCCACGCAAAGCAATACAGCATTGGTTTTTGCTATGCTGGCAATAGCTTTGATATCACTTATTTTTAAAGTTGGATTGCTGGGCGTTTCCAGCCAGATAAGTTTGGTTTTTGCACTGATAGCATCCGCTACATTTTGTGCATTGCTTGTATCCACATACTTTACGGTAATACCGAATTTCTGATAGATCTGCGTGAACAATCGAAAGGCACCGCCATAAATATCGTCGATGGCAATTATCTCATCGCCGCTGCTCAAAAGCTTTACCACCGCATCTATCGCCGCCAGACCGCTGGCAAAAGCGGAAGCCGAATGTCCGTTTTCCAGTTTAGCGACAATACTTTCTAAAGCCGCGCGGGTAGGGTTGTTGCTCCGGGCATAATCATAGCCTTTATTTTCTCCGGGAGCATCCTGCACAAAGGTTGACGTCTGGTAAACAGGAACGGAAATAGAACCGGTAAGCGGGCATACGGGAATGCTGTGGATAATGTCTGTTGCGTTACTCATTTTGAATTATTTTTTGTGGTTGAATGAAAAATTTATGGTCTTTCAACAAAAATTAAAAATCAAAAAGAGGCAGAATCTTCTTGCCGGAAAGAACTTTTTATCGCTTACAAAACCGGTTTTTGCAAACAACAAAAAAGCTCCTCCGACAAGTCAGAGGAGCTTTAAAATATAGTGTATCAACAAACGCTGAATAAACATTTAAAACTTGAATTCTGACTTATCTCTTCACGTTTGTTAACGTGATTGGAGTTAGCACCTTTCTCCGATTTTACTCGAAGTGGTTGCTAAGGCTTCACAGGGCCAATCCCTCTGCCTTTCTTGATAAGTAATAATTGTAAAGAACTGGTGCAAATGTAATTGTGTAATTTTCATTTCGCCAAATTTATTTTTCTTTTTTTTCTTTCAACACTTATTCAAATATTCTGAAACCATTAATGGCAGCGCTTTCTACACGCTTCGGAATATTTTTATTTTTCTTTTGTTCCTGCAATCAAAAATCACAAATCCAACATCATAAATCGATTTAAACTACCTTCGCATCGCTACAAACCAGGCTATCGTGTTGTGTTTTTTCACAGCAAGGAAAGTCCGGGCAGCATAGAGCAACGCAGCAGTTAACGACTGCGGTATCCCCTAAAAAGGAGAGACAGAAAGTGCCACAGAAAATAACCGCCTCTTGTCATCCTGAGCCTGACGAAGGAGGCAAGTGGTAAGGGTGAAAATGTAGGGTAAGAGCCTACGCGGTTTATTGGCAACAATATTCCGGGGTAAACCTTGCGTGCTGAAATGCCCAATAGGCGTACGATTGAGGGCTGCTCGCCTGATGTACGCGGGTAGGCAGATACAGGTGTTGGCGCGAGCCGCATCGCAGATAAATGATGGCTATGGATTAGCAATAATCCAACAGAACCCGGCTTATCGGTTTGTAGTTTTTCTCAGTAAAAAAATAAAAGCGCAACAGTGATGTTGCGCTTTTATTATAACTCCAAAAAGTATTGCGATACGACAGCTAAATTATTCGTTGGATACACTGTCAACAGGTTCCCAGAGCTCCAGTTTGTTGCCTTCGGCATCCATGATGTGAACAAATTTTCCATACTCTGAAGACTCAATCCTGTCGAGGACGGTGACACCGTTTCCTTTCAGTTTTTCCACCAATGCTTCAATATTTTGCACCCGGTAATTAATCATAAATTCCTTTTGCGACGGTGCGAAATACGAACTACCTTTTTTGAAAGGACTCCATTGCAGCGCGTTGATTTCTTCAACATTATGAATATTTCGTGATTCGAAGGTGGAACCATAATCGTTGGTTTCCATACCCAGGTTTTCACGGTACCAGGCTGAGGTTTCTTTTGGGTTTTCTGAGAAAAAGAAAATCCCGCCTATGCCTGTCACCTTTGGTGTATTGTCTTTGGCAGGAATGGGCTTTTCATTCATTTGTTCTTCCATTTACTTGATTTTTTATTGTTTACGGTTGCAGCTGAATTATACAACGAGAATTGAAATAGTAAAAACGATCATTGCAAGTTTATAAACATAAAGGTGCAATAAAAAAATGTGGATTACTAAGGCGTAGAAATAAATTTTATCATTTGCTCCAATGTTTGAAAAATGGAATACCCAGAGTGCACAAAGGAATGGGCTTTTTACAACAAAAATGGATAACCAAACGATTGTCCTTCAGAATGTAGCGAGGATGGAAGTTTGTTCGAACTCTTTAAGGAGATTTTGAGTATAGTAAGTATTGACTAAATAGCCTGATTATTTTGTCCATTTTATGATTAAGTTTAGTTCAAGTCAATGAAATAATGCCCTTGCAGAATACTATCGGAGGATTGTTTTCTGAAATGTTCGGATGATAGCTCTTCAGCTTTAGAAAATGTTTTGACTTTAATTAGCAGTTCATTGAGTCCTGTCCGGTCAATAGTTGTATGTGTATTGGTTTCACATAAGTGTTCTATCCATTTATTACCTTGCCGATCCAATCATTTGTTGTTGGTTTTTGAACAAAAGCAAAGTGATAAAATCCACTCCTAACTCCTATCGTAAATTGTTCAACGCTATCATCTACAGTATAAGGACACTCACAAGACGGATTATATCAATACAGGAATCCATCAGATAAGCGTTTTAATTCAGGTTTGGTATTGCAATAATAGACTTGAATTTCACCATCCAATCTGCTAAAAGAGGAAAGCCGTCGATTAATACAGCCTGTTCTTCGATTATACAAATTCTATTTTCTGTTTCATTAGCAGTTTTGTTGTCACATAGCAACAATCAATGAAACATTTACTCTTAGTATGCTCCCTTTTATTCTTTATGGGAAAAGCAAAAGCTCAGGATAGCTTGGTGTGGTCTTTGAACGATTGCATACAATACGCTATGAAAAATAATATCAGCATAAAAAAGAAGGCGCTTGACAAGCAATCTGCTGAGGTAAACTATATTCAACAGAAGAACAATAAGCTTCCTCTCCTGAGCGGCAGCAGCTCTTTGAATGTGTCTAATGGTTCAACTATTGATCCCATTACCAGCAATTTCGTCAGCCAAACTATTATAGCCAATAGTTATGGATTGAACGGGCAGCTTGTTTTGTACCAAGGAAACAAACTTAATCTCGAGGTGGATAAGAATGAATTAATCATTAGCCAAAGTGCACTTTACCAAAAAGAGGCTGAAAACAACATTAAGCTTAGTATCATCGAAGCCTATATCCAGACGCTTTATTATAAAGAAGGCATTGCGATTGCCGAAAACGCCGTCCGGTCTTCAGCAGAAGAACTGACGCAGACCAAAGCAAAATTTTCTAACGGATCAATTGCCCGGAAAGACCTGTCGGATATAGAAACGCAGCATGCTACAAATCAATATAATGTTGTGTCAGCCAAAAATCTATATCTCCTTCAGGAATTAAAATTGAAGCAATTTCTGGAATTGAACCCCTCTGTAGAATTTAAAATATCGGACATGAGGCTTTCAGATGTGTCTGAGGATATTCCCGATAAACAATCCCTTTTTTCAAAAGCGGCTGAAAATCTGCCTGACCTGAAAATATATGACTTGCAGGACGGCATTCTTAATAAAGAACTTAAAATCACAAAAGCGGGTTATCTTCCTACACTATCAATGAGCGGTGGCCTGAATACCGGTTATACCAACACGATGGGATACACCTTCGCAGATCAGATACGACGGAACTTCAGCCAGCAGGGAGGTTTGTCATTAAGCATCCCCATTTTCTCCAAAAGAACAAATGCCAATAATGTAAAGCTGGCACGAATAAATCTGCAGCAAAACAAGCTTGATAAAATATCCGCTCAAAAAACGCTCTATTCCAAAATAGAAACTGCATGGCAAAATGCAGTGTCTAATCAGGCACAACAGAATGCAGCCCGCACAACTACTGAAAACGCAGAGCTGGCCTATAACCTGGCACGCAGGAAGTATGAGTTTGGAGGGCTGACCACAACAGAACTTTCTGTCAGCAGGAACACCTACCTCAGCGCCGCACAAAATTATCTGCAAAGCAAACTGATGGCAGTATTGTATAAGGAACTACTCACATTCTATTCAGGTGATTTAAAATAAAACAAAGAAAAAATGAAGAAATACTTCAAATATGCTATTATCGCCATTGCAGGCTCCATGCTCATTTTCCTTACAATACGTGTACTTAAAAGCCGCGACAAACCTGTCGTAGTTATTAATACGACCAAAGTACAATATGGTTCCATTGCGACTTCGGTAACGGCTACAGGCACAGTGGAGCCGGTGGATCAGGTAGAAGTGGGTACGCAGGTATCCGGCCTTGTCAATAAGATACACGTTGATTACAACAGCATAGTACACAAAGGACAATTGCTGGCAGAACTGGATAAAACAAACTTGAATGAGGCGGTGAATAATGCTAAAGCATCTTACGATGCAGCATTGAATGAACTGAATTATTATCAGCTGAATTTCACTCGGCAAAAGAAAATGTTTGATGCCGGGGTAATCAGCAATGCGGATTATGAACAGGCATCTTACCAGGTGAAAAATGCAGCGGCTGTAGCAGCACAACGCAAGACAAACCTGTTACAGGCACAAACCAATCTTGGCTACGCGAATATTTATTCTCCTATTGATGGTGTGATTATCACCAAAGAAGTAGAAGAAGGACAAACCGTGGTGGCAGCAATGAGCACACCCACATTATTCACTATAGCAAAAGACATCACAAAAATGCAGGTAGAAGCTGATGTGGATGAGGCGGACATTGGTGGTGTGAAAGAAGGCCAGAGAGTTTCTTTTACTGTTGATGCTTTTCCGGAAATAGCATTTTCGGGCAAGGTAAAACAAGTTCGGCTTGGAGCAACCACAACATCTAATGTGGTTACTTACACGGTCATCATTGATGCGGATAATCCTGAACAAAAACTGAAGCCGGGACTCACTGCTACCATAACTGTTTATACAAAAGAGCTGAATGGCATAAAAACAATCGCAGCCCAGGCACAGAATTTCATACCGGACAGTAGCCTGATCAGCGATTATTATGTTCAGACAGATATAGAATCTCCTTTTCCAACAATTCCTCATAGTGGGGACAAAAAATTTGTTTGGATAAAAACTACCAATGGCATTCTTGAGGCAAGGGAGATAAGAACAGGAGATAGTGATGGAATAAACGTTGAGGTTATCAGTGGTTTGCAGGAAGGCGAACTTGTAGTAACCAAAATGGAGCGACAATCAGTTAAAGGAACGCGTGATGCCGAAGCCGGCGGAAGCCCCTTTATGCCAAAACCACCAAGTGGTAGTGGTAAAAAAACCGGTGCAAAATAATCTTTAAAACCTGACCTATGTCCAAGCCAATCATTGAAATATCAGATCTGAAAAAACAATTCACAATGGGCGAAGAAATCGTGAATGCATTGCGGGGCGTTCATCTGAAAGTGGAAGAAGGCGAATTTGTGACCATAATGGGAACAAGCGGGTCGGGCAAATCTACTTTGCTGAATATCCTGGGTTGCCTGGATAAGCCAAGCAGCGGTGATTATTACCTGGACGGTGTATCCGTAAAAGAACTCGACAAAAATGCACTGGCAGAGATACGGAACCTTAAAATCGGTTTTATTTTTCAATCCTACAATTTGCTTGCACGTACCACTGCTTTAGAAAATGTAGAACTTCCTTTGCTATACAACCCTGCAGTCTCTGCTACGGAAAGAAGACAAAGAGCTTTAGGCGCATTAAAAAAAGTTGGACTCGAAACGCGATTAAATCATATGCCCAACCAGCTATCCGGCGGTCAGCAACAGCGTGTAGCCATTGCGCGCGCTATTGTCAACAACCCGGTTATACTTCTTGCAGATGAAGCAACAGGAAATCTTGATACCAGAACTTCTTACGGCGTGATGAGCCTGTTTCAGGAACTCAACAATAATGGTATGACGATTGCATTTGTGACGCACGAGTCTGACATCGCCCGTTTCAGCAAACGTACTATAGTACTCAAAGACGGAAGAATAACCAAAGACGAACCTGTAAGTAACCGCCTGATAGCTGCCGAAGAATTAGCAGCATTACCATCTGCAGATTAAACTCAACAAAATGAACATTACAAACCTTATAAAAATAGCATGGAAGGCAATCCTGCTCAATAAAACAAGAGCAATGCTTACCATGCTGGGCATTATCATAGGTGTTGCTTCTGTGATAGCGATGTTGGCTATCGGGGAAGGCTCAAAGGAAAGCATCAAAAAAAGCATTTCCAGTATGGGCGCTAATATGATCACCATCCGCCCGGGCGCCGGTATGATGCCTGGCGGGATCCGGGACCAAAGCAATGTTCAGTCGCTGAAGTTAACAGACTTTGAAGCACTGAAGAGGGAAGCAAACCTGTTGCGGTTCGTTTCTCCTTTAGTAAATGGAAGCGGACAATCGATTGCAGGTGCCCATAACTGGTCTACTACTATTTATGGCGCTTCACCCGGGTACATCAATATACGCGAATGGGGGGTGAGCGAAGGGTCTGTTTTTACAGAAGAAGACGTAAAGAAAAATGCCAAAGTATGCTTAATCGGTAAAACAGTACAGGAAAATTTATTTCCTGAAGGAGAAAATCCGGTTGGCAAAACAATCCGGTTCAGGAACATACCTTTTAAAGTAATCGGAATACTGAAAGAAAAAGGGGAGAACACCTTTGGCCAGGATCAGGATGACATTATAATTGCTCCTTACACAGCGGTACAGAAACGCATACTGGCACAGGAATATCTGCAATCTGTCGTTGCTTCTTCATTGAATGAAAACCAGGCAGAAGCTGCAGTAAGCCAGGCAACGAATATACTGGAGCGTACACATAAAATTTCAGCTGCTGAGGAAAATGATTTCAATGTATCTTCCCAGCAAGAACTCATCAAAACATTCAGTTCGACGAGTGAAATGCTGACGATATTACTTGTAGCCATTGCCGGTATATCCCTTATCGTAGGGGGTATTGGCATTATGAACATTATGTATGTATCGGTAAAAGAGCGGACAAAAGAAATAGGATTACGTATGGCGCTTGGTGCCAAAGGAGAAGCCATCCTGTTGCAATTTTTAATAGAGTCAATACTGATCAGTATTACCGGCGGTGTCTTAGGTGTTGCCCTGGGGCTTATTGTTACATTTGCAGTATCTTACCTTGCCGGATGGCCGGTCAGCGTTACTGTTTTTTCCATTGTGATTTCCTTTTTAGTCTGTACCATTACAGGAGTTTTCTTTGGGTGGTATCCTGCAAAAAAAGGAGCGTCATTAGACCCCATTACTGCATTACGCTATGAGTAAATTAACGAAAAAACTGCGCATTGAAATAACCGCTCACTTGCTGGTGTGGGCTGTATTGTTCTATATACCTGTAGCGTTAACAACAGGAACTGAAGTAGGCATCCGTGAGATCGCAACTCATTTCTGGTTACAGCTCGGCCTATTGTCTGTTATTTTCTATATTAACTATCTGGTACTGATTAAAAAGTTACTTTTTGTACCCAATAGAAAGGTTCTCTTCTTTGCAACGAATACACTGATTTTTGTTTTACTTATTTTTTTAAAGTTCTGGATTTACAAGGTCTGCCTGGAAGCACCCGCTGATGAACACAAAAGACCTCCAGTGCAGCTTTTCTGGTATATGGATTTCCTGATCTACCTGATTCCATTAGCTTTTGCCATAGCAATACATGCCGGCAAAAGAATGATCAATATGGAAGTATTTAGGGCAGAAGCTGAAACGATGCGTTTACAGTCGGAGTTGCAACATTTGAAATTTCAATTGCAACCACATTTCTTCTTCAATGCACTCAATACTATTTATTCGCTTATAGAAACAGATCCTGCAAAAGCACAGCAATCTATACACAGCATGAGTAAGTTGATGCGTCACTTACTTGCAGCTTCTGATGTGGAAATCATTTCACTGACAGAGGAAATTGATTTCCTTAAAAAGTATATCATACTTATGGAACAGCGCTTAAACAAGATAACCAAAGTAGAAGTGGATTTTCCGGAGAGCATTCCTGATGTACATATCGTACCGCTGCTTTTCATTTCAATTGTTGAAAATGCTTTTAAACATGGCGTTTCTGCTATTCAGGAAACATCCATACGGTTCTCTATCCGTGTTTCGTATGATGCCATTTACTTTTCTTCAGAAAACACCTTGCTGCCCAAATCAGCCAGTGATCTGAGCAGTTCCGGCATAGGGCTTGCCAATCTGAGAAAAAGGCTTCAGCTTTTATATATCGACAACTTTATATTGCAAAGCAAAGAAGAGAATAATGTTTATAAAGTGATGCTACAGATACCTTTAAATTAATGATTTGATGTCCGAAAAAAAGATTCAATGTGTAGTGGTAGATGATGAACCGGCAGCGTTGCAGCTGATGCAAAGGTATGTTCAACGTACTCCTTTCCTGGAACTAAAAGTTGCCTTAAATAATGCTATCGAAGTACTGAATTACCTGGAGTCAAATCCAGCTCCGGAACTGATATTCCTGGATATACAAATGCCGGAGTTAAACGGGCTTGAACTTTCGAAGAATTTACCCTTATCAACGAAAATTATCTTTACTACTGCTTTTGATAAATATGCGATTGAGGGATACAAAGCAAATGCCATCGGGTATCTTTTGAAGCCAATTGATTATGCAGAATTTCTTGGTGCTGCCAGCAAGGCTAAAGAACAATTTTCAGGTACACAGGAATTACTTTTAAAGACTGAAATGCCGGATTACTTTTTTATTAAATCGGAATATAAACAGCTAAGGATTTATTTTTCAGACATACTTTATATAGAGGGCTATAAAGACTATGCCAAGATACATCTGGCATCGGCAGCACACCCTGTCCTTTCCCTTATCAGCTTAAAAAAATTAGAGGACGAATTACCTCAAAAAGCATTTATGCGGATTCATCGGTCTTATATTATTAACCTTAATAAAATTGATCTGATAGAGCGCAATCAGGTTTTCATCAAGACTCATGGCATAACGGTCGCCGAACCTTACAGGGTCGCTTTCAATCTGTTTATTGCAGGAAAAAGTATATAGCTGATAGCTGACTCAGGCAGTCATCGCAAAATTTCCCCTGATTGTCTTATCCCAATCCTGCTTTGTCGTTTATCATGATATAGCGTTAATAAGTTAAGGATGTTTGCAGGAAATCATTACAATGAGATTTTTATTGATCCTGCTTGTTTGTCTGATACCGGTTTATGGATCCGGCCAATTAATCAAACCAAAAATAAAAATACCGCCCTCTCCTTTAGAAAAAATTACAGTCAACGAACAGTTCAGTTACCAACCTTTGGATCGGGTATACAAAACGTTAATGAGGAAATATGGTTTGAAAATAATCTATGATTCTGTGTATTGCAAGAAAAGATATTTTTCTTATTGGTTTTCGGAAACTCCGGTCCCTTTGGCGATAGAGATTACTACACGTGATCCATTAACGTCCTGGCGCCCGGTTGATGCAATGTCATTTACTATAGACAGCACGCTTACTATTTTTATCACTCATAAAAAGAATATTCAATCTGCAGATGATGAAAATTTCACACAGCAGGAAATACCAGAGCAAAAAAAATATGAAGGCCCTCCCCAGAAAAAGAATTTTACACTTTCGGGTAAGATTGTAGATGTGACATCAGGCGAGGCATTACCTTTTGCCATTGTGCAAATCAAGGGTACCAGTATCGGAACTACAAGTAATGCGGATGGTTTTTTTACATTGCTGAATGTGCCTTCCGATACTATTACTTTATTGGCAAATTACCTGGGTTACAAATCCATGGACTTATTTCTAAACCCGGAAATTCAAAATAATGATTTTCTGATAGAGTTATATCCTTCTTCCAATTCCTTAAACGAAGTTTTAGTTACAGCGAACAGAGAGGATCTTATGAAAATGTCATCTGAAAACCTGAGTATGATAAAACTATCACCGGGGAAATTAGCGGAATTACCCAATATTGGGGAGAAGGACATTATGCGTGCTTTTCAATTGATGCCTGGAGTAAGCGCAGCCAACGAATCCTCTTCCGGTTTATACGTCCGGGGAGGGACTCCGGATCAGAATCTGGTCCTTTATGATGGATTTACAATTTATCACGTAGATCACTTATATGGGTTTTTCAGTGCCTTTAATGCTAATGCACTAAAAGATGTTCAATTATACAAAGGTGGATTCGAATCGAAATTCGGAGGCAGGCTTTCGAGTGTTATGGAAATAACAGGTAAGGAAGGAAACCAAAAAAAGTTTAACCTTGGAGGAGATATAAGCTTGTTGAGCGGTAACCTTTTTACTGAAATACCACTTACAGAAAAAATTACAATCTTTGCAGCCTGGCGAAGATCATGGAAAGGGCCTATTTATAATTGGATATTCAAATCTTTTAATAAAGAGGATAATGAAAGTGAAAATCAACCGATGACGGGAGGACCCGGAGGCTCTTCATCTGAAGCGAAAACAACATCCTTTTTTTCAGACCTGAATGCAAAGGTCACCTTCCGCCCAACAACAAAAGATAATATTTCCTACAGCTATTTTTATAGCACTGACAAACTGGACAACAGTTTCAAATTAAATGCTCCGGGCTCCGGGGGAGGAAGTGCCGGCGGAAATTTCAGCAGCGGTACAACGGACCTTACCAAATATGGCAATATTGGCATGAGCGTCAAATGGTCACGAAAATGGACAGATAAATTTTATGGTAACACTATCGTAAGCTACTCTAATTATTTCAGTGACAGGGATCGATCAAACGAACGCCAAACAGAAGACAGCCTTGGTAATGAATCAACAATCAAAAACGGTATATTCGAAAATAATGACCTGAAGGATCTGAGCGCAAAATCTGATTATGAATGGGATATTTTTAAAGGGAATAAGCTGGGCTTTGGAGCGTTTGCAACAAGTTATAACATTCAGTATTCCTATAGTCAGGATGACACTTCAAATGTATTGGCAAGAAATGACGACGGGTTGCTGCTGGGCGGATACCTGCAGGATAGGTATAGCTTCCTGAACAATAAACTGGAAATAAAAGCCGGCATCCGTCTCAGTTATTTCGATGTTACAAAAGAAACTTATAAAGAACCTCGTCTTTCTTTAGGGTATAAAATTAATAACAAGCTTTCCTTCAAAGCATCCTATGGCGAATTTTACCAGTTTGCAAACAGAATAACGCGGGAAGATATCCTTTCCGGCAGCCGCGACTTTTGGATACTATCCGATGGCGATAAGGTACCTGTAAGCTCGTCAATACATTATATTGCCGGCATAAGCTATGAAAATAACCGTTATCTCTTCAGTGCGGAAGGGTATTATAAAAAGCTGTACAATGTCACTGAGTATTCTTTAAGATTTAACTCCAGCTTCAGAAGTACTTCAGTGAGTGAAAACTTCTATTCCGGGTATGGTTTTGCCAAAGGGATAGAATTGCTTGCACAAAAGAAAACAGGAAAACTTACCGGCTGGGTCAGTTATACCCTGGCTCAGGCGAATAATCATTTTGATGTTTATTCAACTGATTATTTCCCTGCCAACCAGGATGTCACTCATGAGTTTAAAGTCGTTGGTATATACAAATACAAAAGATGGGATTTTGCTGCTACCTGGATATTTGCAACAGGTCGTCCCTATACTGCGCCTGCGGGGTCCTATTCAGTTACATTGCTCGATGGAACCACACAAGATTTCTTTACTGTAACAAATAAAAATTCATTGAGATTGCCAGACTATCACAGGCTCGATTTGTCTGTAAACTATCACATATTAAGCGAGAGTAAAAAGGATATCGGATATCTGGGTCTTTCATTGTTCAATGCCTACAACAGAACGAATATATGGTATAAACAATTTTCTGTTTCAGAAGGTCAGATTTATGAAACGAATGTGAATTATTTTGGAATCACTCCAAACTTGACTTTATCCCTTAAAATACGATAGATGATTCGCCTTAAGAAAATAGTACCCGCAATATTATTGTCAATAATGTTATTGGCTTGCAAAAAGCAGAGCAATACCCCGGTGTATAATGATCAACCTGTAATAGAAGGTTACCTTCAGGCAAATAATTATGCCTCTGTCAAAATTTCAAGACAAATCGCTTCTTCATCAAATGTGATTTATGCAAACAATAATATAGACAGTCTTGTTATTACCATTATGGATATTGACACAATACATCAGTTAATGCCTATCGGTAACGGAACCTATGTTGATACAAACTTAATTATCAAGGAAGGAATGGAGTATACACTTCAATTCATCTATAATAATAAGCTGGTAAATGCCAGCACTACCATTCCCTATCTTCCCCAAAACTATTCACAGTCGGCAACTGAACTATCTGTACAAAAAATAGATGCAAATACTACTTTCACACCCGGCAGCTTTCAAATGAATGATCCGATTGAATTAAAATGGAGCAATCCCGACAACTCCTATTTTATGATTATAGCTGAAAATATGGAATCAAACCCGACTTTAATACGGGATACTACTGATTCCCGCTTCCAGGTCAGGAGCTTCAGAAACGAACCTGCAATCATCAACACTTATAGCATCCGCGACCAGCAATTCCAATATTTCGGACGACACAGGCTCACCTTATATCACCTCAACCCTGACTATGCGGCTTTATACAATAACAATAGCAATAGTTCGCAAAACCTTACAAACCCTACCACTAATATTACAAATGGTCTGGGAATTTTTACCGGTATCAGCTCCGATACTCTTTACCTTCAGATAAATCAAAAGTAGGTTATATGCGCTCGAAAAACAGCTTTAACATCTTGTTTCATTTCATTGGCTGGATATTATTTTTAGCGTTGCCATTCCTTTTGCGGCCAAGCCCTGTACATATTCCGCAGGCTCCCGACTTCCCTGCTCCGGAAAAATTCAATCCGTTGTATTTTTCTTTGATCACAAATGTTTTGATTCTTCCTTTTTTTTATCTGAATTTGTATTTTCTATTCCCAAGGTATGTTCCGGAAAAAAAATATGGAAAATTTGTTGCTGCCCAAATACTTATTCTTATTTTGATTTCATTGGCAAAACAGAGTTTATTGCATACTACAAATTCCGGTATAGAGCAAAGCAGACCGGGGGGATTGCACCGGGACTTCTTTTTTATTTTCAGTTATATTTTCATAACGCTTATTGCATTCAGCTATGGAATGATAAGGGAAAGTAACCACAAGGAAAGGATTCAGAAAGAAAAGGAGAACGAGACGTTGAAAACCGAATTGCAGTTTTTAAGATGGCAGATTAACCCTCATTTTTTGTTTAATGCATTAAATAACATTGTTGCATTGGCAAGGCTGAAATCAGAAAAACTCGAACCTGTCTTAATCAAGCTATCCACGCTTATGCGTTATATGCTATATGAAGCCCATGAAACCAAAATTCCCATACATAAGGAAGTTGAGTACCTGAAATCTTATATTGATTTACAAAGCCTGCGAATAGGTAAAGAGGTAATAGTAGAAACAAAATTGGATGCGGTAATTCACCAAACATTTGCAATTGAACCAATGTTGCTGATACCATTTATAGAGAACGCATTTAAACATGGTACCGGTCTTGTAACTAATCCCTTTATTTCCATCGAAATGGAGGTAAAAGATTCGGTTATGCTTTTTGTGGTTAAGAACAGGTATATAAAAACCAATACTAAAAGCAGCAGGGATACATACGGTATCGGATTGCTAAACGTTAAGAGAAGGCTTGAGTTAGTTTACCCCAAAAAATTTCTCCTGGATCTTGATACTGATGATTTGTTTACAGTTACTTTAAAAATAGACCTGGCATGATAAGCTGTATTATTGTAGATGATGAGCCTTTGGCATTGGATTTACTCGAAGATAATATCAGGCAGGTCTCTTATTTAAAGCTGGTAGGTAAATGTAAAAATGCTGCCGAAGCAATATCGCTGATCCAGACCAATGACATTGCTCTTGTTTTTACAGACATTCAGATGCCAGGATTAGATGGACTTCAACTGATTGAAACATTGCAGGACAGACCAATGTTTATTTTGCATACCGCCTTTGAAAAGTTTGCTTTGGATGGTTATAAGTTGGACGTGGTAGACTATTTATTAAAACCGGTTTCAATTGAACGCTTTTTTCAGGCCTGTAATAAAGCTCATGAACGTTATAAATTAAAAAATCAAAAAGAAATCGCCGGGAAATTGCCCATAGTGGACAGCAATACAGGTTTTATTTTTGTCAATGTAGACCACAGTTTAATTAAAATACTGCTGGAAGAAATTAAATATATTGAAGCACAAAAAGATTATATCAAAATACATTTTGCGCCTGTATCAAAGAAAGCACTTTTTGTCAGGTTTAGCCTGAAAAAGATTGAAGAAATATTACCGGTAGACAAGTTCTTACGAATCCACAAATCTTACATCATAAATATGACTAAAGTAACTGCATTAAGAAAGAACTCTGTATTCATTGATGCATTAGAGTTTACTGTGAGTGAGCAATACAAGGATTCAATCGACAGAATCATTAACGGTAACACTTACATCTAGCTATGAGATCTATTATTCACTTAATTCCAGGTATCGAAATGATTTTCTTTTAAGTGTCATATCAAGACCCATGGTAATAAGGATTTTCAAATCCTTTATTTTTTACACAAAAAACCGCAAAAGGACAACCAGTTAACTGGTTGTCCTTTTGCGGTTTAGTACGAAATATGTCGAACTTTTTTGTTGAGGATTTAATGCAGTGGAATAAAAACATATTTGTATATCAATATTATTTTTTGCAAACAAAATCAAATATTTGTGAAAAATTTACTCTTAAAACTGCCTCCTTTTGTAATAAAATAATAATGGGATGAAAAATGAATAGCTATTACCTTCCATTATTTTGTTATTAAATAGTTAACAAATACAGTAAAATAAAAACAAATTTGTTTATCTAATTTATCATTCGTGAACAAAATCGAACGGTTATGAAAAATTTATTCTTAAAAACCGCCTTCTTTATCTTATAAAATAATTACATTAATAATTGCAATATTTTAAACGCTTTACATTATGAAAACTATTTTAAAAATTTGCATGATCAAATCCCATAATTAAGGAATAGCTTTTAATGTTCAGAATCTTTCCCACATTTATATGCATAGTTTTGACATTATCTGCTGTAGGAAATAGTGGAATAGATACAACAATACTCACAACAGATTTCCCCGTTTCATTAAAAGACAACAAATTCATAAACAGTAGTTTAAAAAAGATCATAAACTTATTAAGTAATTTTCATGCATTCCAATAAAATAATTTATTTTCCAGGACTGAACGGACTTCGGGCCATTGCTGCCTTGGCAGTTGTAATCTCCCATATTACGTTGGGACT
>JBAZUJ010000009.1:0-123548 GCA_041661485.1 Chitinophagaceae bacterium
AATGTCCCAATGGACCGCTGACCGGAGATTTGAGCATAGAATTGGCAGCGCTCCCGTACAGGGATGCTGTGAGGAGACAACTAATAAGTAAAGATTTTTTTTTCATGGTACTTTGTTTGGTGGGTTAGAAAATGTTTAAATGAGTGTAATTTAAAATAAGTGGGTTGCAACAATTGACGTGTATTTTTTTCTAAAGGTTGGGTCAGTTTTACTAATGGGTTAATATAGGTTACTCTCCAAGCTGAACATTTACTCCCCAAATAAATAATTCAGTCCCATATTGAAGCCTGAATTTCGTACCGCCTGACCGTTGAAGTACATAAAGGTGGATAACCCTTGACGATACTGAAAACTTAGGCCCAACCTGTTGCTTATTGTATACTTTACATTACCTGCCAGGCCTATATCCCAATTGCTGAGCGCTTGAGTTTCGGGCAGTAAATGATTATTCAGTAATGCCGAGTCTATACCCTCTGGCTGTTTTAAGGACACAGAGGGGTTCAGGTTACGATACAGACTAATGCCGGAACTAATGGCCAACTTCGGTGTAATACGGTATCCTATAGCAGGTGTGAATCCTACCGAGAATATGTTATTTCCGTATTGCGCATCAACAGATTTACGGGTAGCAGTATTAAATGTGCCTGAATTGGCTGTAAGGGCCGGAAAGCTGTTGGTTTGTACATAGCTTACTGCCGTCGAGGCAAGGGCAACCGTCGCTTCGGCATACAGACTTCCTGACAGGTTCTGGTGCGCAACCAGACCAACCTGATAGTAAATACTGCCAACATTTGCTTTCCCCAACTGGGTTGCAATACCCATCTTGAATGAGGACTCTTTTTTTTCGCCTTCGTCTAGCAACGGTATATCTAAATAAGCGTCAGATTGAACTGTTGTGATTGAGGGAGAACCACCATTTTGGTTAAAGGCAAGAGAGTCGGCTTTTTCTATTCCGCTATGACTTATGATTCTATGTATCGCTGTATCATTTGTCTGAGCCCAATAATCAATTCCTGTATTTTTTTTCATTTTCACGCATGGTCTTTTTGTATTCAGGACTGTTGCATGTTGTGCTGGTGCGGCAGATGCAGTGGTTTTGTTTTTGGCAACAGGAAATAAAGGTACGGAGTGAGCCACTGCCAAGGGGTTACCGTTGGCCTTGCTTCCTTTGACCTTGTACATATAATAGGCGCTGCCACCTATGGTGGTGCACAAAACTACTGAAACCGCAATCTTCAATCGTTTGGGCAACAGATAAATAAGCCTCTTTTTCTGCTTTTTCCCGGTAAGCCTATCTGCGCAGAATTTGTTCCAGCTGGATTCAGTTGGCTCAAACTCCTGTTTGCCCAGAGAGTCTTTCATCCATTGTTCCCATTCATCTCCGTTCATATGCTTTTTTTTGTTCGGTTTGTTTCTGAATCATATTTTTTAATTGTTTCCGGGCCTGGTGCAATAACAGATAGGTGTGGTTTTCTGTGATATTTAAGAGACCCGCCATCTCTTTGTGGCTGTATTCTTCGAATACCAGTAAGTTAAAGATAAGTTTATGCCTGTCTGGTAAGCGGGCAATCATTCTGATCAGTTCATCCGCTGATGTCCTGTAGATAAAATCATTGTCAACATAATGATTCTGCTCCCAGTCAGGATCATTCGGAATGATAACAGGGGCTATTCCGGATTGGTGTGATAGATGCTTCCGAAGCTGGTCAATACAAAGCCTGACCATAATTTTCCTGATCCACCCTTCGAAAGAACCAAGATACTGGTACGTATTGAGGTGCGCAAATATTTTGAGAAATCCGTCATGTACCCATTGCTCCGCATCTTCCCTGGTAGGGGCATACCGGATACAAATACGCATGAGTACAGGATAATACTCATAATAAAACAGCTTTTGCATAAAGGGGTCATCCTTTATGCAGCCGTTGATCAGAGTATGTAGCGATGGTTTTTCTATGATCTGCTCTTTATATGTTTTCACGATAGCTGGGCAATAAAAATGATACCCAGGCTTAGAGAACGATAACCTCATATATTGACGGGGGCGTCGTTGTGTTGCCCACACTGGTATCTGTTTTTTTTGTCCCGAACAAATATCTGCCTTTATCTTTTGGGGTAAAATAAACCAAAGTCTTTACAGTGGCGCTATGTATACAATCACAATTCTCGCCTGTCAAGGTGCCGCATACGAGTGTAGCCCCAATCTGTGCGTAATTGTTGCGTACCTCCAGAACATGACCATCTGCCCGTTTGGTACAGATACTGTCTGAATTTATTACCTCTACAATAAGTATTATCGTCTGGCCTGCCAATAAGGTATCCGAACCTGTGATAGACTTTATGATTCCCGGAACACTTATCTCTGCTTCAGTACACAGTTGCTTTTTATTACAGGACTGTAAAGTGAGCGCCAGGCAAAATAAAAGAAGAATAGTTTTCATAGTTTAATATCTTATTCCGAAAGAAGAAAGCCTGACAAAGAGACGTGTCAGGCTTCCCTGATCATTACCGGATGCAGCTGACAGTGACTAATCCTTCGTTTTGGTGATACATATTGCAGATGTATAGGGGTAGTTCCGAGCAGCTATCTACTTTAAAGAAAGTAAGAGTTGCCCTGGAGCCATTGTTGTGATATTTCAAAACGTCCTCATTGCATACGCGGTAATCTTTTTCAAGGTAACGGATGTACGTGCCAGTACAATCCTTTATGACCTGTATAGGACCGGAGTAGCCACCGCTTTCAATACATTGGGAACTGTTTCTTTTGTTACAGCCCGCGCTGCAAAGAGAGAATAGAATCAGAGTAAAAATCAGAATTTTTTTCATGGTTTTTATTGTTTTGTTATAGTAAGGATACCTTTTTGTTGCTGCTCATCAGACAATACAAGGACGTATTGACCAGAAGTTATGGTTGACAGGTCAATGCTGGGTTCGAAGGCTTGTTGAAGTATTCTTCTCCCCATTGCATCATACAGCTCAATCCATTTGAAGGGTACTGTGGAATTGATGTGGAGGGAATGCATTACAGGTACAGGTGAAACCGTAAAATCAGTTCCCTGTTTGTAAACATTCCTGATACTGCTTGGTTTCTTGGAGCTTATACTCAGATTGTCAAAACGCACATCCAGCCAATTGCTCACCGTATGATACCTGATGCCGATGTATGCATTGCCGGTGACAGGGGGAATGGGAACATTGCTCACTTTGTACCAGGCATGGTCTGCGGTATACTTTGTGTTTCGGAAATCATATAATAGTGTGACTGAGCTTGCTAATGCCGGATCAGGATTACCGCTAAGCAGATATAGTCCAACTGTATCTCCGGTGGCAGGCGTACCGAAGCCTGAAAAATTATGCCGAATAGAGTCAATGTTGCCACCGGAGGACAACGAAAAAGCAGGGGAGACAAACCAGTCATCTGTAACAGTAGTGCCACCGACGGGATACCCATGGTACAATGAAAGTTTGCCGGCGTATGGAGTGCCACTATCAATTTTCCACAGGTAATAAGGGCTTGCGGCACCTTTCCTGATCACTTGCCAGTCGGTAGCCGGCAACTCTTCAAAGCCGGTAAAATAAGGCAGGGGTTTTGTTTGCGCCATAGCATTAAAGCCAATGCATACAGCGAATGCACATAATAATTTTTTCATGGTTACTTTTTTAAATGGTTAGGGGGAAACGTCTTTTCTAAATAGACGAAGTCTTACAACGTTTTCTTACAAGAATAGTGATATATTTTTTTTGCCAACCTATCCTCCGTTTTCGACCGTGAAAGTCATAATTTACTTTAGAAGCAATTTGAAGCAAAAAATTTAGGGAGCAAATTCGACAGTCAGGGAACTATAAAGATAGTATTGTGTAAAATTTTATTGCAACTTTCATTGCAAGCTTTTTGGATAAGGCCGTTTTGGGAAATTGACATAAAATAAAAAAACCTTGAAAGCAAAAGCACATTTGACCTCTTTGGCAGTCATGCAGCGATTAGGCGATCCGAGCGAAATTGCAAAAAGCAGTTTTATTCTTGGCTTCAGAAGACGCTAGTTTTATTACAGGAACAGAATTAATAGTTGATGGTGGCTACATTAATTATGCTATAAAATAAAATTCAGACAGCTTTTGAATTGAAATAAAAAGTTATCAGTCTTACTAATCATGTAGAAGAATATATATAGTAGGATTGATACCTTTTCCAGAAATAATAATCTTACAAGAGTCAAAAGGTCGTTTGACCTTTTGCGATTTATAATTCAATGCTTTAATCTCTAAAGCAGAAATAGTGCCTATCTACACAGTTGTCTTTTACATTGAAAATTCTTTGAACTTCAAAAAACTTGTTTAGTATCCTCACTGATTTCACATTTGCAACACAGACATCAGCTGTTATAAGTTCTGAATTCATTTGCACGAAACAAAAGTCAATCAGTCCTTCGCTATTTCTGTTCCCTAACCAATGCCTAGTATTTTTCTATAATCCGATAAGCAATTTCATTTTCATCATTTTTGAGAACTCCACAAATTCCAACTAAGTCTTTCCGGCCCTTTTCACAAAGACCAGATATTTGTGTCTGATGTTTTTTCTAACGAAATCAGTTTGGCTAGTTTGGCTGCACTCTCCTTTTTTTAAAGGGTTTTTGTAATCGAATCCATTACATTGGCATTCCCCATTAATTCAAAAATAAACGTTCGTCACTTTTTGTTAGCCTTCTTATATAAAGCCTGTCTGTTTCAAATACCATAGTAACTTAAATTGTCTGGTTTTTTCAAATCTTTCTTGAAATTGGCAGTAATTTTTCCTTGCATTATCTTCCACCTCTTTCTCAATACCAATTCACAATTATATTCCAAAAAACGGATTGGTAAGCCTCAGAAATCTCATATTTATTCAGAAAAATCGGCAAAGGCTTTTCCGTCATATCGCAGCAATCCCATATTCCTTGTTCCTATCCAAATGTTTCCTTTCGAATCTTCAAGAATGCTCCAGACAGCATATTTTCCCATTCCGTTTTTCCTATTAAAATTCTCAAACCTTATTCCATTATAACGCCATATGCCATTTCCGCTTTCTATAGTGGTCAGTTTTTCACCTCCATCAAACCAGATGTTACCTGCTTTGTCTGCAAGTATGGCCGATCCAATATCTAATTTTTCAGTAAACTTTTTGAATGATTTACCATCGAAAAAGAATACGCCGTTCTGTCTTCCGCTGAACCAAATTTTTCCATTCCTATCTTCTACAATATATCTGATCCATTCGTCCCCGTTAGGTCTTGAACCCGTTAATGACTCCCCATCAAAAAGGACAACACCCTCCCCGGTAGTTGGTCCTGAACCCATCCAAACCTTACCCTTACTATCCTCTAAAAAACATTGAACCGATTTAAGTTTAAGGCGTTGATCATTTTTAACATCGGCCCTATCCAGGAATCGACTAAATGATTTTCCATCGTAACAATACAAATCCTGTGATGTGCCGAACCAGATTAAGCCATATTGATCCTGCATCATGCTATATACAGGATTAATGCCGGTTTGAGGTATCGACATTCCGAATCCATTAGAACTGTTTATAGCAATAGGAATTTTTGAAATAGTTTTGCCATCGTAGCAAGCAAGGCCATCGTCTGTCCCGAACCAGATTTTACCTGATCTATCTTCTAATATTGACAAGACTTTATTGTTGCTCAAACCGTCTTTTTCAGTAAACTGGATAAAATATTTCCCATCATAACGATAGACTCCTTCACCAGTCGTTCCGAACCAAAGATTTCCATCTTTGTCTTGCAGGCTACAATGTACATTTTGATGCTCTGTCGTCCCCTGAGTTTTGATCAGCTTTTTATTTTTGCTCGTAAAACTTAATTGGTCAACTGCAACGTTCCTATGCTGTTCAGCGTTAATTTGACCTTGGCAGGAGGGGGTTAAAGTAATTGCTGTCAAAAATGAAATATTAATTATCCTGAGAAAATAATTCATGGCTTTATATTTTGTCAATGAAAAAAAAAGAGTATGAGTTGTATTGCGAATAGTATTTTTTCATTTCGTTTACCTTCTCAGTTGAGTTTTATATATAATACACAAGTATTCCTTGCCGGGCTAAAGATAATTTTTAGATCTTTTTTGCCTCATAGCCCTTTGGGATATTGATCTTCAATTCCGAAAAAATTTTATCAAATAATGTGGTCTTATAATTGTGCTCCTTGAAATACATAAGGTCACTTTGCATCTGGTTCTCCCAGCTAAATCCTTTGCGGATACTATCTTCTTGATGCGCTTTATAAATTGTAACCGCACTTTTGTAATCATTATTCAATACATAAGCATGAGCAAGGTTCATTACCAGGTTGAGGTCCTCAGGATACAATTGAACCCCTCGCCTGTAGTATGAGATAGCATCGTGGTAGTTTTTGTTTTCAAGAAAATACCATCCTATATCGGCAAACAGGCTATTATTTAATTTCACAGTGTCAGGGTTTAAAATTTTTACCGCCCCGGGAAATTCCTTGCCATCCATACTCCTCGAGTATCCGGTTATATTTCCATTTCCATCTTTCCGGAATTTTTTAACAGCAGAGAATTCTTCATTAAAAAAGCATTCAGGTGTGGTAAAATACATCTTCACAGGCGTATTCTCCGCGTAGAAAAAATAATCCTTATCCTTTTTTCCTACGGCTGCCCAGGTTTGGTCATAAAGGTATATACCTTCGTAATTCTTTAGTGTGCTGTCATGTACATTTATAATTTCTGCTGTTCTTTTTCTTTGTGGTTCATGGTAATAATTTTTCCAGCCATAAGCTTTCGCAACACTGTTCAGAACTTCCACTAAAAGGCGGCCATCCCCGCTGTTCATAAAAACAACCACGCCATCCCCGCTATCCAGGCTTCCAACAAACAACCCGCAAAAGCCTTCATTAGATGCGTCGTGAAAAAAATACCTGGCGCCACCCCTGTCATCGTAAAATGTACCCAGGGCTGATGGCCCGCTATTGTAAGGGTCTAAATGCAGGTCAGCCATTTCTTTGGTAATTACTTTGGAGGATTTGCCGTGGTAGGCCAGCTGCAAGTCTATTATATAGTTTGACAGATCGGTTGGGGTCGTCCACAAACCTGCTACAGCTTGAAAAGCGTAAACACGATATTTGTTGAATACCTGTGAGCCATCGCTATAGTAGCCTGTTGCGCATAATTTTTGTTTCCCTTTTGATGGAGGCTGTTCAAAAGAACTATTTACCATTCCTATAGGCTTTAATACATTATCGTACATCCAGGCATCATATTTTCTCCCGGTAACATCTGTGAGCAGCAATTGGGAAACCGCAATGCCCCCTCCCGAATATTGAAACTTCAGGCCAGGCTCAAATATACTCCTGACTGGTGGTGTAGTTGCCGGGGCTTTGCCGTCAAGGACTTGGATTAGAGATGGTATATCGCCATTAATGGTATATCCTGAAAAACCGTAGACGGACAGGCCTGCATTATGGCTGAGAATTTGTGCAAGGTTGATTTTTTTTCCTTTTGAAATTGAATCGTAGGGGAACTTCCAGGACTTCAAATATATATTGATGTCTGTATAAAGGTCAATTTTTTGTTCTTGTGCTAATTTCAAGATTCCAATAGCGTTAAGTGATTTACTTATTGATCCTGGTTCAAATAGTGTTTCGGTGGTCACTTTTCTTTTCTCTGATTCATCGGCCCATCCATATCCTTTAGCCCAATCAATTTTATAATCGTGAATTACTGCTATACTCAAACCTTTGACGTTATACTTTGCCATCCGCTCTGTGATGGTGTTCGGAGGGTTGTCATTAAGCACGATATTTCCCGTGATATTGTTTTCAACTTCTTCGATTTTTTGCAAAGTTTCTGCAGGATATTTCTTTTGTGCTGAGAGCTGCAGGGCCTGCAAACAAATACATGATAATAGGATTACCTTTTTCATTCTGTGGTTGTAATTTAAGTTGGTTGATAAGTGAATACAGCGGTCTGTTATTTTGCTAAGGGTAAAAGAAGAACTTTAATCTATTAAAGCAGATTTCTCCAGTTCGGTAAATGGGATGGTCATTTTGTATTGGCCGGAAGAGCCTCCCCAGGTTTGAATCAAAGTTTCTACATTAAGGTTCCTGTCTTTTATGGCATGGTAAAGGCCGGACTGGCTTGCGGTTGCTTTTTTCAAATCTCCATCGTTTGCAATCCATACCAAATCTCCTTCAACCAAAAGTTTTTCTTCAGGGAAATAAAAGACGCAATAGTCTTTTGTATGACCTGATTGCATCCCGATATGGTATACATTCATTGAATAACTGCCATCTGTTATCGACACGCTGTCTTTTACAGCCAGCTTCTTTAATGGTTTTGGAGCCAATTGCAGGCTGTCAGGTTTCAGGCTGTGTGGCGAATTGTAAAGGAAGTCGACATATCCTTCATCTTCCGGTACACAAAGCACTGTAGCACCTTGGTAGATGTATGGGCGCATTCCACCGATATAATCAGGGTGGTGATGGCTGAACGCGAAATAGCGGACTGGCTTTGTTGAAATATTTTTCCGTATTTCGGACAGTATTTTTTCTCCTGTCTCACTGCTCAGGGGTGATTCGGATACCAGTAGAAAATCTTTGAATTCAATTATCATTACCCTGGACCCGGACGGAACAAGGTCAATAAAATGGATATTCTGATTATAGTGCAAGGTATGCAGGTCAAGCTGCTTTTCTACAGACTCCTGCATTACATAACCAGCAGAAGTATCTAATAGCTTTGGTAAAGAATCTGTAAGGGTAGCATTTGCGATTCGAATTGTATCCTTGACCCTGCCACCAAACTTGGCGATCATAATTGTTGCCGGATAAACCGCACCACCAGCCTTGCCATAGCCGGCATATGTGAATGTGCTCAAAATGTCACCCCTTAGTGCATCATGGCTAAGAGTGGTAACCTTCTCCACAAGGCAATCAGCTTTGCGTATGAATAGACGCACGATCGAATTATTTATAGTAGCAGTGTAAATTGCAAAATGGCTATTGTTGTTTTTATCTTCAGAAATTTTATGTTCCTTGCAATAATTAATTATGGTTTGTGGTGTATAGCGTGCACTTTCAAATACCATGTTGTTAAACATTGATTTCGTTACGGCAGAAAGCGTAGTGCTTCCATAGTCCTTCAACAACAATCTTTCATTATCCAGCTCTACAATGGATGACAAAGCCCTTTTCCTGCTAATAAGAGTGTCCACTTTAAGCAAGCCCTTTGCATTGCACCAGAACTTCCCCGTAACGTTGTAATGCACAACCTGCCAGGGCTCGGGGCTGTGGTACAGTTCATTAAGCTCTTCTTTGTAGGTGAGGTTAAGGTATTTATTTCCAAGGTTACCCAAATGTTTATTCCAGCAAGATTGCAGGTAGTCGATCTGCCTTGCGTACATAGCCGGAACAAGATATAAGATGGCAAAAGACAATAACAGATTTTTTTTAAGATTGATATTCATGACTGAAAATAATTTTCGTTTATCCGCGGCAGGATTGCTCATTTGTAATTTTGACTACGGTAGTTAAAATAATTTTTTAATGAGGGAACATAGCAGCACCAATATTTTTTGCTTAATTTTTTAACCTACGATTTGTTTCGTAGATCAAACCTACGAATACTTTCGTAATAAAATGTTACTCTTGCTGAAAAAGTATATTTAGTACGAAAAAAACTATAATCTTGCTATTATGTAAATGAAAAATGTGGAAATAAAAAAGGCAAACATAGAAGACAGCGCAGTCTTGACCAGCATTACAAAAAGGTCAAAGGCTTATTGGGGTTATTCAGATGCGCAAATTGAAAATTGGTCAGAAGCACTGACCATAACAAAAAGCTATATTGAAGCCAACGATGTTTACAAATTATCAGATGGGGGTTTGATTATTGCATACTATTCATTTATTACTCTTGAGGCAAATGAAGTAAAAATGGATAACTTATTCGTTTTGCCTGACTACATTGGACGAGGGTATGGGAAATTACTAATGCTCGACTTTCTAAATAGAATCAAAAAGACTGCAACAAAAAAAATCATATTAGATTCTGAACCAAATGCTGAAAGATTCTACGAAAATTTTGGATTCATTAAAGTCGGGCAAATCGAAACAACAATTAAGGAAAGGTATATGCCAATCATGGAATTGAAAATATAAAGATATAGGTTATGAATATTATTTCACACAGAGGGTACTGGAAACACAAATCCGAGAAAAACACGATAAAGGCTTTTGAACGTTCTGTTTCAGAAGGATTCGGAATTGAAACGGATGTGAGGGATTGCTGTGGACAGCTTGTAGTCAGTCATGATATACCGAAAAAAAGCGATGATCTCATTCCATTTAATTCGCTACTGGAAATGTTTGAACTGAGAACAAACAGAAATGCGGTAATGGCTATTAATGTAAAATCTGACGGGATAACTGATTTGCTCGCACAAGCAATAAAAACATACGGTTTAGAAAAATATTTCACTTTTGATATGTCAATCCCGTCCCTCTATTTTTCATATCAACCATCAAGCTTAAGATTTTTTTCAACCGTAAATGAATTTGTCAAAAAGCCTATACTTTTCGAGCGATGTAACGGGATATGGATGGATGCCTATTCTAAAATCTGGTTTAATATCGAGGATATATTTGATTACCTGAAGCAAGGCAAAGATGTATGCCTTGTATCGCCGGAATTGCATAACAGGGAATTCTTACCCTTGTGGAAATTAATCAGGGACTCGAAATTGTTTCTCCACGAAGGTTTTTCAATTTGCACCGACCTCCCTGCCGAGGCTCGTGAATACTTTGTGTAATCTGACTGCTTAAAGGTCAGGTGACCTTTTTTGATGACCTATTAGTAGGTAAAGCAACTCTATTCTTCATTTTTTGTTTTAAATAGCCGTAAACTTCATGATAATTTCCAAAAGGCAAATGCCAGGGAATTCTATTCAGACAAGAATTTGAATAGTAAGAACTCCATTATGGCATGTTAATCTTTGTTACCTAATGTAGGATTCGGAACAATGTCTATTGTAAGCTTCTCTTTGAGAAAAAGTATCAGTCCTACTAATCATGTAATAGACATCTAGTAGGGCGGATACTTTTTCAGAACCTTAGATTTGTTTTGTAAAGATCAAATGACCCACTTGCAGCTTAGATACAACTAAAGAGTTTGTTTATTCACTAATGGAATACCTCAAAACTGTATCCAGGCAATAACTCCGAAATTTTATTGCAACTTTCACTGCAAGTTTTTGGCAACAATATTTTGGAAGACTTTTTGAAAATAAAAAACCCTTGAAAGCAAAAGCAGACAAGGGTTTCATTTCGTGGGGCCACTAGGACTTGAACCTAGGACCACCTGATTATGAGTCCTGGAAGGGCATTTCACAACTCCACCAACAAGATTGATACACTAGAAGAATCTTGAATGCTTTACAGCGCGTTTTTTGACCTAAAAATAAAGCGAGATGGATTAAAACTCCACCTCACTTTTTTGCTGTTCAAAATTTTACTGTTGATTTTTATTGTTCTATACTTGCAAAACCAGCCACCAACAAGATTGATACATTACCAAAATAAAGCGAGAGAAACATTTGCCCCTCTCGCTCTGATTATTCTTTTGAAAATTATTGTTGATTTTTATGCTTTTAAACTTGCAAAACTAGCCACCAACAAGATTGATACATTACCACCAATGTCCAATGTCTATCTAACAAACAATTTAATATCAGAGATTGTATCCCTAATAATATCCTGAAAGCTTGCATTAGATATTTTCTGTAATTCGTGTATAACTTTATCTACATCAAGTTTACGATGTATTCTGGCCAAGTCTCCAAGAGCTGTTATTGCGTTTTTTGAAACCCAAAAATCTCCATCATGAATAAGTTTGATTAGTTTATCCTGTAACCAGAATGTATCATCTATACCATTAATCATACCAATGATAGCCTGTACTCTTTTTTCTTGATCAAGAGAATTTAAAAGATCCAGAATCACTGCTTTATCAGTGTAATTATATTGTTCGTATTTCATTATCTAAGTATTTTTCCTTTACGGTTAGTTACACCATTTTTAATTAAAGTATTTTGCATGTCTTGATTAAGTTCATTCCACTTTCTGGAATGACCATGAAACCTGCCAGGCAAATGTTCATCAAAAACATTGAATTCTTTATTCGCATTATCTGCACCAACTCTTCTTGTAGTATTTCCTGGTAATTCAAATGAATTATCCAGTGATTCTTGAGGGTTAGTAGGTGCTTTATTTGCTTTTCCTTTATCTACCTTTCCATGTTTTTATTCGGTTCATAGATTCTATTTTCAGTTGTTTGAGCAGCATCATCAATTTTATCTCCCGCCCCGGTAGATGGTTCTTGAGTTGATCCAGCATTTCCCGTTCCTGTTGCACTAGTAGCGTACTTTAATACATTCTGAATATCTAATGCAATATTTTTAGCCGAATTTACCGCTACTACTCCGCTATAAGTTGCAGCAGCAGTAGCAGGCACAGCAATTTCTAATTGGCCAAAACCTGTTGCAACGGCAGCACTTCCTCCAAAAAAGATTGCCGCATCAGTACCTGCAATTGCAGAAAATACATCTCCAGCTAGTTGTCCAATCGCGAATTCAAATTCATGTCCATAATATTCACTGGGATCTTTTCTTCCTGCCCCTAATAATAAATTCGAACTCACAGCATTGATAAATCCAAAAGCAACGTATATAGCTTTATCAACATAATCAGTAACCGCTTGAGATATTTCTTGTGCTTGTTGGGGATCAAACATTATTGGACCAGTCGGAGTCCCGGTAAAAGCCAAGTTACCAGTAGTCGTAAATACCGCTCCAAGTTCCCTGCTACTACCTCCACCACTGTTGCTTCCACCATTACTAGTTCCACTACTAGAACTTTTCGAAGATTTTATTACTACTTCACCAATATATCCTTGAATGTCCCCGTCCTCATCGTGCGTGTAGACAATTGGTGGGGTTGCACCTCCTGTCTGTTGTTGAGGATCAGCTCCATTGGGATCACTCATCATCACCGGATTGTTCATCGAATAATTGTAAGGGCTTAGTCCCGCATATTTCGCTTCCATAGGGTCGCTTGCACTCCATCGTGCCAGCCAGGGTATGTAATATCTGGCTCCATGGTAGTACAATCCCGTTTCCTCATCGCGTTCTTTGCCCGTGTAACGGTAGCATTTCGCCAAGGCATTTATCAAAGAACTTTTTGCCTGATAGGCTGTTGTACTAGCACAAAGGGGCCAGTTTTATCGGATTTTCAATTAAATTGCAGAAAAATAAAAAAATGAAAAGACTTTTTGTAGCGATAGGAATTTTATTTTCTCAGCCAATGTTTTGTTCAGCAGTTACAGGAAGTGACACAACAACAGTAGCTGTGATAAAGAACGGTGAAAACTTTAGTTTTGAAAGAGTAATTCAAACTCCTTCCCAAACTAAGGATGTACTTTACAAAAAAGCTAAAGCTTGGGTGTTGTCAACAATGAAAACTGCCGACCAAAATATTAGTTATGATGAAGAGAATTTTAAGATTGTAAATTCGGGAGCTAAATCTATCGACCCAAAGAAAAACAGTGCTGCTTTTTTGATTTCCGAAGGCTACTTTAATTTTAAAATTCTTTTTGAATTCAAGGATGGAAAATATAGGGTCAAAATAGACAATTTTGAAATTTTCACAAGAGCAAATACAGGTTTTCAAGTGAAAGACAAAACAAGAACTTATGCAGAGCTTTCCGACAATAAAGAAGGTAAATACATTAGAGAACAGATTGATGAAAAATTGACATCTTTGATTCGCTCATTAAATGGCTCCTTGGTTTCTTCCGAACAAAAAAATAGTGATTGGTAAGCAAACGAGGCTGTCTCAAAAGGATGAGGCAGCCTCGTTTTATTCGGTAAGGCGAGGGAGAGCGTTTTCATTAAGCAATTCTCAAGGCTTTCATTTTGATTTAGGTTTTATAGTTGTTTCCTTCAACTCGTCAGGTAACATTTGCTCTCCTGTAGGGTCGGTTCCAGACATTGGATTTGAACAGCAATATTCATAGGGAGATGCAGCTAATTCTAAAAAATGTCGCATTAGATTTTTTTGCAACCCATAGCCCTTTTGAATATTATAGTTCTCGCTATTAATAGCATCGCTGGCAACCATTGCGCAAGCCAAGGGATGTAATACCTTGCTCCAAGATAGTATAATCCCGTTTCGTCGTCCCGCTCTTTGCCTGTGTAGAGGTAGGGGTAACCTTTCGCCAATGCACTTATCAGCCCTGTAGTGTAGTGGCCGTTCTTTATACTTGCTTTGCAGGGTGAGCATTTTGCAACTTTGATACAGTTAGAAAGTTGTGATTGCCTTAGATCCTATTTTACCTATAAATAAAACGAGATGGACAAGTATCCATCTCGTTATCAATTTGTTCTAAAGTTAATTTTGAATTTCAATCCTTTACACCTGCAGTTCTTGCTATCAACATGATTGATACATTACCTGAATTAGTTACGACCCATTCTACTTAATAATGAATGCAAATGAGATTAAATAGATTAATAAAAAAGTTAATGCTGATAGAATTAGGGATTTCCCAGTACGTTTTTGATAAATAATAAATATTATAAAAAGAAACAATTCTAATAAATGAAAATATAAATATTTATCACTCTTCAGTCTCAAATATGTATAAATATCACTATTTGGAGTTATGTTTTTAAGTTTAACACAGTATATTAATCTAACTATTATTGGAATAACAATCGCTAAGCTTAGAATGTAAATCGATTTTATACTAATTGCTTTTTTCATAATTATCTTAAAGATTTGGGAATAAAAATGGGCTCTTTAATCTCTTGTTGAGAATTGAGCCTTTCATCTAACTCATTCATTTTTTGATTTTCATACTTTATTGCTTCAGACACTATTTCCTTATTAGTGTCAATTGCACCACTCACGGCAGCTGCCAAATCATTTGGAAGTAATTTTAAATCTTGTTCTAATTTTTTTGAAATTGATAAATTAGTTTCAGTTTTTGTATTCTTATCAGGTAAATTTAAGATTGGAAGATTTATTGTCCCATCCTCATTCATAGTTACCTTCATCACCCATTCAGTTTTTTCCGACGTTAATTTGATTGAATCTATTTTTTGAGAAAATGCAACGTTATCTAACTTTACATTGATTTTAGTTATATCCAGTTCCATTTTTAAATAAATTCCACCATTTGATTTAGTAAGATCTATCAGGGATGCCTTGTATTTCGTTATAACTTTATCAACAGATAAAATTGGATTTTGTTCGTGCGAAATTTCACCATTTGATAAATATTCATTTAGCCAAGATTTACTTTCTGAAAATTCTTTATTTAGTACTATTTTGCTGGTATTTTTTGAATCTAAAACAGTATTTGAAACTTTAATTGTATTTGGACTATTATGTGACTGATTTATTTTTTTTCCATCAAGTGCAGTAATTCCATTTGTTTTAAAGGGTAATTTCTTACCAACATAATTATTAATCATGGAAAAATATGTTGGTCGCAAATTCGGCTGCTCACCAGTTAAATCAACAAATCTCGTTGGGCTGTCATAACAGTATTCATAGGAACTTGCACTCAGTTCTATAAAATCTCGATCTTGGTTTTTCCTAGTATTATCTTTGTCCCAATTATAAATTTCACTATTAATTGGATCACTTGCTACCCACCTACATAACCAACTTGCATAATACCTCGCACCATGATAGTAAAGTCCAGTTTCTTCATCGCGCTCCTTGCCCGTGTAGCGGTAGCGCTTTAAACTTATATGAACCAGGTTACGTCCAGCCTGATAGGAAGTAGAGCCAAAGGGATAGTATTCCTCATAGGAAATAGTTTCGCCAATTGAGTCAAGTTCAAGTGTGGCTGTCCCAAGATGATTAGAATACTGATACCGGAGGTTTTGCTGATCATCACCAGATGCAGGAGAGGGAGTGTCGATGAGCGCGATTCTTCCTGAGTCATCAGATACATGCAGACTCTCACGGCTAAGAGTCAAAGAACTACTTACAAATTTATTGTAAATTTCCCATTCCCCAATATACTTACGTACTTCTGTAATAGAACCTGAGGTATTTACAATGGTCTTGCGTACACGTTGTCCACTGCCATCATATTGATAGTATGCAGTGAGGCTACCTGTAAGAATAACCGTTTCCAGTCTATTATCTTCATTATAATTCATGCAGGTTCCACCTGCATTCAGGTGGTTCATACCTCCGGTCATATTCCCCCGATTGTCGTATGTATAACTATCAGTACTGCTACCATTACTGCCAATACTACTAGCTGTTAGTTGATTACTAGCCCCATCAATGGTGAAGTTACGCGTCCAACTGCCCGTTCCACCAAAAGCCACATGCTGCATTTTGGTCATGTTACCCACTTCGTCATATTCGTAATACTGTGTGTAGCGCCGCATTTTTGCGGAGTCTCCAATTGATGCCACAGCAGGCACAAATTTACTACGGTCACTGTCAGATGCAGTTACAGCACCATTCGCACCCTCGTGTTCTCTTCCTTTTGCTTCTATAAGTCTGTATAAGGTATCGTAAGTATAATCGTTTTCAGGTGTTGCGACACCATTTCGAAAAAATACTGTGTCTAACACCGCATCTTCCTGAAGCGTTATGTTTCCTACAGGATCATACCAATAATTTAAATCTTGCAAAGTTGTACTGCTAAAAGGCCTTAGTGTACGAATTCTGATTACCCTGAAATTTGCAGCATCATATTCGTAAAAAGTTGTAGTACCGTTATCGTATTCTATTTTTTCCCGCTGACCTTTTGAGTCGTATTGAATACTGTTCACAATTGAAGCGGAACTGCCAACAACTCCACGAACGGTAACACTAAACAGCAATCCTCCTTTATCATAAGCGTAGTCAGTAATGCCATTATCCGGAGTGGTCATATGAATAGGGCGGCTTAATGCATCATATTCACTTAGTGTTGTGTAAATATCAGATTCCATTGTTACAGAAACGGGAATGGTCCAGTCCGGCCTTGTAGTTGCATCGTCAATATAGATGCGCTTATTTTCTAAAAGATTACCTTTAAAATCATAGGCGACAGCCTCTACAGTACCTGCACCATCCCAATGTATATGCAGTTGTCCCCGTAGATTATTATCTTCCGGCGAAGGTGCATCTTCGCCATATTCCATTCGTTCCAATATTGTATTAATACTGCTTTCGGTTACTTCTTTAGATATTTGTCTGCGTAATTCATCATACTCAAAATGAAACTCCCTGTCATCCGCATCCCATGCGTAAAGTGGTTGCCCGCTCACATCTGCCAACATGTACTGTGTGCCTGAATCGATGCTAACTTGCTGCGTTGGCACTTTGAGCAGATTGTAATTATAAGTAAGTGGCGTATTGCCACGGCCATCCACAACAGATAAACGATTACCTATAATATCCAGATTTTCGTATGAATTAATGTGATCGATTCCGGTCAGATCGAACTCTAATCCTTCGTCATTTTGTGTAATATTCAATGCCTCCAGTAATTGCACCGTATAGAAAGGTCGTGCCAGCGAATCAAGGTGCATAATAGTTGGCGTATTGTAATGCGCTGAGGCTTTAGTGGCAGCATCCTGCTGTTCTGTTGTGCCGCTACTGTAAAGAGTATACCATTCACTGTCTGTACATGTATCGTTGGCATCATATACCACCTGCATCCATCCATCCCATTTTGTAAGCGAAAATGTCCCATCGGGCATATCAGTGCGCTCTACACGTCCCAATGCATCGTAATGCATTCGTGGACTTACACCCTGGTTTGCTGCCTGGTCAGCAGGATCATAAGCATGTGTCGTACTGAAATAGGGTTCATATTGTAATACAGTTTTGCCTTTGTTATTGTACACAGTTTTGCCTGAACCAACCCAACGTGGATCACTTGTTATAGGGTCATCACCTGCCTGAACTTTATGCATGGCTACCCTTCCGAATCCATCGGTATAAGTAATACGAATGACAAGATTACTAGCTCCATGCAAGGGCTCATAATGTGTTTCCCGGCCAATCATCGCTACGGCCGTTGGCTGTACAGAAAGGTCGTACACACATCGCATTGTGGCATTACCTAATAAAGTTGCAGCATAATTTTCAGGGTCTGTCCAGAAATCTTCCTGCACGATATAGTCTTCAATATCCAGACCTGTAAGGTTATCGCCTTGAAGTGGAATGTCTGTTGGTTTCCCTTTTACAGCCATAGCAACCGGCATGCCTAGTGCATCATAAGCAATCTCACTTTGGTTGCCATTGATGTCGGTCATTTCTGTTGGCTGTAAGATGCGCCAGTCATAAGCCTCAACGGTTGTAACATTACCAACTGCATCTGTTGTTGATTTAGGCAATAACCAATATTGATCGGCACTATCATCCCAATATTCGATGGAGGTTGTATTTCCCCAGGGATCATTGAATTCATGAACAGAATAAAAGTCATCTTCAGGTATCGTCCCATACTCTACCTGACCTGAAGGAACCCAATAATTATCGTCACTATCGAGGTCAATATATTCGCCCTCTTCCAGTTTTGCATCTGTAAAAGGACTGGCAATAATATCATCACTGAATGCCAGGGTGTATTGCTCGTGTGGAATCGCTAAACTTTCCAAGTCGCCTAAAGGCAATTCTGTTGCAGCATCGTTTTCGCGGAACAGTGTTTTACTGTGGCTGAGTTTGCGCAGGATAGCACTGCCTCCTGTCATAGCTGTGCTGTAGGGAGAGATGCTCATCCCGTCAACTAACAGGAACAAATCCTCTTTAAGCCATAAACTACCTGTAACATATGAAGGTGCAAATAATTCACATGAAATAGATTCGTAAGGCAGGCGAAGGCGGTATTCCAGGTCGTCATTTAGAATGTCGTTGGTATAATTATTACGGCTGTAAGTAAGATGCATTTTTTCCTGGGCTGTTATCACTTCAGCAGGTAAAAAGGCAGGTGCATCATTGCGACCATAGACAATCTGTGCAGCCTGCAATACATTTCCATACTCATCTATCTCTAACGAAATTTCGTGTGCAATGCGCGGGTCTTCTATAAACCGTTCACAGCTTTGAGTCAGTTTCTGCTCCTGGTAATTAAAGAAAACTGCGTTGGGATAAGTACCGTTTCCTGATACAGGGTCAGCAGGGATGCTTTGCAGTTTGGTAACGCAATAAGCAAAAGAAGTAATTGCATAAGGGATATCTTCTTTGGCTGAGCCATCTAGAGCATATATCTCCTGACGAAGCTGGGAACCCTTTACAGCACGGTAAGCTTCACGCTGTTCCTTGGCAGAAAGTCCTGAAGGAACAGATATAGAAACGGTGAGTTCCTTGCTGTCGTTTGCAATGAAATATTCATCTTCGTAACGCTCTGTAAGTAATTCATATTCCATCCAGGCACCGGTATGATACCATGATTTTGTCATCACCGGATCCTGGTCCAATCTTTCTGAAGGGTCAGAGCCATCATCGTCTATTACAGCTGTATCCGTATCAATGGTATCCACACGTCCAAAACCACGGAACTCACGTTCTGCATGATCGTAGTAACCATGATGGTAAGCATAGCTTTGTTTATAAGTTGTCTCACTTACCGTATCGGTTGTTGTGATTTCTTCAATACAGTGAACAGGAAAAGGAAGTTTTGTAATCCACGGTGTTCCTGCAAGCCTGTCTGCCAGGTAGTATTTCGTTGAGCTCTTGTATTTAAGGCTTACTGATTTACCCATACCATTGCTATAGGTTTTCATCAGGTGGGGTTTTTTACCACCCATCAGATCGATATATCTTAGCGGAGCATTGGCATATTGTGGAAGCGGAGAACTCCATACAATGCAGCCAGTACCGTTACCTAAAAAGTCAATAACGGAAACCTTGCTGTAAGGATCAATTCCCGGTAAAGTGGCAATATCAACTCCATTGCTAAAGCTGTTACCGGAGCGGTTAATGTAAGCGATACATTTGCTTTGTGCCAGGTATAGAATATCGGCAGCACCTGTTCCTGAGATGTCGCTGATGTAGATGTATTGTGGATTGAAAGTGTCCGGGTGGTCAAAAGTTGGTGAATTGTCCATAGTGACTTTGGCACCAAAACGACCATAACCCTTGTTGGGCCAATAACAAACTTCTCCATTGCGGATACGCACCAAATCTGTGAGTCCGTCACCATTCAAATCAGCGAGATAGACACTCTGTACCTGGTCATTTAATAATAATCTTGGGCCTTTGTCTTCATCTAATGAAACGGAAGCATATCCTCCCAGTCCAAAACCTTCTTTTCCTTTATTTTTATACCAGGTAAAAACCCTGTCCTCGCATAAGAGCAAGTCAGGACGGCCATCACCATCCAGGTCAAGCATCTTATTAAAAGGGCTGTTCCAATCTATGTTTATGTTCTCCTGAAATGTTCTGAAAGCTTCCCATTCCTGTATGCCATCAATATCACTTTCTTTAGGAAGTGATGCTTCAAAATAACCGGGAAGGCTAGTATCGTAAGTTACAACTTGTCTTCTTCCATCAGCTTCAAGATCCTGCCATTGGATACTGCTGCCTAAACCTACAAAAGAGGGTTTCGGAGCCAGGCTCACCGCATGAGTGAAATGACCATCACCTAAATTCCTTTTGTACCACCAGGCATTACCTTGTTCACTCAATATTCCAGGCAAACCTTCGCCGAAGAAATCTGTCCATTGGTAATTACCGGTCAGGCCTTGCGGAGCATTTGCCCAATCTTCACGCGCAACATCATGGATCGTGTAGTCCCATTCAATGGCCTGGTAATCGACCGTGATGGGTGGTAAAGACTTCTTAATTAGATTGCTGCTGCCATCATAGTAATAACCTGATTGGGTAATAGTCAGAATATAATCAATTCCTGCATGGTCGTTGGGTAATGCAGGATTATTGGGAGTCTGATCCTGATAGTAAGAGAGGTCTAATGATCGTACTAATACCGGATCCAGGCTTGCACCTCCATTCAATTCCCTGAAACGATGGAACATCAATACCCTTCTGCAACGACGGAAAGTGCGAATTTCAAAACCCGCATGAAAATCAGAAAACGCATCCATACGTCCATCCCAATTTTGTGAAGGTGTATAAACAGGATCAGCTGAATCGTGGTCTCCAAAATCAAGAACAGATTCCATTAGATATGTGACTGAAGGTAGCGCAGGCTCATAAAAATCTGTCGTGATAAAGAACGGTTCCAGATTACAATAACCAACACTTTTGAGATAAGTGTTTGTGAACGGTGCAATATTATTTAAGTGGTTTGTTTCATGCGCACCTTTAACGATATTGACTATATCCTCTGCTACATAAAAATACTGCTGCACATTTCCTTTATGATCCAGCACCATTTCCGGCAACCATTTAAATATGCGTGATGGTGCTTCAGGGTCTGCAATTCTTGATGCGTTTGTGAGTCCATAATAGGTAAGGATATTATCTTTAGTCGCAACGCGCCACCAGCAATCTCCTGTATCGGTACGTTTGATGAATTCAATCCTGGCAAATAGCCCTTCGATGCGGGGAACGTATTCTTTAACTAAATAAATAACATCTTCAATATGTTCAACCGGAACACCAAATTCATCAAGTTTGGGAACCAGATCCTCTGCACCTGCCAATAAAAAAACGTCTGATTCCTGCACATCATTATACTGAGGCAAACGCTTATCTGTCTTACGTTGTATCGATGGCAATGACATTCCCCACCCCATACCAAATTCACTATTACCAGCACCTGAATTATAAGATATAGAAAGCGATGGAGTAAATCCTCCCCGCCCGGGTGTAAGTGGGAAGGGCACTTCCAGTCCTGCTGTACCATTAACTGCATTGACATTGAATTTCTCATCAATGCCCTTGAGTGCACCACCTCCTTTTGGTAATGAAATGGATGGTGCCTGTGATTTATAGTACGGGCTTTTTTCCTGTCCGTCTCCTCCACTTTGTTGCGGGTGGACGGTATAGCGATCCAGCGGATGTTTATTTCCGCCGGAGGATTGTTGATTGGTGTTTTGGTCGGTGGGCATAGAAAATGGTTTAGATGTTTCATTGTGCCGTTTGGCACAATGAAACATTCGTAAAAAAGCTCTTAATCTTTTTTATACTGAAGTATAATCCAGGCTTCAGAAATAGTTGCAGGAGTCAATCCGCTTATAAACCAAGATTGATCCAGAGCAATGCCAGGGTCTGAAGGTGCAGTATACTTTTCCCAATAATCATTTATAACACTGCGTGTTAATGAAACATCAGTATCATCCGGATCATTTGCCAAACCAACTGTCAAACCAGAACTTTGCTTGTTAATAAACAGCACTACATTGGATAGCAAAAGATCCAGTCCCTGAACAAGGTAAGGGAGCCTTTGCAGGATATCAGGTAAAACCAAATCTGTAGCAGTTCCATTGAGCAACTGATGCCATTCATTTGAAAACTCCTGTTTCAGATTGAATACTCGGTACAACCCTTTATCGTCTACATCCCCGGTATTCTCCATCATATCAGTGATATTAGCAATAGCGCCGGTTTTCAATGATCCGCTGTCCTGTGCTGTATATTTGATGTGGAAAATCAGGTCGGAAATAGTATTATAATCGAATTGAGCATATGCAGCAGGTAAATCAATCGACCACTTACTGATGGCGCCACAACCTTCAAATGGAAGATAACGTTCATCACGGAAATTCATTTCAAACATACCACTGTCATTCTGTGCATTACTCGTTGCAATAGACTGGATATTTCCGAACATGTAATTGAACCTTGTATCATTAGGATCTTCGGGATAATCATCACTTCCAAAAGCATTTTTCCTATAACGGCTGCTATTGAGTGATAACTTGCAGCTTATTGTAGTGTAGGGCCCTGCAACACAGGGTATCGATACGCTCACTGACTTGATGCGACGCATATGTTGGCCGGGATAATCCATATCATAAAGCCATTCAGGAATTTCTATTTCACAATGCTGATTAATTCTAAGGTTCATTAAAGCAGTCGGGTCTAACGCAGCCAGGGAAACATGTTTGGTCAATTCCAGTTGGCGTTTGTTTTTATCAAGATAGGCCGCTTCCATCCGTTTAATGTCATATGCTAGGTTTTCTCCCGCAAGCAGGCCTTTGTTAAGGCTATCCCAATAACCATACTGGATATAATCGCTGGTATCGAGGTTTAATTCATAACGGAAACAGCGCTCGGCTTTTTTGGCAGTATCATACGCCAGTTTGTAGCCTTGGAAATAAGTAAAAGATATTTGGCCGATCATCCAGTCATAGAGTTCCTCATTTGTGTATTTATCACGCATGGCTATTTCCATTTCCTGAGCATTTTGCAATTGTAACTGATGGTTTTTAAGCTCGACTTCTGACATTGCTTTGCGAATTTCAGCAGCGATAATTTGCTTCCCTAGCTGCTCAATTTCGATATTAGCGGTTTTTAATTGTTGCTTCCAATCCTGTTCGCGTCTTTCAAAACCACCTGTAAGAGAGGCCATTTGACTATCATTTGAATTTAAGCTCGAAAAAATACCTTGTACGGATGCAGCTCCAGCAGTCAAATGCCCAAGACTTTGTCCTCCAGCAGTTAGGCCGGCAATAAACGGACCTATATTAAATTCAGGTATTGCGAAGAAAGTACTTGAAAGGCCTTGAGTAGCCCCCTGACTTATCAGCAATGGACGTACTCCTTTCAATTTGTCAATTTGCAATTGCTCCTTACCAATCAATCCGGAATTGACAAGATTCTGATAATAATCCCTTCTTTGGGTAGTAGATTTCAATTGAACCTGTAATCCATCAAATTGTGCTGAAGACTCCTGGATTTGCTTTTGTTTAAGTTCCGTAATAGCTTCCAGAACCTTGATCTCCTGGGTGCTCCTTAATAGTGAAATCCGTTCAGAGTCTTTTTTCTCTAGGGCTGACAATAATTGCCCACCTAAGGATTTTACTTCCTGAACAAGCTCTGAGGCTTTCTGGCTCATTACATTGAATCTGTAAGAAGGCAAGGGGGCTGTAAGGTCTCCTAAGACACCAGCAAGAGAAACGCCTGCCGCCGCTGCTTTTACTAAAATAGCAGGATCAATAGGAGGATCAAAGAGCGCAAGCTCACGTGTAACCCCGTCAATATTCATACTGTTCCTGATTTTAAAAAGACGGTCAGCGAGAATATCCCAGTATTGCAGCTGCTTTTCGTTAATCGGAGTACAGAAGTAGTACATTGAACCCGTTAGGCTGAGCGGGACATATGTGCCGTCATAAGTTGAGAATGAACCGGGAGGATAGTAGCTGGGAAGAGGGAAGAACCAACCTGATCCTGAAGATCGGGATACCGGGAAAAGGTGGAAATGCGTTTTAGCTCCCGATGACAATAAAATATTCTCAATACCAACCATTGCATTTCCAAAATCATTTATTCCGGAAGCTGCAAGTGTTGCATAAGTTTGGAACACTGGTGTGGAACGTGTAGGTATATCTTCGGGTTTGCGTCCTAAAATTTGCAATGCAATAACATATAATAAAGTGGCTTCATTAATCGCTTCCCTGGAATCCGTGCGGAAAAGATTATCACCCCATGCAATAAGATTGTCTAAGTATTTTATTACCGCGTTCTTCATATATGCCGAAGGCCGGGTGCGGGCAACAAGGTGAGGCTTGAATGGATCTTCTGCCCACTTAGCTATTGCAGAAGCGTACTTAGGACTGTTCATCACCTCGTCTATAGTTGGAACGGATGCAGCCATGTTGTAAAACGGTCCAAAATTCCAATAGCGTTTAACGGACAAGGTTCCAGGGTCATCATCATTTGCTGTAGGATTAAATACATAATGGTACCACTTCCTCGCCTCATCAAACTGCTGGTTTTGACTCAGTTTATTTGCAATCAACATTGGAATGTGAAAGAAGAGCTCCCAGTTATAGAGTGACAAAGCCCCTTCTGTAGAAAAGTCCACTACACCAGAAGGGTATCTGCGATCTACATTTTCTGTAGGGTCATAGACTGCATCAAAAAGGATACTATCACCCAATCCCATTACCCATCCCCGATCCAACAAACCATCAAGCCCGTTCGTATGTAACCTTTCCTGAAAGTCATTAATCCTGTTATGTTTGAAAGTATGGAAGCGATAACCCTGTAATGCAAAAGTCCCAAAAACTTCTGATGCAAAAGATACTGAGCCTCCTATACTGTCCGCACCGCCGGTAAAAGTAATCGGCGTTCCTGAGCTTGTCACCCCACCTGTCACTGTAATCCCTGTTAAAGTATCTCTATCCACTTTTACAGGTGTTCCTGCACTTGGATCAATAGTACCGGCACCGCCAACATGGCCAGTAATTGAACCTCCTGCATCAACAACAACCAGATCATCCAGGAAACTTACTTTCTCAACAAAAAAAGTATTATTTTGATCTTTATAAAAGAAGTAGGGTATCTGTATATTAGGCCCATCATAACCCATTGGGACCTGCCTTGGGAAAACGAGGTACTTAGATTTATATTTATTTAAAATGGTAACTTTTGTATCCCATTCTGTACCAGGCCAAAAAGTAGTCGCCTTATTATGGCCTGGAGCGTATCTTAATAATTGGATATTCCCATCAGGAAAATGAGCATACCCTTCTTCGGGTTCTCTTCTATACCAATAATCAGTATATTCAGGCCAATACCTATTATTTAAAAGGTCTTTCTTATCAATTGATCCGGCATAGTCGTTGTATAATGATGGAATTACTGGTCCTGCATCTACACCAGGAAGAGCGGACACACCATTAAACCGGCAAACAAACTTGCCAATATGAGCCCAATAGCGATCAGGTGCATTTACCCATGTTGTCCAGTCTGACCAACCCCAGGAATTGAATACATTCTCATATATGGTTCCTACATAGCCTCCTGGGGAAACAGGCGAAGATAATCTCATGTTATCTGCACTTATTCCATAGTCCCGTTCTATAACATTAAACGATAAATTTCCGTCAGTATCATGATTGCAAATGAAATTTATTGATTCCTTTTTAATTATATTAAGATCATCATTACCATTCCATGTTCTACGATCTACTGCACTGAAAGCCTTGGCGTGATCGAGACTAATAGGCTCTTCCTCAATAATATATCTGCTGTAAACAGCATCTTTGGAGACCTGTTTAGCAATCCACTTGTTATCTTTTAATTCAGTCCAGGCCAAATGTATTTTCCAGTGAACAGCTGCCGGAGGAACGAATTCAGAGGAAGAACGTGCACTGTTAATAGACCCTCCAGCCTGTTCTTTTATAAACATCAACCAGTAGAATCTTAACCTTCCTCTCCACATTACCGGGATAAAATGGTCTCCTTCAACCTGAACATCCATCTTTTCCCAGGGCGTCCATTCACCTACTGCTCTTTTACGATAAAAATAAATATGCGGAGATTCTTTTGTTCTACCAAATGCATGTATGACATCATTATTTGAAAAACTAAAACTCTGGTATGATTGCGTCGTTTCCCTATACATCCCAATAATATCAAGATCTGCTACCTGATCAAGGCGTTCAAGATAAATTTTATAGGCTTCTTCTACATTTTCTTTAGTTACCTCGTTTTGCTTTAAAAATTTCTCGAGTTCAACAAAGAATGGAGATTTATTGTCTCTTAGTTCCGGTTCAATCCAGTTTTCAGGATATATATATACTTTCCTGTTAGCCTCCCATAAACGATATAACTTACGCCATTGAAGCCATTGCCTTGCAACTTTATCAGTTACTTCAGGTTCTTCCAATCTCAGTAGGATACGATCCATCCATAATTGGATACTATTAACGGCTAACAGAACACGTGTTGTTGACATTATAGGCATCATTTCCACATCCACCATCAACGTTTCGTAAATGTCATTCGATGTCTGCCAGGCATAACGGTATTCTGTCGGAGGGAATGCCAACATAAATGCTACTAAAGCATCTCTTCTTTCAACTCTAAGTACATCATTGACGGGTTGAATTACCTCTAACCATTGATTGGTTTCAAACGACGCCCTGACCAGGTGAATCAAAGGAGCAACATTTTCCTGGCTATCAGAGGTTTTTATGTCTTCCGCTACTCCCGCCAAAGTATTCATTGGTGCTGTAAGCAGATGTTGCATTTCAAGGCAATCTATAAGTCTCAGGTATGTCCTGGGATTGCTGTAACTTTCAGAGTCAAGTTGCAATATTCCTGTTGATATAGTCAAAAGCGCGTCTGCATCAGCCTTGCCAATCTTAAATACGGATGCGATCTGATCAATCATAGTCACCGACGAAGTCTTAAGCGCTTCAAACAGTATATTAATATCCTGACCTGTGAATGCTCTGACCTGCATCCACTGTATTATATTTCTTAATAAACGGAATGTGATTGTACTGCTCGTTCCGGGTACAAATACTTCAGTAGGCGTAGTACGAATTGGAAGTTCAGATAAAATAGGAATGCCTGGAATGACGGGATCTCCCGGAGTTCCAGAGCCATCGATAGTGTAAACCCATAAATATCTGATTTCATTAATTCCCAGATTAAACTGATTGATTAATATTGAAGCTTTGTGCATCAGAAGTATTGTTGAGAAAGCATCCTCATCAGTATCTCCCCACCGACTGATTGCCCAATTACCTTCAATAAATACTCTGTCCAATAATTGCTCAAAACCAGTTTTCGTATCGACTATAATAGCTTCATGTAAGAGGACATGAGCAATTCCTTCTTCAATTTTAAATTCCTTGGCCAGATAAGAAGCAATTGCAGGTTTTAAAACTGATTCAGTAATATAAACGGAAAAGTTTGTGTAAATATATTTATACCTGAGGCCAATATTATCTTCATAATCAGGGTCGCTGGTATTGGCATTTGCAAGGATCTCATCACTGCCTTCAGGAAGGAAAAAGGACATGTCCTGTGAAATAAACTCCCTGTCTTCATCAGAATATGCTGGGGTAGCAGCTAATGCTTCATCCAGAATTTTCATCATGTACTCTGCCTGATCATCCTTCATTATCCTTTTTATGATACCTAATAACTGCTGAGAAGCATTAGGGTCTGCCTCATCAAAATCAGGGTAATTAAGTTTGAAAAGTTCTGCTCTGAGGCCAGTTAATATTTGTTCTAAAACACTATTTGACTTGTCGTCTGCAATATTATTTTCCGGAGCATCAAGAAGCAGGTATTTACTTGTCGAAGTTTTGATTCCCGCATCTTTACAAAGCTTAACCCACGAAATAAATCGGATTGTATCAAAAGGCACAGGAGTTACAGGAGAAGCTATACCTTGTATTTCTAAAGGTTGAGCAGCTGTATCGTCGGCCGGATTTCCTGAACCGCTAAGGGAACCAAAATAATCATCATCTGATAGCCATTTTTTATAGAATAACCAATCAGTAACTGATATTTTCAGTGCTTTAATCAGGACAGAAACACGGTAGATATAACTTATGAATGTGTTACTCGGAGTAATAGAAGAATAAGGAGTCATGCCATATGTGGCGTATATATCGTCTAACAATATCTGAGTTTCACTTGGCTTAATATTGATTACGCCGGAGATATAATTAAGGAAGATCTCTTTTGTAACCGGAGTAAACGAACCTCCATCTGCCGGGAAAGGGCCATCGGTATTGGCATGAAGCATTGAGGCATTGCGGAAGACTCTTGTATACTGAGTTGGGATATCTATCAGTTCACAATTATCGTCTTCATGATGATAGTCACGATAAGGAGCATTCTCAACATTGCCGTAAAATATTGCAACATCCTCCACTGGGATTTTCAATGTATCAGCAAGATATTTGATCTGAACGATCTGTTTGAAAACATCATCATCTATATCATAAACAGCCAAAGCAAGTAAAGCTTTATCCAAATCATAAAACGACCATTTTAATGCTCTTGCCAACCGAACAAAACGATGAAGCTTATCCAGAAATCCGGGATAATCGCCAGGGTTTGCGGCATCAATGCGAAGTTCGTAAAGTTTACAGGTAGCAATATTTGTTGTGCTGCTGTTATTTAAAATTGCAAACTGTCTTCCTCCACCAAATGGTGCATTCAAAAAATAACAATCCAGCAGTTCCAATAATTGTATATAGGAAAGCTTGGTTTGCTGTAGAAAGATATCTACACGGTCAACCAGTTTCGTTAACCAGTTAGATGAAGTAACAGCAATATTTGCACCCCTGGTTTTAGGATCTGGTATTGTCGTTCTGAAAACACCGGAGGTAGAGGAATCATAATCTGTTGTGAATCCATAAAACACTGTTAGTCCGTAATACTCCGGACCTGTCAGTGTAGCTGATGTAATGATAACCCCAGTTTGTTCGGAAGACATTCCAGCATAAGCGGTGCAGTAATCTATATCATCCCAGGCATCAAGTTTACCAAGTTCACTGAATCTCTGGATCATTTCAAACCCTTTCACCGAAGCAATTGAAAGATGTGTATCAATTTCACGCTTATAAAAATTATATGGCAGTGTCCATGGGTAAAGTGCATCTTTTAATTTACCATATGGCGTATCTATTGTGAGTTGAATGTCGGCAACAGCCAAGTCTGGATCTGTCCATGTACCTGTATAAGAGTCTGTATTGATATATTCCGGTATTGCACGTTGATGTTTTGCATCGGCCTTGGTTTGACGTGCAAGCATCCTGTAGGCATTGGATCCCACTATATCTTCCAGCAGTTCATTTACAATATCTATGTAAGGAACAGGTATATTCGTGTTGTCACAAGTAAGTTCAATATGCTTAATTTCAGGTCTGCGATTATAGACGAAACGCTTATGTGCTGAAACAGCTCCTGGCACATCATTTTTTTTGAGAAAACTTAATGTGTCTACCAAATAAGCTGAAGGGCTGTATACAGACTGACAGTGGCAACAATTGCAGGCATCTATTGATCCAAATAAAGCCCTCCATTCTGCATATGGATCTTCGGGAATTACCGCTTCTACATCAAGCCAGCGATAGACATCTATACCTCCTGTCATTGGAGCAGCATCCATTGACCCGGCATAAACTTCATAGGCCATTGATACAACGTGTGTTGATATTGTCGAAGCTAGGTCGTAGGCTTCCATGGCAAGTTCTGTACTACCAAATGATACCTCATACTTATCCGCAAATTCAGGAGCAGCCATTGTGGTTACATGAAATGCCGACACAATTCCATCTGCAGCCATCGCCGTCATTGCTTCATAACTCTTCGTAATTGACGACAACCTCTGCACCGTTGCAACTTCTTCTATAAATGCAGGCCTGTCGGCTACCGAAGAAAAATCGAACGGGGCGCCAGGGTCATCATTTTTAAGATCAAGTATTGAGGCAGTTCTGACATCAAACACAGGATTATCAGTAAGAAATGAAGACAAATTGTCTTTAAGTTCTGGAAATGATGTTCCTGAGTCCGTAGCTATCTGGGCATTTATCGTGTAGGTGGTATAAACGGATGTGAAATTATCATACAACCTTTCTGCATAACTTTCATTTCTCTGCGTATCGTTATTACCTTGAACAAATGGAGGATAAATAAAATTAGAAGCATCTCCTGCCTTTGCATCCTCAATAATATCCAGCCAATTACTTTCGAGTAACCCACCGAGCAACGGAGGTTGGGGTTCTCCTGATATTACATCCAATGTCTCACTACCGGAAAATGTTCCTCCGTTTAAAATATCCAGCAAAGCTCCTACCACAGCCGGATTATTTCCTGTCATTGGAGCCAATACGGTAACAGCTTTTAGCTCCTTTATATATGCTGAATAAGAACCAAAATTAGCTTCGAAATAAGTCCAGAAATCATCACCTGACTGCTCTTCGTATTTGAAATATGCAGCCATGAAATTATTGGTTAATCCTGTATCATTCAGTACGTAATTGTAAATCCGGAATGTTGCTGATTTTGCAATATCACTACCGTTATCGGAATTTAGCCTGGTAATAATATTCGATTTCAAATCACTGATAAATGTATCAAGATCGGTCTCGTCATATTCATCAATAGTTTTATTACTCATCACAACTGCAAATGAGCTTTTCATTAATACCGCCGGTTGAAACAGAAGCTGTTCCAATTCTTTTGGCAGAGACATTTGCAAAAGGCCATAGAACAATTCGGGTTCAAGATCATTTAGCTGATCACTAAGCCGATGAGCAAATACTAAATCACTTATATCCTTTGCAGTCTCGCCGGTTCCATTGACAAGAAGTATCAGAATTGAATCATCAGTTTCAAGATCAATATCCTTTATATCTGTACTGCTGATTAGTGCTTCGACCTTGGTTTTTACAATTTCATATTCAGATGTTATATCGATATCATTACTAAGATAGACATCGATTGTTCCTTGATGATCACCCTGTCTTATCAAAAGTTGTCTGGAAGTATATTCCTCCGCAATGTCAACCTCAACAACTGATTGTAAGACATATCCATCTCCAAACGATGTAAGGCTTGAACTGTCGAATGAAATTGAATAAAACCCTGACGAATCCATTGTTGTAGAACCCAGAACTGAAACAGAACTGAATAATTTTTGCTCTAACCTTACAGTATAATTTGTAGGTAAGGGATTGCCGGATACATGCCTTGCAAATCCTGATATAACAATCAGGTTCGTATTCGGAAATTGAGAGCCGGCAAAACCATTTAAAGCCCCCGCAACAGGTCCATCAACTAATTGAGTTGGAGGGGAAAACAGGAAATACTGCGTCTTAAAAAGTTCGACAAATTGAGTGGTTACATCACCAAAGAAGCTCTGTTGCTTTTCCGCTTGTAAACCACTCACGGGAATACCCGTATTCTGGTTGTTGATTATTCCTGTTTCCAGCAGGTACAGCAATATTTCCTGAAGATTTTTAATGTCCGGCCCTTGCTGACCGGTGGTGAGGATTGGGGTGATTGGATACATAAGAAAGCTTTTATGGTTGGTGAATGATTAATTACTTTGTTTTTTGATAAAGTAAAAGTACCAACCCGAAAAAAATTCTATGTTAAAAACGCCTGTCCTTTTCGGACAAAAAATTATCCTTTTCAGACAAAAAATATTCCCAATCAGACAAAAAATATTCCCAATCGGACATTTAGATTATAAACCGATTTCAAAGAGTGTTTCTCTTATTTTTTTTGGCGTGAGCTTTGTAACTCTCTTGACACATTTATCGAAGGCACTTAAAGTCGAGAAGCCCAGATTTTCTGCAATTGATGAGATTGGTAAATTATGCCTGCTAAGGAGGAATATACCTTTTAGTATGATGTGGTATTTGGAAATGTTCTGCGGACTTATTCCAAACACTGTGATGCAGGCTCTATGCAGGGTTCGTTCTGAACAACCAATTGCTATTGCAATTTTATCAACTGAAAAATTATCCAGCTTCAAATCGTTAGAACCTAGAAAATTCAGATAACTGTCAACTATTTGCATGCATTGACGATTGGTATTCTTATAAAGTCCGTCAAGATCCATGTAAGAGGAAATGCAGTGTATAAAATGATTATAATTATTTTGTGCATCGTAACCTGAGTTACAAAGTTCAAGTAAAATATTGAATGGTATATTGTCTTCGGAATTAGATTTCAGTGTTTTATGAGAAAGATATTTTAACGCATAAATGAGTTGCTTCTCTTTGTTATTAAACAAGGAATCATGAACATCAATGCAGATAAATCTTGACTTTTCGACCGGATGCAAAAAATGAAAGTGCATTGGCGGGATTATAAACATTGCCCCTTCAGTAAGATCCTGCGATATAAAATCAATGTAAAATTTTGAAGGCAAAATTTCGAACATAAATATCCTGGTGTGCTGCACCGAACCGACACCAAACGCATAACTTGGTGTATCCGCTATAATAATTTTTTTTTCTTCAAACTTTGGGACGGGGCTCAAATAAGGTGATTGTATTTTCATGGTAGTGTGAGGGTGTACAGGTATTCATGAAAGCATTTTCTCTAATCAAATATATTAAAAAATAAAGGCTATAAGCCCTATTCATAATAATTTGACAATTATTTTTCTTTTATTAACCTTAAAAATAAGAATTGATAAATGAAAAAAATCAATCTTGCAAAAACCGTGGAAATTTCCACGGTTTTTGCAAGATTGATTGGAATTTTAAATTTTCTGATTACGAAATCCAAATAAAGTCAATCTTTTGGTTTTGACGATTTAGCTTCTGACTAAAAAGAATACTTCAGAATGCCGGCTGATGATATAAAAAATGTATGTGGCTTGTAGTGACTGATTTAATTAATTGAGTTAAGACCAAATTCTAAAAGGTCGTTTGACCTTTTAAACAAAAAAATCCTTTGGCTCTACTACAAGACTCTTTGCAAAGAGATAAATGAAACCAATGCTGGTGCTGATTGACTACGTTTAATCCTTTCAATCTGAGAAAGGTGCAAGTCTGTAGAGCAAGCATGCGATTCTTGCGAAACTACTTTTATCACTTCAACCTCCAAATTTTTTAAGATGTGCTTTTCAAAAGGTCAAATGACCTTTTGAAAAGCAGTTTCTATAACTGAAGAACTTGCTGTTCAGTTATAGCAGGCTCGGGGTATGTTTAGATTCTTTATCTGTCGTTTTAAGCAAAAAATCATATTCATGCATGACCCTTTAAGCAAAACAACTTCGGACGTTTAAACAAAATGCCCCTCATGTATCCATTCTACTTTTGTGCTATCAAAATAACTAAAAATTTCAAAAATGGTACAAAACAATTATCAGGGAGCGTTACAGCAATCAATCAATTCAGGATTCGACGCTCACTCGACAACGAATGATGTCATTAAGGATATCGACCTTACAGGCAAGGTTGTTATCATAACCGGAGGCAATACCGGCATCGGTTTGGAAACCACAAAAACACTGGCCGGTGCCGGCGCCACAGTAATCATTCCTGCTAGAGATACAGAAAAAGCCAAGAGAAATCTGGAGGGTATTTCCAATGTCGAGCTGCAAGCAATGGATTTGATGGATCCGGCATCAATTGATGCATTTGCCTACGAATTTCTTGCATCAGGCAGACCATTGCATTTGCTGATTAACAATGCCGGCATTATGTGGGTGCCACTCCGCAGGGACAGCCGTGGGTATGAATCACAATTAGCTACAAACTACCTGGCACATTTCCAACTAACAGCAAAGCTTTGGCCTGCGCTGAAACAAGCTAAAGGTGCCAGAGTAATTAATGTATCTTCCCATGGTCATCATTTCGCCCCTTTCAATTTTGAAGATCTAAGTTTCGAAAAAAGGGATTACGAGACTTTACAAGCTTACGGACAGTCAAAAACAGCAAGTAATCTGTTCGCTCTTGAGTTAGACAATCGTGCAAAAGAATTTAATGTTCGGTCATACTCTTTACATCCGGGTTCAATTGCGGGAACGGAACTTGGGAGAGAAGCTTCATTGGAACTTTTCCAGCAAATGGGTTTCTGCGACTTAGAAGGAAATCTCTTACCCGAAGTAGCAGCATCATTGAAAACAATACCACAGGGGGCGGCTACAACGGTATGGTGTGCGACAAGCCCGTTACTTAATAATATTGGCGGTGTGTATTGCGAAGATGCTGACGTTGCTGAATTGGCTTCTGAGACGGAGCTATCCACAGGTGTGAAATTATATTCACTGGATAAAGCAAATGCTAAACGGTTGTGGAAACTCAGTGAGCAAATGACAGGGATAACATTCAATATTAATTAAAAGTGCGACAATAAGATTATGGAAAATTTGAAAAATAAAATAGCCGTCGTTACCGGCGGCAACAGCGGCATAGGATATGCCACAGCAAAATTGCTTCATGAAAAAGGAGCTAAAGTAATCATTACAGGGAGGCGAAAGGAGGCTGTTGAACAAGCGGCCACAAAGCTAGGGGTGATTGGTTTCGTGGCCGATCAATCCATTCTTTCTGAAATAGAAAACTTAGTACATACAATAGCAAGCCAATTTGGCAAAATTGATATTCTGCTCATCAACGCAGGAATAACCAAGTTTGCAACCATTGAACTGATGACTGAAAATATCTTTGATGAAATAATGAATGTAAACTTTAAAGGGGCCTATTTTACACTGAGCAAATTCATTCCTCTGCTCAATGATAATGCGTCGGTTATTTTCTTATCGTCCACATCAGCCACCATTTCACCCCAAAGCGCTTCGGTATACGCAGCGAGTAAAGCCGCTATAAATGCCGTAATGAAGATTGCAGCACTTGAACTGGCTTCTCGTAAAATTCGCGTAAACGCAGTAAGTCCGGGTCCGGTTGCTACGGAAATCATGAATAAAATCGGCCTTGATAAAAATCTCGAAACACAACTTATCAACAGCATTCCTTTGGCAAGAATGGGTAAAGCTAACGAGGTCGCTGATTTGATCAGTTATTTATCAGGCGATAGTGCTTCGTTTATCACGGGGTCCAATTTTGTGATTGATGGCGGGCAGTCTGTATAAAACTACCTGAGCAATATCAGGAGTTCACAACCAGTGGCGAGAACTCCTGATATTAAAACCTCTATAATTTTGTAATGCTTAATTACCTTTAAAAAGATTTTAAACGCAATGGAATACCAGGCAAAATACATAACGAATGAGATCAAGCTATCCTGTTACGAGGATAAGTTTTTCAAGTCGGACATTATGTTCGACCAGCATATGCTAATCTGGTTTATTTCCGGAGAAACAAAAATTGTTCAGGCAGACGCCACTTACATTTTTAAGCAAGGCGATATTTTTCTGATTCCCAGAAATCAATTAGCAACAATCATAAATTACCCAAAAGATGAGCAACCTCACAAAACAGTGGTAATGCACCTATCAACAGAACGGCTAAGGGATTTTTATGCAAATCTTAATACAAAACCAAGACCTTCGGCATCGCAGAAAATATATGTTTTCAACAATCACCCTTTGCTGGAAAGCTGTATGGCTTCATTGATACCTTATTTTGAAATGAAAGACCTTCCTGAAAACATAGCTTCACTTAAAATTACAGAAGCCATCAGTATTTTAAGGACGGTTGATAATGGTATTGACAACGTGCTTGCAAATTTTGAAGAACCCGGAAAAATTGACTTGGCAGGCTATATGGAACAGAATTTCATGTTCAATCTTCCTTTGCAAAGATTTGGGTATCTCACAGGAAGAAGTCTGACGACTTTCAAAAGAGATTTCAGTAAAGCTTTCAACACAACACCGCAACGATGGCTTACACGGAAAAGGCTGGAATTAGCACATTATCAACTTGCGGAAAAGAAAAAGAAAGCCCTTGATGTTTGCTACGAAGTAGGTTTTGAAAACCTATCACATTTTTCTTATGCTTTTAAAAAGCACTTTGGCTATGCGCCAACTGAACTCGTTCGCCAAACAAAAAATTCCTGACAACATTTGTGTAATTTGCTTCCTCTAAAATGTTAAGTGCATTGATATCTCTTAAGAGGTTTTTCGTTAAAAAAGAAATACCAACCATCCAAAGCTATACATCTAATCCTGATCTGGTAACTATAAAGCCGGATTATCGCGGTACTCCATTAGACCAAAGAGGGTTATTTATCAATGAAGAAATTCCAACACTAATCAGGGCCGGGGAAGTATTAAGATTTATGCTGCAAAAAAATCCACAAAAGCAGACAAAGAAAAAAGATCCATGGAAAATTGATGTCATTAAAAACGAGGATTGGTTAACAGACGTTTCCGATAAAATTGTTTGGCTTGGCCATGCCAGTTTCTTCATCCAACTCTCAGGAATACGCATCCTCATTGACCCGGTTTTTGGCAAATTACCTCTTGTAAAACGCTATTCTGAAATGCCTGTTAACCCTGAAGATTTACGAAACATCCATTATATTTTGGTTTCGCATGCTCATTACGATCATTGTGATGCCAAAAGCCTGAAATGCTTGTCTTACAACAACCCAAAAGCCCAAATTTTGGTAGGACTGAAACTGGAAAATCTTATTTCAAAATGGGTTAATAATGCTATCCAACCCGCGGGCTGGTATCAGCAGTTCCAAATAGGTGTACCATCTTTGAAAATTGCCTTCCTGCCCTCAAGGCATTGGGCTAACCGTAGCCCCTTTGATACAAATACAACCCTGTGGGGCGGATTTATGATTCAGTCAGCCGAAAAAACCATATATTATGGTGGTGATTCTGGATTTGGTTCACACTTCAAAGTTATTGGCGACCTATTCCCCAATATTGACGTTGCTTTAATCGGGGCAGGAGCTTATTCTCCAACCTGGTTTATGTCACCCAATCATCAGGACCCATATGATGCAGTAAAAGCATTTCACGCAACTGGTGCCCGAACATTTATACCATTTCATTATGGCACTTTTGATTCGGCCGATGAACCAATGAGCGAATCTGAGCAAATTCTAAATACTTTAAATGAAGAAGGAAAGATAAGGAATCGATTAAAAATACTAAAGCTTGGTGAGGTGCTCAAAGTATAGGAATCTGATCGAAAGAAACATTCAACGAATATTATAAACCATTGTAATGCCATTATAGCCTTGGTTATAATATGGTTGGAAAGAAAGATTCTTATCCTTCTGAGATAACTTATGCAATGCCTGAATGCCAATGCCTGAAGCAGCACCCACTATAAGGCCTGTAATCACATCCGACTTAAAATGTTTTCCTGCCCGCATCCTGTAATAGCCAACAAAAGCTGGAGGAATTGCAGCACCTGTATAAATTAAAATCCGTTTTATTCCCTTGATGTTGTGACAATCTGTGTAAAATTTTGCCGCAAAAAAGGTAGATGTTGCACTAAAGGAAACATGCCCGCTAAAAAACGAATTACTTTTTGCTTCTCCTATCTTTTGATCTAAAGGCAATGCAGGATTGTATGTTAATGGCCGAGCCTTTCTGACACTGATTACTGCACCAAAATAAATGGCATTATCAACAGCATGTGTCATAGCCAAAAGGGTAGCGAATTCAGCCCAATGATGCCTGACTTTTTTATCCAGCAATAATAATGCAGGACTGGCAATACTGATATTCAAAAATAAATCTGATCTTTTTTGTGCCTGTTCAAATCCAGTAGGATTGAGCGATGCTATAGGACGATCAAAGGAATTTATGCTCTGGATGTTCAGCTTAGCAACATCCTCTGCTGTATAGGAAGCGTGCTTATCTAAAATCCTAAAACCAAAGTACGAACCTCCTAAAAATGCAACAGCAACAGGGGCTTCCCATTTATAGTTTACATTATAAATATCTTTTGAACTGGTATCTTTTTGCGCCTGTGCCAAATAGGCAGAAAATGCAACCAGTAATATTAACGTGAATCTGATCATTAAATTTTGTTACGGGCTATTAAAGGTTTTTTGTATACTCATAAATTAATTCCTGCGAGTTGATTTCTTTTAATCCGGTCTTCGGAATTATAATTTCACCGTTCTCATCAATGTTCACCGCCTGAACATTATCATTTAGTTGGAGATCAATAATATCCAGTAATTCCTGTTTGCATTTTTCGTGATAAACAGGAGTGATTACTTCAATACGCCTTCGGATATTACGCGTCATCAAATCTGCAGAGCCAATAAAAAACACTTTGTCGCCCTTATTTTCGAAAATATACACTCGGGAATGTTCAAGGTACCGGCCGATAATTTTCCGGACAGATATGTTTTCACTCATTCCCTTCACTCCTGGTATCAGGCAACAAATACCTCTCACAATAAGCTCTACTTTTACGCCAGCGTTACTTGCTTTATACAGCAATTCAATTGCATCCTTATCCTCAAGATTGTTAAGCTTAATAATAATGCCCGCTTTGTGCCCATTCTGATGATGAGCAATCTCCCTGTCGACCAGATTAGATAATTTATCCAGGAAATTGAATCCTGCTACCATCAAGTTCGGAAATCTCAGAAAGGAATAATCTTTGGGGTCTTGTCGTGCAGACAGGAAAGCAAACAACAAGTCAATCTCTTTCGTTATTACCGGATTCTTTGTCAGTAAGATGTGGTCTGTGTAAAACTTAGCTGTTTGTTCGTTGAAATTTCCTGTAGAAACAAGGCTGTAATACTTGCTTTTGAAGTTGTGCTTTCTTTTTACAAGAGCTAATTTAGCATGTACTTTTATTCCGGGAATGCTGTAGATAATTTTCACACCCGCAGCTTTCATTTTTTTTGCCCAGTTAAGGTTGTTATTTTCATCGAAACGAGCTTTCAGCTCGACAAAAGCTGTAACCTTTTTACCGTTCTTTGCAGCACTGATCAAGGCGTTAGTTATAAATGAGTCTGTAGCAACACGGTATAATGTTACACTGATTTCTGATACAAACGGATCTATTGCTGCTTCATTAAAGAAGCGCAAAATATAGCTATAGGTATGAAAGGGAAAATGCAATAGATGATCTCCGGAATCTACGGCATCAAAAATAGAATCGTGATTTGATAACTTAGCATGACGCAATGGTATTTGCGAGGGATACCGCAGAGCATTACCTGCAGGGTTAGGGAGCCTGGCAAGGTCTTTTAAGTTGTGATATCTGCCACCCGAAACCAAACTATCTAATTCAATATCGAAATATTGGGCAATAAAAGCGACAATATCCTTCGGCATTACACTTTCGTACAACATTCTTGTGGGCACTCCCTTTTCCCTTTCATCAATCATTTCAAGCAAATGTTCCTCAAAAAGATCACTGTTTTCATCAACGATGTCAATGTCGGCGCTGCGAGTCATTTTTATACTATAGCATCCCAAAACAGTATAGCCAGGAAATATATTTATTACATTGGACCTGACGATGTCATCGAGAAACAAAATAAAGCTTGTGTCGTCTGTCTGCGGAGCTATTATAAATCTCGAAAGGTTTTCGTGAGGAATATTAATCAAAGCGAAGGTATTTCCGCTTTCATTTTGCAACTCAACAATAAAATATAGACCATTGTTTTGCAAGAGCACCGCAGGCTCATTCTTATTTAAAATCACAGGCTGCAGAAAGGACAGCGCTTGTGTATAAAAAAAGTCGTTTGCAAATTGTTGATGGCCGTTACTAAAATTTTCGTTGTAGTATAAATGAATTTTCTGTTCTATTAGCTCGGGCAAAATTTGTTCTCTCAAAATATTTCCGAAGCTATTTTGCTGATTTTTTACGAGGTCCTGCACTTGTTGCAAAGCAGAAGGTTCTTTGTGTTTTAATTTTGTTCTCGCAGCAATTTTAAGCGCAGGATAGCGCACCTTAAAAAACTCATCGAGATTGGAAGAGAAAATAGAAAGGAATAAAATCCGTTCGTATAAGGGAACACTTTTTTTAGCAGCTTCAAGCAAAACCCGTTCGTTGAATTGCATCCAGCTAATATCCCTGTCAAAATATCTTGTCATTCCTTTTATTTTTTAAACATCGTTACAGCAATAACAAACGATAAGACTGAAATGATAAATCCAAACATAAAAAAACTATACGCAACACGGAGCAATTTATATTTGCGACCCAATACCACACCAAGATTATAAATGTCCCGTGTCATACTTCCGTAAAGAAATTCCGAATCAGCCATCATGGCATCAATACCGCGTTGATAGTCGCTCAGGCTCATTTTATGAAAATTACCAAAGAACAACAGGTTTGCTCTTTTCTTTGTCAAGTCTTCTTCTGTAAATGTTCCCTGTGTTACATTCGGTCTTGTGACCAAAATGGCAAAAACAATTGACACCAGTGATGTGATTAAAAACATCATGGCAGGAATGATTAACCTATGATCATCTTCGAGCTTGCGAAATAATACTGAAACTAAAATGGACGCTATAATAGAATTTACAGTAATCATTATATTGGCTTTTGTATCTGCCATTTCGCTCAATCTCAAATGATTGGTAGAAGTAGTCCGAAACATTGTTTCTACTCCACGCGTGGGTTTCTTTTTCGAATCTTCCGTTAACGCCTCCGTCTGATCAGTGAATTCATCTTGGTGTTTTTTAGATTTTTTACTATTATCATCTTCTATTCTCACTTTAATCCTATCCACGTTTTCCTGTTTACCTTTTTGCAACAATGCCTGACAGTAATCAGTGTGAAATTTTTGACTGTTCAAAATATCCAGTGCTTTTATTCGCCAAAGTTTGCCGGGAATTTTCTGACCAAAACGTGCTTCCATTTCTTTCCTGACCTGCTTATTGGTTGTTTCGAAATCTTCTGTTCCAAAATGGAAAAGGTCGGCATCACAAACGATGCGACTGATTAATGACACAGGATTTTGTGGCATTTTTGTGGCCAGGATACATTCTTCCACTTTTCCAACAAGTGAGTCATTGCCGCCATTTTCACGAATAAATGCAGAAACAAGTTCAATTCCTTTTTCTTCATGTTGTTCTGCCGGGGCAGAAAGGTAGCCAATGTCGTGAAACCAGGCAGCTATATAAACAGCTGCATAATCTTCTTCTTCGAGTTGATAATGGTCGGCTATTTTTTCTGCAGCAGCAACAGTATGTTCTGTATGGGCAAGACAATGATATACAAGTTCCGGTTTTTTCATTTCGGAATACGCATTGCGCACGTACAAGGCAGCCTTTTTCATTAATTCTGTGACGCTCATAACTAAAATAATTTTTTTAAAATCTAAAACCCAAACTAATATAAGGAAGCAGTCCTTCTTCTGAACAGGTAGCCATTGCATTTATAACTATAGCTTCAGCAGGAATTATATATAGTCCACCGCCATAACCAATATGCCATTTATCCGATGACTCATTTTTTACCCACACCCGGCCAACATCATTAAATCCTATTAAACCAACTGTACCTGGAAAAAGATAAGAAGTGAAATCAAAAAGCTTCATACGCAACTCAAGATTATTGTAGAAAACAGAACTTCCGCTAAAGCGATTTTTCCTGTAACCCATCAAACCCCTTTCACCTCCAAGATAAAACATCTGAAAGAATTCAGGAGTTCCCAAGCTTGTACCGGCACCAATTCTGTTGGCAACAACAAACTTAGGATACCTGCTGAAACTGATATAAAAACTCATTTCTGTCTGCAACTGCCCGTAATTTTTATACAGGTCAATTTCCTGCATCCCTGTCAGGCTGCTTTTCCAGTGGAATCCACGAACTGGAAACAAACTATCATTCCTGGTATCAATTTCGTAACCCACAAGTGCACCTGCAAAAATCTTATGATCGAAAAGTTCCTGATCCTTGTGCTGTAGCTCATATTTAGCAATAAAACGTCCTGAATTGTCGGATAAATCCATATTAAAATATTGCGCCGCAATACCAGTAAAAACACTGAAATGCTTCCCTAATGGCCACCTCAATTTAGACTGCATGTCAATAAAATTATACCGTGTACGATAATAACGTATTTCAGGATCGGTTATTTTCTCGTAGGTAGTTTCGTTTCCTATACCAAAGAAATTTGTGGTATTATCCGGAGCATGGACATTTAATGAAAGGTCCAGTGTTGCCTTACCTACAAAGTCTGTAATGTCACCTTTGTATTTTATAAAGGCCGCACCAGTTGCAAATGCACCACCAATCATTATTTTATGTTTTGAAGCAAAAGGTTCTTTTCGAAAGCCATGTTTTGTATAAACTGCACCGACACCTAAAAGGACTCCATCATCCAGGTTGAATCCTGCGGTTGCAATGGGAGCAAGCCGATCGTACCTGAATGACCTGGGATTATAATTATTTTCATTGCTTTTTGTGGAAATGTGCAGAGCGGCCCTGTTTTTAACCGGGTAACTATTTGCTTTATCGAACCTGTCATAAATCAAAAGATGATTTCTATCTTTTTTATTTACATAAAAACTGTCTTCGCCATCTCCTCCGATCATCCGGATCTTTATATCGGATTTTAGTTCATTATCAATTACAAACTGGTCTTTACCATCACGGCCATATAATCTTATTTCTTTAGTTATTCTTTGATCAAACATCCTGGAGTAAATAATATCTCCGGGGCTTCCGTCTTTCTTTATTTTTTGTATGGTAACAATTGTGCCGGAGTCATTTTTTACCCGTATCATTTCCTTTTTATCAGAAGCAGGAATGTCAACTGTCTTTGAGAGAAACCGGAAATAATGTAAGCCGTCAACCATTAAATTATCTCGTCTTGAAATAAGGCTGCTAATAATTTTTTGTCCGATCTGGCTATAGATACTATCCGGTAGCTGTTTAATAGCTTCTCCTATAACTTCATTACTCCACGATTGTTGTAATGAACGAATCACTTCTACCCAATCGTTTTGAGACAGTTCGTGCAAAAACAGGCGGTCAAAGTAACGCGCATTAAACATAAAGCCATTCACATTTTTGACTGTCGGGCCAAACCCCTGCAGCTTTGGCATAATCCAGTCGCGACCCGCAATAAAAGGTAAAATTCCGGTGTTGATATAATAAACCTGGTCACGGTCGCGTGGGATAGGACTGTAAATATTTTTCTTGTCTACTTCTTTTTTTGTCCAACGCCACTGATCTTCGTGGCGGTCCCAGTCACCAATCATAAGATCCAACATCCTGGCCCTTAGAACTGCTTTTTCATCCACAGAATTGTCATTATCCTTTTCCAGTTTGTCCAGGACTTTCTGCGTACTGTATGTTTCTTCAACTCCCGGCTCCCGTTGCTCAAAAAGACAAATAGTTTTTGCAAATTCATTTCTGTAAATCCCAAATGCGGGATCATCCGGGATGTAAACAATTCGAGGGGAAGTATGTTGTATACCCGCCGCTTGTGCCAGCGTTGGAACTGTAATAGCAGCATATGGATTAGCTGCCGAAGTCTGATCCTGAACAATTGGCTTTGCAATGGTCGATTTTAAGTTGGCGGGGAGCGCCTTCTCTGGGTTTTTCTGAATCGTCCTCAACACCCATTGTTTCCCGTTCTTATCTTCAAGTCTTAATGATTTTGTTTGCTGTCCGCCACCCTTCTTTAAGATTTTCATACCTCCCATTTCCTTCTCTAAATGAAACACACTCATCGTGGTCGGTGTTGCCCATATTTTCCTGTAATGCTCCCCAAACAAAAAACGATGGAATTTTCCAGGGGCATCGTAGTGCGGAGCAATAGCAACAGTAATACTATCTGCGAAGAGACTTTTCGAATCAACAACTGAAACATGGTTCAACAGGCTGATAAACGGAACATCAAATGAATAGGCCAACTGAAAATCCGTCTTTTCATTCACTGTAAAATAATTAATTTTTTGCTGACCGCCTTTTGTATAAACAATCTCTGTAAAACCATTTTCATCAGATGCGAATAATGAATTCTTTCCTTTTTTGACACGATCCCTGTTGGTGCCTGAGCCACTGACAATATAATTCCTATCCCCTTCCCTTAATAATTGCAGGTTATGTTCGTGACCGCCAACATAAGTAACATCAGCAACTTCCTTAAACGCCTGTTCTATGCTTTTCACCATATCCTTGTATAAAGGATGCGGCAGATCTTCGACATTACCAAATTTACCTCTTACAACAGGATAAATCGAACCGATTATTGGAAGCGGAATAAAGGCATTTTTATTAAGGTCAGTAAAAGGGAAAATATGTTGCTTCAAAGTATAGTATCCACCGTGTTCGCCGTGGCTTCTCAAAGGGTGATGTGCTATAAAAATGATTCTTTTATTTTTGTTACGATAGGCAATGTCTTCCAGTTTTACCAACACTTCGCTTTCAGTTTTACAATCACAATCGCTGGCTGTACCAGGTTTATCGACGGAGTGAAGCCACCATTGCGTGTCCATAATAACCATTGTAATGCTATCACTCAGCGGAATTTCCTCAGGTCCGGGACAACCCCCATGGGGAAGAAACATCATATTCTTTTCCCCCAGGTCATTAATAAAATTCTCCTGCCGCCTGATCGCTTCCCATCCTTTGGAACCGCCTTTTTGCCAGTCGTGGTTACCTGGAATCACGTATACTTTGGCTTTGTAATTCTTAAATGAAAGCAATAAAGTCCGGAGTACATTGGCCTGACTTTGATACGTTTTATCTTCTTTCTCAGGAAGCCCTTTAGGATAAAGATTATCCCCTGCAAAAACAATTGTCACTTTTTCATCATCGCTATTTATATATTGACTCACAGCAGAAGTGACATTATTTTTACCATTCTGAAGCTTTCCCGCATCCCCGATGATAATAATGCGGTTCACAATTTCCTGGTCAGCAATTTGCGCCCTCAGTTTATTTGAACCCAATAAAAGACAAAACAATGCCAGCAGGAGACCTTTAAACGTTCGGCTTAAATACCGTTTAGTTATTTTGTGCATTTATTATTTTGTAGGAATAAAAATAAGAGTTGGTTTGCCTCCCCCCGCTTCATTTGTAACCAACAGATTTCCTGCTTTATCAAAAGATACTCCTTCAGGTTGCCTGAATATTTTTTCATCCAACAAATGCACTGAAATGACAGTCCAGTCGGGCTTGAAAATAACGAGCAGCTTTTCAATCGAAGAGACCACATAAATATTGCCTGTGGCAGGTTCTACCGTTGCACCGGACGGGTGAAAGGCTTTAATTGTCAAACCCTCTTCACGCAATTTATCCCATGAAACTTTAGCTACATTTTCCAGTAGAAATTCACCATTAACCGGATTGTAACTGTAGATATTATTTGCCTGTACCTCTTTGTCTGCCGAAGATTTTTTACTGATCAAATTCAAAATTTTTCTTTCGCTATTCCAAATACATGCCTCAAATTCTGTTGCCGGACCCGAATAAAAAGACACAATGGATTGGGTAATACTATCCTTATCAAGGGCTATTGAACAAACATCACCGTTGCTTTTCAATACAAATACTTTCTCTCCGTTAATAGTTACACATTCATAATCGCCCTTCTTTCCAAATTTCAACTCTTGCTGTATTTTAAAATCACCTGGATGTAAGACAAATAGAATCCCCTGCTCATCATTTATTGCCAGGAAGCAATTCTTGTTCCAGTCATATGTAATTCCTGATATTTCATTAAGCTCAGGTTGCAGTTCTATTATTTTCTTTTTGCTCCAATCAAAGCCATCGATCGAAAGAGCCTTTTCCTGACTTTGCGTATCGCAGCCAGAAAACATTAAAAAGCTTAATATTGGAAGTATGGAACGCATAATTAATTATTTACCGCATAAGCCTCAGCAGACTCCTGCATTGTACTGTTTTTATCAAAATTGATTTTAACCCTTATCGCCTTCAGTTTACCAATTCCCTGTAATTGTTCAAGCTCAAGATATTCGACCCCAGGCAACAAATTTCCATTTCCGGCAAGTTCATTAATCTTGTCAAGATATAGATTGATGCTATTCTTGTGTGTGTAAACAATCGCAATAGTGCCAGGTTGTGTCAGTCTTTCTGCACTATTCAGCAAATGGACCTTGTCAATTCTTTTTTTAACCACTTCATAACGGATACTGTATGAACCCTGCACATCAAAATGTCTTTCATCAATGCGATAGCTGATATCAACCTTATTTTCGTGCACCAGAATCAATTGGGTCGTCTCTAATGGAACGGTAAGCTTATGTTTGTTTTTATTTGCAGCAAATGCCATTTCCACCATCGAATCCATCTGCCAGTTAATAATTGTTTCCTGCGCATTCACAGGAAACGCAACTGATGGATGAATGCTTTTACCGGCATATAAACTGTATTCCAAACCGTCTGTCTGAAATTTCTCAAAGTAATGCGGTACAAGTTTCTGCAGGTTTTCTTCCGCTTTATATAAATGCTCTTTCAGGATAGAATTAAGTTGCTGAAGGCTCTCTTCATACTTGTTATGAAACAGATGAAAAACCCCATCCTTAGTAGAAACGGCAATATCATAATTTTGAGCAACCGATTCTTCTATCTTATTTTCTTTTGCCAGCTGCTTTACAATATTCAGTGATTCCGTTTCCAGAAAATACCTGAGTTCCGCCTCTTCATCAATATGGATACTATCATTTATTTTATGGCACCAATATTTAATCTTTCTTGTAAACTTGATGCATGATCCGTCTTCTTCTGTCAGTCCGTTTTCTTCCAGCAATTGCTCAAGAAAACGAAGCTGAGCTTTATAATCAGCGTGAATTGCCTCTATCTGCTTCTGGGAAGAATTGCGAAAATCAACGGCTCCATAAAACGGCAATAAATTCTCAAATTTTACTGCAGGTGTCATTATTGCATTTCTGTCGCTGTTAAGGTCTTTCAGTGTATTCCATACTTCTTCATTAAACTTCCAGCTGACAGAATCCTGTATCGCTGTGTAACGCTGCATGATAAAAGACTTCAGATAGTCATTGAACATATTGGCTTTGTACATGAAATACTCCCTGTAATAAGGAAGTGCCATTTCCAGTTTGCGGAGTACTGTTGTATTGATCACACCCGAATCTTTACTACCCAATTCTACGATACCAAGCAATTCATTTTTATGCCAAACCGGAACAAATTTAAGGCTGTTCAAGCCCTCGTTGGAAAGTATAGATTTTAAATGTTCCTGTTCATTGCAGTCATTGTCCAACTGGTAAACCTCATTATTAATTGAAGCCATTACATTGTCGCAGGACGAACACGATTTATTCACCATTTCATTAAAAATCCGGTTAAGTTCGTCCTGGCTGAAATGCGATTTTAGCCTGCCAAATATCAGACTTATCGTTGTGAAAATATCGTGGTAAACATATAATCCGTTTACTTTCAAAAAAGGAATAAACCCGACTTCTATTTGCTCACTTCCAAGAAGCGAAATAGTGGATTGCTTTATCTTTTGAAAAGTATGTTGCTCTTCATTGACGTGAATTTGCGTAATGCTTTCACTTAAGGCAGCCAGCGCCATATCTTCTGTGTCCGGTATAATTGAGAAGATAAAAAACCCTTCCATCTTAAATTCCCTGAATGGCAATGGATTTTTAAGGTCCTTGTGACTGCCGATAACACCAGATGCATAATCAACCCATTCCTGCTGCAATTCAGGAACACTCGCCGTTGGGGTTATGTCTGCAAATTGATGCCTTCTGATTATTTTGTAAAACTGCGTTGCCGCAGTACTGTTATCCACCATGTGCATCATTACTTCTGTACTGCCTTCCAGGTTATTTACACTGTATACTTTCCTTAAAATATCCTTGTAAATATTCCTTTGGAATTCGTCATTTACAAGGTCGGATTTCATAATTAATTGTTTACCCCTTTCCAAAAAGAAAGTTTTAAACTCTTCAGAAAAGCCAAAGTAACTAACAGAGTTTTTATCAAAAGCAGGAAGCCCTAAAGTATACAGGAAGCCATCTGATTTTACCTGTGAAAGATGAGTGATTTTTATCAGCTCTATCAGCTCATCATATTTGTCTAATATGGAGAGGTCCGAAATCGGCCTTTGTAATTCAGGATTCTCGATAATTATTGCCGCAATTGATTCGAGGAACTTCCGGTAAACAACGCTTTTTGTTTTAGAAATTTGACCCTTTATATAATTGAGATAAGGACGAAAAGTGAGGGAGAAATTTATTTCTGGTAATGCAATTCCGGGAACAGGTATAGAAATAATATCCATAGCTAAAGATTAAATCATAAATATTGAAATTTCAATAATCCTGCAAAGCTAGGACTTATTTAAAGCGGTATGACGTTAAAACTGCAGGAGAAATCGCTATTTGAATATAGCAATAATATATAATTACCGAATTTGAATATTAAACTATTAAGAGAATTGAAAGGCAGCATTTGAAAAAACTATTATGAAATCAAATAGACATTCTAAATAACATCCCAACAAATAAATATTTCCCAGCGAGTTGGCAACTCCAAATTGAATTTCACATTTTAAGATGAATCTTTCGTTTGAGAATTCAAGCCTTTTATATTAATTATTCAGCCTGTTTGAAATTTTACTCAAAAGGTCAAATGACCTTTTGAGATTAAAAACTGTAGCTCGTTTGTGCCAAATAAAATTTCGTGTGCCTTACCAACCCTGCAGAAGCCGTCGAATTAAAACTATTTTTCCATTATTATATTTTTATAAATTATTACTGGTACAAAGATAGTCTTGGCTTTTAATGTGGGGTTTGTTGAAAAGGCCAATTTTTTTTGTTGAAAAGGCCAGCGATTGCAATCATTAATCTATCGTTAGATATAGCAACTTTACTTTGCCAAATAGCAATCATTTTATAAATCCCAAATGATTAAGTGAATAAATTATTGCAGCCAAAGCAAGTTTTCAGGATGTGTGAAATATAAAAATCATCAAACAGATTAGATCAAAGACAACCCTTACAATCCTGAATCAAATCAGTATTCATACTGTCAAGTACATTGTTCCGCTAGTCCTTAAAAAAGGAACTTGTTGGACAATAGCTTTCCTTCGGTTCTGTTTCATGCTTTTCATTCCAAACCATAATAGAGTTTAAGATTGGCAGAAGCTCCAACCCTTTCTCTGTCAAAGCATATTCAACCCTTGGAGGAATTTCACCAAATGCTTCTCTTATCACTATACCATCATCTTCCAACTCCTTTAATTGTTCAGCTAATACCTTTCTTGTTATTAATGGGATGTAAGCATCTAACTGACCAAATCTTATCCTACGTTTCTGTAATACGTAAACAATAATAGGTTTCCAATTATACCCATTGAGCGGGTCAAAGCGCATTTTGAAAAGCTAAATCTTGCATCTTTCATTATAGTCTCTTTATTGTTACTGCAAAGCAACTACTATAGTTCAACAATAGGATCATTTGGATACTAACAAAAGTAACTTTGAGGAACAATTTAATTCTTAATAAATAAAAGTTCAAAAAATGAGCAAAAAACCAGAAAACAAAGTAGTTATTGTAACCGGTGCATCCAAAGGAATTGGAGCCGGCATTGCAAAGCAAATGGGTGCGGCAGGTGCTAAAGTGGTGGTAAATTACGCATCAGGCAGGGCAGATACTGACAAAGTTGTTAACGAAATCACTAACAACGGAGGAACTGCGGTCGCTGTTCAAGGTGATGTATCGAAATCAGCAGATGTAAAACGGATTTTCGCCGAAACAAAAAATGCCTTTGGGACATTAGACGTTTTGGTAAACAATGCCGGAGTTTATTCAGCATTACCTATTGAAGACTTTAACGAAGATGCTTACCGCAAGATGTTTGATTTGAACGTTTTGGGGACTTTATTGACATCTCAGGAAGCACTGAAGTTATTTAATGAAAAGGGTGGAAGCATTATCAATATCAGCTCAATTGTAAGTAAAGATGCAGCACCTACCCTTTCAGTATATGGGGCTTCCAAAGCGGCAATGAGCTTAATTACCAATGTACTCTCCAAAGAGCTGGCACCTAAAAACATTCGTGTAAACTCACTGCTTCCCGGAATGATTTTGACAAAAGGGTAGGCAAATATAGGTTTGGTTCCAGGTAATCCATTTGTGGAAGTGATGACAGGACGAACCGCTTTGGGGCGCTTAGGGACACCCGATGACATTGGTAATTTAGCCGTATTTCTTTCTACAGATGAAGCCAGCTTTGTGACCGGACAAGAAATAGAAGTGTCGGGTGGGTTTAAATAATCAGTTTTAAGCGTTAAACGTCTAAGTACTTATAATTAAAACGTAAAACTTACTTGTACAGTAAGTAAACAACTTAGGCGTTGCTTATCAAGCCCCTCAAGAGTAATATATTATTATTTTCGAGAGGAACTGGCAAAAAATTATTCGACTTTTCGAATAAACATTTTGACTAAATGGTCAAATTTCATTCCCAAATAATTAAGCATAGACTTGACCTGGCATCCCATTCCAATCCAAGTAATTGAAATGATCTTTGCCAAATTGTTTACGATTTTTACTGCCTCGAACAGATAATGCTCTTTAAGATGCTAGAATACTGCGCTTATGGTTTTGTGAACACCTGATAATCGTCCAATTGATGCCAGTATTTTCTGAAATAACACTGGAATGTCAGACCTGTAATATTCTCCCTGAATACGACTGAAAATATAAGAGTTCTGCATTAAGGACTTCCATTTCGATTGCTTGCGTAAGCGTACCGCCGTTATTTCTTTGGCCAGCCATTCTGTATGTAGGGCTGGTTTTAATGTACTTTTAAATCGGATTGGCCTTTCATCGGCATTATAAAAAGAGTGTTCCACATTCCGTGGAATTTCAAAAGGCTGGCCTGGTTTTATGATCAATCTCCTGTCGGGCAATACTATGCCCAGATTCCCTTCCAGCGCATGGAGCTGTATCGTTTGCAAAGGATGCAGATGCATTACTTCTTCTTTGCTGCAGATCGGCAATACTGCTTCAATTTCGGCATAATCTCCATCGGTGTCCGTTGCTGTCCTGGTAAATGTGTAATTAGGGCCTATGGTGTTTACCATTCTTTCGTTGTTCATTTAGTGTAAGTTTTTATAGGTTAATTCGTTTTTATTTCCATCCTCCGCCAAGTGAGCGATAAAGGTCGACGGTTGCATTGAGCTGGTCGCGACGGATTGCAGCAATTTCCAGTTCACTTTGCAATACATTGCTTTGAGCCGTGATGATTTCAAGATAGTTGGCCATGCCACTTTCAAATAATAAACGGGCATTTTTTGTGGCTTGTTGCAGAGTGTTTACTCTTTTTGAAGCAATAGTATGTTGGTCAGAAAGTTTGTCCACTTTCACTAAGGCATCCGAAACTTCTCCTACAGCACTCAATACTGTCTGGCGAAACTGAAGAACTGTTTTTTCTCTTTCAATTTTAGAAACTTTGTATTGCGTGCTCAATTGTTTTTTATTCAATAAAGGCTGCACCAGATTGCCAGCCACAGATCCAAAGAGTGAGGCAGGAATATTGAACCAGTTACTGGCTTTGAAGGAATTGACACCGGAGGCTGCTGAAATACTCAGTGTGGGATACATATTGGCTTTGCTGATGCCCACTTTAGCATTGGCAATATTCAGCGCCAGTTCCGATATTCTCACATCGGGTCTTAAGGCCAGCATTACTGAAGGGATTCCTGAGGATAATTGTTGCGGGAAAGGAACGGCTTCAAGTGTTACATTACGTGATACAGCATCTGGTAAATTACCGGCAAGGATGCTTAAAGCATTTTCCTGCAAGGCAATATTTTGCTCCAGCAAAGGTATTAATTGGGCGGCTGCAAGTTTCTGGGCATTAGCCTGTTCTACCGCTAAGGAAGTTACCTGTCCAGCATCAAACTGGAGTTTAATAATATTAAGCGTACTGTCATTTAAAGAAAGGTTTCTTTTCGCTACAGCCATTTGTTCATCCAGCATAATGAGGTTATAAAAACCTTTAGCGACATTACTTACAATATTTGTTTGAATCGCTTTCCTGGCTTCGTCTGTTTGCAAATAAGCGGCTAGCGCACTCTTTTTTTGGTTGCGTATTTTACCCCATATGTCAGCTTCCCATGACAGTCCGACTGCTGAAGTAAAATCTTCAATGTGCGTAGTTCCTAAAAACTGTGATGCACTGATCCCGTTCAGGCTATTATCTGACGGTCGGTTAGAGCCCGCACCCACTTGCAATCTTACATCAGGGATATAATTCCACTTCACCTGGCGGTATAACAAATCTGCGGCTTCAATGTTTTTGATTGCAATCTGCATACTGAAATTTTTGCTGATCGCATTATCAATTAAAGCCTGCAAAGAAGGCTCTGCAAAAAAGGTTTTCCAGGGCAATTGAGCGATGGAATTGGTATCTCCCGCAGTTGCATTTCTAAAACTTGCAGGTAATTCCGTGTTGGGAGCTGTGAGGTTTTTAGAAACATTACAGGCACTGATAACGGCAATGGAAAACAGGTAAGGAATATATTTATTGATAAACAATTTCATGTTCGATTGGTTTTAATTTTTCTTTTGATCCTTGATTGATGATTGAATTGGGCGCACCGGTTACTTTCTCCTGCAAAAACTGGAATACGATAAACAAGACCGGGATAATAAACAGACCTAAAATAACTCCGCTGATCATTCCTCCTGCCGCCCCAATACTGATAGAATGGTTGCCCAGGGCAGATGGGCCATTGTCGCTCATCATTGGGATAAGGCCTACAACAAAAGCCAGCGAGGTCATAATTATCGGCCGCAACCTTAATCGTGCGGCTTCTAAAGCGGCCGATAAAAGAGTCTTGCCTGACCGTCGTCTTTGTACGGCAAACTCGACAATAAGAATGGCATTTTTTGCAAGCAAACCAATAAGCATTACCAACGCAACCTGTACGTAAATATTGTTTTCAATACCACTTAAGCCAATGGCGATAAACACACCGAATATTCCTGTCGGAATGGATAGAATTACTGCCATTGGAAGGATGTAGCTTTCGTATTGCGCAGCAAGAAGGAAATAAACGAACAGAAGGCAAAGCGCAAATATGATGATGGATTGTCCCCCTGACAAAATCTCTTCTTTTGTCATCCCGCTGAATTCAAAAGCATAGCCGGAAGGTAAAGATGAAGCTGCAACTTCTTCCACAGCCTTGATAGCATCACCGGAGCTATAACCTGGCTTTGCAATGGCATTGACTCCAATAGAATTAAATAAATTGTAGCGGGACGCTGTCTCCGGGCCATATACACGCGTCATTGACACCAAGCTGTTCACTGGAACCATAGCCCCGGTCCTGCTTTTGACAAATATCCCGTTCATTGCCTCAGGAGAAGCACGATCATCTTTGTCTGCCTGTATCATCACTCTGTAATATTTACCGAAGCGATTGAAATCTCCTGCTTGAGTGCTGCCAAAATAGGCCTGCATTGTTTGTAAGATATCCCGGACATTTACTCCAAGCTGCTCCGCTTTTTCGTCGTCAATTTCCATTTGCAGCTGCGGGTAATCCGCCTTAAAGGCAGTAAACGCTACAGCAATTTCTTTACGCTTCATCAGCTCGCCGATAAAATTATTGGCAATCCCGCTGAACTTATCCAATTGGCCGCCTGTCTTATCCTGCAGTACAATATCAATACCATCTACATTGCTGAATCCAGGTACCGTCGGGAAGGTAAATACAAAGAAGTTCGCATCTTTTATTGCAGACAATTTTCCTCTTACCTGGTCCATAATAGCATTGATATCTTTCACATCACCGCGCTCTTTAGCGGGTTTCAGATTGATGAATGCTACACCGGATGACGGGCTTGAAGACTGGGTCAGCATATTAAAACCTGAAAGACCCATTAAAGTTCGGTTCGCTTTCAATGGTGTTAATATTGCTTCCACTTCCTTCATAATGGCTGTTGTCCTTTCCAGCGATGCGCCTGCGGGCATTGACATTGATATTGCAATAAAGCCCTGGTCTTCTGAAGGGATAAAACCTGAAGGTGTTTTCTTTACCATAAAAACTGTGGCCAGAATAACCAGCGCAAGCCCACCCATACTTACCCATTTGTAGCGGATAAGCCATCGCAGGCTTCCAATATATCGGTTCGTGACTTTATCAAAACCGGAATTGAATCCGGCGAAGAATTTTTCTTTAAAGGTTTTGGCAACAATTTCTCCGTTGCCAGCTACCTTATGCTGCTTCAAAAACAAAGCTGCAAGCGCCGGACTTAAGGTAAGCGCATTAACCGCAGAAATAACAATTGCTATTGCCAGTGTGAAGGCAAATTGACGATAGAAAACGCCGGTAGATCCTTCCATAAAACCAACAGGTAAGAAAACGGCTGACATTACCAATGTGATAGAAATAATCGCACCGGTAATTTCACTCATTGCAGAAATAGTAGCTGCCTTGGGAGGCAAATGCTTATGTTCCATTTTTGCATGAACAGCTTCCACTACCACGATGGCATCATCGACCACAATACCGATAGCCAGCACCAAAGCAAAAAGGGTAAGCAGGTTAATTGAAAAACCAAGTAAGGACATAAAGAAGAAAGTGCCGAGAATAGCAACCGGAACTGCAATGGCCGGAATGAGTGTTGAACGGAAATCCTGAAGGAAAAGAAAAACAACGAGGAATACTAAAATGAAAGCCTCAATCAATGTATGTTTTACCTGATTAATAGATTGGTCCAGTGTATCCTTGGTGTTATACAGCTTAAGATATTTTACACCCTTAGGAAAATCCTTCGAAACCTTTTGCATTAGTTTATCAACAGCAATTTGTATTTCGTTTGAGTTGGAACCGGTCAGTTGAAACATCGCCATATTAATACCAGGTTTGCCATCTACCCTAGTGAAATTGCCATAAGTGTAGGCACCTAGCTCTATGCGTGCAACATCTTTCAGGCGTAACATTGAGCCATTACTATTGGAGCGGATGACGATATTTTCATAATCCAGAGGTTTGGTTAATTTTCCTTTGTACTTGATGACATATTCGAATGATTCTGAACTGCTCTCTCCAAATCGTCCAGGAGCTGCTTCAAGGCTTTTATCCTGTATTGCCGCCATTACTTCTTTAGGTGTTAATCCGTAAGCAGCCATCTGTGCAGGCTTCAGCCATACACGCATAGAATAGTCTTTGCTTCCCCCGAAAATCAATGCCTGACCAACTCCAGGAATTCTTTTAATTTCCGGGATAATGTTGATCTGTGCATAGTTGGCAAGGAAGGTCTGATCATAAGTTTTGGCGTCATCACTATAAAGGTCAACAACCATAATCAGACTGTTCTGTTGTTTGGCTGTCGAAATGCCTGCCTGGACTACTTCTGCCGGCAACTGTGATGTAGCTTGTGCAACCCTGTTCTGAACATTTACTGCAGCCTGATCAGGGTCTGTGCCCAATTTAAAATACACTGTAATTACAAGTGTTCCATCATTACTGGCGGTAGAACTCATGTAACTCATGTTCTCAACACCGTTAATTGATTCCTCAAGTGAAGGAGCCACAGACCTCAAAACGGTTTCTGCATTTGCGCCGGGATACATCGCCAAAACCTGAACAGCCGGTGGCGCAATATCAGGAAATTTCTGTAGTGGCAAACGGGTAAGACCAAGTATTCCCAGAATCACCAAAAGAATGGATATTACCGTAGCTAATACCGGCTTTTCAATAAATCTCTTAAACATTATTTAGAATTGGAAGGTGGAGTGAAAAATGTGGGCAAGGCTACGCCTATACAGCGTCGGATACTGATTTGGGTAAGCCTTACCCGTTATATAGACCTGCAACTATTGCAGTAAATTTTCTTAGTTGTTCATGGATATTTTTACAGTTTCCTTCATAGGTTCAGGCTTCACAATTGTACCATCCTGAAGATGATCGAGACCATTAAAGACTATACGGTCACCGGATTTAATGCCTTCTGACACCAGATAGTTGTTTCCACTTTTTCCACTAACAGTAATTGGCTGTTTTGTTACTTTGTTTTGTGCATTTACAGTGAAGACAAACACCTTATCCTGTATTTCAAGTGTGGCGGCTTGCGGAACCAGCAGCGCATTTTCGTGAATCTGGTTTAATCTTACTTTTCCGGTATTGCCGGACCGTATCAGGCCTTTGTCATTTGCAAAAACGGCACGAAATGTAATTGCACCGGTACTTTTATCAAACTGACCATCTACCATGTCAATTTTCCCAGTCAGTGGATACAGGGTATTATCCGAAAGATAAAGTTCAACAGCCGGAAGGTTTTTTACTTTCTCTTCTAAAGTATTGCCAGGATATTGGGCTTTAAAATGCACAAAATCATTTTCGCTTAGGGAGAAATAGGCATAAACCTCGTGTACATCTGACAGGCGGGTCAGGGCTTCCAGATCTGCACGGGAAACAAGTGCTCCCTGCCTTTTCGGAAGTCGTCCGATGTATCCGCTTACAGGAGCTTTGATTAAGGTATACCCAAGGTTAATCTTTGCAGCAGACACCATTGCATCAGCCTGAGCAGCATTCGCTTTTGCCGCTTTAAAGCTTGCCTGAGCAGTTTTTAGTTGCACATCAGAAATGACCCTGTTCTGTACCAGGGGTGTAAGCTTATCAATTTCCAGTTGCGCGTTCATTATTGCAGCTTCAGCTGATTGAAGGCTTGCATTTGCACTATTAATTTGTTCCCGGTATGGTGCATCGTTTATTTTAAATAAAGGCTGACCAGCTTTTACATAAGCCCCTTCGTCAACATAAATTCTTTCAAGATAACCTTCAACCTGCGGCCTGATTTCGACATTCACTTTACCTTCTATAGTCGCGGTATAATCATTTTGCGTGGTGGTATTTTCAGTGGCAATCGTTACTACAGTTGCCGGTGGAGGCCCTCCTGCCATTTCTGATGGCCTGGATGAACAACTATATAATAAAACAAGAAAACTAATGGGTAGAAATTTCATAACGTTGATAAATAATTTAACGATGTTAATTTTGTTGATAAAAATTTGATTGAAATTGGTGTAGCGGGCAGTCATTTTTTAGAAAAATTTTATTCTTTAAGGTGTTATGGAATTTAACGGTGTTAAGTATGTAGTGCAAAAAAAATCAGGCAGATATACTATTGATAATGCCAGTCAAAGCATTGGATAAAACCTGTTGGTTGATATCGTCAGAAACTCCCTGACGCACAATATTAATCGAGATCAGACCATGCACTACTGACCAGAATGTATAATACCATTTGCAGATTTCGTCCTCTGTTGGATTTTTATGCTTCATAATTTCGCGGATCACTTCACTGATCAATTCAGATGGCTTTTTCATTGAAGAAGAGGTTGGTTTTAATACACAACAACTCATTTCCACGCCCAGCATCAGCTGATAATATTCCTTTTCTTCAAACGCAAAATTCCAGTAAGCCATCCACATTGATTCCAGTTGTTTACCCGGCAAACGATGCTTCGCTTTTGCAGTTTCCATCCGTTCAGCTAATTTCCCAAAACCTTTGCATGTAAGTTCAGAAAGAATAGCATCTTTATTATCAAAGTACTCGTAAATAATAGGAGCTGTATACTCAATCATATCGGCAATCTTGCGCATACTTAAGGCCTGCCAACCTTCTTTTTTGCCAATGCTTAATGCCGCATTAAGAATGTTGGTCCTTGTTTCTTCTTTACCCCTCAATATCCTATCCTTGCTTGCCATTTCTTTTTATTTTACAATGATAAAAGAATCTAACACTGTTAAACAAAGGTAACAGTGTTCATTTCAATTCACCAAAATAAAGTGTCAGTAAAATATTTATAGGACTATAGGACTTTTTAATAGTGATATAGAAATGTCATTTGACCTTTAGAAGAAATCCTTTGGCTCAACTCCAAGTGTCTTTGCAAAAAGATAAATGAAGCTGATGCTGGTGCTGATTTCACCACGTTCTATCCTTCCTATTTGGGATAGGTGCAGGTCTGTTGAATAGGCAAGTGATTACATGGCCTACGTTGTGTACTTTAAATGCTACCCTACTGTTATGAGCCGAACAACAGGTACTTGTCTAATGTCCTTGCTGCAAGAATATCACTTTATAATTATACGAAAAGGTTAGTATATAATAAACAATAAAATGCATCGTATGTAAATGACTGCTAGTTCATATATCAGATACTGCCTCTTATAATTGGTAATTTCAAAAGCTACATTTAAGCCGATCAGATAAAATAACTGAGAAACACTTCAAATTCAAGCCGAATTTAATAAGCTCAAGAATAGAAGAATTTCAGGATCAGTTATCTATTTCGTCCAACTTCTAATTATTTCCTTCATCATATTTTCTATAGCATCATTACAAAGATTACCTATGCTTCCTTCGTGCGAATGTTGAAGTTCTTTTGGTTTGAAATGAAAAAGCCCGGCATCAACTTCGTCCCCAACCTGACGATACGCATCCCTAAAGGAAATTCCATTATTAACCAGCTGGTTAATCTTCTCAACAGTAAAAATGTACTTGTATTTTTCTTCATTCAGAACATCTTTACTCACAACAATCTCGCAGAGCATTAGTTGCATCATTTCAATGCAGGATTTCAATTCCTGAATGGCAGGAAAAAGAATTTCCTTGGTAAGCTGCATCTCTCTGTGATAGCCAGAAGGAAGATTATTGCACAATAAAGTAAGTTCATTGGGCAAGGCCTGCAAGCGGTTACACTTTCCCCTTATAAGTTCAAAAACATCAGGATTCTTTTTGTGGGGCATGATACTGCTGCCCGTTGTCAAATGATCAGGAAAACTTACAAATCTGTGGTTCTGATTCATAAACAAACAAACATCCATACTAAGTTTGCTCAATGTAGCAGCAATACTGCTCATTGCTATTGCAACAAATTTTTCGGTTTTCCCACGACTCATTTGTGCATAAATACTATTATAATGAAGCTCGGAAAATCCCAAAAGTTCCGTTGTTCTTGTTCTGTCAATAGGAAATGAAGATCCATATCCGGCACCACTTCCTAAGGGATTTTTGTCAGTGATATGATAAGCCGTTTTTAATAAACTCATATCATCTACTAAAGACTCCGCATAAGCCGCAAACCATAAGCCAAATGATGAAGGCATAGCTACCTGTAGGTGTGTGTAGCCAGGCATCAAATCATTCTTATGTTTTTCACTTAAGAAAAGCAATTGTTTGAAAAGCTGTAAACAATCATCCTTAATCACATTCAATTCGTCCTTTAAATAAAGTTTTATATCAACTGCAACCTGATCATTACGGCTTCTGCCGGTATGTATCTTTTTCCCTGCCTCTCCTACTCTTTCAGTAAGTATTTCTTCAATCTGAGAATGAATATCTTCGCTATCAAGGCTAATTGAAAAAATCCCGGCTCCTATCTCCGCCAAAATATGTTGAAGTCCTTCCTTCAGGGAATGATGCTCTTCTTCTGTGAGCAATCCAACACGCTCCAACATTTCTATATGTGCAAGAGAAGCTTGCACATCGTATTGGGCAAGGAGAGTATCAAATACTCTATCCTGACCAACTGTAAAATTTTCTATTTTTTCTGATGTATTTGTATTAGTTTTTTGCCAGATTTTCATAATAGTTGATTAAGTATTTCGATATAAGCTCTGATTCCATTTTCTATTTCCACTGTGTAAATAAATTCATCTGCAGTATGGCTTCTTGCCGAATCTCCGGGCCCAATCTTCAATGCAGGAAAAGGCATCAAGGCTTTGTCTGATAATGTTGCAGACCCAAAATAGTTACTGCCGGATTTTAATGCTGCTTTTACAAGAGGATGTTCTTTGGGTATGTTTGAGCTACGCAGGCGCAGGCTGCGGGGTATCACTTCGCAATTGATATTCTGTTTGATAATTGTAAGTATTTCTTCTAAAGTATAGTGTTCATTGACACGAACATCAATTGTAAAACGGCAACAGTCAGGCACCACATTATGTTGGCTTCCTGCTTCAATCTGGGTGACGCTCATTTTTACAGAACCAAGTAATTCAGATACTTTGGGGAACTTAAAATTTTTAATCCAAGCAATGTCTTTTATTGCTTTATAGATTGCATTTTGACCTTCTTCCCTTGCAGCGTGACCCGATACGCCCAGTGTCATACAATCCAATACCATCAAGCCTTTCTCTGCTATTGCCGCATCCATCAATGTTGGTTCACCCACAATAGCGCAGTCAATATTATCTATTAATGTTAATACCGCCTCCATTCCATTTTCCCCGGAAATCTCCTCCTCGGCAGTAGCAGCAAAAAGCAGATTGTATTTTAAACCTTGATGATGGTAGAAGTGAATAAACGTCAGGGCCAACGATACAAGACATCCTCCCGCATCATTGCTGCCCAATCCATACAGCTTTCCTTCCTTCATTATTGGGTCAAAAGGATTCAATGTATAAGAACTATTAGGCTTTACAGTATCGTGATGAGAGTTTAAGAGAATTGTTTTCTTATTTGCATCATAATGTTTATTTACAGCCCAGACATTATTAAGATGTCTTTTGGCTTGGATACCTCTTTCGAAAAAAAAACTTTCAATAATACCTGCGGAACCTTGTTCTTGCTTGCTTACAGAAGGACAGGCAATCAGCAGTTTCAGTAAGCCGACGGCCTCATCACTCAATGTTGTAATACTTGTCATAAGATGCTTGTCCCCTTTGTACCGTTAATCAATTCATACAGATGATCGGCATGCCCAATCACTACTTTTTCTACACCAAAATGTAAAGCCGAAAAAGCATTCTCCAGTTTTGGAATCATTCCCTTTGTTATAGCATTCATACTTTGCAAGATCCTAAACCCTTTCTCATCAAGTGATTTGATCAAAGAGGAAGGATTCCCTAATTCTTTCAACACGCCTATTTGTTCAAAGCAATAAATCAAGTTGACAGAAAAGTCTGAAGACATTGCTTTCGCAACTTCGTTTGCAATTGTGTCTGCATTTGTATTGAGCAGCACTCCTTCTGAGTAACTAAGTGGTGCAATTACAGGTGTCAATCCCATTCTCAATAAGCCGCTAAGCATTGCGGTATTTATTCCATCAGAAGCGATGTCACCAACAAAGCCAAAATCAACATCTTTTACCTTTCGTTTTACGGCTTTTATCATACCTCCGTCAGCTCCTGAAAGTCCGATACCATTGCATCCGCACTTTTGCAATCGGGCAACAATATTTTTGTTGATAAGCCCGCCATAGACCATTGTTACCAATTCCAACGTAGGCTGATCAGTAATGCGCCTTCCATCAACATAGTTAGGTTCAATACCAAGTCTGAAACCAATTTCTGTAGCAATTTTACCTCCCCCATGTATCAGCATCTTATTCCCTTCCAAAGTTGAAAAGGATTGCAGCAAACTATCCAGACTTTTGGAATCGTCGATAATATTGCCGCCAATTTTCACAATATTCAGCACTTCCATTATTAGCTCATTTTTAAAATTTCAGCAAGAACAGCTTGTGTAGCCCATACCCTGTTGGCTCCTTGTTGTGTGACCAAAGACCTTTTTCCATCTAATATTTCATCAGACAATTCTATATTTCTTCTTACAGGCAAACAATGCATCACTTTTGCATCAGGAGCATCTATTAAATGTTGCTCTGTTAGCATCCAGGATGAATCTTCACAGCACACTTTCCCATAATCATTATAGCTACTCCAGTTTTTTACATAAACAAAATCTGCTCCGGCTAGTGCCTCCTTTTGGTGATGCATTATGTTGGCACCATCAGTAAATTGCTCACTCAATTCGTATCCTTCCGGGTGGGTAATGACAAAATCTGCATTATCCCATTTATTAATCCATTGCGCAAAAGAATTAGCCACACAATGTGGTATTGGTTTGATATGAGGTGCCCAGGTCAACACTATTTTCGGTCTCGTAATCTTATTATGATTTTCCCAAATTGTAACTAAATCAGCCAAACTTTGCAGGGGATGTAGAGTACTGCTTTCAAGACTTACGATGGGAATCCCGGAATGGTGCATTAGTTGGCTTAACAGTAGTTCATTATAGTCCTCTTCCTTATTACTTAGTCCCGGAAATGTGCGCACACCTATAATATCAAAGTACGCTCCAAGTACAGGAGCTGCATCTCTAATATGCTCCACTTTGGTTCCGTTCATAATGGCTCCCTCATTCAATTCAAGGTTCCAACCATCCTTATCAATATTCAAAATAATTACCTCGATTCCGAGATTTCTTGCAGCAATCTGTGTACTGATTCTTGTCCGCAAACTTGGGTTAAGAAACAACAATCCCATTCTTTTGTTTTGTCCCAGAGCAGAATCTGCGAAAGGGTTACTTTTATAATAAACAGCCCTGTCAATTAAATAGTTGATGTCAAGGGCATCATTGGCTGAGGTGAATTTTTTCATTTCTTTACTTATATAAAAACTATTTTAGAGAAATCTCCTTTCTGATGGCATTAATTAACTCATCAACATGAGTTGTATTGATGTTCAATGCGGGCAATAATCGTATAGTATTTGGCTTCGCTTCTCCTGTGAAAATGAAATGTTTCTCCAGTAAATTCTTTCGCATTTGTTCATTCTCCTCCGGCACATCAAATCCAAGCATCAATCCTTCACCACGAATATTTTTCAATTCATAAATTTTGGAAAGTTCCTTTTTTAAATAAGCGCCGACCATAAAGGCATTCTCCAATAATTTTTCTTCTTCTATCACCTCAAGAACTGCTATTGCTGCGGCGCAAGCCAAATGGTTTCCTCCAAAGGTTGTGCCCAGCATCCCATGCCACGGTTTAATATGAGGTGCAATAATGATTCCGCCTATGGGGAATCCATTACCCATACCTTTTGCCATTGAATAAATATCAGCAGCAACACCTGCATAGTCATGTGAGAAGAATTTCCCACTCCTACCATAACCACATTGTACACTATCTGCAATAAAGACCGAATTATATTGTGTACAGAGTGCTCTTATACTTTTCAGAAAAGCAATACTGGCAGCATGGATACCCCCAACACCCTGAATTCCTTCCACAATGACAGCAGCAACCTCATTACCATATTCCGAAAAATATTGCTCCAGTTTTAGCACATCATTAAAAGGAAGGAAAACAATGTTATTCGTTTCATTTACCGGTGCAATAATTTTAGGATTATCGGTCGCTGATACAGCGAGTGAGGTCCTTCCGTGAAAAGACTTTTCAAAAGCAATGACTTTCTTTCTGCCGGTATGGAAAGAAGCCAGCTTCATCGCATTTTCGTTGGCCTCCGCTCCGGAATTGCAAAGAAAAAGCTGGTAGTCATTCTTCCCTGAAATCCGACCAAGTTTTGAAGCTAATTCCTTTTGTTGCGGAATAACTATTGAGTTCGAATAGAAACCAATCTTATTTAATTGGTCTGTAATCTTCATCACATAATGAGGATGGGAATGGCCAATTGAAATAACGGCATGGCCCCCATAAAAATCAAGATAGCATTGATCTTTATCGTCCCAAACGTAACTTCCTTCTCCCTTAGTAACGGCGATATTATTAATCGGATAAACATCAAATAAGTTCATGATTCTATTTTTTAAAATGCTGACGCTTTTAGTTCCAGTCCGCTCTTTTCAGAAAATCCAAAAGCGATATTCATATTTTGGATAGCCTGTCCTGAAGCACCTTTTAAAAGATTGTCTATAGCGGTGTGAATAATCAATTTTCCATCTTCCTTTTCAAGATGAATAAAACACTTATTGGTGTTTACTACTTGTTTAAGATCGATAAGCCTACGACTTACAAATGTGAATGCTGCTTCATGATAGAAGTTTTGAAACATTTGATAAGCATCCTCCAGTGTTAAATCTGACTTGAGGTATCCGCTTATGTAAATCCCCCGGGCAAAATCCCCTCGCCAGGGTATAAAGTTTAATTCAGGCAAAGTTGGTTGCAGAGAATTCAGTGTCTGTTTTATTTCATTAAGATGCTGATGAGATAAAGATTTGTAAGCCTGAATATTATTACTGCGCCACGCAAAATGAGCGTTCTGTTGCAACTTTTGCCCTGCACCAGTGGCACCTGTAATTCCTGTCAGATGCACATCTTGCAGCATGCATTCTTTCACCAAAGGCAATAATGCCAATTGGATAGCTGTAGCAAAGCATCCCGGATTGGCCATGTATTGTGCATGAGCAATTTCACTCTTGTTATACTCCGGCAAAGCATAAAGAAATGAATTTCCTTCTTTTCTGATGCGAAAATCCTGAGATAGGTCAATGATTTTTACATGGTCAGCGATTCTATTGTTTCTTAAGAAATCTGATGACTCTCCGTGCCCAAGGCAAAGAAACAGGACATCTATATTGTTTTCGATATTGCTGCAGAATTGCAAATCCGTTTCGCCGGCCAGGTCAGTATGAATGTCACAAACAAGACCGCCACTATTGCTTCTGCTATGTGCAAAGGCAATGTCTGCAAAAGGATGATTCAGTAAAACTCTGATAAGCTCTCCACCCGCATAACCCGCGGCACCCACTATACCGACCTTAATTTTCTTTTGCATCGATAGTTGTATTTACAGTGTGATAAATTGAAGTCTGGTTACCAAAAATTTTTGCAAATCCCCTTACATCTTCACCAGTCCAACTCTTGTTTTGCTCGCCATAAGCACCAAATTGACTGTTCATCAAATCGTGCGAACTTTCGACACCAGTAATAACAAACCTATGAGGATAAAGCGTTAGAAATACTGTTCCAGTCACCGTCTTTTGAGTATCATCCAGAAAAGCTTCAATGTTGCGCATAGTGGGATCCAGCATCATTCCTTCATGAAGCCAATTGCCATACCAATTGCTCAGCTGGTCTTTCCAGTAAAGTTGCCACTTGGTCAGAGTGTGCTTTTCAAGCTGATGATGGGCTTTAATAATAATCAAGGGAGCTGCAGCTTCAAAGCCAACGCGCCCTTTTATTCCAATGATAGTATCACCCACATGTATATCCCTTCCAATGCCATAAGGCTGTGCCAAAGCTTGCAATTTTTGTATTGCCGCTACAGGGGAATTTTCAGATATTCCATTAACTCCCTTCAACTCACCATTTAAAAACTGAAGGTTTATATCTAAGGGCTCTGAAGCAGAGATACTAGTTGGCCAGGCCTCTTCCGGCAAATATTGATTACTCGTCAGGGTTTCTCTTCCACCTACAGAAGTACCCCAGAGTCCTTTATTGATACTGTATGCAGCTTTTGTAAAATCCATTTCGACATCATTCTCCTTAAGAAAATTAATTTCATCTTCACGACTCAAGGATTGATCGCGGATAGGTGTAAGTATACTTACCTCCGGTATCATACTTTGGAATACCATATCAAAGCGGACCTGATCATTTCCGGCACCAGTGCTACCATGAGCCACATATGATGCACCGATTTTCTTAACCTGCTCGGCTATAGCAATTGCCTGCATCATACGTTCTGCACTTACACTCAATGGATAAACATTATTTTTGAGAACATTGCCAAACACCAGATACTTAATGCAGCGTTGGTAGTATTCTTCTGTAACATCTGTTATACTGAACGACGCTACACCAAGCTCATGCGCTCTGCGGGTAATAACATCAAGTTCTTCGCTGCTAAAGCCACCGGTTTGAACCAGGATGGCATGAACTTCCAGCTTGAGTACTTTTTTTAAATAAATTGCACAGTAAGTAGTGTCTAGCCCACCGCTAAATGCAAGGACAACTTTAAGTGGATTACTCATGGGATTATAGATTTTATACGGTTATGAATAATTGGAAAACATTTTAAAATTCTTACCTTTTTAATTTTCAAAAACAGAGTCTGTACCTGCAATTTTTTTTGTTGTGATTTTTGCACCAAGTCATTTTCGCCCTTCGTTGCAACATCAAATAGCATAGCGGTGCAAAGACAATTTTTCCTTTCTTTACTCTCCAATATCGGGTAGTTGACACAACTTTTACACCCTTGCCAAAAGGCATCATCCTTCGTTAGTTCCGAATATGTAACAGGCTTATAACCCAGTTCACTATTGATTTTCATCACAGCCAAACCTGTTGTTAGTCCAAATATTTTTGCTTCCGGATATAGTGTTCTGCTCAACTCAAACACCATTCTCTTTATTTGTTTTGCAATCCCGCTTTTCCTAAAATCAGGTGCGACAATCAGTCCTGAATTGGCAACATATTCGCCATGGCTCCAGCTTTCGATATAACAAAAACCAGCCCAAGAACCATTCGGAGAAAAGGCGATGACTGATTTGCCCTCAATCATTTTTTGCTGGATATATTCGGGAGTACGTTTTGCAATTCCTGTACCACGGGCAAGCGCCGATGAGGCCATTTCATCGCAGATGATGGCGGCATAATGTATATGACGGGCCGATGCCACCAATACACTAAAGTTTGGAGTCATTCTAATGAATATTAAAATTGTAAAGACAAGAAGATGCTCTGTAGCGCTAACTACACAGACCAATAAGTAAATAATTTTTGAAAGCTATGGATGTAGCTTCTTCAACAAGAAATTGCCGGAATACGAACTATCAACGTCGCAACATATAGGTAGTAGCGCGACTGCAAAAAACCGAACCCGTTAGAGAGCCAGCAAAAAACCCACGTCCGGCAACTGCAAGTATATTGCATGATGTTACTGACGTAAATAATGAGGTTTTTTTCATTTCCTAAAGTATAAAATTGGAGTTTGACTAAAATTTTTAACGGTGCAAATGTATAGGATTTATTTTTAAAAATTCGAGACAAAATAACGCTTCTGAAATTTTTAAATTCTCTAAAATAGTTTTCTTTCGATTGTACCCTTATTAATAAAATCATAATAGAATCAAATGAATTGTTTGACGCTCAAGATGCTATCACCTTAAGCAAAATCCTTAAATCGAAAGGAGTAAAATGTGCGAATTCATTTGATTTGGGACTAGACATTTCAACAAAAGAAAGGCGCAGTAACGATATATGGCTTGGCCAAATAATCATAAGAAAACTGAAGCAATCTGGCAATTATTATGGGATGCAAAGGAACGGTTAGATATTTTTGATTCGCATAGTGAAGTAAGATATTTTGATGATCTTTTTTCGACCTTAAAAAGATTGGAGCGTTGTTTCTATGATTGTTTTGGCAAAGGAGTATACTTAAGCCCTGTTATGATAGTGAAGCGCGCTAACTGTAACATTTGTGGCATTAACATTAAAGCGTGCGAACATATACCTGGTCATTTGTATAATGGTATTCCTTGTAAAGAATTGATTGTGGATATGATTTTTGAAGGAGTTGACATTGTGCAATCACCTTTCGATATGCGTTGTAGAATTTGGTCCTGGAATTTTACTGATGATATGAATTTTACTGGTAGAATTTTAAACTTAAACCGATTAGACAGTTTTATCGACGAATAAATTGAAGAGATAAGCTGTACGGAAAAAACATTTCTTTACTATACAATACCTATCCAGAAGTCAAAATGGGCCAACGAACCACCTCAACGTCTTTGTGAATAAGATTTTAAGTTAAAAATAATTTTTTTAGTGTGTGCAAATGGTGTGCAAATAAAAAATGGTCTACAAGAGATTTTCTCGTAAACCATTGATTATCAAGTGGGCCCACTAGGACTTGAACCTAGGACCACCTGATTATGAGTCAGGTGCTCTAACCAACTGAGCTATAGGCCCATTCGCTTTTCAGCAAATTGGATTGCAAATGTAGGAGATTTTAACCAAAAACATAAGGCTAAACGAATTATTTTTGCGGAATGATAAAAGGTATAAAACATATCATTTTTGATTTAGGCAATGTATTGCTGAATATCAATCCAAGCCTTACAGATACCGCACTAAGGGAGCTGAAAATACCCGACTTTGACTTGGTGTATCAGAATCTGATTAAGCAGGATATTTTTAATCAGCTGGAAACAAACCATATCAGCGGAGTACAATTTGTTGAGGCCATCAAAAGCGCCGCCGGCATTCCCCTGCAGGACCACGAAATTATTAATGCCTGGAATGCCCTGCTACTGGATTTTCCGCTACGGAGGCTGCAAATCCTTCAGCAACTGCAATTACATTATGACCTGGTTCTGCTAAGCAACACCAATGAAATACACGAACAGCAATTCAACCAAACACTTCATTCGGCGCACGGCATTCCGAATATAGGTGTGTTTTTCGACAAAGTTTATTATTCCCATCGTGTAGGAATGCGCAAACCAAATCCTGCGCTTTTTCAGCGGGTTTTAGACGAATGCTCTTTCAATCCGGAGCACACCTTATTTATTGACGATATCGAAGAAAACACAAATGCGGCTTCCGATTTAGGCATTCAAACCATCTGGCTTAAGGAAGGAATGACTATAGAAAAAGATATTTTTCTTGCTATCAATAACTGATATAAACCTTAAATTTGCGTGGTATGAAGGGTGCAAAAATTTTGGTTACAGGCGGCTGCGGATATATAGGTGGCCATACTATTGTTGATCTGGTTAATAATGGCTTTGATGTAATTTCAGTAGATGACTTGTCACGCGGTTCTCTGAGAATGTTGGGAGGTATAGAAGAAATTCTGGGTAAAACTATAAAAAATTACAAAGTTGACTTAACCAATCTCGACGATACTCAGGCTATTTTTATTGAAAACCCGGACATTATCGGGATAATACATTTTGCAGCCTACAAATCCGTTAACGAATCTGTACTTGAACCACTGAAGTATTATCGCAATAATCTCAACTCTCTGGTCAATATCCTTCAGTGTGCAAAAGATTATATGGTACCGAATGTTGTCTTTTCGTCATCCTGTTCTGTATATGGTAATGCATCGAAATTACCTGTGGATGAATTGACACCGCTTACCACTGCAGAATCACCTTATGCTTTTACCAAACAAATCGGAGAAGTTATTTGCACCGATTTTGTGCAGCAAAATAAAGGGATAAACATTAGCTTATTACGGTATTTCAATCCAGTGGGTGCACATCCATCTATCCTGATCGGAGAATTACAGGAAAAACCGGAAAACCTGGTTCCGGTCATCACCCAGACTGCCATAGGAAAAAGAGCAGATATGACAGTTTTTGGCACAGATTATGATACCCGAGACGGCTCTTGCATCCGTGATTATATACATGTAATGGACATTGCGAATGCACATACCAAAGCGCTGCAATATTTGATTGCGGGGAAGAATAAGGATTCCGTCGAAGTTTTTAATCTTGGCTCCGGCAATGGTGTTTCTGTGCTGGAATTGATTCAATCATTTGAAGAGGTTTCAGGGAAAAAGCTGAATTATATCCTTGGTCCGCGCCGCGCAGGTGACGTTGTAGCCGTATATGCCGACAATTCGAAGGCCCGTAAATTACTGGGCTGGACAATACAATACCAACTCTCGCAGATGATGGATACGGCCTGGCGCTGGCAGCAAAAGCTACAGGTTGACGAACAGATGCATTTGAATTAATCCAATAAATTTCCTGTTTTTTTTAACCTTGCCAAAAGCATCAATCACTTTGGCAATGACTTTCTTGTGTCATGACCTCAAAATGCAAAAGGTTAATCAGAGAAAATCAGGCACACAACATTTCTTTTTGGACGGAAACATTATGACATAAAAAAAAGAGACTGTGGGTTAGAACAATCTCTTTTTTATTCGTAAATGCTAAAATAAAATTACTTCTTTTTAGCAGGCGCTGCTTTCTTAGCTGGTGCAGCTTTTTTAGCAGGCGCTGCTTTTTTAGCAGGTGCTGCTTTTTTTGCAGGTGCTGCTTTCTTTGCAGGTGCTGCTTTTTTTGCAGGTGCTGCTTTCTTAGCAGGTGCTGCTTTTTTTGCAGGTGCTGCTTTTTTTGCAGGTGCTGCTTTTTTAGCAGGTGCTGCTTTCTTTGCAGGTGCTGCTTTTTTTGCTGGTGCCGCTGCTTTCTTTGCAGGTGCTGCCGCTTTTTTTGCAGGTGCAGGTGCTGCTTTTTTCGCAGGAGCTGCTTTTTTTGCTGTTGCCATAACCGTTGGAATTTAATTTGGGGTTAGTAAAACTCTTTATGGCAAAACAGTTGAGGTAAGTTACGCCTCAGCTGTTGCTGTGATTTCTTTTACAGAAATCAATGTTTTATTTCTTGTTTTGCGGAATTCAACGATACCGTCTGTAAGTGCAAAAATTGTAAAATCTTTACCCAAACCTACGTTGGTTCCTGGATGGTAAACAGTACCGCGCTGACGCACGATGATGTTACCGGAAATAGCTGGCTGACCGCCAAATATTTTTACGCCAAGACGTTTACTCTCCGAGTCTCTGTTATTCCTTACACTACCTTCACCTTTCTTATGTGCCATTTTTTATTATTCTTTTACTGTATTAAAAACAAATGTAACAATTCAATTTTAAAAATTATGCAATTGCATTAATTTTTATTTTAGTCAACGACTGGCGATGACCATTTGATTTTTGGTAACCTTTACGGCGTTTCTTTTTAAACACGATTACTTTGTCACCTTTCAGGTGCTCAACGATTTCAGCTTTTACTGATGCTGATACCGATTTGCCAAATGAAAAATTTGCGCCCTCGCCTGTCATCAACACTTGTTGAAATTCTACGGCATCGCCCACCTGGCCTGCCAATCTGTGCACAAACAATTGATCGTCTTTCTTAACTTTAAATTGCTGGCCAGCTATAGTTACTATTGCAAACATGATACTCCAAGATATTTTGCGCAAAAGTAATAAGTTTTTTTCTTTTTATCAAAAAAGATTTTTTATTACTTCGTCACAGGTGAAAAAAATTATTTATTCATTGTTGCCAAAAACTCTTCGTTTGTCTTTGTACCGCGCATTTGTTGCAGCAAGAAATTCATTGCCTCATCTGCGTTCATATCGGCAAGGTGCTTACGCAAAATCCATATTTTACCATGCACATCCTTTTCAAACAGCAAATCATCGCGGCGTGTAGAGGAAGCAACCAGGTCAATTGCCGGATAAATTCGACGATTGGCAAGTTTTCTGTCCAGTTGCAGCTCCATATTACCCGTCCCTTTAAATTCCTCAAAGATTACCTCATCCATTTTTGAACCGGTATCAATTAAGGCTGTAGCTAAAATTGTCAGCGATCCACCGTTTTCTATTTTACGTGCCGCACCAAAAAATTGCTTTGGTTTTTGCATTGCATTTGCCTCCACACCACCACTTAATACTTTTCCGCTTGAAGGAGCGACTGTATTGTGTGCACGGGCAAGACGGGTGATAGAATCCAGGAGAATAACAACGTCATGACCAACCTCAACCAGCCTTTTCGCTTTTTGAAGTGCGATAGTGGCTACTTTAACATGTTTGTCAGCAGGTTCATCAAATGTAGAAGCTATCACTTCTGCACGAACACTCCTTTGCATATCAGTAACCTCCTCAGGACGCTCGTCAATCAATACAACCATCAGATAACATTCCGGATGGTTTGCTGCTATTGCATTGGCGATTTCTTTCAGCAACATGGTCTTACCGGTCTTGGGTTGAGCCACTATCAAACCGCGCTGACCTTTACCTATGGGTGTAAACAAGTCAACAATTCTTGTACTGTAATTGGAGCCCGAAGTAGACAAACTCAGCTTTTCGAACGGAAACAGTGGTGTAAGATAATCAAATGGAACACGGTCACGAATTTCGTCTGGTAAGCGACCATTAATGGTATCAACCTTTACAAGGGCAAAATATTTTTCACCTTCCTTTGGAGCCCTGACTGTTCCTTTTACCGTGTCACCGGTTTTAAGGCCAAATAATTTTACCTGAGATGGGGATACATATATATCATCAGGAGAATTGAGGTAATTATAATCACTGCTGCGTAAAAAACCATAACCATCAGGCATCATTTCCAAAACACCTTCACTTTGCACTACGCCGTCAAATTCTACATTATAACTACCATATTGCTGCTCGCGCGGCTTGCGGTTGTTATTCTGCTGGTTATTCTGTGGATTAACCGGCCTGTCTGAAACGATGGTTTCCTGCGGCGGCTGAATATCACTGGTTGATTCTGTTGGCATAATAATGCCTGAATCTTCTGTGGTTTCCTGAGGTTCTGTTTTTGCCACAGGTGCCTGTGGTTGTTCCGCCGGCCTGGGATTGGGCCTTGGGTTTGGTGCATGCTGGGGTTTTGGTCTCCTTTGCTCAAATTGTTCCGCGCGTGGAGGTCTGTTATTTTGCTGAACAGTATTTCGCTGTTGGGGTTGTGGTGCAACGGGAGCTGCATCTGCATTTTTCTCTTCTGGAACAGCCAGGGCAGTTTCGGCCTTGATTACCGGTTGTTCTGCAGACCGCTGCTCTATCGGCTTTTCTTCATTTTGCACTGCTTTTTCCGCAGGAATAACTTCTGCAACCTTTGGCTTGCGTGCACGTTTTATAGGACGCTCCTCTGCTGCTGCGGGTTTTTCGGAATCCGGAATTACGGTAACAACTTCCGGAGCTTCTTCAACCTTTGGTTCAACCACCCCGGTCATTTTCTCTGCACTTCCTTTCGATTCTATTTCAGCTTCCACTTCCGGCTTATCCACCTTCGGCTTACGTACACGACGTTTTTTTTCTGTTTCTTCTCCGTTTGATTCATTACTGGCAGGAGCGCCATCTTGTTGATGTTCCAATATCGTTTTGATTAAAGTTTGTTTGTCGGAAGCGGCCGCAACAGGGATATTACGGCTACGCATAAGGTCAAGAAGCTCGGGCACGAGCATATCTTTAAGTTGGGAATTATTGAATGGCATTTAGACGAATTCTATACAAAATGTGATTTCAGTTTGAGTATTGGCACGACCAGAAAATATTGGTTAGCGTGACAATATTTTTTCTTTAAGGGGAAATGTTTTGAGCACGAAGTGCTGCTTTATTTTTGAAAAAGAGAAACGAGATATTTGTTTTTCTTAATGCAAGGATACAACGCTTTTTTTAAAAACAAAAAAAAATTAAGGCAAGCCCTGTTTTTGAAAATAAAAATATGTTCGACGGGATTCCGTTAATCTGAAAATTCAATCTTTCAAAACCTTAATTTTGCAACATGATTATTGAGGAAGTAAAAACACTTTTGCCTGCAGGCTTTTCAGATCAGTCCCGCGTGTGGATTTATCAAAGCAGCAGAGCGTTTATAGAAAAAGAGCAAAATGAAATCAACGAGCAGCTGGAACAATTTTATACGCAATGGACAGCGCATGGAGCGCCGGTGAAAGGCTGGGCAAAAGTTTTGTTCGGACAGTTTGTTGTTATTATGGCAGACGAAACCGAAGTTGGTGTAAGCGGCTGCAGCACAGATTCTTCCGTAAAAGTAATCAAAAGCATTGAGCGCCAGTACACTGTTAACATGTTTGACCGCTTGAGTATTACCTTTCTGCGCAAAGAAAAAGCAGAAATGCTGCCACTTAGCCAGATACAATATGCAATTGATAAAGGTTTTATTAATGGCGACACCTATTTGTTCAACAATGTCATTTATACTAAAAAGGAATTACAGGAAGCCTGGCTGGTACCATTGCGCAAAAGCTGGCTCGCCGACAGAGTGACGCTAAACAGTGGAAATATTGAATCAATTTAAAAAAACATACCGTGTTGGGAGCCCAACTATTGTATGTTCGGAATTAATTTCATTATCTTAGCCAACGAAAATTATAATTTTAATGCAACATCGTTCACTTTTATTAGCCACATTGGCTGCATTGCTTGTCGTTTTGGGTGTTTCTTCCTGCCGCAAAACAATTGAGGTTGGAAATAAACCAGGCCTGGAATTTGTTTCCGGCACCGACTATATCACCACAGATTCTACCCTTTTGCAAGACAAAAGATATATGATAACTGTAAAGGCTGACCGTGCAGAAGACCTGACGCCCAATAGTTATTTCGAAATTGTGCGCACTTATGCCAATGGTATGGACACTACTGTTTATGAAGAGTTTCTGACCGGAGAAGAACAAGTGTCTTTTCAATATACTCACACTTTTACAACCCTTAAAAAACCAGGAACTGAACGCTATACGTTTACTGTAAAAAACAATTATGGTATCGTAAACCAAAAAATCCTGGTAATGACAGTGAAATAACCGGATAGTTTTTTAAGATAATATTTTGACTCCAAAAAAATACCTTTGTGCATCAGTTGTACAGAGGTATTTTTATCAATAGACCGGCTGTAATTTAATTTTACAAATAAAATAGTTGCTATATCCCTCAATGAAATTCAATTTTTTCAAGCCAGGCATCTTTCTGATTGTTTGCTTTTTAATCCTTTCTGCATCCTCATCTGCACAGACAGACGTTACCAATCTTCGAAACAGCCAACTTGCATTTACGCGTGTTGCACAAGCTTATTCAAAGTATAACGACACTATTCGTAAGCTTTTTACGTCTAAAGCACTGAGCTATCCACCAAAGGATATCTACATACGCGAATTTAAATCACAAAACGAAATGGAACTTTGGGCTCGCGAAAACCCTGCAGATCAATATAAACTGATCAAAATTTATAGGGTCTGTGCATTGTCGGGCATATTAGGGCCAAAAAGATTTGAAGGGGACAGACAGGTTCCGGAAGGGTCTTATTTTATTGAAGATTTCAACCCACAAAGCGATTTCTTTCTTTCGATGCTGATCAATTATCCAAACTATTCTGATGTCATTTTGGGCGACAAAAAGAAACCGGGCGGCGATATTTATATCCATGGCGGTTGCGTAACGGTGGGTTGCGTGCCGATGACTGATGAACAAATTCAGGAACTTTATGTTGTTTGCCTCAACTCAAAACTAAACGGGCAAAATTATATTCCCATCAATATTTACCCAACCCGTTTCAACAAAAAAGGGCTTGATTATTTAGGAAAAGCATACCAGACGGAACAGGAAAAGCAAAAATTCTGGGTAAACCTGAAAGCCGGTTACGATTATTTTGAAACCTATAAAAAACTAATGCCAGTAATGTATACGCCGGAAGGCAAATACGTTTTTTAAGTCATCTCTCTTTAGAAAAATACTTTTTATCAACACATAATGGACTCAATCGAAAAAATACATTGCCTGATCATTGGCTCAGGCCCGGCTGGATATACAGCTGCCATTTATGCATCGCGTGCCGGACTAAAACCGGTACAATACCAGGGCCTGCAACCAGGCGGACAGCTTACTATTACTACTGATGTAGAAAATTATCCTGGTTATCCGGAAGGAATAATGGGACCTCAAATGATGAAAGATTTTGAAGCTCAGGCAAAAAGAATGGGGGCCGACATCCGTTGGGGTATGGCTTCTAAAGTAGATTTTACCGTTCGTCCATTCAAAGTTGAGATTGACGAGGAACGTTGGGTAGAAGCAGATTCTATTATTATCGCAACCGGAGCATCTGCTAAATGGCTGGGATTGGAAAGTGAGCAACGCCTGAATGGATATGGCGTTTCTGCCTGTGCGGTTTGCGACGGATTTTTCTTTAAAGACAAAGAAGTGGCCATCGTAGGCGCAGGTGATACTGCAGCAGAAGAAGCTCTTTATCTGTCCAAATTATGCAGCAAAGTACATATGTTGGTTCGCCGCGACGAAATGCGTGCCAGCAAAGTGATGCAGCAAAGAGTGTTGAACACTCCTAATATTCAGATTTACTGGAACAGCGAAACCGTGGAAGTATTGGGAGAAAAAAAAGTGAGCGGCCTGCGTATTCGTAATGTAAAAACAAACGAAATGCAGGACATCGAATTGAGCGCATTCTTTGTCGCCATCGGACATACACCAAATTCTGACATTTTTAAAGGATACATCGATATGGATGAAGAGGGATACATCAACACTATCCCCGGAACATCAAAAACAAATATTGAAGGCGTATTTGCTTGCGGTGATGTGCAGGACAAAATGTATCGTCAGGCGGTGACAGCTGCAGGTAGCGGCTGTGCTGCAGCCTTAGATGCAGAGCGTTATTTGGGAGCATTGGCATTCGAACAAGGACATTAATGATAGCAATAGACGGGGTTTTACTGAGTGATGATATTGTAAGTGCACAATTTGTTTGCGACCTTGAAAAATGCAAGGGCGGCTGTTGCGTGGATGGAGATTGCGGAGCACCGATAACAGCCGAAGAAGCACAAATCATTGCAGAAATTTATCCGAAAGTCAAACCTTATCTGCCTGCAGAATATATCGCTGAAATTGAAAAGCAGGGAACTCATGTAATTGACGACGAACACGGCCTGGTAACGCCTACTGTGAATGGCGGCATTTGTGTTTATGCTTTTACAGACCAGCTCGGTGTGGTGAAATGTGGTATTGAACAAGCTCATCGCGATGGCATTGTTGATTTTAAAAAACCGATTTCATGTCATTTGTTTCCTATCCGTATTACCGAAACACCGGAATATGAATTGGTTAATTATGAACCTCGCAAAACACTTTGCAGACCCGCGTGCAAACTCGGGAAAAAACTTCAGGTGCCTGTCTATCAATTTTTAAAAGAACCCATTATCCGAAAATATGGGACACCTTTTTATGATGCACTGGAAGCTGTGGCTAAAGAAATAGAAGACAGAAACTAACAAAACCCGCGAATGTCGCGGGTTTTGTTTTTAAAAGAAAACAATATAATTACAATCCCCAATAACTGGCTTCCTTTAAATATTTTAATTTTCTTCACAATTCGAGCGTTCTTATTCCCTGCAGCTGTAAAGCTTTGCACTACCTTTGCGCAGATTTTTTCTTTATCCATATCAACACATGAAAAACAGTTTTTACATTCTTACCGCAATCATCAGTTTGTCAGGTTTTACTTCCTGCGAAAAAGTAATTAATGTAGATGTGAAAGATTCAGAAAAGAGAATTGTAATTGAAGGCGTCATTTCGGACGCTCCGGGATTAGTTTCACACACTATTTTAATTAGCAAAACAAATAGTTTCAGCGCAGCTAATGTCCGCAATCCTATTTCTAATGCGGTTGTATTTGTAAGAGATATTAATGCTGGTGTGACGGACACTTTATTGGAAATTAAGCCGGGAGAATATCTTACACAAAAAACTTATGGTGTTCCCGGACACACTTATAATCTTACCGCAATTGTGGAAGGGAAAACCTATAACGCAAGCAGCACAATGCCACAGATTGTACCATTTGATAGCATTTATACACAAAACTTCAGCTTTTTCGGAGAAACTTTTGTGCAGGTAATCCCGGTCTTTACAGACCCTGCTGGTGTGAAAAATTATTACCGCTTTTCTGTTCAGGCAAACGACAGTCTTGATAAAGCTTACCAGGCCTGGGATGACCTTATCAGCGATGGCAAAGAAAATTCGCGCCCATTGTTTAGCCAGACGGTCTCCATTGACCCAAAAGACACGGTGACTATATTTATGGATTGCACCGATAAAAGCACGTACGATTTCTTTTATACGTTAGAAAACGCTTCCGGAAATGCCCAAACGCCAGCCAACCCTATTTCAAACATTTCCAACAACGGGATGGGATATTTCACGGCAATCAACCGCCAGAAAAAAGTGATTATTATCCCTGAATAGGACTACTCAAATAAAGGATTGACTCCTTCAGGTCAAGAAAAGGAAATTGTTTCTGCAGGTTAAATGCCTTCTCATAATATTTCCTGCAAAATTCCTGATGCGCTTGCGTTTCAGGGAACCGTGGGCGATGATTTTGAGCAGCATTTATTTCCAGCACTTCTTTCATCAGCTTTGCAGTATCAGGGTCAATACACGCCTTTACAAATTCTTCCCAAACAAAAGAAGTGGCGGCATAATTGGGATGAACAAAATCCACATCAAAAAAACGATAATCACGCAAAATATCCATCACAAGTTCGTAAGCGGGAAAATAATGTGCGAAAGAAAACTGACAGCACAATTCATGTACCGCTTCTATCAGGCGCGCTTTGCTCCTATTATTATCCACAACTCCATCACGGATATGCCTGACAGGGCTAATTGTAAACAATACCTTCGCTTTGGGATTTTTTTGTTGAAGTAAGCAAAGTGTATTGCTCAGCACTCCGGTTATTTCGGCAATGGTCAATAACTTCTTTTCAAACCATTGTCCGGGCGCTCGGTGATTATTAGCAACTGGCTTATCACCGTCTTTCAAATAATACTGAAAAGCAGAGCCGAGTGTAATCATTATCCAGTCAGCTTTTTCAATCATACCACCCGCTGCGGCCTGAGTCTCGTTTATTTGCTGAAGCGCTTTTTCTGCATCTATATCAGAAAAACGGGTGTGATGCTCCCAACTATTCCACAATTCATTCAGATAAAACAAATCACCCTCTGTATAAAGTTTCCCATTTAAATAGCTATCAAGACTACTGGCCACACTCAACGGATTGAACAAAATCCCATGCGGGTTGCTTAAAACCCGAAACCGATGCTGCGAAAGCCTGTCAGCCATATGCTCGGTAAAACAAGATCCGATCAGCAGGATATTATCGGTATACTTTATCGGTGTAGTCAAACAAGGAATATTGATTTCGAGCTGAAATTTCATAGGTACAAAAATACGTCAGGCATAATAATTTTATCCGCTTATAAACGTATGTAATAATCCTTTTGACTCTTAAGCAGTAACTTTGAGCTTCGTTAGCAACAGAAATATGGAGACCTTAGTAAATAAAGTAGCGGAGAGTGGTATTGTAACAATTGACCTGACACATTACATGCCATCAGAAAGCAGCATGGCCGGCTTTGACTTAAAACCATTCCTTTTCAGAGAAATGATTTTAAAGGAAAAGGATTATCGCGAAGCCTTGAAGCAATTCGACTGGAAACAATTTGAAGGAAAGCATGTTTATATTTTCTGCAGTGTTGATGCCATTATCCCGATGTGGGCCAATATGCTTGCTGCGTCAAATCTTCAGCAGGTTGCCTTATCGGTTTTTTATGGTTCCAGGGAAGCATTGCAACACCACTTAACGCTTGAGTCCATTTCAAAAATCGACACCAGTGAATTTGCAGAAAAACGTCTGGTGATAAAAGGTTGTGGTGACGTTTCGGCCCCTGCCGAAGCCTACGTTGCGATAACAGCATTACTGCAGCCTGTGGCCAAGTCCCTGATGTATGGAGAACCTTGCTCAACAGTGCCCGTTTACAAAAAGAAAAACTAATCTTTGCGTAATTGTATGCGCAAATATTTACTACACATTTTTGTCCTTTATAGCCTTGCATCTGCGTCTTGCGGACAAAAAAATGTTTCGAAAAAAGACAAGCAAATATTCCATCTTAATCTTTCAAGCGGAAGCCTTGAATCTCTTGACCCAGCATATTCAAAAGATTTGTACACGATGTGGACTACCCATATGTTGTACAATACTTTGGTAGAAACGGACACCAATCTATACATCCAACCATCGCTGGCAAAGAGCTGGGACATAAGCCAGGATGGGCTCTCCTACACATTCCATTTACAAAGCAATGTCTTTTTTCATCCGAATTCTTTGTTCAAAGGCCAAAGAAAAATGACCGCAGCAGATGTGGCGTATAGCTTTTCAAGAATAATCAATCCTGAAATTGCATCTTCCGGCGCCTGGATTTTTAACGGCCACGTTTCAGGACCATCCGCCTTCGAAGCCAAAGATGACAGCACATTCATCCTGCATTTATCGACTCCGTTCCGTCCGATGCTGGCGATGTTGAGTATGCCTTATTGCAGTATTGTCCCCCGGGAAGTGACAGAACATTTTGGAAAGGACTTTAGAAGTCATCCTTGTGGGACAGGACCCTTTCAATTTAAAAGCTGGGATGAAGGCAACATTCTATTATTTCATAAAAACACATCCTATTGGGAGTCTGATAACTCCCAACAAAAGCTGCCATATCTTGATGCAATTCAGCTCAGTTTCTATGACAGCAAAGCAACGGAATTCCTGTTGTTTATGCAAGGCAAAATTGATTTCACCCATAGTATTGACGGGTCGTTCAAAGATTTAATCCTTCGAAAAGATGGCATGTTAAAACCTGAATACGCTAAAAATTTTCAACTCAAAAAAAGCCGTTATCTCAATACAGAATATCTTGGTTTTTTAACAGACACCAGCAATCCGCTTTTATTGCATTCCTCCTTAAAAAACAAACTGGTGAGGCAGGCCATTAATTATGCTATCGACCGGAAAAAAATTATTACTTACTTTAAAAATGGAATTGGAATTCCTGCAACCGGAGGCTTTACTCCTCCCGGCATTGGTGGTTTTGACAGCGTTGCAACTTATGGATATAATTATCAACCCCAATTATCACGGCAACTGTTATCAGAAGCAGGCTTTTCAAATGGGAAAGGACTTGAGCCTATAACAATCCTTACTCCTGAAAACTACGCAGACATTGTCAACTTCATTGCAACACAATTAAACGAAGTGGGCATTCCTGCGAGAATAGAAATCATGCAGCCTAATATTTTGAAGCAACAAATGAGCCGGTCCCAGGCTTTGTTTTTCAGGGCACAATGGATTGCCGATTATCCGGATGCAGAAACATATCTTGCCTTTTTCAACAGCACATTTCCGGCACCACCAAACTATACCCGCTATCATAATCCTGTTTTTGATGAACGATATAATACAAGCATGAATTTGCCTGACTCAGTCCGGTATAAAGTTTATCGCGAAATGGATAGTATTGCCATATCGGATGCGCCGCTGGTGCCATTATTTTACGATCAGCTGATGCATTTTACCCAAAACAATGTGCAGGGATTTTCAAGTAATCCAATGAATCTGATTGAGTTGAAAAGAGTAAAATTATTGCACAAAGATTAAAACGGATATCCAATTGCGAGATTGAAAATCAGGTTATCGCTGCGCCATTCCGGTGAACCAAAATCAATTTGCTTAAATACCCAGCGTTCGCCTTCCGGCAGCCATGGCTTTCTTACCGGAATAGCCAAATCTAAACGAAGCATTAAAATTTTAAAATCAAATCGCAACCCCAAACCTGCATCAGCCGCCAGTTCGCGCAGGAATTTACTACTGAATTTGCCACCTGGAAAAGCCGGATTATCGTTGTACAACCAAATATTCCCGGCATCAACGAAGAATCCCATTTTGAAAAACTTATACACATTTACGCGCATCTCAGAATTGAGTTCTAACTTTAAATCTCCTAAAGTCTGAATATAATTTGTCGTTCCTTTTTCCTGTTTTTCATTGAAGGTGCCCGGACCAACCAGGCGCGACCTGAATCCGCGAAGACTGCTGTTTCCACCACTAAAAAACTGCTTAATGTTAGGTAGCTGAGATGAATTCCCATAAGGCAAACCTGCACCAATCAATATCCGGTTAGCCCAGATATTCTCGTTAGGATAGCGATGATAATACCTGAAATCCGTTTGAAACTTAGCATATTGAGCGTAGGTCTGTCCAAGAATTTCCTGTGGGTTAGTTTGATAATCTGCCTTCTGAATTGCGCCAATAACAATGGCCGAAAAGTCAGCTAAACCATCAAAATAATAATTATCGGGACTTGTACCGCTAACCTGTGTGTTATACGTAAACTCATACGTCGGTCCAATAATCAAACCATTAAACAAGAGGTTGGCATAAGTAGCCTGAGTTGCAAGGCTGCTAAAAGTGTCGGTTTTCACGTAATTAATATTGAATGGGTATAACTGGTGTTCCTTACGGATTGTTTCTTTCCAGTTGTAGCCGAACGATAATTTGTATGAATTGATACGTAGCAAACCTTGCTGAGATTCGTAACTATAATTAGCCTTAACAATAGTACGTGGAACAACAACACTGTTTGATTGAATGTGCGCAAACGGAACAACGAAATAAGGAAATGAAAACCCGACCTGACCCCCAACGGTGTAAATGCTTGGCTGTTGCGCTATACCGGTATATTGTGTTTCGAACCCTCCGTTTAGCTTCACCATAAATTCTTCAGCGGCACGGAATGTATTTCTGTTTCGCCAGCTGACACTCAGTTCGGAACCGGCACGACTGTCGTTTTGTGTATTTGCACCAATTTCAAACCGCAGCGACTTTTTAGGAAACGCACTTAAATGATAGTACACATCCAGCAAGGTGTCTCCAACAGGATCAAACCTGTTTTTTACAAATTTGAAAGTATTCAGATTTAAAAGCCTGCTGATCGAAGTGTTTTGTCGTGTACGGTTATAAACATCACCTGATTGAAATATCAGCATATCCCTGAATAAAAACGGTCTGTATTTTTTTCTTTTATCAATAATATGAATGCCTTCGTAAAGCACGGCATCACTTCTGTTTGTATCTCTGTTATTACGGTTGAGCTGATAATTTGTATACAAATAAATATCATTAATGCGGTAAACATTATAAGCATTTTCCGGAACCGAATCTCTTTTAATACGCATACGCATATCTACCAAATGATCTCCGACTGTCGTATCAGCTTCGATAAAAAGATAATCGGGTTTGAAAAAATAATACCCTTTTTCTTTCAGATTTTTTTCAATTCGCAAACGTTCGCCTTTTATCAATTCAAGATTATAAGGTGCGCCTTTCTTAAGAAGAGTTGCTCCGGAGCTGGAATTTATCTCTTTTGCAACCTGAGAGGAAGAATCGTCCAGAAAATTAGTTTCACGGATTTTATACTGATAACCGGTTGTGATATCGAAATATGATTTTGCCTTTTTTCTTTTTACTTCCATTGTGCCTGCAACAGTGTTAAAAAAATAGCCGCGGTTTTGCAAAGCATTTTTGAGCAGTTTTTCGTCATATGCAATGTTTACACTACTTGCAAGAACAGGTGGTTCTCCAACTTTATTGCGCAACCAGTTTTTTAATCCCTTTGGCTTTTTAGGTTCTCCTGCAAAATTGTACAAACGCAGTTTGATTCTCATGCCAAGAAACTTTTTGTTGGGCACAGGCCTTACCGCATCGTTCAAATCTTTGCGCAATAATTTACGCTCCTTTTTGGATGCAGCTTTGTCATTTATACGAACTGTGGAACCAAGGTACAAGGATTCGCCCTGAGGCAATTTCTTTGTATTACTGCAAGACTGCAATAAGACAAACATTGCAAGAAAAGTATAGAAAAATATTTGACGGCCGGCAGATTGCATTATTTTACTGTTGTAATGGGTTGTTGTTTTTCTTGACGTTGTTTCCTGCGCATTTCCATTTTCTTCTTGCTAATAAAAAGATTTTTAAACTTATTGTAGTCATAGCTTACAATAAAGTTCAATCCTGTTTCTGTAACAAAGCCCTGGATAACGCCCTGATCCTGATTTTGGCGATATGCCCTCATCATGTACCTGTTGTCTGCAGAAAGACTATAATCGATTGCAAGGTTACCGGGAATTAAAGAGCTTTGATTGTTCCCTTGCGTTTGCGGGCCTTCGAGTTCAAAATTATTTCCGATAGTAACTTTCAAACGATCATTCAGTAAACGTTTTGAAGCAGCAACATTTAAATCAGTCCGTTCTCTGCGTTGCCCTGATGTATAATCTTCGGTAGAAGCAAGGTCAACAGAAAGATCAATTCCATTTATCAATTGATTGGCAAACTGATTCAGCTGTTCGCCTAAGAAACGGCTTACACTTTGCTTTGCAGCAAACTCCGCCGAATTCCCACTACCAGACGAGAAAGGATCATCTGTAATAAATCGCTTTAAAATCAACAATGCAAAAACTTGCTTATTCAATTCTGATGTATCAATTCGTAATTGACTTAACCGCGCCTGCACCAACTGAACTGCTTCCGAAGAAATACGATAAGTAGTGTTTTCCGGAAGGACAATATCAAAATTTAAATCCGGCTCAAGCATTGGCCCTTTCATATGCATCTCAACATTAAAAGGCAGAGCCTGGCGGTAATAAATAAGCTGTGAAGCGTCGGGCACTTGCTTTTCAACTAAATCGTAAGGAGAAACATTTGCTTTGTAAATAGCCGTCACATTCATTTCTGCAGCAAGGGGATCGCCGGCGAATGTGATGGTACTACCTTTCTGAATATCAAATTTTCGTTTGATCAGATTATAATTCAGCTGATAAGCGCCCGAATGCAATTCGTATAATCCATTCAGAGAAAAACTACCCCCTCTATCGATAGAAGTATTCAATGCTGCTTTACCACGAACACTCAAAAAATCCCCGGTTGCCTGATCAATGATAACATTGAACTCCGCTTCTTCGTCTGTGGTAATATTCATATTTATTTCCGAACCCGGAGACAAATTTGCAATCAACGTAGAATCTTTTGCCGGTATTGGTTTTAGCTTTGAGGTAGAATCCTTATCAACAAAAACCACAATTCCTGCCTGATCTTCCAACGCCAATCCTCTGTCCGGCAGAACTACAGTGACATTCGTTCCTTTCTGAATATTAAGGCTGCCATTCACATTTGGTTTGGTCAGGCTTCCATCGATATTGAGATTTGTGGTAAAAATCAGATTACCATAAAACACTTTATTGTCAACTTTGGTTGAGCTAAGTGCTTTCCAATTTTTTGCTTTCACCTGCAGGTCAAGCATCATATTTTTATAGTCGCTTGTCAGAATACTTCCATTGATTGTTGCCGCCTGGCCTGAACTATCCAATATTTTGAACTGGTCAAAGCGAATGCCATTTTCACTCAAAATTATTTTCTCCTGAGGCATTTTAAATGTTGCATTCAAAGCGGAGACTGTTGTTTTAAGATTATGCGTATTAATGGTTCCTTCTACGAGTGGCTTAGCAACGGTTCCTTTCGCAGTAATTCTTCCTTTTACAAAACCAGAGCTGTTTCTTATTTGATTTTGCGCAAGTCCTTCAAATGTTTTCAGGTTAAGCGCATTCAGCAAAAGTGTAAAATTGAAATTGTTTCCGTTTACAAGCTTGGTATAATAATCTCCTTTCACCTGGATGTCATTTCCATTTCCGCTCACGTCCAGTTGTGCATTAATTGTATTGGCGTCTGAATTTGCTGCCTTCAGAACAACATTTCCAATTGTGTCTTCTAAAACCGAAAGTTGATTAATTGTAAAATTTGCTTCAACAAGCGGGGCAGGTTTCATTTGTTTCAACTGAGCTTTTCCGGCCAGTACGCCATCTGCAAAAAGCGTGTCTCCGGAAACCATTTCCATGATGTCAGACAAATGAAAATTATCAATACTCGCGTTGATTGGTGCATTAAAAACAGGTGTTTCACTGTTAACCGCAATGGTGGCTCCGTTTCCGGTCAGGCTGACATTCTGAACATAAAATCCTTCCGCACCAAAAACCACTTTATTTGGTTGTGCTACATTCCAGTTTGTATAATTCAGCATCAAACCTTCTTTCAATGAAAGGGATTGATTTGTGCCTTCTTTTTGAAGTGTTGCACCGATAGCAAATCTTTTTTTGCCTGCTTCGTCTTCTGTTTTAATATCAGCAGCAATAAGATTAGCGTCAACTTTTCCAACAACAGTGGTATTCAGCAATTGCAATTTTCCCTGCGAAAAACGATCGAGCTCCATATTATAATTCAGACCCGAATCTCTTTCAGTAAGTACAAGATTGAAACCCTGTAAATTATTTTCTCCATAAATAACCTGTGGTGCAGATGCAGTTAAATCAAGGCTTGCTTCATTCATCGACGCATTAATCCTTACTGTATCCAGTCGTTTCATTTGCGGCAAAAATGCTTCCAGAAACGGATTGTTATAAATAGTTGCTGCTACATTTAAATTATAAGCTGATGGCAATGGAACTTTTGCAGAATCCGAGTTGTCTTTTGTAACAGCTTTCGCAACAGACATAGAATCTTTTGCTTTTTCCATTTTATAATGACGGTCAATATGTTCCTGAATAGCCGCCGGAATTTTTGCCAAAGGAATTTTTCCGCTGATAGCTGCTTGCATGAAATCCAGGTTGGCTACAATATTTTGTCCGCTGTCGGCATTGGGTTTTGAGGAAACATAAATGCTATCGAGCGCATAAACAGCAGAATTGGCTGCAACTACCGGATTTCTAATTGTTACCACTCCATCGGGATAGTCGGGATTCAGTTCAGGCACATCTGCATGAATATTGGCCTGAATCCGCATTTGCTCTTTGTAGAACTTTAATGCCTGCAAGTCCATGCTATCAATAATCAAATCGGCCAGAAAAGAAGGATACTTGTTACGAAAATCCGCAACAGCATTCATCGTCAAATGCGCATTAGGATCGGCAGACACCAAATGTAAATTACCTTGCTGCGCGGCCATTTTTCCATCAAAATTTACATCGCGATAAGCATAACCTTTTACCATAGCAGATTTAACCGAACCGTTAATTTCCGCTGTCATTTTCTTTACATCAAAACTATTTCCTTTAACTTTTAAATATGCGGTAACCGGTCCGGCAAGTGTATCCTTTTTGATAATCCTGCCAATATTGAGTGATTCTGTTTGTACGATTAAATCATAAATTTCACGTCCTTCTCCTTTCGACATTCTCAACAAACCCTTTATCGTTGCATTACCATCCGTACTTTTAAGACTAAGGTTGGGATAATAATCTTTTGCTGTGCCGGAAAGCTTACCGTTAATACTGAATGCGTCCGGAAGCCTTACGTTCTCCCGGGCTTTTGCAGGAATGAAATCATTAAGATCATTTCTTGTGGAAATCAATTTTTGAATATCAAAATTATACCCCAACTTATTTGCATCAGGCAAACCGGTAAGCTTTCCTTTCAAATCAATTTCTGTACTTTTCAACGCAGTTAAATGAAATCGGGTAATGTCCAGATTGTTCATAAAACCATTTAATAAGGCATCGAATTTAAAAGAAGACTTTGTCTGATTTTTAAACATTTCCTGCTGACGAAGCTGAGGAGCAAACAACAAAACGTCCTGCATACCAACCACACAGTTTTTCAACTGAACATTCAATTGTAAGGCTTCCAGATTTTTACTCAAAGAAGCTATAGAAGGATATTTTACAATTATATTATCCTGCAAAACGGTATACGGTGTTTTGAGGTAGAGTTTATTCAGACGGGCAATAGTGTCGTTGTAAAAAAAGTTTGTCCGCAACTCCTGTACAGACAATCCGCTTTTCTCATTCAATGATAATTGTTGAACATTCCCTGAAATAGCGTCGTCTGAATAATCAATTTTTTCAGCTTTAAAGTTTAAAGAGGAAATGCCCAGATGGCCATAATCGATTCCCTCTTTCTGTCTGGGGAGATTTTCATTATCCATTGCAAAATCAATCCCGGCAAGTTTGATTTTTTTAACGGTGATTGTCCAGCCTTGTTGATTTAGCGTATCAACAATGTCTTCTACTTTTTCCGGAACGGATGAATATTTACCAATAACAACTTTGGCATTTGTATTATCCAACACCAGATCTTTTACATCAATCCTTTGTTTATCCAGGTCAATGTTGTCAGGGTGAGCCAACAAATTTTTCATGTTCAGATCGAAGAAAAAATTCGTAAGCTTACTTTGAAAATTGAAGGCTATATCTTTCAGGTCTAACTCATCGGCAGCTAATGTTAATGGCTTTGATTGCGTAGTGTCATTGCTTACAATCAAAGATGTATCCTGAATAAACGAAGACCTCAAGCCCTTTACTGATAAGCTTTTCAAACGGAAAACCATTTGTGCCGGATCCAGCTCTTTCATTCTGACTTTTAATTGTTGCAAATCAAGAGCCAGATTAATTCCTCCTGTGCCATCGTCAAACCGGATATGAATATCTTTCAAATTGACAGTTCCTACATCAAAAACAAAAGGAGAAGATGTGGTATCTTTTGGTTTGGGTGTGGCGCTTGTATCTTTTGATGCAAAAGCTTCAATGATATACGTAAAGTTGTAGTTGGTATCAGGCTTGTTGCGATGAACATTTGCATACACGTTTTCCAACACAAGATCATTAACAGAAACCTTGCTGTTAATGAGTTTCAGCATGTCAATATCAACCTTCAGCAGATGAACTGATAATAGCGTGTCTTTATTTTGGTCTTTCAAAAGAACGTCGCGGAGACCTACCATTTTTGGGAAAGAATATTCAACAGCACCGATATAAACCTCGGTTTTTAATTTGCCACGGAGAAAGGCCAGCGCCTTATCTCTTACAAACCTTTTACCAGGCGGACTGATAATAAAAAGCACAGCAATAAAAAGCAACAGAAAGATGCTTCCCAGGATGTACAAAGTGATTTTAAAAAATTTCCGCATTCTATTTTTGTCATTGGTGCAAGAACACCGCGGTGCATATTACAGCTATAATGCGGGTTTATGCTTTCATAATTTTATTAAATGCTTACAAGATTATACTAATCCTGTTTTATAATATTTGTCATAGCCTCACTCATCATGGAATGTGCGGTATTTTTCAACTCCTCCAAATGTTCTAAAGTTAGTCCTGCTACTTGTATTACCGGTAATACGCATGCCCGATTTCTGCCAGGCCAGATCTTCCACCAGTGGCTATAATGCCATCGTTCTTTGGTATCCGGAAATAGAATTGGCAGTATCGGTTTGCCGGAATTGATAGCCAACCTGAACGCTCCATCATAAAAGGATTTCATTGGTTCGGCCGTTTCATTGAAAGTTCCCTCAGGATAAAGGAAAATACTACACTCGTTCCTTAAGGCACGCCACATGAGACGCATACTTTTTGCCCGGCTGTATGGATTACTCCTGTCAACCATCAGGGCCATTTGACCATAAATAAATCCGAACACCGGAGCTTTTGAAAGCTCTTTTTTTGCAAGAGGCCTGAAATACCAGGGCAATACATCAAAAATTACAATCGGATCCAGATATGAAACATGGTTTGATACAACTACATATCTGTCATCATCAGGAATTCTGCCATATAACCGCACTGGCATTCCAGTAAGCCATAGCCATACCCGCGCCCAAATTCGGGAAAGCATCCACATTTTTTTTCGGTATACTTTATTGTTTGGAATACTAAACAACAAATAAAAGGGCAACACTATAAAAAGTGTTGCCGTAAAAATTAAAATCACATACCCTGTATAAAAGGGTTGTAGTATTTTTCGAATCATGTAAAAATTACATTCCCGGGAATAAAGGGCGACCAATCATCTCGCGGAAAGGCCAGGGGATTGATACCAATATTGCTAACAATGACAGCAATGAAAAAATAAAAATTCTTTTAAATTTCGCGGTATCATCCATTTGCTTTTTTGTGGCAGCAAATGCTACGTGCGCAAAGATGATTGCCAGGAACATTCCGACAGTATGCTCAATAGCAAAAAACCGGCTAACGCTATCTTTCATCACATTCGACATTCCCTGGTTTCGAATATTTGTCACACCCCAGGCACCGGTAAAATAAAGCACAAGACCTAACAAAAGTTGAATGTCCATTGATATCATAAAAAACAAAGGCATCTTCCGGTCAGCGGCACCAAATGCTTTTTTATTAGACATTCCACTGAAACTCTTAATGATGGTAAGTAAAGCCAGAATTAAAACTACCCAACGCAGAAAACTATGTGCATGTATCATTGATAAATTAATTTTTATTAGTGAAGCAAATGTAAGGGAATCATCTCTAAAATTATTTAAGCTTTAGCTTATTATGAATCATTGCATCATTATAAGACTGCCTGAATGATTTTAAATAATTAAAGTGTTGCTTTACAAGTGAATCTTTACTGTTAAGCAGATTGGTCTTATTCAATTTGTCATTTATTGCATCATAAAAGCCATCCGGATTTTGCCCCCAGGCATGAAGGAAGTAATCATCCATTGTCCATAGTATTTCTCCATTCCAATGCTGAACTGTATATCTATGTTCCGCTTCAGAAAAAATGCTGTTGCCAAAGGCAAAAAACGAATCGGTAAAATCCAGATAATCCATTACCGAAGGAAGGATATCAATTTGCTGGGTGATGTTTTCATTAGTTCCTTTTAATGAAGTATCCTCTGGAGAAAAATAAACGATCGGTATGGCAAAACGTCCTTGCTGGTAATGATAGTAATCGTCATTTGAAAGTGGAGAGCAATGATCAGCCACTACTATAAACAAGGTATTATTATACCAGGATTGCATTTTTGCCGATGCAAAAAACCTTGCAAGAGCATAGTCTGCATAACCGATTGTTTCATGAATTTCCAAATCGCCCTTGGGAAATTTGCCTTTGTACTTTTCAGGAACTTTATACGGCTGATGAGAACTTAATGTAAAAATTGAAGCTATAAAAGGTTCCTTTAAAGTTGTTGAAATATCGCCGACCGCATATTGTAAAAAGGGTTCATCCCAAATACCCCAATGACCATCATAATCTGACTGGACAGGATATTCGTTTCTTCCTTTGAAATGCTGAAACCCAGCGTTTCGTGCAAACAAGTCAAAACCCATTGTGCCATTCGACCCACCGTGATAAAATGCAGAACTATATCCCTTTTTTGACAACAGGTTTGCCAGAGAAGTTATCGCATTTGCACCATAAATATTAGTGGTAAACGGTTCTTCCTGCAGAGTTGGAATGCCCGCCAGTATTGCCGGAATTCCATCAGCTGATCTGTTTCCATTTGCAAAGGCATTCGTACATACCAGAGATTGCTTCATCAGGCTATCCAAAAACGGGGTATAACTTTTCATGCCCCCGATTCCTGTAAATTCCTTTGAAAAACTCTCTAAAATAATTACGACAACATTCTTCTTTTTAAAGTCCCGACCAGAATAGTTTTTTGTGGTGTTGAGATATTTTTTCAATGTTTCCTGATCAAAATAAACCTCTTCTTCCAGTCGTTCATTTTGAAAACTCGAAATGACAGAGAAGGGCGTATTCAAAACAATTGCTGCATATTTACTATCGACGCATTCTCTTACATTTCTGATGCCAATCGGAACATATTGAACTCCACCGCGTATGCCAGTTATACTAAGACCAGCAACACAAACAAACAGTATTACTGACTTCCAAAAATCATTTTTCCCTACTGCAGGCGAGGAGGTTCGTGAAACAATTTTATTATTTATTTTTATAAAAACAACCAACATCAGGAGAGCACCGATTGGCACAAACCAAAAATCTACCAACAGGCCTGGAAGCAAATTTAAAAAATCAGCTTTTCGGCTTATCAAATCCAATACATCTGCTGTAGCCCGCTTTTTGTTGTAAGGAAAATAAGCCCAATCTGCGAATTCAAATAAGAAAGCAAGGCTATTTAAAAAAATAAAAATCAACTGATTCGCCCTTTCCCACCATAATGAATGAAGGGGGCGAAAAGGAATAAACAACAAAAAAATGTACAAGCAATTAACAGAGAGAATTGCAGCAATATCGAAGCGAAGTGCGTAGAAAGAAATTTTCAAAAACTCAGAGAAGGCCAAGCCGTCAAACTCTTTCAGGTTAATTGCTGTGAAAATGCACCGGCTTATAAAATAGAAAATTATAAGCAATAGAAACTGAAGGAAGAACCGTTTTAACCTACTTTGAATCATTTATCGCAAATCGATTTCTGTATTGTCACCGATATTAAGACTTTGACTGCTTCCTCTTACAAATGCGTCGTTACCAATGATAGAACCATGCAAAAGAACATCTTCCAGTTCGGCATAAGAACCAATAATTGAATTCTTAATAATTGAAAATTCAATTTTGGTAGACTCTCCAATAGTAACGTTCGGCCCTATAATTGAGTTTTTGATTACACAACCTTTTGCTATGCTTACCGGATGAATAATAACAGTATCCTGTTGAGCTTCTGCACTGCGGTTGTCCGTTTTTTTCAATAAAGTCGCATTAGTTGTCAAAAGGGTTTCTTTCTTTCCGCAATCAAACCAGGTATTTACCTTAAAGGCATCAAAACGAACTCCGTTGTTACAAATCATGAATTCAAGCGCATTGGTTAAAGGGTATTCACCGGACGGCATGGGCTCTTTTTGCAAAACAGCATCTAAGGCTTCGAATAAAATTTTCGTTTCTTTGATAAAATAAATCCCCACCATTGCCATGTTAGATTTTGGTATCAGTGGTTTCTCAATTACATGCAGAACTTTGTCATTTTCACCTAATTCTGCCACGCCGAAACTTCTGGGATCATCCACCTTTTGTAATCCAATCAATGAAACCGGACTGTTAAACACTTTTTTTAAATCGTAATCGCAGATGGTGTCTCCCAGAACGATAATAATTTCTTCGTCCTGAATTTTGTCACGGGTAAGCCAAATTGCGTGTCCCGTACCCTTCCTGTCATTTTGTGTTACAAAACTGCATTTCAGTTGAGGATACTGAAGTGCTACATAATCCTGGATTTTTTCGCCCAGATAACCGATTACGAAAACAAATTCCGACACACCCGCATCAATCAGCTGGTCGACAATAACACTTAAAATTGTCTTTCCTGCAATTGGAATCAGAGCTTTGGGCTGCGTATACGTTAAAGGTCTCAATTTTGTGCCGGCGCCGGCAACAGGAATAATGGCTTTCACTGGGATAAATTTTTTATTGAATAACAAAGCGACAAGCTGTATCTGGCAAATGTAGTGACAAATTCAGCCAAACCTAATTCAAAAAAAAGGCCTGAAATGAAAACATCAAATCAGGCCACTCAATATTGGGAATAAATTTAGATTTTCCAGGCTTCAACGTCGCTGCTGTTGTCTTCTAAAGGTGCTGCAGCAACGGCGATTGTTTCAGTAGGTTCTTCTATTGCCAGTTCAGACGCTGTATTGTCATTGCTAATCTGCTCTGATTTATTTTGTTCATATTGCTCCTGATCGTCAGCATGATTAAACGCATCAAAATCAAAATCAGGCATTAAGTCCGTTTTTACATAATTCACTGTTTCTACCAGAGCTTCTGCAAACTTGTTGAAATCCTCTTTATAAATAAACATTTTGTGTCTATCGTAACCATCGTCTTCAAATCGCTTTTTACTTTCAGTAATCGTAATGAAGTAATCGTTACCGCGTGTAGCTTTTACGTCAAAGAAATAAGTTCTTCTTTTTCCGGCTTTTACTCTTTTGCTAAAGATGCTTTCATTATTACGGTTGTTGTCGCCGTAGTTTTTGTTGTCGTACGCCACTTTTCGTGAGTTTTAGTTTTAAATATATCTGTTACAAAAATAAAAAAGTACTTCAATAAACCAACTATTTTTTACGGCGCTCATTTATTTAGAAAGAAATAAAATTCTTTTTTGTTTTTTCAAAAAAGCCGCTATATTTGCAACCCAATTGAAAACGGTGCGATAGCTCAGTTGGTAGAGCAATGGACTGAAAATCCATGTGTCGGGGGTTCAAATCCCTCTCGCACCACTCTCAAAAATGTGTAAACTTTCTGGTTTACACATTTTTTTTTGCTCCCTCCCTTTATGCCAATCTGACTCACACCATCAATTCATATAAATTATTCAAATTGCAAGACCATAAATAAGTGTTTTGTTGAATTTCAATAATTGTTTTTCGCTATATTTGATTAGACAATTATTAACAGAATTTAAATTTTCGGTTAAGTCTTTCCTTCTACCTTTGGAAAAATTTGAACAAAATACGTTTTTGGTCTAAACGTAAAAAACTTCAGGGTTGCCAGGGGCAATATTTTTATTCATCTTAAAACACAATGTGAATGCGTAAAAAGCTACACGATAAAGTTAGCGCATATACGGCAGCAGACGAGGTTCGGGCAACAGGAACATATCCTTATTTCAGAGCTATCTCTTCCGGTCAGGATACAGAAGTCATCATAGATGGTAAGAAAGTTTTGATGTTTGGCTCAAACTCTTACCTTGGTCTTACCAGTCATCCTAAAATAAAAGAGGCCGCACAGGCCGCAATCCAAAAGTATGGCACCGGTTGTGCAGGCTCAAGATTTTTAAACGGCACCCTTGATCTTCATATAGAACTTGAAGAAAAGCTTGCACGCTTTACCGGTAAAGAATCAGCATTGATTTTCAGTACTGGCTTTCAGGTTAACCTCGGTGTTTTGGGTACACTAACCGGTCGCCACGATTATTTGTTAATTGATGAATGTGACCACGCCTCTATTATAGACGGAACACGCCTATCTTTTTCAAGAGTTATTAAATATCGCCATAATGACATGGCAGATCTTGACCAAAAACTCAGCAAATTGCCAGAAGACGCAATTAAATTGATTGCTGTTGATGGTGTATTTAGCATGGAAGGCGATATTGTGGATTTGCCAGGCATCGTTGCTCTTTGTGAAAAACATGGTGCAAGCATTATGATTGATGACGCACATGGATTAGGCGTCATTGGAGATGGAGGAGCCGGTACTGCAGCTCATTTTGGCCTTACGGATAAAGTAGATTTGATTTCGGGGACATTCAGTAAGTCGCTTGCCTCATTGGGAGGTTTTGTGGCTTCCGATCATGCAACAATTGATTACCTGAAGCATCACGCAAGGGCACTAATCTTTAGTGCTAGCATGACTCCTGCTTCGGTAGCCAGTGTTATAGCTGCTATGGATATAATGGCAAATGAGCCGGAGCGCATTGAGAAGCTGTGGAAAAATACACACTATGCAACTAAATTATTGCGCGAGGCAGGGTTCAATCTTGGGGCATCACAAACACCAATACTACCAATATATATCCGCAATAACGAAATGACATTTATGATTACAAAATTGCTGCAGGATGATGGCATTTTTGTGAACCCCGTAGTATCGCCGGCAGTAGCTCCTGAGGATACATTAATTCGGTTTTCATTAATGGCAACACACACTTTTGCACAAATTGAAGAGGCGGTCGGAAAATTAGTAGTGGCATTTAATACGGCAAAAAAAATGTGTGCAGCAATACAAACCGTATGATAAATATTCAGGCAGTTTCCACATCAAAAGACTTAGCTATTCTTACCGAAGACAATCAAAATATTAAAGCATGATAGAAATCATAGAGGTAAAGTCACAAAAACAACTGAAACAGTTTATCAGTTTTGCGGATACGCTATACAAAACTAATCCATACAGGGCCACACCCTTGCATAGTCTGGAAATTGCGACATTGGACTGGTCAAAAAACCCGGCTTTCGAATATTGTGAAGCAGCATACTTTTTGGCTTACAGGGAAAATAAAATCGTGGGTCGTGTAGCAGGTATCATTAATACTAAATCTAATGAGCTTTTTAATGAGAAATGCGTACGTGTAGGTTGGTTAGATTTTATAGATGACGAAGCGGTTTCGCAAGCACTATTTGCGACTGTTGAGAATTGGGGCGTATCAAAAGGCATGAATGTGGCCAAAGGCCCCTTAGGCTTTACTGATATGGACTTGGAAGGGATGCTTGTTGAAGGTTTTGATGAAATGAGCACGCAAGCTGTTCTGTACAATCATGCTTATTACCCCAGGCATATCGAAAAATGGGGCTATAAAAAAGATGTAGATTGGTTACAGTTTGAAATAAAAGTTCCGAAGGAGGTGCCACAGCGCATTAGCAGGATGGCGAATATTGTAAAAGAAAAGTATGGTTTGCGCATACTGAAAGCTAAAAGCTCAAAAGACTTTTTGCCTTATGCCGAAAAGATGTTTCATACACTTAATGGTGCTTTTCAGGAGTTGTATGAATTTGTACCCTTGTCAGATGCTCAGATAAAGCATTACACCAAGCTTTACTTTTCATTGATTAACCCGAAATATGTATGTTTTGTTATCGACGAGGATGATGATGTTGCGGGTTTTGGGATTTCTATTCTCTCTATTTCAAAAGCACTCATCAAAGCAAAAGGCAAACTATACCCTTTCGGTTTCATACACATACTTAATGCCCTGTATCGCAACGATACGGTAGATATGCATCTGCAAGGGGTAAATCCAAAATATAAAAAGAAGGGCGTGCTGACCATTTTTTATAACGAGATGATGCAAGCCTATATTGATAATGGCATAAAAACTGCCATTACAAGCCATATTTTAGAAAATAACCACGATTCATTTGGGATGTTCGAAGCATTTGAACATCGCCAACATTTAAGAAGACGCTCGTATACGAAGGACCATCTTAAAACACAAAGCCTGTAAGATTTTCTGATGAATAAGGATAAAAAAATATTGATTACAGGAGCAAGCGGGTTTGTTGGCTTTCATCTTATAGAAGCTGCTTTAAACGCAGGTCTTGAGGTTTTTGCCGCAGTGCGCGCCAGTAGTGTTACGGAGCAACTCAAGCATTTGAACATCAATTTTACAACTATTGACTTTTCTGATAAAGAAGCTATCAGAAAAAACTTTGAAGACAACAAGTACGATTACATTATTCACGCAGCAGGACTAACAAAAGCGCGCAGCCTCGATGAGTACAATCATGTGAATGCACAATACACACAAAACCTGGCAGAAGTTGCAGCCTCTTTTCAGGTAGAGAAATTTGTGTTTTTGAGCAGCCTGGCATCAGTTGGTCCGGTAAAATACAATGACGAATCCGGCGTGGCAGAAAATGGCAAACCTCAGCCTGTTACCGAGTACGGACAAAGTAAATTGCTGGCCGAAACAATGCTGGAGCAAATAGACAATTTGCCCGTCATTATACTTCGCCCAACTGCAGTGTATGGACCGAGGGAAAAGGATATTTTTATTTGGTTCAAAACGCTTAGTACAGGGCTGGAACCCTATATCGGACGCAAAAACCAATGGTTGAGTTTTGTCTATGTAAAAGACCTGGCAACGCTGGCGGTGAAAGCTCTGACTTCGGAAACGAAAAAAGGCACTTACAATATAACAGATGGAAATGCTTACGGAAGATATGAACTGGCGGCTCTTTCGAAGAGAATTCTGAACAAAAAAACGTTGAAGTTTCATGTACCAATGAGTTTGGTGAAAATTATCGCAGGTGGATTGGAAAAAATAAGCAGCGCAAATAAGCCACCAACCTTAAGCCTGGAAAAATTAAATGAATTGGCTGCGGAAAACTGGAAGTGCAATATCGAAAGGGCTAGGAATGAATTAGGGTTTGAGCCAAAGTATAACCTGGAAAGCGGCTTGCAGGAAACATTAAAATGGTACAAAGAAAACAAGTGGCTTTAGAATTTTTAAGCCTTTTAATAACGGAACATTTTGCGCACAGCGCAATGATTAAATAAAAACAACAAAAACAAATGGAGTATCAAATCAAAAATGCCGAAGGGAAATTAGGCATCCTTATTCCCGGACTTGGCGCGGTAGCTACTACCGTCATCGCAGGAGTTGAAGCGATAAAAAAAGGATTGTCTCAACCTGTCGGATCTTTGACACAAATGGGGAACATCCGTCTGGGCAAACGCACAGAAAACCGCTACCCGCTCATTAAAGATTTCGTGCCTTTGGCTGGTCTTAATGAAATCGCTTTTGGTGGATGGGACGTTTACGAAGATAACGTTTACCAATCTGCAATGAATGCAAAAGTGTTGGAGCCAACATTGTTGATGGCCATCAAGCCTGAGCTTGAAGCAATCAAACCAATGAAAGCGGTTTTCGACAGAGATTACGTAAAAAATCTGGACGGCACCAACATCAAGCAAGCTGCCACCAAAATGGATCTGGCAAATGCTTTGATGGAAGATATAGCCAACTTTAAAAAAGAGAACAACTGCACGCGCGTTGTGATTGTTTGGTGTGCTTCTACTGAAAAATATATTGAAGAAGGAGCTGTTCACCAAACTATCGAAGCTTTCGAAGAAGGCCTTCGCAACAATGATGTAAACATTGCGCCAAGCATGATCTATGCCTATGCTGCTTTGAAGTCTGATGTGCCATTTGCAAACGGTGCACCAAACCTTACTGTTGACATTCCAGCATTGGTTTCTTTGTCAAAAGAACTGAATGTTCCAATCGCAGGTAAAGATTTCAAAACAGGTCAAACCTTAATGAAAACCATTGTTGCACCAGGCTTGCAAGCACGCGCTTTGGGTGTAAGAGGTTGGTTCTCTTCCAACATTCTGGGTAACAGAGACGGTTTGGTTCTGGACGATCCGGATAATTTTAAAACAAAAGAAGTTTCGAAACTGAGCGTGCTGGAAGAAATTCTGAACGCTGATATCAACCCTGAATTGTATGGAGATCTGTACCACAAAGTACGCATCAACTACTATCCTCCTCATGGCGACAATAAAGAAAGCTGGGATAACATTGACATCTTCGGATGGTTGGGTTATCAAATGCAAATCAAGATCAACTTCCTTTGCCGCGACTCTATTTTAGCTGCACCTATTGTATTGGATCTGGCTTTGTTTATGGATCTGGCACACCGCGCAAACATGAGTGGAATCCAGGAGTGGTTGTCTTTCTACTTCAAAGCACCACAAACGGCAGAAGGCCTGAAAGCTGAACATGATATCTTCAAACAATTGATCAAGCTGCAAAATACTTTGCGTCACATGATGGGTGAAGATCTGATCACACATCTTGGTCTTGATTATTACCAGGAACTGGTAGAATCTCTATAAAACTATACAGAAGGAAATGTTGCACAGCACATTTTGTGCAACATTTCCTCTTCATACAATGAAAATTATTGCAAGCATATTTGGTATTGGCTACATCGGAAAAGGTGGTGGTACCGTTGCTGCTATAGCCGCTGCTTTGCTTTGGTATTGCCTTAAGCTCAATATCGGACAACAAATAATCCTTGTAATCGTTACGATGATTTTAGGTGTTTGGGCAGGCAATGTGGTTGAAAAAGATTGGGGGAAAGACAGCAGCAAAGTAGTGATTGATGAGGTAATCGGATTATTTATTGCAATGCTTTTTATTCCGGCAAATTCAATTCCTCTTTTAATTATCGGATTGGTTTTATTTAGATTTTTTGATATAGCAAAACCTCTCGGCGTGCGGAGAATGGAGCAATTGAAAGGCGGCTGGGGTGTGATGATGGATGATGTACTGGCCGGAGTTTACGCAAATATTATACTTCAGGTAATTGTCTTTTCAAAAGTCCTGGAACAGTTTTTATGATACAGTTTTTAAAGGCTCAGGCATCTTCACTTATGGCAACCGCTGCAGATTTTCTCTGTACAGTTGTTTTAAAAGAGGTCTTCGGAGTCTGGTATTTTATAGCAAACATTATTGGAGTAACAACAGGTGGTGTCGTCAATTTTTTTATCAACCGCGATTGGGTTTTTGAAGGACGTGAAAAAGAAATAAAGTTTCAGGCTATACGGTATTTTATTACCTGGACCGGAAATCTTGTACTGAATGCATCAGGTGTATGGCTACTTACTCAATTCGGACCATTTAATTATATCGTTTCAAAGGTTATTGTTTCTCTGATTGTAGGCTGGACTTACAATTATTTTCTTCAAAAGAATTTCGTTTTTAAATAGAACAACATTTTTATGTTTCGTAAATCAGGAGTACTTTTTATCCTCTTAATTTGTTACTCCATCACCATATTTGCTCAAAGCACGTTTGTGAATGGCACAGTAACTGATGCCAAAACAAATGAGCCCATGTCATATGTTGCAGTATTCTTCCCAGGGACAAATGTGGGAACAACAACAGACGACAATGGAAAATATTCTATTAAGATCGACGGAACTCCCTCAATGGTGCGGTTTTCGTCTACAGGATATAAAACAATTACAAGAAAAATTGAAGCAGGCAGCCAGACAGTAAATATTGTGATGGCAGAAGATAGCCGCCTGTTAAAAGAAGTAACCGTAAGACCGGGAAAACAACCACGATACCGAAATAAAGACAATCCGGCAGTGGAATTAATCCGTGAAGTAATTTCACACAAAGAGTCAAACCGTTCAAAAAGTTATGACTTCCTTTCCTATCAGGAATATGAGAAACTCCAATTTTCTCTGAGCAATTCAACAGAGAAAATGCGCAAAAATTTTCTGGTGAAAAAATATGCATTTATAGCCAGCAGTGTGGATACAACTACTTTGGAAGGCAAGGCAATCCTGCCGGTTTTTATGCAGGAGAATCTTTCCCAAATCTATTATCGCCGTAAACCTGAAAAAACAAAAAAAGAAATCATTGCTGAAAAACGCATCACTTTCGATGAAACCTTTATCGACAACAATGGCCTTACCGCATATCTGAAACACGTTTACCAAACAGTCGATATTTACGAAAGTAATATCACCATAGTTACCAATCAGTTTTTGAGTCCTATCGCAGATTTGTCTCCGACGTTCTATAAATTTTACATTATAGACACCACAATGTTGAATGGCTATCCTCTTATTCAACTTGCCTTTGGACCCAGAAATAAAGCAGACTTTTTATTTCAGGGATCAATGTACGTTACTCTGGATGGGCACTATGCGGTACAGAAACTGGAGATGAAAATCAACAAACAAATTAATTTAAATTGGGTAAAGGATTTAAATGTTCATCAGGAATTTGAGTTGAGCAGCGATAAAAGATATCACCTGGCCAAAAGTAAATTGTCAGCCGATTTTGGATTGACCAAAAACGGAGATGGCGGACTTTATGGAGAACGCTCGGTTTCATACAAGGATTATACCATTTCCGAAAATCTACCGGATTCATTATTTAAAGGTGACGCCGTTACTCATAGGAAAGAGGCAGATAAAAAGGATGATCAATTCTGGGACAGCAACAGGCACGACTCATTAAGCATAACCGAGCAAGTCGTGTATAAAAATATTGACAGTCTTCAAAATACCAAGTCCTTCAAAAGAACACTGAACACCGCAACACTTTTGCTGGCGGGTTACACAAAGGCCAGCCCCTATGTAGAAATTGGTCCTTTTAATACTTTTTATAGTTTCAATCCGGTAGAAGGATTCAGAGGTAGGCTTGGTGGTCGCACAACGCCAAAGCTGAGCAAGAATGTCTATTTCGAGACTTATGCTGCTTATGGTTTTAAAGACGAAAAATGGAAGTATTATTTTGGCGGAATATATTCGTTTACCAATCGTTCAATCTACGAATTTCCGACGAACAAACTTGCTGCAAACTTCCAGCGTGATGTAAAAATTCCAGGACAGGAATTACAATTTATCCAGGAAGACAACATTTTCCTTTCATTCAAACGAGGCGTAAATGACAAATGGCTCTACAATGACATTTACAACATAGATTACCTGCACGAATACAACAATCACTTTTCGTACAAGCTTGCCTACAAAAACTGGAAGCAACGAGCTGCAGGAGGATTGCATTATTATAATGACGCAACCGGAAAACCAATTGAAAGCCTGACAACTTCGGAAGTTTCTCTTGAACTCCGCTGGGCGCCGAATGAAGAATTTTATCAGGGAAAACTTTACCGCATTCCTTTGCCTAACCGTTATCCGGTATTCACGTTGCGTGGTATCGCGGGCTTCAAGGGCTTACTGGGCGGACAATACAATTATCAGAACCTGAGTGCACACATATACAAACGTGTTTATCTTTCGCAATTAGGCTTTACAGATATTGTGCTGGAAGGTGGTTACGTTTTTGGCAAAATACCTTTCCCGCTTTTGGACATTCATCGTGCCAACCAGAGTTATTCTTACCAATTGCAGTCTTATAACCTGATGAACTTCCTTGAGTTTGTGAGCGACCATTATGCTAGCATTCAGGTTGATCAATGCTTTAATGGTTTTTTCCTCAACAAAATTCCATTGATTAAAAAATTGAAATTCCGCGAATATGTGAGTGCTAAAGTTTTGTATGGCGGATTAAGAGAAGAAAATACACCCAGGGGGAAAGATGGAGAACTTTATACATTACCAACCGACCAGAATGGCGCTACATCAACATTCTCTTTACAAAAAGAGCCTTACATAGAAGGCAGTTTAGGTGTTGGTAATATTTTGAAATTCTTCAGGGTGGATTTGGTCAGGCGCTTCACTTATATTGATAATCCCAACGTATCTCCGATGGGCGTAAGGGTACGTTTCAAGTTTGATTTTTAATTTTATGAAAGGGAAAACAATAAGAGATAATCTGCAGCAAGGGATTTATAAAATTATAAACCCCTTTGTTCGTTTGCTTATCAAATTGGGCCTAACCCCGAATGCGGTTACCGTCATCGGGCTTTTACTCAACATTGGTGTGGCCATCATCTTTATTGCAGGAGCTGAAATAACCAACCGTGGCGACCTGTCATATGTTGGATGGGCTGGCGCGCTGATTTTGTTTGCAGGCTTATTTGATATGCTGGATGGCCAGGTGGCACGAATCGGAAACATGAGTTCCACGTTCGGTGCAATGTTTGATTCAGTCTTAGACCGATACAGCGAATTAATATTATTTCTGGGAATTTGCTATTACCTCATAGCACATCATTATTTCCTGAGCTCTCTCTTCGCTTTCATCGCATTAATTGGAAGCATGATGGTAAGCTATACCAGAGCCAGAGCTGAAGGGCTTGGTGTAGAATGCAAAGGCGGATTAATGCAAAGACCGGAACGTATTGTACTGATAAGTTTATCTGCAATGGCGTGTGGCATTTCGAGCCATTATATTGGCGGAGATTATAAAATTTTTGTTCCGGGCATCCCTTTTCACATTTTCGAAACGATGACCTTATTCACGTTACCTATTGCAATAATGGCTGTAATGACAAACATCACTGCATTCGGACGCCTCAGGGATGCTAAAATTGCCCTGGATGCTAAAGATAAAAAGAACAAAGAAGCCTCTGAAAGCAATTTCATCAAAGCAGCCAGCATATTGGCTTTAGCGTTTTTCACTCTGTCAGGCACAGGTACTATGGCCATTGCAAAAAGCAACCGGACAATACAAAGTGCGTTCAACGAAGCTGACACTTTTCCTGTACCTAAAATGTACGACGGTCTTCTTTTTTATCTGCAACGTACACCGAATACGAATACGGTAATGTATGAGCTGAACATTGATAAAGCCACCGGATTAATAGATGAAGATGAACCTGTACATGTGTATTGGATTCGTTACACCGAAAAGGGCAACCCAAAAAAGGAATTGAATTTTATTCAAAGAAAGTATGCTTACGGATTAAAGGTAAAAAAGCTGAGCAGCACACAATGGGAATTAAAATTTGTGGCCACTTCCAAAAGGATTTTATATCTGAAGAAAGCGGAAGATGGGAAATACTATGTCTTTGCTGCTGTCAATAACAGCAACACGGTTCTAAAAAGAGTTTACCTGAAAATTGATGGCGGCACCTTTTGGCACCCCAATGTTGTTTACATAGAATTAAAAGGGAACGAAGCAGCAAGCGGCAAAACGAATCTTGAACGGATAAAAATGTAATGGAGCACATGGCAGACAGCAGTAGTATAAATTTTGAAAAAGAGAAAAGCTTATTTGACACCAAAAGCTTGCTGACGATGTTATTAATATCGCTGGGCTATCTTGCTTTGTCGTGGGCATTGATAGGCTACAAGTCTGACCAACTCTTACTTGTAGCGATTTGGAATATAACTTATTTCGCTTCGCATGTTACCCGCAAACTGATAACCGGCTTTTCGATTTTCATTGTTTATTGGGTGATTTTCGATTACATGAAAGCCTTCCCAAATTACAACTACAATCCGGTCAGCATCGGGTCATTGTATAATATAGAAAAGAGCATTTTTGGTTTTATGCACGATGGAAAAATCATTACACCCAACGAGTATTGGATTATTCATCAAAATCCATTTCTGGATATCCTTAGTGGTGTTTTCTATCTGAGCTGGGTGCCGGTACCAATGGGTTTTGCCATTTATCTTTTCTTCAAAAAAAGGTCTCAGTTCATCTATTTCTGTTTCACTTTTCTATTCATCAACCTTCTGGGCTTTGTCGTTTACTACATATACCCTGCTGCACCACCCTGGTACATCCATCAATACGGATTCGACTTTATTGCAAAGACGCCTGGCAATACAGCCGGCCTCGGCAGATTTGATGCATACTTCAATGTTTCCGTTTTTAAATCTATTTATGAAAAGAGCTCGAATGTATTTGCAGCAATGCCATCCCTGCATTCTTCCTATCCGGTGTTAGTCCTTTATTACGGACTCAAAAATAAACTGGGCAAGATCAACATTCTGTTTGCAACCCTGATGATAGGCATTTGGTTTTCTGCAGTATACACAACGCACCATTATTTAGTAGATGTTGTAGCCGGATTTATATGTGCTATAGTGGGCATCAGTTTTTTCAATTTTTTAAAATCAAAAAACAAACTTGTTTATTCACTGAATAACCACCTGATAAAACTTACTGCATAAGCAATTGAACAACCTGTAAACCGTAAAAATTACATTAATCATTGATTAATAAATGAAGTGCCGATTATGACAAAGGACGAAATAACAAAATCAGCAATAATAGAAGCCGCCCAAAAACTTTTTCAGCAGTTTGGCCTGGCCAAAACTACTATGGAGGATATTGCCAAAGCAATCGGCAAAGGAAAAAGCAGCCTTTATTATTATTATGCGACTAAAGAGGACATTTTTCAGGCAGTTGTTGACAAAGAGAAAGAAAACATTGAGCAGAACATTGTGATGGCCATTGGCAAAGAAGACAATGCTGAAGAAAAATTACGGGCATTTGCTATCAGTAAATATCGTGCATTGCGCAAACGACAATTACTTTACAAAATAATGACGGTGGGATTTTCCAGCGAGAGTGCATGCATTTTCAGTGCAATTAAACAACGCTACAACGAAACAGAAGAAAGCATCCTGAAAGGAATTATTGTTTACGGAATCCGCCAGGGAGCATTCGACCAAAGTTATCTGGACAGGATTGATATCATAACCAAAGTCTGCACCAATATGCTCCGGGGTATGCAATTGGAAATATCGTTCGGAACATATAAAGGGAGCGCTTCGGATATCATTGATGAAACTGTAGATTTTATTTCGAAAGGATTAAAGACGCGAAGTACAGTTCTCAACTAAAACAATAAAACATCACATCACGGTGAAGAGTCTTCTCTTCACCGTTTTTTTATGATAAGATTTGCGATTGCTTATGGTGTTACGAAAAACCTCATTGGTAATTGCTTTACTTTTGACTTTTATTATGGACAATCTGATTAATCATCCCGGAATTCTGGCTGGATTTGGCATCCTGGTTCTTATTATGCTCTTACTGGACCTTGGTGTTTTCAATAAACAGACGCACAAAGTTGGCAACAAGGAAGCGCTGATCTGGTCATTGGTATGGATCAGCCTTTCAATGATCTTCAGCGGCGTGATTTATGCGATTATGGGATTCGAAAAATTCACCCAATTTCAATCCGCTTATTGGATTGAAAAAGCCCTTTCGGTTGATAATTTATTCGTTTTTATTCTTGTTTTCGGTTTTTTTAATGTGCCGGAAGAATTGCACCATAAAGTACTTTTCTGGGGAGTTATCGGAGCTTTGGTCTTTCGGGCCATTTTCATTTTCACGGGTGTTGGTTTGATCAATCTTACTTATCTGCCCGAAACCACCGTTTTTGGCACTGTGGTTCGCGTTAATATTCTGCTTTTATTATTTGGCGCTTTCCTGGTGTATGCCGGAATTAAATCATGGTTTGCAAATGCAGAGGATGATGAAGACAAAGATTTTAATAAAAGTCCGGGAGCTAAACTTGTTCATCGCTTCTTTAAAGTGAGTGAAAATTATGACGGTGGAAAATTTTTCACCAGAGAAAATGGCAGCAAACTCGCAACTCCATTATTTGTCGTGCTTGCAGTAATTGAGTTTACAGATTTGCTTTTCGCCGTCGATTCTATTCCGGCCATTTTTGCCATCGCTCCAAACGACCCGTTTATCCTTTATACTTCCAACATATTCGCCATTCTGGGATTGCGTGCTCTATATTTTTTACTGGCAAATTTCATGCACAATTTTAGCAGACTAAAATATGGACTTGCTATCATACTTGCATTTATTGGTATCAAAATGGTTATTGCACCATTTATTCATATTTCTTCGCCTGTATCCCTAAGTGTTGTAGGGAGTGTGCTTCTATTGTCATTATTAGCCTCAGTCTTATTTCCTATAAAATCGAAGACATAAAAAAACCTGCACATATTGTGCAGGTTTTTTACAGTTATCTCTGAAAATTACTTTTTCTTATACTTTGCAATTAGTTCAGCAACCGCACTTCTTTTGATAAAATCAGGGTTTAGCTGCGTAAAGATTTTAAGTTTCGCAACACTTTCCTGCAGGCCATTTTCCAATTGGATAAGTGCTTCTTTGGTCTTTCCCATTTCGAATAACACTGCTGCATGAAGATAATCAAAATCAGGTTTATCGCCACAATTACCGCGGGCAACATCAATCTGAGTCAAAGCTTCATCCAAATGACCAGCGAAATACAATCCGCGGATCAGCGCCAGCCAAGTTGTTTTCACCAATGGTTTCAGCCGAACAGCATTCAGAAAGCAAAGCAAGGCTTCATTGGTTGCTTTCATTTCCATCAGACAGTTCCCGATAGCGAGGCAGTAGGTAGCATTTTCCTTATCAATGTTTAAAGCAACAGAATAAGATTTTACCGCTTTTTCCCAATCGTGCTCTCTTGCGTAGGTCTCTCCGATTTTATAAAAAATGACATCGTCCTCCGGGCTTAGTTTAGAAGCCTGGCGATAATAATGTCTTGCTCGTGAAAAATCCTTTTGCTTCTCCCAGCAATATCCCATTGCTTCGAATATGACATCCTCCGGCTTTCCTATTTCCAGATGTTGCTGCAAAACTTCCAGTGCTTTATCATATTGCTTCATGCGCATAAAGGCATCAGCAAGATTCCGGTAGGCAAATTCAAACTTTTCATCGATTGCCACACAATACTGGTAAGAATCTACCGCTTTGTCATATTGCTTCAGACCCTGGTAAGCTGCGCCCAGGTTAAACCAGGCCAATGTGCTGTAAGGATCATCATTAGTCAATTGCAAATGTAGATTCACACTGTCTTCCAGCTGATTGGTGAACTCTGCCCAAAAGCTGACTTTTTGCAGTGCCTCATCATTCCGCGAATCCAGCTCAAGTACCTTCTTAAGTGTATTGTAAACCTCTCCGTACTCTTCACACTCATCATATACATCAGCAAGCTCCAGAAGAATTTCAATCTTTTCTGCACCGTCAAAATTGTCGCTGGAGCGCAAAAGGTAAGCTGCGGCTACTTCATACTTGGCCTGGCTGAGCAAAACATCAGCGCGTAAAAGTACTGCACCAAGATTCGCCTGATCATATTTTTCAAGCTCATCAAGCGCTTTTAACGCCTGACCATACTTTTGGGTTTGGGTAAGAATTTCAGCTTTCAACAATAAAATACTACCCGAAAAAGGATAGTATGTGCTGCCTATATCGCAAGCCAGCAATGCATCTGTATCATTATTATGCTGGAAGTAATATTCGATTACTCTTTCATAATCCTCCTCATCCAACATACCCGCACCAGTTCCGTTTTTTATGTTTTCAAAACGTTCGATTAGTGCTTCTATCGGGCTGCGCTCTTCATCCATATTATCGTCGTCGTACATATCTTCCTCGTTTTACTCAAAATTATTAAAAAGCCTGAAAGCGCAAGATATTTCATTGTTATGTATGCATAAAAAAATCCACAGGTTATGCACACTGTCGCCTTAATGCGTTTCTGTTACCGGTATTGTCAGTTCCAGCGTGGTTTCCTGGCTGATTGTATAAGGTGTGCCGCCTTTTACATCCTGCTTTATGGATGTGTCAAATCCTTTTCCTAACAAATAGTATTTACCGGGCTTTAATCCTGAAAAAGTAGCTGTCGGAGCACCTCCTATGAAAGAACAAGCTACAGAATCATCATATTTAGCCGGTAAATCCTGCACATTATAGGCTATATAAACTTTGCCATCAACAATATTTTTATACTCATTGTGGTGTTTTGGTATCGCATTAATCGTTGCATTCCCACCTTTGCCCGCAGTATTGTCGTTTTCTGTTCTGTTGCAGGAAGAAGCAACTATCAATGCCAGGCCGGAGAAAATTAAAACGGAGTTTTTCATTTGATATTTTTTAATAGGGTTCTTACAAATTTAAGACTTTTATCTTCTCCAAATTGTTATAATTTTCTCGTGAAATGGCTTGCCTTTTTATTCGCTCAACTCCAGCCAGCGCATTTCTTTTTCTTCCAGCAACCGGGTGATTTCGGTTGCACGGTTGCTCAATTTTTGCAATTCGTCAAACGCCACATTTCCGATCATTTTCTTCGCAATTTCTTCTTTCTCGTTTTCCAGCTCCGGCATTTCCTTTTCTAAATGCTCCAGTTCTTTCTGCTCTTTAAAAGATAGTTTTCTTTTCGCTTTGGTTGGTTCCGTTTTAGTTTCCACCGCCGGGGCCGGTTCTGGTTCAGAGGATAGTTGAGTGCCTTTAATACTCGTATCGTTGCGCTCGCGCGATTTTTCCCATATTCTGTAATCACTGTAATTTCCAGGGAAGTCGGTAATATTTCCTTCCCCCTCAAAAACAAAAAGATGGTCAACCAGGCGATCCATAAAATAACGATCATGGGAAACGATCAGTAAACAGCCGGCAAAATCGCTCAGAAACCGCTCCAGCACACCAAGTGTGGGAAGATCCAGGTCATTCGTCGGTTCATCCAGAATCAGAAAATTCGGGTTACGGAACAAAACCGCCAATAATTGTAGTCGCTTCTTCTCCCCCCCACTCAATTTTGACAGGTAAGTATACTGTTGGTCAGGTGTAAACAGAAAAAGCTCCAAAAACTGCGCCGCACTGATAGACCCGCCTTTGGCCATCGGGAAATTCTCGGCAATATTTTTTACGTATTCAATCACCCGCATGTCCTCTTTTATTTCAAGACCCTGCTGCGAGAAGTTTCCGAACACAATCGTTTCTCCTACATTGACTTTTCCGCTATCGGGTTGCATTTGCCCTTGTAAAATCTGTAAGAATGTAGACTTTCCTGCACCATTTTTCCCAATAATACCAAGCCTTTCACCACGATTAAACGTATAGTCAAACCCTTTTAAAATCACTTTCTCACCAAACGATTGATAGACTTTTTTCAATTCTGCAATTTTACCGCCCATTCGGTTCATCTTCATTTGCAGGCTTACTTTATTGTCTTCAATCTTTTGTTTTGCTTTAGCCTCAACCTCATAAAAATTATCCTGTCTGCTTTTAGACTTTGTTGTACGCGCTTTGGGCTGTTTTCGCATCCATTCCAATTCCTTCCGGAACAGGTTTTTTGCTTTGTCAATGCTGGCCATTTCGCTGTCTATCCTGGCGGCCTTTTGCTCCATATAGGTTTCATAATCACCGGAGTAAGCATTCATTGTACTGCCATCAATTTCCCAGATATTGTTACATACTGCGTCCAGAAAGTACCGGTCATGGGTTACAAGCAGCAGCGTTATTTTTTCCTGGTTAAGATAGTGTTCCAGCCATTCTACCATTTCCACATCAAGATGGTTGGTCGGTTCATCCATGATCAGCAGGATATGCTTGTGCTCAAAGCCAATATCAATAAGCGTTTGCGCCAGCGCAACTCTTTTACGCTGTCCGCCGGAAAGACTCTTTACCTGTTGGTTCAGATGATGAATATTCAGCTTGCCGAGTATTTGTTTCACTTTTGTGTCAAAATCCCATGCGTTCAGTTCGTCCATTTTTTCCAAAGCATTGGACATCAGCGTTCCGTCATCGTCAGGGGTTTCCAAAGCAAGTTCGTAATCGCGGATAGCCTTTACAATAGGGTGTTCCGCATGAAAAATATTATCCAGAATAGATAATTCCTCATTGAATTTCGGTTCCTGCTCAAACAAAGCGACCGTAACTTCTTTATGAATCCACACTTTACCACTATCAGCAACATCCTGTCCCGAAAGGATTTTCAGCAAGGTTGATTTTCCACTGCCATTTTTGGCGATAATGGCAATTTTATCTCCTTCGTTGATATGAAAAGTGATATTTGTAAACAGGGGTTTTATTCCAAAAGACTTGGTCAGATTTTCGACACTAACGTAATGCATAGTTTGCAAAGGTACTTCCTGCAGCTTGTATAATTAGTTCCTCCCTAATCTTGTTTAAAGAAACCTTCGTAATTTCGGACTTCTTAAAAAATAATCATGTCTGTAAGTAAGATATATAGTGCGTTGTTTTGTTTGATTGCATTGAGTGCATGTAGAAAAAAAGATTTGCCAACCCCTGCCAATCCAGGCATTAATAACCCCGCTCCAACAAAAGGACAAATCAATATAAAAATAAGAAATACGGCGGGAGTATCTCCTTTAATTGTAGGGAACGGAACTAGTTATACTTTACCAAACGGAGAAGAATTCAGTGTAAACTCTTTTAATTATTATATATCCAATATTGTTTTTACCGATGAGAAAGGAAATAAATTTACAGAATCAGAAAGTTATCATCTTGCTATAGCTACTAATCCGGCATCGTTGAATTTTATTATAAAGAACGTTCCATTTGGCAAATATGCAAAGGTGGATTTTCTTATAGGCGTCGATAGCACGCGGAATTTTAGCGGTGCCCAAACCGGCGATCTTGACCCTAAGTTTGGAATGTTTTGGACATGGAGTTCAGGATATGTTATGGCCCGGCTGGAAGGCAAGTCACCTCAGTCGGGTTCTCCGGAAGGGGATATTGCATTCCATATTGGAGGATATAAAGATCAATATAATGTAATTCAAAAAGTATCACTTGTTCTTCCTCAGGCTGCATATGTTTCAGAAAATGTCTCCCCGGTTATTTCATTACAAGCTGATGTAGAAAAATGGTTCAAGGATGCAGGATTGGAACTTTTCACATTCAAAAAAACATTTTTGATTGTTACCGCCGGGAGCGAAGCTTTTCAAATGTCACAAAATTACAGTGATATGTTTTCTGTGTTAACTGTCGAAAACAAATAGTTTTAATTTCTTTTTTCATGATTCAAAACAGCATTACCCGATTATTGGGCATAGAATATCCCATCATTCAGGCAGGGATGATATGGGCCAGCGGATGGAGACTGGCATCTGCGGTATCAAACGCAGGTGGACTGGGACTTATCGGCGCAGGAAGCATGTATCCCGAAGTACTGCGTGAGCATATTCAAAAATGTAAATCTGCTACCAACAAACCATTTGGCGTAAATGTTCCTCTCTTGTATCCGAATATTGAGGAAATTATGCAAATCATTATCGAAGAGAAAGTGCCAATTGTCTTTACTTCTGCCGGCAACCCTAAAACATGGACTGCCCTTTTAAAAGAAAAAGGCATTAAAGTTGTACACGTGGTTTCGAGCGCAAAATTTGCCTTGAAATGCCAGGACGCCGGCTGCGATGCTGTTGTAGCTGAAGGTTTTGAAGCCGGCGGCCACAATGGACGGGAGGAAACCACAACCATGTGTCTCATCCCATTGGTCAGAAAAGAATTGAAAATCCCCTTGATCGCTGCCGGTGGTATTTATGATGCCCGGACAATGTTGGCAGCGATGGTGTTGGGTGCAGACGCCGTGCAGATTGGCAGTCGTTTTGTTGCTACTCCGGAGGCATCATCGCATCTCAGTTTTAAGGAAGCGGTCATCAATGCAAAAGAAGGCGATACGTTGCTGAGTATTAAAAAGCTGACGCCCGTTCGCTTGCTGGCCAATCCTTTTGCCCAACAAATACAAACAGCCGAAAAAGAAGGTGCAAACACAGAGCAGCTTACAGCAATGTTGGGTAGAGGAAGGGCAAAAAAAGGAATGCTGGAAGGCGATATGACAGAAGGCGAACTGGAAATCGGACAGGTGAGCGCCTTGATTGACACGATTCAACCTGCAGGCGAAATTGTTCAGCAAATTATGATTGAATTCAACCAATTGATAAAAGATCCTTTAGCCCGATAAATCAGATTGAGATGAACCTTAAACAATTTAAAAGAAGACCTGCAGCCGAAAAAGAAGCCCTCGCCGCTTTTCTTCAAAAGCTGGATGAAATAGTACCCGATGAAATGCCTCAGCTGGTAGCTGAAGAAGATGCGAAAATGTGGGCTGAAACAGACTGCCTGAGTTGTGCCAATTGCTGCAAAAAAATGACCCCGACTTTTTCTCCGGCAGACATCAAACGTATTTCAGCGCATTTAGGCATGAAGCCAAAGGCATTCAAAGATAAATGGCTGTACCAGGAAGCCGAAACCGGCGACTGGATGAACCTCAACACACCCTGCCAGTTTTTGCAGGCGGATAATAAATGCAGCATTTACGAAGTACGACCCTTGGATTGTGCTGAATTTCCACATCACAACAAACAACCTTTTGATAATTACAACGATACTTTTACCCAAAACCTGTCCTATTGCCCCGCCACTTATAATCTTGTCCAGAGATTGAAAAAAAGAGTGGAGCGCGAGTATGAGTGGTAATCGTTCGCTCGGAATCCATGCACTATATTTGCCGCATTCAACCTTTGACGTGCGGCATTTTTTATTCTCCTTTATTCTGTTTTTTTGTTCTGCACAATTTTGTGCCGGGCAAAAATCTTCTGAACCCCTACTTACCGTTCTGCCGGAAAAAGAATCTGTGATCTGCCTTCAGAAAAAGACGATTCAGCGCATTAACATCACTGGAAACAGACGCACCAAAACCACCGTTATTCTCAGGGAAATGAGCATTGCAGAAGGCGATCAGATTTGTGCCGATTCTTTGGAAAGCATTTTGCACCTGAATTATCAAAGGCTTTACAACCTCAATATTTTTACGGATATAAAAATTACGGCTGACACCAGTAATACCCAATCCATTGTGATCAACCTGGCCTTGAAAGAGCAATGGTTTATTATACCGCAGGCCGACGTACAACTGGCAGACAGAAACGTGAATGTCTGGTGGAACGAACACAACCACGACCTCAGCCGTATCAACCTTGGCGTCTATTTGCTGCACAAAAATCTGAGCGGACGTCTCGACAGACTCACGCTGAGCACGCATTTTGGCTACACCCAACAACTAACGGCTACCTACTACCGACCTTATATTGACCGGGCCCAAAAACAAGGTATTGGTTTCGGTGCAGGCTTTTCCAGAAGCAAAGAACTGGCCTATACTACGGTAAACAATAAACTGCTGTTCACCCGCCACAATAATGATTTTCTCTACAATTCCTTTTTCGCCAATGCATCATGGTTTTATCGGGCAGCTTACAAAACCCGACATATCATCAGCCTCGGATATTATAACTATTCGGTGGGCGACACCGTCAAAATCCTGAACAAGGATTATTTTGCCAACAACAGTAATCAGCTAAGATTTACCGAATTGGCTTACCGGTATGAATACAATGGTGTGGACAATTGGAATTATCCGCGAAGAGGGCTGAAGATAGTGGGTACCGCTGCATCCAGATTTGGAATGCGGGGAATGAATTATCAGGCCTTAGCCGGATTGGAACTCGGTGTTTTCGAAAAGCTGAGCAACCGGTTTTACGCATCATTTATCTTCCGCGGAAGAACAACGTTTACACAGGACCAGCCCTATTTTCTGCAATCTGCCTTTGGCTACAAAACAAACTATGTGCGCGGTTATGAATATTATGTGGTAGAAGCTGATCATTTTGCGATAGGCCGTATCAGCCTGAAATACGAAGCCCTGCGCCGCCAGTTCCATCAATTGCCTTTTCGCTATCTGCCCGAATTGCCATTCTGGATTTATCCAAAAGTCTTTTTCGATTGCGGATATGCTGCCAATAATGCAGCAAAGAACAATAACGACCTGGCCAATACTTTGTTGTATTCTGTGGGCTTTGGTGTGGATATTATCACTGCATATGACCTTAAATTACGTATAGAATTTGCGATAAACCATTTGGGTGAAAATGGGGTATATTTGCACGCCAACAGTGAATAAACATTTATGCTCGTAGCCTTATACAACCGCACCTTTGAGCCGGAAGACATTCCGACCCTGCAGCGCATTATCCACAAGCTGGAAGGCTATCAGCTAAATCTGATTTTTTTCGAAGATTTTTACCAGCGCATTCAACCGCATTTGCAGCTGCAACGACCACCGCAAATTCTATTTACAGGCCGTACAGATTTGCCCTTGCATACTGATATGTTGTTCAGTTTTGGCGGAGATGGTACAATGCTGGACACCATTACTTTTGTAGGCAACAGCAATATTCCTATTATTGGTATCAACCTCGGAAGACTGGGATTTCTGGCAGCTATTTCTGAAGAAGATGTGGATGATGCATTAAGTTCCCTGGTACAAGGTTCTTATACCATCGAAAAACGCAGCCTGCTGCATCTCGATGCCAATATCCCTTTATTTGGCGACAGTCCGTTTGGCCTCAATGAATTTACACTGCATCGCAAAGATTCTTCCTCGATGATCAAGATACATACTTATCTGAACGGAGAATTCCTGAACACCTATTGGGCCGATGGCCTCATTGTTGCAACCCCTACCGGCTCTACCGGATATTCACTCAGTTGCGGCGGTCCTGTTGTTTTTCCTCAGGCTTCTAATTTTGTCATCACACCGGTTGCTCCTCACAATCTCAACCTGCGCAGCATTGTCGTGCCGGATGACGGTATTATTTCCTTCGAAGTAGAAGGCCGTTCTGATACGTTTTTATGCACGCTCGACTCTCGCTCCGAAACCATCACCAGCGATACACAACTGGCTATCCGGAAGGAGAATTTTTCCATCTCACTTGTTCGCCCGCACGATCACAATTTCCTGAAAACAATTCGCCAGAAACTCTACTGGGGAATTGACAAAAGGAATTAGAATTTGCCTCTCCTTTTATTGATGTGGATTAACAGAACACGCTGTTAATATTGAATTTATACGCATTTGTTACATACTATTTTCTGTAACATTGCGTTAGAGTCCTATTCTATTAATTGTACCTTAAAAAAAAGCATTATGAACATGAAGACAATGACACTTTCCGGCCTGATGATTTTGGGTTTATGCAGTACAGCTGCCTTTGCACGAAAACCGGCAATTTTAGGCACAAAGCCTGCGGTATTATCTAAATACAATACCCGCGACCAAAACATTATTGCTTTTCAAAAGCAAATGACTGCGCTGAAAAACAAGGCAGAAAAAAGCAAACTGCCTACAGGCAAAACCACTGCTCTCAACTCTAGGCTGATTGCCGAAGGATACAGAGAATTTGATGGTTCCGTTTTTTCATTGAATGACACGATGAGGGCCAGCTATACCGGCGCGCGTGGAGGAGACCTGAAAAGCGACTACCTTAAATATGATTTACTCACCGGTTACGATGTCAGCACAGGAACACCAACGGTATATTATGTAGAAAATCAGCTGTTCGATGTGCAGGACAATATTATTTATAATAAAACTGCAGACTGGGACAATTCTGTTATGATGATGGTAGATTATTCCCGCGATTATTTCTCCTATAATACCGACAACAAAAGAATACAGGACAGCGCACAGCAATGGGACGGCTCAGCCTGGGAAAATTACAACCGCACCACCTTTACCTACTCTGCATCAAAAATGGTTGCGAGTGAAACCGCTGAGCAATGGAATGGCACAGCCTGGGAATACACCAATCGTACTATATACACTTATACAGCGGCAGACAAGGTTGCTACTACCCAAGTTGAATTCTGGACGGGCAGCGGCTGGTTGCCATTTGCCAAACTCAGCAATACCTATGATGCGATAACAGGTACCCTGACTACCGAACTGATAGAAATCGACATGACTGGGTCCGGCACAATGGAACCTTACTCTCTTACCAAATATGTGTATGATGCGGCTAAAAATGCCATCATCGAAGATCAACAGGGCTGGAACAGCTCGTCATCTGCCTGGGAAAATAACTTCACCAGACTGAATACCTTCGATGCATCAGGAAATAAAACCATTACCATTGAAAGTTACCGTGATGATGTCAGCGGAATGATTACGGATACATTTACCCGCAATCTCTATACCTACAATTCCTATAAACAAATGACACGCGATGAATCACAACAGTTCGATCCGGCTACACATGCTTTTGTGACTACTCCCGGCGATTACCGCGATACTTATTATTACGAAGAATTTTCACCTGCAGGCATCAAAGAAAATCCTGAAGCAAAAGCAACGGTAAATCTGTATCCTGTTCCTGCCAGAGATGTATTGAATATCACTGCAAATATGGAAACGGCCCAGGCTATCACCATATCGGTTTCTGATATCCAGGGACGTGTTATGCAAACGGTTTCGCTGCCATCTGCTTCTTCAGTCAATACGTCTATTTCTGTAGAGAATATCCCTTCAGGCAATTATTTTATACAGTTGATTGGCAACAAAGGCGCCCAGGTAGCAAGACAAATCATTGTCGCACACTAGGACCTTTCTAAATTTAATTTTTACATAAAGCAGTCATCTTTTCAGGTGGCTGCTTTTTTTCATGATAGATGCCACCGGAAAACAATTGCTGCATTTATTTTGATATAAATTATTTTTTCAATAGATTTGATTCGTTATTATTTCCCCCTACACCGAAACATGAAAAAAATCTACACCCTCCTTTTATTTTTTTCCGTTATCCTGCCTGCATCTGCGCAGGATTTTCCCTGTTCTGATTTTAATGCTCCGGGCATCGGAAACTGGCAACTGATTAATTGCTACTTAAACAAAATTGAAACTTCTGTTATCAATCCGCTGGACCTTAGCCCTGCGATATCTATCAGGGATAATCATACGGCATCCTCGTTTGAAAACCAGATAGACTACCACCACCTCGGAGCAAGATTTCCCGGTCATTGTATCAGCTTCGACTACAATGTGACCAATGAGGGCAAATCGGGAATTACCGAACCCTTTCATCCGGTTTTGTATGTTTCGGATATCCTGGGCCGCACCATCATGTTCGAAGCGTATACTACAGTTTCTGAAGGGAAAGATTGGGTACATATCACTGCACCCATTGCCCATGCCGACCCTATGTGGTTAACCTTTCCCTCCAACAGGTATGGCAGCTGGAATCCCAACGGATACAACACAAAAGACTTTAATTATATCATGGATAGTGCGATAAAAATCTCTTTCCACATTGATGTGGTCGGGTCGGGCGTGACAACGGAAGATGTACGGCTGGATAATATCTGTGTTTCGAAGTGCCAGGATTCTTTTTCCCGCAGTTGCAATGCGCAATTCGAATTGTCGCTGCATATAGCTTCGGATGCCGCTCATCCGCTGCACAATAATGCTTTCGCTCAATTGCTGGAATATCACAAAGGTTCCACTTATGATTATGACTGGGGAGATTTTGGCCATTCGGGCACTCCTGTTTACCATCCTTACAGGCCCGGCTCTTACAGAATGAGTGTTTTGGAAACTACGGCTGAAGGTGCCAAATGCAAAAGCAGCATTGGTGTATGTGTGGCCGAACAAGCGGAACCTGAAATGGCTGCCGGCCCCGAAGACTCCTGCAATGCAAATTTTTTGTGGATCATTCGTTCCGCTACCAACAGAGACCTTGCAGACAACCAATATGCAGAAATGCACCTTGACACCGAAAAACCACGTTCGACTTATTTCTACGAATGGGGCAACGGACACAGTAGCCATTCCTTCAGCAGGCAGCGCTACAACGAAGGCAACTACAGCGCTTGTATGACCGAAAAAATGCCGGATGGCAGCTCCTGCAAAAAGTGCGTGAACGTTTGTGTGGATAATGCGGACCCTATCAGCACGCGGATAAAAGACCAACAACCTTCGGCAAAAAGCAATTGCAGGCTCATACCCAACCCTGCGCGCGAACAAAGCATGCTTGAATTTGTGCTGAGCGAAAAGCAAAACATCAATGTGCGGGTAACAGACCTGATGGGCAAAACCGTCTGGCAGCAGGAGGCTCAGGCTTATCAGGCAGGAACGCAATCCATCTCTATCAACACAAGCATGTTGGCTCCGGGTATTTATACCGTTGCGGTTGCATCTTTGCTGTCGACTGAATATGTGCGACTGGCTGTGGTAAAATAATAATGCCCTGTTTTCATTCCTTTTCTTTATACCCTGCACACGAAAAACGTGCAGGTATTGAAAACTGTTTCTATAAACCATGAAAAAAACCTTGCTGCTCACAGCAATATATTCCCTGCTCCTGCTATCAGAAATTTTTGCTCAGGATACGCTTATTAAAAAATGGGGACCGCCCCGATACATTATCACCACACAACCCCTGCAGTACATTGTACAGGATATAAACATTCGGGCAGAGCGGGTGTGGGGAAGGCATACGCTTGGCGTAATGGCCGCTTACAGGTTTACCGGAGGAGGCATCAGAGTGGAAAACTATGATTTTGGATTTTATTTTCTGGATGATAAATTCAAAGCGGTAGCATTGGGCATCAACAGTAAGTTCTTCTTTAAGAAAACAAGACGCTGGTACTTCGATCCGCAGTTCTATTACAGGCGATGGACGAATAAAAATGAATTTGCCAATGATACCTTAACTGATGTTTACACAAAGCGTGTCAATAACATAGGGGTAAAACTGCTCTTTGGAACACGGGTGCCTTTAAGCCGGAAAGGCACTGTGCGCCCGGTGATGACCTTTTATACCGGTATTGGTGGAAGAATGGTCGCCAATATAAACACGCAGGAGTCCAGCCACAAGGGCATACCGGATCCGGCAACTACCTACACCCGAAAAGACTATGAGCCCAGCTTCCATCTCGGTTTTACTCTGGGGGCCGAATGGCACAAAAAAACATGGGTTCCGATAAGTGAATAATCATACTGTCTCCTATATTTCATATAGTTGAATACCCTCAAATGGCAAGGCAGGTCTGGTAAAGTCAAATAAACTGCTCCAATCCCATCCACAATTCCATCTTTTTAGCCAGGGGCATACTGGCGTGGGCAGGGCTGCTGGAGGGCAGGGTGAGGTAGGTGTAGCCGCTGCGCTCCCGGAAATATCTATGAAAAAGGGTGGCGGATTTTTGCCCGTTGAAGGCGATGGTTTTGATGTTGGGGTGTTCGTCCAGCAACTGGTCGAGCTGGTTGGGTATCTCGTCTGTAATAGCCGTGTCCAGGCTGCCCTCGCGGATACAGGCATGGCATACATCCCACACGGCAATATGATGTGCACTCAGTAAAGATTTTTTCTCCGCATAGTTTTGCGGAATTTCCTGCCTTGTGATGCCGGCTATAAAACGCCAGAACAGGTTGCGCGGGTGGGCATAATATTCCCGGGCGGAAAGGGATTTTTCGCCGGGCATGCTGCCGAGTATCAGCAGCTTGCTTTGTGTGTCCGCCAAGGGAGGAAACCCGGTTTTGTGTTGGTTTGATTTTTGTTTCATTCTATTGATTTTCAAAGATAAAAATCCTGTGCAGGGAAAATTCTAGGATTACGTTAAAATGCGGGACTTTTTACATTGTGAACCTGTCACTTTATTTGCACCGACGATGCGGTATAGGTGGGCGCAGGGAGGATGTTTTTAAAATTTCTTTGTCACTTTTTTGCTTCTCCAAAAAAGTAACCAAAAAAAGAGACCTAAAAAGACTGGCTCCGCCCTTTTTAGGGGCCCGACACCAGCGCTGGATAACTTATCGCGTCGTCTCTGGCTCCGGTGGCATTTCGTTTGAACATTTCAGGTGTCTTTGGAACTTCTCAACCCAATCACCCGATTTCGTAACTTTCCGTAAAATTATTTTCCTGATGTTCCGTCTTGTTTTTGTCCTGATGTTGTGCTGCGGCCTGGCTGTCCATGCACAAAAGATAAAGAAGGAAGATTATTTCTTCATCGACCGCCTGGTGCAGGAAGCGGGCCCTATGAAAGGTTACAGCCTCAGCTACATTGTGGATTCCATTACCAAAGATTGTAAAACTGAACTGCAGTCCACGCGGGCTTTTTATCGCTGGGAAGCGTTGTTTGTTGCTTTTGACACCAGACGATTCTGCCATCCGGCTAATACTGCTGATAATGCTTCGACAGCGCTGATGGAACGCAAGGCTGCGGGTGAAGGTTTTGCACAATTGTTCAAAGCGATGTGCGACCTGAAAAAAATAGACTGTGTGGTGGTGAAAGGTTTGCTGCGAAGGAGACTAAAGGATATTGGCCAGGTTGATGAAGATGCTGTGCACTACTGGAATGTAATAACCATCCATCATACCAGCTACCTGGTGGACGCTTCGCTGAGCGGAGGTCTGCCGGACGAAAAAGGAAAACACTTTATGAAAGAATATACAGACGCCTGGTGGTTGTGCAACAGGAAACTGTTTGTCTGCACCCATTTGCCCGATGATAAAAGCATGCAGTTGCTTGAAATACCTGTTACCAAATCTGAATTTGCGCAGGGGCCGCTTGTATTGCCGGGAGCAATTGTTGCAGGACTGGTGCCGACTAAAACTGTAAAAGGATTGTTGCGCGGCGTGGCCGACAGCAGCGCAGCGATGAAATTTAATTTTGCAGGCAACCTGGATCTTTCTACGGTGCAGGTTAGCTTTGATGAAGGGAAAAGACTGGATGTTCCTTTTGATTTCGACGAATTTGGTATTTATCTGAACCTGCCGAATGGCCCTGCCGGCAAGCATGTGGCCGATGTTTACATCAAGAATAAAACAGCGTTTCGTTTCCGGACAGAAATGCGCCCGGCATTGAAGAAGAAGAATCAATCCGGAGCGAAAAAGCCCGCGTGAGGCCCGCCTGAATGAAAAAGTCGGGCAGGGATAGCAGCGCACGCCCCACCAATCTTTTGTAACAGCCCTGAGGGCAGGCCTAAAAATCAAAACCCGAAATATTGTCTGAAAGGGTCGCAAAAGTGCATCATTAAGATAGTAACTTTGCCGCCAACTATGACACAGGAGCAACTGAAAGAAATGCGCGACAGGGTGCAACATCTGCATAAATTTTTGCGTATTGCCGACCGTCAGCAGAAGATAGAAAGCGACCGCCAACTTTCCCTCTCGGAAGGTTTCTGGAATGATAATGCACGGGCAACGGGCATTCTGAAAGAGATAAAAATCAATAAATACTGGCTGGACTTTTTCCAGTCGGTGAACGATGCTGTGGAAGATTTTGCGGTATTGTTTGAATTTTGGAAAGCGGGCGAAACAAGTGAAGAAGAGGTGCAGGAATCACATCAGCACGCCATAAAAGCATTGGACGAACTGGAGTTTAAATCGACCCTCAACGAACCCGAAGATGAACTGCATGCAGTACTGGTGGTGAACTCGGGAGCCGGCGGAACCGAAAGCCAGGACTGGGCAGAAATGTTGCTGCGGATGTACCGGATGTATGGAGAAAAACAGGGCTGGAAAGTATCGGAAATCGATATACAATATGGTGATGGTGCGGGCATCAAGCAGGCGACCATCGAGTTTGAAGGTGAGTTTTCTTATGGCTTGCTGAAGGCTGAAAGTGGTGTCCACAGGCTGGTTCGCATTTCTCCTTTTGACAGCAATGCACGGAGACACACTTCTTTTGCGAGCGTATACGTGTACCCGCTGATAGACGATAGTATCCAGATAGAAATTAACCCGGCAGATGTGAAAATGGAAACATCACGAAGCGGTGGTGCAGGCGGCCAAAACGTAAATAAAGTTGAAACGAAAGTGCAGCTTACCCATATTCCTACAGGGATTGTTGTGGTGTGCCAGCAGGACAGGAGCCAGCTTGGAAACCGTGAGCTTGCGATGCAAATGCTGAAAAGCCGCTTGTATGAGATAGAACTTCAAAAACGAAATGCGCTGAAAGACGCAACGAACAGTAACAAGAAAAAAATCGAGTGGGGATCACAAATCCGCTCTTATGTGTTCCATCCTTATAAAATGATAAAAGACCACCGCACAGATTATGAGGTGGGCAATGTAGGTCCGGTGATGGATGGCGAGATTGATGATTTTATAAAAGCTTACCTGATGAGTATGCAGGAAGAGGAATAGGAAGTCAGAAAAAAAGAGCGCCATTGAGGCGCTCTTTTTTATTTATTGCTTTACAAATTTTGTTGTGTTGATTACGGTCTTTTGTTCTGCATCCAGGGCGCGGATAAAATACATACCGGAGGGCAGATTGCGGAGGTCGATCCGGGTTTCTTCCCCTTGTCTGATAACACGAATTGCGTGTTGACCCGAAACAGCATAAATATCAAATGAATGAACTTCTGACTGCGGGCATTTTAAAGTTAATACATCAGATGCCGGATTAGGAAAAGCAGTGAGGATTTGCTCTGTACCTGAAAATTCGGGAATCGCCGTTTTTATGGTAACCAATTCTTCGCATGACTTTTGCCATGTACCGTCATTGTCCAAAGTCCACAATTTATATTTTCCACTCTTTGTGGGTTTATAAACAGAGTCTGTAGTAGACAACAGTAATTTTCCATCATAATACCATCTGTACAACTTCTTCCCGCTTTCACCTTTCAGGTTGGTTTTGTCTGTTGCTATTTTTGCAGATACAATACCTTTCAAATTGGATTTACGCTTAACAACAGGATTGGCGAGCGTCTGCTGTGCCATAAGTTTTAGAAATGTTGCCCTGTCAGGAGGTATGGCGTACATAAACATATTGAGCGTAACATCTTTTTGAGCAATAGCTCCATAAATTGTTGCTGCGGTTAAAAAAGAACCGGTCATATCCGGGTGGGCTCCGTCAGGACTCCATAAATTTATGTCCGGACGATCGATAATAGACTTTTTCCAGGCATAACCAATTGGTGCAATAACATCTTTCGCACTATCGTTTAAAACTTCATAATTTTTTGTAATCTGATTAATCATTGAAGTATCCTCGTCCTGAAAACCCCAACCTGAGAACCAGATCATCTTTCCACATGAATTATAATGGTGAAAAGAATCTCTGATCTTAATATGTCCTTCGATTACTTTGCTTTTGGTAACAGAAGGGAAAACAGCTGAATCCAGTGCGAACCTGCCTTGATTATCCTGCAAAACCAGAAAATCCCAGTCATTGCTTTTGATCAGATTAAAAACAACAGGATTATACATGTGGGCATCTGTTCCCATTGCTACATCACCTACTGTAATTCCACCCGGCGCATATGCTTTTGTAAGGACTGGTGTTTTATCAAAAAGGAAGAACTCTTTGACAATAGCCTGCAGGTCATTTGCCGCTGTGAAACTGTTTCCGATAAATAGAATTTTTGTGGTGTCCTGGCTGTAAGACCTGAAATGTGTGATGAACAGAATAAATAAAATTGGTAATAGTTTTTTCATAATGATAGTGTTTTGAAAATAATGATAGTGTCACCATAAGACGTGCTGAAAGCAGATAGCGTTGGCACAGGTGGAAGATTTACTTAAACTGAATATTTCGATCTGGCTTTAAAATAACGACCATTACTATCACAAGGTCTAATTGTGCGGTGCACAATCAATAAAAACAAAAAGCCTCGACTTACATTGAGGTTTTTGAAATAAATATCATTGGTATAATTGGATTGATTGTGCGCTGCGCAACCCCTATAAAACAAAAATACCCTTGTCAAAAGACAAGGGTATTTTCAAATAAATATGGCAGCTACCTACTCTCCCGCATTGTTGTGCAGTACCATCGGCCATAAGGGGCTTAACTTCTCTGTTCGGAATGGGAAG
>JBAZUJ010000010.1:0-105245 GCA_041661485.1 Chitinophagaceae bacterium
CACGAAGCGCTTCATAACCTCAGTCCTTTTGAATGGAAAGAAAAATTGCTTCAGGCTCCAGGGTTTATAGGGTGCAAAACAACCAAAAACTCTATTTTATGACTGTCCTAATTTAGGGGGACTTACATATTGGCCTGATAAACTATCCAAATCGGACAAAAAATCTGTCCAACTTTTACAATTTTTGAATAAATCTGACCTATATTTTTACATTATAAATCATGCGGGTGCAACGAGTGAAGTAGCACAGGAGCAAGGTGATAAAATGGCAAACGATATAGCCTACTGAAATACACCTCACTCACTAATACTACTCATTGCGAAATGATCGAATGGTCAAACCAAATGTAATGTGGTGTATAGTATTATGTCTAAATATTTTGCTTGCAAATAATAGCATTTATTGGAGAACATAAATACACAAACTAATATCCAAATGTAAAATGAGCCGCTTACTGTATTGGGCGGCGAATAAGTGCAGCAGTTTTGTTTCGAAAATTTTTAAATCAAAGTCCTGAAAGGGTAAAAAAGATGAAATTAGAATCATTAAAATCGTCAAAATTTCAAGCATTAGAGTTAAATAAGTTCGAGAATGCCGAGTTGGTATTTGGTGGAAGAGACAGATGTACAGGGGGTGGATTTTCCTATACTGGTTTGGTGCCGGATGCCACAGGTGCCCAGGCCGTTTATAAAGCATGGGACTCAGATGTGGTAAGTGGCGGAATAGGGGGTGCATTAGGAGGTCGCATAAGTTATTACAATCAGCATAGTGAATGGGGCAATTGCTCAAGTTCGTGGTAGTAATGGAGGCTGCCTCAAAGGCATGAGGCAGCCTCTTATTATTCGGTTTGGGGATATATTATATTAAACCATCTTCAATCATTCATATTGTTTTTGGCAAATCCTTTTTTTGAATTTATGAACCTCATACGTATATATTTAACCTTCATTCTATTTATTGCTTCCTGCACTTTTGGTTCTGCGCAACAAATCCGGAATGTAAGTCAATATTATACGCATACCTATAAAGCTGAGGAACACCTGATTCATAACGAGATGAAAAATGCGGCAAGGGAATATGATAGCGCATTTCAATATTGCAGTGTTCCATTTTCTGCAGATTTGTACAATCAGATTGTTGTCCGGCTTGCACTAGGAAATTATGATGAAGTAAAAAGGCTTTGTGAAAAGCTAATAGTTAAGGGTGCAGAACTTTCTTTTTTCAATAAAAGTGTATTTAATGAATTTCGAAAGACAGCTTATTGGCAGGATCTGAAAACCGTGTACCCAAGCCTCGCGGCTGAAAGACATTTCGATACTGGCCTCATAAAGCAGATTCAGTCAATGATAGTTATGGACCAAAGTGTTCATTGTCAACTCCCGCAACATAGTGGCGATACTGTATTTGTTGCACAAATGTCGGAACTCAATGACACCTTAAGTCAAAGCCTTTCGGATCTTCTGCTGAAGCATAATTATCTGGACGAAGAAACGATTGGTACTTTTTTTATAGATACTAATATGGGAACACAGCCATTTTATTGGGTGTTAGTCTTGCATGAATTTCAGCGCCACGGCGTACAATTGGATAGCCAGCTTAAGCAAATGATCGTGATGGGTAAAATCAAAAGTGAAACAGCGCTATCCACAATGGAAATGGCTTCCAGCGGTGTAATTTTTACTGGCGATTTTGCAATGTATAAAAACAGGCTCTATCAGTTTGATCTTGGTGATACCAATTCAAAAATTTTCAAGCTGAATGCGAAATATGTTAAGCGATTATTGACGCTGGTTTATAATCCGGACATCATAAAAATGAGAGAGGAATACTATATGGATAAACCTGAGAATATTACTGCTAAGATTAAGTTTATTAATTGCAACAAAGCTGCGCCCTTCCTGTTTCCTGTAGCAATCAATGTGATAGGGAATTTTAAAACAGCAAGCGATGAAATGGACTTTTATAAACAGTATAAACGCATAGATTGTGAGTTTATTGGTGTTAAGTAGAAACAGGGATATTGCAGTTGATGCTACTATTAACTGGATGCATTTTCATTATAATCTTTCGGTTTTCAGAATTACTGAGAATTGTGATCTTGATGTTGAATCGTTTAATCTGGCAAACCAGGATGAAATAACTTTTACCAACAAATACGATAAGAAAATCCAGCTTAAAGCCATAAAAAAGATCTGGATTCAAGGTTTCGGTTCGGTAATAAAGGATATAGCCTGTTATGATAAAGCATTAGGAATGGAATTGTCAAAAAATATTTCAGGAGATTATAATTCTGTGCTTTTCCCTCTAATCGAATATTTAAAATCTTCAAAAAGAATCAAGTTAACAGGGTCATTAGAGATTTATTCTTTGCAGAAAATCAGTCAATTGATTATTGCGAAAAGTGTTGGACTGAATGTCCCCGAGACGCATTTTGTAACTGATAAGCAGTATTTAAAAAAGTTGAAGCCGGTTTCTCAATTTATAACTAAATCTTTTGACCGTTCAGTATTTATTGATACACCAAAAAATCATATTTCCTGGCAACGAACTGAGCTTATCAAAAAGGAGAGTATTGATCTTTTAGGGGACAATTTTTATATATCCTTTATTCAAAAAAGAATAGATAAGAAGTATGAGCTTAGGATATTTTTCTTTAATGAGAACTATTATCCAATGGCTATATTTTCTCAAAGTGATGAGAAGACCAGAGTGGATTTTAGGAATTATAACAATGAAAAACCGAACAGGTATGTACCATATTTACTTCCGGACGAAATTAAAAAATTGCTGATAAAGTTGTCGGGGAAATTGAAGATCAATTCCGGATCGTATGATATGATAGTCGATCGGGATAACAGATACGTTTTTCTGGAAGTTAATGTATGCGGGCAGTTTTCCTTTGTTTCAACGAATTGTAATTATAATATTGAAAAAGACCTTGCAAAATACTTTTATGATCAAAAGACTTGAACCACTGGCAGATTCGCCATTATTTGAAAATCTCATAAATCAATTGCCGGTGCAATATCATTACTTAACCATAATTAATAAAACAGACGAAAAAGTTGTTATTGTAGACAGGACTTTCACTTCTGGGGTTTTGCAAAATGATGCAGTTCCAAGGCTAGGTTTTATGAAACCAATTTCAAAAATTATTTAGAATGAGGAGTAAATTGTTTTCTTGCTGTGTACTGACGAAAGGGACGCAGAGGTCACTGATCTGTGATTTACAACGGAATAAATTTCATTTTATTCCCAATTCCCTTTATGAATTACTCGACTCTCCGGAAATCGATTTTCAGATATTAATAGACCAGCAAGAGGATGAAATTAATAAAATGATTTTGAAAGAGTATGAAAGTTTTTTGTTAGATAATGAGTTGCTGTTTACTGATGATAATTTGGATTTATTTCCACCATTAAGTTTAAAATGGGAGTCTCCATTTACTATTCAAAATGCAATTATAGAAATTGGAAAAGATTGTGTTTATTTAAAAGATCTGCTTAATCAACTGGAATGCTTAGGTCTTCAGCAGCTTGAGCTTCGTTTTCATGAAAGTGATATTGATTTATTAAGAGATTCAGTTTCAATATTCAGAAATACCAATGTTAATGGGCTTATTTTGTTTTTTAATAATTCCTGTAACATCCTAAAGGAAGATTTAGAATTCCTATTAAAACGTGAAAGTCGGATTGAACGGATCTTTCTATATAATAACCAACGTTGGGAGCAGAATTTCAGTTGTGCAGAAACAGAAGGAAGTGTTATTTACTTAGATAAAACAGAGATTTCAGCACTCCATTGCGGTATTATATCGTCCGAATATTTTGTTGTTAATATACCTGTCTTCACTGAATCCCAACAGCACAATACCTGCCTCAATCGCAAAATTTCCATTGATGCAGAAGGCAATATAAAAAACTGTCCTAGTATGGCTAAAAGCTATGGAAATATTAAAGGTACCAAGCTAATCGATGTAGTGAATAATTCAGACTTTCAAAAAGTATGGCACATCAAAAAAGATGAAATCACCAAATGTAAAGACTGTGAATTTCGACATATATGTACCGATTGCAGAGCTTACGTAGAAAATCCGGAAGACCAATTTTCTGCACCCTTAAAATGTGGTTATAATCCCTACACCTGTGAATGGGAAGAATGGAGTACAAACCCGCTCAAACAAAAAGCTATACAATATTATGGAATGCGGGATTTGGGAACAAAGTAGCCAGCAACAATAAGTTAATTAAATCTCACTTAAGGAATTTTAAAAATTTGGTAGGAATGATGTTTTCAAATTTTAAACCACATTAATCACCAAAATCTCCCAAATCGGACAAAAAATCTGTCCAACTTTTACAATTTTTGAATAAATCTGACCTATATTTTTACATTGTAAATCAAGCGGGTGCAAAGAGTGAAGTAGCACAGGAGCAAGGTGATAAAATGGCAAACGATAATGCCTACCAAAATACACCTCACTCACTAATACTACTCTTTGCGAAATGGCTGGATAGCCAAACCGGATGTACAACATTGTTACTGTTATACAACCTTACGCCCTAGAAGGCTGTAAAGGTAGTATGATAGGACGGACAATGCAAATACATCACTAGTGTAGCTGCAAACACTCTACTTGATGAAATATTTTGTGGCGGGTGAACCGATGTTGAGTCCAAAGAAAAGCCTCAAAACCGCTAACTGCGTTGGGCGGACATAAATGCGGCAGTTCTGATTTTTAAAAAGTTTATAAAACAAAATCCTGAGAGGGTGATAAAAATGAAATTAGAATCATTGAAATCTTCAAAATTTGAAGCGTTTAAAGGAAGTGAAATTGTAAATGCAATGAGCATTAAAGGTGGTCAGTGTTTCACCACTCAATTACCAAATACAAACACTGATTGTGACACTTGGAATAAAGCATGGTCAGAAAGAACCTATGGTAATGGTGTTGTTATTACAAGGGAAGAAACTGATTATGGTAAATTGAACGACCCACGTTGTCATGACATTTCTATCGGGTCAACCAATTTGGGAGGCGGTATTGCAACAGATAATCAAACTTCTGGTATTTCCTAATTTTATAGGTTCACTAAATGTAGTGACTTAAATATTTAAGTCACTACATTAAATTAAATAAAATGTCAAAAAAACACATATTACTATCTATACTAATGATAATTAGCGGACTGATTAAAGCTCAAACCATTAACTACGATTTTGGTATAAACTACAACCCGAGAGTTAAACAATATTGGAATATTTATAACAGAGTTTATTTAGGAAATAATTATCAACCGAATACAGATACACTAAATAAGTGTTTATTACAGATGTTTTCTCTTATAGAGCCCTTTAATGAAGATATTGCGTTGCTTTCTTGGACATTTCACGAGAAGAAGCAATATTCAAATGCGACTAAATACTATTATTTAGCATTGTCAAAAGGCTATCTCTCATATTGTAAATCTACCCAACCGCATTATATTTTAAATAACACGGCAATATCTGAATATCGACCAATTAATCTCCACTTTGATTCATTCAAAAGACATGTTAATTGCGATTTAAATATACCATTTTGCAATCTCGTATTGGAACTGTTTGCAATAGATCAAATAACTCGTAATAAAGATTTTTTTAGGAAAGATTCGATAATGCATGCTGATTCTGGCTTTTATAATAGATATCTTCTCTTTTATGATAGGCAAAATTTAAAGAGATTACTTGAATATATAGACCAATTTGGAATTCCTCATAAAAATCAATTAACTAACGAAAGTTATGATGCATTTAAGTTGCTTGCGCACCATTTAGTACAATATATTGATAATAATGAAAGTAAAAGACTCTTCAATTTAATAAAACATGCAATTGAAGATGGAAGATTAAACAATCGATTTTTAACAGCTGCGATTGACTACATGCATTGGCGTAATAATTGCCAATATTTCGGAACTGTTTCACAAATGAATAAAGATGGTAAATATGAATTAAACCCGCCCTTAGTAGACCCAGCAAATGTTGATAAAAGACGTGCAGAATGGCTTTTGGAACCATTAGAAGTTCAAATGCGCAATAATTATGATAGCAATTATGTTTTACCTCCTGAATATATTAAACTAAAAAAGTAATAGTATGATATTTATAATTTCTATTGAAGTAGACACAGCCACAGTTAACGTTATGCGGTGGTTGAAGTATTTTGGAGAAGAATTTATAAGACTAAATGACGTGGATCAAACTACCCTTAGAAATATCAAATTAAGCGATATATTATTAAATCATACAATTAAAGTTCAAAATAAGAACACGCCAATAGAAATTGATTTTTCAAAAATAAAGTCCTATTGGTATCGTCGAGGTTTTTTAAATATTAATTATCAACGAACAAATAATTTAGAAATAAATAAATACTTAAAGGAAGACATTGATGACATTGAAGAATACTTCTATTATATTCTTCAAAACAAAAACCATATCAATTGTCTAAAAGATACTCTAATAAATAAATTGATTGCATTAAATAAAGCAAGAGAATTAAATATTTCAGTACCAAATACAATTGTCTTGAGTTCCAAAGTAGATCTGGAAATGTTTTATCATAACAACAATAAAAAAATTATTACAAAGGGAATATACAATGGATTTGTGTTTGAAGTAAACAAAGTAAATTATTCACTTAATACCAGCCTTTTTGATTATGAAAGTTTAAAGGATCAGATTCAGAATTTCTTTTTTCCTACATTATTTCAAGCCTATATTGAAAAGAAATATGAGTTACGAATTTTTTACTTAGACAATGATTTTTTTTCAAGTGCAATTTTTTCTCAAAATGACGAGCAGACAAAAATTGATTTTAGGAATTATAGTATTACAAAACCCAATCGAATTAACCCTATTTGCCTTCCTAAAAACATTAAAAAAAAACTAAGAAGTTTGATGACTAGTCTTGATTTAAATTCTGGTTCAATAGATATGATATATACACCCAGTGGAGATTATGTATTTTTAGAAGTAAATCCAATTGGACAATTTGCACAAGTCTCCGACCCTTGCAATTACTTACTATATAAAAAAATAGCAAACTATTTAAGTAACTAAATTATGGAGAATTTAAAAGAGCTAAAGCATCTATTACCAATTTCCTGCCTAGTTTATGAAAAGAATAAAGCACACCCGGTTTTAAATACCCTAGTCGTTGAAAAAAGGATTAAAATTACTGAATTCAATACTAATGTGGCAACAATCAATTCATTTTACAAATACTCTCAAAGAATACTAAAAATTGATGCAGATTATTAAATTACATGAAGATTGCCAAATTGTTGTTGGGGCAAAACGAGCTTTAATTATTGACTTTGGACGCAATAAATATTTCGCAATACCATTAGGATTATCATTAATTCTTCAAAAATACCAGGGAAAGCAATTAAGTAATTTAGTTAAGGATTTTGATACAGATATTGATACAATTGAAGACTATTTAGATTTTCTTATTAATCAAGAATTAATCTTCTTTTGTGATACGCTTGAGGAGTATGAAAGTTTTATTCCATTATCATTACAGTGGGATTTTCCAGCCTTAATAAGTAATATCATATGGGATTTACCAGATATCCCCTTTGACTATTCAGATATTTTGAATCAAATAGAACTCTTAGGTTCTCAACACATCAGCTTTCGATTATTTAAAACATATAATATCAATCAACTGAATAGCTTATTAGGAACTCTTGAAGATAGTTCTATATGCTCGATTGAAATAGCAGCACCTTTCGATACTTCTTATACGGATTTCGAAATTAATTCGCTATGCTTGAACCATCCCCGATTAAACAGATTGATTCTTTTTGATGATTACTCAATAAAATTAGATGAAGAAATACTATTGATTGAAAATTGCATCATTATTAAATCAAAAAAACATATTAACTCTTCTATTTCATGTGGAATAGTTCACAGGTCATACTTCGCAATTAATATACCACACTTTACAGAAGCTCAACATCACAATACCTGTCTCAACCGTAAAATTTCAATTGATGCTGAAGGGAACATCAAGAATTGCCCCAGTATGGCCAAAAGCTATGGTAATATTAAAGACACTAAGCTCATAGATGTAGTGAATAACCCGGACTTTCAAAAAGTATGGCACATCAAAAAAGATGAGATTACCAAATGCAAAGACTGCGAGTTTCGGCATATCTGTACCGATTGCCGGGCTTATATTGAAAATCCGGAAGACCAATATTCTGCACCTCTCAAATGTGGTTATAATCCCTACACCTGTGAATGGGAAGAATGGAGTACAAACCCTCTCAAACAAAAAGCTATAGAATATTATGGAATGCAGGAACTTATAAAATCTGTAAAATGAAAACAATTTATAACCTGATTGTTTTGTTGTGTTTGAATTTGAACTCAATTGCACAATTGCCCAAAGCATTTGAATATTATAAGATTGTCAACAAAGCGGAACTTGCTATATGTGATTCCAGTTTTATAAATGCTCACAAATTATATGCAGATGCGTTTAAGATAAATTCCAATAAAGCCTTCAGTATTGATTTGCTAAATGCTTTTAAAGTTTCTATGGACTTAAAACTTTATGGCGATGCAAGTTGGTGTTTAACAAAGCTATTAGGTCGGGGATTAAAATCAAATAAGATAAAAGAGCTTTTTGGATTGTATAAAAATGAGGATTCTGTTTTTATAAGAGAGTTGCTGGCAAAAAGCAATAACGACACCTTTAAATTTAATCATCCCTTAAATCTTGCAATCACTGAAATGATGGTAAGTGACCAAGGCGCAAGAAAATATTTTGGAGAATTGCATAATGGTAACTATATGGTTGACTCTACATATAAAGTAGATTTAAGCAATGCAACTAAACTTAAAGTATTATTTAATAAGTACAGAGGGATTCCAAATGAAGAAGTATTAGGTAGTCATTTTGGAAACCCTCCTTACTCAATATTAATAAGTCACCACAAAGCTGCTTTTATTGGCGGGTATCCATTTCAATATTTTGATACAATGTTATTAGAAGCAGTGTTTAATTATGACTTAAAACCTGATTTTATCGCTCAATATTTCAACAATGGGAATTTCTCGTACCTAATACCCTGGACTAAGAATGACTATGTCCAAACACCTTTATCTGTGTTTATTGCAAAATTTAAGAATACGATTTGTATAGCAAATACTTCAAAAGATAGAGAGCAAGCAATGAATAGTAATCGGGCAAAGTTAGGTTTGTGCACTTTGGCTGAGCTGCGAAAAAAAATAATTTTTTGTAAACAAACGCAATCAAAATACTATTTCGAAACTGGATTTATTGCTCAATTCGATTGCGATAACGAGGAAGCATTAGAACAATGGAAAAAAGCATATTCATTCTAATAAGATTCTAAAAATGAAAAAAATAATTATTTTAATCAGCATTATCTGTCCAGGCAAAAATTCTTTTGCTGTTTCTAAAGAAGTGATAGCCATAGTGACAAGGGCAGACAGTTTTTTGCATGAAGGAGAAAACATTGCTGCAATAGAATTGTATAGAAAGGCTCAATCTCAGGACAGTACCATTTATCATAATATTTACAATCTTGCTTGTGCTTATGCTCAAAACCGCCAGATAGATTCTTCATTCAAATATCTGGCACTTGCCATGCAAAAGAATACAACGGAGCAGCCATTGGCAGATCCTGATTTTTTGCCACTCCACATGGATTCGAGATGGGCAGGTTTCGAAAATAAATTGATAGCTCAAATCCAAAAAAAATATGAGCATCCAATCAGTGATGAATCTTATACGAAAGCTCTGCTTCGATTACATGCACTGGACCAGGCCTATTATCGGGATATTAATCTGGCCGAAAAAAGAATGGGCCGGAACTCTTCAATTGTATTCTCTCTCTGGGACCTGAAAAGTCGTATTAACGATGAAACACAAAAGGAACTGGAAATCTTAATCAATAAAAAAGGTTGGCCAAAGATATCAAATGTGCGCAATCAGGCTGCGTCTGCAGCATTCCTTATCATCCAGCATGCAGACCTCGATAAGCAGAAAAAATATTTGCCCGTCATTAAAAAATATTGTGAGGAAGGAGAAGCGGAGTGGCAAAGTTATGCACTGATGTATGATCGAGTGCAGGTGAGTCAGAACAAGCCGCAAAAATATGGTTCACAAGTCCATTTCAATCCCCTCACAAACAAAGAAGAACTCTATCCGCTGGAAGATGACACTAAAGTTAATGAGTACCGGAAAGCCGCAGGGATGGGGTCTTTAGAAGACTACCTGATGAACTGGAACATCAAATGGGAACCCCAAATAAAAAAATAATTGACGATCTAAAAATTGATTAAATGACTCAACATAAAACAACTCTCCTGTGTTTTCTTCTTGGCTTTTTGCTTTGCACTTTTGCCACTAAACCATTATTTGCCCAGGCAGATTCATTACTAAAAAAAGTAAGCTGCGATTGCGACAGCGCCGTTAAAATTGATATTTTCAGGAAATATACCTATGGTTTTACCAAAGCTCCTGAAGGGTTTGGCAGAATCCAGGAAATAAAGGCTAGGGCGAATACTGTCAAAACTGCATTTGAGGAGGAACACCACAGCGCATGGTACCTGCTCGACATAAAAGCTAACGATGGAGAGCTGGTTTTTGAAATCACACCAAAAGATAAAACCAATGATTACGACTTTCTTTTATACCCTTATAAAGATTCTGCTACATGTGCCTCTATTTTAGCTGAAAAATTAAAACCTATCAGGGGAAACCTGAGCAGAAATGATACCAACAACCTCGGTATAACAGGCCTTTCAGGAAATGTAAAAAACGAATTTAACGGGAAAGGTATAGGCGCTCAGTTTTCTAAATCGATTAATGTAAAAAAGGGGAATAAATTCATTCTTGTTCTTGATAATGTATATGATGGTGGAAAAGGCCATAAAATCTCCTTTAGCTTCGTGAAGGAGGTATTGATTAGCGGGCAAGTGCAGGATGAAGAAGGGAACCCTTTGGTGGCGGAAGTTACAGTTTACGATAACAAGGGTTTGGAAATTGAGAAGACGAATAGCAATTCTAAAGGTAATTATGAAATGAAACCCAAGCTGAGTGAGAATGTAGATTACAGTCTGACATTTACAGCAGATAGTTCTTTTGTTGCTTCTGAAATCATCAATACAAACAAACTAAAAGACTCTGCCACTTTTGCCAATATTAAAACAGTATTACCAAAGCTTAAAAAGGGTGGCAAATATAAAGTAGGCAATCTGAATTTCTTTGGGGATGAAGCAAGGCTGATTCCACGTTCCAAATCTTCACTGGAATCATTGTATCATTTAATGAAGAAAAATAAAGATTTGAAAATTCAAATCGAAGGCCATGTAAATGGCGTAGGCAGTTTCTCAAAACCAATCTACAAACAAAAGCTCTCAGACGACAGGGCAGAACTTGTATACAATTATCTTGTAGATAGAGGCATAAATAAAGAAAGGTTAAGCAAAATAGGGTACGCCGATCTATATATGCTTTTCCCCAATGCCCAAAATAATTATGAAATGGAGGCAAACAGAAGAGTGGAGATAAAAGTTATTTCCTTAGACTAGTTCATCGTCAATATAATAACGTACTCCAACATAATTTTTTTTTATTTGCGTAATTTCCCTCACGACATTCAGCCGAACATAATGGATTGCGGAGCTACATGCTTACGCATTATCGCAAGATATTATGGGCGCAGTATTCCAATATCTTTTCTTAGACAAAGGAGTCACACAGGTCGTGAAGGGGCAAGCCTGTTGGGTATATCCAAAGCAGCGGAAGAAATTGGCTTTCGGACAATGGCGGTCAAAATTAATTTTGAAAAGCTACTAAATGATGCACCATTACCGCTTATCGCCCATTGGAATCAAAATCATTTTATAGTTGTTTACAAAATCAGCAAAACAAAAGTTTATGTTTCTGATCCCGGTAATGGTTTGCTTACATACCCCCACGAAGAGTTTATAAAAAGATGGGCATCGGGTACAAATTTTTCCAACCCTGGCACACCCTCTCCTTTGGAGAGGGCTGGGGTGAGGTCGGAAGGCATTTGCTTGCTATTTGAAACCACACCAGCATTTGCTGAAGTGGATATTCCCGATGCCAAAGAAGATAAGATAGATACAAAAGCATTCTTGCTACATTACATCAAGCCGCATCAAAAACTGATGTTACAGATTTTGTTGGGTTTGGTAGTCGGTAGCTTGTTGCAACTAGCTGTACCTTTTCTTACCCAAAATATTGTTGACACAGGCATCTATAAAAAGGACCTCAATTTTATTTGGCTGGTATTGGCAGCCCAACTGATGCTCACCATCGGGCAAATGGCGCTGGAGCTGATGCGCAGCTGGATGATGTTGCACGTGAGCAGCCGCATTAATATCTCATTGATTTCCGACTTCTTTATTAAGTTGATGAAGCTGCCTATTCGCTATTTCGATACTAAACTGTCGGGAGATTTGATGCAGCGCATACAAGACCATCACCGAATCGAAAACTTTCTCACAAGCACTTCTTTAAGTGCTTTGTTTTCTCTATTCACACTCTTTTTATATGGATTTGTATTGGCTTATTACAATCTTACTCTGTTTGGCATTTTTGTTTTGGGCAGTAGTTTGTATATCGGATGGATACTATTTTTTCTGAAGCGCAGAGAAAAGCTAGACTATAAAAGATTTCAACAAGCGGGTGAAACGAATAGCAAAGTGATGGAACTCATCAACGGAATGCAGGAAATAAAACTACACAATGCTGAGCAACAAAAACGTTGGGGTTGGGAGCGTATTCAGGTTAAATTGTATCGAATCAGTTTGCAATCTTTAACACTGGAGCAAACGCAAGCTATTGGGTCAAAAATCATCAATGAAGTGAAGAATATTTTCACCACCGTTGTTGCTGCAAAGCTGGTGATTGACGGGCAATTGACTTTGGGCATGATGTTGTCCATTTCATACATCATTGGCCAATTGAACAGTCCTGTGTTGCAATTGGTGGGCGTGATTAAAGCCTGGCAGGATGCTCGTATTAGCTTAGACAGGCTCACTGAAATTCACCAAAAAGAAGAAGAAAACAATCTGAACAAAAGCCATCAAAAGGGGAATGAACTGGTACACAATCCATTTTTACAAGTTCCCGCCACACACAATATTCATCTTGAAAAAGTATCCTTTAAGTATGATGAACTTTCGGCAGAGGTATTGAAAGAAATTAATCTCAACATCCCATCGAGCAAGGTAACCGCCATAGTGGGCAGTAGCGGAAGTGGAAAAACCACTTTACTCAAATTGTTGATGCGCTTTTATGAACCAAGCACAGGAAACATCTTTGTGGAGCGCACCAACCTTGCTCAAACAGATTTGCAGGACTGGCGGCAATGCTGCGGTGTGGTGATGCAGGAAGGATTTATTTTCAACGATACCATTGCCGGAAATATTGCGGTGGGTGAAGACGTACCTGATTGGGATAAACTCAACCACGCCGCATCGGTTGCGAATATCAAAAGTTTTGTAGATAGTTTGCCGCTTGCCTTTAATACCAAAATCGGACAAGAAGGGATTGGGATTAGTACAGGACAAAAGCAGCGATTATTGATAGCAAGAGCTGTCTATAAAAATCCGGACATTCTCTTTTTTGACGAGGCCACCAGCGCACTTGATGCCAATAATGAAAAAGAAATTATGGCACACCTAAAAGAATTTTATCAGGGCAAAACAGTTGTGGTCATTGCCCACCGATTGAGCACAGTAAAAGATGCCGACCAGATTGTGGTGTTAGACAGTGGCAAAATTGTGGAAGAAGGCAATCACGAAAGTCTCGTTGCTCTGAGGGGATATTATTATGAATTGGTGAAAAATCAGCTGGAGTTAGGTAATTAGATTAAGTAAAAAGTTAAGAATTAAAACTACATGAGCGCTTCCCTCTCCTTTGGAGAGGGATAGGGTGAGGTCAAAAAAGAAAAATGCCAAACAAAGAATTTGAAATACAAGCCGAACAATTCATCTCTGTCCATAGAGATGAATTGCGTGCCCCCGAAGCAAATGAAATGCTGGAACGTACACCTGCCTGGTTGTTGCGTTGGGGCATTTTTTCGATAATGATTGTGTTTGGCATTATCATTCTAATTAGCATTGTAGTGAAATACCCCGATACTCTTGAAGGTTCGGCCGTCATTACTACAGACCCTTTGCCTATCAAATTAAAGTCTGTTTCGGGAGGAAGAATCACCCAGCTTTTTGTTGCAGACGGTGCAATCGCAACTGAACACACTCCAATTGCAGAAATTGAAAATCCCACAGGCTATTTCAATATTCTTCATCTGCAAAATACCATTGACAGTATCAATGTCTTTCTAAAAACGAATAATGAAACAGCTTTGGAAGAATTAGTCAATAATCCATTGCAATCGCTCGGCGATGCGCAAAGCTTTTACAACCAGCTTTTACAACAATTAAGTGCAAGAGCATTATTGCATAAGGAAAAACTCTACAACAAACGCACTCAAAATCTCCAACAACAAATCAGCAACCTGCAGTCAATATCTAGCATCAGCAGGCAGGAAAGAGCGATGATTGAAGAAGAGTTGAAACAATCAGATGATCGTTTTAAAGCCAATGAACAATTGTATAAGGATCGGGTAATTTCTAAGCAGGAATATTACGATGAAGCTGCAAAATTGCGCTCAAAGAAATTACAACTAGAACAACAAAAAAGAAGTGGCATCCAAAACAATATCAGCAGTAACGACAATAATAAACAAATGCTTGAAATACAATATGAGCGTGAAGATAAAGAACGAGCATTGACTGTGGGTGTGCAAGAAGCGTTACGCAATCTCAGCAATTATATACAAACCTGGAAGCAACGATACCTGCTTATTGCTCCATACAAGGGTGCAATCCAACACCTGCGCCCTTTACAGCTTAACGAGCCTACAAACACTGGCGAAGAATTGTTTGCCGTAGTCCCCCAACAAAGTAAATATTTAGCAGTGATGATGTTGCCTGCAAATGGTATAGGAAAAGTAGTAATCGGGCAAAATGTTCATTTGCTTCTGGACAATTTCCCCTACAACGAATTTGGTTTTCTGGAAGGTAAAATCATTAAGCGCAGCACCCTCCCCGAGGCAGCCAAAGGCAATAATGGTGGACAAGCCCAACAAGGAGCAATGTACCGCATCTATGTACAATTGCCCGACACACTCGTCACAAGCTACCACAAGAAAATACCCTTCAATCCTGAAATGACTGCCACAGCACGCATCATCACTAAAGACAGAAACTTATTACAAAGACTGGTTGCTGGTGTGGCGAAGATGGATAAGTAAATAGAAAATTTAAGTCTCGGGCAGAAACCGATATTAAAACCCTACGACGAAGCTAAGCTTCGCGCCCATGTCATCCAAAGCTTATTCCCTCCTGTACGGAAGACAGCAATGTACCGCAGGTGCAGGATAAGATAGAGATGCTGCCCAGTACTTTGTTTTAATGAATTGAAAATAAAAAGCAGCCGGGTGGCTGCTTTTCTTAAGTGTATTAATCATATGAATGTAAAAAAAGGGAACCTCACAATTCTAAGTGAGGTTTTTTGTTATCGGGCAATCTGATGGATGAAAGAAACAAGCCTGGTTTTATCTCCAAAAAAACACTAGAACACCAATAAATTTATACCCGGCAACACTAGTATTCGATACCAATTAAATCACAACTAATCGGTTGATCTCTGGACTCACTAATGGCGCCCACCATTAAATAAATAAATGCTGCTATAGCCAAAAGAATAAATATGCTGAATAATCTTAGAAAGAGATGGCTTGTCATTATGAATAGTTGAAAGTAATCTATACTCTTTCTCTCCAAAAACCGTGCCAATCTCATCAATAGGCTTATCAATTTCCATTGCTACAGGTGCAGGATAGGGTGGAAACGCCATCTGGTGCATTGTTTGAGTTTATTTGAAGCAGGGGAAATCTGATTAAAATTTAAGAAATGCAGGACTATGAAAAATAATTTATCCTGATTTGAAGGATAAAACTGCTGATATTCTGTTGAGTTAAATGCCCTTTACTCATTGCCCTTCAGAATGCAATCAGTTCTTTTTCTTGTGAAGACAACTCACCCAAAAAAACAAAACCCCGCTTACCATTGTGGGTAAGGGGGTTGTTCAGTCAGAGAGAAGCGCTTGTTTAAAATGCTGTTTCAGATAGCAATACTACGATTTATTGCAGAATTTCAATGGTTTCACTACTGAGTATTGTTGTTCCGTCATAAACCTTGAAATAATAATTGCCGGATTTTAATCCGCTGATATCAATAGTCGTTATTTCGGTGGACAGATTTTTTTGAATCACCGCCTGGCCTTTTATATTATACACCATCAGGCTGAGATTGCCGGATTGTCCGCTGCGCACTATAATGGTTTTCTTAGCCGGGTTGGGGTAGATATTGATTTGTTTAAAGCCCCTGCTGAAGTTTAATCTCAGGGTGTTGCCGGAGTATTGATACCTGCCATCAAAGTCCACACTTTTCAGTTTGTAAAAGTTGAGCCCCGAAACCGGATTTTGATCTGTCAGGGAATAATGTTTTTTGCCTTCTGCTGCCTTCACACTGCCAGCTCCTGCAAAATCAATTCCGTTGCTGCTTTTTTGCACTTCATAATAATCTACATTATGCTGATCTGCTACATCCCAGTTTAAACTGATGTTTGCCTCATCTGCCAGGGCATTGAAGGAAATCAGTTTTACCGGTAAGGGTGTTGATACATCAGCAAAAGGGATAAAATAATCTTCCACTTCGCCATCCTGGAAAGGGGCGTTTTTGTCGTTTGCGGTGGTGATGGCTTCGGTCGTAACCCTTATCCTAGCATACGTATGGTCTGTAGCAATATGGTTGGTAAGGAATGTGCCGGTCCATGTAAAGGTCACCGTTCCCGATGTAGACCCTGCAGGAGAAGTGGTAGTCAGCCCTTCGGAAGCCTGAAAGCTGCCGTTATTGTTCCAATCGATCCAGGCGGCATACCGTGCAGTGCTTCCAGTATTGTTGGTGGTAAGAAGACAGTTGGGGAATATTAGTTTACTGTCTTACATCAATTATTCCCAACCAAAAAGCAATTGTTCCGCTTGTTTGTTTACCTGGTTAGGTAAGATTTGTTCGCAGTATAGGCTCCGAACAATCAGGGGGTTCATGTAGGGTCTTGGTTCCATCTGCTCCGAGTATGAGAGTTGCTATAACCCTGTTGGGAAATGCGTGCAGTTTTTTCATTTGTATTCTATCTTTGAGCATTACACTAACCCGTATTTGTATTAAAGAAACCGTATGAAGAAAATTAAGGCATTGCTCGTTGATGACGAAGTTGATGCATGTGATAACCTCAAAGAATTAATTGAAGGATTTACTGATAATGATATTGAAGTTGCTGGTATAGCTTATTCGACAAAAGATGCTGAAGCTTTAATCAAAGAACTCACACCAGACATTTTATTCCTTGATATTAATATGCATGTTGAAAGTGCTTTTGATTTCCTGGCACGAATTGGTCCGGTAAATTTTGAAATAGTTTTTGTTACGGCATATGATCAATATGCCATGAAGGCATTGAAGCTAAATGCAATTGATTACATACTAAAGCCTGTTGCCATTGATGAACTCCAACTGGCATTGAATAAGATTAAAAGCAGGCTTCAACTAAAGCAGAATTACATTCCCTGGAAAACTTATGGAGATATTTCTGATCAGATTTCAGGAAAAAAATCAATTAAAAACATTTGTCTGAAAGAAAACAACCGTTTGGAAATTGTTCCCTTAGAGCTGATTCATTTTATCGAAGCGATGGGACCATATTCTAAATTTGTCTACACAACGGAGGGTTTTGAAATTCAGAATATGGTTGTTTGTACACCTGTTTCTTACTATGAAGATTTATTGTTTCCGCTCAATTTCTATAGGGTTCATAAATCCTATATTGTTAATACTGCACAAGTGGGAAAAGTAATTAATGATAAGCAAATTGTAGTGTTGAAAAGCGGGGAGCAGCTCCCGGTCAGCAGGCGAAGATTTCATGAGTTTATCCTGTATCTTAAAGAGCAATCCTGAAAGAAATGAAAAAATGCTTGAAATTATTATTGCTGCTTATGAGTCTTTCCTGCATGGTAAAAGGAAAAGATTATCAGATGATTCATTTCAACACAGAAAATGGATTACCCAGCAATACTGTTTACGATATTCTAACGGACCGGCAAGGATATTTATGGTTTTGTACAAATAAAGGAGTCGCACGTTTTAATGGAATATCTTTTGAGAATTTTTCAACATCAGATGGTTTAACAGATAATGAGGTTTACTATGCTATTGAAGATTATAATGGACGAATCTGGTTCGGAACTTATAATGGTAAACTATGCTACTTTTTTAAAGGTAAATTTTATAACGCGATAAATAAATCATTTCTAAACCTGCCGGGCAAAAGAGTTCGAACAGAATATATTAATATTGAAAAGGATAGCAGTATTACTATATATTTCAGCGACAGAACTCATTTTTTAAATATAAAAAATGAGCGAGTACACCATTACTACCTGAAAAATTTCCCTGATAAATGGAAGGGTTTTAGGTTGAAGCAAATTAAAAAAGCAGAGGGTAATTTGTATGAGGTTTTAATGGAGGACAGGTCAGTTTTAATTGATACCAGTGGAAAACCGCAATCTGTAAGAGAGCATGAGCGAATCCGTTATCACCGGTTTAAGGGGAGAGAATATTTTATTCATACAAAGGAAATATCAGACGGAACTAAAAAGGTAGCAGACCTTCCTGAAGAGTTGTATCATACGGAAGCTACAGGATTTTATAGAATATACTGTGATTCTAGGTATAGCTTTATTGGGTCATCTTCAGGATTTTTTGTCAATGGAAAAAGGCAGTTTCTGGCTGAGGAACGTGTATCATCCATCGCTAACGATATAGACAGTAATTATTGGATTTCAACGTTGGATAATGGTGTTTTTTTACTTACAAAAAATTTTCTTGCCAACAGCAATTATAAGATTTTAAATAAGCATCGTATCGTTTATGTAAGAACAGAAAGAGAAAATATATTTTATTTTTCAGAGGATAGGAATCTATATTGTACTGATCAATCTGGCAACACAGCGCTATTGTTTGACTATCAGGAATACAGTTCTCAAAAATACGAGTATATTAATAACGGTTTTTATATTGATACCAACAACGCATATATTTTTATTCCGCACTACATCATTATTGTCAAAAATTTCAAATCGCAAAAAAGAGAGATTACTAAATTTAAGTGCTCAATTGATCAGGTGAAAGGTGTCTTTTTTTCTAAGGGTAATTTCATAATAAAAGGTATAACTGAAATTTTTATAATTTCGAAAGAGGAGATTCTTTCTTTACCTGTAAAATCGAATGATTCAATCATTTTTAAAAGAACAGAAAACACGGAAATAATATCCGGAATGGATTGTGATCGGAATGGAGATATATGGTATTCAAATGTTGCAGGCGTTTTTAAAGTATTAAAAGGGAATAATATTCTCCAAAAGCAGTTTGGATCTCATTTTTTTAAAAAGATAAAAATAATTGGAGATTTTCTTTTGGGCATTACTTATGAAAACCATCTAATTGTATGCACTGATTTTAGCAGTAAATTAAGGTTTGATACAATTGGTAACAATAAGTGTATTTGGGAAAATATTTATTCATTAGATGCAAGCCATTTATTGATTACTACAAATGGTTATAACCGTATTATTTCATTCGATGAAAATCAAAAAATATTTTGGTGTTCACTACATGAAGACCCTTTCATTCCGGATAATTTGGATTTTATGTTTAGTAATTCGGGTAGAAGTTACTTTTTTAAAGGTTCTTCAATTGTAATGAAAAGTCTGAAAGAATTACTGAACAAAAATAGTCCCCCTAGAGTAATAATTTCTTCGCTCAAAACTTCTTTAAAATCTTATGCAGTAGATTCCTTGATAACGATGAATTATAAGGAATCGAGACTGATCAATATTTATTTCGATGCAATTTCGTACTCCAGTAAAAACATAATTTATGAGTATGCTGTCAGTAAAGGAGATGAGTATGAATGGAACACTGTTCTAAATAAGGAAATCAATATCTACAATCTCCCGGCAGGGAGTTACACTTTTGCTGTCAGAGCAAAAACTTCAAGTAGCGATTATAGTAAACTTCAAGTCATCCGATTTGTTATCGAGCAAGCCTTCTGGAAAACCAGCTGGTTTATAGCACTCGTTATAATTGGAGTGCTCACCATTTTATTTATTGTTTTTCGTTCCTTATTGCGTAGGAAAGAAATGCAGCATACAAAAGAAATGCAGATTCTTAAATCAGAATTTAAATCCTTGAACGCGCTAATAAATCCACACTTCATTTTCAATACACTTAACAGTGTTCAGAAACTGATTAATAATAATGACAGGGTAGCGTCAAACAGGTACATGAAAATTCTTTCCAATCTCATCAGGCAGAATATGCACAATGTGTCTAATGAACTGATCACACTTCAGAAGGAAATGGATTTGGTCAGCAACTATCTTGAACTTGAAAAGTTAAGGTTTAAGGATAAAATGAATTATACCATCGAAATTCAAAAAGAGTTGGATTTGGAAGATATTATGGTGCCACCCCTGCTTGTTCAGCCTTTGGTGGAAAATGCTGTGAAATATGGAATACTGCCCAGAAATTCAATCGATAGTTTCATAAAAATCACAGTTGAAATGAAAGGCCCACATTTATTGATTCAGGTGCAGGATAATGGATTGGGGTTCAAATTTTCTGAAGAATTTAAAGACAGGAAACACCAATCTTTTAGTCTTGAAAATATCCGTAAACGGCTGCAATATCTTGGGACAATTTATCAGATAAATGTCAGGTTGGAGATTATAGAATTAGAGGACGTTAATGGTAATGCCAGTGGTGTCAACGCAATGGTTTTTATCGATGATAATTTTAAAAGGGAGCTTTAATTTACCGTTAATTAAGCGCTTTCTACCGTTCGTTAAGTGCTTTTGTAAGGAACTTTATTGCAATGCTATGTTTGTGTCTCACAATAAAAATTTATTTTATGAAAAACACAAAATGCAGAACAATGCTCACAGACGGGAAAGCTATTTTTAAAAAAGCACAGGTATTTAAAAAAGTGATTTTGCTTTCCTCAGCTTTCCTTCTTGCAGAATTTTCTGCAAAATCCCAAAACCTCGTGTTTAATGCAAGCTTTGAACAAGCCAGGACTATTGCTCCCACACTACCACCATTCGGGTCTTTTATTCCAATCGCCACAACACCTTCTGCAATGCCCAATTGGGCGGTACCTGTTGGACCATATATTGACTGGCATCATCAAGCACATGGTGGAATGGGTTGTCCACCAGCTCCCGGGGGTGGTATTAATCATATTGATCTTAATAGAAATGGTGCAATACAGCAAAGTGGAATTGCATTAATTCCGTCATCCAATTATACAATTACCTACTACAGCAGCATACATTCGGGTTTTGCAGGAGGCGGGACTGCCAATGCAATTGTTGAAATTGTAGATGCGGCATCCACTGTACTGTTTACAGATAATATAAATAAAACATCGGCAGATGTCGGCATTTGGTCACAAACATCACTGCCATTTACAACACCTCCATCTATTTCCGGTATATGTACTTTAAGAGCTAAAGGTACTGGTACTACTGTTTATAACGATGGTGGAGTGCTTGTTGATTCTTTTGTGATTGAGAAAGAATGTTCTATAGATCTTACAATATGCAGGAATTTAAGTAGCAGAAATGTTGTTGATCTGACCTTAAATAGTGCAGTTCCGGGATCCTTTTTTGAAGTAAACTATGGAGATGGCAGTGGTTGGCAAACTTCTGTTACCTCACATATCTACGGTTCTATTGGTTCCTATACTATTTGCGTACGGGAAAAAGAGCATAACCTGCTTTTGTGCGAAAAATGTATGGATGTTTGCATTAATAACATTGATGTAATTCCTTTTTCATTCAAAAAAACAACTTCAGGTTTAAAGGAAATGACACAGAATAATCTGTCAGTTGTTATTTCACCAAATCCCACTACAGCAAACGCTACACTGAATATCGTGTGTAAAGAAGACGGTGACGCTGTGGTAAGTGTTACAGATATTACAGGTAAACTCATTTTAAATACCAATGCAATGGTACGTAATGGGTCTAATATGGTAACTCTAACTACCAAAAACTTTTCACCCGGTATATACAACGTTCAGGTTGTTTTAAACGGAGTGAAAATAACTGAACGTCTTTCAGTAGTAGAATAAGAAAATTTCAATAATTCTAAAAGAGCACATTGATCATCATCAATGTGCTCTTTTTTTATTGAATGTAAATTACGTTACACTCCTGAATTGCCCTTTATTTTAAACATTCAAGAAAAGCTTGTAATGGAAATATTTTCATTCCTCATTTTCTTCGTCTGGATTTTCTCTTGAAAAATGAAATAAGGATGGTAAGGCTTGTTCAAAGCAAATCGATAAGGGGATAAGTTTTTAATTTGAATAATCCTTACTGCCCCTCATTCAACGACCTCAAAAAAACAATCAAATCTTTTTTCTCTGTCGTGCTCAGGTGCAGTGAGTCTGCAGGTAAAGTCTGGGTGTCGAGATGGATGCCCCTGCCGGCGCCTCCGCCCTGGTCGTAAAAGTCCACCACTTCTTCCAGTGTTTTAAAAACACCATTGTGCATGTAGGGTGCCGTCAGTGCGATGTTCCGTACTGTGGGCGTTTTAAACGCATATTGGTGCAGCTTTACTTTGGTGTGCAAAAATTTGCCCTGGTCATTGTCCAGTTTTGGTTTCGCTGATTTGTCTGCCGGAACGGCCAGTATCTCTGATTCTGTTTCTTCATAAAGCGGTGGCACCAGCCCGTTAAACATCGGCGCATAATGACATGTCCCGCATTTGCCTTTTCCCATAAACAGGTTAAATCCGTTTTTTTCGGCTGTGGTATAATCGCTGCTTTGTCCCCGCACATAGCGGTCGAAACGCGAATTGAAACTCACCAGTGTACGGATATAAGAGGCAATGGCATTGGCAATGGTATATTGGCTGATAGGTTCTTTATCATTTTTATACGCAAGGGCAAATGCTGTATTGTACTGCTCCTCCTTTGCCAGCATCGGGATGGCTTCCTGCAAAGAGCCGCCCATTTCTTCTTTGCTGTGCACCACGGCGTCCAGTTGGGTTTCCAACACCAGGGCCCGCGAATCGTAAAATTGCCGGGTCTGAAAAACAGAGTTGAGCAGGGTAGGGGTGTTGCGTAATAAGCTGCTTTTGCCGTCTATATGTTTTCCTTTCGCAAGGCCATCTGTAAAAGCCAGTTCGGGTTTGTGGCAGGAGGCGCAACTGCGGCTGTTGTTGACAGAAAGTCTGGTATCGTAAAACAGGGCTTTGCCCAGGGCGATGCGTTCAGGTGTCATCCGGTAGCGTTCGTTGGGCGAGAAGAAATCAATATTGAATATATCCGCTGCAAATAGATATCCGGCCATTGGGTTCAGCGGTGAGAGTTGCGCCACATTCACATAGCCGAGTGCAACGGCAATACTGGTCAGGCGTTCCGACAAAGGTGTGAGTTGATTTTTAATAAAGGTCAGACGGTCGAAACGGTTGAAGTCCACTCCTGCCGGGATAGCCATGATAGCTTTATCACAGGCGCGGATGGCATCCCTGTATAAGGCAGTGTCTTTGTTTTCTATATCGTCTTTGTAAAGGGTTATGATTTTCCGGATAGCAGAGAGCTGGACTTTTGTTTCCGGCAGGGCGTGCAGGGACAAGGGTACATCAAAGCCGGTGATGCCCATTGATATGATCCTGTAAGTGCCGGAGCGCAGGGATTCCCACACTTTATCGTTGCGGAAATAAAACTGGTGATCGGGCGCATAGCGCAGCTTTTCAACATTGTCAATCTGAATGGTAATTTCCTGTTGCAGTTCCTGCTGACTGAATCCCGTTTCGAAAAGTATAGCTTCTATATGCTGAAATCCGTGCGGGAAAGTAGTGTCGTTCTGAGTGTCATCTTCTATGCGCAACAAATCGGGGCCATTCAGCAAGCGTGCTCCGCGGGTGTCGAACTGTTCAATAAAAAAGCTGATTTTTTTGTACCGGTTGCGGCAAAGGAGAAAATGGTTTTTCAAGGCAGGGATACCTTTTTTTTGTACGGCAGCTTTTTTGAAATGCTTCAGTTGTATCAGCAGGCTGTCCAGGCCATCGTCATAATACCGGGCTACCGCTTCATTATATTGTACACTGTTATTGGTAAAAGAACTGCCCGCTATTAGCAGTCCGATGAACAAAGTAATCACAATTCTTCCTTTCATTTATATGGATTATTTGTGCAAAAAGACATCATTGCCGCAGCATAAAAAAGTGTTTACAATTAGTTGATAATTTGATAACGCAAGAACGCATTGCGGTAATAATTCCATAACACTGCAGGTCTAGTTTCGCAGCTGAAATTAAAAGTGTTTATGAAAAAATTTTTACTCAGCCTGTTTTTGCTGATGGCTACATTGCCCGCTGCTAAAGTCTTTGCACAGGCTACTACCATCTCCCCTTTTGCCTCTTCGTGGAAGTATTTCACCGGTGCTGCGGCTCCTGCTGCAAGCTGGAAAGATTCGCTATTCAGCGATGCATCCTGGACTACCGGTCCGGCATATCTGGGCTATGGAGACACCTGGATTACAACTTGTATTCCTTCCGGTTGTTCCGGTTCGGCCTGCTCTCCATCTTGCGGTACCAAATGGATTACTTCTTATTTCAGAAAGGTTATTAATATCCCGGTTTTATCAGTTTACGATTCTATCCGCCTGTACCTGCGTTGCGATGATGGTGCAGTAGTGTATGTGAATGGAGTGGAGATGTTCAGGGATAATTTGCCCACCGGTACCATCACCCATTCTACCACAGCGCCAGTTGCCAAAGGCGGTTCGGCGGAAACAACAGCTGTTGTAAAAAGCATTCCGATTTCGGCATTTGTGGTGGGCAATAATACTATTGCAGTAGAGGTTCATCAGGAAAGCGGCACCAGTTCAGACTTTACATTTGATTTGATGACAGAAGGATATAAGTTTGTTCCTACGCCTGTTACCCTTACCCGCGGACCTTACCTGCAGGTGGGCAGCCAGACAGGGATGACTTTCCGCTGGAGAAGCAATGTGGTATCCAAAACAAAAGTAAGCCTGGGTACAACGTTGGGAACGTACCCGATTGCTGTTACGGATACCAATCTTACCGCTGAGCATATCCTGCGTGTGGACGGACTGACACCGGATACCAAATACTTCTATCGTATCGGTACAGACACCTCTGTTTTGCTGGGCGATTCTTCTGCTTTCTTCACCACCGCTCCTGCTGATTCTTCTAAAAGAAAAGTAACCGTTGCGGTGTTTGGCGATTGTGGACGCAATGACAATGGATTCCAGACAGGAACTCTTTCTGCTTATCAGAATTACCTGACTAAAAAAGGAATGAGCGCTTCGGAAGTGTTGTTGCTGTTGGGTGATAATGCTTACAACAGTGGTACTGACGGAGAATTTACCAATACCTTTTTTAACCCTTATAGTGGAAACATTTTAAGGAATCATCCGCTGTATCCATCTCCCGGCAACCACGATTATAACAATGGTAGCCTTACTGCTCAGCAATTGCATAATGTACCTTACTATAGTATTTTCAGTATGCCAACGGATGGTGAATGTGGTGGCGTTGCATCGGGTACACAGGCTTTCTATTCTTTCAACAGAGGGGGCGTTCACTTTCTGTCTCTTGATTCTTATGGTATGGAAGATTATGGTTCTACCCGTATGTATGACACATTGGGCGAGCAGGTGAAATGGATTAAGAAGGACCTTGCAGCGAATAAAGGTAAATGGGTAATTGCTTACTGGCACCATCCTCCTTATACCAAAGGAAGTCACAACTCGGACAGCGAAACTGAGCTGGTGAAAATCCGCGAAAATTTTATCCGCATACTGGAGCGTTTGGGTGTAGACCTTATCCTGACCGGCCATAGCCATGACTATGAGCGTTCTTATTTATTGAAAGGTCATTATGGTAATGAAGCTTCTTTTAACCTGGCGGCACACACGGCGGATTCTTCCAGCGCTAAATATGATGGTTCTGCAAACTCTTGCCCTTACATGTACAATTCAGGAAAATACAATCACGGTACGGTGTATGTAGTTGCCGGTTCTTCGGGTGCTGATGGTGGTGTGCAGGCAGGTTATCCGCACGATGCAATGCCGTTTTCGGTAGATGATGGTGGTATGCTATATCTTGAAATTGAGGACAATCGCCTGGATGCAAAATTCATCCGCAAGAATGATACCATCTCTGATAATTTCACGATTATGAAAGATGTGAAAAAGTCTTTTGATACGATTACCATTTATAAAGGAAATGCTGCAACACTGGAAGCCACCTGGATTGGCTCTTATGCATGGAGCAGTGCAGACACTAACCGCAAGGCTACCGTGAAACCAACGGTTACCACGAAGTATACCGTAAAAGACAGTGCAACAAACACATGTATGATGAACGAATTTGTGGTGAAAGTGCTGGACACTTCAAAACCAACCGTCATTGCTACCGTGGTGAACGGGCTGGATGAGAGTATTGTTTATCCTGTTCCTGCCAAAGATGTGCTGTACCTCGAAATGTATAATACGCACGAAGGCGAGTATACCTTCACGACATACGACCTGCAGGGAAAAGTTTTGCAGACAAGCAAACAATTCCTCAACACAGGAAAACAAAACATTGGTATAGATGTAAAGAGCCTGCCACTGCACCAGGTGCTTTTATTCAAAGTGGAAAACCAATCCTCCCACAAAACATTCCGTTTTACAAGACAGGATTAATTAGTTTTTTACCGCAGGAATGAAACAAAAATGTCACAACAATTTGTTGTGGCATTTTTTATTGGCTTAAGGTTTCGCATACCAGTCTCTCAGGCGGACCTCAATGTTTTTATTACTTTTGTTCACCAGGTTTTTGAAGGTCGCCACATCGCTGAATCCGTCCTGGTTGCGGTAGTGATACGGATACACAATCCGGGGTTTGAAATCTAAAGTGGCACTGGCAGCGTGGTCCACCGGCATCGTATACGGCAGGTTCATACAAACGAATGCCACATCTATGTTCTTCAGGTTCCGCATTTCAGGAATGTCTTCCGTGTCTCCCGAAATGTAAATCCGCTTTCCTCCTAATTCCAGCACATAGCCGTTGCCTCTGCCTTTGGTGTGTTTGGCATCTGGTGCTTCCGGGAGATTATACATCGGAATGGCAGTTATCGTAATGCCTTCTACGACGGTATTGGCGCCGTTATTGATCACGATTAAACCGGCCTTGTATTGCTCCGGCAGCAGGTCGGCCACAGCCTTCGGGACTATCAACTTTGCGTTGCCTGTATTCAGTGCGTTGAGTGTGGCCGTATCCATATGGTCGCCGTGGATATCGGTTATCAGTATAAGGTCTGGCGCCTCCTGTCCTTTGTAAGCTTTGGGACCATTGTAAGGGTCTACATAAATGGTTTTGTTATTCCAGCTCAATACCATTGCGGCATGAAAGACGGGTTGTATTTTCAGATCACCGGCGGCAGTTTTTATTTTGTCTGCTGCCGGCAATTGTGCTATTGATGCAGAAAGGCCGCCAAATATTCCCAATGCTGTCAAGATTACTATACGCTTCATAAGATTGTTTTGTTTGTCAATATCGGCCGATTCCCGAGCCTCTAAAAATTTTGTGTAATAAACTTTTCCCAAAACCCATGAGTGCCGGATTTATAATGTCCTGAATTTGCAGTCGGCCATCTTTTTATTAGCTAATAATTCAATAACTTAAAATTGTTTTAGCGCTACTTCCGGCACTTTCTTTTTTGGTAATTTAGAAGCACTAAAACGACCGCTAATGGAAAAGTTACTGCTTGAAGCAATATACGAACTTACCCAATCTGTACAGATTCTTGCATTGAAAGTGGACGAACTGGATAAAAACACCACCATACTCAACGAATACCAGATGGATGTAAAAAACCTGAGCAACAGGCTCAAGTCTGTTGTAGAGAAAATGGAACAAAACGAAGCTTCCTGAACAAATAACGCCACATGATAATTGTGGCGTTTTTGATTGTATAAATTATGTGGTTTGCAATCTCATTTTCAGGATAGGATGGTCTTTGCCCTCACTGTCCTTCTCTTCCCTGCCAAATACTGTAAAGCCAGATTTCAGGTAAAACTGACAGGCTGATTTATTTTCCTCATTCACGTCCACTTCGTTTGCATTCAGTTCCCGAATGGCAAAGTTCATCAGTTTTTTACCCAGTCCTTTACGGGTATGTTCCGGTGCCAGAAACAACATTTCAATCTTCTGCTCACTCAACCCTATAAAGCCCGCTACAGTATCGTTGCCTGTCAGGCAATAGACCTGAAAGTCGCTGAAGTCAATGGTTTCCACGATTGATTTGTAATAATCTATCTCTGCGGCAGATAGGAATTGATGGCTTGCCAGTACCGATTTTTCCCATACCGAAATGACTTGCTCTCTGTGTTCAGGTGAATATTTTTCTATGGTCATTCTATATTTTCCGGGTTTGAATATTTACACTTCCGCCTCTGCTGCTGTCTTTACCTGCAGGGGATATTTGGTCGGGGTCATTTCTGCCCACATCCAATTGTAATGTTCAATTACTTTGGCAGCAGACCCTATTGCACGGTCGGCGGTTGTGTGTGCGTCGGCGATGACCGTTACATGGTAGTCTTTGCTCAGCGCAGACTTGACGGTGGCGTCTACACAAAAATCGGTGGCGCAACCCGTGATGAACAAGGAAGTGATTTGGTGCTGTTCCAACAACTTACTTAATTCAGATTTGTAGAAACAATCATTGGCCGTTTTGCTCACCAGGTGATCGCTTGCAGCCACATACAGTTCAGGCAGCAATTGCCAGTCGGGACTGCCCGGGAGGAAACAATTCTCTTTTGTACCGTCGTGTTGGATATAGATGACGGGAAGATTCTTTTCGCGGAAACGGGCCGCCAATGTGTTGATGCGGTCTATCGTTCCCTTTGTATCGTGGCGCAGTGAGTAGGGGATAAAACTGCCTTGCTGCATGTCAATGATTAAGAGTGCTTTCATTCGAATGTCGGGCCGGGTATTGGTTCTGCATCATTTTTTTAATGTTTATTGTTTTTCGCCGGCTATCTGCGACAGGTCAATACCCATTTTTGTAAAGGCTTCTTTGCCTGCGTCTGTGATGAAATAATGTTTGTCGGCCGGATGAGCTTTGGCGATCCATTTCTTGTCGGCAAAAGCATCCTTCAGCAGCATGCCCAGTTTGCCACCGATATGTTCGTAGCAGAGTTTGGCCGGTTTTATTTCTGTTTCTTTTTTCATATCCCGGTGTTTGTTTTTCTTTTGTCAAATGTAGGGCAGCATGCTTCCGCCAACTATGATTTTGCTCAGCCAAACCTGTGTTTATAACAGCACTTTTGTTCCCTTGTCATCAATTTTATAGATGTTTCCTTTTTCGATGAATAAACCTTTGGTTTTGCCTGAATATTTTTCCTGTCCGTGTTTCAGATCAATATTAATCACCCGCTTCCCGAATTCGGCTGTAATGTCTTCCACCCGGGAATGGCCGATAATCACTTTTTCGGCATGATAAAAGGCCAGAATTTTATCCAGTTCCGGTGCTGTAATCTTGTTGTAATTTTTATAGTCTTTGACCATTCCCCGATACCAGAAAGGTCCTTCTCTGCCCATCAGGAAATTGGCCGTGTCATTGCTCCCGGGTTTGCTGTAAAGGTTTTGGTCTGCATTGCTGCTTACTATTTCATTAATGTCAGCGACCGATAATTTATAATTCAAAAGTTTCGGGCTAAGACCTGCATGCACAAAAATATAAGGGCCGATTTTTTCAATCACATTTTTTCTGTGCAGCCATTTGCCTGTTTCTGTTGCAGAGGAGTAAAGAAACTGCACCGCTTTACCGGATGTTGGTGCGTGGCTGATCAGTTCTGCCACTTTAATGTATTTGGCTTTGTTGTAAGACAGGTTTCCCTGAAAATTCATCAGTTCGTGATTGCCCAGAATGTAATGCAATTGGCCTCCTGCATTCAATGCTTCCTGTTCCAGTTTGTAGATGAGCCATAATACAGCCATTACATTTTCGCCTCTGTCTACAAAATCCCCGTTCAACACCAGGTGCCCCTGACCAAATATCCAGTTATAGCTGCTGTCTGTGATGTTGTTGCTGATGAGGAATGCAGAAAAGCCATTGAAGTTGCCTTCAATATCAGACAAAACCACGATTTTCTCAGGCAGTTCACAACTGTCTTCTTCTGTATAATAGTTTTCACGAAGCGTAACTAAAAACCGGTCTTGTTCAGCATTGCCTACGGCTACCTGCAAAGATTCTGTTCTGTTGAGTGGCTGCTTTGTCAGTTGGCTATTGGCGTTCACTTCATAAACCGTATTACCTGCTATATAAGGACCGTCAATGCCATCCAGTTCAAAGGTTTTTTTTTCGAAAAACTGAAAGCGATGCATGGTCTGGTCGTAACCAATGATCACCTGCTCTCCGTTTGTGATTTTCCCATTTGTAAATCTTACGGCCAAAAGAATACCGGTTGACAATAGCAACACAATTGCCAATATCCATTTGGTTGCTTTTTTTGTTTTTTTCATCCGATACGACTTATTGGGGTTTGATATTTATGAAATAAAAAGTTCTCCGCTCATATACAACCGTGCTGTTCCGCTGATTTCGACACGGTCATTCATCCAGTTGCATTGCAGGTACCCCCGCCTTGGTGAAAGCTGGATGGCACTCAGCTCATTTTTGCCCAGTTCTTTTGCCCAAAAGGGAGCGAGAGTGGTGTGGGCAGAGCCGGTGACAGGGTCTTCATCAATGCCCGACTGCGGTGCAAAAAACCGCGATACAAAATCGGCCTCCCTGCCCCTGGCGGTGATGATGACTCCGCGTCCCTCCAGTTTGCTGATCTCTGAAAGGTTTGGTCTTGCATTTATTATTTCTTCTTCTGTAGCAAACACCAGCATAAAATCGGTTTTTCCTTTAAAGGCCTGAAGGGACTTTACCTCAAAACACGCATTCATTCCTTCGGTGAGGGCTACAGATTCATACAGGTCGGTGGGGAAATTTAGTGTCAATAAATCACCGTTCTTTTTCACACTGAGTTCGCCGCTTCTGGGGGAATAAAAACTGATCTGATCTGCTGTATGATTTTCGTGGTGAAACAATACATATGCTGCCGCCAATGTGGCATGCCCGCAAAGGTCAACTTCTACAGTCGGGGTAAACCAGCGAATTTCATAACTGTCCCCTTTCCGGGTATAGAAAGCAGTTTCGGCCAGGTTGTTCTCCATGGCTATTTGTTGCAGGAGTTCATCGCTCAGCCATTCATTCAGCGGACACACTGCTGCGGGATTGCCGGAAAAGACTTTGTCAGCAAAGGCATCCAGCTGGTAGATTTTTAGTTTCATGTGATGATTTTGTTTTGTTGCGTAATGCAGGAGGTGGAGTACGTGTTCTTGTTTCAGGACGCTTGTTTTGCTATCGCTGTCAGGAACATTTTTTTCTTTAATCTTCTTACAAGTTTACTAAAATCTGTAATCAATCCGGGAGAATATAGGTGGTTTTATTTTTTCCGCCCGGGCCGAAAACAGGCCGGGTGGGAAAAATGATGCATTTTCAGGGTAAAAAATTGTGGACGGAGGCTCCGTCGGAGAGAATCTTACCTCCGACGACCACAGTCTTCGCTTCGACGGAGGCTGGGTTCACTCTGACGGCGGTGGTGTTCTTTAGCATGACGGTGGGGTTCTGCCAGAGGATGGCATCCTCCTTTTCAACGATGGCAGCATTGATGAAGACGACGGCATTCTTCTTTAAGTATAGCTGAATTTTCATAAGTATTACTGCATTTATATTATTAAATTAATAATAGAATTAATTAAATGCATTATGTGTAAAGTAATTCAAAATGATTTTGAAATAAGTTTTATTTTACTATACTAGATTAATAATAATGCCGTTAATAGTTTTTGTTAACCTTTTTTATTAATCTTTAAATTTTAAAAAGTAATGAAAAAAAGAACATTAGGCAGAATTGTTATTCCAAGAGGCGCAAAGGAACAACTAGAGATGTCCAGGACACTCTTTGCCAAACACAATACCTTGGGTGGAGCAAGTCCGCTGATGCAGCTGGAAGGCTTAGAGCTGGCGCTGACTGCTTCAAAAATTGAGCCCGCCCTTGCTCTTCATGAAACCGCAGAAAACATGAAAAGGCAAATGGAAAATGCCTACCGGCAGCGGGATGTAGCGCTCCGCGAAATAATGGATGTAACCCGCAAGGGAGTGCAGTTGCTGAAAGCTGTATACACAGACAATCCCAAAAAATTAGGGGAGTGGGGCATCAATGTAGATGACAGTCAGCAAGCTAAAAAGCAAACAAAAGGATAAGCAGCATTAGAAATCAGCGTTGATAAAGCCACAGCAAGTCGATTGCTGTGGCTTTGCTGTGTTCTGTTTCAGCTGATCTAATGCAGATTGTCATCATCAAAGCCTAAAAATAATCCGTGGAAATATCCACGATTTTCGAGGTTTAAATTTATATGTCAAACTTTAACACATACTTTACAGGATATATTTTCCTTCATTACTAAATACTTGCCTATGGAAACACACCGACTTTATGCAATCTCGCTCTTGTAAGGCTGTTCAGCTTTAGTCCCGTAAAGGAGCATCAAAATGTCTATTTTGTTTTTTTCGTTTCTGCAGAATGAAAATTGACTTTGCATCTTGTCCCGAAGCCTCCCATTTCTTTTTGTTCCGAAAGTCTGCCCAATAAACCAATTCAAGAAAACTTTAGGAATAAACACCACAGACGATTACAAAAAATATAATGGACTGCTTCCTCCGACAAGCAAGCCGATTCATTTTAACAGTCAAAAAAACAATTTTAAAAATGAAAAACTTAAATGTGCTTTTACATGAGCGCTCAAATAATAAAACGAACTTCTGCATTGGCAGAGTGAGTTTCCTAATCCTATTGGTTACACTGAACATTGGAAGTGCAATTGGACAGTTCCTTCCATCAACTGTTCAGAACAAAGTATTTCCTCTACCAATTCAAGTTGAACCAATCCCAACATCAACAACCGGTGCTTTGTATTGGCCCACATTTTATAATGAACGGAACAATGGTTCATGTTACAGTACAACAGCTGATTTCACCACGGGAATTGCTGGCAATGAAAATATCTATGTATGGGCTATCAACCACATAGATGTGATTGGGTACGAACATGCAGTTGCTTACGAAGTAACGGACGTAAGCCATAATATTTTATATCGTGGAACAGCTTTTGTAGGAGGCGATGTGGCTAATCTTCAGGTAGGAATATATACTCCAAATGGTACTGATTTCCATTTGGTTGTAGCTTATTGGAGACCCGGTCCATCCGGAGGAGACCAGATTGAATTACGGGATTATACAATAGACGCAACTTTTGGTCTCATCTCACCAGTAACAACGGTATTATATTCCTTATCTAATACAACTGGTTTCGCCCAGCATATTTCACTGGATTGCCATAATATCAACACCTTTACGGTGGCCTGGGAAGATGAAGGTTATCCTCTTCATATTGTAGGGTTCGATTATGATGCAATCAGCACCATAACCGGACAAAGCCCGGTTCGTGCAGTAGGTACCGTAAATTCGCGGTTTCCGGATATAGCTATGTCCGGAGACATTACCTCTTCTCCGACAGCACCAACCATAGATATACATCTGGCCTGTTTGGATAAATCAACGAGCCCGGCAACAATTGAAGAGTATAAAATTGATTTCGGTTCATTATACACTACGCCTTTCATTACACCGGAAAATACTAATATTATTGTCGGTGGATTCGGCCCTTTCTGGGACGATTTTACCTTAAGAATAGATGCTCCGGACAATTATTCGGGTAACCCTAAATGGGCATATACTTATTTTGATGATGATGCTAATAAAATAAAGGTCCGTATCAACAATGTAGGCTTATATTATAATGTCGTGATGAATGATGGTATCAGCCTTCCAGGTCTAATTAACCTGACGGATGCCGGTAATGCGTTTCCTACCATAACCTGGAACAACACATCTGATGAAATCTATGTAGGCTGGTATACTAACTATGACAATACTTTGCCAGGACCACCCGCACCCAATAATCCTCTATATACTTATACTACAAATACAGAAGGTTATATTTCTGCTCTTATTGATGACGTGGGTAATGCAATCTCTAACCGTTACAGCAATGTTGATGCGGCTAATTATGCCAATTTTATAGGAAAGTATATTGACCCGTTTTCTCCTTATACCAATATGTATCGGCCTAAAATTTGCTTTAGTAAAAACAATGAGTGTGCCCAGATGTTCGCTTTGTTTTCCAGCCACGAAAACAAACCAAGTTTAATCTGGCCTTATCCTTCGACATTCCAAGGTAGATATTGGGAGGCTGCAGGAATCACCCCAACAAGCTCAAGTTCTCCGATTGAAGAGAGCGCAAATATAAATTATGCAGGTTCAACCTATCCCGTACCTTCCGGATTCAGTACAAGCGTCTTCCTTTCCCAAAAGCAAGTGGATTGGTATAATGGTTCTACCGGTACCTTATTTAAAAAGGTGCCAAAGGAAGACATTATAAGTACTAAGGATGAAGAATTAAATATTCGGTCAAATCCTTTCTGTAAAGAACAGGTCTTTCAGTTGAATGGCGGAGATGCAAGTGCAGAATATGTAGCAGAGCTGAAAAGTATAGATGGTAAAAAAATTGCTGACTACCAAGGTTCTGTCAGCACTTTAAATGCTACCTTTAAGACCATGAATACGGACCTGCTGCCCGCCGGAATTTACACATTGAGTGTCAGCAGTGGTAAAGAAAATATATATGAATTTAAACTTGTAAAACAATAGCTTAAATACCGGGTTATAATTGTTTGTAACCCGGTATTTTTTTAGTATCCTAATACCACTTATATGAAAAAACTACTTAACATTCTTCTTGTATTAAGCTTATACAATTTATCATTCAACACTAACACTGTCTCTGCTCAAACAGCTAAATTGTACAATGGAGGTGGAGTATTAAAAGGGACTTACATTAAAATTGCTGATGCACTAAGCGCTTCTGCAAATGGTGATAGCATAGTACTTAGCCAACATACCTTTTATGAAAATGGTTTAAGCAATGGCCTTCCTCTCTCAAAATACAACATATTGCAAGGTACAATCTCAGGAGTTGATACAACTAAAATTAATACACTAGGCAAAACAGGTTTTCACGGTTTCAGAGGAACTATCAGGGATATGGTCATAACCGGAACAGATACCTTATCCGACAATGGAAGTGCTATTGAATTTTTCGAGGGACGAATTTCCGGTAATGTAATTTTAAGAAATAATATTAGCAGGAACTATGTATTTCATAATAATATTGAAGACTTACTAATAGATGGAAACCTTACAGTTGTTAATAACTATGCCAGAACTTTGGCTCCCGTATCCTTTCAAAGAAAGGTAATAGTTACTGGTAAACTCACCATTTCTGGAAATAAAAGTGGCAATGCCGGCGCCATTTTACTCTCCGGAGGCGGGCCATCATCTGATACCTTAGATTTCATGAATATTAACAAGACCATTTTAGATGGGAATGTTCTGATTGAAAATAATGAGGGAATTTCAACTGGGGGAATTTACATCAGATATGGCCATTACCTTTACATGAATGGTTGTAGTATCCTCAATAATAAAAATACTTCGGGAGGAAGTGGAACTGCAATTCTTACGGATAATACAGGCAATATTGCGCCATTATTACGCATTAGGAACAGCCGCTTTTATAATCCGTTGCCGGATGGTAGCCGTCAAACAGAAATTTATCTACGCAAAACAACAGGGACATCACCTAAGGCATGTTATTTCTATAGTGATGGATGCTGGTGGGGGGAGAGCGATACAACAGGCTTAATTAAAAGAGACCCCGATACCTATTTTTCATTTTCCAATTGGGCAGTCACCAATTGGTTTTGTTCGCCCATGGGCACCAGCAGCACAAAAGTGATGTCTGTGATGAGGCTCAATACAGGAGCAGCTTTGCCTCCTAATTCTTTGAAAGGACTGGAAGGTAGTTTCTTTGCAACAGCAGGTACATTCTCTGTGCCAACAAGCACTATAACAAGTGCTAACGTAGTAGCAGGCGATTACACTTATCCATCCTCTGGAACCTTTGCAGTAACAGCAGTGATTGATGCAGATACGTTCCGGCCAACCACAAAAATGCTGGGCATCAAAGAGCAGGGCTTTGAACAGGTAAAAATCTACCCGAATCCTGCCAAAGATGTAATCAACCTGTCGGGTGTGGAAGAAGGAAGCTTAATAACAGTATACAGTATTCAGGGGGCAGTAGTCAGCAGCCAGGTGTCAGGAAACAGTGGTCAGGTGACAGTGATGGATGTGTCGAAACTTGCGGCAGGAAATTACATTTTGAAAATAAAGAACAAAGATGGAGGAGAAGGAAGTGCGAAAATTATTGTTGAATGATGATGTTTAATTAGCTGCCTAATGAAACTCCTATACACACTTACACTGTTTATCCTTTATCAATTTTCATTTAATTTTTGTTCTGCTCAGACCGCCAAAGTTTACTCCGGAGCAGGTATATTAAAAGGTACGTACACAACAATTGCAGCCGCTTTTGCAGCCGGTGCTGATGGCGATAGCTTCGTTTTGAGTCCGCACACTTTTTACGAATTCAATCTTGTTAAATATGGTTCCTCGCTAAAAACGGTTTTACAAGGCACAATATCAGGTACGGACACTTCTACAATTAATGCAGCGGGTAAAGGCTCTGTAATAGGATTTGAAGGGACTATAAGGGATGTTGTTATTACGGGGGGGGCACCTTTCGGAGGGGGACCAGGTGGAGCTGGGAGTTTTTCTGGTAAGCTTGCTGGTGTCACCACAATCAGGAACAATGTATCAGACAATAACAGGATAATTATTTTTTACAAAGGTATTATTTGCGATAATGTCAGAATTATCAACAATGTCATTCTTCCTGGGTCAAATCCTATAACTGTCCCATTAGAGATTGGAAATGCCGTTATAAAAGATAATGTAATTATTTCAGGCAATAAAGGAGGTAATACAGGAGCGATCAGCATTGGAAGCTTAACTGATAAAGGGGATACCAATGTTACCAAAAATGGATATTATTTGCATATTGAGGGTAATGTTCACATCGAGAATAATGAGGGGCTTCAAGCTGGTTCTATCAGGGTACCTAAGGGGTCTGCAGGATGTTATGTAAGTATTACAGGAGCAACCATAATCAACAACAAAGTATCTCAACCCGGAAATGGGGCTGCAATCAATGTCGATACCGGTTTTACTATTCCCATTTTTATGGTCTATGATTCAATTGCAGTACCATATTTCAGAATTACCAATTCCCGTATTTTTAATCCTTTACCTGATGGCAGCAGACAAACAGAAATCAGGTTGTGTAGTAGATTTACTCACTCATCAACACCAACTGTTTTCAAACCACCGATTTTTTATACTGACGGATGCTGGTGGGGAGAAAGCGACACAACCGGATTGATTAAAAAAGACCCTGGCACATGGTTTACAATGAACAACTGGGTCGTTACCAATTGGTTTTGTTCGCCCATGGGCACAAGCAGCACAAAAGTGATGTCTGTGATGAGACTCAATACAGGAGCAGCTTTGCCTCCTAATTCTTTAAAAGGACTGGAAGGTAAATTCTTTGCAACGGCTGGTACCTTCTCTGCACCATCAAGCACAATAACGAGTGCTAACGTAGTAGCAGGCGATTACACTTATCCATCCTCAGGGACCTTTGCAGTCACTGCAGTGATTGATGCAGATACGTTCAGACCAACCACAAAAATGCTGGGCATCAAAGAGCAGGGCTTTGAACAGGTAAAAATCTACCCGAATCCTGCAAAGGATGTGATTAACATCTCGGGTGCTGAAGAGGGGAGCGTCATAACAGTATACAGTATTCAGGGGGCAGTAGTCATGACCCAGGAGACAGGAGGCAGTGGACAGGGTTCAGGTAACAGTGGTCAGGGGACAGTGATGGGTGTGAGTAAACTACCTGCCGGTAATTATATTTTGAAGATAAAAAATAAAAATGGTGGAGAGGGTAGTGCGAAAATTATTGTTGAATGATGATGTTTAATTAGCTGCCTAATGAAACTCCTATACACACTTACACTGTTTATCCTTTATCAATTTTCATTTAATTTTTGTTCTGCTCAGACCGCCAAAGTTTACTCCGGCGCCGGATTATTAAAAGGTACGTACACAACAATTGCAGCCGCTTTTGCAGCCGGTGCTGATGGCGATAGCTTCGTTTTGAGTCCGCACACTTTTTACGAATTCAATTTATTTAAATTGGGCTCGTCTTTGAAATCAGTTTTACAGGGTACTATATCTGGTACGGACACTTCAACAATAAATCCAAGTGGTAAAGGTGCAGTTTTAGGATTTGAAGGAACGATTCGAGATATAGTGCTTACAGGTGGTGCGCCATTTGGGACTTCCGATGGAGGAGCTTTGGGTATTGCCGGCAAGGTTGCTGGTAATACAGTTATCAGAAATAATGTTTCGAATAATGGGAGAATAGTAAGTATGATTAAGGGTGTTATATGTGACAATGTCAGAATAATTAACAATACTATTATTTCAACCCCAGGTTCAGGTGTCATAACTGCAACACTGGAAATTGGTAATGCTGTAATACGTGATAATGTTGTTATCTCTGGTAATAAAGGAGGCAAATCAGGAGCTATTAGTATTGGTGTTGCAACAGACCGGGGAGATACCAATGTTACAAAAAACGCCTATTATTTACAGATTGAAGGTAACGTTCATATTGAAAATAATGAGGGAAGCAAATCAGGTGCAATATGGTTACCCACAGGTTCCGTTGGCCGTTATGTCAGTATTAAGGGCGCAACTATCATTAATAACAAAGTAACAGAATCTGGTAATGGAGCGGCAATTAATGCCGATAGTGGGAAAGTAATTACGGTTTTTACACCCTATGATTCTATTGCTGTTCCCTATATTCATATAATTAATTCCCGAATTTTTAATCCATTACCAGATGGCTCAAGGCAAACCGAAATAAGACTTTGCAGCAGACGTACACATACATCAACCCCAACTGTTTTTAAACCGCCCATTTTTTATACCGAAGGATGCTGGTGGGGAGAAAGCGACACAACCGGATTGATTAAAAAAGACCCTGGCACATGGTTTACAATGAACAACTGGGCCGTTACCAATTGGTTTTGTTCGCCCATGGGCACCAGCAGCACAAAAGTGATGTCTGTGATGAGACTCAATACAGGAGCAGCATTGCCTCCAAATTCATTGAAAGGTTTGGAAGGTAAATTCTTTGCAACGGCTGGTACCTTCTCTGCACCAACAAGCACTATAACGAGTGCTAATGTAGTCACCGGTGATTATACCTATCCCTCCTCCGGTACTTTTGCAGTCACTGCTGTGATTGATGCTGACACCTTCCGGCCAACCACAAAAATGCTGGGCATCAAAGAGCAGGGCTTTGAACAGGTAAAAATCTACCCGAATCCTGCAAAGGATGTGATCAACATCTCAGGAGCTGAAGATGGGAGCTTAATAACAGTATACAGTATTCAGGGGGCAGTGGTCATGACGCAGGAGACAGGGGCCAGTGGACAGGGTTCAGGTAACAGTGGTCAGGTGACAGTGATGGATGTGAGTAAACTACCTGCCGGTAGTTACATTCTGAAGATAAAAAATAAAAATGGTGGAGAGGGTAGTGCGAAAATTATTGTTGAATGATGATTGACGATTTATTTTTTATTTCCGTCGAAAAATTGATTGCTTCAAAAAGAGGACATATAACAATGCCACAGCAAAATCGCTGTGGCATTGTTATGGTTATATATTAATAGTTGAAATGCTGCTTTATCATGAGCCGGTTATTTCTTTTGAAACGTAGATATCTGTGATAGGAGTTGATTCGTTGGATTCTATATCCACATTATGGATAATCTTATCTACTTTAAAATAAGTTCCAATTTCTCTGTTTTTATAATAGACGGTCTCTCCTACTTTTGGAAGATTAAGAAAGGTAATTTCCTGGATAATTTCTTTATCTCCCTCTCCTTTAAAATGAACGATTGTTTCTGCCACGCACTAATTGTTTTTTTTACAGTTTTTGTATCGCAACAATTGTGCCACAGTATCTATATTAAGGTAAAATAAATGAAGCAATAGCTTGCATGTTCATTTATTAAATATTTGGCATGGCACCGGGAGATTATACGGTAATGCCTTCGGGAGAGACATACATATCTATCTGCTCCTGCGATTCATTGAAACTGACATCCACCGTATGTACAATTTTCTTTACCATATAATAGGTTCCGATTCCTTGGTTGCTGCTGTAAAATATGCTTTCGCCTATCCGGGGCATTCGCATAAAATAGATTTCCTGAACTGATTCTTGTCCGTCTTCCGAATCGTGTTCAAAATGGACGCGGGCAACTTGTATTTTATGCATTCCGGGTTTTTTATTGCTTGCTTGATGATTGATGGCGGTAAAAGTAGGATGTCACTTTCTCTAAAAAAATGATATCCCTCATTTTTTTAGTAATGACATATGGCAGTAAATAAGGAATTGGTGTTAAAATAATTTCACGAAAATAAAACCCTATCCGTTCAATCAGCGTAGGTATTGAAAAGGCTTTGTGTCTAAGCCTGGTTTTCAATTTTTAAATTGTCTATTTTATGAAAAAACTCCACTTATTGTCAAGGCTCAAAGGGTATGGATTATTCCTTTGCAGCATGGCGTTGGGTTTAAGCAGTTATGCGTCGAGCCACAGAGAGGCTCCGTTGATCTCCAGAGATCCGCAGGCCGATAATACCGACCTGTATGCATTCCGCAGCCCCGACGACCCGAATACGGTAACGATTATTGCCAACTACATTCCTTTCGAACTGGCAGAAGGCGGACCGAATTATTATGGTTTTGGTAAGAATGTTCGCTACGAAATTCATATCAAAAACAAAACCACCACTATGGGCGACGATATTACGTATCGTTTCACCTTCTCCAGCACGAATGAAGATTCAACAACTTTTTTCAATATCCGCCTGGGCAAACAAAACCTGAAAACCACCTACATCTGCGAAAAAAGCACAGATGGCGGTATGACTTTTGCAACTATTTATACCAATGGCGTTGTACCACCCGCCAATATTGGTCCCCGCTCTATTGAAAATGCTACAGTAGGCCTTGGCACTACTTATGGCACTTTGATGAGCACAGCTATCGGAACTGCAAGTTCCGGTGAAAAAATATTCTGCGGCCCAGTTGACGATCCTTTCTTTGTGGATCTTGCAGGTGCTTTTGATGTGGGCAATTTCCGCCCGGATGGCAACCCGATTAATCCTCCGAAAGATGGTCTTGCCCGTTTCAACGTGCATACCATTTCAATGAAAATTCCGATCAGCATGTTACAAAAAGGTGGACTGAGCGTGTCTTCAGCCAAAAACATACTGGATGGCGATTTCGTTATCGGTGTATGGGCATCTGCCAGCCGTCAGCAAATCAAAACCCTGACTGACGCCAGCAATCCTACCTATTCCGGTACCTGGGTTCAGGTTTCCCGCCTGGGTATGCCTTTGACAAATGAAGTTGTTATCCCTGTTGGAATGAAAGACAAATGGAATGCATCCACACCTTACAATGATCTTTCTTATGTGCCAAATTTCAGCAACCCTGAGCTGGCCCTGTATATGGACGAATCAAAATTTGCGGGAGCAGTACCTGCATTGAATGGTTTGCGTATTCAGGCTAAATCTTTGGGTAGCTATGATTTCAGAAACGGCCGTAAAGGTTTGTATGGTTTGAAAGGTTCTGCAGCAGTAGCGGGTACAGCATTGGATGATGCTTTGTTCGGAACGGTTTTATTGCCGGATAGTGTTAGTCCCCGTGCAGTGGATATCCTTCCGATATTCTACACCGGTGTTCCCAACCTTCCTCCATACCAATTGGCAACGGGCAAAAACGGTAATCCTTTGGCAATCGGCAAGCCTTTTGTCAACAACTTCCTGCCTGTATTGGGTGATATGTTGCGCCTGAATATGGCGACACCTGTTACTTCCCGTACAGATCCGAAATTCAGTTCGCTGGGTTTGATTCAGGCGGCAGTGCTTGGACTTACAGATCCATTGTACAATACCGATACTACGCTTCAGGCTATTCCTAATATGGATGGTTTTCCGAACGGTCGCCGCCTGGAAGATGATGTTACAACAATCGAAATGCAGGCCGTTGCCGGTGTAGCGCTTGCTGCGATTGGTCTATGGTATGATGATTACATTCCTGCTTCGAGCCCGAGTCCTGTAACGGTAAGATTGGGTCGTGTATTAGGTTTCACAGCCGGTGTTACTAAAAATGATACCACTTTCAGTGCATCATTCCCTTATGTGCAACAGCCGTGGAGAGGATATGATTATACCTTAAAAGAAAGATTCTAAATCATCAAACAAAAAATACTAATTATGAAAAGCTTTATAAATAAAACTTTAGCGGGTTTGATGATTTGCATGTTGCCGCATGTAGCTGCTCAGGCATCATCTCACAGAGAGGCGCCGCTTATAGCGCACGATCCACTCGCAGATAATACAGATTTGTATGCCTTCCGCAGCCCCTGCGATACCAACAAAATTGTATTGATTGCGAACTACATTCCATTCGAACATCCGGCTGGCGGCCCTAACTGGTACACTTTTGGCGAAAATATCCGCTACGAGATTCACGTTAAGAACAGCGCTATTACATCTGGTGACGATATTGTGTACCGCTTCACTTTCCAACATACTGACGAAGACAATACGACCTTCTTCAATATCAGACTGGGTAAGCAAAATGCAAAAACCACGTATACCTGCGAACGCAGCATGGACGGTGGTCTGACTTTTACCACCATCGTATCGAGCGGTACCGTCCCTCCTCCGAATATCGGCCCTCGTTCAATAGATAATGCTACTGTTGGTTTGGGCAAATCTTATGGTGCATTGATTACTTCTGCAGTTGCAACCGCATCTTCAGGCGAAAAAGTTTTCTGTGGCCCTTCTGATGATCCGTTCTTCGTGGACCTGGGTGGTGCTTTCGATGTTGGCGGTTTCCGCAAAGCGGGAAGAGACGGCCTGGCAAAAATGAATTGCCATTCTATCGTACTGGAAGTGCCAATCAGCACACTGCAAAGAAGCGGTTTGAGTGTAGCTTCTGCCAGCAGCATCCTTGATCCTAATTTTGTAATCGGAGTATGGGCTTCTGCCAGTCGTCGTACCATTACCACTTTGAGTGCTACAGGTGACAAACCTGCGTCTTCAGGTGGTTGGGTTCAGGTATCCCGCATAGGTATGCCATTGACCAACGAAGCAGTCATTCCTATCGGCAGCAAAGACCGCTGGAATGCAAATACACCCTATACCGATGCAGCTTATATTCCTTTTTTCAGGAATCCTGAACTGGCGCTTTACATGGATGCATCTGCCTTTGGCGGTGCGGTTCCTGGTCTTACTGACTTACGTATCCAATCCAATTCACTTGGTGCTTACGATTTTCGTAACGGACAGCCCGGATTATTTCCATTGAAAGGTTCATTGGCGCTGATTGGCACTGCATTGGATGATATACTTGGGTATGGTACTATTTTATTGCCAAATAACTCGAGTCCGCGTGCTGTAGATATCCTGCCGATATTTTATACCGGTGTTCCCAACATGCGTCCATACCAATTGGCAACCGGAAAGTCAGGTAATCCATTGGCATCCGGCAAACCGTTTATCAATAACTTTTTGCCAACCCTCGGTGATATGTTGCGTCTGAATATGGCAGTACCGGTAACACCAAGAACAAGTGCTGACTTCAGTTCACTGGGTTTGATTCAGGCAGCGGTATTAGGTCTGACAGATTCAAGGTTTAATACCACATCTGCTCTGGAATTTATTCCGAATATGGATGGTTTCCCTAACGGACGCCGCCTGGAAGATGATGTGACTACAATTGAATTGCAGGCTGTATCTGGTGTTGTACTGGCAGCCATTGGTCTTTGGTATGATGATTACATTCCTTCTTCAAGCCCTTCTCCTGTGACGGCAAATCTGTTGAGTGTGTTGAGCTTTAATGCTGGTGTAACTAAAAATGATACCACTTTCAATGCTTGCTTCCCTTATGTACAACAACCATGGAGAGGCTACAACGGACCGGATTATTCTGCTGAACCACTGGCTATTAAAAACCTGGGTATTGCAGCTCCGCAAATGGCGATGGCAGCTTATCCAAATCCTTTCAAAACAAGTGTTTCTTTCAAATACAAATTGCCAGGAAAAGGTAATGTGATGATTTCAATCCTTGATATCAATGGTCGTTTGATCCAGGAACTACCTCAGGGTAACGTTGCAGCCGGCGAATATGTTGCAGAGTTTAACGGAAATAACCTTGTTCCGGGAAATTACTTTGCTAAACTAACGGTTGACGGTGCTGTAGTGAACACTACAAAACTGGTGAAATCGAATTAATCTATTATCGCTTTAGTATTAAATAAAGGAGGGGCTAACATCCCTCCTTTATTTTTTTGCGTACATACTGCAAACCACCATTAATAAAACCAATTATGTACAACAAAATCTACAAATACACAACGGCTCTGCTCTTTGCGGTTTCCGTCCTTTGTTCCTGCCAAAGTAAAAAAGCAGAAGATGGCATTCCTGAATTGAAAGAAATGAGTTCTGCAAAAGCTCCGAAAGAAGAAGCGGACAATATTATCCTGACCTACAATCAGGCTAAGGAAGCACTGAAGGCTAATCCTGCCGACCTTAAACAATACCTTACACTGGCTACCGTTTTTATTCTGGAAGGGCGCATTTCAGGCGATGGCAGTTACTATGGCAATGCCGCTCTGGAAATGTTGAATAAAGTAACCGGAAGTCAGCAGGCTACTGCTGATCAGTTGTTTGAAGCTTACAGCCTTAAGTCTACGGTGTTGTTGAACATGCATCAGTTTAAGGATGCTTATGATCTGGCCAAAAAGGGTGTTGCAATTAATGGTTTTAACTCCGGCATTTACGGTGCGCTGATTGATGCAGAAGTAGAGTTGGGAATGTACGATTCAGCTGTTGCTCATTGCGACAAAATGTTGGCTTTGCGTCCGGACCTTCGTTCTTATTCCCGGGCTTCCTATCTCCGTCAGATTCATGGCGACAACCGGGGCGCCATTGATGCAATGAAAATGGCTGTGGAAGCCGGATTGCCGGGGGCAGAGCAAACGGAGTGGGCCCGTGTAACTACCGGTGATTTGTTTTTGAATATCGGTAGTATTGATACCGCTGAAATTCTCTATAAAATGGCTGCTGTTTACAGGCCTGATTATCCATATGCAGCAATAGGATTGGCAAAAGTTGCCAAAGCCCGCAAGCAATATGACTCGGCGATTCTGCATACAGAAAAAGCCATTAAAGTTATGGGTGATCCTGGCTTTATAGCCTTGCTTGCAGATTTGTACGAATTGAAAGGGGATAATAAAAAGGCAACTGAAATAAGAAAAGATATTATTGCCGGGCTGAAGAAAGGCCAGGAAGAGGAAAAGGATGCGTTTGTAAAACACAATGCTGCCAGAGAAATGGCACAGGCATACCTGAGTGTTGATGACCTGAAAAATGCAGAAAAGTATGCGAAAGCAGATTTACAAATGAGACCTGACAATATTGATGCAAACGAACTGATGGCCTGGGTACTCTTCCTCAAAAAAGATTATGCTGTTGCCGGTATTCATACGGATAAAATGTTCGTCCGTAAAACAAAGCATGCAAGCTCAATGTATAAGGCAGCCGCAATTTATGCTGCCAAAGGAGATGCGGTTAAAAGCGCTGCTCTTAAGCAGGAATCCAACACGATCAGTATTTATGTGGATGAGCATGTAAAAATGCATGCCGGTAATTTTTAGGTTACAATCAAATTTTATCGGGATGAAATTAAGATTGCTGTTTTTGCTCTCGGCTATGCTCTTGTTTGGTGTTGCAGATGGACACACCATCAATTATCAGCTGGAGAAAATGGATGATAAAGATGTATTCCTGAAATATCTGTTGACGGGGTACGAGCATATTATTCCCTTAGGCCTCGACCATATTCTGTTTATTCTGTGTGTCTTTTTTTTGAATACAGATCTGAAGAAAATAATCATTCAGGCGTCTATGTTCACGCTGGCACATTCTATTACGCTTGCACTGGCAGTGTATGGTATTATTGAGCCTCCGGGCGAAATCGTTGAGCCATTGATCGCTCTTTCTATCGTAATTCTTGCCCTCGAAAATATATTTTTCAATAAGGTGAAACCCTGGAGAATGCTGATGATTTTCCTTTTCGGACTGATACATGGAATGGGCTTTGCAGGCGCTTTGGCGGAACTGGGTATTCCTGATTATGCTTTTGCCTCAGCACTCGTCAGTTTTAATGTCGGTGTAGAACTGGGGCAGATTACCATCATTTTGCTGATGTATTTGCTGGTTGCAAAAACAATGGGCAAGAAAGAATGGTACAGACGTTTTGTTGTTATTCCATCTTCTTTAATCATTGCGATGATTGCGGCTTACTGGACCATTGAGCGCGTTTTTTTTAATTGATTTCAGCGTATAAACTTTTGTAAGGAATCTTTCGTAAATGCCATAAATATTATTGTATGAAAAAACTGTCTACCCGTATTTTTTGTCTCTTTGTTTTTCTGCTTTTGTCTTTTGAAACATTCTCGCATAACGGGAGTATAAAAGGATTCGTTTATAATGGTGAGGGTCGTAAGCCACTTGAGGGTGCTTCAATTTATCTGAAAGAAATCAAGGTAAGCGCTGTGACAGATGGTTTTGGTTCCTTCTTTTTAAAAGAAATCAAAGAGGGTAAATTTAAAATAGTAATTAGTCATGTCGGTTTTGAGACGATAGAGGAAGTGATTAAAATTGAGGATGGCGTTACGACTGATTTTGTCGTTCACATGTTCCCCGCTCCTGTCAAAATAAATGAGGTGACGATTAATGCTAAAAAGGAATTGACCTTAGGTAGTGTTAGCGGTATTGATTTAAAGTCGCGGCCGGTTAATTCTTCCCAGGATTTGTTGCGCCTCGTTCCTGGTATGTTCATCAGTCAGCACCAGGGTGGGGGAAAGGCGGAGCAAATGTTTCTTCGCGGTTTCGATGTCGATCACGGAACAGACGTAAGCCTGAGCGTGGATGGAATGCCGGTTAACATGGTATCGCACGCCCATGGGCAGGGTTATGCCGACGCCCATTTTATCATCAGCGAATCTGTCGATAAACTTGATTATGGTAAAGGTCCGTATATGATGGACAAAGGAAATTTTGCGACTGCGGGCTGGGTGGAATACAAGACCAAAAATGTTTTGGAAAATAGTTTTGTAAAAGCTGAAGCCGGCATGTTTGGTTATGTAAGGACTGTGGCTGGTGTGAACCTTATGGATAAAACTGTAGGAAAAAGTAACCAGGAAGCTTATGTGATGGGTGAATATAATTACACCAATAGTTATTTTGATGCCCCGCAAAATTTTAATCGTTTTAATGTTCTTGGAAAATACACCAACTATCTTTCTGAGAATAAAATTCTGAGTCTTTCTCTATCAGGCTTCAGTTCAGGTTGGGATGCTTCCGGCCAGATTCCCCAACGCGCAGTTGATGCAGGATTAATTTCAAGGTTTGGTAAAATTGATGATGAAACAGGTAAGACCAGCCGGTATAACGCCAATCTTCAATACTATCAAAAACTCAATACACACAGTTATTTCAAAAGCAATTTTTACCTGAGTAAATATGATTTTGAATTGTTTTCCAATTTTACTTTTTATCTGGAAGACACTGTAAATGGCGATCAGATAAAACAAAAAGATGACCGCATCACTACAGGATATAATGCTTCTTATACCTCCAATTATAGTATCGGAAATCTGCCGGTGAAAAGCGAACTGGGCACTGGTTTTCGGTATGATGATACAAAGGGCAGCGAACTGAGTCATACCAAAGGCATGAAAACGGTTTTGGATCGTTTGGCTTATGGCGATATCCGAGAGACTAATTTATTTGCATACCTGAACCAGTCTTTTTTTCTGACACCGCAATTGGTATTCAATGCAGGAACACGGTATGATTACTTCATTCACAATTATCACAATTTTCTGGATGCTGACCCGCAATTTGTTGCTAATAAAGCCGGTCGCTTCAGCCCCAAAGCCGGTTTGTATTACAACTACAGTGATCATGCCCGCTTTTATGTCAATTATGGAATGGGTTTTCATTCCAATGACACTCGTATTGTGGCTTTTCAAAATAGCAACAGTATTTTGCCGGCTGCTAATTCTGTGGATGTTGGGGCAGTTTTTAAACCGTACAGTAAATTACTGTTGTCCTCTGCGGTATGGATGCTGGACCTGAAACAGGAATTTGTTTATGTTGGCGATGCCGCAGTAGTAGAGCCTTCCGGAAGAAGCCGTCGTATGGGTTTCGATATTTCCGCACGATATGATGTATTCAAATGGTTATACCTGGATGCAGATTTTAATTATACAGATGCCCGGGCAAGAGATGAAGCTGCGGGTGGAAATTTTATTCCGCTGGCCGCAAAAATTACTTCAATTGGCGGTGCAACGTTTAAGTTCAATAAGTATTTCAGTACCGGATTACGTTTTCGTCATATCGGCGATCGTCCCGCCAACGAGGATAATACCGTTATTGCTAAAGGTTATACCGTCTATGATTTAGTGGCTAATTATTCACGCAAGTCATATGAGTTTGGGATGCAGATTCAAAACCTGACGAACACCCAATGGAATGAAGCGCAGTTTGATACCGAAACCCGCTTGCGCAATGAGCCTGCTCCGGTTTCTGAGATTTGCTTTACACCGGGAACGCCATTTTTTATCAAGTTTGCCGCTGCGTATAAATTCTAAACAATCTGTTTTTATTGTTCGTGGACCATTAATCGTACTGAAATAGTATAATCAAAAGCTTCACCCAAAGCCATGCCATCATATTCTTCAGGAAGGAAGCGATTGGGTTGATTTGTCATATTGATTAGAATGTCTGAAACGGTGTAGGCAGTGCCCCATAACAAAACAGTGCAATCTACACTGATTGTTGCTCCTTTGCCACCGGCAATCTTTTCCAGCTGATTAGCTTCTCCGGTTAGTGCTATGATGGTGTCTGTTTCTTCGTCGATGAAGGTAAATAAGGATGAAGATGTGTTTGTGTCTGCCATTGGGAATTTTGTACAAGGTAAGGTTTCTGTATTTGATACAGATTGGGCCTCTTAATAGGTTCAATTGTTGTATGAAGTAATTTGTTGCAAATCACTAATATTTTATCGGTTTAATATCCTTTTGTATATTTACCGACTGTCAGAAAAATGGCAATATTATATGAAGGAAGAAAAGAGCTTTGTCTGGTCAGACAGCATTGAGCCACATAAAGCGCGTACGAAAGAAATGATTAAGGCCCATCCGGAAATTCGCAACCTGATTGGCCGCAACCCTTATACCATTTTTGCAATATTATTGTGTGTGGCCATTCAGATTACGCTTGCCATTGTCATTCATAATTATGAACTGAACTGGTGGTGGGTATTTGGATTGAGCTATCTGGTGGGTGCTTTTGCATGTCACACTTTATTTGTCTGCATTCATGAATGTTCTCATAATCTGCTTTTCAAAAATCGCATTGCGAATACACTTTCAGGGATTATCGCCAATCTGCCATTGGTATTTCCTTCTTCTGTTTCTTTTCAGAAATACCATTTGAAGCACCATTCTTTTCAGGGTGTTGAAGAATTAGATGCGGACATGCCATTTGGCTGGGAGGCGAAATTAATTGGCAGTTCTGCTTTTGGTAAAGCGATGTGGTTGTTGTTTTATCCGGTATTCCAGGTTTTACGCCCGCTTCGTCTTACCAAAGAAATTTCCATTTTCGATGGCTGGACTATTATCAACTGGATTGTTCAGTTTGCATTTATGGGAGCTGTGGTTTATTTTCTCGGAGCACACTCTACTGTGTTTTTTGTGGCTTCATTTTTCTTCTCAATCGGATTACATCCCTTGGGTGCGCGCTGGATTCAGGAACATTTTCTGACGCATGGCAACGAACAGGAAACCAAAAGTTATTATGGCATGCTGAATCCTATCAATCTGAATGTAGGCTATCATAATGAGCATCATGACTTTCCTTCAATCCCCTGGAATAAATTACCCGAACTGAAAAGGATTGCCGGTAGTTACTACAACAATCTTGGATATCACAAGTCGTATACCATTCTGTTGTTTCGATTTTTATTTGATAAGAATCTTACCATTTACAGCAGGGTAGCACGCGCCAACCGTGGCAAAGTGAAAGCTTCAGAACCTTTCAAGCCAGCTGATGTCGCTGTTGATGAAGTTATTGATTAAACATTGCAAGAAATCCAAATAATAAAGCCGGCAGAACAACTTCTGCCGGCTTTGTCGATTTAGGGGAACATTATCAGGTAGAAATGCCTGCAAATGCAGCAAAGACTGCTGTTCCCGTTAGATTGAAGGTGATTCCGTCCGGGTTGGCCACATCACGGTTAATCGTTGGTTCGCTGAAAGTAACGCCATCAGTATGACCATTCCATAGTCGTTCTGTTTTGCCCAAACCACCGGCGATTAAAGTCTGGCGCACCAAAGCAAATGCAGATTTGAAATCGCTGACCAGCAGTGCCCGGCTGCTGCTATCACTTTCTGCAATACCCAATCTTTGTTTTAATAAGCGTTGCCTTAAAGTTTGAATAGAAGCCGCTGCTCCGTTTTTGGTTTTAAGATCTGTGAATACAATATCGCTGCTTCCGTCGAAGCATAGTCCCCGCCGGCGGAAAGAGCTGCTGCCAATCAGCGCCCATTGGTCATCAATGATAATGGAGCTTTGTTCAATGTTTGAAGGCCTTCCCGGAAAACCAACCGGGTGAAATACAACAAGCTGTTCTGCAGGTAATCCCTGAATAAGATCCCATCTTTCTTTGATTTCACTTCTGATCCATTGGTCGTATTGCTTTTGATAATCAGGTTGTCTCGGTATGCAAAGAATAACACGTAAGCCAGGCTTAGCTTGCATTTGAGTGTTTAATTCTGCTATCAGATCAACGCTAAAGTCTTCGCTCGTGCTTCCTGCGGTAAAGCTGAAACCCGGCGTCTCAATATAAATAGAGGTTCTTGCTTGCTTTATTGCCTGTAGTAAGGACCATTGGGTATCTCTTCTGCCAAAACATGCTGCACTGATTTCTCTTTTCAATTCGTTGTACAATCGTTCCTTCGTATTTTCTGCAAGGGCATTATTATCTTTCAGTTCATTTAACTTGTTCTTTATTTCTGTTTTCAACCTGTCGGCAGCATCGCTCAATGGGGATGGCAAGGTGCCGGTGCTGATACGGTCAATCCACCCATTCACCTGCGTGACCAATGCATCAAAGTCTTCAGGAATTTCATCAATATGCTCCTCTATAAGGGTTTTGAGTAAAGCCATTTCCGGCGATTCGCAGAAAGGGGATATATTTTGAAGAACGGTTCCTGCAAAGGTTCTTGTAATTTCGTCAAACGCTACACTTTCATCAGGTGCTGCATTCTCTGCAGGTTCGTTCCACAAACCTTCTTTCAGTGCTTCTATACGCCCATAGAAGGAAGTGGTTCGTCTGAAAGCCATACGCCCCATGTCATACGCAAGTCGCCCATTTTGGGTGAATACCCCAATATTGGCAGTTTCATTTCCACCAGCTGAGCCCGGGCATCCCCAATCCTGTTCTGCGTTATGCAGGTTGCCATTTATTTGTCCGCCACTTAATACCGCCTTCCAGTCGGGTCCTTTTTTTGCGGCAGCAATCATATCCCTGCGCACCATGGTTGGTAGTCTTGAGGCGTCACGGACTGTTCCTTCTCCCAACAATTCAATCGCTGAATTAAGTGTGGCATTTAAAGTAGAAACATCAAAGGGTATCGGTGCTCCGTTATTCAATCCCAGAATGCCGGCCGAACAGATTCCTTTTTTAGAAACCCCTTCTAGGCTATTTGGGCTGCTTGCCGGTAGCGGATCAACGGGACTTTCAACCGGTATTGTGATTGCTCCAAATAATCGCTTGTTTCGATTGTTCAACACAATCATTACATCTATCATCAATTGAGGATTGACCGGTACTGTTGTTGTGCCATCTGTTCGTTTTAGCCCTAAAGGATCCTTCAGCAACAAGGTGAGTGTTCCATCCAGGATTGCCCCAGATGCGGGTTCCGGTGCTTCGTGCACTTTACTCACTCCTCCTGCTCCATTCCCTCTTTTGACAACAGCATCACTTAAAAATACCCGGTTGAATACCCGTACGGCTGCACCGAAAGGAATCCCCATCAGTTTCAGTATAATGTTTGTGGGCTGGCTGCCATCACCGGTAGAAACGAAATGGGCATTGCTTGCTTTTTTAATTTGTTCTTTCAAGCCTGGCGGGAAGGTATTATGCTCTTCGTTAATCGTTCCCGAAACGGCCGGAAATGCAGGCCAGATGATGCTTGTATCTGAATCCGGTAAGGGCAAAGTGGTGTCAATAGCGGTTGCTACGCATAAAGCTTCATCCGGCGTATCGCTGAAAATTGTTGTCAGCTTTCCCATTATAGCATTGCCATGCTGCAATAATTGTAATTGTTCGTTCAGCCGCAAGCTGGGTTTTGGTTCAAGCTTTGTGCCATTGAAACTTTCTGCCGGTTCTCCTTTCAGATAAGTATCCAGAGAAATTATCCGTACTGTAAAAAAGTCGTGAGTCAATGCATTGGTGCCGAGCGATGTGGGTAGTTTTATTAAATTAACGGTATTGCTTAATATTCCGTACGATACATTTCCGAGTACTAATTGACGTGCCTGTATGGGTGGAAATTCGCCATCTTCTGCTGTTGCCTCCCTCCTTTTCAGTTCTGCCTTCAGGCTGGTATCTGTACCGGAATAAGAACTAAGTGTAAACAATCCATTTTCATTGTCAGCGACCTCAATTCCTTCAATGTTCGTACCGGCATGAATACTGCCATCTGCATTAATCAGCCTGACGGTATTGGTCGTTGCTGTGCCAATTAAAGCATCCAGATGATTGTCTGCTGAGGTATTAATATTTAAAGCCGGATAAAGAGCCAGCAGGCTTTTGATTAAACTTAAAACATATAAGGGATGCAGGATATACCCCTGCTCGTCATAAAAGGATAATGTGCCGCTTGCGCCAATACTATCTCCTGCATTAATCAATCCTTCAGTTATCCCTGTGGCACCTGAAATAAAAATAAAAGCCGGCACCTGTCGTATAGGAATTCCCTTATTCCTTAGCGGATTGTGATCGCCTGATTCTTCAAATTTTAAGGCAATTAGTCTCTTCATCCTTAAAATTTGCTGCGGAAAAAGCCGCAACAAAGCACCGGCTTCATTCATCATTTCACCGTTTGCTTTTTGAAGATTAAACTTTATTTTCTTGTCCGTGGTATTTGTTTCATTCAGTATACCACTAAAAGGAGCAAGCCAATTGTCTCCGGAGTCAAGCGTTAAGGATGTAAGCTGGAAACTGACAGAGGAGGTCGTATTGTCTACCAGTTTCTGTGTTGTCGCAGGCATCGTAAAACTCAGGCCCTGGATACCAAATTGCTTTAAGTTTTGTTTAGTAAGATCTTTAATTAAGGACATAAAATTCAGTTTTACTTGCTTGTGAATTTATTTACTTAAGCTTCTAATCGTATTTCGGATGCTCTGTTCAAAGGGTCGATTATGCGGAGGATTACGGCTCCTGATGCAAGGGCAATACACACACTAAAGGTGGTAATTCCGGTTCCCAAATTGGGGGCCTGATGTTGCATTTTGGGTAGCTGAGCAAGATCTGCAGCAGCCGTTGGTGCCACAAGCGTAGCCGTAGTTCTTGCTGTTTCGTTTGCAATGAAGGACTTTAATAAAGTGCGCTTGTCATCACTGTCTATTGAGTAAACTTCAATAAAAGTCTTGCCCAGGTCTACCTTGTCAAAGGGCGCATTGGTTGTCATTGTGACAATTTTACTTTGCGCATTGCCGGAACTGGATACATTTACTAAAGTTGGTGGGGTATCGGGTGGGAAATATGCAATTTCTGTAGTGCTACCTTCGCTTTCGCCTCCTATTCTGCCACGCTGAGAGTCTGCTTTCCCAACTGCAACAGCTTGATATACCAGAGGTCTCCAGCTGCGGGTGAGTGTCGCCTCCGTAATTTTTTTTCCGGAATAAAATGTGCCGTCCAGCATATTTATTGTCGTATCCATCCATTCCGGAGCGTCATGCTCCAATACCGGCGCACCTTTCATTCCGGGGTCATTACCCAGCACACGCTTTCTTGTGCGATACAATTGATAGCCTGCCGGTTCCTCTCCGGTGGTATGTACTACTTTTACTTCAATACCTTCTTCTGTGGTATTATCTTCATTTTTCTTTTTATACGGACGTACCTGCAACATCGGGGCTGCGGGTGTCACCACCTTCGGAACGGCAAAGAACGTGACACCGCTTTTAGCACTTTCAATATTAGCACTGTTCACACTGCTTATCCTGTATAGATAAAGTCCGTCTGAGCTGCCCGGTAAGGTCAGTTCATAATGCGTTGTTACAACCGGCTCTTTCGACAATCGGCTGAAGGAACGTTGGCACAGGTTTTTGTAGGTCTCATTTAATAATAAATCCCTTAGCTGAGTGGCACGTTCTACTATCGGGGCGGATAAAGGTTTAAGCCAATGGTCAGGATTTGAAGAATCGGTTTTCAGCCGATCTTCCAAAGCAACGCGTATAGCAGTTTCACTGGCTTCCCAGAGTGTGTAAGTCAGTGCTCCCGTAGCGGCCGGCCAGCTCAGTCTTCCCCGCGCTATTTTTGCCGCATCCGGTACAGCGGTGTAATTTACTGTTGCCGGGATATTGACTACTGCAGGAGGCCTTGGGTCGGCAAGTTTGGTGATATAACCACCTTCGCGTACGACTGTTCCGTCCGGCAGTGTATTATAACCACTTTCCCAGTTGCTCCAGCCGTTTGGCGCCGAAACCCTTACCCGCTCCAGGCCGCGGATAAAAGCGGAGTATGCCACTTTATAAGGAGCTAATCCTGTGAAATGTGCTTTAAAATTTGTGATGACAAGCCTGTATCGTTTAAGGTTTGCACTGGGTACGTCAGAGCTTCCGAATTTTGGTGCAACATATCCGTCAGCCGGATCAGGAGCCTGGGATTGTACAATAGTTATTGAACCCAGGGTGGTTGTCGGTAAAACATTCGGGTCGGTAGAAGTGAACTTAATACTGATTATTGGAGGATTAGATCCTGTTGATCTTGTGGCGAAATTAGCAGGGACACTGGTTGGTGCGTTGGCTAGTGCAGCATCAAAAAACCTTCCTGCTAGCTGTATTTCAGAAGGAGTCCGGTCAATCCAATCCCAGCCAAACTCAATCACCATGGTACAATCCACCTCAGGCTCAGTCGGAGATAGCAGGTGCATATTGTCGGGGTCGGCAACATTTAAGGAAATAGACATAATGCCTGGCTGCTGCGGTGCAGGAGCGGTGGCAATATATCCACAACGTTTCCATGGTGTCCATCTTCCAAAAACATCCCAACCCGCAATAAAATATTTATGGGCTTCTGAGCCATAAAACGGTACCGGTTCGTCTGTGCCGATGTACACAAATTTTCCAACATCTTCATTATCCTGCTGAACGGCATCAATTTTAGGGATTGGAGTAAAAAAGCTCTGGTAGCTGTTGCCACCAAATTCATATCCATCATTTGAAATTACTGAAAGGCCGTTTTTGTAGCTGGAGACGATTCCATATCCATGTGGAACATTACTTTGCTCCCATCTTAATTTTACTGATTCGGTATAAGGAGCATCAATCTGTTCCGGCCTGTTCATTTGTATCCCCATGGCAATCAGTTCTGATGGCGTTATCGGTTTTGTACGTTCATCATTTAAGGCACAAAATGTAACATTCTTACTGAGCTGGTCTAAAAATGGCATAGGGAAATTATCAAATGGCCGTATGGTGTAGTCGGCAGTAACCATGTAGTCGTAGCCTAAATAATTTTGCGCCGCCACCATTTTCATATTGGGTTCAACATGGCTGTAAGATTGAGGTGATCCCTGCGCCCGGCCTGCGGGAATAAAGTCGTAAGTGCCAAACCCAAGTCCTAACGCTGCAGGGCTTTCATTGCTAACAGTGAGTATTGTATGTTTTACCACCGGAATAACAACATTCGCATCTTTTGTAGGCAATCCGCTTCCAGGCTGATCGATACCGGGAATTGTCATTTTGTGCATGAAAGAAATCTGACGTTCTGTTCTGTCATAAGACAAATCATCGGATCGTCGAAGGCAGTTCTTCACCATTTTAAGTTGCTGGTCCTGCAGCATTTTCAAATAGTCTTCTGCCCCCGGATGTCTCCAGTGTACATCAGGAACCAGGCTATCACCAGCATTTACACTATTGGGCGGGATAAACAACCATTCACCCATTTTTAAACGCAGTAATCCCGCTTCTTCGCCACTGACCATAGCCCCGACAAATCCCTGCGGATCACTATCATACCCCTGGCCTCCTACTTCGCCTTTTTTAAACGGGAAACCTACAGTCTGAATATGTTCCCATTCCGCAGACTGCATAACGATTTGCATCGGGAATGCGGCCAGGGTATTAACCCAGCCCAGGCCTTCACAACGCAGTCCTTTCATAAAAGGGGCTTTGAAAATGATGGTACCTGAACTTTCCATTTTATAGGACTTTGCTTTCATTGGAATGTTGTCCTTGCCCATTGGTGTGAGTATCAATGACTGTCCTGCAGGAATGGTGCAGGTAACTGCCATTACAAACATTTCTTCCCCAAACAGGAAATCCCTTTGAAAACTCACTGCTTCATTTGCGCCCTGCACGAGATAAACAATTTGTTCAGCAGGATAATGGGCCAAACGCCTGAAAACTTTAAATGGTTGCCGGGGAAATCCGAATTCAGGGTGTGTGCTCCAGCGAAGTGCTACAGGCAAATGATTGCTGCCAATATCCAATTTGCGGAACGATTCTTCCTTCTTCGATTTGCTCAGAAAAGATTGCATAATACCTTGCTCCACCGTTTCATAAAGTGTAGCACTAAAAAGTTGAAATGCAGGATGACTTAAAAGCATAATAATTAGTTTTTGGTTGCTAATGATGTCTTCAATGATTTTGTTATCTACTCTTCCCAGGGCGCTTTTGCGCTTAATTTTAATGAAATCAAAGTCAGTTCTTTTGCCGGCAGGTTATAAAATGTACTGGCGGTTTGTTCAATTTTTACGGTCACATCTTTACCGGTGTCAGGCCAGGCAATTGTGTTAAACAGGACCAAAGTCCTTAAGCCTCCGCTACTTTTTATAAATTGCCTGATTACATTTTCGCCGGTTTTTGTTTTTAAAATCATTGATGGTACCGGTTGGTGTTCATAAACAACGAAATTCGGATCAATCTCCTGTAGCTCTTCGTTCAGTACTTTTTTAGGTTTTGCTTCCAGTCTGTTTCTCCACATTGGTTCGCTGGCGTCTATCAGTAATCCATATGGATTATAATCGCCCAGGTTGTTTCCCCAAAGCAGTGTGACGGAAGTGCTTTCCCTTGCTTCATTGGCATTTATACCGGCTGATGAAAGCAAGGTTTCGAATTCTACATCAGAAACGGTATGAATAATAGTTCCCGGCTCGGTTTCTGCAAACGGGGCACCGTTAATTGCATTTTTAAGGGCTTTATGTTTTACAAGTCCTGATGCAATATCATTGGCAAAATCTTCCAGGTTGGCATAACGGCTTGTTTTAAATGCGCGCCTGAATAAAGGCTGGAAGGATTCGTTGTCAGGTACAATATCTGCCGGTACAAAATCAATATCAAATGTATACGGCATCAATGGTTTTAAATCAAACAGTGGTTCGAAAACCGGATGCGAAGGGAAGCTCATTGCACCAAAGCAACCCAGTTTTCCACTTTCGATTAACGCTTCAATCGCTTCTCTGTAAGGCGATTTTACCTGAGCAGGTATGTTTTCTGTAATGGTCATGTCGGATGGGCTATTGCCAACGGCTCTTCCATCTGCGCCACGTATAATGCCTTTTAACTGCTTGCCATACATTCCATACATTCTGACAAAAGCCTCGTTGTTAAATACCACTTTAATCGGGTCTTTAAAGAAATGGAATTGTTCATCCATCACAGGAGTGGTGCCCAAAACATATTGGTCAAGCGGAACAGGCGGTTTGGCTTCGGTGCGGAACGCATAGGTCTGTGTTACCGAATCGCTGGATTGTACCGTGAAATTATCCGTTTTCTTTTTACGGGTCTGCACTTCCTTCGTATAGCTAATCGCAAGCCTGTATTCTTTATTTGGTCTGAGTAGTGGGATTGGATTGTCAGTATCGTTTAAATAAGAATCCAGGGTTGTCTGTTCTGTTGTTTGCACTTCAGAAACGGTCAGGTGGTGCTGTACTTCCGAAAGCTGTAAGGTTTCTATGGCAGAAATGTAAAGTGGTGGAACACCAAGGTTTTCAAGGCAGCTGCTGATTCTTATTTTAGTTGTTTTTTCAGACGCCGGTTTTAACGCAAACAGGATTTTCCTGTAGGCATTGAAATAGCCACTTTGCAGGTAGGTTGCAAAGGAAAAGGTTGAAGCTCTCCAGGGTAATGCTGCATCGAGCCATTCTGCAGGCAAATCGCTGAGGGGCGTAACAACTTCTTTGATGATTAAATCATTCAGTGCATGTTTTTCAAGCAAATTATCTTCATTGTCCAGTTCTTCAATTAAAATTTCTTCTACTGCTTTTCTGTGTAGCGCACCATAAAATAAAAGGCTTTCGCACGCACCGGTTTCAAAGGTGGTTTGTGCACAATCTTCTTTTTTATCAAGATATTCTTTGAGTTCTTCTGCTCCTTTGAGTAATTCCCTGTTTCGCTTACCGTTTTGATTATAGTCTTCGGCACAATAAGGTAACTGGAGGCTTCGGAAGCATTTCAGGTAATTTTCCAGCGCATCCATATTTGGCCTGCTGACTCTGGTATAACAAATCTCCAGTATCTGCCCTGTAAAATTCCTGTTGTATATAATGAGGTGTTTAATGTTTTCTCCATTTAAGGTTATCGTGTGGATTTCCTCTTTTTTGCTGGCGTCTACAAATACTTCCTCATCTACTTTTTTCGCTTTGTCGTTATAAGCCGAAATTACCATTCTGGGCCGGTCTTTGGCTTTGGTATTGTAACAGCTAAAGCGGATTATAATCTCTGTGACAGGCTCTTTCAGGATATCTATCCGCATATACTCACGGATACTGAGTGCAATTCTTTTTTGAATGCTCCGGAAATTAGTGTGATAAGGGCTTTCGAAGGGTTTTAATAAGGAATGCTGAATGAAGCCTTTTGCTGTCGTATAAAAAGCCTTTTTATCTTCCGAGCTGAAGATTTTCAATTCTTCTTCTACCACCAAAGGATTTGCCTGGTAACTAACTTTGTTGGCTGTCAGCTTGAAGCATTTCTGTTGCCGGGTTTCAGGAAAATTGACATTGATAGAATCTATTCCGACCACTTTTGCAGCATTGCATGTTTCATAACCCAGATTGCCTAACAGCATATTCAAGGTGCTGAATTGCTCTTCAGGATTATTTTGATAAACACGCATTGTCTTATTTACAGTTTGGGTGCGAACCGTATCTGCAGGGTCAGGTTTCGGAGTGCCGATTAGCGTCCATCCTTTTGATGAAAAGCCAATTGCCTGATTACAGAAGCTATACAAAACAGAGGCAGGGGGTGCTGCTTTTTTACAGGCATTTTCCCAACGAACTTCCACATTTTTATTTAATTCCGAGCTGCGCTCGATAGCGTATGGAGCCGTTGCAGGTGTTCTGCTGAAAGTAGCCAGGTCTATTGCTGTATCTGTTATGCTGCCATTTTTAGGGCGATCGATGCGCCAGACGGATGGTGGCTTCGTGCCTGCAAGGTCTGATGCATAAGGCACTCCGTTTTCGAGAAGGCTTACTGAGTTAAGTGTATAAATTACTTTTACCTCGTCGCTTAATTGCAGTTCACCCATTGTCCCACTGATATTACCAGGAGACTTTATGAAGGAACTCAATTCAAAGCTCGTACTTAATTGAGGCGAGGCATGTAATTGAATAACGGGTAATGAATCGATGGGAACGGTAAGGACGTCTGAGGGAATGGGACCTTTAGCTGTGTCGAACGCCGCACCCAGGCTTGCATCGATTGGTTTGGTAGATCCCTGGCCGCTGACAAGCACCGGACTGAAACTTTGCAGGTAAACGCCGCGGACGAGCTGTGGCGCCTCTACCTCAAAGTCATCATCCCCAATAGTGATACCAATACAAGCTTCTATTTCGAAGAAGAACAAATCTATGCTGCCGCAAACTTCACCGTGCATGTATACTTTCAGTGCATCGCTGTTTTTTCTTTTGGTAACCAGTACATCAAAGCTTCCGTTGGCACCAATACTTATAATAACGAGACGAAGTTTTCCGGTAAAATACATTGTGCCTACTACCAGGAAAGGCGCAAAGCTTACGCCTAAATGTGCGCCTGCCGCTATTTTCAAGTACACGCCGGAACTTTCACTACCCAATATAATAGAGGCTTCCAATCCGATAGCAATAGCTATCCCGTTTAATCTTTTGTCTTGAAGGAATGCCGGAACCTTATTTCCGTATTGAGCATACACCAATTCATTTCCCTGAATCATCAGGTATGCGCTTCCCCGTACAATATCCAGAATAGTCGCTGAGGCTGGTTGTGCAATGGTTCCAAGGTATAAATGCCAATTGCTTGGATTGTCCCATTTGAAAAACAATTCTATGGGAATGGTAATCGCCAAAACCTGTTCGATGCTGAAATTGAGCATCACACCCAGCGTCAATTGTTGCTTCCCGAAATCTATATCTACAATGCCGATAATCCCGGTTTCAAGGCTTTTTGCAGGTTTAGCCGGCTGGCTTGGCAAAACAGTTACAATCTGCACTTTCACCATAATCAGGATACGTGGACCAGGTAATTCAAGCACCAGCATTCCCTGCATATTCACCAGCATCCCTCCTTCTGCAGTTCCCATTAATACGCCGATTCCAAAGCTCCACCTGTCGAATGCCATTCCCCATAATTTATCACCCGCTGCATTGCGTAGTTTGGTCGGGTCTCCATCTGCTTTAATGAGCCACTCCAATGCCGGGCCTACAGCTTTTGTTGGATCAGCGGGGTTTTCCAGTCGTTTGTAATGCATTGCAAACAGTCCCATAAAACCGTAAATACCCAGACCGGTTGCTCCTAAAATAATTGGAGTGGGGAATTGAACTGTCATGCCAATAAACACACTCACCGCTTCGCGACCACTGGCTGGATCTTTTAAAGTGCCCACTCCGATATTTGCCGATATTCTTATTTTAAGTGCGACTAAGGTAAGGTCAAGCCCGCCTTCTATTCCTTTGGCAGTAATCTTATTGCCCTCATTGTCTGCAATTTCTGTGTCAATAATTTCGACAAAGCCATTACCGGTAATGACACCGGGAATATTCACCTTTACACCACTGGGGATAATTTGCGGCGGGCCTCCCGGGTCGAGCGGGATTTTCAATTTGAATTTATCCACGGTTATAATGCCCAGGTCAACCTTTATGGCAAAATCAACTTCCAGTGTTACCGGGTTGAATCGCGCCAGTCTTGCTCCGGCAATGTTAAACAGGTCGCCCAGGGGTGCCGGTAATTGGAATAAGGATGGATCGCTCAGATCCAGGTCATAACCCCGGCTGGAATCAAAAACAGGGGTGTAAGTAAGTCCTTTGTAGGCGGGGGTATCGCTGTAATTAATATTAAAGCCGATGGCTTTATATCTTGCCCTAAGTGGAGGCGGTAATGGTGCGGGGGCAGTTTTTTTGCGGTTAAGGCCAATGCCCAGTTGCTCACAAACAATATCAAATTGAACTTCATAATCAAACACAAGGCCAATATCGAGGCTGCGCAAAGGTTCGCCGGGAGCCGGTGTAACATATCTTGCGCGTGCTTCACCTCCGTATAGAATAACTTTTCTGGTCAGGAAAATGCCTGCCGCTCCAATGAATACAGGAACGGCAAGTGAGGCCCCTAATGCCATCCAGGCGCCCGGATTATCGTTTTCGTCTCCAACTGCTTTTGCAGCACTGTTTATAATCGGAGCAAATAAAAGCAGGGCTCCGAAAATGTTTTTTATATCACTGCTTCTTCCCGGATTATCCATATGAAGCAAACCATCAGTGTCAGCTTCATCGCTGTTCAATTTGAAAATAAGTGTTGTTTCATTGATGGCCTGGTCGTACTGATAAGTTAGTTTGAAGTCGACAACCCCATCAGCGTTATTCGTATTACTGCTGGCCAGATCAAGTGAGCCACCTGTATTGACAGCTGAAGGTGGTGGTTCGGCCGCTGCTCCGTTCCTGAGTTTATCCTCCATTTCTGTTTGGAAATCTATTTTGCCATAGAGTTCCAAAAGGCTAAGTCTGTTTCGTTCCAGCTTTATCCGGATACCCAGTTGTTTTAGCACTGTGGGAACATTATTGTGTTCAGGAGGAGCGGCTGGCGGTGTGGATGGGGTAGTGGTTGCAGGAGTTGAAGGCGTGCTTGAAGGCGCAGGTCTTACAATAGTTGCGGTAATATTCACCGCCGGTACCTGCCGGCTTGTAAATGTAATTTTTACCAGCCTGTTTTCGTCATTGGTATGATTGGGATTGTTCCGGTCGAATGGTTCAGATGAGTTGGGTAATGAATTGTGTCCGTGTGGAGTAGTGACAGGTACAATAGACGGATATCTGCTTAATAGTTTTCTTCTTACCGCATCAATCCGCAATTCGGAAAGTTGCTGATCGCGGCCTGCTCCGCTGGTCCCGGTGGAAAAAACTTCCAGGCTCGCCCAACCTTCCAATTGGATGGCTGATACATCGGCAGGTACCGGAAAACTATTCAGGATGGCGTCGTTAAGCGAGCCGGTAAACAGCGTATCGCTGGTACTGCCGGATACGTAGCTATTTACATCGCTGCTGTTTGCAGGTTTGTTATAATTAAAATGGACATCGTGAATAGGTGTTATAGTGCCTGCTGCAATTGCGGGAAAGTTTAGTGCCACATTCAGATTACTGTTATCCGGGACATTTAACTGTATCCTTCGTGTGTTTGTGTAGACGGTATTCTGAGTGCCTGAAACGCTCAGTGTAAAATCACCTGAACCAACTACATCTAATACAACCACACCTCCGTTTTCGGTGATAGAGAGTTGATGTGTTGCATCGTTGCCGGTAATGTTGAAAGGTTGTAAGGCTTGTAAAGGGGGCGTATTGCCATTGTCGAGCGGAGTGCCGTTTGGTGGGGCAGGCGTTGTAGCCTCTGCTTCTACCGTTACTCTTATGTATTCTGAATGGAAATGATGCCCTTCTATTCCACTTGTTGAATCTTCTACTAAAATAAAAATATTGTAGGTTCTTGTTTCTGTAAAAGTGGCTGATCGTGAGCTTGTATTCCATAAATCAGTAGCACCATCCATCACCTTGATTTTGTAAGGAGGCATCGCTCCATTCACCTCCAGGTGCATAACTGCATTTCGTTTTACGGTAACGCTTCCTTCCGGATCTGTGGAAGGTGCCGTCATCACCGTAGGATTGTCTATTATTCCTCTTATAAGATTTGTTACTCTGTCGGCACCGTTATAGAAAGTTGGTGTGGTTGTAATTTCACCAAGGGTAGAATTGATATAAATATCTAAAGCAGCTTCCAGGCTTACTTCTCCGGCAAATGAAATCAGCGCGTCCTTTATTCTGAAATTAAATCCTAAACCCTGGTCGTTGCTGTAATAGATTAAGGCTTGACCAATATAAATTCCTTCCCATTCTTCATCCACCCCAAAATGTTCCATAATCTCCGGTGGCGTTGCATCCTTGCTTGCATCGATAATAACGCGATCAATACTAAAGGCAAAATGTTCACTTTTATGTACCGCTATTGATGGGTTCATTCTGATTAATTCGCCCATTGCCAGGTCCTGCTGTGCATCAAATCCGGTAACGCCCCAACTTTCAATTTTAAATGTAGGTTTTAGGTCATCATCATCGTCGCCCTGCGTATAGCTGATCAATACTTTGGGTAAGTTGATGACTACTCTTTCATTTGCTTTTGCCGGGTCAATTTTCACCCTGTTGTCTGATGGATTAATGATACCGGGCTTCCAGTCTTCTCCCAAAGAAAAATTCAACACATCTACCAACAATTCAATCCTGAATCCGACTGAAGGATAATCTACCACCACTGTTTCTATTTCGGATGTAGCGAGGTCCTGATCTTCATCCATACTCAGGTTGACATCAGGCTGCGGGCGGAGATCGTTTAGTAGTGCAGCTGTATCGGGGAGTTTACCATTTCCCGTTGTTCCGGTAAAATCATTCACGGCTTCATCTACAAACTCTGCACCATCCCTGGGTATGATCATCCGGAAATGGATGTTTTCCCGCTCCCAGGTAAATCTGGCCCCGTTTGGTTCCTGGTGCACCACTTCGGTATTTCCGCTTCCATCTCCACGAAAGCTAGCTTTACCTGTATACACAATAGTTTTATCTGTATAAAAACTATTGAATTCATCAATGCCCAAAAGCGAAAGATATTGATCAATTTGAGGGGGAAACTGCAGCCCAACGAGGTATTGAGGCGCTAAAAGATCGAATAATCCAAGTCCAGATACAGCCATAATATTGGTTTTATTGGTATTTTAGATACTTTATATTTTACTAAATCAAAATAACAAAACAAATAAAAGCGAAACAAATTAATAAATTATTACACGCAATGTCGTGAGGAAAAATCGGTAAGGAAGAAAAGTGAATGATTGGCAAGATTCTTTATTAGTAGTGCTTTTGACGGTTTTAATTTATTTTGTACAAATGGAATAGTCATTTAAACCGAAACAAAAAACAGGAAAAACACCCTTTTTTAATATTCAATATCCTTAGATGCTTCTGCAGATTTGAAGAACATTTGCAAGTGTATTAGGCTAAAATTATATTTTTAAAAACTATTGCATTGGCAGAAATATTTCACAAACTTTACAGATAGCCTGCTTAGTAGTTTTTTAGAAATTTTTAAGCGGCAGAAGATGTCTTCACCGTCACTTCACAGATAATTGATTGATTTCTGTCATTAGTATGAAAAATTAAACATGACTTTTTAAACCAAATTAAAATGGCCATTCAAAAAATAAGGATTAAAGGTGAAAAGCAAATAAATATTATTGAATCAGATTCTGCTGAATCGCTCGATTTGTCGGCTAGTTATGCGATCGGTTCAAGCGTCCGTGGTGTTGGAGAAGTACATGATATTGCTTTGAAACAAACCGATATGGTTGAGTTTGTCTTTGAAGATAATACCCGCTGGCTGAGCAGTGCCGAAGATGTAAAAGAAATATTTGCCTTGCCATTAACTCAGAATCGTGGTGCCGACAACGATGTTTTTGAAATACCTCAACACCTGAGCACAGATGCGAGGAATCGTGGGCTGGTTGGTGATATTGCGTTAAAGTTGGTTAAGGTATTCAGTAAAAATGACCGTGACAAAGCGGTTAAAGACAGGGTTCATCAGTATGCGCTTAAGTTACAAAAGGAACAATTGGAAAACCGAAGCGGATTGTACCGCTTAGACGCAGGATTCAAATTTCATGATTTTGCCCAAGGGAACGCAGGTAAACCATATTTGCTCTTCCTGCATGGCACAGCTTCATCTACTATGAGCTCTTTTGGCGGATTGTTGGGTTCTCCTGCCTGGAGTTTTATGACTGGGGAGTATGGGGAAAACATAATGGCTTTTCAACATGAAACACTCACCAAAAGCCCTTTGCAAAATGTATGCGAGCTGGTGCAACAATTACCGGATAACGCAATACTTCATCTGGTCAGTCATTCCCGTGGAGGATTGGTTGGCGATGTGCTTTCACGTTTTTGTGTTTCTGATGAAAATAATGTTGGCTTTTCTGAGACTGAAATTGACTATTTAAAAAAGAATGAGCGGGTCGAAGATTTGCAATTTATAAGCACCATTAAGGAAATTATTCTGAAGAAAAATATTTCCGTAACAAAGTTTATCCGGGTTGCCTGTCCTGCAAGCGGTACTACCATTGCTTCTCAGCGGCTTGATTTCGTTTTTAATATTGTGATGAACCTGATTGGCCTGGCTGTTGGCTCGGTTGCCAATCCGATTTATGGAGCGTTTAAGGATTTAGTTTCAGCCGTTGTGGATTGTAAGGATGATTTGTCGGTATTGCCCGGGCTGGAAGCAATGAACCCTGACTCTCCATTCATTAAGGTTCTGAATAATCCCGCACCTGGTGCGACAGTAGACGGTCAGTTGATGGTCATTTCAGGCAATAGCCAGGTTAACCTGAGTTTTAAAGCCCTTGTCATTATTGCGACAAAATTGTTTTTCAGTTCTAAAAATGATCTGGTAGTTAATACCGCTTCGATGTACAATGGCGCCAGAAGAACAAAGCCTGTACAGTGTTTTTATGATGATGAAGGTGTGGTTGATCATTTTCATTATTTCAGTAATAAGCGCACGAATGATGCGATGATGCTGGCCTTAAAGACACAGGGAGACGGATTAGTTGCTGGATTTTCTTATCAGCAGCAGTCCTCACCGGATGCTTTGCGCAACGCAATTTTAAATCTTGAAGGTGGTCAGGTTTTCAAGAATACGGTGTCGGGTAAGCGTCCTATTGTTGTGTTGCTACCAGGAATAATGGGTTCTAATCTCAGTAATAATGGCAATCTCGTATGGATTAATTATTTCAGTTTCCTGCGTGGGAAATTAAGCGACCTGGAATACAATCCTGTAAACAATAAAAAAGTAGTTGCCAATTCTCTGATCAAAACCTCCTACAAAGACTTGGCCGATCACCTGAGCGGAGCCTATGATGTGGTTACATTCCCGTTTGACTGGCGCAGGCAATTGAATGAATGTGCAGGACTTTTTAATGACAAGATCATTGAACTGATGAAGTTCGGGCAGCCCATTAAAATTGTTGGGCATTCTATGGGTGGTGTGTTAGTGAGGGATTTTATAATTAATTATAATGACACCTGGCAGAAGCTGAACGCGAGTAAAGGATTTAAGCTATTGTTCCTGGGGTCGCCGCTTGGCGGGTCTTTCCGTATCCCTTATGTGCTGTATGGTTTCGATGAAATTATTTCCAAGATTGCCAAAATTGATTTGTTTCATACCAAAAAAGAATTGCTGCAGATATTCTGTCAGTTGCCTGGCTTGTTGAGTTTGTTGCCGATGACAACCGACGCAGAGAATGATTTTGCATCAGAGCAAACCTGGAAAAAAATGTGTCAGAAATGTGGGGATGAAACCTGGCCTATTCCGGGTAAGGCTGTATTGGATGAGTTTAAAAAATATCGTGATCATATCAATGCATCCTCTCCTTTCATCGATTGGAGCAATGCTGTTTATATAGCTGGAAAGGATGCTTCAACTCCGGCTTCTTATACTTTGTCAAAAGGGAAGCTGGAGTTTATACATACCGCTGCCGGCGACCAGAGTGTGACATGGGATTCAGGTATTCCAAAGAAAATGATTGAGCAAAACACCGTTTATTACTCCGGCGTTTCGCATGGTGGTTTATCATGCTCTCCATTATTATTTACACCTATATCAGAGATTTTATCAAAAGGAGAAACGACTTTGTTGCCGAAAACAAGGCCGGCTATGCGATCCGGAGAATCAGAATTTGTAGCTCCACCGGATCACGATTTCGATCTATCTCCGGAAGGTCTTGAAAAAACATTGCTCGGATTGAAAAATGAAGAAGTGATAGTGGCAGGCGTTTTGCCGTTAAAAGCCACCGTGACCAATGGGGATTTGCGCTTTGCAAAATATCCGGTCCTGGTTGGTCATTTCAAAAAAGATGCTATTCTGAATGCAGAAAAAGCAGTGGATAAAAGCCTGAAAGGTTCCTTGACGGAATTGCATAAACTGAATCTGTATCCCGGAAATATTGGGTCCAGTGAAATTGTTCTATTGCAGAATAATAGTTTCAAAGGTGCTATCATCGCAGGTCTTGGCGAGCAGGGTGCACTGACGGCTTTTCAGCTTACACAAACAGTGGAACAGGCTGCTGCCAAGTATCTGGTCAATATTAATAATCCGATTAATGGTCATTTTGCCATCAGTGGCGAAATTGGGCTCTCCTCTTTATTGGTTGGATGTGGTTATGGAGGACTTACAATTGATGATGCAACAAGGGCAATTTTACAAGGGATTCAGAACGCGAATAATAAAATGAAATTGCTGCGGCCGGAAGATGCAAGAACTATTGCGACAGTTGAGTTCATAGAAATTTATGAAGACAAAGCCCTGAGTTGTCTTTATACCATTAGTAAGGTAGCACAGGAAGAAAGCCAGGCTTTAAATGTAAGTCTTGACAGCAGGTCAATTAAGAAAGTATTGGGAGCAAGAGAGCGTATGCCGATAGAGAATACGGACGAGTGGTGGACAAGAATAACAGTTAAGCAGGAAGAATATAAGGAAGGGGATTTTGAGTTTACCGGTATGCAATTTAATATTTCGACAAGTGGCGCGCGTGAAGAGGAGCGAATGTTGCTGACAGGAAAAAGTATTATCGATGAATTATTGAAAGATATGTCTACTAACAATCATTGGTCACCTGAAACAGCAAAGACGATATTTGAACTGCTTATACCCAATGATTTTAAAGAGCAACTGAAAAAGCAGAATAATATTAACTGGATTGTTGATGATTATACTGCCTCCATTCCCTGGGAGTTGTTGCAGGATGATGCTTTAAACGCAAGCCCTCTTTCTGTGAATTCCGGTATGATTCGTCAGCTTTCCACCCAGGAATACAGAATTGATGTGAACCAGGTGACAGAACAAACTGCATTTATCCTTGCAGATCCTGACCTTAAAGGTTTTCTCTATCAATTACCCGGTGCAAAAAGGGAAGGAGATCTCGTTAATACTATCCTGAGTGAAAAAGGATTTCAAACGAATAATGTAACCGGAACCCCCGGACAAATTATAAAAGAATTGTTCAGCAAGTCTTACAAAATTATGCACCTTGCCGGCCATGGTATTTTTAATGAAGACCCATCGAAAAAGACCGGGATGTTGATTGGAAATGACATTTATCTGAGTACAAAAGAGATTTGCCAGATGAGTACTGTTCCTGAGCTTGTTTTTGTCAATTGCTGTTATCTTGGTAAGATGGATGGAGATGCGGAGGCGTATAGCTCCAATCGTTACAAACTGGCTGCTAATATTGGCACTCAACTAATTCGTAATGGGGTTAAAGCAGTTGTGGTTTCCGGATGGGCTGTTGATGATTTAGCTGCACATGATTTCACAGAAGTGTTTTATGGAAATTTATTGGATGGCTATAATTTTGGTGAAGCTGTGCAAAATGCCCGCAAGCATATCTATGAAAAATACAGCAAGCGGAATAATACATGGGGAGCATACCAATGTTATGGAGACCCTTATTATAAACTGGTTCAGGAGAGAAGTTTCTCCGCAAAAACTGCCTATAGTTTTGTCATTGCACGCGAAGCCGAAATTGAATTATCAAATTTAATTGGCAGGCTGGAATTGTCCGGAATCTCGGATGAAGAACATCGCTCCCAGTTAGCCGGAATTTCTGATGCTGTTGACAAAGCACAAATCCGCACTGGTCGTATCACAGAATTGGAGGCAATTGCCTATGCTGCACTGCGTGATTACGAAGCCAGCAGCGCAAAGTATGGAAGTCTGATAGGGGAAGAGAATGCAGTTTTTTCTTTTGCGGCAATGGAACAGTATTGCAGTGTCCGTATCAAGCATGCTGTTGATGTATTCAAATCAGATGATAAGAACAGAAAGGCTGCCTTAAGTACAGCTAAAACGGTAATTAGGGATTTGGAAGTCCTGAGTAATTACAGCCCGACGGCGGAAAGATTGAATATGCTGGGTGGTGCCTATCGCCGTTTGGCATTGTTGTCAGAGAACGTAGACGCTAAGCTGGCTGCATATGAAAAGGCTGCGGAGTATTATTATCAGGCTTACAGTCGTCCAGGCAATGCTTATAAAATCCATGCTTTAAGCAGTTGGTTGAATATGGAAAACGTTTTGGTTTTGGCAGGAAACAGAAAATGGGGCGAACAAACTAAACATTATAAGCTATGGACTTTAGCGAAAATTGACAAAGAGCTGAATGATGTTCTGGATACGCTTTCTGCATCCGGCTCAGGCAGCAATTATTGGGATATGGTTGCTATATTGAACGTTAAGGTTGTTCAGTATTTGCTTGGAAAAGGGAGCCAGACGCTGGAGGATATTCAAAACGCTTATTTGCAAATATGGGAACATGCGGGTGCTAAAGGCAAGAAGATTTCAGAGATTGAACTTTGCGATTTGATGATTGATGCAATGAGCCATATTTCAGCAAGCAAAGCACAGAAAAATGCAGCAGATTTATTGTTATTGAAGAATGAGTTGATGAAACATTTGGATTAATACCGAAAAACTAATATAAAATGACAACTGACAAAAAGCTGCAATGCTTTGTAGTAATGGGTTTTGGTACAAAGACTGATTTTGCTACAGGAAGAAAGCTCGATTTGGATTACAGTTATAATGCACTCATAAAACCTGTGGTGGAACAAAAAGGAATTGTTTGCGTTCGTGCGGATGAGATTAAGCATTCGGGTTCGATCGATGTGCCAATGTATCAACAATTGCTGAATGCGGATGTTGTTATTGCTGATCTCTCCACTTCAAATGCCAATGCTTTTTATGAATTGGGCATCAGGCATGCTTTACGTCCGCACACGACTATAGTTATTTCTGAACAGCAAATGACCTATCCGTTTGATCTTAACCATATCCTTATTTCGAAGTACAATCATCTGGGTCTGAATATTGATTATTACGAAGTTTTGCGTTTTCAAAAATATCTGGGCGAAACTTTGGATGCGGTAATTTCTCAGGTAAATATCGATAGTCCGGTTTATACTTTTTTGGATAATCTTACTCCTCCCGTGATGCGGGCAAACCTGGAGAGGGCTACCATCATTTCTGCTCCGCAGGCATTGCCGGACAATGATAATGAAGAAGAAAAGCAAACACTTTCTTTGTTGGTGAAACAGGGCGAAGAGGCAATTATTAATAAAGATTTTGTGCTGGCAAAAAAGTTCTTTTCACTGGCATCTCAGATAGCTTCATGCGCTCCCGATGAACAATTTATAACAAGCGATGCATACTTAATTCAGCGGCTTTCTTATGCAACTTACAAAGCTCAACAACCGGATGTTGTGACAGCACTGAAAGACGCAATTGCACTGCTTTTGCAGATAGACTTGCAGCATACAAATGACCCTGAAACGGTAGTGCTGGGTGGAAAAATAGAAAAGCGTTTATTTTATAACGGACAAGGAGAAATTCATTTGCAGTATGCAATTCTGAATTATCAACGTTGTTTTTTTCTGCTTAACAATCGTTATCATGGAATTAATTTATCGTTTCTTTTGAATGTTCGCGTTTCATCAAATTTGTATCCGACAAACGAAGATAAAATTGCGGATATGATCTGGGCAAACAGAATCAGAAAGGATGTCTTGAAAATGTGTGAACGTGATATGAAAACAATTCAGGAAAGAAAATATAATGAGACTGCAGATGATATTTTTACAAAGAACCAGAAAGTACAGGATCATATCGAAATGAGTTGGATTTTGGCAAATAAGGCCGAAGCGCACTATGGATTAGGTGAAATGAATTTGTATAAGGAAACTATTGCTAAGATGAATGCTCATCAAACCGATGCTTTTGTGATGAGTGTATTTGACGAGCAAATGGGCAAATTAAAACCACTGATGAAGCAGTTTGGCCATTTATTAAATCCTGCATGGCAAGGGGAGGATTAATCGATATTCTGGCATCATAGTTGCTTGATTTAATATTATGACACCAGCGCAGATAGAAAAGGAATTAAAAAAGCTTGAAGTAATGCCTTCCTGGGGAAAAGCTCAGAATGATGATTGGGATAAATTGTCAGGGTTTATTTATGACTTTCCTTTTTATGAAGAATTTATTGGTAGATTAAATTCAGTAAGCCCGTCATTGGCGTTTAATAATTATGCGGTTCACAGATGGTTCAATTATTGGTCTGCAAATGCAGTCGAATAAATTTTCTGTGCGAATCCCGCTGTTGAAGCACAATTGAATGGGCTTCATAAATTAATAGATTTTACAATTGGTAACATTTCTTTTGATCACAAAACGACTGTTTTTCCTAAAGGTTTTAATCACGATATTGCTTACGCAAAGATTCATCCTCACGAATTAATTACCTGGCTTTATCAGTCGCAAAGCAAAGAAGGGCGCTATCATACAGCCAACAGATTATTTCTTGTTTTACATCATTCCAGTGGAGAACATTGGAAATTGAGAAGGGAATTAAATCTATTGAAGCCCCTGATAGATGATTATGTACGGAATTTCAATCCGGATAAACTCTTCTGCTTAGAATTGATTCCCGGCAAGAAAACTTATGCCGACATTATATGGTTTGAACAATAAAAAAACCTGAATCATTTTATTGATTCAGGTTTATATCATTAATATAGTTGAAAATTATTCGTCCAGCTTAAGTACGGCCAGGAACGCTTCCTGCGGTACTTCTACATTTCCAATCTGGCGCATACGTTTCTTTCCTTCTTTTTGTTTTTCCAATAGTTTGCGCTTACGCGAAATATCACCGCCATAACATTTTGCCGTAACATCTTTTCGCATAGCAGAAATACTTTCACGCGCTACAATTTTAGCACCCACAGCAGCCTGAATGGCAATTAGGAACTGTTGGCGTGGTAATAGCTCTTTTAGTTTTGCACAAAGTTTACGTCCAAAATCCTGTGTGCGGCTGCGGTGAATCAATGCGCTCAGGGCATCCAGAGGTTCGCCGTTCAACAGAATATCCATCTTTACGATATCCGCTTCCCGATAGTCAATCGGTGTGTAATCGAATGAAGCATAACCGCGGGTGGAGGATTTCAATTTGTCATAGAAATCAAAAACGATTTCAGCCATCGGCATCTCAAATGTCAGTTCCACTCGGGTTGGGGTCAGATAATTCTGATTGATTAACATGCCACGTTTGCTCAAACAAAGTGTCATGATATTTCCAATATAATCCGGAGCTGTAATGATCTGGGCACGGATGAAAGGTTCTTCAATCCTGTCGATGCGCGTTGGGTCCGGCATTTCTGAAGGATTGTTTACCACAATTCTCACATCTTTTTCGCGCTGGGTATAAGCATAGAAACTCACACTCGGTACAGTCGTGATGACCGTTTGGTTAAACTCGCGTTCAAGGCGCTCCTGGATAATCTCCATATGGAGCATCCCAAGGAATCCGCAACGGAAACCGAAGCCAAGCGCCTGTGATGTTTCCATTTCAAAAGTTAGCGATGCGTCATTCAATTGCAATTTGTCCATGCAATCGCGGAGTTCTTCAAAATCATCTGTTTCTACCGGGAAAATTCCGGCGAATACCATGGGCTTCACATCTTCAAAACCGTGGATTGGTTCTAAGGATGGATTGTTAACTGTCGTGATGGTGTCACCAACTTTTACTTCTTTAGCATTTTTAATTCCTGTAATGATATAACCCACATCTCCTGCCAAAACTTCTTTCTTTGGCGTCATAGTCAGTTTTAAAACACCAACTTCATCTGCTTCGTATTCTTTCTGTGCGTTGATAAATTTAATTTTATCACCTTTCTTAATCGTGCCGTTGATAACGCGGTAGTAAATAATAATACCACGGAAGGAATTAAATACAGAATCAAATATCAAAGCCTGCAGTGGTGCAGCCACATCACCTTTTGGTGAGGGAATACGATCAATAATAGCATCAAGGATATCCTGAATTCCAATTCCGCTTTTCCCGGACGCCAAAATGATTTCTTCCGGTTTGCAGCCAATCAAATCCACAATCTGATCCGTCACCTCAGGAATCATTGCTCCATCCATATCGATTTTATTGATAACCGGGATGATTTCAAGGTCATTGTCCAGTGCCAGGTATAAGTTGGAAATGGTTTGAGCCTGAATACCTTGAGTAGCATCTACAAGCAACAAAGCGCCTTCACAAGCGGCTAAGGCACGTGAAACCTCATAGGAAAAATCAACGTGGCCTGGCGTGTCAATCAGGTTAAGGATGTATTGTTCCCCGTTGTGGAGATAGTTGATTTGAATAGCATGGCTCTTAATGGTAATACCTTTCTCACGCTCCAGATCCATATCATCCAATACCTGAGCCTGCATGTCGCGGTCAGAAATAGTATGGGTGAACTCCAGCATACGATCGGCCAAAGTACTTTTACCATGGTCGATATGGGCAATAATGCAAAAATTACGAATATTTTTCATCTTGTTTTTTCAGGCTGCGAAAGTACGTTAATTGCCTCATTCCTACATACAGAAATTAAGTATTGTTGAATTCATTTTAACCCAATCTTGCAATAACTTATTCTTCATAAAAGTTGAATTCCCTTACCTTCGCCCCCTTAATTTCCTGAGATAATGTGGCATCGTATAGCAGCTTTTATTATAACATTTAGAATTTATTTACTCATAATATTGTTGGGTATCACAGTTTTTATGGGTTTTCAGGCCACCAAGGTCCAGCTCAGCTATGATTCCACCGGGGCAATTCCGACAGATAATCCAAAATATTTAGAGTATCAGGAGTTCAAAAAGCAATTTGGCCAGGATGGAACGATGATGGTGGTTGGCGTTCAGACGGATAAATTTTTTGAACCTGAATTCTTCAATGCCTATACCAAATTGGTTCAGCAATTACAGAAAACCTACGCGATTGAGAATGTGCTCAGTATTCCGACAGCCATTAATCTGGTGAAGGATACAACCAATGATAAGCTGAAAACAGAAAAACTTTCCGATGCCATTGCAACAGATGGTAATACAGACAGTGTCAAAAATACTTTTCTTAATCTGCCATTTTACAAAGGCCTTCTATATAATGCAGAAACGCATGCGTATATGATGGCTTTGTATATAAACAAAGAGGTCCTGGCATCAAAAGGGCGAAAAAAAGTAATTGCAGATGTAACAACTTTATGCGATGCGTTTGGAAAATCGCAAAATATTGAAATGCATTATTCCGGCTTGCCTTACATCCGTACGCAGGTTGGGAATAAAATTGAGGCCGAAATGAAGCTGTTTTTGATGCTTTCACTTGTGCTCACCGCAGTTATTTTAATGCTGTTTTTCCGGTCCTTTAGTGCGGTTTTGGCTTCGATGATTGTGGTAATGGTAGGTGTGGTTTGGTCGGTTGGCACAATGACTTTGCTGGGTTACCAGATTACATTACTGACTGCACTGATTCCTCCATTGATAGTGGTAATCGGAATTCCCAATTGTGTTTACTTTCTAAACAAATACCATTCCGAATTTAATAAGCATGGGAATAAAGCGAAAGCTTTGTTGCGGATGGTAGACAGAATGGGGATTGTAACTTTGTTTACCAATCTCACCGCTGCTATCGGTTTTGGTGTTTTCTTTTTTACCAAGAGCAAAGTATTGAAGGAGTTTGGGCTTGTTGCCGGTATCAATATCATGAGCCTTTTCGTGATTTCTCTAGTATTTCTTCCTGCTTTATTCAGTTATTTACCTGCGCCCAAAACCAAACATACAAATTATCTTGAAAGTGGCTGGCTGACAAAAATTCTGAATATTCTGACCAATTGGGTTTTCAATAACCAGCGTATTATTTATATCGCTGCAGCTGCCGTAACAGTTGTATCACTTATCGGTGTAGCCAAGCTAAAAACGGTTGGTTATGTAGTAGATGACCTGCCCCAAAAAGATAAAATTTACACCGACCTTAAATTTTTCGAGAAACATTTCCATGGGGTAATGCCTTTGGAAATTGTAATTGATACCAAGCGGAAAAATGGTGCAGTTTCCTTGCCGGTCATGCAAAAAATTGATCAGTTAGGAATTGTGTTGTCTGAATATAAAGAGCTGGGTCATCCCTTATCTTTTGTTGATGGCGTTAAGTTTGCGCGCCAGGCTTATTACGACGGTGACAGCAGCAGCTATGGCGTTCCCAATATGATGGATGGAGCATTTATTCAACCATACCTGCGTGCGAAACCAAATAAAAATGCTGCCGGCGGTGGCGATATGTTTGCCAAATTGCTGACCACTTTTATGGACAGTACCAAACAAAAAACACGCATCAGTATTAATATGGAAGATGTGGGTTCTGTCAGATTGCCACTTTTGCTGGACAGCATCCGCCCAAAAACATACGAATTATTTGATACCAGCAAATACAATGTCACTTTCACCGGTTCGAGTATAATTTTCCTTGAAGGCAGCAAGTTTATCATCAACAGTCTTCGCGACAGTTTGATTTTAGCTTTCATTATGATTTTCGGCTGTATGATAGTATTGTTTTATTCCTGGCGGATACTGATTATTTCCTTTGTGGTAAATATTATTCCACTTTTGGCCACAGCAGGTATTATGGGTTGGATGGGTATCCCTATCAAACCTTCCACTGTATTGGTTTTCAGTGTGGCATTAGGTATTACGATTGATGTTACCATCAGGTTCCTGGTGAGCTACAAGCACGAGCTGAAGCATTACAAAGATGATGTTGCAAACACAGTTCGTCATACTATTTTCGATACAGGCTTAAGTATTATTTACACTTCATTGATTCTGATTGCAGGTTTCGGGGTTTTTGCTTTATCCAATTTTGACGGAACAAAATCACTGGGTTTCCTTACTTCACTTACTTTGTTCCTGGCTATGATAACCAACCTTACCTTGCAGCCGGCAATGTTATTATGGCTTAATAAAGCTGGCCGGGGCAAAAAGAAATTACAATCTTCAAAATGGCTGGAAGAGGCTGAAGAGGAAGAACTGGATAATTCCGGCATCAGCTAAAATACTTTTAATAAAAAAACGGGTTTCAACAAAATGTTGAAACCCGTTTCTGTTGGTAAAGAAAAATCTATTGACCCATAGCAAGCGCCTTCATTTCTACAACCTTTTCTCTTCCTAAATACTTTTCAATGCAATATTCAACAAAGTAAATGACCGGAGTTAATACTATTGCCATCAATGCTTTGTAGCTGTAATTGACCAGTCCGATAGCCAAGACTCTTTGCATTGACCAGTCTTTGCCAATATGAAAGGCAATAAACAATACGATAAAACTATCTATCAGTTGCGACACCATTGTAGAGCCTGTTGCCCGAAGCCACACGCTTTTCTCACCGGTGGCTTTTTTGATTTTATGAAATACCCACACATCCACCAATTGGCTGATTAAAAAGGCGCAAATACTTCCGGTAATAATCCACATGCCCTGACCCAACACCGCACTAAATGCCGATTGCATATTTGGTATACCTTCCTGTTGCATACTACCTACCCAAAAAGACTGCTCAGCGGGCACACGCATTGCCACATAAAACATGACAAAAGCATAAGCAATCAGGGATACTGCAATCCAACTGATGCGCCTCACCGCTTTGGGTCCAAAATACTCGTTCACAATATCTGTCATTACAAATTCAATCGGCCATAGTAATACACCACAGGTGAGTGTATAGGTCAATCCATTTTCCCCCAATAATGAAAATGGATGAACTTCCCGTCCCAAAAGGGTTTCGAGAGAAAATAATTTGCCTCCTATACATTCGGCAATCAATGCATTGGCCACAAAAAAAGCAGCCATAAACACGAATAATTTTGCTGCTTTATCCTTCAGGAAAAGGTGATTCATAAAAAAATAATTAGTGGACAAATGTACACTTACTTTAAAATGAGTTAAAGGAAAAGCTAACAGATTATTTTACCGGTAATTCCGGCTTCTTGCTTAAATTTGCGCTTTACACCAATAATGAAGATTCGTATTAATTTTAGTTCGAAAAGAGATTTGCTGAGAACGCTCGCAATGGCTGAATGGAGCAATAATTAGTTCCGCAGATTAATTAATTGATAACATCATTCTTTTAAAAAATAAATACAATGTCTGAAACATTAACCTTTGCGCAAAAAATTGCGAAAGCCGGAGATTTTTTACCAATTAATGGTACCGATTATATAGAATTTTATGTGGGAAATGCAAAGCAGGCAGCCCATTTTTATAAAACAGCTTTTGGCTTTCAAAGCCTTGCCTATGCGGGCCCTGAAACGGGTGTGCGCGACCGTTCATCGTATGTTTTGCAACAAGGAAAAATCCGTTTAGTACTGACAACTGCGTTGAATTCAAAACACGAAATTTCTGAACACGTAAAACAACATGGCGATGGTGTGAAAGTTCTTGCCCTTTGGGTTGATGACGCTTATGATGCCTACGAACAAACAACAAAACGTGGAGGCAAATCTTATATGGAGCCGAAAACACTAACTGATGCAAACGGTGAAGTAAAAATGTCTGGTATTTATACTTACGGAGAAACAGTGCATATGTTTGTTGAGCGTAAGAATTATACAGGCCCGTTTTTGCCTGGTTATGAAAAATGGGAAAGCAATTACAATCCCAGCGATTGTGGATTGTTGTATATCGACCACTGCGTAGGAAACGTGGGCTGGAACCGTATGTTGCCTACTGTAAAATGGTATGAAGAGGTGATGGGATTTGTGAATATTCTTTCCTTTGATGATAAGCAAATCAATACAGAATATTCTGCGCTGATGAGTAAGGTGATGAGTAACGGAAATGGCTTTTCCAAATTTCCGATCAACGAACCGGCAGAAGGAAAGAAAAAATCGCAGATTGAAGAATACTTGGATTTTTACGAAGGCGAAGGTGTACAGCATATTGCAGTTGCTACCAAAGACATCGTAAAAACAGTTACTGAGTTGAAAGCGCGTGGAATCGAATTTTTGAGCGCACCACCCGAAGCTTATTATGAAATGATTCCTGAGCGTGTGGGCAGTATTGACGAAGACCTGAAGAAGCTACAATCACTGGGAATTCTTGTTGATTGCGACGAAGAAGGCTATTTGTTGCAAATCTTCACCAAGCCGGTTGAAGATCGCCCGACTTTGTTCTTCGAAATTATTGAACGCCACGGTGCACAAAGTTTTGGAGCAGGAAACTTCAAAGCTTTGTTTGAAAGCCTTGAACGCGAACAAGCGAAAAGAGGGAATTTGTAAGTTTTTTCAAATTTGACTAATAATAAAAATACCACCAGGGATGGTGGTATTTTTATTTCTCCTTTATTTTAAATGTGGCTTACCTTCGCAACGCTTTTTCTGGCAGTAAAAATTTTCCTATTCATGAAACTTAATCTCAAACGCCCGATTGTTTTCTTCGACCTCGAAACTACGGGAACTGATACCGCAAAAGACAGGATTGTTGAATTGGCTTTTGTGAAAATGAATCCAAACGGCACGCGCGATAAATATGTGAAGCGCATTAATCCGCAAATGCCCATTCCTGCCGATTCATCTGCTATTCACGGTATTTTTGATGAAGATGTAAAAGACGCGCCAACCTTCAAAATGATTGGAAATGAGCTGAATAACTGGATCAGAGGTTGTGATTTCGGCGGCTATAATTCTACCCGTTTTGATTTGCCATTGCTTGCTGAAGAGTTTTTGCGCTCCGGTATTGATGTTGATTTTACGGAAAGGGCAATGGTGGATGTGCAACAGATTTTCTTCAAAATGGAACAACGTTCCCTCAGTGCTGCCCTGGCATTTTATTGTGGTAAAACAATGGAAAATGCTCATAGTGCAGAAGCGGACATCAATGCGACCATAGAGGTGTTGGAAGCTCAGCTTGAACGATATGAAAACTTACCTAAAGAAGCCGCTTCCATACAGGAATTTGCCGGAAGTAATGATATGGTGGATTATGCCAGAAGAATGGTGATGAAAGATGGTGCACCCATATTTAATTTTGGAAAGCATAAAGGAAGAAAAGTAACTGAGGTTTTGGAAAAGGAACCCAATTATTATGATTGGATTATGAATTCTGATTTTGCGTTGCATACCAAACAGAAAATCTCTGAAATATTCAACGAAATGAAATTGGGCAGATTAAGAAAATAGACTCTTTTCGATTTGTCATAATTTCATAAAAAAATTAGAATATCATAAACAATCGTTCGAAGCCAAAAGTATTTCGTTATTTTGCCATCTTAATTGAAAAAACCGGAATTGGATAAACTAGTCATCATACCTACTTACAACGAGAAAGAGAATATCGAAAAGATAATCCGGAAGGTAATGTCACTCGAAGGAGGATTTCATGTACTCATCGTGGATGACGGCTCTCCGGACGGCACTGCTGAGATCGTTCGCTCTCTTCAGAGAGAATTCGTACAATCGCTTCATATTGTTTGTCGTACAGGCAAATTAGGTTTAGGTACTGCTTATATTTTTGGTTTTAAATGGGCTCTGGAAAATGGATACGAATTCATTTTCGAGATGGATGCTGACTTTTCACACAATCCGGATGATTTAATCAGGCTACATCATGCTTGTGTCAATGATGGCGCAGATGTTGCTGTTGGATCCCGTTATGTGAAAGGTGGGAAACTGGTTAATTGGCCACTCGATAGAAAATTAATCTCGAAAGGTGGTGCATTTTATACGAAACTGATTACCTGGATGCCGGTGAATGACCCAACAGCGGGGTTTGTTTGTTATCGCAGGAAAGTTCTGGAGCATATTCCATTGGATAATGTTCAGTTTGTTGGCTATGCTTTTCAGGTTGAAATGAAATACAGAGCCTGGAAGCTGGGTTATAAAATAAAAGAAGTTCCCATTACATTTGTAGACCGTATTGAGGGTGTTTCTAAAATGAGTTCCGGTATTATTAAAGAAGCCATGTTGGGTGTCTGGAAGATGCGCAATTTTTAGTTTGAATAAATTTTATAAGAAAAAGGAGAGTTGCGACCATTTGGTACAACTCTCCTTTTTTAATTTTATGAAATAAAATTTTGATAAGCAATCAGAAGTGAATGTCGGTTATACTCTTCAAAGGGATGTGAATCCCACCCTTCAGTGAAAGTTCATTTTCTGTGACAGACCAAATAGTCGTTTCAACCTGAAAGATTCCTTCCTTCGAAACAAAAGTTACAGTTGTCTTGCCTTTGTGCTCATTTCCGAGACGAACTGCATAGTCCAGATCTTGCTTCCATTTCTTCGAGTTGTCTTTATCTGCAGGCATGAAATTAAGCTGTGGCACGTTCTCTTTTTCAATTTTAGTAGTCATTCTGTTTAGATTTAGTAATAGCAATTTACAAATTATTTTAATTGGCATGAAAAATATTATTTGTAATTCACCAAACCATAAGATGTTTTTCTGCGTCTTTAATATAACAGCCCGACTTACCCACGGGTATATTTCTTTTACAATCAAAACCTTATCACCCATGAAGTATCTGTTCTTAACTTTCATGTTAGGCTGTGCACTAAGCAATAATTCTTTTGCGCAGACCAGCTCTTCGCTTAACACTATCAAAGAGTTTGATGGTGTTGGCGGTCATTTCCTCTACCAGCTGAATGAGCGCGAAAGAGTGAACGTCAATTATTCGCTGACACCTAAAAATCCAGGCAATGCAGCGCATTTTATGATCCACACTCCGGCTCCAATGCCTTTCAGGGCAACTATCGTGGACGCTTCAGGGAAAAAAGTTTTTAGTTGGAAACCTCAGCAGGAAGTTTATTTATATAACGCCGATTGGGATATCAGTTCCCTTAAAAAAGGTAACTACACCGTTCAAATTTTCCTTGGTGATGAGCCCAAAAGCATTTACGAAATCAATTTCATGAAACAATAAATTTACCCACCTAAAACATCCACCAACATGAAAAAATTACTCTTACTTGCACCTGCTCTTTCGCTTCTGTCCTTTACCAACACCAAAGCTCAGACAAATATTTTTTTGCAGGGAGATTTTGTAGAAGTTGGAACTTTTACAGATGGCGCTTTTGGCACCAGTATTTCTGCTCCTGCAGGTTATCACCCCATAACAAGTTGTGTGGGCGGCGGTACAACTCTTGGTTTTGTGTCAGATCCTGATATGGATGGATGGGCTGTAAGTGCTCCGGGACGCTCCCCTTACATGGGCGATTATTTCGTACCCGGTACTCCTTTTGAAGGTTTCGAAATTCAGATTAATGGGGTAAAGAAAAGAAACTGGGCCAGCGGTATGGGTGTTGATGAAATGCCCGTTACAAGCACTTCTTCAATTGTTACGCCAACTCAGTCTACAGGCATTTGGGAAGGCAATTATGGCAGCCTTGGCATTACACAAAAAACTGTTTTGAAAAAGGATAAACTGTATTTCGTGATTTATGTGGATTTGGTAAACACAGGAAGTACAACATTGAATAATATCTATTACCACCGCGGACTTGATCCGGATAATGAACAGCCTTGGGCCGCTTGCTCCCATGCAACGATTAACAGGATAGTTTACCAGCCTAATGCTCTTTCAAAAAACTGTTTGGTTACAGCCGATGGTGTTAAATACGGCACATATGCTTATCTTGGTCTGGGATCAAAAGATTGCAGGGCAAGATGTATGAATATACCTGGATGGCATCCGGGCAATCTTGCTAATTTGTATGCAGGAAATGGTACCGAAACCGGTAATCAAACCACAGTTGGTTGGTCTACCCCCAGTGCTACCGGAGCTGACGAAGCCATTGGTATTGTGTTTAACCTGGGCAATCTTGCCCCTGGCCAAAAAACATCACTGGCATTTACTTATATACTGCGTCAGGCAGATCTTGATTCCGCGCTGGGAGAAACTGCTCCTAAATTTGAATCCGGCGGATCGCCATATTCTCCTTATACAACCTTCCGCTTGTGCCCCGGTAAAAAAGTAAATCTAAAAGTTATCAACGGTGGACAATATCAGTGGATATGGACTACACCAACTGCCCCTTCTTATCTTGCTGCAATTGGTGCATCTACATTGATTTTACCGGGTGGTACCATTCCTACTGTTACAGGAACCACAGTTTATCCTCTCGGTGCTGTTTATGGCGACTCTGTTGAAGTTACAGTTTGGGGCCCAAAAACTTATTATGCAACAGGGATTTCAAATTGCGATACACAGAGATTAATATTTTATGTTGACACGATCAGCTTCTCCGTTCCGCCAACAGTAGTTACTCCTATCCGTTATTGCGAAGGCGCAACACCAGCTGTTTTAACAGCCGGAACAGCAGCTGGAGCAACTCTTAGCTGGTATTCCAGTCCAAGTGGGGGTTTGCCTGGTGGTGCTCCAACGCCAAGCACAGCATTCCCTGCAAGCGCAACCACAGATTTTGATACAACAAGTTATTGGGTAAGTCAGGTAAACGCTGCCGGTTGCGAAACTCCACGCGCAAGAATTCAGGTTATTGTTACAAGGAAACCAACGGCTCCTGTAGACACCGATTTGATTTATTGTAAAGATGTTGAAGCAAAAATGTTGACTGCAGGTGGTGTAAACCTTAAATGGTATGATGCAGCAACAGCGGGTATGAGATATCCAAGTACCCCAACCCCATCTACCTCTAAAGGGGGAACAGTTAGTTACTTTGTTTCTCAAACAGTGAATGGATGCGAGAGTGATCGTTCGGATTTGAGGGTCGAAACGATTGACGCAATTGCTTCTTTCGATAAAACTGACGACTCTCTTTGCGGGAATGAATTGTTGACTTTGACGAATACTTCAACTACAAGTTCTTTAAGCGGCTATAATTCTTCCTGGAGTTTTGGAGACGGAGCGTATACCACTGACAGCAATACTTTCCACAGTTATGAGGATAAGCGTGGTACTTATCAAATCCGCTTAATCGTTTCTACAAAAATTAACGGATGTTTAGATACTGCAACTCAGCTGGTAGAAGTGTTTAAAGTGCCTTCAATTTCCATGGCCAAAAGTGAATCGAAAATATGCCAGGGTAATGCGATAGACTTCCAGGGTTTTGCAACGCCGGGATTCAATGGCCTGAGTTGGGATTTTGGTGACGGAGATCCTGCATTCAATACTTTGCAGGTACGACATGCATTTACCAAAGCCGGACCCGCTACAGTAACACTTCAGGGTTTTTATCCTGCCTGTCCTGGGGTGACTGTATCTGCTCCTGTAGAGGTGGTAGCTATGCCTAATATTGATTTGGGAAGAGATACGGGTTTCTGTCCGGGTAATATTGCTTTGACATTGCGAAATCGAAATACGATATCTGTTGACAAGTATACCTGGAATACCGGCGATACAACGCCAAGCATTCAGGTTCGTACTGCGGGACAATATTCGGTGAAAGCTCAGAACTGGGAATGTGTCAGCGCAGACAGCATTACAGTAAGCAAAGCTTGTTATCTTGATGTTCCAAATGCTTTCAATCCTGGTTCTGGTAATGACGAGGATAGATATTTCCTGCCACGGGAATTGCTATCAAAATCAGTCGTGACATTTAATATGCAGATTTTTGATCGCTGGGGCCAATTGATTTTCGAAACAGATAAAGTGAATGGACGCGGTTGGGATGGAAATCATAAAGGTCAGGCTATGCCGTTTGGTGTTTATGTTTACCAGATTCGTGTTTCGTTTGCCAATGGTGTGAGTGAAAACTATAATGGCAATCTTACACTGCTCAGATAGGTTTATAATTTCTTTTGAAATAGGAGTAAAGTTTAAAAAGGCAATCACAAAATTTGTGGTTGCCTTTTTCTATCATTTATTCTATTATGTATGGAAGATTTTTTCAAGCGCCATCGCCTTCAATAAAGTTTCTTGCCATTCTTGTGTTGGGTCGCTGTTGAATGTAATAGCTCCACCCGTTTGGTAGCCCAGGTATTTTGAATTTTGATTGTAAAACAGGCTCCGGATAATTACATTGAAATCAAAATTTCCATCTGGTGAAATATAGCCGACGCATCCTGAGAATAGCTCTCTGCGTGCTTTTTCATATTGTTCAATCAATTTCATGACCATTATTTTTGGCGCTCCGGTCATGCTTCCCATGGGAAATGAGAGTCGTATGGCATCAAAAAGGGAGTACTCGCTTTTTAGTTTTCCGCTTATTGTCGATATCATTTGATGAACCTGCGGAAAGGTATAAATGCCAAATAATTCTTCCACTGTTACTGAGTCAACTTCACAAAAACGAGCAAGGTCATTTCGCATTAAGTCCACGATCATTACATTCTCTGCACGCTCTTTAATGCTATTGCTTAAACCGTATTGCAGCTCTTTATCCAATAAACTGTCACTGCTTCTTTTGGCTGTCCCTTTGATAGGTTGCGCAATTATTCTATCATCCTCTTTTCTTAAATAACGCTCAGGTGATGCACACATTAAGTGCTGACCAGAAGACTTATAATAGGCAGCAAAAGGGGCAGGGGAAAGACGATTCAACTGATGAAAAGCGTTTAGAGGATTGATCGCAACATTTTCACTGAAGGCTTCGTTGCAAAAATTGATTTCATAGCAATCCCCATTTATGATGTGGTCTTTCAAATGGCCTATTATATCAAGATATTCACTTTCTTCAATTCTTTTTTGAAATGAAATTTCAGGTTCATTCCCGGCCAATATTTCTATTGGTTGCTGTTGGATTTCATGCCAGATTTCTTCGGGATTTTTAAATGCGGACTCTATATGAATTTCGCATTCATTTCTCAGTATATAACACACGGTTTCCGGCTGGAAAAAATGGATATCGTCGAACTCATAGTGCGATGCGTACTCAGATTTGAGTCGCTCCAGTTTGTTTTTAAAATCATAATTGATGTGTCCGAACAGCCAGTCTTTATGCTGCATAAAATTCTCCTTTAACCCGCTCAGCTGGTTATTATCATTACGGACTTCTGTTAGGCCTCCGGCGCCACAGAGGCATTCATAGGCGCCATTGGTATGCGTATACTGGTTGCTATCCAAAAAAAGAAGAATGTTGCACTGATTAGCCCAATGCAACATTCTTCTTTTTATTTCATTTAAAGACTCCGGTAGAAAACTGAAGCTTTTTTTATGTCGGTTCAATACCTTTCCGGATTAAAAATCATCATCATCATCATCTCCGAAACTATCTTCGGAGAAGAATCCTAAATCTTTAAAGTCATCATCAAAATCATCTCCGCCACCTTTGGTTGGTTTCTTAGCGGGGCCGCCGGATTTTGTTTTTGATTTAGGAAGATCGAATTCTTCAAATTCTTTATCAAGATCAAACTCATCATCTTCTTCAAACTCATCTTTGTCGTCGATGTCATCTTCTATATCGTCATCATCATCATCATCGTCATCATCTTTCGACTTTTTAGATTTTGGAGCTGTTTTTTTCGAAGCTGTTTTTTTAGGAGTTGTTTCCAAATCCTCTTCGTCTAAATCGTCATCCTCATCTTCCGATTTCTTTTTACTCACTACTTTTTTAGTAGTTGCTTTTTCTGCAGCACCGGCTGTTTTTTTAATAGCCGTCTTTTTAGTTGGGTTCGATTTCATAGCGCTAATTCTTGATGCCGTAAAATTTTAATTGTTTCTCGAAATTGCCAAATTTTTTTTCTTAAATTTTTTTATGATGGAGTTACCAGTAATTGATCACGCCCGGTACCATTGGATATAAATGCAATTTTAGTGCCCAGACTTTCTTCTACAAAATCACAATATTCTTTAAATGATTGAGGTAATTCATCGTAAGCATTACATTCACTGATTGGTTTATCCCAACCGCTGAAAGTTTTATAAACCGGTTCAAGATTTGCAGTGCAAATGTCAAAAGGGAATTCTTTCGTTTCGACACCATCAATTTTATACGCAACTCCTGCTTTCAGTTCGTTAAAACCATCCAGCACATCTGCTTTGGTAAGAATAATTTTTGTGACACCGCTGAGCATTACTGTATAGCGGAGTGCAATCAGGTCAATCCATCCGCAACGTCTTGAGCGACCTGTTACAGCGCCAAATTCGTTTCCTGCTTTGCGAAGTGCTTCGCCGGTTTCGTCATCCAGTTCTGTCGGAAAAGGACCGCTTCCCACACGCGTGCAATATGCTTTGGAAATACCATATACTTCACCAATTCTTGAAGGAGCTACACCGAGTCCGTTACACACACCTGAAGCAATTGTGTTAGAAGAGGTGACAAATGGATAGGTTCCGTAATCAATGTCCAGCATGCTGCCCTGAGCGCCTTCTGCTAAAATTTTCTTTCCGTTTCTGATATGTTCATCCAGCCAGTATTCTGCATTCACAATTTGCAGGCCACGCATATATTCAATCGCTTCAAGGAATTCCTGTTCCCATTCCTGCCAGTTTACTTCAAAATCATACTGACGCAACATCGCAATATGCTTTTGTTTCAGCTGCTCATATTTTTTGTTGAAATCTTTACTCTGAATGTCACCTACACGCAATCCGTTCCTGCCTGTTTTGTCCATGTACGCAGGACCAATTCCTTTTAAGGTAGAACCAATTTTATCCACTCCTTTCGCTGCTTCTGATGCAGCATCCAGTGCGCGATGGGTTGGCAAAATCAGGTGTGCTTTTTGAGAAACAAAAAGCCGGCTTAATACATCTGGCCTGATGTTTACCAATGTTGTCAATTCAGCTTTCAGTGCCACCGGATCTATCACCACGCCATTTCCAATCAGGTTCAGGCAATGCGACTGAAAAACCCCGGATGGTATAGTTCTCAATACCACTTTCTGACCATCTACATAAAGTGTATGACCAGCATTTGGCCCTCCCTGGAAACGGGCAATAATATCATAGCGGGCGGCCAGATAATCCACAATCTTACCTTTTCCTTCATCTCCCCACTGGAGCCCCAATAATACGTCTATCATATTTTTTTTGAAAATTAGAAAAGGCGAAAATAGTATTGAAATTCCAAATCACCATTCAATTTTATTTTTTAATCGAAAAAATAAATTCTGCTTTTGGCAACTTCAAAATGTCTTATTAGCCTTACATTTGGGGGATTCAATTTTTTAATGAACGAATTATTTATTTTATGAAAAAAATACTATTTCTGATTATGATTGCCGGCATTTCTTTCCCTGCTCTGGCACAGAAATCTAAAAAATCAAATAAATCTAATACTACTGCAGCACCGGTTCCTCCAATGCCAAAGGAAACTCTGGAAGAACGAGCCATGCAAATGAACTCGCGTTCTATCGGTCCAATGCACCAATTGCTGGTTCAGTGGTCAGGGCATTGGCACGACGAAATGAAAGTTTGGCGCGAAGAGGGTGGTGATTTTACTCCGGCTGTGGTTGAACGTGACGGCAGAATGGCTGCAGATGGTCATTTTTTAGTTTCAAACATTATAGGACAAATGAATAATGAGCGTTATGAAGCCCAATCTATTATGGGATATGACAATAATAAAAGAGTCTTTACGAAAGTTTGGTTTGATAACTTCGGGTCAAGCATTCTTGTTTTGGAGGGTATTTTTGATCCAAATACCAATACAATCGATTTTACAGGCTATACCACCAATCCGGTTACGAAAGCACCTCTTAAAATTCACCAGGTTTTAAAGATTAAAGATCCTGCAAACCAGGAGTTAACCATTTTTATGGAAGGCAAAAATGGTAAGGAGTTTAAAGCCATCGAAGTTATTTCAAGAAGAAACTAAATTTTAATTTCATAAATATTATTTTTCAATGCAGGTTTGGAACGATTATTTAAATCAAAATAAGGACAGGTTTTTAGAAGAATTATTGGCTTTGTTACGCATCCCTTCCATTAGCGCAGATAGTGCCTACAGAGCTGACGTAGCAAGATGTGCAGAAGCAGTTAAAGATAGTCTTATTAGCGCAGGCGTAGATAAGGCAGAAATCTGCCCGACTGCAGGTCATCCGATTGTATATGCTGAAAAAATGATTGATGCAGCCTTGCCAACGGTACTGGTGTACGGACATTATGATGTTCAACCTGCTGACCCCCTGGAATTGTGGCACAGCGGCCCTTTCGAGCCGGTGATCAAAGACGGTAAAATCTTTGCCCGTGGCGCCTGTGACGATAAAGGACAGATGTTTATGCATGTCAAAGCTTTTGAAGTATTAGCTAAAACCAATACGCTGGCCTGTAATGTAAAATTTATGATTGAGGGAGAAGAAGAAGTTGGTTCTTCTAATCTTGGCCCTTTCCTTGAACAAAATAAAGAAAAACTAAAAGCAGACATTGTACTGGTTTCTGATACTTCAATGATTAGTATGGAGCATCCAAGCCTCGAGACCGGCTTGCGTGGACTGGCTTATATGGAAGTGGAAGTGGTAGGCCCGAACCGCGACTTACATAGCGGCGTGTACGGTGGTGCTGTGGCTAATCCGATTAATATTTTGTGCAAAATGATAGCTTCATTGCACGATGAAAATAACCATATCACCATTCCTGCTTTTTATGATAAAGTAGACGAGTTGAGCGATGCCGATAAAACAGCTTTAAATGCTGCTCCTTTCGATCTGATGGAATATCAGGATGAATTGGGTGTTAAAGAAGTTTGGGGTGAAAAAGGCTATTCAACATTGGAACGCACCGGCACGCGTCCAACGCTGGATGTAAACGGTATCTGGGGTGGGTATATCGGCGAAGGTGCCAAAACCGTTTTGCCTTCCAAAGCGAATGCTAAAATTTCGATGCGCCTGGTGCCTCACCAAAGTTCAGATGAAATTTCAGCCTTGTTTCAAAAACACTTTGAAAGTATAGCTCCGGCCAATGTTACAGTTACGGTGAAAGCACATCACGGTGGTGAACCTGTTGTAACGCCGACAGATTCAGTAGCCTACAAAGCGGCTGCAAAGGCTATTCAGACAGCTTTTGGTAAAGATCCGATACCGACACGCGGTGGTGGAAGTATCCCCATTATTGCTTTGTTTGAGAAAACGTTGGGACTGAAAACTGTTTTGATGGGTTTTGGACTGGACAATGATAATATCCATTCGCCAAATGAGAAATATGACGTGGCGAATTATTATAAAGGCATCGAAACAATTCCTTATTTCCATAAGTATTTTGCTGAAATGAGTAAATAAGATATCGACTATTTTAATAAAACAAAAGACCGTACGTTGTTCAATGTGCGGTCTTTATTTTTACAAAGATCTAAATTATAAATACCGCCGGCCTATGGACTTACGAACAATGATAAGCCGCTATTGCGAATACCAGGACAGATGTCAGAAAGAAGTGCGGAATAAATTATTTGAAAATGGTGCGGACAGGGACGAAGTAGGGCAGATTATGACTGAATTAATTGAGCAGAAATTAGTTGATGAGGAAAGATATGCACGTTCGTTTGCAAGGGGGAAATTCAGGATAAAAAACTGGGGCAGACGTAAAATCGTATATGAATTGAAGCAAAATCAAATTTCGGACTATTGTATCAAAAGAGGGTTGAGCGAGATTGATGAAGAGGAATACCTGGCAACCCTTGAAAGGCTTACAGAAAAGAAAATGCCGGATATTCTTAAGGACAGAAACGTGTTCACCCGAAGGGCAAAACTTCAGCGATACCTTACCCAGAAAGGTTTTGAGAATGAATTAGTAGCCGAAATGTTGCGGAAATTTATTTAGCATTTATCAATGATATAATTCCCTACTTTTACAAAAACCTTATAGCTATATGGTACATAAAGTCACCAATGATGTGAATATAGTGGTCGAAACTTTTTATCAATCGGCACAAAGCAAGCCACTAAATGCAGAGTATCTTTTCGCATACCGCATCACCATCGAAAATCTTGGAAATGTGCCGGTAAAATTAATGCGCCGCCACTGGCATATTATAGACAGTAATGGCGATGTTAGGGAAGTGGAAGGAGAAGGTGTTGTAGGACAGCAACCCACCATTGAACCCGGTGAAAACTATCAGTATGTTTCTTCCTGCAATCTGAACAGTGATATGGGTAAAATGTTTGGCACATACACAATGGAAGATTTGTTTACTAAAAAAATGATGACCGTTACTATCCCTGAGTTTCAATTAATTGCTCCATTTAAAAATAATTAAACCTGTAATGCGGGTATAAAAAAAAGCGCAAATCAAATTTGCGCTTTTTTTATTTGTATCAATTAAGTGGGTGATTAAACCAGTTCTTTTAATTTTTCTATTACAGCATCAACTTCTGCTTTGGTATTGTGTTTGCTAAAAGAGAAACGAATCGGAATCATAGTGGAGGATTGCCCGTTGTACAGGGCTTTAATAACATGACTTACAGAAGTGGTGCCGCTTGAACACGCACTTCCGCCACTTACACAAATGCCCGCCATATCAAGGTTGAACAGCAGCAATTCGGATTTGTCAGTCTTAGGGAAAGAAACATTCAAAACTGTATATAAGCATTCTCCGAAAGTATCGCCATTGGTCATTACCTGCGGGAAATTTTCTTTTAATTTTTCATGCATGTATTGCTTCAGGCCAAAAATATACTGACTGTCTTCATCGTGTTTTGCCATTGCAAGTTCGAGTGCTTTAGCAAATCCAACAATGCCATACATATTTTCTGTACCGGCACGCATATTACGCTCCTGTGCACCACCACAAATCATTGGTTTGATTTGCATATTGGCGTTTACATACAAAACGCCAACACCTTTAGGTCCATGAAATTTATGACCCGCAGCACTGGCAAAATGAACTTTTAAAGCAGGAAGATTGATAGGGTAGTGACCAATCGTCTGAACCATGTCACAATGAAAAATAGCCCCGTATTTTTCGCACAACTCGCCGACTGCTGCTACATTCAGCAGGTTGCCGATTTCATTGTTAGCGTGCATTAAGGTTACCAGCGACTTTTCGGTATGCGTATTTAGCAGTTCTTCCAGATGTGTAAGGTCAACGTGTCCGTTCTCGCTTAGATTTACAATACTCAAAGGGATATTGCGGTCTCTGGCTACTTCTTCAGCACAGTGCATCGTGGCATGATGCTCGATAGATGATGTAATAATATGCTTGCAACCCAAATCTCTTACAGCGGCACTGATTGCGGTATTGCTGCTTTCTGTGCCGCCTGATGTAAAGAATATTTCGCCCGGGGTAACGCCCAGAATTTTTGCGACCTGCTTGCGTGCATTTTCAATGGCCATTTTCGTTTCGCGGCCATAAGAATATACTGAGGATGGATTGCCGAATTTCTCGGTGAGATAGGGCATCATCGCTTCCAAAACTTCAGCATCCAGTGCTGTTGTCGCTGCATTGTCGAAATAAATTCTGTTCATTTTCTAAAAAAATAATAAGATGGCAAAGGTAAAGTTTTTTGAGAAGGATTTATAATGCCCGAGCCAATGTTATAATAAAAAGCTCCGGAGCAACAAAAGAGCTCCGGAGCAATTAATATGAAAAATTGATTATAGTGATGCCTTAAAAGAGGTATATCCATCCACCTCTTCGCTGCTGGCTATAGATGAAACGCATCCGCCATTAGTCGCTTTTTGCTTGATATTGCTTACTCTATTGTCCGGATTTGGGTGGGTACTCAGAAATTCGGGAGGATTGCTGCTACCCATATCGATAATTTTCTGAAAGAAGTATGAAGCTCCATCAGCATGATACTTAGTAGGGCAAAGATATTTGACAGAATATTCGTCTGCTTCGCTTTCATCTGAACGGCTGAATTTCAGGTTCACTAATTCTGCTCCTATTTGTGTGAGCAAGCCCTGATTCTTTCCTACGACCACATCCAATAAGGTTTGGACACCATAGGTTTTGGTCATTTGAGTGGTGCTGTGTCTTCTGTCGGCATGGGCCATTTCATGTCCCATTACGCCAGCTAAAGCAGATTTGTTATCCAGATATTTTATCAAGCCGGTGTAAACATAAATGTAACCACCTGGTGTGCAGAATGCATTCTGTATTTCATCATTTTTAATGATCTTGATTTCCCAGGTAAAATCATCTTTATGCACCACTTTGCCACTGGCAAGTATGTCATCACGCAAGGCATTAATATAGGAATATGCTGCGACATGAGTAGCCGGATCCAAAATAGGGAATTGAGCAGGGTCAGCCTCTATCTGCGACTTGGTCTGAAGTCCAAGTTGTTTGTCATCTTCAATAGAAAATATATTGATACCACTGCCGTCCTTGCTGCAACCGCCAAGACAAATTGCGCTTGAGGCAATTATAGAATAGAATAGTGTTTTAGTTATGTTCATAATACAAAATTTAGAGTACAAATTTGTATTAATCCAACCAAAAACTATGCCATAGTCATCTTAAATTCTTTAAGACTAATCATTCTTTGAATTTCAGGATCCCATATTTTCAATTTGAAACATTGAATCATGTCTGAAATCTTCAGTGAAGTTTGTTTGGCAGTTCTCAATTCAGGAATTGCATTGTAAGCTTCAGGTAAGCGATAGAAAGGAATACGCGCGTTCAGATGATGAATGTGATGGTACCCGATATTGCCTGAAAACCAAGCCATTACCTTGTTGGTGCGCATATAACTGCTGGAGTCAAGAGCTGCTTTTTCGTAGGTCCAGTCTTCGTTACTGTTAAAAACCACGCCCGGAAAATTGTGTTGGGCATAAAACAGATAAGAGCCAATAGCGCAGGTAACCGTGAAAGGAAGCACGATTGTAAATAGCCAGGTTTGCGCATCAAAAAAGAAAAAGATAAATGCGGAAAGAGCCACATGCAGAATCAGGGCGATTAAAGAATCCCAATGTTTTTTGGGGGTGCTGGCAAAAGAAGCAATACACATTCCGAAGATGAAAATGGTAAAATAGCCAAACAGAATAACTAATGGGTGGCGTATCGCAAGATAAGATGCTCTTTCTCCCTTACTCATAGCAGCAAATTTCTTTTTTGTAGCAATAGGGTAAGAACCGATACTGGCGCTAAATAGTTTTGAATTGTTTTTATGATGGTAGTCATGAGAACGTTTCCAGATACTTGCAGGAGTAAGCATGTAAAGTCCGTAGGCAGACATGATAAATTTGGCAATGCGCGATTTTTGCAAAATAGCATGATGTTCAAAATCGTGATAAATAATGAACATGCGCATCATCAATAATGCCATTAACACACTGCACGTTAATCTGATTGCTACATACTGGCCATAAATAGTGCCGGCCGCGGCTGCCAGAAATAATGTAAGTGTACTTAATAATACATACCAGCTTCTGCCGCGTTGTTCTTGTGCGAATGGTTTTGTGGCAAGAATAAGTTGTTTACCTGTGAGCATTTTTGTCTTCTAAAAAATGAATTTATTAATAAAATTAATTTCGTTTGTGTTTCCAGCGGCGATGTGTCCAAAGCCAGGTTTCGGGTTGCTGTTCAATATCTTCCTCTAGTCGTTTCGTGTGTGCTTCCGTCAATCCTCCTGCATCAAAATCAGCAGGATTCATTATATTATTTTCATCCAATTTAATAACGTAATATCCTCTTTTTACTCTTTCAACTGAAACAAACAGCACTAATCTGTTCATTTTTGTTGCAATTTTTTCTGTTCCCAGATAAACCGGCGTTTCCTGGTTCAGGAATTTCATCCAGTGTGCATTATCCGGTTGCGGTGTCTGGTCGGCAATAAATGCTGTAGCAGTCAGTTCGTTCCGGTGTTTTACCATTTCTTTGAAAGTATCTTTCATAGGAATAAGCCGGGTCCCGAATCTTGTCCGCATCTTATACATCAGGCTGTCAAAATATTCATTTCCCAAAGGATGGTAAATCACATAAAGCTGGTGTAAACCCAGCAGGCTGAAGGTATTGCCTGCCCATTCCCAATTTCCTTTGTGCCCCAATACCAGTAATATACTCTGATTTTGCTCAGCCAGTTTTTTAAAAAGAACTAAAGATTTATCATCGATGCTGCAATGCTGCAACATTGACCTTTTATCTATTGTCAGTGTTTTAAATGATTCGAAAATCAGGTCGCAAAAATAATGGTAAAATTCCTTAGCAATTTGTTTTATTTCCGCCTCATTTTTTTGAGGAAACGAATTGCTCAGATTCTCAAAAACCACCTTTTTCCTGTATCCAAAAACATAATAAAGAACTAAATAAAACAAATAAGACATTCCGTATAATAGCGGAAAAGGGAGAACCGACAATAAATAAATGAACGGTAATGTTATATAGTATAATAGGGCTCCTATTGTCTGTTGCTTTTTTCTGGTCAAAATCGAAGAAATGTAACAATTACTTTAAAAACAATTGAAAAATAATTTTTGCATTCCAGCCCGACAAAAGTAATTATTATTTCACAAGAAACGGGGCTTTATCTGTAATACCCATATAAGTCTTTGTTATAAAATTGATTTTGTGCTCAGTAAAGATTAGAAGTATGATAAAGATCAGGAAATGACTGACAATTAAGCACTTTTGATAATCAATTGGCAGAAACCTTGTTTTTAAAGTTAAAATGCTATATTTGCCCGCTTTTATTTTTAACAAAATACAATTGGTTTAACCCCTCAAGCCCTATGCAATTAAAAGGTTTGGTAAAATTTTTTACCGTCGCGCTTATTCTCATTTCGCTTTATCAGCTTTCATTCACGTTCATTGTGAAGAATGTAGAGACAAAAGCCCAGGCTGCTGCCCGCAATTATGTGATGTCAAGACAACCCGAACTTTCCGGAAATCCTGACGAACAAAAGAAAGCTATTGATGCCCGTTTCGATCAGATTACTGACAGCATGCAGGGCGAAACTGTTTTTAACGCTCTCATTAAAAAGTATACCTATCAGGAAGCAAAAGATCAGGAAATCAATCTTGGCCTTGACCTTCAAGGCGGTATGAACGTTACCCTGGAAGTTGGTTTGGATGGTTTGGTTCGCTCTATGAGTAACAATCCGAAAGATCCTGCCTTGAATAAAGCCATTGCAGACGCAAATGCCTTGAAAGCTAACAGCGATGCTGATTTTATCAAATTGTTCGGAGAAGCGTATCAGAAAAATAGCGGTGCAAATCTAGCCTCCTTATTTACAAAACCTTCTGAGAAAGATATCACTTTGAGTTCAACAAACGCTCAGGTATTATCAAAAATCCGCACAGAAGCTGATGCTGCAATTGATCGTACTTATAACGTAATTCAAACCCGTATTGATAAGTTCGGTGTTGCGAATCCAAACGTTAACCTTGACAAAAATAAAGGTATCATTTCTGTTGAATTGGCTGGTGTGCGCAACCCTGAGCGTGTGCGTACTTTCCTTCAGTCTACTGCGCGCCTTCAGTTTTGGTCAGTTGCTGTTCCTGATAAAGCATTCAGTGACGGTTTGTTGAAAGCTGATGAAGCTTTGGCTGCTTACCTGAGCGGAGCTGCTGTGATTGAAGATACAACTGCTGCATCAACTGATTCAAATAAATTAGCTGCAGAAGTTACTGCCGATACAAATAAGGTAGCTGCAACCGATGTAAAAGACACAGCAAGCTTAAGTTCTTTAATGAACGAAAAAGATGGCACGAAAGTTGCAAATGATACTTCTTCTTTAGCAGGTGGTAGTAAAGCCAATAAAAATCCATTGCTTTCTTTACTGGCTGGTTCAAGCCAGGGTAATCCTGCATTTGCATTTATCGAAAAGAAAAATGTAAAGAAATTTATGGAATATCTGGAGCTGGATGTTGTGAAAAGCAAGTTGCCAAACAATATCCGCATCTTACTGGAAGCAGAAAATTCTAAAAATAAATTTAATCCGAATGCTCCTCTTGGAATTTATGCCATTAAATTGGTTCCGGGTAAAGATGGTGCAATGCTGGAAGGAGATCAAATCGTTGACGCAGGTCGTGATTATGATCAGATGAACGGTAAACCAGAGGTTACAATGACGTTCAACTCTACCGGTGAGCGTTTGTTCAAAAGATTGACCGGTGAAAACGTTGGTGGATTTATTGCGATCGTGATGGATGACCGCGTTTATTCTGCACCTTCAGTTGCTCAGGAAATCAGTGGAGGAAGATGTTCAATCAGTGGTAGCTTTACCATTGACGAAGCAACTGACCTTGCCAATATCCTGAAATCAGGTAAACTGTCTGCTCCGGCCCGTATTGTTCAGGAGCAGGTAGTAGGTCCTACTTTGGGAGCTGAATCTATTGCTGCCGGTAAATTCTCTTTGATTCTTTCTTTCATAGTCATCTTTGCTTTGATGTTGATTTATTACAATACCGGTGGTATTGTTGCCAACATCGCACTTATTCTGAATATCTTCTTTACCATTGCGATTCTTGCTTCGGCTCACGCTACTTTGACAATGGCAAGTATTGCGGGTCTTGTTTTGACTATCGGTATGGCGGTCGATACTAACGTAATTGTGTTTGAGCGTATCAAGGAAGAATTATCATTGGGCAAAAGCTATAAGCAGGCCATTGATGATGGTTACAAACGTTCTTATGCTCCGGTGTTAGATGGTCATATCTCTCAGTTTATCACTGCGGTTATCTTGTTTATCTTTGGTCTGGGTCCGGTAAGAGGTTTTGCTTACACCCAAATGTGGGGTTTGTTCCTGTCTGTATTCTGTGGATTGTTGGTGTCTCGTTTGATTACGGATATCTGGATGAAAAGAGAGCGTCACTTTAATTATTTTACCAAAATTTCTACTTCCATTTTCCGTAAGGCACATTTCAAATTTATTGAAGCACGGAAATACACTTACATGATCAGCGGAGTAATCTTCCTCTTGGGTATTGCTTCGATTTTCCACGGCTTTAACTATGGTGTGGAATTCTCAGGTGGTCGTAGTTACACTGTGAAATTTGCTGAAAAACATACGGTAACCGAAGTAAAAGACAAACTGGAAAAACATTTGAATAATGAATTTCCGATTGTTAAAACCATTGGTACAAAAGGCAACCTGAACATCACTACTGCATATATGATTGATAAGCAGGGTGAGGCGGTAAGTACAGAAGTTCGTACAAAATTGTATGATGGTTTGAAAGCAGAGAATCTGATTCCTGCAACAACAACTTATCAGGATTTTGCTGATAATTATATTGAAGAGGAAAAAACAGTATTGCCAACTATTTCCGACGATTTGAAAAAGGGTGCGGTTAAAGCAACAATTTTTGCTGTACTGGCTATCTTCCTTTATATCCTGATTCGTTTCCGCAAATGGCAATATTCTTTGGGAACTATTATCTCCCTGATGCATGATGTTTGTGTAACCTTTGCTGTATTCTCTTTCTTTAAAGATATTACCCCGTTTGCATTGGAAATTGACCAGCATTTTATCGCAGCAATATTGACTGTAATTGGTTTCTCAATGAATGATACCGTTATCGTATTCGACCGTGTGCGTGAATATTTCCGCAAGAATCCGGGAGAAGGTAAGGTAAGTGTGATAAACCGCGCCATTAATGATACACTGAGCCGTACAGTAATGACTTCATTAACAGTATTCCTTACTGTACTGATTCTTTTCATTTTTGGTGGAGAAGCAACACGCGGCTTTGCCTTTGCTATGCTGATCGGTGTGGTAACCGGTACTTATTCTTCTATTTTTGTTGCTGCACCTGTATTGGTTGACCTGGACAAAAAAGATAGTCTTGCACAGGAAGTTGATCGTGAAGCAATGGTTGCTGCACTGAAAAGCGAGGCATAATATTCAACAGTTTTAAAAAATAATAAACCGCCGTTCCAAATTTTTTTGGAGCGGCGGTTTTCATTGTAGCTTATTGCTTGATAAAGTAGCTTAGGGATTTTCTTTTGGTTTTTCCTGAGGTTGTTCTTCAGGGATTTCTTCCGGTATTTTCGGCAATTCCGGTTTCTCAATATTTTCCTTCATCGGGTCTTTGTCAAACTCATTTTTTTCTTTAAGAATCTCAATACGCTCTTTCAAAGAGGGGCTCCCTATTTCCGGTTTTTGAGGGATTGGTTGATTCTCTTCCGGTTTTTCTTTCTTTTCCATAATACTAAAGGTAAAACACATGAATACGGGATAATGTAAACGTTATCTGAAATTTGGAAAGAGAACAGCCCATTCAGGCAAAAAAAATGCTGCCGGATTATGTCCGGCAGCATTTTTCAAATTTTGGTAAAATAAATTATGGTGTAAAACGGATATGTAAATCCTTCGTAGCCGGATTGTAGTTTTGGATAGAATCTTTTGTATCGTCACTAAATGGAATCGATAGTTTTTGAACGAATGTACGGGTAGAAAACAATCCGCGGACGTCAGTTCCTTTGATATTCGTATACACAGGGCGAATTTCATCAGCAGTCAGCCCGCCTTTATAACTATTAAAATCGTTGTAGATTTTATATTCAATTCCTGCGGCATAAAGAATCATATCGCAGGACAGCATATAGCGGTATTGATTTGCACCAGGGTTAGCTCCCAAAGAAGAGCGGATAAAATCATACAGGTTCCTGTTTTGGGTAAATACAGAGAAACTCTGATTTTTTACTGTATCAGGAGTGATTTGTTTCAATTGACTGAAATTCACAAAATCGGCGGATTTATATGTTCCGGTTCCTGCTGCTATATTTGAATCAATCCAGCGGAAGCGCAAAATTAACTGTGCCGCACCAACATTGTTGGGAATATTGACACCGTAATTTGTTTCAAACAGTTTGCCATCCGGGCTCATTGTTTTAGGAAAAGCAATTCGCTGAGAACTGCCTGAACGCCATTCTGAAACCCTGAAATTATTTGAATCTTTAGCATTGATGATTGATGTCACTGCTGAATCAATATTACCGGTAGTGTTGTTTTTGATAACCAAACGGTAATTATAGTCTGAATTTAAACTGTGTTTGAACTTGTAGGCATAGTTTGGCGTGTTGAAGAAAGCTCCTGGTTCTTTAGGATAACCTTCCAGGCCTAAATCTACTTTGCCCAAAGGAATTGTTGTAAGCACCTGGCCTGCTTTATTGATTTCTTTAATGCTTACAGTCAAATCTCTGTAAAAGCTTGAGTCTGCTTCTTTTGCCATGTCAATTCCGCTTTGGTTTTCATCCATAAATGCTTTCTGGATGCGGATATAATGGGCAGTGTCAGCCTGGTTGAGCAAGGCATAGACAACAGTGATATTTTTGTAAGGTGCGGCTATATTCAGTTTGTCGTTGCACGAAAACAAAAGTGCTGATGAAGTAATAGCGGCTAAGGCGCAAGTAATTTTTTTCATATTGGTCACCAACAGGTTCAAGATTTTTAAGAGAGCAAAGATAAAGGATTAAGGTTGAGAAAGTACAAACGCTAAAATCGCTAATGAATTGTGAGTTTGCGCCAAAAATCATCTTTTTCTTGTAGGTTTGCGCTCTCTGAAAAAATTATCCCTCAAAAAACTATGCGCAGCATCTTTATCAAAGAAATTAATTCTTTTTTTAGCTCAATAGTGGGTTATGTAGCCATCATCGTTTTTCTTCTGGGCAGTGGTTTTATCCTGTGGATGTTCCGGGATACCAGCATTCTCGAGTATGGATATGCCACCCTGGACAAATATTTTGAACTGGCACCCTGGTTGCTGATGTTCCTCATTCCTGCAGTGACGATGAGAGCTTTCCCCGACGAATTCCGCAGCGGAACAATCGAGTGGCTGTCTACCAAACCGCTCAGCAGCCTGCAGATTATTTTAGGTAAATATTTCGCTGTATTGGTGCTGGTGGTTTTTGCTTTGGTCCCTACCTTATTGTATGTCTATACCGTTGGTAATCTTTCTGCCATTCCGGATAATCTCGACACCGGCGGTATCATCGGATCTTATTTCGGGCTGATGTTTCTGGCTGCTACCTTTGCTTCTATCGGGCTGTTTTGCTCCTCGCTTACCAGCAATCAGATAGTTGGTTTCCTTGTGGCTTTGTTCGCATGCTATTTGCTCTATACGGGCTTTGATGCCATCAGTAAAATTCCTGCTTTTTATGGCGGAATGGATTATTACTTATCCATGATTGGTTTGTCCTTTCATTATAATTCTATCAGCCGTGGTATTGTCGATACCCGCGATGTGATTTATTTCCTGTCCGTTATTGTGCTGTTTGTTTCGCTGACACAATTGTCATTGAACCGCCGCACCTGGGATACAGCTCAACAAGATTAATTTTCCTTATTTTATATTATTAATGGCAACAACTTCTTCCTCTTCATCCAAAAGAAAAAGACAACAACGTCAGGCGGGCATACGCATCTTATTGCTGTGCGCTATCATTGTGTGTGTCAATCTGCTGGCTTCGCAACTGCATTACGGCTTCGACCTTACCGAAGAAAAACGATTCACACTTTCGCCTTCTACCAAAAACCTGCTCCGCAAAATGGATGAGGTGGCTGTGGTGGATGTTTACCTGAAAGGGGAGATGCCTTCCGGTTTTCAACGTCTGGCTGCTTCTACCAGGGAACGTCTTCAATATTTCAAGGAGATAGCAGGCAAGAAAGTGATGTTCCGTTTCATCGATCCCTTCGAAGGGAAAACTGAAGAACAAAAAGGTCCGATATTTCAGGCACTGGCCAAAAAAGGAATTAACGGTACCAACCTGCAGGTGCAGGACGAAAATGGTTATTCTGAAAAGATCATCTTCCCTTGTGCACTGGTGCAATACAAAGGCAAGGAGTTTCCGGTAAACCTTTTGGAAAATGAACACCAGGGAATGAGCCCGATAGAAGTGCTTAATTATTCTGAATCTCTGCTGGAATACAAATTTGCTAATGCCATCAATTACCTTTCGCAGCCCGACCAGCCCCATGTTGGTTATATCATGGGTAATAATGAAAACCTGGGTGCGCATACACGTGATATGCTTAACACGCTTCGCATGTTGTATCACCTCGATACACTTGACCTTGGTGGCAGCCTGGAAATCCTGGGCCCGGGGCTTGGTTTATACGAAACGATTATTATCAACAATCCTAAGACACCTTTTCTGGATAAAGACAAATTCAAAATTGACCAGTTTATTATGCGCGGCGGGCATGTCATCTGGCTGGTAGACGGGCTTGCTGCAAGCATGGACAGTATGAGCCGCGAAACACAGTCTTTCCTCACCCAGGAACAACCCTTGAACCTGGATGATATGCTGTTTACCTATGGTGTGCGGGTGAATGCCAACCTGGTGGAAGACATGGATTGCAATCCTATCCCCGTGGTGGTGGGTATGGTGGCCGACCAGCCTCAGACCGAACTGCGCTCATGGTTTTACTTTCCGGTGCTGATTCCAACGATTAATCATCCGATCGTACACAACCTGGACCCGGTGATGACCACCTTTGCCAGCAGTATGGACACCATTGCCAATCCTGAAATTAAGAAAACAGTATTGCTGGCTTCTTCCAAATACAGCAGAGTAGCGCCACACCCGGTAAGGGTAAGCCTGAGCATGATGCAATTCAAACCGGACAACCGTATGTTCAACAAACCGTACCAGCCGGTAGCCGTTTTACTGGAAGGGAAATTTAAATCGGTGTTCAACAACAGGCTGGAGCCCGAGTTTATCAAAGTATTGAAGGATTCACTGAAAATGCCGTTCCGTTCCAGCTGCGATACGACTACCAGTATGATTGTTATCTCCGACGGCGATATGTTTGAGAACGATTATTCTGAGCGCGAAGGAACGATGGAAATGGGTTATTGGCGCTTTACCCGCAATCGTTTTTCCAACAAAACCTTTATGCTGAATTGCATGGAATATCTCACCGATAAAAGCGGACTGCTGGAAAGCCGCTCCAAAGACGTGAAACTGCGCCTGCTGGACAACGGACGGGTGAAAGCAGAAAAAACAATGTGGCAGTGGATTAATATCGGCGTGCCAAGCGGATTGATACTGGTGTTTGCATCGGTGTTTTTATTCTTCCGCAAAAGACGATACGAAAAGAAATTATAACAGAAAATACAAACAGAAGAAATGGGAAAAACAGTTGTTTATATTGTATTGCTGGGGGTGCTGGGCTTCGGGGTTTATTATTTGTTTGGCCGCAACAGCGACGGCCTTTACAGCGAGAAGGATGCCAACTTTACTTTCAGGGATACAGCTGCTATCGGTAAGATTTTCCTGGTAGAAAATGACGGAACGTCTATCCTTGTTGAGCGCGGAAAAAGTAACCAATGGACAGTGAATAAAAAATTTCCTGCCATGCCCGTGCAGATACTCAATATCCTTACCTGCCTGAAAATGCAATCGGCACTGAAACCTGTCAGCGAGCAGGAACACGACCGTGTGGTGAAGATGTTGGCGGGCCTGGGGGTAAAAGTAGAAGTGTATGACCGCGAAGGAAATAAAATGCGCAGCTTTTATGTGGCAGGGCAGGGGCCGAATTATCATGGCTCTTATATGATTCTGGAAAATGCAGACCAGGCTTACCTCGTAGAGATACAGGGATTCGAAGGTTATCTGACTCCACGCTATTCCACCGACCTCAACGAGTGGCGCTCCCGCGAGGTGTTTGCGCTGGCTCCAAAAGATATCAAAAGCATCAGTGTGAAATATCCATCGGAAATGCTCAACTCTTTTACGATAGATAATGCAGCCGCTAAACCAACCGTAATACTGGATCCGCAACTGCAACCCGGCTTTACCGAGCTGAACGAGAAAAGAGTGAATGACTACCTGGAATTTTACACCCGTGTGAACAGCGAAGGCTATATCAACGGGGCTGAATCGCTGGATTCGATTATTAAATCGTCCATTCCGCGTGCTACAATTACGGTGACCCCCAAAATAGGCAATGCCACTCAATTGGATGTGTTCTGGATAGAGCTCACGGATAAAGAAAAGGACTTCTCCGACCAGACCTCTACGGACCCCAACAACAGGCCACAGAATGTGGAACGGATGTATGCCGTCAACCAAAGTACACACGATACCTTACTCGTACAGATGCTCAGCTTCGAAAAACTATTCCGCAGGGGATATGAATTTTACCAGAAAGACGGGCAGCAACAACGCGAAATTCCAAAGGGCCCTTTCAACAAAAAGAACGCACCGATAAATATTCTAAAATAAGTAATAGCCACAGCAAATGCTGTGGCTTTTGTTTTTGAAACCTCTGCCGGATTTTATTTTTGTGAGACTTACTCAGTGGGTGCAGGGCTTTCTTCTTCGCTAAGTAGCAGGAGCCAAACCCAATGTGACCCTTTCCAAGCCCAATGTGTCCATTTGCAAAAACATTTTGCAGACCTCCGCAAACATGTGGGAAAACTTCAAAAATATTTTGCAAGTTTCCCTAAACATGTGGGAGCCTTCCGCAGTCATGTGGGAAGCTTCCGCAATCAAGCGGGAACGTTCCCTGATGATGTTGCAGGGTTCCAACATGATGTTGCAGGCTTCCGCAGTCATGTGGGAAGCTTCCTACATCATTTTGCACCGCTCCGCGATAGTATTGGAAGGCTGCAAAATGATGCTGCAATTCCGATTTCTCATTTAATCAATTCATTATCAGATAAAAATGCAAAAAGATGGATAATTATTGAGAAAGATGAGACGCAAGCCCGTTGATTCAAGATCAGCAACTTTGTCAGAAAGCGATATCGCCAGTATCACTGTGGCAGGATAAATGTTCAAGCAGAATCCTGAATCAGGAAACGCCCCGCGAGGGGCGTTTTTGTTTTGGGGGAGTGTGTTTTTTTCGTTTTTTGTGAATTGAGGGTGTACTTTGTGGGAGTTTATTCCGCCGTTGTTGGTGTTTAGAAATTGTCTTTTACAATTTCCACCAACAATAGTGCTTATGCCTTAAACACCAAAGAAGTGTAATTGGTAAAACGCTGCCTGCAGCCTGTATAGATCCCTCCTTCGTCGGGATGACGGGTTGCGGTGTTGAATGTAATAATGATGCAGATTAGCACACTAAACCACATGCTGTCATTCCGCAGGAATCTGTCTCATGTGGAGAAGAGACAGATCCTTTCAGGATGAACTGTGTTTAAAAACAACTATTTTTTGAGTAATCATGTTTAAAAGTTTCATTGCTTGTTCCGATAGCGAAGCATTGTTTAAGCAGTTTATTTGCAACAGCAATGAGTG
>JBAZUJ010000011.1:0-93148 GCA_041661485.1 Chitinophagaceae bacterium
GCTTCCTGTTGCTTTAAAATTGAGACAATTTGCGTCTCTGTAAATCGTGTCTTTTTCATATCCACTAGTTTAAAATTAATAATTTCTCTCTAATTTTAAACTGTCCGATTTTTAGGGATACTTACAAGCGTGTTAGAAATGAATATTGGGGATAAGGTTATTGGTAGAAAATGCTTTATGTTTATGTTCAAAGAATTTAAGTTTATCTATTACGTTTCAAAAATCGTTTTTGAAAAAAAGCAAAATGTCTATATTGATGAATTAGGTATCCCAAAAGACGATATTACTACTTTAGATAACAAACTTTCAGACATTGCCTTTGATATATTTTTTTTCGGAATTGGAACAGATTCGGAAAAAATATTTAAGGATGACTCAACAGTTTCATCACAATTTTATAAAGATGTAAGAAGTGCATTAGAATACTATCAAAAAGAATTTTCGGAGTCAAATGAAGATTTAAAATGTCTTTCTACTTTTAGTATTTATGAAAACCAGACTAAAGGTTCTTTAAAAGTAAAAGGATTATTTTATGAGTTTGAAACCAAGTATTATCCTTTTGATGGGCATATCTCTAGATTGGGACATTATTATAGACAATTATTTCAAATTGTGAGGTATGTGGTAATTCAAGAAAATGATTTTTTGAGTAAAGAAGAAGTATTAGAGCATCTGAAAATTTTAAGAACCCAAATGTCTAACCACGAACAGTTATTGCTTTATTATAATGGTATGTCAGGAATTGGATTAAAATGGACTGGTGATGATAAAAATGATAATAGAGATTATTTTAAGGAATACCAAATGATTCATAATCTGCCTCTCCCGTTAGCAGAGATTGGTCATCTACCACATATCGAATATTCTCCAGAATTGCGTAAAGAGTATGATATTTTTGAATGGAAATTGAAAGATGATTATCTATAGAATCTAATTACTAAACATAATAGTATTAAGAGCTAAATGAAAATTTAATCTACTATCACTAATGGAGAATATACCCAATGAATTTTTAAAACCTGCTGCTATTATTGCTGCTTTACCTCAATACGCTTATTCGGAAGCAATGTACGAGCGTTTTTTAGATGCTATACATTACGAAGGGGCTGAAATAAAAAGAGCAATTAATGAATACGGAGTAAAAATATTAGATAAAGAAGAGATAGAATTAGATAATTTTGAATATTTTTTTGAAAATGAAACTTCATTAAAGGACATTTTTTATGAAGAATTATGTAATACTATTACTGAAGAGAAAGCGGAATTATTTTGCAGGACTTTATGCGAAAATTGGTCTGATGGTAGATCTACCCGGCTAAAAAGTTCACCAATGCTTAATTTGATGTCCAGTATTGATGATTACTTTATAGAATATAGAAAAGGTAAAATTAAAGTACAAAACTCTTTAGGAGACAAGAAAATAGTAAAAGCTACATTTACGGCGGACGACATTCATGAAATTCTAACACTAAATAAGCAAATGCTTGTTTATGACCATTTAGATAAATGGATTACAGGACATGATAAGAATTTGGAAATTAGTTCGCAAGATATTTATTGTAGACGTGGTTTATATTTAGAAAAGCATTTTGATTCTAAAGAATATTTAGAATATAACCTAATAAATTCCTATTCATTAGCATTTACTATAACAGAAAGATTTAGTCAGATTGAACCAAATAAAATTTCGGTTATATTAAATACATCTATTACTAACTTAATAGACAGAATTTTATTCTTTTCCCCATTCATAAAAGGAATGAGTTCGCAACAATTGGAATTAGGTATTATTCCTTCCCATCTCAGTCAACAAATTAAATTTCAAGGAGATTTTAGTGGTATTTGTGAATATGAAATAGATAGGATTGTTGGTTTTTAAATTTAATTCCAAGTTTTACTTACTGCCACGTTAAACAGTCCTTCAAACTGGTCACGAGTAAAATCACTCCTATTCAATTTATACACAAACTCATTCAAATAATTCTGCAAATACTTATCATTTACCGAATGATACGTCCCTAAGAATTTGCGCTTTGCATTCGATATCGTTGTATGCACCCAAGGCAACTTTTTCATAGCATCCTTTGATTCCACCACTTCCGGAGCATGCTTTACTACCAATTCTTTCAATACACTATAAGAAGGGTACTTATCGCTTATCACCATACTATTTCTATCCACCGCTTTTACTATCTCATAAGCTATCCCATTCTCCTTTAAACCATCCATTGCTACCATTTTCACAAACCCCATTTGTCTATCCTTTTTATTCGGATTTGTCGTTTTAGTTGCTCTACTCTCAACCATAACCATTACAGGTCTTTTATTTTGAGTACCTCTACCTCTTTTAGTATCCGCATATACATACGGCTCGTCATTTTTATCTACTTTAATACGCTTACCATCCTTCACAATATTCCGATGCATCACAACTTCAAAAAAAGCATCGTCTATTTCCATTTCTCCTTGTAATTTATATTCCGCATCACGGTTGCCCATGCTTACACGAATTTTATGCATCATTTCCCATACAGACTTATGATGCTTTAATCCTAAATTACGCATCATCTGAAATGCTGAAAATGCAATAGTTTTAGTTGTAGTTATATAGTGCATACATCTATACCAATCATACAACGACATTTTAGAACGATGCATTAAAGTACCACCTGTAAGACTTGTACGTGACTTACAATCATAACACTGCCATTTCTCCTGGTTAGCCATCCAAAAATGCCTTACGCTACCACAATTCTTGCAAATAATACCTCTTGCATCCCTTTGCTTCTTAAAATGAACTTTGCAAGCTTGCTCGTCTGGAAATTGTCTAAAAAAATCTTCGTTTAACATCTGAAATATTATTTGTCTGTAAGTCTTTGTCAGTACAAATGTATGGTCAATTTTCGTTATATAATATTCTTTTTTGCTATAGAAATACAGATCAGATCAATACAAATAAAATTAAACGACCATTTGTTTATTTCATATGGATATTTATCGGAAAGTTTGGATGATTATTTTGGAATTTTAACAAAAATGTTATAGATTTGTTAAAGCAAAAAAGGCTACCAATTCCGGTAGCCTTTTAAAGAAAAGGAGGTATTTAACTTATGACGCACTCCGTCACACCCACATATTCAATATGTAACAAATGTGGAAATCCAAAGGATTTGGAAATTTTCTGCAAAACCATTCTAAGAAATGGCAAACTAATATATGCGAAAGACAAAACTTTCCATTTTTATGTATGTGGTTATACTCATTAACCAATCAAAAATATGATGTTAATAGCATCGTATTTTTGCTAACTCACTTTTATATTATAGAACGAATTATAAAAAAGTTCAATAATATTTGCGCTCATAGTTTAGTCAAAACTGATTTAAAAAATCAAACGCTGGTTGAATGCCAGTTGAGCGCACTAAACAATATAAAATATGAGTGAATTTAAATTAGTATCAGAAATTATTTTAAGAAGTAACGCCAACGATTGGCAGCAAGCAAAAGGTGAATGGAAATTACAGTCTATATCATTTGCTAAGCCACCCCACGTATGCTTATGCGGGCATTATCCGATTATAGAATTGTGTTTAATCCAGAACAAACAAAACGGTAACAGAGCAACAGTAGGTAATTGTTGTGTGAAAAAATTTATGGGACTGCGAACCAATAAATTTTTTGAAGCGATAAAAAGGATAAATGCAGATAGTAATAGAAGCGTCAATTTGGTGACATTGGAAATTGCGTATAAAGAAAACTGGATTTCTTACAATGATTATAGTTTTTACAGAAGGATTTTGAAGACAAGTAAATTATCTGTCAAACAAAAAAATTGGAAAATAGGTATCAACAATAAGATTATTTTTAGGAGCGGAATTTAGTTTCCTTTATCGAAGGGTCATTTAAAATAATATAAAAAAAACAGGACAAAGTATAAAGTCTGGAACCTTTTTGTCCGGCACCTTTGGGTTCAATTCTTTATTTAATCACATAAATACAAAAGAGATGAAAACGACAACCATGTTATTAGCAGGAGCAGCATTGCTGGCAGGAGGAATGGCTCTTTCAAAAAGAATGTCTAAAGCAGACAAACAAAAAATTAAAGACTTGCTGAAAAACAAGTTTACCAGCAAATTACCTCTTGGATTGGGGCAAAAACTAAGCGCAACAAATTAAGGGGGTTTTCAACAATTTATTATCAAATAAAACCACAGCAATGCTGTGGTTTTTCATTTCCCATCAGAAAAACCTAAAATTTTACGTTGGGGGACGTAAACGTTTAGGATGAGGGACATAAAAGGTTAGGTTGAGGAACGTAAAAGGTTAGGTTGGGGAACGTAAAATTATAGGTTGAGGAACGTAAAAGGTTAGGTTGGGGAACGTAAAAGTTTAGGTTGAGGAACGTAAAAGTTTAGGTTGAGTAACGTAAAAGGTTTAGGTTGGGGAACGTAAAAGTTTAGGTTGAGGAACGTAAAAGTTTAGGTTATTAATAAAATACACTTTGAAATATAAAATATACTAATTACTATTACTGTTGAGAATGAACATTAAACGCTCACCTGCAAACAGTATGAACCTGAAATATCCCGGCTTGTTACTCCTTGTTTTGTTGTTGTCTGATAGCATTTTTGCGCAGATGCCATCCTACGGAAAATACACCATCACCACCCAGCCACTTCAGTTTACCTGCAGGGATGTTCCAATTACTGTAGAGCGTATATTCAAACGCAGCACCTTGGGCGCAACTATTGCCTACCGCTTCGATTCCGATTTTGAAAGAAATCCAATAGGTGCTGAATATTGGGTAGGCAGAAGTGCAGGATTTACAACGCCAAGATTTCAGGCGGTGACTATAGGATTAAGTTCTAAATTTTTTTTCTACAAAAAAAGCAGAATGTACCTGGAAGCACAATTGTTTTACAGGTATTGGTGGCACAATAAGATGTTGCACAGAGAAAATTCTGTAAGCGGGTATTACCCCGAGTATAACAGCTCTGCAAAAAGACATGTTGGAGGGCTAAAGCTTCTGTGTGGAATGTCCTGTATTCCTGCGAAAAAAAGAAAAGTCAATCCAATATTCAATTGGTATTATGGCATTGGGCTCAGGCGAAGAGATTCATATGAATATGGCGAAAAAAGAGAAGTAAGTAGTTACGGATTCAGTGGGTCTTCCCCTTGGTATCCACACACCTATAAAGATAAAGAGTATGGAATAACCATTCATGCCGGATTCAACCTGGGAGTGGAAGTATTTAGTAAAAACAAACCGGAGAAATAAAATTCGCTATTAAACGTTATCTGTTGCTAAACTTCCAGCATATGCGCCGCATTCCACTCTACTGCTTTTATATCATTCCGGCCTTGTTTTTTGCAGCTCTTGGGGCCTTCGATATCGTTGCAGATTTAATTCATCAGAAGCTGACAGTGGGGAATTTTGTATTTAATGCGTTGTTGTTTATGCCCTTGCTGGTTCGCAAACCAATTGTATTCAAAGCATTTGGAATTATAACCGGATTATTTTCGCTCTATTTTGCAGTAGCTATCCTTGTATTCCTTAACCAATATTTGGGTGGTGCCCGTTTCAACGTTTTTGAAACATTTGTTGCAGGACCGATATTTGTGATCACCCTAATGCTTCTCTCTGTTTCTTTGTTCTATGCAGGCTATAAAATGTCGCTCAGAAATACCCCTATACAATAAGCATCTTAGCTAATCTTAATACTGGCCCCTGGATATTGGTATTCATTTTCTTTCAGCCATTTCTTCAGGTTTTTAGCCATTTGCCTGTGCGCCCCGGTCGATACTTCTTTCATCCCGCGATCACCATTGGTTGAGGTAAAATGACTGTTCAGCAGAATTCTTTTATCATCTGCAATGAAGACCATAATCTCTCTGTTCCCTGTTTGGATATCCAATACCCTGCTCGATATCTGGAACACTTCGGGAGCATCCGGATTGTGGAAGAAAGCTATATTTTGTCTTTGCAAAAACTGACGGACGAGTTTGATATTTTCATTGACGACAAAATCACTTTTGATGCTAATAAATCTAAAGCTTTTGATGCGCCTGATAACGGCCAGCAGTAAGACCAGGCAAACTATACCCGCTACAAAATAAGGAAGCAAAGCCTGGAATGTAAAGCCCTTCTCTGCAATACGGTCTTCGTTGAACAATACAATCATTCCCGCATAAAAAAGAATAAACAATGACATTGCTGCCATCCATAACATTGGCCAGATCGTTCGTTTATTTACCGGGTAGCGCAGGTGTTTTTTGATAAAGCTCAGGTCGTGCAGCAAAGGGCTGTTCCAGTGAGCAGATTCGGGTGTTTCGAGAAGTTTATGCATGTCAATCCGATAGGAAAACAAAGTTAATCAAAAAGAAAAACCACCCTTAAAAAAGAGTGGTTTTCAGGCATTTATTTCGAAAAAAAATTATTTCATTGATTGCGCATCTTTCAGGAATTGTTCCAGACCAAGGTCAGTCAACGGATGTTTCAATAAACCCAAAATTGAAGTCAATGGGCAGGTGCAAACGTCAGCACCGGCTTCTGCGCAACGCACAATGTGCAAAGGATTGCGGATAGAAGCAGCTAATACTTCAGTCATAAAACCCTGCGTGTTGTAGACGTTTACGATTTGCTCAATCAATTGAACACCATCCCAGCTGCTGTCGTCTATTCTGCCGATAAAAGGAGAAACGAAAGTAGCACCTGCTTTTGCTGCAAGAATAGCTTGTCCTGCAGAAAACACCAACGTACAGTTTGTTTGAATTTCGTTGTCGGTAAACCATTTGATAGCTTTGATACCATCTTTTATCATCGGCACTTTCACCACAATATTTTTGTGAATAGCAGCCAGCTTTTTCCCTTCTGCAACAATTTCATCAAAGTTGACAGACAATACTTCGGCACTCACCGGTCCATCAACAATATCACAAATGGCGCGATAGTGGTTCAGGATATTCTCTGTTCCGCTGATTCCTTCTTTTGCCATCAGTGTAGGATTGGTGGTTACACCGTCCAGAATTCCCAGGTCGTTTGCTTCTTTGATTTGTGCCAGGTTGGCTGTATCTATAAAAAATTTCATTTGGATTGTTTTTTCAGCCGCAAAGGTAAAGATTTCAGGTTTAGGAATAGCTGCGAATCAGGTATTACTTATCATCTTTTAACCATTCATCTGTAAAATGACGCTTACCTTTCTCTTCACCGAACTTGCCCGCATTATATTGAGCAGATTTATTCCGTGGAATGGACAGGCTATTCCAGTTTTGGTTGCTGAACATTTTGGCCAACAAAACAATCTGCCCCACATGATAGCTGTAATGCGCTATTTGCCTGTTAATGGCCTCCAGAACTGTATGGCCTTCATTGCGGATATAAATTATCTCGTCAAGTTGGTTGTCGCCAATACTGTCGAGAGCGGCGAAAAGACAATCCCAACCTGCATTCCATTGCTGTGAAAGTTCTTCTTTACTGTTCAGTATGGATTCAAATTCCGCGTCCCGCTTCCGCCATTCCTTTTCACCATCTGTAGTCATGAAATCTGTCCAGCGACTCATCATATTCCCCCATAGATGCTGAACGATAATAGCAATACTGTTTGTTTCTTCGTTGGGCTGGAAAAACAACTGGTCAGGAGAGGCCTGCTCCATTGCTTTTTCCCCCAACTGTTTGTACAACCTGAATTGCCTTTTGGCACTTTCCAAATAATTCATACTGATCTATTTTAAGATTTTAATTCAAAATTAAACATGAAGCAAACACGATTCTGCACTTATTTTTGCATCAATGAAGATTAGAGCTTATGGATTGTAAATTTGTTGAACGCTCGTGGATTGCAAAAGTTGCCGCACGCAGACTAAAGTATAAGCACATAGCGATGGTTGTTGGCAATACAATCCATTTACATGGTGTTTCAAAAGATGATTTTATACAAAATGAACGATGGTTGCGGCACGAAATGGAGCACATTAAACAATTCAAACAGCACGGTTTTGTCCCGTTTATTTACAAATATCTGTTGGAAAGTCTCCGGAATGGTTACTACAACAACAAATTTGAGATAGAAGCAAGGGCTGCTGAAGATGCGGGTAAAATATAAAAACGGGGATGACAATTGTCATCCCCGTTTCGATTAACTTTCTTTACTTTTCTTTTTGAAGATATTTTTGATTTTCCCACTTGTTGTAGCAGGACTGTCATCTTCATAGTAGCCGCCACCACTCTTGTCGCTGCCATAACCATAGCCGTACCCGTAGCCATAACCATAGCCATAACCGTAGCCATAACCGTATTTTTTACTTCTCTCAACACTATTGAAAATGATAGCAGGGTTGCTGATTTTTCTTTCTTTATACAGCATATCCAGCATTTTCACCTGTCCTTTTATTGTTTTGCCCTGGCGGGTAACGAATACATTTACACCGGCATATTTAGACAGGATTGTTGCATCCGATACCATTCCGATAGGAGCAGTATCAATGATGATAACATCAAAAATTTCGCCCAAATCCTCGAACATTTGTTTGTTACGGGGTTGCAGAATCAACTCACCCGGATTTGGTGGAACGGCTCCACAATTGGCGATGAACAGGTTACCATGAAGACCGGATGGTTTTACGACTTTATTTAAATCATTGGTAACACCTGCAAGGTAAGAGCTGATACCACCATCACGATCCAGGTTAAGACGTTCGCTGATTTTTGGTTTACGCAAATCGAACTCCATTACCAGTACTTTTTTATGCGTAAGGGCAAGTGTAAGGCCAAGATTGATAGAAATAAACGTTTTACCCTCACCGCTTACACTGGAGGTAACGAGGATGGTGTTCTTCTTATCATTGACCGCCATAAATTCGAGATTGGTCCTCAACAGACGGAATTGTTCGGCAATACCTGTACGAATACTTGGGCCGATAACAACTTCCATACCTTCAGGTGCTTTGTTGATAGAACCCAGGATAGGAATACTTGTCATCGCTTCAATATCCGACTCGTTCATTACTTTGTTGTTCAGCAATTCTTTAGAAGCCAATGCGCCACAAGGAATCAGAAAACCGGCAAGAAATGCCAGAAGGTAAATATTTTTTGCCACAGGTTTTACAGGAGCCCCCGTACTATAAGGCTGTACAACTAATTTTGATTTTGCTGACGCCGCATTCAGGGCAATTTCATTCTCAAGTCCTTTCTGAAACAATGTCAGATACATACTTTGCAATACATCATACTCTCTCTTAACGTCATTAATAGAACGGTCAAGGCCAGGAATTGAACCTATCAAACTGCTGTATTTAGCAGAATTCTGGTAGGCATTTTGCATGGTTGCATTAATGGCAGATTCATTTCGCGAAATGGCCTCCAGCATACTTTTTCTCAATCCTGTAACTTCGGCTTCATCCTTTTTACGGATAATACTTTGGGCAGGTTGATTTTCAATATCCAGCTTTTGAGCTACAGCATTATATTTATTAATCATTGCTGAAAGTACCGGATCTTTAACATTGGCGGCAGCAATAATCGGATTTTTATTATCTGATATGTTAGAAACGGTAGACTTTACATCATAAAGAGATTGACGTTCCATTATCATCTCATTTATTTTTTGCTGTGATTCTTCTTTACCTGCTACATAAGCACCCCCCTGGGCTTCAACATCAATCATATTATGACTTACTTTTATCCCTTCAACTTTCGAATCCACACCTTTCAGTTGAAGAGCAAGTGCTGCCTGACGTTTATCGATAAAGTCTCTAGTTTTTTTGGCTGACAATACTGCATTCGACAATTCATTAACATGGTATTTATCAATCAGAACATGAATAAAATCTATAGCGCGCAGCGGTAAATTATCCGTTAAAGTTATTTCAAGCATACTCGTTCTGCCATCAGAAGGAAAAACCTGTAAACCCGGAAGAATTGCGCTTACATGGGTAATACTGGGTACAATACTTACTTTCAAAGGAGCAACCGCAAGATTCAGATTTGAATTCAAAGCATTTGTATAAACAATTTTCATCCTGCCGAAAGGCATTTTGGTCCAGGAATCGAAAGGTATTCTCATTACTTTTTCGTTGTGTGTGACTTCAAAAAGCCCGTCAACAACTTTACCATTCTCCAAAGCTTGCGAGATCAGCAACTCATCATAACCACCACGATAGCCATTCGTATCAAAAACAACCCTGATTGGGACTGCATTATAAACCTCTGTTTCTTTTACACTTCCTTTAGTCCAATACCGTATGTTTAAATTTAATGAATCAACTACTTCTTTTATCAAATCCTGCGATTTCAAAAGCATAATTTCATTAAACATATTGACGCCCTCATCTTCCATACCTATTTTCTTCAAAACAGATGCTCCAGCTTGCGAATTTCCGCCTCTGGAGTCCCCACCATTCAACAATAAGGAACTTTTGACAAGATACAATGGAGTCGTGTACCTCAAATAAGTAAAGGCTCCGCCAACAGCCAATAATATACAAAATAGAATGATGTACCAATAACTGATTACAGAAGCTAAAAATCTTCGTATATCAAAATTCTGATTAATCTGGTCTTTAATGATGGCTTGTGTATTATTCTGTTGAATATTTTGCTCCATAAATATTGGAATTGAAAGACTGGATTCTTAAAGTACGTTATTTAAAATTAGTTCTTGGTAAGCTGAACTATACCATAAATAGATAGCGCCGAACTTATTACAGTAGCTATTGCCGGAAGATAGAAAAGTATAAATTCGTTTGTTTGCTGACGTTTCAATCTGTTTGGCTCAACATAAACAATGTCATTTTTTTGAAGATAATAATAAGGACTTGTGAATACCTTTTTACTATTTAAATTAACGCGCCCAAACTCCTGAATGCCATTTTTCTCTCTGATAATCAATACATTATCTTTTCTTCCTGTTATGGGTATATCGCCGGCTGCTGCTAGCGCTTCCAAAATATTAATCTTATGATTGGGTGCCAGTACAGGACCAACCCGGCTAACTTCACCCAACAAATTTACTTTGTAGTTGATAACCCTTACTTCCACAACCGGAGCTTTAATGAATTCTTCCAGTTTTTTAGACATCATTTCTTTTGCCTGTGTTGGCGTAAGTCCGGCAAGTTTAATTTTTCCAACAACCGGAAAATCAATATCACCTTCAGGGTTTACTAGGTAACCTTTAATAGAGGTTGCTGAATTAGATCCACTTGACTGTGCCGAAATATTATATGGAACACCACCATCATTGAATATTGCCACAGGATCTTTTTGCGTAAATGCGTCTACGCTGCTGATATTGATTGCAACGATATCATCCGGGCCAATCACAACATCTGCTCGCTTTTGCCCCTGAACTAATTCTACTGTGGTATCCGCCTGTGAGTTTTTATTAAAATAAATTGTTTTTTTGGGAGATGAGCATGACGCAGAAAGTACGAGAAGTCCTATTGCTACATAGCCTGGCAATTTTATCATTTTGGGGGGTAGTTTTTTTGCTTGCGCAAAGTTAAACGAAATACTGAAACATTCTATAAGGATTGTCTTTACAAGTCCTTATTCTTAAAAGTATATTCATTCAATAACTGCATTATATCCTGGTGTTCTTCCGGAATAGATTTTATCTGGGTTAAATGTCTTTCGTGATGAAGGTCGGTGCCACAATAATCGTACAAACCTAGCTGCAGAATTTTTTCAGCATTGATTTTGATGGATTTACCATAATACCCGAGTATTGAAAGTAAGTTTAATTGCAAGAAAACCCCTTTACTTTTAAGGTTTTCAAAGACTTTCATGTCTGTTTCATAAAGATATCTTTCCGGGTGCGCAAGTATTGGATTATAGCCATTGGCCTGCACCGCAAACATAATATCATTAAACTGACGGTTCCAGCCAGCCATGCTTGCTTCAACCAGCACCTGATTCTTCCCGAAAGTCATCAAGCCTTTTGGAAGGACATCGCTTAAAAAGTACGTATCCAGAAAATATTCTGCCGACACATCGATACTCATATCAGGAAGGTGTTGTGCGAGATAATCCTTCAGAGGTTGAAAATAACGCTTTACCTTATTTGTATCATTATCATACATCTCGCCATGGATATGGGGCGTGGTGATGATTTTTTTGAATCCAAGATTATATAGATTTTCTATAAAATGGATACTGTCCTCCATAGTTTGGGAACCATCATCGATGCCCGGAACCAAATGACTGTGCATGTCCACTCCCAGGAATGAGAAATCCGGAATTACCGGTCCTGTATGCTTTGATGGGGTGTCTTTCTTCTTGAAAAATGAGAACATATAAGCAATCTTATAAAACGAATGAGTTGCAAAAGTACCGAATTAGAAGTGTTTTTGCGATAGAACCTATATAATTCGAAAGATTGATTATAAAGATTTTGAAGGCCAGTCCAGCTTATCAAATGTTTTTTGCTTTTTGATAAAATATTGCCAGATAATACTGCCTTTATAAATGCCGGTTTTATTGGGAATTGACGCAACTGTTTTTTGTGCAAGTCTTCGGTGAGCAAACCATTTGCCCAAAGAACCATAAAAATTAAAATGCGCTTTAATAATGGTTTTGCATTCCAGCCATTTGCCTTGTGAGAGAAAATGCACTCCTGCAATGCCATCCAAAATCAGCCTGAAAGGAAAAAGCCAAAGCAAACGCAGGCTTGTTTCATTTTTGAGCAACAATATCAGGCTGTTCCTGAAATTATAGAAGAGTTTCTGTGGACTGCCATAGCTGATAACGCTTCCACCGACATGGTAAACAAGAGAATTACCGATATAACCAATTTTATATCCGGCGTTTTTTAATCGCCAGCATAAATCAATTTCTTCCATATGAGCGTAAAAATCGGAATCCAATCCACCAACAAGATGATAAAGTTCCGCCCTCACAAAAAGGCATCCACCCGAAGCCCAGAAAATCTCTATACTATCATTATATTGATTATGATCTGTTTCAATTTCGTCTAAAATGCGTCCCCGACAAAACATGTACCCCAGATTATCCTTAAAACCTCCTGCAGCACCGGCATACTCAAATTTTTCACGCTCGCGCCAATACCTGATTTTAGGCTGGCAGGCAGCAAGTTGTGTATCATTCTCCATTGCCCGATGCAAAGGATTGAACCAACCCTGAGTAACCTCAAAATCGGCACTGAGCAAAACGTAATACTTGGATTGAATTTGTTGTAAGGCTACGGCATATCCGTGAGCAAATCCTTTATTTACAGGTATTTGCAGTAATTCTACAGAAGGAAATTGAGTTCGGATATAGTCTGCAGTATCGTCAGTAGATGCATTATCTACAACCACTACCGAATATCCGGTAGTGGCCTCAGAAACAATGAGGGGAAGAAAAAGCTCATGCCACTTTTTGCCGTTATAGCTGAGAATGACAACAGCAGTGTCTTGAGCCGTAATGATCATTTATGCAAGGTGCAAATTACTTGTACTTTGGTTCGTAAAGTGTATTTTCCGGAACTTTGATATCTTCATTATTCTTGAAGCTATGTTCATACAATTTATAACATCCTGACCAGCAGAAAATAAAAAATCCGAAGAAGAAAAGAAGGAATAAAAATCTTGATTTTGAAGGTTTATTAACTTCAATATCTGCATTGTTGGCTATTTCGTGTTCTTGATAGTTTTGTTGCGTATCCATTACGATATTTAATTTGCAGGGACAAAGATAAAAATTATAAGGTCAAAACAGCAATACTTTTGCAACTATTTCGTTTCTTCAATTTTGTAATGAATCTGCGACAATATTTCAACTGGAGAACTTACCTCGTTATCACGGCTATCGGCATCGTGTCGGCATCCTTATTTTATACCAGCCAACTGGCCTCAAAGCTTGCCATAGAAGAACGCAAAAAAGTTGCACAGTTTGCCGAAGGCATTAAATCTATTGCTACTGCACAAAATGACGAAGAAATTAGTTTTGTCACCAATATTATCACTCAGGACAGTTCTATTCCCAGAATTATTACGGACGAAAGTGGCAATATCCAGGATTTAAAAGCGATTGATACAGCAGGGATAAAAAATGTATCGGCATATTTGAAACAAAAAATGATCGAATATAAAAGCCTCAACGCACCAATTGTCGTGCATTACGAGTTTGGAAGCGTTTATATTTATTACGGAGAATCTTACCTGCTCAGCCGTTTACGCTATTTTCCCTATGCGCAGCTGGCCATTATTTCTTTATTTCTTGTCGTGGTTATCATATCTATTGGAACGGCCCATCGCTCTATACAAAACCAGGTATGGGTCGGACTTTCCAAAGAAACAGCTCATCAGCTTGGCACGCCAATCAGCTCTATTGAAGGCTGGATGGAAATCATCCGGGAAGAATTGCCCGACAATGATTATGTCACTGAAATGCAAAAGGACGTTGACCGGCTGAAGCTTGTAGCAGACCGATTCAGTAAGGTGGGTAGCGAGCCAAAATTGCAAATAGAAAACCTGGTACCAAGATTGGAGGAAATGGTGGACTATATGCAAAAACGTGCGCCAGGCAAGGTTTACATTAGTTTTGAGAAGACAAAAGAAATTGTAGAAGCTAACATAAGCGGTCCGCTATTTGACTGGGTTATTGAAAATCTGATCCGTAATGCCCTCGATGCAATGGAAGGAACCGGCACGATCATGATCCGGTTGAAAGAACGCGACGCTGATGTTATTATTGATGTGACGGATAATGGAAAAGGCATTCCGAAACATCAGATCAGCAAGGTTTTTCTGCCGGGTTTCACGACTAAAAAAAGGGGTTGGGGACTTGGCCTTTCGCTTTCGAAACGCATTATCAACAAGTATCACCATGGCAGCATTTTTGTAAAGCAATCCGAATTAAACAGCGGTACAACTTTCCGGATTGTTTTGGATAAAATATAATATTCCCTTTCTATCTTATAAATTTTATAAAAGAGAATTCCGACCTTAAATCTGCAGTGGCTTAAGTGTAATATTGGTAAAATCTAAAAAAATATTTTATGAACATGACATTAGAACAGGCTCAGGCTGCTGTTGAAGCTGCAAAATCGAAAGCCGGCGAAATAGGGAAACAAATGAATATTGCTGTGGTGGATGCGGGTGCCAATCTGGTTGCATTTGCCCGTATGGATAATGCATGGCTGGGTTCTGTTGATATCGCTCAGCGCAAAGCCCGCACTGCACGTTTTTTTGATATGCCAACAGGCGAACTTGGTAAATTGTCGCAACCAGGCGGGGCTTTGTATCAGATTGAACACTCAAACGGAGGGCTGATTACTTTTCCTGGCGGAATCCCAATTAAAAATGATCAGGGTGAAGTGATAGGCGCTATAGGCGTGTCTGGCGATACAGTGGATAATGACCATACAGTAGCGCAGGCAGGAGTGGATGGAGTGAAATAAAATCTTAGAAACAAGATTTCAGACACAAGACCTTAGATAGTATTTGCAAAAAACGCCGGATTCTGTGAAGAATCCGGCGTTTTTAATACCTATTGTTTCTATTAAGAAAGCATATTCTCAATTGCTGTGTCGTAAGCATTTTTCCATTCTGCAATGTAGCCCCAATCTTCGCCGTCAACCTGTATTTTACCTTCTGCAACTACTGTTCCTATTTTGCTGTAAGCCACGTTCTGAACTTCAGCTTCAAACATTTTCTGAACCTCAGGACTCACGCTTACAATCACGCGGCTCTGTGCTTCACCGAACAGATAAGCATCTTTGCGGAAGCTGTTGTCTGTATCTATAGAAAAGCCAAGATTGTTGCGCATAGCACTTTCCATCACAGCGGTAAACAAACCTCCTTCAGCAATGTCATGTGCAGAAGCAATAATTTTTGCATCAATGAGTTTGGCAATCGTTTGATGAACTGCAAACTCTTCTTCCAATTCAAAATGCGGTGCCGGACTATGTGTTACACCACAAATGCTGTGCAAATAATCTGAACAATTAATATCGTTGCGGTGCTCACCAATCATATAAATGATGTCGCCCGGATTCTTAAAGTTCATGGTCATTTTTTGCTCCAACGAATCCAGCACACCTACCATACCAATAGTTGGCGTAGGATACACCGGGCCATCTTCACTTTGGTTGTAAAAGCTCACATTACCACCGGTTACCGGTGTGTTGTATTTCAAACAAGCCTCACCCATTCCTTTGATTGCATTGACAAACTGGTAATACACTTCAGGATTGTAAGGATTACCAAAGTTGAGGCAATTGGTAACGCCCACCGGCTCGCCACCACTGCATACAATGTTTCGTGCAGCTTCACTCACTGCGATCATTGCACCTTTGTAAGGATCTGCAAAAACATAACGGCTGTTGCAATCTGTAGTTACGGCCAATGCTTTTTCTGAACCGTGAACTTTTACTACCGGCGCATCACTTGGAGCATTGGTGTGCGTATTGCCTGTACCAACCATACTGTCGTACTGGTCGTAGATCCAGCGCTTCGAAGCGATAGATGGTAATTGAACAAGTTCATATGCAACTGCTTTTAAATCTGCAGGAACCGTTATCGTATCCGCATCAAAAGCATTGATTTGAGCCATATAAGCCGGCTCGCTGTACTCTCTTGAATAAACAGGAGCGCCACCGCCCAGTACCATACTTTCTGCAGGCACATCGGCAACCAGTTCACCGTTCATGTAATATTTCAGATTCTTATCGGTTGTTACTTCACCGATGTTCACACAATGGATATCCCATTTGTCAAATATGGCTTGTACCAACGCTTCTTTTCCTTTTTCTACCACCACCAGCATACGCTCCTGGCTTTCGCTCAGCAACATTTCCCAGGGTTTCATATTCGCCTGACGGGTAGGAACTTTATCCAGGTGGATAATCATACCGTGCTCGCCTTTCGCACTCATTTCGCTGGTAGAGCAGGTAATGCCCGCAGCACCCATATCCTGCATCCCGATCACTGCTTTCGTAGCAATCAGTTCCAGGCAGGCTTCCAGTAATTTTTTCTCTTCAAACGGATCACCCACTTGTACCGCAGGTAGATCGGCAGCACTGTCTTCGCTGATGTCGGCAGACGCGAAGGACGCACCGCCAATACCATCTTTACCCGTTGCAGCGCCTACAATAAATACAGGATTGCCCGCGCCATAAGAGGTAGCAGAGAAGGTTTCACCCACTTTTACCACACCCACGCTCATCGCGTTGACCAAAGGATTGGTCTGGTAGCAGTTTTCAAAATAAATTTCGCCACCCACAGTCGGCACGCCAAAGCAGTTACCATAATGGCTGATGCCTTTTACCACACCTTTCAGCAACCATTTGGTTTTTGGATTGTCCAGTTTGCCGAAGCGTAATGAATTCAAAGACGCAATCGGTCTTGCCCCCATGGTGAAAATATCGCGGTGGATACCGCCCACACCCGTTGCAGCGCCCTGGAAAGGCTCAATGGCACTCGGGTGATTATGAGATTCAATTTTAAATACACAACCCAATCCATCGCCAATATCCACAAGACCTGCATTTTCCTCGCCGGCGGCAACCAACAGGCGCGCACCATCGCGGGGCAGGGTTTTCAACCATTTAATTGAGTTTTTGTAGCTGCAATGCTCGCTCCACATTACGGAGTACATCGCAGTTTCGGTAAAATTGGGCACGCGGCCCATTACCTTGGTTATTGCTTCAAATTCTTCTTCGCGAAGACCTAATTTTTTGGCTTGGTCGAGTGTAGCTTCCATTGACAAATTGATATGCTGAATTGAGCCGCAAAAGTAGGGCAATAGATTGATTTTTGATTTCAGATTTTTGAATTATGATGGGCAGAAGGGAGAATTTGGGGAATATTTATTACTTAGCGAGATATGATAACACGGAAAAATTGAAGCTGATCAAAAATAATTACCATTTGAAGCCAAAAAATTTCTTCCACCAATTAGGTTGTTTTTCAGGTAAACAATGTACAGGTTTATCCTTTTCATTAAAGCTGATTAATTGCCTGACCAAATCTGAGTATGCAAGATTTTCCTTTTGGATGATTTCAATGTCTTTCCAATTGTCTTCTAGTTTCACCAGAAATAATAACCGATTATCTTTTCCATCATAAACCAAACGCTTATCCGGATTTTCTAAATACCAGGAACCAAAAGCTTGATTATTGTATTCTTTACTTATGGTGTCACCATAGTATAAATTTTGAACACTCAATTCAAACAAAAAAAGATTCCAGTTCTCAGAAATCTGCTTTTCGATTTCAAATGCATCACTAATAGCCCTTTGAATGGTCTAATCTATTCAGTATCTGTAATTTCAACTTTCCTCCCATAAGCATCTTGAAGTATTATCTTATAAACACAATTTGAAACTTTCATTAATACTCAATAACCAGCCTGGAAGTGTATTTCATAATTAAATACAAAGTGTAGTGATAAAACCTAACAAAATGATGCATATTACTGCAATATCCAATTTTACACAATACTCCATCCTACCTTATAACATTCCCATAATCAGCAGTTTTAGCATTTTATCGGGGGATTACGTTTCTAACTTTGTGTCTTTACTTCATTCCAATAAAAACCAATTGTATGAAAAAGATAGCTGTTTACTTCTTAATCGTTTCGCTTATCCCTTTTACTCAATCCTGCAAAAAAGATTCTTCCAATAACAACAACAATACCGGCACCGCGAAAGTGGCGGTACACATGATAGATGCCCCGGGAGATTTTGATGCTGTCTATATTGATGTACAAAGCATCGAGATGGGGACCGAAGCTGGTGGATGGATTGCATTACCACTTTACCGTCCGGGTATTTATAATTTACTGGATTTCCGAAACGGAATTGATACCTTGATGTGTAATGCTGAAATTCCGGCCGGCCGGGTAACACAAATGAGAATGATATTGGGAACCAACAATTCTGTAACAGTAAAAGGAGTAAATTATCCTTTAAGTACCCCATCGGCACAACAAAGCGGATTGAAATTTAATCTGCAGACCGACCTGGTAGTGAACGGTTCTTACGCATTCTGGATTGATTTTGATGCGGGCAAATCAATCGTTGAACAAGGTAACGGTGATTATAGCCTGAAACCTGTTATCCGCACTTACACACAGCAAACAGACGGACGCATTAAAGGAACTATATTCCCGTTCGCTTCCGTAGCAATTGTTTATGCTATCCAGGGTGGTCAAACTTACAGCGCCATACCTGCGCCGGACGGTCGTTTTGTTTTTTGCGGACTTCCTGAAGGTGCTTACACTGTGCGATTTGAAGCTAAAGATGGCTCCAGTTTTTCTGACCTTGAATTGAATAATATTCAGGTAAAATTTGGTGTAATTACCGATCTTGGGCTTCATAATTTATTACCCTAAAATAGTGCTTTGATAAAAAATGCTCCGGGCGAATTATCCGCCCGGAGCATTTTCATTTTATGTCTTTACTTTAAAACGATATCCGGAGTTATCCCAGCTTGAATATCACTGGTAACTGAAACCACACTTTTACAGGTTTTCCATTATTGCGGCCGGCTTTCCATTTTGGCATACCGCTGACTACCCTTATGGATTCCTGCTCTGAACCAAATCCAAAACCTCTTGTAGTAATTACATTGGAAATAGAACCATCTTCATTTACTACAAATTTTACCTGTACTTTGCCCTGCTGACCGGCGTTGACCGCCTGTGCAGGATATTGGATATTATTACTCAGGTACTCCATTAGCTTCTCTTGCCCTCCCGGAAATTCAGGCATTTGTTCTACAAAAACAGGTATTGTCTCTTTGAATTTCTTTCCATCACCTTCACCAAAGCCAGTACCTGTACCAGTCAGTTTTCCATCATTATTTGTGGAAGAAATATTTCCGCTGTCAACACCAATAGAATTTGAGGTTCCTGCCACAGCATTTTCCAGATCTTTTTGTTTTGCCATCACATCGTCGGGTTTTACCTTATTGTCTACCACCACATCAGGTATCGTCATTTTTACGGTGTTAGCCTGAACTGTTTTCAGCGGAGGAGCAGGAGGAACAATGGGTTCTTTAGGTATATCCAGGTCTACTGCCGTAAATCTTGTGGTGTCCAACTGCATGGGGAAAGGCACTACAGGTATAGTTTTTGCACTGTTGGCCCATACTGTATAAAAGGTAAGGCTTGCTGCAAGCATAAAAATATAGACGCCTGCTTTTTTCATCCTTTGCGGATACGTGGTACGCAATTCATAACTGCCGTACGCTTTGTTTCTACCATCGAAAATAATATCGAGGTAATTACTCTGAAGCAACATTTTACTGTCCATGATATTGTCATTTTTATAAACAATAGACAGCGCTGCTTTTGGTATTCCATAAAAAAATGAAAATAAATCTTAGCCGAAAATCATCTATCCGCCATTCGTTCCTTTTTCGCGTGGAGCGTAAATAAAAACTTCCTTCATATAGAAAGGAACAGCCGAAGCAACATCAGCAAAGTCTTTGTTGGCAAAGCCTGCAGCAGCAAACGATGCCCATAGTGCAAAGTCCACTTCGGAAACCAATTGGACACTTGTACCAAATGTTTCCACCGCATGCTGGTCGCCATACACAGCCATGGACGTGGCAGACAAATCATTCATCAGGGCCTGAATACTTTCGGTAGAACCGTGAATAGCAGGCTGGACAATATTCATCTCTGCATCATAAACAGCATAGAAAAACTCGCCGGGGCGGGCAGTAATCAGAATCGCATATTGCCAGAAATTATCGTCCAGCTGAATTTGCTGCTGCGCCAGTAATTCCAGTTTGTGATGCATAATCAGCGGCTTGCTCAAGGCATAGGCGATTCCTTTTGCCGCTGCCAGACCGATACGCAAACCAGTGTAAGAACCTGGTCCGGAGCATACAGCCACAGCGCTGAGATCAGCCAGTTTTATTTTCGTTTCAGTGCACAATTGTTCTATTAAGGGATTGATTATTGCCGCCTGGCTCTGGCGTTCGGTATGTTGCAAAGCCTGCACTAATTGCCCATCGCGCACGAGACCAACGGTACATTTGTCGGCCGAAGTATCTATTAATAAAATCTGTTCCATAAAGCTGGGCAAAGTTAGGCTTAGCACTTACATTTGCGATATGGAAAAGAAAATAATTCGCACAGATAATGCACCGGCGCCAATAGGCCCTTACAACCAGGCGGTACAATATGGCAATATGCTTTTTGTGTCCGGACAAATCGCTCTTGATCCCAAAGATGGCAACCTGTTCGAAGGCGACATCGCTATGGAAACCGAGATTGTGATGAACAATATCAAAGCCATCCTTACCGAAGCGGGATTGGATTTTTCCAACATCATTAAAACGTCCATCTTCCTGATGGATATGGGCAAATTTGCCACTGTTAACGAAGTGTATGCGCGTTATTTTACCGACAATTTCCCTGCAAGAGAAACCGTTCAGGTAGCAGGGTTGCCACGCGGTGTACAGGTAGAGATTTCTGTGATAGCCGGAAAGTAAGAGAATGGTGAATGCTTAATGTTTAATTGCATATTCCTGCTACACGATTTCCAACTGCAATAGAGTATTCACAAGCCTTTCCACTTTTTAACGAATTCTAACCTTACACACATTATTATAGCTCGCTTATAATTATTATTTTTGCGCAAAATTAAAAAACAAGTTCTTCTATGAGTTTCATTACCAACATCCACGCCCGCCAGATATTGGATTCCCGCGGCAATCCTACAGTTGAAGTTGACCTGCATACCAGCGATGGCTCTATGGGCCGTGCTGCCGTTCCTTCAGGAGCCTCTACCGGCAAACACGAAGCAGTGGAATTGCGCGACGGCGACAAGAAAAAATATCTGGGTAAAGGTGTGTTGAAAGCGGTAAACAATATCAACGACAAACTGGCTGAAGAGTTGTACGGCATCGACGTAACCAACCAACGCCAGATTGATGAGCTGATGCTGGAAATTGACGGTACGGCCAACAAATCAAAAATAGGAGCAAACGCTACACTGGCTGTAAGTATGGCCGCTGCAAAAGCTGCTGCTTTATCCACAGGCCTTCCTTTGTATCGCTATGTAGGTGGCGCGAATGCAAAAACATTACCGGTTCCAATGATGAACATCCTGAACGGTGGTGCACACGCAGACAACAAAATCGACTTCCAGGAATTTATGGTGGTACCAACCGGTGCTTCTTCATTCAGCGAAGGATTGCGTTGGGGTGTTGAGATTTTCCATTCTTTGAAAAATGTGTTGAAAGAAAAAGGTTATTCTACCAATGTGGGCGACGAAGGTGGTTTTGCACCGGATATCAAAAGTAATGAAGAAGCGATTGAAACCGTTTTGAAAGCTATTGAAAAAGCAGGCTACAAACCAGGTGAGCAGGTTGGTATTGCAATGGATGCAGCCATCAGCGAATTGTGGGATTCAAAAGCGAAAAAATATCATTTCCACAAATCGGGCGGTGCTAAAATGAGCAGCGAAGAACTGGTGGCTTACTGGGTGAAATGGTGCAAGAAATATCCAATCGTTAGTATTGAAGATGGTATGGACGAAGATGATTGGAAAGGCTGGAAAGCACTGACAGATGCTTTAGGCAACAAAGTTCAGCTGGTAGGTGACGATCTTTTTGTAACCAATGTTGAACGCCTGAGCAAAGGAATTACAGAAAACATCGCTAACGGCCTTTTGGTAAAAGTAAACCAGATCGGAACCTTATCAGAAACTATTGATGCTGTGTCTATGGCACAATGTGCGGGTTACAATACTATCATGAGTCATCGCAGCGGTGAGACTGAAGACTATACTATTGCTGACCTTGCTGTTGCCCTGAATTGCGGACAAATCAAAACCGGTTCTGCATCACGCTCCGACCGTATGGCAAAATACAACCAGTTGCTTCGTATTGAAGAAGAATTGGGAGCAAGCGCTTATTATCCTGGCAAAAAACTGAAATTTGGTAAATAACACCTCATCCCCTGCCCCTTCTCCAAAAGAGAAGGGGTTCTAAATTAGCATTATGAAAAAGGTTTTCAATTTCTTCACGAATAAGTACCTGCTCACTTCAGCTGCATTTGTGGTATGGATGACTTTCTTCGACCAGAACGACTGGATGACACAGAAGGATACCCAAAAACAATTGCAGGATGTGAAAGACCATATCGGATTTCTGACCGCCAAAACGGAAGAAATGGAGCAGGACCTGAAGCTGTTGCAAACGAACCCTGAGCGGCTCGAAAAATATGCCCGGGAACATTACCGCATGAAGCGCGACAATGAAGACCTTTATGTCATAGAAAGAAAATAAATCCACAATCCCGTTCCAATCTAAGGAACGGGATTTTTTTGTAGCCTTCTTTCAAGAAATATATCATGTAGCTTTCCAATATCCTCCATCTATTAATACCTTTATAGCCATTGAAAAACCACCACCCTGATGAAAAAAGCATTTATCGCTTCCTTGTTGTTATTGAGCACCCTGTTTTGCAAAGCCCAGATGGTCACCATCTATCGTGGCGGGACGGCTACCAGTCCCACTTACGGCAGTATTAAAGCGGCAGTAGCAGCTGCTTTGGCAAATGATAGTTTGGTGCTGAGTGCGGATGCATTCTATGAAAACTTAATTAAAATTGACAAGACCTTACACCTAACAGGAACTATAACCTCAACGAGTAAAACCTTTCTTATTGGGCAACCTTCTGTTTTCTCACCAACCAAAGAAAGGGCTACAGTAATCTCTTTTAAAAATTCTTCATTTCCGTCTTCTATTGACACCTTATTTATAAAAGACCTAAATATTACCAAAGGTTACTATAAAGACAGTTTAAAGTATGAAGGGGTAAAAAATGGTGGGGGTATTTTTGCTGATACCGGAACTGTAGTTATAGTAAAAGGCAAAACGGAGATTTTTAATAATGAGGCTGCTGCAACTCCTACGACTCCAATAATAGGAAATGGCGGAGCTATTTATTCATTAGGCGATGTAATTATTAAAGGGGAAACAAGAATTTATTCTAATCGTACCTCTCACGAGGGTGGTGCAATTTTTTCCACCAAATCGGTCTTGATAGAAGAAAATGCCAAATTGTATCTAAATGAGGGACAGGATGGAGGTGCAGTCTATTGTGATGGGGATGTAACTATAAGCGATAGCGCTATTTTAGATAACAATAGTGGTAGACATGGAGGAGGTGTATGTGCTTTAGGCACCATTAAACTGAAGAATAATGCTATTCTGATTCGAAATAAATCAGCAAAAAGTGGTGGAGGTGTTTATTCAGAAAATAGTATTTCTCTATCTGAAAATGTAAAACTTGATAGCAATTCAGCAATAGATAATGGGGGGGGTATCTATGCCAATGGGGTAATTTTTCTGAAAGATTCTGTTTCCATTTCTCACAATACTTCAAATCTGGGGGCAGGTGTTTACGCTAATGCTGTGGCTAAACTCTCCCAACACGCCCGCATCGACAGCAATACCGCTACAGTTTCGGGGGGAGGCATTTACATTAATGGCACACTGCAAATCAGCGATTCTGCTGCTATTTACAGCAACAATGCAAATACCGGCGGCGGCATTTTCGCATCAGGCTCCGACCTTTATTTATCCAACACCAGTGTTATTGCAGACAATCATAGCACAGATTATGGAGGTGGAATGGTGTTGCTGAACAGCAACCTGACCATGAAAGACAGTGTTGTCATCGGGTTGAATACAACCGATACTAATTATGCAGCCGGCATTTATGCCAAAGGCAATAACGACATCATTATCACCGGTGGGCAAATTATTGGCAATCATTCCAGCGACACAGATGTAAACGGACTGGGAATGGCTATTTATAATGAGAATGCTTCCGGCGGCAGCTCCATTGTCAGCATCAGAAACGCAAGGATTTTCAATCCCGACTATACCTTCAAACGTCAGAACGAAGTATATAATTTACACACTGCATCAGCTTTCATTTCTGACACCTGCTGGTGGGGGCGCAGCGATACGAACGGTGTTATTTTCAGCGTGCCGGGCAGCATGATGGTGATGGCCGGATGGGTGGTAGCCGATTGGAGCGTAAACGGAGGATTACCAACAGCATCGCTTACTAACTTCCCGGTGTCAGCATATTTCCATATGAATACAAGTGATCCATTACCACCCAAAATGTTCTGGATGCTGGAAGGGATTTTCACTTGTGACTCAGGCAGTTTTTTACCACCGATAGCAGGAATGGTTGCAGCCAATACCATCACCTCCACCTTTTCTATACCCTGGACCAACAACCTGGTAAAAATGCTGGCAACAGTAGATATTGACACCTTCAAAAAATCGGTTTATGTGGCAGGATTAAGCATCAAAGAGCAGGCCGGGAATACGAAACTTGTTTTTTTAGTCTACCCTAACCCAAGCCAGGGCATAGTCGACATCAGCCGCAGCGAGCAATCGCAGAGCAAAGCCAGTTTTGTGCTGTATAATATGATGGGACAAAGAATTGAACAGCACGAGCTGGATTTTCAAAATAATAAAAGCACCCTTTCGCTGAACCAGGGCAGCGGACAATACCTTGTCGAATTGCGCGACGAACAGGGAAACGTGTGGCGGGAGAAAATAATTATCCGCTAAAAATGGCTGAATCCCGCAAAGATTTAAAAATCTAAATCATAAATGGGAAATCAATTTTACCTTTGCGGCTATGGAATTATCAGCACTCACCGCAATAAGCCCTATTGACGGGCGATACAGGGCACAACTTTCAAGTCTTGCACCCTATTTTTCTGAATTTGGCCTTATCCGCTACCGGGTATTGGTAGAAGTGGAATATTTTATTTTCCTGGCAGAAAAGAAAGTTTTTGCATTACCGCCAAGCGTTAAGCCAGCAAAATTGCGTGCGATATACCAAAACTTTACCGAAGAAGATGCGGCGCACATCAAAGCGACCGAGCGCATTACCAACCATGACGTAAAAGCTGTAGAGTATTTTCTGAAAGAAAAACTGACTGCTTTGGGCGCAGAAAAATGTGCTGAATGGGTGCATTTCGGCCTTACTTCACAGGATATTAATAACACAGCTATTCCCTTATCGTGGAAAAATGCGATAGAAGAAGAATACCTGCCCTCCCTGCAAAACCTGATTTTGCAATTGCGTAAAATGGCTAAAAGCTGGAAGAATATTTCAATGCTTGCCCGTACGCACGGCCAGCCTGCATCGCCAACCACTTTGGGTAAAGAAATCATGGTGTTTGTGGAAAGACTGGAAGGTCAGGTGCAATTGTTCACCCATTTACCTTTTGCTGCAAAATTTGGTGGCGCTACCGGAAATTTCAATGCACACCATGTAGCATTCCCGGGTACCAATTGGGTAAAATTCGGCAACGATTTCCTGAGCAAAAAACTTGGACTGGAAAGAATGCAATACACCACACAGATTGAACATTACGACAATCTTGCTGCGCAATTCGATACGCTGAAACGCATCAATAATATTCTCATCGACTTCTCACGCGATATGTGGACTTATATTTCGATGGATTATTTCAAGCAGCAAACGAAGAAAGGCGAAATCGGATCGTCAGCAATGCCACACAAAGTGAATCCGATTGACTTCGAAAATGCGGAAGGAAACTTCGGTATTGCGAATGCACTGTACGAACATTTGGCCGCAAAATTGCCAATCAGCCGTTTGCAGCGCGACCTTACCGACAGTACTGTTTTAAGAAATATCGGCATGCCTATCTCGCACAGCTATCTGGCTTTGCGTTCACTTGAAAAAGGAATCGGCAAATTACTCCTGAATGAAGCCCGCCTTGAATCGGACCTGGAAAATAACTGGGCAGTTGTGGCAGAAGCAATTCAAACCGTATTGCGCCGCGAACAATTCCCGCAACCTTATGAGGCATTGAAAGAATTAACCCGTGGAAAAAATGGTATCAATAAAGCTTCTATGCACCAGTTTATCGACGGACTTGCAGTGCCTGCCAAAATAAAGAAAGAATTGAAAGCAATTACACCACAGAATTATATCGGCGTAACATTCGATTTCTAATTCTTATCACGATAAATATTAAAAGGGCAATCCGATACGATAGCGGATTGCCCTTTTAACTTAAGATTGAACCACTTACTTATTGTTCCCGATAAATACACTAAGATCTTTTATGAAGGATCTTATTTCGATGGGTTGTTTTTCAACCTCCGTATCAATTGAATATTTTTTCGTTACACCATTTTGCATAAATTCTATATAAATGCCCCCCTGATCAGCGCAATCCGGGCAACCGATAGTTCCACCGGTATTCATATAAAAGTATTTAGGGAAATTATTCAGTATTTTCCTCAAATTCAAAGCTTTGTCGGATGAAGATGGGATTTTTGAAAATAACCACGGATTTGTCATCCTGTCCATACTATCTGCATACAAAGTATCATTTTCCAACAGAAAGAAATGAGCACAATCACTCATGCACATTCCATATGCATCGCCAAAAGCAAAATAATCGGTGGGCAGCGTAACTGTATCGGGCGAATCTTTTTTATCACAGGATGATAAAAAAACGATTGCTGAGCAGAACAACAGAAGTACTCTTTTCATTGAATTTTTATTTTAATTTAAAACAAATATATAAAATAACCTTCCATTCTGCGCAAAGAAAAGCGGATAAGCTGTGAAGGCTTATCCGCTTTAAGAATAAAAACCAATTATTTATTTACCCGCAAAAGTTGCTCCGATATATTCACGGTTCAGTTTAGCGATATTTTCAAGCGAAATACCTTTAGGACATTCTGCTTCACAGGCACCGATATTCGTGCAGCTACCAAAACCTTCTTTATCCATTTGGTTCACCATATTCACCACGCGGTCTTTGCGTTCCACATCGCCCTGTGGCAAATAGGCCAGGTGCGCCACTTTTGCTGAAAGGAACAACATAGCTGAGGCATTAGGACAAGCCGCCACACAGGCTCCGCAACCGATACAGGCTGCTGCAGCAAATGCATCGTCAGCTTTCAACTTCTCAATTGGCAATGAATTTGCATCCTGAGCGTTTCCGGTATTTACAGAAATGTAACCACCCGCCTGAATAATAGAATCAAATGAACTGCGGTCTACTACTAAATCTTTTATCACGGGGAAAGCGTCTGCACGCCATGGCTCTACTACAATCGTATCACCATTTTTGTATTCACGCATGTGCAATTGGCAAGTTGTATTGTGCGTCCATGGGCCATGCGCACGGCCATTGATATACATACTGCACATACCACAGATGCCTTCACGACAATCGTGATCGAAAGCTACAGGTTCTTTACCCTCTGCAATCAACTGTTCGTTCAGCACGTCAAACATTTCAAGGAATGACATTTCGGAAGAAATATCTTTTACCTGATACGTTTCGAAACGACCTGCTGTTTTTCCGTTTTTTTGTTTCCACACTTTAAGTGTGAGATTCATTGTATAATGTTCCATATCAATAAATTTGACAATTCGACAATTAGGTAATCAACCAATTTTCGTTTTGCTCGTTGAAATTATTTTTGTTATAATCTATCAATTTCTCCTAACAAGAATTGTAAATGATTACAATCCGGATAGTTTGTTGATTCTTTACAAAGAACTAACCAATATTTTGTTTCTTCTACTTCTTTTGCTGCAATTTTAAACTTGTGTATAAAATCCGCTTTACTTTCTGCATTCTGAGCCTCGTGAACGTTAGCACCAATTGATGAGCCTGATTTCATAAGTTGGTTTGCAATTATAAATTTCCTGTTCGCCTCAAGTAATTCAACATATTTTATAACGGACAAAGAGAATTCAATTGTTTTTCTTAAAATTATATTCTCTTGCATCATTGCCAAATTGTCGAATTAACGAATTGCCGAATTATTTGTAACTCCGCGCACTTGGATGAACAACATCATAAACCAAGTCTTCTTTGTGCAGTTCGAACTGGCTGTCAGCTTTGTATTCCCAGGCAGCAACGTACATAAATTTATCATCATGACGCTCTGCTTCCCCTTCTTCTGTTTGGTGCTCTTCGCGGAAGTGACCACCACAGCTTTCTTCTCTGTTTAAAGCATCCATACACATCAGTTCACCTAATTCGATAAAGTCTGCTACGCGGTTTGCTTTGTCCAGTTCAGGATTGTATTCATCAATATCACCGGGAATACGAACATTGCTCCAGAATTCTGTTTTCAGGGCACGAATCTCTTCGATCGCCTCTTTCAAACCTTGAGCATTACGCGCCATTCCGCACTTGTCCCACATGATTTTACCCAAGCGTTTGTGCATGCTTTCCACACTTTCACTTCCTTTGATGCTCATCAGTTTATTGATGCGGTCTGCCACTTCTTTTTCTGCTGCCACAAACGCAGGATGATCTGTTGGTATAGCTTTCGTACGAATTTCATCAGCCAGATAATTACCAATTGTGTAAGGAATAACAAAATATCCATCAGCAAGCCCTTGCATCAATGCAGAGGCTCCAAGACGGTTGGCACCATGGTCGCTAAAATTAGCTTCACCCAAAGCATACAAGCCCGGAACGGTCGTCATCAATTCGTAATCTACCCAAAGGCCACCCATTGTATAATGCACGGCAGGATATATTCGCATAGGAACTTCGTAAGGATTCTCACCGGTAATTTTCTCATACATTTCGAAAAGATTACCGTATTTCGATTTCACCACTTCTTTACCCATACGGATAATTTCAGCTTCTGAAACATTGCTCAAACCTTGTTTACCCACTTCGATTTTACCATAACGGAGAATGGCGGCTGCATAATCCAGGTAAACGGCTTGTTTGCTTGCGCCTACTCCATAACCTGCATCACAACGCTCTTTTGCAGCGCGGCTGGCCACATCGCGGGGAACAAGGTTACCGAATGCAGGGTAACGACGCTCCAGGTAATAATCTCTTTCTTCTTCTGCTATTTCATTCGCCTTACGCGTATCATTTTGTTTTTTTGGCACCCAGATACGCCCGTCATTACGCAGTGATTCAGACATCAAAGTCAGTTTGGACTGATGATCGCCTGAAACCGGAATACATGTAGGATGAATCTGTGTAAAACAAGGGTTACCAAAATAAGCTCCCTGTTTGTGTGCTTTCCAGGCTGCTGTTACGTTACTGCCCATTGCATTGGTAGAAAGGTAGAACACGTTTCCGTAACCACCGGTACACAACAATACAGAATGACCAAAATGACGTTCCAACTCTCCTGAAACCAGATTACGGGCGATGATACCTCGCGCTTTGCCATCTATTTTTACGATGTCCAGCATTTCGTGACGATTGTACATCGTAACATTACCCAAAGCAATCTGACGCTCCAGAGACTGGTAAGCACCAATCAACAATTGCTGACCGGTTTGACCAGCTGCGTAGAATGTACGCTGAACCTGTGTTCCACCAAAAGAACGGTTGCTCAGCAATCCGCCATATTCGCGGGCAAACGGAACTCCCTGTGCCACACATTGGTCAATGATATTACCACTTACTTCGGCCAGACGATGAACGTTGGCTTCGCGGGCGCGGTAGTCACCACCTTTGATTGTATCGTAGAAAAGACGGTAAACACTGTCACCATCATTCTGATAATTTTTTGCTGCATTGATACCACCCTGTGCAGCAATACTGTGCGCACGGCGCGGACTATCCTGGAAACAAAATGCTTTTACTTTATAACCCAGCTCGCCCAAAGATGCGGCGGCAGAAGCGCCTGCCAATCCTGTACCAACGACAATGATTTCAATACTGCGTTTATTCGCCGGGTTTACCAGCTTGCAGGTCGATTTATATTTTTCCCATTTGGTTGCTAATTCACCTTCTGGTATTCTATTATTAAGTGGCATATTCTGAATAATTTTTCAAGAAATTTTGTTCAAAAAAAAGAGTACTTCTTATCCTAAAAGGATATTAAAGTGGAATGCAATCGGCATCAGGGCAAACATAAGTGTGACGATGATGGAGAAAGCGATACCTGCATTGCGGATCAGCGATTTGTATTTGCTGGTTCCCATACCCAAAGTCTGGAAAGCCGAGTAGAAACCATGTACAAGGTGGAAGCATAATGAAGCGCAACCTAAAACATACAGAGCTACAACAATTGGATTTTGAAATACAATTTGCATTTTCTCATACAAATCGATTTCTTCACCTGTTTGAAACTGGTTGGCACGGTTAGGAATCCAGAAATGTGCTGTGTGCATAATCAGGAACAACAATACTAAAGTTCCAAGCAATCCCATAGAACGGCTGTACCATTTGCTGGTTGCATTTCCTGCTTTTACTGCATAACGGCCTTCAGAACGTTTTTTAGCATTTTGGCTCCAGAGCATCAAACCCTGAACAATATGCAGGAAAAAACCAATCACAAGACCAATTTCTGCAAGACGGGTGAGTGCATTAGTACCCATAAAATGTGCTCCGGCAAGGAATTTCTCCCGGCCATCCGGCAAGAAAATCTGAGCATTCAGGTAAACGTGAATCACCAAAAAAACGATGAGAAACAAGCCGGTAAAAGCCATTACTAATTTTTTACCGACAGAAGAGGTGAAATGTTGCTTCCAAGTCATAATACTGAAAAGTACTTTTGTAACAGTTTTGTAAAATTTTTGCAAATATAATTGTCAGGAGCGGTATTGTCAAACGAATCATATCAATTTAGCAAGATATAGTCATAGAAAATTAAATTAACTATTTCGATTACTTTATCATAATTAAGAAATTGCCTTTCAGGTGCATTGCTTATTTTCGCTGCGCAAAAATTTTCAACTCTTAAACTGAGCATATGTATCCTGACTTCCAATACCTTTTCCAAAGCCTGTTAAACTCGCCGATGCCGGAATGGCTTGGAATCTTCAAAACATTCGGTTTCCTAATGGCACTTGCATTCATTGCAGGATTAATGTTTATCAGCGCAGAGATGAAGCGGAAAGAAAGAGAGGGCTTATTAATTCCTGTAGAAGGTGATATTGAATATATCGACAAGGCAACAAAGCAGAAGGTAAAAAGAAAAGGTCTGATTTATCCACACGAACGGGTGAGTACTATTTTGATGATTGCTGCAGTTGGCGGTCTTGTTGGGGCAAAAATTTTCAATGCGCTGGAAACATGGGATGATTTTATAGTGGATCCAATCGGCAGTCTTTTTTCTCGCAGCGGTCTCACCTTTTATGGAGGACTGATTACAGCAACTGTTTTGCTGTTTTTCTATGCCAGAAAATATAAAATACCGTTTGCTGTGTTGTGCGATTGTGCTGCGCCGAGTTTGATTCTGGCTTATGGCATCGGGCGCTTAGGTTGTCATTTTTCAGGCGATGGAGACTGGGGGATATTCAACAGTGCTTATATTTCAGATGCATCCGGACATTTGGTAGCCGCAACAAAAGACCAGTTTCAGACAGTAGTGCAAACTTTCCCGGATTGGTTTGCCCGATACACCGGTTCGAAAAACATGCAGGACTTCGCAAACATTCCGCACGCTTATGTACCTGCGCCGGGATGGTTGCCCAATTGGTTTCTGGGAATGAATTATGCGCATAATGTGAACAATGAAGGAATTGCTATTGCGGGGGATGTCGGAAATTATTCAAGAGTTTTGCCGGTGAGCGTTTTCCCGACTGCTTTGTACGAAGCGATTGTTTGTATTGGTGTCCTTTTCCCATTCCTTTGGCTTATCCGCAAACGCCTGAACCAACCACTTCACTTATTTGGTGTTTATCTTATTATTAATGGCCTGGAGCGTTTTACCATCGAAAAAATCCGTGTAAACTATAAATACGATTGGGGCTTTATGCACCCTACTCAGGCCGAAATTATATCTACATGTCTTATCCTGATTGGTATCGGTATTTTACTATTCTACAAAAAGAAAAATCCGGCGACCGCTTAGATTTCGCCATATTTCAAAAACAAAAACCACCTCGGTTGAGGTGGTTTTATTGTTTTACTATTTTAAAATTAGTCTTTGCGACCGCCAAATAAGCGAAGCAATAACAAGAAAATATTAATGAAATCGAGGTACAAAGTAAGTGCACCAAGGATGCCCAGCTTTTTACCATCTGCTTCAGATATTTCGCCATACTCAACTCCTGCGCCAATGTTCTTCAATTTCTGTACATCATAAGCAGTAAGTCCGGTAAACACCGCAACACCAATTACACTGATCAGATAACCCATCGTGTCACTTTTCAGGAACATATTAATCAGCATTGCCACAACAATACCAATTAAGCCCATTGTAAGGATACGCCCAAAGGAAGTCAAATCCTTTTTAGTCGTGTATCCCATTACGGCCATAATGCCGAACATTGCCGCTGCTGAAGCAAAACATGCAATAACCGAACCTGACGTATAGGTCAGGAGGATGAAACTAAAACTGATACCATTAATAGCGGCGTATGCCATAAATAAACCAATCAGAGCAACTGCAGATAAACGCTGAAAAGCAAAGCTCATCAACATAACGAAACCCAGGGGTGCAAACATTACTGCATAACCCAGCATATTCAATTTGGCACCACCTGTCACCGGATTAACAGAATATAGGTATTCCATCAATGCCGGGCTGTTGGCAAATAATAAGGCGAAAATTGTTGAAACGCCTAATGCCGCAAACATCCACATAAATACATTGGCAATGTAAGTAGAAGACAAAGTGCCGGTAGTATTGACCGTTGTACTTTCGATTTTGTAATTCGTGAAATTTTGATTGTTGTTCATTATTCTGTTTGTGTTTTATTCTTCCGTAAAATTAAACATTTCCAATACTCACTTTTGTTAAAAATCCTAATCTTCCTGATGGAATGGGTAACGGTAATTTTCAACCGGTACATAGGTTTCTTTAATCGTCCGGAAACTCAACCAGCGATATAAGTTCAAAGGTGCACCTGCTTTGTCGTTGGTACCCGATGCACGTGCACCGCCGAATGGCTGCTGCCCTACTACTGCACCTGATGGTTTATCGTTGATGTAAAAATTACCGGCAGAATTGGTCAGTTTCTTTGTCATCACATCGATGGCATACCTGTCCTGTGAGAAAATGGCGCCTGTAAGCGCATATTCCGATGTACTGTCTACAATATCCAGCATGGCTTCCCAATTATCGGCTTCGTAAACGTGTAAGGTAACTACCGGACCAAACAACTCTTCGCACATGGTTACATATTTAGGATCGGTTGTTTCAATTACTGTAGGCTCAATGAACCAACCTTTCGACTTGTCGTAACCGCCGCCGGCAAGAATACTTGCGGTGCCGTTGCTGTTTTTGGCAGCATCAATAGCGCCGGCCAGTTTGTCAAATGATTTTTCGTCAATTACTGCGTTTACAAAATTGGTAAAATCATCTACAGGTCCCATTTTCAGGGTTTTCATTTCTGCGATCAACTTGCCTTTTACTTCTTCGGCAAGATTGCTGGGAATATAAACGCGTGAGGTTGCAGAACATTTTTGTCCCTGGTACTCGAATGCGCCACGAACAATATTGGCCACAACCGAATCTACGTTTGCAGCAGGGTGCGCGAAGATGAAATCTTTACCACCTGTCTCACCAACAATACGTGGATAGGTTTTGTATTTGCTGATATTTTCGCCAATCGTTTTCCAGATACTTTGGAATACGCCGGTAGAACCGGTAAAATGAATACCGGTAAAGTCAGCGTGTTTAAAGCAAACATCTGCAATAGTGGCACCCGAAGGATAAATCAGGTTGATAACACCGGCAGGCAAACCTGCTTCTATCAGAATATCCATAAATAATGCAGCTGCCAAAACCTGCGTGTTGGCTGGTTTCCAAACCACCACATTGCCACACATTGCAGGTGCTGTAGGCAGGTTTCCGCCGATTGCTGTAAAGTTGAAAGGTGTAATTGCTACCACAAAACCTTCCAGCGGACGATACTCGAGGCGATTGTTGAAGCCTTGCGGAGAAATAGGTTGCTCGTTGTATATTTTAGAAAGGAAATGAACATTGAAGCGCAGGAAATCAATCAGTTCGCAAGCACTGTCAATCTCTGCCTGGAAAGCATTTTTGCTTTGACCCAGCATAGTTGCCGCATTCATTTTGAAACGATATTTCGTCGCCAGCAATTCTGCCGCTTTCATAAAGATGGCTGCGCGATGTTCCCAGGGTGTATTTGCCCATTGCTCACGGGCAGAAAGTGCTGCAGTAATAGCTTCATTGATGTGGCTGGTGTCACTCACATGGAATTGCCCGATCAGATGGGCTGTTTCGTGTGGAGGGCGGAGTTCGGTTGTTTTACCACTGCGTATAGTTTTGCCACCGATGTACATTGGAATGTCATGTGTTTTGCTTTTCAGGTCTTTCAGTGCTTCCTGCAAGGCTTTACGCTCTTTGCTGCCGGGCGCATAGGCCAATACAGGTTCGTTTACGGGTTGGTTAAAATGAAAATGTCCGTTATGCATAAATATGTGTTGTTTTAAATTGTTTATTTTTTGGAACGGCAAAGGTAAAATTGATTTCGGATTTATGAATTTAAGATTTTGGTAAGGAGATTTTCACGCCACGGCGCAAAGAATCACAAAGTCGCAAAGGAATTTCGCAGAAAAAGGAAAGGGCGCACAATTTTGAGATAAGCTTAAAAGAATGGCGCAAAGTATGTCACACAATGGCGCAAAGAAGTCGTTATGACCGCAGGCTCGAAATAAAAAATCAGCTACCCGGTCCGGGTAGCTGATTTGAAAGAACAGGCAATTTGCCTATTTCTTCGTGTACTTAATTTCCATTGATTTGGTTTCTTTTCCATCCTCGTCTATCATATACATTGCAAATTCATGATGGGTATCATCAACCATTTTTAATATTTGCTTTACTCCGGTTTCAGAACCATCACCCATATCCGCTGCAACACATTTACCCATGTAAGTAATTGTTTTCGTTGCCTCATCCCAGGTTCCTTCTGAATACATCATACCTGTACCTGAATTATCGACCCAGGTATTAATAAATTTCTTTTTACCATTGTCATATCCCGTTGTGCTGATTCCTTCAAATGGCATACCCATCATCGTTCCTTTGCAGGTTTGTACCTGGTACCTTCCACCCAAAATCATTTTAAAATTTGCTGACAAAGTAGTTACGGATGGTGGTGCATCAGGGCTCATCCACATGGTAGATTCAGCGGTCCAGTTTCCATCCTGTGAAGCTAACATCTGGTGCATTGCTCCGGGTGTCATATACTCCTGCCAGTTTTTCATCATCGTGGCTGAGTCTGGTTTTACACTAGCCTTCTTTTCTTCTGCTGCCACTGGAGCTACCACAGCGGTGTCTTTTGTTCCGGTAGTTACTGTGGTGCTTGTATCGCCACCACAACTGCTCATTAATGCACATGCAGTGCCAAGAAGTAGGAATGTCTTTTTCATATTCGGAGTTTTGTTTGATGCAAGATAAAAATATTTGATCTATTTCAAAAAACTGTATGAAATTATTTTAAGATATAGACAAGCACAAATTTTGTAAATCTAAATGCCAATTGCATAATTGATCCCGTCAGGCGAAATCTACTTTTGGAGTCAAAATACAAATTATGCCGGAAGGACCATCCATTGTTATCCTCAGAGAATTGGCGCAGGAACTGCACCTGGAAGGAAAGAAAGTAATAATCGCTGAAGGGAATGCGAAAATCGACAAAGAAAGATTGAGCGGACAAAAGCTAGTGGCCTTCAAGAGCTGGGGCAAGCACTTTCTGATTTGCTTTGGTGATTTCACCATCCGGATTCACCTGTTGATGTTTGGCAGCTATCGTTTTAATGAACGCAAGGATTCGCCGGTTCGTTTGAAACTTTCATTTAAAGGTGCAGAACTCAATTTCTACACCTGCTCGGTAAAATTGCTTGAAGGTAAGGTTGAAGATCATTACGACTGGGCAGGCGATATAATGTCGGATAAATGGAATGCAAAAGCTGCTGCAAAAAAACTGAAAGCAATACCAGATACTTTGGTTTGTGATGCGCTGCTGGACCAGGATATTTTTGCAGGGGTTGGTAATATCATAAAGAACGAAGTGCTCTACAGAGTTGCTGTGGATCCTCATACTAAAGTGGGCGATTTGCCACCTGCCAAAATAAAACAATTGATTAAAGAAGCACAGCAATACAGTTTCGATTTCCTGAAATGGAAAAAAGAAAATACACTGAAAAGCCATTGGCTGATTCACACCAAAAAGAAGTGCCCTAAAGACCATACCGTTCTTAAGGAATATCTTGGAAACACAAAGCGGCGCAGCTTCTTCTGCATTAAATGCCAAAAGTTGTATGAATAAAACAAGGAAATCTCCACAGCAGGAAATTATGTAAGAGAATCTTTGAATAGTATAACAAACAGCTTCATCCATCTTGCGTCCTTTGCATTAGAAAAACGAATTCATTTTCTAAATCGAATTTTATGACAGTCCCCAATATCCTCCTCATAAAAGTACCTTCTTCAAAAGTTGTCTTAAGGCTTCGCGAGAATTTTGGTACACATTTGCTTCCTGTTTTTTATTCGGGTAGCATAGATTTAGTAATGCAAAATCTGTTTATTGTAATAGTGGGTAAATTGATGGAATTTGGGAAAATGAACATGAAATTAATGTCATCCAAAAGGAAATTTATTACCATGACCAACATTCTGAAAGAAGAGTTTTCCGGAATCTCCGAAATTATAAAAGCGCTTAATACCACCCGTCAGCCCGACTCTTCGATGATGATGCTGAAAATAACCACCCAGGGAATGGTACAGGTTTATACTTCATCCATTTATCAGGCATTGTATAAAATATCAAAAAGCAAAGGCTCGACAAGATTGTTGGAAACTGAAAATCTTTCAGCCAAAGAAGTTGCTTAATAAAATTAAAATAATCGTTTGAGGTCAGTCCTCAACTCTATATATACAAGCCTGGGTAATTCTACCCTGGCTTAATTTTTAGAATTCAGCCTATCTCACCTAAAAAAAATTTCATATTAGCTATTTTAAATGATTATATTCGTATTGTATTGGTGACGGATTTCGCTGCATACAAAAGCGATTTCTTTTCATTATTCTTCACTTCAAAATTTTTGAATTATGAAATTGTCCAACTTTAAATCACATTTACTCATCCTGGCCATAGTGGCTATTCTGCCTTCCTGCAAAAAAGACAGTGTTGACCTTACCCCTCCACCGGACAATAATGCAGCAGAACTTGCCAAGGTACTAAAGTCGAAGGCTCCAACATTTCAAAACTTCACGATTAACGCTGCCAGTGGAGGAACCATCACAACAGCATTTGGCACCAAATTTAAATTTCCTGCCAATATCTTCCGCAACCCTGACGGTAGCATTACCACCGGGTCTGTAGAAGTGGCTGTGAAAGAAATACAGGATGCCAGCGCTATGATTCTTGCAGACAGGCCAACGGCAACAAGCGATGGCAAAATGCTGGAATCTTTTGGTGAATTTTTTATTGCAGCCCAACAAGGAGCCAACAAGCTAAACCTGAATAAAGACTCAGCTGTGATGGTGCAAATTCCAAGACGTCCGCCGGCAGGCATGAAAGAAATTCCAATGTGGTCGGGTGATTCTTCCATTTCCTCCACAATGAATGGATATGATTATCAGAATAATTCAAAAACGGTTACCACAACATATTATGTCAGCAAAGGATTGGATTGGAATCAGAAAGCCTCTTCTTTTGCTTTCTTCAACAGCGTAGACAATACAATGGATTTTCGCCTGGATAGTTTGTTTAAATGGGTAAACTGCGATGCACTTTATTCTATCCCCGGCACCAAGACAACAGTGATGGCTTACTTCGGGAATAAGTTCAATAATACCACAGGAAACAATTATGGTGGAGAAGAGCCGTCAATGCTATACTTCAAACCCAAAGGTGTAAATTCGGTTATCAAGCTTTACAACGTTATTCTTACCCCACCCGAAGCTTACCAAGGCTTTCATAGTTATCAGGCCATGATTCCGGCCGGCATGGAAGCAACATTCCTTGCAATCAGTGCAAAAGATGGCAAGTTTTATGCAGAAGAAAAAACAGTAACCATTGCAGAACCTGGCGCAGCAACATATGTGCCCATTACTTTCAGTCTTCAGGAACTAAGCAGTGCTCAATTGCTCACATTGATTGACGATATGAAATCAAAATAGTTCAACAAACCTGATAAAATAAAATCGCCGCTAACATTTCTGTCAGCGGCGATTTTTTTATGATTGTACTTAATAATTAAGCATTAACCAAAGCTTTTGGCGCAGCAGATTTAATTGCTTCGCTTGCTTTGTCTGCATATTTTTCAAAGTTTTTGTTGAATAAACCAGCCAGTTCAGATGCTTTTTTATCGTAAGCTTCTTTATCTGCCCAGGTTTCGCGTGGGTTCAGGATTTCAGTTGGCACATTCGGGCAGGATTGTGGTTGCAATACACCAAACACATTGTGGGCAGTATACTCCACATTGTTCAATTCACCTTTCATTGCAGCTGTAATCATTGCGCGGGTATAGCTCAGTTTCATACGACTACCTGTTCCGTAAGCACCACCGCTCCAACCTGTGTTAATCAACCAAACATTGATGTTCGGATTTGCAGCCAGTTTTTTACCCAACAACTCAGCATATTTTGCAGGGTGCAAAGGCAGGAATACACGGCCGAAACAAGCAGAGAAGGTTGTTTGGGGTTCGGTAACACCAACTTCTGTACCGGCAACTTTCGCCGTGTAACCAGAGATGAAATGGTACATTGCCTGCTCCGTGGTCAATTTAGAGATCGGAGGAAGGATACCAAATGCATCACAAGTCAGGAAGAAGATATTTTGCGGTTCGCCACCATAAGATGGTTCTTTCGCATTGTTGATATGATAAATCGGGTAAGCAGCACGTGTATTTTCTGTGATGCTGCCATCTGTGTAATCTACCGTTTTAGTACCTGGCAGGAAAGTAATGTTTTCCAGCAATGCACCCGGTTTTACTGCAGCAAAGATTTCAGGCTCTTTTTCAGCGCTCAGATCGATGCATTTTGCGTAGCAACCACCTTCAAAGTTGAATACAGAACCTTCAGCCCATCCGTGCTCATCATCACCGATCAAAGCGCGGTTTGCGTCAGCACTCAAAGTAGTTTTACCCGTACCGGAAAGACCGAAGAACAAAGCTACATCGCCATTTTTACCTTCGTTGGCCGAGCAGTGCATGGATAATACTTTATGGTCGTGTGGCAAAACAAAGTTCAACACACCGAAAATACCTTTTTTCATTTCGCCTGTGTAACCAGAACCACCAATCAAAATGACTTTGCGGGTAAAGTTTACAATGGTGAAATTTGCCTGGCGTGTACCGTCGATTGCAGGGTCAGCCTGGAAGCTTGGCGCCTGGATGATGTGCCAGTCAGGAGTTTGGGTATTGATTTCGTCAGCAGTTGGACGCAGGAAAAGGTCGTTGCAGAAAAGGTTTGCCCATGGTGTTTCGTTGATTACACGAACGTTCAGGCGATATTTTGGATCAGCACAAGCATAAGAGTCACGCACCCAAACTTCTTTGCCTTCAAGATGTTTGCACACGCGGTCGTACAATTTGTCGAACGCATCCGGAGCAAAAGGAATATTTACATCACCCCAATCTACTGAATCTTCAGTGATGGCATCCTTCACGGTAAATTTGTCTTTAGGTGAACGGCCTGTAAATTTGCCTGTACTTACGCACAAAGCGCCAGTGTCGTTCAGTTCGCCCTGGCCGAGCTCAATCGTTTTATTTGTTAGCTCTTCATTCGAAAGATTCCAATTAGCAATAGCTACGTTCAACCCAATATGGGCAAGATTTGCCGATGGGTTTTTCTTTCCGTTTTCCTGCATAAAATTTAGATTTTGAATTTGGGCAACGAAGGTACACGAGATTTTAATATTTTAATATTAATTGCCGTTTTTTTGTCCCAATTATGTGGATAAACCAGGCTCCCGATACCCCATTGCGGATTAATGAATAAAATACCAGCTTGTTTTAAGGCCAAGGTTAATCATCTGACCGCTTTCATTCAGTGAAGGAAGGCCATATTTTTTGTAAAAAATTTTAAAAAAGTATTCAACAGTTAAGAATGTTTTCTTTTGGGAACGGACATTAAATCCAAAACCTAATACTGAACCCACATTCAATAAAGTACTGTTTTGAAGGATTATCTCCTCCTCTCCACCTTTCCCGAATACATATTTTCTTGCTGTTTGATTTTTATAAACATAGGCAAAGTCGACACCAATATTCAAAAAAATCCTGTTTTTTTTATCGTCAAACGAAAAAAGGAGCGGAATATCTATTTCCTGCAGCTTGTAGGCGGTAATCTGAGAAGACGTAGACGTATAGCCATGTAGTATTGTGTCATAATCCTGTTTTAAAGTGAGACCCGAGCACATAAAGTCGCACTGCTTCATCTCGTAGCTTACCGATGTTTTAAAAGATAGGGTTTTACTGAGCATATACCGGAAACTGAGTCCTGCGGAATATCCAAACCGCCCTTTTGTCTTGTCAGGAAAATTTACTGATCGCTTTTCAGAGGTCAGGCCTATCAGATTATATTCCGGTGCAAAACAAATCCCAAAACTTGCTTTTTGTTTTTCTGGTATGACTGTCACAGAGTCTGCTTTTTGTGCGAAAAGGACATGTGGGAATAAAATGAACAGGAAAACTTTAAGACAGTCTGATGGGCGAACCATAAATAAGATTTGGACTAAATAATTTCATCCAAATCTATAGCATAACCAATATATAATTTTATATTTAAATGCATTTATTTTTATTAATTATTAAATTTCACTATACTAATATGTTTATCCTTAAAATCCCGGAGAATTGCCCTACCAATGCCTGAAATGCAAATTTCAGGAAATTTAGTACTTACTACTCGTATCGCAGCTATTGATTAAAAAACAATTCAACTTAAGACTTGGGGTATAAATATCTCTTGAAACTGTGGCATATCCACCGGTCAAATACATTTTATAGCCTAAACCGAAATCCAAGAGCTTTAAAATTATAGCCTAAACCGGCCATAAATTGACCACCTATGCGGCCTCCATTATAGGAATAAGATTCATTTCTTGTTGCATTCGATGCAATGTTTGTATAAAGAACTTCGGTATTTGATGTAATATTTTTGAACAATTCCACGCCGGTTGAAACAAAGACTTTTTGCTGTACAGATTTATTTGAAGTGTAATTGGTAGGGAGTAGATTTACCTGCTTCACTTTCATTAGCTAAAGGCACATAACGGCCAGAATGCAATGGATCGGCAAAATACCGATATCTGACAAGTGAGATTCCGGGTGTGGCTGCGATACTGAAGGTTGGAGATAAACGATACCTCAAAGATGCGCCTGCTGCTACACCAAAATTGTTTTCATTATTCCAAATAGGGTCGGATTCAAATTCTTTCTGATATTCGGCAAACAAACCTGCCTGCCATTTTTTAGTTTTAGGCAGGACTTGAGTTTGCGTCATTGCACAAAAACCATATAATATAGATGCCGTTACCAATAAACCGTCTTATTTCTTAAATCTTTCAGTGTTTTAATGGCTAAAATATTATAAAGTCAGAGATTATAACGCAGTAATAATAATTAACATTATGTGAAAGAACGATTCAAATTTTATCAATAAAATATTGAACTGGGCCCCTAATATTTGTTTAGTATAGAAAATAAAAGCTTCCTTCATTCCATCTTACGAATAATTGAGTAATTTACGTTCTTAAAAAGCAGTGTCAGGCTGTTTTTATACATAATCCATAAGCGGAAAGAAATATGCCTCAAAATCAAAAACAACAGAAAAGCAAATTCGGACTCATATTATCAGTCCTGAGTTTGTTTTGTTTTCTTTTTTCAACAAATATTCAAGCACAAACCTACCTGGAAACCTATGGCCAAAACCGGCTTCAGTTTCGCAAATTTGACTGGAAAGTATTCGAAACCAATCACTTTCGCATTTACCATTACGACCGTTCGGGTAAAGACCTTGCGCGCTATGTAGCCGAGCAGGCCGAAAATGATATCGCTGCTGCAGAGAAAAAATCGGGCGGTAAATTCAGTGACAAGTTCAACATTATTGTATACAATTCTTACGATGAATATCGCCAAACCAACATTGGGCGACAAAACGATGCTACTCAGATGAGAGCATCGAACAGCGGAAGCGTAGATATCGCAGACGACAAACTGGTTGTTTATTTCACCGGTGTTCACACTGATCTGCGTATGCAAATCCGTAATGGCATATCAGAAGTACTGTTGCGCAAAAAAGTGCAGGGAGGAAATGCCCGTTCTGTTGTCTACAATTCAGCTAAAAACAATATTCCTGCCTGGGTTCAGGATGGTTTTATTGCTTACGCTGCTGATGGCTGGAATGAAGAAACTGACAAAGCCTGGAAAGGTCTGCTGGAAAGATCTCCCAGGAAGAAATTCTATGATTTTACTGAAATAAACGGCCCGCTTGCCGGCCATGCTTTCTGGAAATATGTGGCAGAAAGATATGGCAAAAAGGAAGGCAAAGACTTGCTAAACGCAATGAAAAGCAAAGGCAATATGAACAAAGCTTTGAAAAGCAGGTACAAAATGAATGTCGTAAAATTTTTCGATTCATGCCTTGCATTTTACAAAGATGCGTTCGTAAGGGATGCCGCTGACAAAGAGGTTCGGGATATCAATACTGCAGTTGTAAAAATAAAAGTCCCTGTTGATAACAGTATCATTCGCGACATCAGGGTTTCTCCGCGTGGAGCCGATGTGGCTTACGTAAAATGGAAAAACGGAGAATTTAAAGTGTGCCTGAAACACAATGTGGGCGAGCAACAGGAATCGGTTATCCTGGAAGGTGGTGAAAAAAACTATAACGAACCTGCAGATCCGAACTATCCACTGATGGCCTGGAGCAATACAGGTTATAAACTGGCCATTTTGTACAAAAAAGGATTTGGAATGCGTCTGCGTATCTATGACGCCACCAAAGGAAGAATTTTCACTTATGTAGTACCCAACAATCGTTTCGACCGGGCATTGGGCATGGCAATCGATGAAGATAATAATGGCATTGTATTTTCCGCTATTCGCAAGAGCCAGACTGACCTTTATTTTTTCACGATCAAAGGGTCAAAAATGCGCAACCTTACCAACGACCGCTGGGATGATGTGCAACCTTCATTTGTCACCGGAGGCCGGAAAAGAGGAATTGTGTTTTTGTCAAACCGCCCGAAAGCGAATATGAATGTGCCTACTGAGGTGAATGAATTACCAACGGGACCAATGAATGTTTTCTTTTACGACACCAAGACCAAAAGTCCTGCCTTATTGCGTTGCTCCGATGCTGATAAAAATACCATTATCACTCAGCCAATACAATATGGAACTGACAATTTCGCGTATATAACAAATGCTAAAGGGGTAAAGAATAAGTATGTAGTCGTTTTTGGCCGCAATCAATATAACCAGGATTCTGCTTATTGGGTGCCTGCCACCAATCTGGCTCATAGCCTTACCAGTCATCAATATAATCCGGCCGGCAATCTGATAGCTGATGTAATTCAACAGGATGGATATTATTGTGCTTATGTAAATCCGATTACCATACCAGGAACAGATGCACCCATACCACAAGTAAAAAAGGCTATTTTGGAAGAAGAAGAATCTGAGAAGATTGGAATGACTCCCGAAGATCCTAAACCGGCAAAAGTTCGAAAAAACCGTTCATCTTCCCGCAACAATCCTCAGAGCGGGAGTGTTCAGCTTTCTGAAGGCAATACATTCCAGTCTGAATTTGATAATAAAGTTGCACCGATTACGATTGATTCTTCAGCAACCTTAGTGGAAGAAAGTAATCCGGAAGATGAAGTTATCGCCGTTCCTGCAGCAGATAGCACCTATATGAAAATGAAAGCCCAACCATATAGAACGGGTTTCAAAGCCAATGAATTTTCTGTAAGTATTGATAATAATATCCTTTTCAACCGTTACCAATCTGCTAGCCAGAATGGCAATCAATATGCGAATCCATCTTTGGGTGGATTAGTAACGTTGAGCATGGACGATATGATGGAGAATTATCGTATTTCAGGCGGTTTCCGTTTGCCATTTGGCAATCCTGGTTCCACTTATTATGTACAGTTTGAAAATGTGAAAAGACGTTTCGACTGGAACGTAACCCTATTGCGCAGCACCAACACTCAGCAATATAGTTTGTTATTCACAGACACAATGGGTAATCCATTATTCACTACATTAGGCATTGGCAAAACAGCCACTACACTCCTGCAGGGAAGCGGGTCCTACCCGATTGACCGTTTACGCAGCCTTCGCTTCCAGCTCGGCATTCGCCAGGATGCTCTTAACTTTAAGGCTATCGACACCTTCACACTAATTGTTCCTTCTGAAAAGAAATATTGGACAATGAGCAGGGCAGAATTCGTTTTTGACAACACAAAACTGATTGAAAACAATATCAGAAACGGATTCCGTTATAAAATTTTTGGAGAATATATGTACCAGATGAATGGCGGAGCGGGCGGTCTTTACAATTTTGGATTTGATGTCCGCAACTATTTGCCAATATATAAAAACCTGATCTGGGCTTTCCGTGTGGCAGCTGCCCACAGTGGTGGCAAACAAAAAATATTGTATTTCCTGGGGGGAGTTGATAATTGGATAAACTATCAGAATGCTACACCCGAAAGTCCGGTTGGACAGGAAAACTATGGTTTCCAAACTGTAAGCAACAACCTACGTGGCTATAAGCAAAATGCCCGGAATGGCAATAGCTATGCATTAGCTAATTCGGAATTCCGATTCCCGATTCTGACTAGTCTGATTCGCAGACCTATTCAGTCCAAATTATTGCGCAGTTTGCAACTGGTAGCCTTTACTGATGCAGGATTAGCCTGGAACGGATTTTTTCCAAATGACAAAACGATGAGCAAAAACATCAGCCTTAGCCAGCCACCGGTATCGGTAAATGTAAATATGCCGGCTGGAGAGAGTATCTCTTTGGGCTATGGTCTGGGCATGAGGATGGCAATATCGGGGTATCAATTGCGGGTTGACGCGGGTTGGAATAAAAACGGAGATCCCAAACCAGTCCTGTATTTTTCACTTGGAACTGATTTTTAATAAAAACTTGGCTAGAGCCTCAGAAATGATATTTCGTTTCTTTTAGCGTATTGCTTACCTTTGCCCACTATTTTAAAATCATTTCCTCTACGATATGAAGTTATCGCAATTTAAGTTCGACCTTCCCCTTAATCTGATTGCACAAAACCCAACCAAGCAACGCGAAGAAAGCCGCTTGATGATTGTGCACCGTAAAACGGGAAAAATAGAACATAAAGTATTCCACGACATCAAGAAGTATTTTCACGACAAGGATGTAATGGTTGTCAATAACACTAAGGTTTTTTCGGCCCGCCTATATGGTAAAAAAGAAAAAACAGGTGCTAAAATCGAAGTTTTTCTGCTTCGCGAATTGCATAAAGCAAACCGTCTTTGGGACGTTATTGTAGATCCTGCCCGTAAAATCCGCGTGGGAAACAAGCTTTATTTTGGCGATAACGATGAATTGGTAGCTGAAGTAATCGACAATACTACTTCCCGTGGCCGTACCATTCGTTTTCTGTTTGACGGTGAAGACCACGAATTCCGCGCGATGCTGGATTTGCTGGGAGAAACGCCATTGCCAAAGTATATTAAACGCAAACCGGATGCAGAAGATAAAGAACGCTACCAGACAGTATATGCAAAGCATGAAGGTGCAGTTGCTGCTCCAACTGCGGGTATGCACTTTAGCCGCGAACTAATCAAACGTCTTGAAATTGTCGGAGTAAAATTCGCAGAAACAACTTTGCATATCGGATTGGGAACTTTCCGTCAGATAGAGGTTGAGGATCTTTCGAAACACAAAATGGATGCAGAATATTTCGCAATTGACGACTATTCTACCAATCTTGTAAATAAAGCAAAAGAAGAAGGTCGTCAGATCTGCGCAATTGGTACAACAACTTTACGTGCTTTGGAAAGTTCAGTAACAGCACAAGGTTTATTGAAACCAGCTGATGGATGGACAAACTTATTTATCCATCCACCACACGAATTTTCAATTGCCAATTCACTGGTAACAAACTTCCATCTTCCTAAGACGAGCCTGATGATTATGACCTGCGCTTTTGCCGGTTACGACCTGGCTATGGAAGCTTACAACACCGCTATTAAAGAAAAATATCGCTTCTTCAGTTATGGAGATGCGATGTTGGTAATCGACTAATACATTTTCCTTTTACTTCAAAAGCCCGCTGACTTTCCGTTAGCGGGCTTTCTTGTCTTCTATATTTAAATGAGGAAAAATTTGACCACATAATTATGAAAATTCTGAAGCAGAATAATGTAAAACCAACGACAGCTAATACAAGACCTTTGCGGTTGATTTTGATGTGATTATAAAATCCATCGTTAAAAACAACCAATTATGACCAGGTATTTATCAAGAAGCATTTTGCTGGCAGGAATTTGTTTTGCATCCTGCACAGAACCAAACCCGCCGACCCCGTTAGCAGAACCGGATCGACAATTTATGAAAATGATTTCATACAGTAATTATGCAGAAATAAGCGCAGGTGAAATTGCGAATAAAAATGGAGACAGTATGGTTCGCTGGTTCGGATCAATGATGAAAATGGACCACGAAATGGCTCAGGCAGAATTAAAAACCCTGGCTCTTCAAAAAAGCTATGGCCTGCCAGGTGAACCAGACTCTATGTCGTCAATTATTAATCAAAATATGGATACGCTTTCGGGAAGGACTTTCAGCATTGCCTATTTGAGCTCGCAACTTACAGCTCACAACAATGCAATTGCCATTCTGGAAAATCAAATCAAAACAGGTTGGGACAGAGATTTGAGAAATTATGCTCAAAAATATCTCAGCAAAGTAATAATGCATAAACAACAAGCCGATAGTTTATACAAGCGTTTGTAGATATACCAACAAATCAAGTAATATTAATAGCTGAATAGCAGAAAATAAAAAAACTGACAAACTTTGAAAAGGTTTGTCAGTTTTGCGTTTCATTTAATTCCTATAAAAGCAAGCTATTTCTTTTTCTTAGATCCGTCAATAATCGCTCCCGTTCCGGCACCAATTCCCGCACCTGCAACGCCACCAATAATGGCACCACGACCTTTCTTATCATCTATCAATGCACCTGACAGCGCACCAACACCAGCGCCTATTGCGGCACCTTTAGCGGCCCCACTCCAACCTTTCCTTTTTGCTTCTACAGGGGTAGCTTCTGCTCTTGCTGCATTAGACTGCACATAGGTTGTAGAATTTGATGAGCGGGCAACACGGGCATTTTTGGCCGCTCTGGTTTCTTCCTCTTTTGCAGCTACTACAGCGTTCATTGAATCAATAGCACGCTGATGAGCTATTTCGGCTTGCTGTTGCTGCATCACCAATGCCATAGAATCAACACTGCGTTGCTGTTGTAATCGTGCTTGCTCTGCAGCTTTATCATCGCCGCAACCGGTAAAAACGAATGCTGTAAAAGCAATACAAACTAAATTTTTCATAACGTTTATGTTTTATTCAAGCGCAAACTACACTTAAATACCCTGACCAAAATGCTAAAATGGGAATGATGTAAGACCGGATTTAAATTACATAAGAAAATCGCTGACAAGTAAACTGTCAAATTATCATAAGCAATCACTAACCGAATGAGGATAGGCGGTTTAATGCTCTTATATTTGGGGTAGAATTAAAAAACTGAAAGCAATTTGAACAATTGGATGATTGTAAATATCCTTGGATTTCTGCTCATAATTTCCATGTCACTTTATGGATTAATGAAGGATAAATTGCCCTTTTCCCTCAATAAAGTGTTCAATATTTTCTGCTTATTTTTCATGGGTGCTACACCCCTTCTGCAGTACTTAAGTGGCAAATTTCCTTTTCCTTGGATGCGTAACTCCGGCAATGAATACAGTTTCGCAATCTGCAATACCATTATTATTCTGGGCATGATTTTATACCATTTTATTTATCAAAACAGGCTTGGGAAAGATAATTTGACTAACTCCGTTGAAGGAGAAATGAAAATCAATCTAAACAGATTTAAACTACCAGGGATGGTGTTTTTTTTCATCGTAATTCTTATTCAATATTTTATTTCCGGAAACCTTTGGAGCAGAAGTGCGGCTGAGGACAACATTGTTATTCAAAATAGCTCCCTGAATTTACTTGCCGACAAAACCCTCAAAGGAATCGTTCTTTATTACTGTCTTGCAACGATTTACCTATACAGAGCAGGGAAAATAAACAGTGCATATTTATTACCAATCCTTTCCCTATCCTTAATCACAAATTTTCCTGCAGCTGTGCCAAGATATTGGATTGCAACTTTATACCTCGGAATAATACTCAGTTGGTATAAGGCATTTTTTGTTCGACGAAAACAACTGTTCAATCTATTAATAACAGGAGGTTTATTGATAATTTTCCCCTTATTTAATTTGACCAGAATGAAAAAAAATGTCGCTGAACAAGTATTTTCATCCTGGGAAAGCGGACGAAATGGATTTTATTCTCTCTTTGAAAATGCGTTTTGCGGACAGGATTTTGACGCCTACTCCTCATTCAGAAATACTATAATTTATGTGCAGCAGCATGGGCTATCCTTTGGAAAACAATTATCAACTACCTGCTTATTTTTTATCCCCAGAACCTTATGGCCAGGCAAAACTATTGGCAGTGGTGCAATTGTCAACTTGCCAAAACCAGGATCAGATTTTACCAATTACAGCAGCCCCCTGATAGCAGAAGGATACATTGATTTTGGCATTATTGGCTCACTGGCCTTTATAGCGTTGTTTGCTTTCTTATCCGGCCGATACGACAGGCTCTACTGGAAATCCGGGCAAAAAAACCTTCCCTCACTTTTATATCCGTCTTTTATCGGCATGTCTTTTTTCATTTTGCGGGGAGACTTGCTTTCTTCCTTTGCTTATACAGCAGGCATTGCCTTTTCGGCCTGGCTATGCCATCAGGTTTTATCATCAAAAAGTGCTGAAACAACTACCTGATTAATACAATAGCAACCAATATCAGATTTACTGATTGCAGCTTAGCTTTATAGAATAAAAATTGTGATTCCCGGCAACTTACCTTTATAATAATTAAGGAAAAAGTGGAAGAAGCAGGCGACTTAGTATATTCGGAAGAATTAATAATGAATGGCAAATCTGTCAGCCAGTTTGCTGCTTTAATTCATGACGCGGCATTAACGTTACACTGGCAGCTATTAAATTTCACAGAGAATCAACTGCTGTATCAAACTCCTTTCAGCACTGATTCACGTGGAGAATTTGTACAAATTTTTATCGTCGACGACAAAGCTGGCATTCAAGTTTCACCAGTTAATGAATACTACTGGAGTCAGGAGCAAAATGTAAAAATCGTTGCTCAATTGAAAGCTGAATTGGATGAACAAACGGAAAACCTTTCTATTAAGGAACGGAGTAAGCATCCGATGTATCGTGAAAAATACGGAGCATTACTACTGTCGAAAACCTATATAGTAACACCATTGTTGCTCTATATTTGCGCTATTCTTTTTTTGATGATGATTATCGCAGGTGTTTCCCCTATCACTCCAACAGCAAAAAGTCTTTTTGTGTGGGGAGGAAATTTTAAAGATGCTGTCATCGGCGGGCAATGGTGGAGACTTATCAGCTATATGTTTTTACATGCAGGAGCCATGCATTTAATAATGAATGGATTTGCACTGCTATATGCCGGAATGTATCTTGAACCGCTAATCGGGAGAATAAGATTAGTATCCGCGTATGTTTTAACCGGTATCAGCGCAGGAATCGCCAGTCTGATTATTCATCCGCACAGTGTCGGTGTTGGGGCATCAGGAGCGATATTTGGACTATATGGGGTATTCTTTGCATTACTTACTACCAATTATCTTCAAAAAACTGCCAGGAAAACCATGTTGCGGAGTCTCTTGTTTTTTGTGGTATTCAATCTATTAATGGGCCTTCAGGGAAATACGGATAATGCTGCACATATTGGTGGTTTGTTGAGTGGTATTCTTATCGGATATCTTTTTTATCCTGCCATTAAAAAAAGTGCTGACCATCCACAAACAACAAAACAATAAAGTTTTTAAGTCCGAAATTTCAAAACGATATTCGTAGCTATTTTCTTTAGCTGTCATCAAAACCTTACTTTTAGAAAATGGATGGCTCCTTGTGCATCGACCTGCTATGAATAAATACCTTTTCTTTCTTCTGTTCCTTTCTGCAACCTGCAGTCTTGCTCAGACCAATGCGTTTAAAATCGGTTTAAATAAAACAGAAATAACCAACTATAAAGAAGGTGCAGGCATGTTGGGTTACGGTATGGCCTTTAATGTGATTAAGGGAATACAGACTCCATTATTCGCCAGAACCTTTGTGCTGGAAGATTTTAAGAAAATTAAACTTGTAATTGTAGAATGCGAACTATGTTTTATTCCATCCGAATTGAAGAGTGGCGTAATCAAACTGCTGCAAACAAATAGCTCCACACAGGTTTTTACAGAAGAAAATGTGATGATTATGGCGCAGCACACGCATAGCGCTCCGGGTGGTTATTGTCATTACGCCTCCTACAACATGTCGATTCCCGGATATATACCGGAGATATTTGATTCTCTGTGTACACAAATTGCACGTTCAATCCATGCTGCTAATCAAACCCTGATTCCTTGCAAAATTAAACTGAGTAAAGGCTTTTTCCCTGAAGATTGGGAAGTCGCATTCAACCGTTCGCTACCAGCATACAATCAGAATAATGGTGTTGTAAAACTGCCGCCTGAAGAGCGTCACAAAGCCGTAAACAGAGAAATGACATTAATTCATTTTGAAACAAAAGATGCAAGACCGCTGGGTTCCATTAATTGGTTCGGCGTTCATGCAACAAGCATTTCAAATGACAACAAATTGATTAATGCAGACAATAAAGGCTATGCAGCAAACTATCTTGAAGCACATTTCAGGCGTCAAAATAAAACCTATGTGGGCGCATTTGCACAAGGTACAGCTGGTGATGTCACACCAAAATTTATTTACAACCGGAAACACCAAAGCCAAAGAGGTTATTGGGAAGGGAAATATCCGGATGATATAGCCAGTGCACAATACAATGGAGAATTACAATATAAAAAGGCCCTTGAATTGATTGAATCCACCGAGGGGGAAGAATTAAATCAAAATGACATTAAATGTGTTGTTCGCTTTTTCGACTTTTCAAAAATAGCGGCAGATACCTTTTACAGCCAAACAACTGACGTTAAAACAACAAGCCCTTCCTGCATCGGACTATCTATGCTGGGCGGTGCAAAAATGGATGGGCCCGGAGCTGCGCCACTTGTTTTAGGCATTGCAAAAGCAGGAACACAAATTATAAAAGGGTTTGAACTCAGTACAACAAAACTCTTTCATGGCAAAAACTCATCGATCATTCTTTCGAAATATAAAGCACAAGGCAATAAAGACATTGTGTTGGAAACCGGCGCAAAAAAAATGATGGGAACAAGCAATGTAAAAGATGTTATTATCCCAGGATTTGCCGACCCAACAGTTGCAACTTTCAAACGATTCCATCGTGAAGGAGCCTTAAAAGAAAATACCTGGTCCCCACAAATTCTTCCGGTTCAGCTTGTGCAGATTGGCGAAATTGTATTGGCTGCCTTTCCATTTGAAATAACAACCACGGCAGGGCGAAGGTTGAAAAAATCAATTGAAGAACTGTATTCAAACGAAAATATAAAAGAGGTAATCCTTTGCCCCTATGCCAACTCATACTCCGGTTACATTACCACTTTTGAAGAATATCAGCTACAAATGTATGAGGGTGGACACACCGTGTTTGGTGCCTACAGCCTGGCTGCATTGCAAACTGTTTTCAAACAATTATACCAAGTAAGGAATAAGCCATTTGCATCAGAACCACAACCTTTAATCCCACCCGTTTTCAGCACGACTGAACTGCAGAAAAGAAGTTTTTATTCAAGAAAAAAACAGAAACTACAGCGCTAAATCCCCTTTAGCATTGAGCCAAATCGGAGATGGTAGTCTCTCTCCAGGCTTTCACGATGCATGGGGTGTGCAATTCCGGTTAATAGCCTTGCACGCTGTTCCATGTTTTTACCATACAGGTTTACAATACCATACTCGGTAGCCACATAATGAACATGTCCACGGGTTGTTACCACACCTGCACCTGGTTTCAGCAGAGATACGATTCGTGACAAGCCACTTTTAGTTGTAGAAGGAAGTGCAATGATTGGCTTCCCTCCTACCGACAATGAGGCTCCACGCATAAAATCCATTTGTCCTCCTATTCCGGAATACTGATAGGTACCAATTGAATCGGCACAAACCTGACCTGTAATATCAATTTCTATAGCACTGTTGATAGAGACCACTTTAGGATTTCTGCGGATTACATCGGTATCATTGACAAAACCAACATCCATACAAGCCACTGAAGGATTGTTATCAACAAAATCATACAACTTCCTAGTACCCAGAACAAATGAAGTCACAATTTTGCCACAGGCCACTTTTTTATGCTCGTTGGTAATCACACCTTTTTCAACCAAAGGCAAAATACCGTTTGAAAACATTTCTGTATGAATTCCTAAACCTTTATGATTCTTAAGCGCATTCAATACTGCATCCGGAATACCTCCGATTCCCATTTGCAGTGTGGAACCATCTTCAATTAATGCAGCTATTTCATTCCCTATTTTATTAATGACTGGTGTATTCTCTGCTGAATAATCGACCTCCGGTAATTCGGATTCTTCCCACACCATGGCAGCAAATTTTGAAACATGAACAATACCATCACCCAGCACCCTTGGCATTCGGGGATTGACTTGCGCAATAATCAAGCGTGCGTTTCTCACGGCACTCAATGCTGCATCAACAGAAGTTCCAAGCGTACAAAAACCGTGTTGATCGGGAGGAGAAACCTGTATCAGAGCAACATCCAGCGATAAAATTTTCTGGTCGAACAATCGGGGAATTTCACTAAGAAAAACAGGAACATAATCACCGGAATGCTCATTCACCCAGGCGCGAACATTGCCTGACACAAACAAAGAATTCAGGTTAAAGCTTTCGAATACTTCGGGTCGGTTCCAATCGAATGAACCATAGGTACTGATAGAAACGAGCTCGACATTATGAATGGTTCCGGCTCTTTTCAATAAGGCATTTACAAGACTGACTGGCGTAGCAGCGCAACCATGGATAAATACTCTGTCTCCGTTCCCGACGAGCGCTACGGCTTCATCTGCACTAATAAATTTCAAATTCATCTTGGCACGAAATTAAACTAATCTTACAGCAGGATTAAAAATTTATCTCATTATTTCCACTGATTCATGTCAACCTAAATTCAGCTAATGCACTTTCTTAAACGCAAGCAACAGACAGTGATGGATTATTCCGTTACTGTCTGTTGCGTATAGAAATCAAGAATAGAAAACTAATTTTTACTTACCCGCCAAATCCGGTCATTCACATCATCTGTAATCAGTAATGAACCATCCCCCAACATCGCCACACCAACTGGTCTGCCGTACACTTCTTTTTCTTCCGTTTCTGACTTTTTGAACCCAGTTAAAAAATCCGAAGCCGGTCCGCTTGGCTTGCCATTTTTGAAGGGAACAAACACAACCTTATACCCTGCAAGTACCGACCTGTTCCAGGAACCATGCTGAGCAATAAAAACACCACCCTGATATTTTTGAGGAAATGAAGAACCGGTATAAAATAACAGTCCCAGTGAAGCAGTGTGCGCACCCAGCGATACATCAGGCACAATAGCCTTAGCAACGAGGTCGGGTCGTTTAACCTCCATGCGCGGATCTTCGTGCTGCCCCCAATAAGACCAGGGCCAGCCATAAAAACCTTCTTCTCTGACACTGGTCAAATAATCCGGCACAAGGTCATCTCCCAATTCATCCCGTTCATTTACGGTGGTCCAAAGTGTATTCGTGCCTGGGGCCCAACCCAGGCCAACAGGATTGCGAAGCCCGGAAGCATAAACCCGGGAACCGGTTCCATCAGGATTTACTTCAAGAATACACGCTCTCTGTGGATGAACGTCTTTTCCATTATCACCAATATTATCAACAGAACCAACACCAATATATATTTTTGACCCATCAGCATTAGTCAATAAATTTCTGGTCCAATGCTGATTGCGTCCATTAGCAGGAAGCTCCATTATTTTCTCACCTTTGGCCTCCATTTTTGTCATTCCCTTTTTATAAGGAAATCGCATCAAGGCGTCTGTATTGGCAACATATAACCAATCATTTATTAGAACAATGCCGAATGGTTGATTGAGCCCTTCCAGGAAAACATCTTTGACATCTGCTATACCATCATTATTAGTATCCCGTAACAACATAATTCTGTTGGCACTGGTTTTCATGTTCTCTGCACCACTCGCTCCAAGCACCACAGCGCCAGCCTGCATCAGCACATTCTTAATTGTATTAGCCTCTGCCACCAGTACATCACCATTTGGCAAAACATACATGTTGCGCGGATTCTGCATATCGCCAGCGTAGAGCTGCACTTTAAAACCTTTGGGAGCGGTGGGCATTTGTCCGTCTTCCCAGCCTTTTACCTTACTGAAATTTTTAGAAGATTTAGTTTCATACGGGGCGGGCAAAACGGGTTTTTGCGGAATATTTTTACCGGTTTGTGCCATACCAGTAAAGGGGAAAATGGCCAATAGCAGAAATGGAAAATTGCGTTTCATAATTCATTAATTATTGAAGAATGAAACTAGAAAAACAACTGCAGTCAGTCTTGTTTCATTGTGTTAAGAATTATAATTTAACACAAGGATAATTGTAAAACAAACGACCATACACAAGGATGCAATTTTGTTCATGAGCATTGCCTGCCTGTAATTCACAAAGGATTCGTTTTTCAGGGATTTAAAAAACCAGTATTGAAAATAAATAATGACGGGAGAAAGGCAGCAAATGAAAATATAAAAATGGCGGACAGAATAATATTGCAGAAAGTAATGTAGTGTTACTAAAGCGCCCGCAAAAAATAATAATCCAGAGAAAATAAAAGTACCTTTTATACCAAGCTTGTAACTAATGGTATGGTCACCTCTTTCACCATCTTCCTGGTGCTGATAGATTTGTGTAAGTGGATATGAGCCGCCAATCAACAAGGATGCTATTGCCATACATTCAATATTCTTTGGAGAAAACCAGAGCATTGAGACTTCATTTACTGCTGCCATGTTCCCCAGCATAAATGTATAGCCTCCCTGAAAAAACATAACACTCAACCATCCTGTAAGCGGATATTTTTTTAGCCGGATACCATACCAGCTGTAAGCTTTTGAAAAGCCAATATAGCCAGCCATAATAATTAAATGCTGCCAGCCGGCGAAAGCACATAGAGCCAAACCAATAAGATCAACAATAATACTGGCAAAGTATAACTTACTTGTAACAGGGGGTGGATGCTCCAATCCGCCTATACTTCCAGTATCTTTGTCCATATAGCTATTGTATATATTACTGCCCGGATAAATAAAAAAATGAAGAGCAATAAATACAATAACGATTGTTTTGATATCGAACACATTTGCCTGACTGATACCAAAACAAAATACAGGCAGTAAGAAAAAAGAAAAAGGTAAACGGAGATGCAAAATTGTATCCCTGTCAAAAACCGTAGCAATGTTAAACCTTTCCTGAGCCATAATAACGTCCTGATATAAAGATGAATACCTATAAAGAACCTGCATTAATTTCAATCGGAACTGCAGTACCCGAATTTAAGATTTCACAAGATAAGCATTTATCAATTTTAGAATCAGCCAATAACCTTAGCCGTGAGGAAAGCCTTATTTTAAAAAAAATCTACAGCAGAAGTGGAATTGAATTCAGGCACAGTGTACTGAATGAATTTTCAGCGCATGACAGTGCAGAAAATAAGCTTTTTCATCCGTCGGTAAATTTTCAACCAACAGCTGTTTCGCTAAGAATGAATATTTATGAAGAGCACGCAGCTAAACTTTGCAAAGCGGCATCTGAAAAGTGTTTTTCTAAAATACCGGATCTAGACAAAGCAGAAATTACGCATCTTATAACCTTTAGCTGCACGGGAATGTATGCTCCTGGCCTTGACATTCAGCTGGTAGAAATGTTGGGATTAGAGAAAAGTGTTGAGCGCACCTGTATTAATTTTATGGGTTGCTATGCAGCCATAAATGCACTTAAAGCTGCACGTCATATATGCCGTTCAGAACCTGACGCCATTGTGATGATTGCCGGCGTCGAGTTATGCTCCTTACATTATCAACGCAGTAACGAAGCCAACCAGATGGTTGCAAACGCTTTATTTGCAGATGGGGCAGCTACAGGCATTATAACCGCAAGAGAATTGAAACCAAAAGACAACGGGCAAGCTTTATTGCTGCAAAATTTTTACGCGGAATTTCAGCAGGCCGCAGGAAATGAAATGGTGTGGCGCATTGGGGATACTGGTTTTGACTTAAGCCTGACGCCTGAGGTGCCTTCTATTGTGCAGGAAAATATAAAACCATTATTGGATAAGCTTTTTGACAAATCAGACTTAAGCAAGGAGGCTATTGATTTTTATGCAATTCATCCTGGTGGCACAAAGATTCTGGAAGCCTGCGAAATGGCCTTGGATATTAGTAAAGAACAGAATGGTATTTCTTATGAGGTTCTGCGTAATTATGGGAACATGTCCTCAGTCACTATTCTTTTTGTTCTGGAACGATATCTGCATACTTTTTCGAAAAAAGACAGAGGCAAAAAAATATTAGCATGCGCCTTTGGTCCGGGCATAACAATGGAATCAATGATTGTTGAAATTTCATAAAAAGCTTATGATTGATTTATCAGTAAGGAGTCTGCTTCCGGAAAAAATGGACGACCTCAATGCTCCTGAAAATGAACTGAAACAAAATCTTATTGAACTCGAAGTTATCAATAAGTTCCTGGGCGGATATTCCGTTGTTCTTGACGCGTTGAATAAATTTTCTGGGATCAAAGAATTGAAGATAACCGATCTTGGATGTGGTGGCGGCGACACTTTAAGAACAATAGCAACATGGGCAAAAAAGAAAAACATCAATGCTGAGCTTGTAGGAATAGATTTGAATCCGGTAATGATATCTTATGCACAAAAAGCATCCGAAGCTTTTCCGGAAATTCGATATAATGTCGCAAATATTTTTGACGAAAATTTAATGAAGGAGCGGCCCGACATTGTGGTGTGTAGCCTCTTCTGCCATCATTTTGATGACGAACAACTGGTCGAACTATTAAAGAGAATGAAACTAATGGCCGGAACAGCAATCGTCATTAACGATCTTCACCGCCATTGGCTGGCGTATTATGGCATCAGTATTTTGACTTCCCTTTTTTCGAAAACCTACATGGTAAAGCACGATGCCCGACTGTCTGTTGCCAAGGCATTTACCCGGAATGAATGGGCTTCATTGCTCGCCTCATCCGGTATTCACCATTATTCGCTTAAATGGAGATGGGCATGGAGATGGGAATTGATAATCCCAATCAGCAAAAAACAGCATTATGAATGAGGCAAAAAATAAAGGGTCAGTTTATGATGTAATCATCGCCGGTGGCGGGCTTGCGGGATTATGTTCTGCAATTGTATTAGCGCGAGCAAATAAAAAAGTCTTATTGATTGAAAAAAAGGAATATCCACACCATAAGGTTTGTGGGGAATACATCAGCAACGAGGTGCTCTCTTACCTGAGCAAGCTTGGCTTCGATCCTTTCATACACGGCGCTGCTAAAATTTCAACATTGAGAATTTCGGCTACCAACGGAAAAAACTATTTCATGCCTTTGGACCTTGGAGGATTTGGTATCAGCAGGTACACTTTAGACCATGCTTTATATCAACTAGCGATTCAATCAGGAGCCAAAATAATTACAAACACGAGAGTAACCGATATCACATTTTCCAACCAGGTTTTTACAGTAAAAACAAACGATAACAATACCCGAAAATCGAAACTTGTGATAGGAAGCTATGGCAAACGAGAAGTGCTGGACAAAAAGCTGGGCCGTACTTTCATCGATAAGCGCAGTGGCTATATGGCTGTAAAATATCACATCAGAACAGATTATCCTGCTGATGAAATTGGTCTCGATAATTTCAAAGGTGGTTATTGTGGCATTTCTATGGTAGAAGGAGACAGATACAATTTATGCTACCTCTACCAACGTTCATCGAACCCTCCATTTAGATCCATCAAAGAACTGGAGGAAAATGTTTTGTACAAAAACCCTAATCTCAAAAGAATTTTCACCCAATCAGAATTTTTATTTGATGCTCCAGAAGTGATTAATGAAATTAGTTTTGCTCCAAAAAGCCAAATAGAAAACCACATACTGATGTGTGGAGATACTTCAGGATTGATAACTCCCTTGTGCGGAAACGGGATGTCCATGGCTATTGCAGCATCAAAAATGCTGACAAGCCTTATACTGGAAAGCGAAATCCTGAACAAGGACATCAACTGCGAATCCGTTCGAATGAAACTGGAAAGCGATTATCAGAAAGTATGGAAACAACTTTTTCAGAAAAGACTTTTTGCGGGGCGAACAATCCAACATTTTTTCGGGCATCCCATGCTAACAAACTTAAGCTTAAAATTATTACACAGCTTCCCTGTGCTTGAAAGAAAGATAATTTCTGCTACGCATGGAGATGTTCTTTAACTGATACAAAGTGCAGTTATTGCCAATTCAGAACAAGTCCTGCGTACACATTAAGAGGCATTGCCGCATTGTAATAGCGGCCACCGGCGGCGTTAATATCATTACCAAGGCTATACTTTTCATTCAACAAATTATCAACACCAACAAAAATCTCCGGCTTTAATCTTCCGGAATTATATTGGTAGGCACATTTTAATCCCAACAAATGATAAGAATCTGCAAAAGCGGAATTCGCATCATTCAATGCGGTTTTGTCGCTAAAAAAATAAGTGGCATGGAGCGAAATGCCAGATTCGAAAGCAGCATCAATCCCACCGGCAACTGTATATGGGCTTGTGCCCGGCAACGTTTTGCCTGAAAAATCATTACCGCCCTGTGTGAAATCGTTATATTTGAAATGATAAACCGTAAAACTTGCCCAGCATTTTAATAACGACAGAAATGATTGCTTTTTTTCAATCATTAAATAATCAAGCTTTGCTTCAAACCCTGACTGATTGGTACTTCCTGCATTGATATAATTATCGCCGCCCGCACTATCCTTTCTTAAAACAATAGCATTGGCAAGTTCATAATAGAATATGCTAGCATCATAAATCAACTTATCATTCATTAGTTTTCCTCTGACACCCAACTCATAATTCCAGCCATATTCAGCTTTTAAGTTTGTATTGGTCAGACTACCGCTTGGAGCGAATTCCGAAGTGGATGGAGACGAATATCCTCTGGCGATATTTGCATATAATGAAGTATTTCCCCTGAACTTATACAAAGCCGCAAACCTTGGTGAGAGTTGTGAATTTTGAATACGGGCATTTGTGCCTCCCGGATTTGAAACCCTATTCAATGCTACTTCATAATTGCTGACACCAAAGCCAGCTTCAATCATAAAATTTCTGATTTTCCATGTTGTTTGAACAAATCCTAAAATGGTAGAAGACTTAATTTCATCATTACTCTGCAAAGTATCCAAAATACCATTTTTGTTACCATAAGTACCTATTGTTGCAAAACTCATTTGTGCTTCCCCACCCATTATTACGTTCAATTCATTTGACTGTCCAAGGCTTTTCCGATAACTGAATGATGAACGTCCCCCAAAATGAGGATCAATTGTTTTACTGTAATTCCGGATAGTCGGATTCTCCATTTTAGAATAAAGACCATAAACCGTGCTCAGATTATGCCAGTGCTGAGAGATGATATTTTTTAAAGAAAAACCCAATAAAAAATTATCCTGCTTGATATGCGCTTGCTGTACTACAGCACCAGGCACTGTGCCTGTCCACGGTCTGGCTAATGATGGATCTTCCTGATATTCTTTAAGGGTCAATGCACCCGGAGTTTGATAACTTAAATGGTTGTAAAGACCGTGAATACTGATTTCTGAATTTTTACCCGCAACAAAAGCCGCATCATAAGCAATCATTTCTTTCTTCATGGCTGATTGCTGGCGATATCCGTCTGATTGAATACGCTCATATTTCAAAACCTGTTTGGAATTCGAATCGCCTTTTTTAATCTCAGCAAAAGACCTGTTTAAACTATAAGCCCCAAAAACAGAACCAACAGTTATTCCGTTTTTGAAATTGCCCGGCATACTATTCAACAAAACTACACCACCATTTCCAGCTCCATACAGGCTACTGGATGGACCTTTAAGAATTTGCATGTCATTGATATTGGAAAGACCTATCTGATTAAAATAACTAAAACCACCCGGATCTGTAAGCGGAATATTATTGTAGTAGATTTTTACATTTCTTACCCCAAAAGGAGAACGTAACGAACTACCCCTGATACTTAATCTGTAGCTTCCTGGTGAGCGCTCATCCATTCGCACACCAGGAGTATTATTTATTGCACCAAGCACATTAGCAGTATTTCCACGGTTGAAATCTGCGGAGGAGATCGTATTGACTGATGCAGGAGTTTCGCTGATATTTCTACCGGAGCTGAATGCAGTAACAACAACTTCAGCAAGCAAGGTATCGCCACTTACCTGCGCAAAAATATTCCCCACAAAAAACAACAAACAAATTGTGAGAAAACAATGAAGAAAATATCGTCGCATTAAAAAATTGCTTGAGCATTAAAAATAGAATCATTAGTGCTTTTTCAGCACACCATTTTCCGAATTAAGATATTGGCAACAAATTTGGTACAGCTTTATTAATACTTCGCGATGAATAATTATCTGATTAAACTGATATCACCTTTAAATATTTCTTCCTGCGCATCCGGATTGTCAAGCTTAACTTTAAGAAGATAATAATATGCGCCAACTTCCTGAACAAGATTATTAAAGGTTCCATCCCAGGCAAGAGACGGATTGTCTGTTTTGAAAATTTCCTGACCGTAGCGGTTAACAATAAGGATTGTATACTTGCTAACAGGACACTGAATCAAAGGTTTAAAAAGATCATTTCTACCATCATTGTCAGGAGTGAATGCATTGGGGATTCGAATGCATTCATTACATTTTTGATAACTTATTTCTATGGTATCTGTCGCTGTACACCCATCTTTTTCTACCTCAACATAAAATTTCCCATCCCTTTTACTTACATAATTTTGACCAGTACTCCCGTCCTGCCATTTATAGGAAGCGCTGTCTATATTAACCTGAATTACTTTCTGCATGCCATAGCATAGTGTATCATTTTTACCAATAAAAACATCAAAACCTTTATTGCTCACAAGTATTGTATCGTTTTTAGTACAGTTTTGTACACTTACCGAAATTGTGTAGAGCCCTGGATCCCTAGCAGTGAGGATTGGTTGATGAGAACCATTTTCCCAAAGATAATCTGTAGCGCCCGGCGTGGTAGCATTAAGGTCAACAGATTGATTACCGCAAATTACCTGATCAGGAATATGCAGATTAAAATCTATAAAATTCACATGAAAAGTATCCACCAAAACATTGCAATTCTTATCATAGACATAAACCCATTTTGTTGCAGAAGTATTAAATACACAATATTTTTGCGTTGAACCATCATTCCATCTGTATCCATATTCATTATCTTTAAGCAGAAGGGTAAATTCTTTATCGAAGTCTAATCTGCTTGTTTATTTCTTTCAATCTATCAGGAGTAGGTTTTAGTAAATTTAAAATACCATTAACCTCTCCGGGCATCAAGGAAAAATTCTTGCACTTAAATCTTTGTTTTTGATTGGTAGTCTTGCCACTTTTTATCAGATTATCAGAGGAACAATACACACAAATATTATTAACACCAAATCTGAAACACGACACTGCATGTTGATACATATACAGACGATTTTTAGCCAATTTTAAGCCCCCCAAAAAAAGAGGGAGACTAAAAGTCTCCCTCTTTTTTCTGCTTATTTTTTTGTTTAACGGGAAAAACAATGTTTTAAATATTGTTTTTATTGCAACACCAAATCTGATACACTACCCCTTTGATACACGACCCTTATAGTGGAATATTAGCATCTTTTATTCTATCACTCAATTCCCCTTTAAGCTGAAATATTTCAGTTTGACTAAGTAAAAAAGTAATCACTTCATTATATGCTAATGTATAACCGAAGTGAAATTCAGTTTTATCATCTATTGAATTTGACGCCGCTTCAGAAGCTCTTTCTATTAACTCACTTAAACAGTAGTCTATATAATTTTTGAAATTGTCCATTATTTTTTTTCTTTTAAAATACCTTCTAGGACTTCTTTTTGTTCACCATAATTTTTTGCCTCTTTTTTCCAAAATTTCATTACTCCTTCTTGTTCTACTTTGACATTTCTTCCCACAACTTACCAGTACCGTTTTTATCCTTTTTTTCTGCCAATGCTTTAGCCGGGTCTATGATATAGCCCAAATGTTCTTCCACCCTTTTTGATAAGCTCTTTATAGCGCTACCAATTTCTTTAACAGACTTATTGATAAAATCATTATGCAAACCTGACTGTCTTCCCCCTTCTTTTGCGACTTCATATATTGATTTTCGGCAACTACAACCGCTTTTTAAACTGTAATTACAGGTTTTGTAAATTTAGTAAACTTATACAACCATTTAGCAGCTTTAAATACTGCAAAACCACCCAGTTCAAGAGCAACGCCCTCTAATGCAGGTTCAACAATATCATTTCTTGATTCATTAAATATTTGATAGTTTTTACTGTCTCTAAAATTTGAAACTCCGTCAAGCCTTGCCATTTCCTTTACATTAGGATCATTTGCATCTAAATCGTATCGGCAAAACTCTAAGCCCTCCAAATCAATTCCATCAATAAACCTATTTTCTGAAAAAGCATAATCGCTATTATGTGGATATTTCCCATGCAGAGGGTCTGTACTAAAAAACCTGATTATCCTCGAGTCTTCCATTCTGTACTTGAACGCATAAGTATTACCCTTACCGTAAATTTCATCATCCTTTTGCTGCTTTTGCACACCCATCCTACTCCAACTGTATTCGGTGTTTCTTCCCGGCATCATCATACCACCCGGGTAATAATCTGCAACGCTTGCAAGATCGGCACTCCAGTGGTCATACATTGTAATGCCGAGAACTTCTCTCGTACCTGCACAGAGGAATTACACTACCACTTAGTATTGTTTAGCATACTGAATAGAACCCAATAATAGTACTGAGAATTATAGTAAGAATTAATGTAAGACAAATGCTCGCCAATAGGTAAATTATTGAAATATTGTTTGTCCTTTATACAAATTGACATAAAGAATGAGATGCCCATATAGTATGTATCCAAATTTCCTGATCTCACGAGTTTTCCATTATAAATTTGAAGTTTTGATTCCATATTCCTTATTGTATTTACCTGTCGAGTAATACTATCATAATTTTCGTTTATAAAACCAAATATAGTTCCATAAGACTGGAGAGAATCCTCAGACTCGGCCAAAATTTTAAAATTTCGCTTAGTTAATTTGTAAATAGTTTTCCTTTTTATAAATAATCCATTTTTTTGATATAAAATAAAAAAGCCTTTTTTATCTATTGTATTATTATAGCCGAAAGTTACAATGGTATCTATACCCTTTGACTTAAGCATTGCTACCCTATCTTGAATTAGCAAGAAAAAAGTACTATCCCTTGCAAATGTGGAATGATAAAATAATAATGAAATTGAAACTAATAATATTTTTTTCATTAGATTGTTTTTAATGTTCAGGTACATCTTTGTTTTTATAAGGAAGAAGTCCACCTACTTTGAAAAATTTTTGAATGCTTCTATGAAAATCTTCGACAGCTTTGTTATGTTGAGTCCTAGGCATGTTTGGCTTTTCTAAATGCAAATATGCATGGCCCGCCAATTCATGATGAACTATTACCCCAATAAAACTACTATTTACTGCTTCTAAAAAAGTTTCACCAGTTTTGGAGCCATCAAAATTAACTTTAGTATTTGATACCCATTGCACAGGATCTCTAGCTATGTAAACATTCTGATGCGAAACTTTACCATCATTCTCACCTCCATCATACGAGTAAGGTATTGTTGCTCCATTTGCATTTAAACCCGCTAAATTACCTTGTGGATTGGCATCAGATACCAATTCGTCAACTTTTTGATTTCGATTAACTAATGTTGCTGTTGTAATTGTAGGATCAACAATTAATTTTGCATACCTTCCTATTAAGTCCTTTTGCTTGTCAGAATATATTGAGAGGTCTGCATCTTTATTAAAATCAAGTTCTTCTGTGGTTGCGTTATACTTAATCGGGCTATTGGTTCCTAAGTTTGCTGTGAGTGCTTTATCAATTGCGGACCCTGTTTCCTTATTTCCCTTAACGACATCTCCTAGTAAATCCGTGTTATTAACCGCATTATTTCCTAGTACAGCATAATTACTAATTGCAATTTGGTCCACGGGATCTAAGTTCAATCTTCTTTCAATCCTGGTATCCATTTCCCAGAAAAAAGCGGTATTCAAATTACCCTTTCCATACACCTCATCATCTTTGGTCTTTCCATTATATCCCATCCTGCTCCAATCGTGTTCTGTGTTTCTACCCGGCATCATCATACCGCCTGGATAGTAGTCCGCGACACTGGCAAGATCCGAACTCCAATGATCATACTAAGCAACACCTCATACCTCGCGCGTTCGGCCCGGTTTTTTCTGTCGAGCACTGTTGCCAGCATATTCCTAAGTGGCTAGTCAATACATAAATATCTGCGGAATTTCAGAATTTCTCCATTACCTATCGTTATGCCCTAAAACTTGAACAGATTCCCAATTACTCTTACCAAGAAATGCATTTTCATTACAGAAAACAATCCTGAAAATATATTTTCCTGGCTTTTGGAATGGATACAATGATGTCATGTCCTTGTATTTAACTGTTTCTGATTTTGACAGACAAATATATTCTCCAAAATATTCTACAATGGGATAATTTCCAGCATATTTTAGAACTTCTTTCTTTTTATTATCAGCTATCAGGTACATTTCAATATAATAATCTATATAACTACTATCTTCTGAATAACCACAAATCAAATAATCCTTTTTAAGTTTAAATGGTTTATAATTCAAATTCTTGATACCAATAGAATAGCCTACATAAGAGAATGTATCCAAACTAATACTAGTTACATCACATTTCAGAATTACTTCTATTTTCTTTTTTCCATAAAGTGTGAAAGATGAAAATGTTCCTATGATAAATAATAAAAGATGGAATACTAACCATCTCTTTTTTCTTCTGAAAATTTTACTACTGAATTCCATTATTTTATACTTGCAGTACTTGCTAACAAAATTGAAACATCACCTATCTGAAACATTACCACACGATTTATACACGACCCGTTTAAGGTTTCAAAAAACACTCAATTAAAATGTAAATTCGGTTTTGTTGTAGTGCATATTGGCCAACAATTCTTCCGTCATATTTGCCTTTACATAATATTGGTTTTCCAAAACCAGAATTGTTCAATTTATAGTAACTAGCATAAACGTTAGTAAAATTGTTTGTGTCAACATTCCACCAACTGATAGGAGGATGATTTTCTTTTAATGCCGAACCATAAGTAAGTGGTGCTATTGTCCAAAATTTTTTTATATCTGGATAACGAATACACATAGTCGTTCTGTAATCAATTTTCGTGGAATCGTATTTTACCAATCCCAAATCATTAAATAATACTTCGGAAAATGTGGGATCAATATTCCACGATATATAAATATAAAAGGGAAAAGAGTATTCAGGAGCAAGTTTTAATTTCTTAATGGCAACTTCTTTAACCCCATATTTGTCTAAGTGTATATCACCCAAATAATGCTCTGCTAACTTTTTATTCTTCTCATCCTGATTACATGATACAGTAAAAATGAGGAGAATAAAAAATGTGTACTTAATTTTCATCGTCTAGTTTTACCTTTTTCTGTGGTTAATCTATTGGATTTAACTTCTTGACTCCCACCGTTATAATAGTTAAGTAGAGGCACATTGCTACTTTGTGATACAGGAACTTCCTCAGAAATAATCTATAAGTGTTCCTCCCACTCTCGTACCTGCGCCTGTCTTCCTGCCGAGCACTGTAGTATAAGCCGCCCAATGGGCGGCTTATTAATAATTACCATTTCAAAATAATTTTACCATAGGGTTGTTTATAAGCATCCAGGCTGTCTAACATTTTCTTGATCTTTACATCCCAAATTTTCTGCTTTTTTTTATCTATACCGTGATTTGTTTCTCTATCATAGGTTTTTTGAAGTTGTATTCTTTCATTACTAAATTCTGCAAGCCTACTTTTCAAAATGTCCTTTTTCACAAAGGAGCCTTCCAAACCCATAAAATATTGACGCATTTTTCTGCCAATTATTTCCGCAATATCAAAATGCTTACGTTCGTGACTTAAAGAATATTCCAAGTCTGTAATTGTCCAAGACTGTTTTTTTATAAAAAAACTATGTATAAAAAACCTCAACGTGTCGTCAGTAAATGTGTATTTGCAATAAACACTGGATGCGGTTACAGCAGCTTCATTACCTCTTTCCTGTTCGCTTGGAGGAATTCCTTTAAAATCACACCACATTAATTCTTTGCTGCCCCATTGTATTGAAGTATCAGTAGAGGAATATCCTTGCCCAAAGCAATGAAACCTAATTAAAAACAGGAAAATTAAAGCGAGTATTTTAGTCATTCTTCTTTATATTTTTCATAACTGCATCGGCACTAACAGCGTCGTTATGCTTACCGGGTTTAGCAATAACTTGTGATGGAGATACACCCATTTTCACAAATAGTCCTTTTATCGTTTCAGCTCTTTTGCCCATTAAATCTTTAGCAGTCGAACCCGCTGGCCCGGATTTCCAAGGTGTCGATTCGGTTTCATAAGAAGTGTTACCGAATACCGTTAATTTCAAACTCGGATTATCCTTTAAGACCTGAGCATATCTTTTCAGGTCTGATATCGCACCAGGACGAGTTACGCCGCTTTCTATTTTTTAATTTATTCGGCCTGCAAATCCTCTTTAACTATCGTTCGAGATACCCTGCGGACATTCTATACAGCAGCTTTTTTGCAATTGAAAACCAATTATTTAAAAAGATGCTATTTCCATATTTTATGAAATTTGCTTCATTGGGTGAAACCCGAACAGCGGGGACATTACCACGCATTACGACCCTATTTGGTAGATGGATTCATCAAAACATTTTATTCTGTAGCCTTCATTTGTTTCTTCTATATCAATTAAAATATCACTGAACCATTGTACAGAATTTAAACAATAAGTTTTCAATGAAAACACATAAGCTAATCGTTCTGAAAAAAGAAAAACATTGTCCCCTTTTACTCTATGAATATATATAGGTTCAAAAATTCTCAATACCAATAGCGGAGTACCTTCTTTTGAGAATATAAGAATATAATTATCTACACAAAAAAGAAAATCTGAACTAAGCTTTTCTTGTATAAAACTATCTAACTTATATCCGGTCGAAATAAAATATTCAAATTCATTAATCACTATTTTATAATAATAGTAATTCGGTTGCTCATTAATAACTTTAAAGCCATCTTTAGATTTCACAAACTCAAGTTCATTTATTTCTACTAATTTCATTTTTATATTTATTGTTTTGTTTTGGGGATTGCTGTCATTACTTCGGGAGTTCCCTTCATTGATTTATCCGCATAGGAAAAACCAAATTGAATTGATCCCTTAGTAACATCGCCTTCTACTACATCAACGCTTTTAAACACCTCAAATCTACCTGAAACACTGTTAACTTTACCTCCAGTAGCTGGGGCACCAAGTGCCTTATCCATGTAAGATGTGAGTTTTCCTATACCTTGCTCTGTCTCTTCAATACCTAATTGCTTAAAATCAGAAAGTCTTTGCATAGACTTGCGTACATTTTCCACAGATCCAGTACCACGACCAAAGAAAAAATTCAATCGATTCCCATTAAACACAAATCTTTCTGCTCCTACACTATTCTTAAATAACACCTTACCCGCTCTCGCTAAATCATCGAGTCCACCCGGATAATCATTTGCAGGATTTGGATCAATTAAACTTGCGGTAAGTCCCCCAACACCAACTATTATTTGCTGATTAGTAGGATTAGTTAACATAGCCATACCTCTCCAAACAGCAGGCGTAGCCTCTGGAGCAACCAGACCAACAGTAGCAATTACCATAGCTCCAGTGACGGCAATTGCAAAAGGTCTCAAGGGTTCATTATCTTTTTGCCACTTTTGTGCAGAGGCAGCATTAGAAAACGCTTTATCAAGTTGCATTGTGTAATGGGATTCCTCCAATCCTTCAAGCTCTTTACTATCTATCAGTCTATTACCACTAAAGCTATAATCTGAATAATGTGGAAATTTACCGTGCATCGGATCGACACTAAAGAAACGATTTATCCTAGTATCCTCCATTCTATATTTATAGGCAGACAAATTACCCTTTCCGTAAACTTCATCATCCTTCTGTTGTCCCTGCATTCCCATTCGTGACCAGTCGTGTTCAAGATTGCGTCCTGGCATCATCATACCACCTGGGTAGTAAATAATAAAAGGACGAGTGACGCCGCTTTATATTTTCTTGTTTGTTTTTTATCCTCACTAACTCTGAAACATTATCCCTTCAACTACTCTACAGATTTAAGCCAATTAGCTTCTAAAAATGGAGCGTAATAAAACTCAATTCCAAATTGCAGGAAATACATAGATTTTGGAACTGATAGTTTTCTATAGCTAGGAACCGAGGAGAAAGTGCTTGACTCGTCAGAATGAGCATAATCTTGAATACCATCTATGATTTCAGCCGAGTCCTTGTAAAATCTAATTTTATTGTACTGTTTAATACTATTAAAATTTCGAGTTTCGATTTCATTCAAATGATCTAAAACAGATAAAACGTTATTTGCAAAAAATGCAGATGAATAATCTACAATCCTTCGAACTATTAAATTAGGTTTGATAGAATCGACAGCATAGACACCATATTGTTTACTTGTGTTTCTTCTAATTATAAATCGCAATATAAACGAATCGCAAATTTGAGTGCACAAGTAATAATCCAAAACATAATCATCAGCCGCATACTCTTTGTAATGTTTCACGAAATAGTTCTTCCCATTCCGATAGTAAGCAGTATCAATTAAAATAACAGAGTCCAAATTAGTTAGCATTTTTTGAACCCCACTGGAATCTGTAAACTGAACATAGTGATTTTCATTTTTATATTTATTGAAGCATACTCCTTCATTACCAATGTATAAATCGGAATATTTGCCGGTATAAAACTGAGATTCTTCGTTGCAACTAACTAACAAAAAAAACACTACTGCTGAAATTTTCAAAAAACAATCGACTTGGATTTTACTTTTCATCTGTCTTTAATTGAGAAGGTGAATTCATTGGTAATTTAGAATCTGTTGTCGGCGTACCGTTATTTGATATTTTAAGATCGCCGATATTTTCATTGTAATTACCTTTTGCATCAGACATACTCCACTTCTGAGCATTTTTTAATGCCATGGGGAAATAGCTATTTGTAAAGTTATATTCGGTACCGCCAATAGGCTTATCGCTATATAACGATGTACCTAATAATGATTCGCCTTGATTGCCAATTACAGTTCTGCCCGTTACTTTTGCCATTGTCCTGATGAATAAATCTCCTCCGTATTGAGGTGCAGCAGAAAAGCAGCCTAATAAAATTATTGATCCATTTGGTTTTACATACGAACCTAATTCGCTGAAAAATCCTGACATTTCTTTCATCTTAGTACTGTTGTAAGTTGTACCGGACTTCATATATAAACTTGATCTGGTATAGGTTCCATGATTCTGAAAGTAAATGTTACTATATTTCATACCACGTTCTGCTAAATAATTATTCAATTGCATAATATTATCAGCCTTTACTACATCAACTTTAGCTCCCATTGCTGCATTGTAAGCATGCTTAAATTCATAATCTTTATCTCCAGCTTGAGTTGGAACAACTACTAAACTTGGATTTTTAGGATCGCTTTTTAGACTAACAAATTCTAATCCTTCTAATTCAACTCCATCAATAAATCTATTTTCAGAAAACGCATAGTCACTGTTGTGTGGATATTTAAAGTGTAGCGGATCAGGACTAAAGAAGCGGATTATCCTTGCATCTTCCATTCTATACTTGAACGCGTAAGTATTACCCTTGCCGTAAATCTCATCATCTTTTTGTTGTGTTTGGCTGCCCATCCTTGACCAGTCGTGCTCTGTATTACGTCCGGGCATCATCATACCGCCCGGGTAATAATCTGCAACACTGGCGAGATCAGCACTCCAATGATCGTACATGGTAATTCCTAGAATTTCTCGCGTTCCGGCTCCTGTTTACGATCCAGAACCGTGGCCAAAACGTTACCTAAATGGTCGGTTATTTCATAATACCTCCGAAGTAATGTACCGACATGGTTTAACCAAAGTCTTCAATCCTTATCCAAATAAATTTCACCATAATAGCAATTATACCTTTTAATCATGTTTCCATATACTTTCCTATTCTTCTTACGACTATTTGAATTAAATGTACCATTCTCTTCCACTATGTGACTCATTAGTAAAATGTCATACGATTTATCATTAATAATCAAAATTAAATTAGTTTCCGGCTTTTTAAGCCTTAGATTATATATCGTGTCTATTTTACGCGAAATAGGAATCAAATGATTGTCTCGAATTTTAGCTGTCGTGGTTTTTTTTATAGTCTCAAATGGGCTGGCATTATCTATAACCAACAACTTTTTGATTTTTATTGTATCACTCCTAAGCCAGTGGGAAAATTTCAAGGACAAAAATCCATCTATATTATCAAGTGGCAAATCAATACGCTCTACAAATCGTGATTCCGAATAAAATTGAGTTATATATTTATTATAAAATTTAAATATTACTGAATAGCGGTCTTTGATTTTTATAACCTCACCTAATAGAATTGTATCTCTGATATGAGTTTTATCATTTGTATCTAAGCATATGCGAATTTCAAAATCTTTATGAATAGGATTAAATCCCTCCAATGTATCAATCAATACAACTTTAAATTCTTTTTGAGCTTTACAAGTGTTTTTAAAAAAAAAGCACAACCATAGAATTATTAATATTTGTCTCATTTCTTTTTCGGTGTTTTATTAATTATAGGATATGGATTTTCTCTATTTTTTACAGATTCAGGATCTTTAATAGCTTGCCTCTTTCTTTCTGAATACAAATATTGAACACTGTAAGAATAATCACCAGCACCACCTATACGCTTATAATCTGCATCAGATTTTCCTACATCGGAACCTCCTGAGACTGCTTCTTTATTATATTCCATATAATACATAACATCGCCAACTTCGTTTGCTAATGTACCATCTCCAGAAGTTCCAAACAATGTAATTGAAAATCCAATTACATTCCTCTTACCCGGTACATAAGGAGTTAGGATAGTTTTCCCATTATATTCAGAAGTGAAATCCTTATTGGGTGGATTATGTGAAGTTTCTCCAGCATTTCCATTAATGCTTTGGAATCTACTGTCTGAACTAACCTCTACTTTTACGTTGATTTTTTTTCCAAAAAGATCAACAGTTAAATTATCTATATAATCATACAGATCCTTATCGCTATTTTTCAGGGTATTAATAATACTTTGAATGTCATCTCTGGTAGCAATTGCTGACTTAAGATTCTTTTTAATATCCTTATCGTTTGGACTATTTAATAAAAGTTTTCCTAATCTTTCCACCTCGGCTTGACCAGCATTTACCCATTCTTTCCCATTTGGATCAATTGTATTAATAAATCTATTACCCACATAATTATAAGGACTCATCATTGGATATTTAGCTGATAAGGCATCAGTTCGTGGCGTTCTTAAAATCCGCGTATCTAAATGTCTATCACCCATATCAATAAGGTTTCCTTTTCCGTACACTTCATCATCTTTCGGACTGTTCTGTGCGCCGATTCTTGACCAGTCGTGTTCTTGATTTCTTCCCGGCATCATCATACCACCAGGATAATAATCGGCAACACTTGCCAGGTCGGCAGACCAGTGGTCGTAAAGCGACCCTCCTTCTATAGTACCTGCGCCAGTCTTACGATCTAAAACTGTAGCCAGTACATTGCCTAAATGGTCAGTCAATTCATAATATCTGCGTGCTAAGGTACGGGATGAATTTAAAATTCCGACGTATGTATTATTGGGCTCCAGATCATCTCCGTAAGGAGATTTTTTGGTACTGTCTATCAGATCCGTAAATGAATAGCTGTACCAGGGTACCCGTTTTTTTAAGTTTAACCGCAAATACCCCGGTTCACCTGCCGGTAAATATGAAATGTTGGCGATTGTGGTACTGTCGTAGCGCTGCACACCCAGCCTGCTGCTGCCATAGATATGGTGCTCGGCAAGGCTGATGGTGTCTCCACTGGAACCATACATTATGGAATTGTTTACGTCTAATATGCCGCCTCCGGCACCAATTAACTTCTCCCCGAATTCATAAATGGGTATATCGGGTGCATCCGTAAGGATATCTTCCATTTCAGCAGCGGTTGCTTCCATCGCCATTCCCGTAATGGCTGTGGCCGGGTCATAATCATATACCGTTGTGAGTTTATATTCGGGTGTGGCTACAGCTGTGAACGCCGGCATTCCGCCGGACCATGTATCAAAGAACGCTGAAAGCATAGAATCGTTGGCATAGGTGTTGACAAGCGACCTGATACCGGCTGTCCACGGGCCATTATTGTCACGCAACAAAGAAGAATTCCATAACGGATCGTCTGCCATTACAGCATTGAAGAAGTTGGTGTTATTGGGTATGCTATCTGTAATGCATTCCTGCAGCCCGTTAATCAGGGCATCTACCACCACCGGTTTAAGCGGAGGGTTCATCAGGATGCCGGTATACAATGAATTTGCATTGGCAACATGGTTTCCCGGAATAAAATTGGAATTAGTAATACTCCATATACCCTGGCATTTCGGGGCAGGCATTTCCCGGCTATATAGCTCCAGCAATTTCCTTCCTTCCATATTAAAATCAAGTGCGGAATAGATAAGCGGCGCGAATTCGGCTCCTGAACGTATGAAAGCACCTGTATGCACCAAAGGAGCTTCTGTACGCAAAGCATTTATCCATGCATCGCCACTGAAAAGCAGCGTGGACCGGAGCGTGGGGTCTGCTTCCCAATAAAACTTAACCGGCTTATCGGTAAAACCAGACACCCAGGATGAGTGAGCCGTATGCATTGTACCCATCAAGGTTACAGGTAAGGTTTTGAATGCCAGAGCAGACAATGCCTCGGAGAACACCGTGCCACCCGTAACTATCGGATCAACTGCCGACACAACAGAAAATTTTGCCACAAGGTCACGCATCGTAAGCCTCCTGTTAAATACACTGTGGCTCCGGTAAACAGATAGGATGTTTCCCCCGGCATCCCTCACGTAGTATTCTGCCCTGGAATCATTAAATCCTCCTTCTACTGTTGTTACATTTTTCCATATCCGGTTTCCTTTTCCATCGTAGGCAAAGTCAATATGCCTTTTGGATAAGGTATCGGTTATAGCAATCACTTTACCAAAACGGTCCCAAAGAATATGCTCAGCACCCTGTTTGTCACGTTTCAGGTTACCGATAAGGTCATACGTATAGTTGTCATCTGGTTGACCGGCCTGTAAATCATTGCCCCCTGCAGGCAAAAGCGGATCATCAGCCACTTTCAGCAGTTTGTTGTTTTTATGCGGATCCTCATAACTGTACGTGAAATTGTCAATTTGAACCGGACTGGTTGCATCTCCATCCCAACGCTCAAGCGTGTTGATATTGCCATCCATATCATAGGCATAAGTGCTCTTGAACAGGTTGGCCGGCGTAGCTGATGCAGGAGTGAGTGCATAATCATCAATGTTCGTATTTACGGCCAGCTTCAGGCGTTGCAACTGGTCGTAACTATACACCCGTTGCATTGTACCAAGTCCGCCGATACCGGTTGTTTGCTGTGTAATATTCCCGTTGAACAAATCCTTATCAGTAGCATCAGCCAGATTAACAACTGCCGTGCTTCCGATGGGCTTGTAATCTTTATCGAAGTAACGGAGCGAGTGGGCAATCACATCTCTTGGATAAGTGACATCACCACTCAGTCCGTTGTATCCCATATCCTTTGCCGGATTCAGCACATCACCATTAATTGCTTTGAGCCATCCCTGGATGGTATAGGCGTACTCAAGGCTCTGCACTTTCTGGTTGCCAAGTTTCATTGTAGCGAGCGGCCCATGCTTGTAATATTCATAATTGGCGTCCTCATTCCATATAATGCCATCGTTACTGGTTTTTACCTTGGTAATCCTGTTGTCGGCATCATAATCATACTGCTGGTAAAACTGGTCTGTATAACCTCTGTTATAACTGAGCATATTAACCTTTCCACTGACCAGGTCAAAGTCGTAATCCACTTGCTTATAGCGCTGTGTATAAGCACTCAGGTTGGGATAATCGTAAACGATATTTTTGACGTTCCCGGAAAGGTCATAGCTGTAATACGTCCCAAAGGTCGGTGCTGAAGGCTCGGAACCCAGAGAGGAAGGATGGGTGTTATAAAACCTGATTGCAGATACCCTGTTACGCAGGTTTTCCTGCCGTTTCAACATTTCGTTGGGAACCGCAGATAAGTCCTGCACTTCATTATCGTAGGAAGTTTTCACAACAGTAGTACGTGATTTAGCCTTGATATAATAAATAAGGTCTTCGTACGGATAGGTTTTTTCGTCAAAGGAATATTCGACAAAATCGGGGTGGGCTGCGGTAATGGTCTTGTCTGAATAATCCCTTTTTTTGTAGGTAATATTACACGGGGTAAGGTCGAATGTTGTTGCTGTCGGGTAAGTACAGCCAAGTTTTACTTCGCCAGATTCCATAGGTCGCCCCTGGGCATCATAAAGGCTATAGGAGTAGAGTCCCTTTTGTCTTTGCTGGATATTCTGGGAAAAGATCTGCCGTCCCGCAGCGTCATAGAAGAACATAGTGGTTCCTCCATCGGGGGTGTTCTGCGATTTAAGCTGGTTGAGGGAATTATAAGTATAGGTTGAGACTTTGGTGTGATTGGTCAGCTTATAATTGGCCATGGTATGGACTCCGGGATAATAAATCATCTTTCCGGTCCCGTCATCAAACCAACCTGCTCCGGTTATTGACTCCGGAGGGAAAGTAGCCATTCCTCCTTCGCGATGTATATCAATTGACGTTAAATCCGTCGAAGAAGTAATTGGAACAACACCCATCGGCGGAACCGTACGCATAAGGTTTCCGGCAAGGTCATAATAGTACAGGGTATGCTGGTATTGCTGTTGACGTCCGCAATAGATCAGTGTATCTTTAGAGGTATTAATCAGATGAGCCATCATATCATTGCTTATCCGTTTAACGGTTGAATCGAAATAATAATAATAGGCAGCTTTCCCGTTTGTAATGGCTGTCTCCATCAGGTCCTTCTCACAATCTAAGCTATCAAAAGGAGTAAGGCCCTTAGGACTGTTCTGCAATATGATATTACTGGCTACTATAGAGGTGCTTCCCAATGTAAAATCAGCCACACCATTGCATTTTATTCCGGTAAGGGCAGGCAATGCGGGTGTAGATCCTGTAGCAGATACAGCAGGCGCAGATACAGTAATGACAAAAGTATTGGGATGGGGGCCCATCTCTACAGCATTAATTATATAATCCTGTGGCTTGCGTCCTAATCCTGCATCAGGAGGTGTGATAAATACATTATACAGCTTGTGGTTTTCATCAAAGTAACGGTACCAGTAAACACCATTTGCCTTTCTGAAAGCCCAAAGTGTTGTCCCGCCCGATGTTGGGGTTTTGTCTGTTTTGTCAGCATTAGGGAATGGCTTGGCTGTCGAGCCACCGAATGTACCGGTGATGCCTGGCAGGATTGTATTTTTCACCAGGTTATAACCCGCCTCAGAGGTAGGGTTCTTATCAAAGGCGTAGAGGCTGACCCTGTTACCACCACAGTAAGGATCGTCATAAGTAAAAGATTTTCCTGAAAACAATGAAAGGTGTGATCCCAATGTAGACGGGTCAATTGATGCTACAACATTTGAATGGGTTTCAGGAGAGATCGAATAAATATAAGTCAGGTAATCCTGTTTAAGGGTGGTGTTGTAATCTTTGCTTCGCAGGAGTTCATTGCTCCAGAATGCATAGGCAACATTACAGTTATCTCCTCCTCCGGTTCCATGCAGATAATCATTCACAGTAGCAATGATATCCACTTTGTTTTTAGGGGTGGGGCTTGAAGCACTGGAATGGAAAGTATGCATTTTATATTCCCTGTAGGTGCCATTTTCGAAAACATCCACACTTGAAGTGGTGGTGCCTGTTGCACCGGATGGTATGGTAAAACCACAATCGCTGCGGGTAAACAACAAATTATCTCCGGATGATAAGGTATAATTCGGGGTATAATTAACTACACCTGAGATGGTGGGAACACCTGAGATGGTAGCCCCATTCATATAATCACGGTATCTGAGTAATTCAAACTGGTTTACCGGGTTCAGGTCTACCAACACAACTGGATTTGCAGAAGGAGCTTTGTATTTCAGCAAAGCGGGTTGGTAAAAACCAACAAGGTTGATGTTCTGCATAAACGCATTCGCGGCTGATTCACTGCTGAATTCCAGCTTTGCATTCGCAATATCACGGCTCAATTCAATTTTATCCGTAACAGCGCAGCCTTCCATCAAATCTATATAATCCTGGTACCTGAACCGCTTATTGAATTTAAAGTTGAGGTAATTATTAAGCGTATTTTCAAACAAAGGATGGTTTGTCGAAGCTGAATATTTATAAGTGGTTTTATCAGCGCCTTTGAAATCTTCCTCTATAGCTTTTTTAATACGCACACAAGTGATCGCGTCCTGTAGTGAAGAGGCGGACGGTGCAGGATTCATTAAATCGATCTGATCGTTCCATACATAATACCTTGTTGTACCAGGGGTTGATGACGCATCTACGATGGCTGATTTTTGTGTAATCAACCCGTAAGTATTAGCGGTGGGTTCCTGGTTCAGGCATTTGGCATTTTGAAAATTTACATCAGATGGCGAACTCAGGGAATTTACATAAGTAGTAATGTCGTTTGTTGTGCTTGGTGTATGTGCCTGTATATAGAACATTACAGCCTTTGATGTCGTCAGCGAATAATTCTTAAACTCCAATTCAATGTAAGAATAACCGCCATAGCCCAAAGGTTTTACTTTTGCGTTTACATTAACCGTATAGCTTGTTGCTGTAGAAGGAACAGGATATTCCAGATAATCCATGACTGCGTTTTCAAATGCGCTGCCAACCGGGCTGCTGCCTCCCCTGGATTTTGTAAAAGTCGTACCTGCATAAGGAATAGTAGTGGTTGCATCTGACAATAATGTCTTGATTTCGCTCCGGTTTAAAAAAGAACTGATACCGTCAAACATTGCTTGTTCCCCACAGGAGAAATTAGAAACTTTTGATTTCAGGTCTGTCGCATCCGGGAAAAGATTGTACGCAACTAAAAAAGGATGGCAAAGGTCATTTAACGCTGAAGAACCTAAGCTGGTTGTAATAGCATCTTTAATAATCGTTGGCGTAAGTTTCGTTCCGGCCATTATGGTTGATTTCAGACTGGCCCTTACAGCGCTCAAATCTGAAAACGGACAATTCTTTAGTGCATCCATTACAGATTCCACTTCAGCATCAGCAAATTCGCTTTTTTGTTCATTATAGATTTGCTGTGGCTCAGGAGGTACATTAGGTAATGGCTCTCCCTTTTGTCCTTTCCTTATTGCCTGCTTCATCCACTCAGGCAGTTCATTAAACTCATCGTCCTCGGCATATTCTACACCATCTCCATAAACTGAGAACTTATTGATACCGGTAAAAAGCCTGTCCCCCGACTGTAGCATCCTGTATTTTGAGCATACCTCACAACCCGTAAGCCTGTTTTCATAATCCAATACAGTTTGTAAGGCCATATTCCTGTTACTTAGGTAATACGCCTTTAGGGTTTCAAAATATCGTTGCTTCACGTCGCTATTTACTGTTGGCATTGCACTTAGTTCAGCACTATACTTTGTAGCAGCACAAAGGAGCATTTCTTCATCATTTCCTGCACCACAATATACATTTGCCAAAGCCAATTTATCCATTTTCCAGGTTCCGTATGGCCCCGGTAATCCACCTCCAAATATCCTGTCCTCGTCAAATGGAAAATATGCCAGTGACAATGGAGAATAACCATTTGCCGTAAAAACAGAGCTTGCAGGGTCTTTTGCAATAATATCCGACAAATTAAACATCCCGGCAGCTTCTGCTTGTTGGTATGTTTCCAATGCGGAAAATTTTTGCTCGAAATTTCCGGAATACAATTCGCAGTTTTTCAGTTTACAATATTCGGGATGCAGCGGAAGCAAAGCTTCCGCTATTTCGTCATTGAATATTTCAATTAAAGTTTGAGGATCAAGATCCCTGATATTGGAATATACTTTACCATTACTGGTAATTGTTTCAGGATAAGTTATGCAATCAGCCTGGTATCTATACAATACATCCACCCCGGGCGTATAGGTTATCAGAGGGTCATCCGGAACAAGAACATCCTGAAGGCATTTGTCCTTTTCATAATAAAGGTCCATCGTTCCTACCTGAACAATCCCGGTTCCATAAGCCAGGTTACAGGGAGCGTCCATACCGCTACCTCCCAAATATTGGCGATAGGTTGTTTGATTTATTATATGGGAATGCCCGCAATTACAAGAGGCACTAGTCCTGTATATGTAACGTTTTACCCAAATGGGGCAAAGTCCTGATTCCAAACCATCCAGTGTGGGAAGTGTCGAAATCCCTTGTTCCCAACGCGTAAATTGATCAAAAAGTACTGTAGATTTTGTTGAAACGTTTATTTCACAATCCAGGTATCTTGACTCGGTTTTAGTTCCGGCAGTAGTGGATTTTTTGACTTTAAATACAATACACTCGCAATGCCTGATTAAACAAGATGCGCAACAGGGACTTGTGTAGGGATGCGCTCCGGGAGCACAGGAACAACCCGAAGTACCATCAGGGCAGAGCGAACTTGTCCCGCAACCTTCGACTTCACAACGGCTGGATTCCCCATTCTGATAAACATAAACTTCTGTTGTGGAACCGGATGTTATCAGGGGTATATCTCTTGTTATTATTGTAAAAATAGAATTAGCTGTATCAGCTTTAAAAGTTCCATCCCCGTTTTTATAATACCTGCCATACTTTGCATCCGGATACAGCTCCTTCATCATTTGTTTTTTGAGGTCGTCGCAAGGGCTGTCACTATCCGCAGAATCAACAGATTCGGGTCCGCAAGGAAATTCTGTAGCCTCTACTGCATATTTTATAAATGTTTCCTCAGGAGTATAGCATGCGGCAATACCTTCATTATCCTTAACAAAATCATGAACCTGGTTATAGATGTTATGCTCGGAAAAGGTCAGTTTCTTCTCCACCAGGAATTTACCTTTAGGCATATTATGGGCCAATACAGGGTCGGTTATATTGTATGATTTACCGGTACCAATTCCTGTTGTTTTAGTAAAGGTTCCTACGGAATCATACAATGACAACTCAGGATAAAGCGTGCCGCAATCGTCCAGCACATTGACCCTGTAGTGTCCTTTTGCCCACAAATACTGGTCTTCACAGGCTGTAGGAAAGGGCTTTGTCAACACACTATACGATAGTGTATTTCCACCCGCACCGTCATTATAGATTGTTGTAAGGGCACTTAAACCATTTCTTAAATTTTCCTGGGCATTGTTCTTCAGCAAATCACTGCATACAAGGTCACCCGGAACAAAGTTATCCAATGCACTGATCGGAAATTTTGTATCATCCGGTGATGCTCCCTGCAATGCGCTGATGACAACTTTGCCGGCGGGATTTAATATAGAATAGCTTGATTGACCGTTCGGGTCCGTCACGATTTGTTTTGCATAAAACTTGTGGGAACCCGCTTCGGTACCTAATAATCTGTCAATTTCCGGCTGGTTCGCCCTGACGTATTCATACTGTGTACCATGGCCTCTCCACAATTGCTGGTCCCAGCCGGCACCTCCCTGAAAAGTGACTTTATTGGTGTTGTCAGGAGAATAAATGGTTTGCACGAGCGGAAATCCTTTTGCATCCGGAACAAATTTCTGCATACCGCTTGTATCTGCATTGAGCGAAGAGTAATAAATATTAGCCCGTGCAGACGACGACAATAAAGAGATTGAGTCTGGCCTGCTGCATCCCGGCAGAAGATCGAAGTCCGAAGAAATGTATGGCTTATTGGTAGCTGCATTTGTAAGGATATCTTTGCGGATATAAAGGTTTTCCTGAGTTACCGGTGTCGGCAGAGAAACAATCGATGGCCGTCCCTCGTAATCATAAACCTTCTCAACAATTACTACATTATTAGGATTGCTGTTTATTTTTGTCTGCGTCTGCCTGTCCTTTAAAGCACCATCGAAATAATTGATAACATTTTTATACTTTCCTTGCTCTGCGAAATTAATGGTGTACTGCCAGTTCAGGCTATCACTGGTGTGAGGATGGTCTATTACGTATCCAAAATTACAGAAAGAAGGACTGCTTGAGGTTGAATTCAGTGACCCGTAATCAGGCAAGGTCCAGGCACCATATTCTATGTCCTTATAATTGGTCGCATTAGGGCGCAACATTCTGAAGCGGAAAACGATTGCCCCATGCTCATAAACAACAGGAATTTTAAAGTTCAGTTTGTCCAGCTGGACCCTTGTGCTGTTTTTCCGGAAATCATAGTTTATAGTGGATGAAGAAATGGATGAATATCCAAAAGAACGGGTATTGGTCGTTACGTTAAACTTATAATCATCAATGTACATCCATTCCAGTTCATAAGAAACCGGTTTGTATTCTTCAACCCCGGATACAACATCACTGCAAATATTAATGGCAGACGAAGAGGAATTCAAAATCCCAAAAACGTCCAAAAGACGATAGTCGCTGCTTATCCTGCTACCGGGATGAATATATTTTGTCGGCAAGTCGTAACGTTGTTCAATTACAAGGGACTCTATAATAAAATTATCTGCAACTGCGGCACTGGCAAGTGAAGAAGAGGAATAAACACCAGGCGAGGTTTCAGGATATATTCCCGTAATGGCAACTTTAATGGCATGAAATCCGGAAAACTTGAAAACACTCAGGTCATTATATTTCTGCAGGGAGTCAGGATCATAGGACAAAAATAAATCAGTGTATTCATCAGAGGAACTTGTAAAGGTTCCATCTGTAGAGTATTTCGTGATTTTTAATGATACCTTATACCGGAATGCCGGAACAATGGCATGTATATCATGGTTTATGGCTACACGGACAATGTCAGTTACACTTTTAAAATTATACCCCAAAATTGGAGTAGAGGTCATTTCTGCCCATTTACCGCTTTCGGTAGGTGTCATAACAAATGGCCATCCTGACGTAGCGTGAATATGAGTTGCTGTCGCCTTTTGGCTGTACTCATCAGGCAAAAACTTAAAATCCTGCCCCGATGAGATACCAGGAATAAACGCTGCCAGTAAAATTAAAAAGCTGAATATTTTTTTCATAATAACAGGGTTAATTACATTAATGATTTTAGTGTATAATTTGAGAAGCGTTTACCCAATACTGGTTGACCGCCTTTCATCATAAAAAGATTAGTGAAGCCAATTTCTTTTTCCGAAACCCCATACCTCACGTTCGTCAGAAAATATTGGGTCAGGTAACCGGAATTTTGCACGGCTCCATTGTCAAGTGCTTCAATATAAGCGCCGATCAGCCTGAAACTTTGCTTGTCAAAATCAACCTGGACATAGCTAACATTGAAATTCTTCATTGAAACTCTTAAGCGGTAGTAATTATCCCCGGAATCGACATTTATATGTCCTCCGTAAAATTGAACCAGCGAATCCGAAATGTTCATAATCACATTGCCTGCGGCATTACCACCATCTTTAATTGCCTTGCTTTTAATCCCGGACAGGTTTTGGTAAGCAAAGGTTTTTTCTATGTGATCAATCCTGTAAAAGTAATTGCCTGACCTGCCCATAAAATAATCGGCGCAACTGTCCTTATAATTATTTGCCCTGCAAGCCATGTGGCCAGTAATGCTGTCCACACTTTTCCTGATTTTCATATCCTTTAGCCTGATCTTATAATCATAGGCAAGGTCCAGGCTTTTGTTAGCCTGCCTGAACTGGTCAATAAGCCGCTTTGAGTTTTGGCCTGCTGCATCCCTACAAAAAAAGACAAGTACGAATAAAAAATATCTGCTCATAATAAAGATTTAATAGGGGCTGTCAGTTGTTCTGAGTTCTTCTGCTATTGTTGTTCCGGGATCAGGCGTTTCTTCCACAGTTGGCTTATTGTTTGACCTTCTGCTTTCGCTGATGGTAACAATACCGTTTTGCGTTTCTTTTTTTGTACGGACCAAAAGACCTTCCTGGTCGTATTCAAAGAATGTTGCCATATGATTTTCATCCAACTGCGCCATCAGTTTAAAAGTGATCGGATCATAAACGAAAGACTTCATGTTGGAAGTAACCGGCATCGCCCTGATATCATCAACATAAGTACCTGACGGTAATTTCAGGTTTACATTTCCGGTGGTCACACCTGCGAGGTCCAATATCGCTTCCACCTGGTACCATCCATCTATTGCACCGGTTTTAACAGCCATGTCCACATCAGTTCCCCCATTAATATTTGCCTTGAACATACCTGAGGTAACAGGAGCACTTGCTTTATGGGCCCAGAGCTGAAGCAGGTATTTTTTGCCACCGGCAAACTTGAACACACCTATTGAATTGGCCTGCGCATCACCAATACTAAAAGGTATCGTATTGGCAGAATTAGCGTAAAGGCTAAAATTGCCCGTATGGTTTGCATCCCTTGTGAGTACTATTGCTGAAGATAAAGGAGCTAAATTCCTTTTATAGAAATTCTGCCCGTACCTGGCAAACAGGCTACCTGAGGTAATATTGCCAAAGTATGTCCCAAAAGCTGTGTACAGATCGCCTTTAAGAAATAGTGCCGCAATTTTTTGTGGCAATAACATATTATACTCCTCAAAACCATCAAACATAAATTGCTGGTAACGGGCGTTGGAGGCTACAGATACCGGAAGTGATTTATTATATCCATATTGAGCCGATGAATAATTTCCAATAGCATCCTGTTCCTCCAATGCGTTGCCAAATATGTCATACCGGACAATTTTTGAGGCCATCTTCCAGAATTGTGTTCCCGTCAAAGTGTTCTCAGAAAGGATATCAGTCTTGCCGGTACATGCTGTCCCTGAAATGGCTCTCGAATTGATAATATTCCAGAACTGGTTTGCCACAGGCACTTGAAATAAACCGGCCGACAGGGTGTAATTTTGTGCATAACTCCTCTGCGCAATCGGCACGTAACTGGCCAGCGGCCTGAAAGTCCCTAACTGACCTAATACAAAAGGATTAAATAAACCATATTTATAATCTCCCGGTATGTCCATTTCATCAATAAACGACTCATAAATCTGGGCACTGTCTGTAAACGTATTGACCGTCATATTCAGGATACCCAAAGTCTTCTCAAACAGTTTATTTAAAGTTGAAGGGTTGGTTATATCAGCATTATTGCCCGCAGATCTAAAGGTGGTTTGCTGTACCGCCTGGTTCAGGTTATTCCTCCTGCCGGAACGCAGTATCTTCACGGCAACTTTTGGATACATTGTCTTATCTATAGGCCAGGTAGAATAATTCGTAGTTCCGGATATTTTATCCTTAAACCTTGGTGATACTTTTACGCCGCACCGCATTGATGCAATAAACGATTCCGGATGTTCTTCAGTTCCGGTGACCTCCACTGAAATTAATCTTGGCGTACCGCCATCATCCTCACACTCTGCCGGAAGGGCCCTTGTGTAGGTGAGTATCTCCGGCCCTCCAATCACATTTACCTTGATCATAACTTCATTTTGCATACCGGCTGTTATGTGGATAATTTCGGAGTGCCACTTATCCCTGCCATCATTATACTTGAAGATATAATCGCCGTCTAAAATTCCACAATCACTATATTCGTAACCGTTTCCGCTATGGAGTTTACCCACTTTCTTATGGGTCGTTACCCCTGCAATGAACAGTGGCGTCAATTCAAAGTCAGATGCACGTTTTTCAGCAACATGGTGTTTTTTTACTATCAACTGCCCTTTTTCTCTGCATTTCCCGCTAAAAGCCACTTCTATGCACAAACCTTTTTTTACCGTGAACGATTGTGAGCCAACGTCGGGAGGGGTGGAACCACCATACGAAGCAACAGCATCCACGGTATAATCGCCTGCAGGCAATTTCCTTTTTACCGCATCGGGATGATTGCATATTCCATCCTTGCCGATTACGTCCTTAGAAATAAAGCCTTTTGTAACACTTGGATTTGTTGTCGTACTTACATTGAAATACACAGATATACCGGCAGGGTAACATTCATATAGCCTCGTGATAACCTTAGCAAAGGAAACCATACCTGAATCAGGTAAAACCACTGTTTTAGGTTTAGAAGTATCTATGCCAACTCCCGTTACCCATAGTTTCATGTATTTTTTAGCCTTTGCGTCATACTCAACAAGGAGTTCATCCCCGCTTGTGAAATTTTTAAGGTTGTCCGTAAACAGGTATCCGTCCCTGTCATAATTGACCACCAGGGAATCGGAAACTTCCTCATAGGCATCGTTGGTGTAAGCCGGCCTCATTCCCTCGTAAGCCAGATAAGCAGGATGGCTCAGGTTGCAGGTAAAATCGGAATATTCATTGTTAGTCTTTGTCAAAAGAGGAGAGCCGGTTTCAGCATCATAAATCATGTTCTCAGTAATAGTTTTTGAGCCATGGTCAATAAATTCAACGGACTTCAATATCCCATATTGCTGAACTATTTTAGTAGACACCAATGATTTGAATATTTTTGTATCGGTTTTAAATGATTTCCACATAGACGGAACGGGAGTGGGCACGCCTAAAATTTGCAATACATTCACGCCGAACATTTTTTTATCAGAGGTAGTTGACGATTCCCTCATCCTGCTGTCGATTGTAAAATCAACATCCTGGCCAAGCAACATACTCCTTATTTCATAGGTATTTTGTGAACCTCTTTTCCTCATCAGCGCTGTGACATTGTTATCAAGCCTGCCCTGGTTATCGACATTATAATTATACTTATTGGAAGTAATCAGTTCATTGATACTGCTTGGGCCGTTTTTATGGACAACGTAATTATTTACTGATTTAGGCTTGCCATGCATATCGTTCATCTGAACAACATATCCCTGGAGCACTTTTGCCTCTACAAACTGTTTTCGAAGTGTTCGTTCGGTTTTTTCAGACGGATCTTTTTCAGAAAAATCAACCCTTATCGGAAAATCCTTTGCAGTATAGAATTCATATTCATTGAGTGCCTGTGAAGACCGTCCGTATTCACTGTGTATACTGCTAACTTTGACATTGCTGTATCCGACGGAAGCTGCAGGGAAAAAGCTTTCTCCGAAGGGCTCTTCCTGGAAGAAATCTACAGACGGCATCCCTTTACCTTTTTCAACTGAATAGGGAACAGGATTCCTAAAAGGGTTTTCATCAGCCCCGATCATAGGCTCATAACTTGCTATACCACTGCTGATCACTCCATACCTGTCGTGAGTAATCGTATAATCGTATTTTTTTCCGTATTTGGATTCATCGTTGCCTGCAATACTTTTCCAGTTATCAGAAAGCGTTAACTGTTTAACCCTGATTCCGCCACCCTTCTTTGTTAGTCCCGGTGTCTGAACCCTGATCCAGGAATTTGCCAGCTGAATATTATTCGCCTTTCTTTTCTTGAGGAAATCCTTAAAGGGGTTCTGATTGAAAATTGTCCTGAAAAGTTCAGGTATTTTTGCAGCCAGGCTTTTTACTGTATTAAAACCACTGTTGCCCACACTATAGCCATCATAAAAAACATGAGGCAGGTAATACCTTCCGGTGTTGATTCCTAAGAGGGTAATCGGGCTTATTTCCAAGCCCTCGACGTTTTCCCTTTTCAGTTTTACAAAGCCGTAATTCGGATTGCCATCACAAATACCCACTTTGTCAATTTTCCCATACCCGTTGATATGTTCAAACGCCCCGGTACCGGAAACATCCAGGGAGAAACTATAGTACAATAACTTTTGGCCCTCCAGGTAATTATCCCAAAGTGAAAGGCCCGGAATCTCTTTGCCCGTCCTTCTTTGAAAATAGATGTAGTCGTTAATGTTGTCCTTATCTGCATATAGATTTCCCTGTGGGACCATTTTCTCAGAGCTGCCAACTCCTACAACTTTCATCATTTGCATCGCCCGCTTATCCTGCACAAAGGAATAATCATCGCTTTCATAGTCCACGTGGATCTTACCTCCCGAGGGTAATTTAATATCCGTCAGGTTCCATGAAGACAATAAATTATTCTGCTCCTCCACGCTGTTATCCCCGGTTAAAACATCCGGTTGCTCTGTGTAGGGGAACTCATAATTATGGACACCTGAAACTACTTTTTTATAATTTCCCCACCTGTCTTTTGCAGCAAAATTGTAATTTGGATTTTGGCCTTTGTATTCAAAAACATAGGGGCTCAGCAGGTTCTTCTGGGAGTTGCCATACTTGATGTATATCCTTTCCAGGGTGAGTTTACCATATTTAGCTCCGGGGAGAGCCGATTGGAAACTATTTGGTGTGTTTTTACAAAGGTTATAGCTATATCCAAAAATCACCGTTTTAACAGGAGTTGCAGCATTTGAATTCAGGTAACGGTCATGCTTGTTATACAATTTTATAGAATCCAGCTTGTAGGAATAATCCTCGTACTGGGCAGCTGCACTTTTGTATATATCAGGCAATTTAGTGTTGGCATCTGTCAGGATAGCATCTTTAACGCCCTTACCATCCACACGCGGAGAGGTATAGAATTCGGCAACATAATTTTTTGTTTCCATACTACGGACATACCATTGCTGCCTTGACCCTATCAGGTAATTGCCCTTACCATCTTCCTTATCACTCCAATAGCCGGGATTATATTGTGCCGTGTTTGCCGGATAGGGAGTTTTCCACCTGTAGTCATCGCATTTGAGTTCGTAATTGTATTTTACAAAAGTCCCCAGATCATCATCAGAAGGCCCGTCACCCAGGATATCAACATAATCATTGGATAAAAGAGATGTCAGTAAATAGCTGTGCGCCGATCCCGGTGTTACCGTAGATGAATAAAAATTGTCCCTGCCAGAAGTGTCGGAGACACTGTTTTGTCTTGAATTATAGGTTACATAACCGGTATTTAAATCTACTCCTGAACGTTCATTAATCGCAAACGTAACTTCCTTGGAAACATTATTCATTGCAGGAATGCCATAAACGTACCTTCTTCCATCCGGCATGGTTTGGGTAAACTCACTGATGTGGTGGGGTTTTGCTTTATGCTGAGGGCCTGTACCATTAGTGTAATACCGGTCATACTTTATCAATTTAGGGTTATAGAACTGGTAGGCAGGATCAGCGGTTGTGCTTGAATAGCTTACAATTTTCTTAGCCATATCCATATCCGGTATGCGCATGATCTGCTCGGCAGTCTGGAAAGAAATATTTGTGGCTCTTGAAGACCGGTCAAATAACCCGCCATTCCAGAACATTTTATATCCGTCACCCCTTGTCGGCAGGCTTCCGTAACTGTTTTTCCCTTTGGAATTCAAAGATGACAGGTCTTCGCCGATATATTGGATCTCATCATTAAATATCTGGCCAACCTCTTGTTGCTGGTTATAAGTCAGCTCTCCGGCCTGTTTGAAAAAGACATTTTCGAAAAGATTACCGTTACCTTTCGGGCTGAATTTTTGGTATACCCAGGGCCCACTTTGATTTCTGGTAAGCATATAGGTAAAATCGGTTCCGCCTTCCGCATAATCAGGACCAGGAACCCCAACCTCGGACTGGATCGATTTGTTATTGCTTGCCGGCTCAGGGCTTACATAGGGATCATATATTGTACCGATGTCATTACGGAACGGACGGAACATTCCTCCGGCACCGTGTCCGTTAACCGAGAATATATCATAATTCAATGTCGATGCGGGGAGGTTCTGTAAGGTCTTGTTATAGACACCATCCTTTTCCCTGCTGAAATCAAGAATATCCTCCTTGTGGGAATTTTGAAGATATAAGTATCCGTAAGCGTTTTTTGAAGCATCTTTTTCATATTCAGCTTCTGATCTCATCCCTTCCAGGAAACAACTTGTTGTTACACCCACAGCAGAAAAACCGGCCTTCAATTGTAACTGGAAACCTTTCTGCACCATTTTATTACTGATAACAGGAACGTAATTCTGAACCCCGATTGGAATTGTTGTGCTGGCACTCATTCCGTTTTGAGAGGTTTTGGTTGCTGTCTTTGTATCCTTTTCATTCCTCTTGTAAGTTCTTGAGTTCTCCACATAAGCGCTAACACCAATTGAAATATCCTTTAGTCCTGCCCTTGAATTATACCCTACTCCGGCATTCACAGAAACGCCCAGGGAAGCTTTATCGATTATGCTGGGTGTTCTGAGTGAAGCAAACAGATCTTTATCCGCTCCGCTCTGTGTCCCCACACCCAGACCAATGCCCAGGCTTCCAACAGGACAAGAAAGGCCAACGGTGGTGCTCACACCTGAACTTAGACCCCTGTAATTATTATGCGCAACATACAGGCTTCCTCCCAGTGAAAGTTTCAATCCCAATTCCTTCAAATCTTTACCAAATAATTCCAAAGCCACATCACCACCAACTCCAATCCGGAAGTCAACCTCATTTTTTATGTTCAGTGTTTTCTCAACGGTCTCACCATTAAAATCATCAGGCAAACCACGTATGCTCCTGTTAATTTCACCCGGATTGATATTCCATCCCAGGCCAACCCAGGAAGCTTCCTGTTCTATGCCAACTCCGCTATGGTAAAAAATATTGATCGGGTAACCTTCCACATCCATCAGTGGTATGTTATAATTGAAATCCCCGGAGAACATGTCCACCATATCTGTCGTCCCAACAGGTTCGAAACTCTGGACTTCAGGTTGTGATGGTCCTGTAGTTAATGCATAAGCGCAGGCAGGGAAAACCAACTGGTAAGTCAGTGTAACCAACATTGCTTTTGCGCCGAATTTGAAAAACTTCTTTCTCATATAACTGGATTGATGAAATGCTCTATAAATTAAAAACTAAGTTTAGGCAAGCCTATAATTTGCTCTTTGGAAAAAGACGCACGTATAGCAGGAATACCTGTATACCGGTCATTAAAAGTTATTTTGAGATCTGCCGGTACCGGTCCCGTTTCAAATCCCACCACTATTGTATTATAAGGTGACAGGTCATAATTATTTTCAAACAGGTAAGTGGAAGGGGACAATAATTTCCCGCCTGCTATTAAATTAATATCCTTCGCTGCATACTGGTCATAATAGGCAACTTTATCGTTTACATTCACCTGTTCATCAGATATTCTTTTTCCTCCCTGCTGCATACGGCTTTTCTCTGTTGAGCCGATTTTTATCATGAAAAACACATGGCCTTCCAGCTCTTTTAATCTATTTGCGATAACTCTTCCCGATGAATCCGATGGTTCAATTTCTTTACAAACCATATATTCAGCAGGGGCAAGCTGAATCGTGTACTCGTTACTTCCGATCACGGTCTTTTTACAGTATTCATTTTCTGCATTCTCCAGATAGGAGATGTACGCAGCCGGCGAAAGGCTTCCCGGCCCTTTGCAGGAAACTATAGCCAGTAAAAAAAACAGTACACTAATTCCCTTTCTCATACTTCTTATTTATAAAAACAATTGCCTCATCGGTTACGTCATTTTTCTTCGAACCATACAATAGTGAACCGGCTCCGTTTGCCCCGATAATGAGTTCATAGTTTCTTTCTTTGCCAAATTCTTCCAGTAAGGGATTTAGGCGCTCCCATATTTTTTTGGTCATTTCCTGGTTTGAATAGGTGTAATACTGTTCAAATGCCCGCTCTGCATACATTACCTGAGAATCAACCAATTGATTGCTTCCCATTTTCTGAACCAGTTTCAGGCTGTCTACCGTGTTTTTTATATGATATAGATTTTTAGTCCCCTCGGCCTCCATATCTTTTTTGAATTTGTAGCCTTCAACCATTTTACTGATATCGATATAGGCAACAGCTGGTTTTTGGATCTTACCTTTGACCATAATTCCTGCCATGGCTATTACGATCAATGATATACTGTAAAGGATGATTCTGTCTGACTTTTGTCTTTCCATTATTTTTTATTGTAGAGGGGATTGATATAAATGAAGGGAACCGTAAATGTTTCGGGCTTACTGCTTTTAATATATAGTGTGTACTTGCCTTTATGCTTTAAGTTGATCTTGTCATAAATCTCAAATATCATCCGGTTGTCTCCTGCTATAACAGGTTGGGATCTGTTGTTAATCTTTACCTCATCTCCATTTTGGCTTTTCAATTCGTAGTGGAGTGTATCACTGTTCAGGTCGCAGACATATTTAAGCTTCAATTCCCCTACAGCAGACAACCTTGTATCGCCCTGATGTTTTTCAAATTCGTAATAGGATTGATTACCTGATATGGCCACCAACTCACTATCATCAACAATCGTAAACTTCCAAACCTCAGCCCCACCAAGCAAGATGCCTTTGTAATAAGCATCCACCGTCCATACATAAGGTTGCCATTTTACCAGTGGTTTTGCCGTTACCGGATAAACTGTACCGGTTGTCATGAGGTGATCGTCTTTGTACATCGGATTATTCCGGGTAATGGCATTCTGTGGGTTTTGTCCCTGCTTCAATTCTGCGACACGGAGTTTGTAGGTCAGTTCACTGGCAAAAGGATAATTAACCACCCAGCCAAGCATCGGGTTGTATTCATAAATCTTCGCATCATTTTCAGGTGTTACCAGGTTGATGAGAAATAAATCTTCGACAGTCTGGTACACGCAGGCAGAAGGATCATTGATCGCGGATTCTGCTCCGGGTTTTCTGACGGCTACGCTCACACAATATTCATAAGTACCCTGCGGGAGTTTGTTATAGGTCTGGAACAAATCCTTCAGACCCGTTTCTGAAAATGCCCATACGGGTGTGGGTATGCTGCTTCTGCTGATTTGCGTATAGCCGGGTTGAACAGTCATACTGTACCTGTAGGTAAACCATAAACCTGATCTTCGGTAATGCACCCTGCCCAATACATCTACCTGCTGCGACTGGCTGGTCATATTATTGATCCGGTAATTGAAGATATTCTCGCTGTTGATCTCCACCCCATCAATCATGGCCATGTCCACATCCATATCACGGATCTGCGCGGATGCCTTTTTAGGGATTGCAAAAAATGAGGCTAAAAGCAGGGCAATCACGCCCAGGTATTTTAAGCTCCTTCCTTGCGGTTTTTTAACTGAATTATTCATAGTATTGACTTTTTAAGCATGCGTTTGTTTCCTGTTGTTATTAATTCAAAATGTTCTTTGGTTTTCTGACGGTTTTAAATTGCCAGCTGAACCCCAGCTGCCCTGCATACAATTCCAGTGGTATTGCAGCCTCGCTTAATTTGTAGTTTGAATAGCGGAATACGAGTCGCCAGGTCAGCGGTTTGCGTTCCATTCTCCACACCATTCCTGCCGTTGCGGATATGCGCTGGGTTCCCCAATCACAGAATGCGACATCGGGACTTAAAGAAACACTCAGGCTCTTTCCTATGTTCTTTGAAATTCCTGCACCAAGAATATAACTGCTGA
>JBAZUJ010000012.1:0-78551 GCA_041661485.1 Chitinophagaceae bacterium
TGCAAAGGTAAGTGATTTTTTCTTTCTGCCAAATTTATTTTTACTTTTTCTAAAAATAATTTTAACCCGATTTATCAACATTTCCCTCTGTACCTCAATCCTTTATAACTTCTTAAGAACTTCTTTTTCCCGCTTCCTCATCGTCTCCGTTTCGTCGTTGGGAGTGCAAAGGTACACGGAAATTCTATCCTTCCAAATTTATTTTACATAATCTCCACATTAATTCTGTGATAATTTGTTGTTATTGCGTTCATTCAATTGAATACCAATAGTTTAAATTAGCTTACAGCAAATAAATCAGTCGGAATATTCTGTAACTGTTCAATCCACACAGACAAAATGCCTATTTTCAACCTGTATTTCACACCTTCAAGCGGATTTTAATTCAATTTATGGACTTCAAAGCAGACCTCACTACCCTATTCAAAGTTGAAGGAAAGGAGACAATCATCTCAAAAGGAGAGTATTTGTTGCGTGAAGGAGAAATTGAGCACCATATATATTATGTAATGACTGGTGCAATACGCGCTTTTCTATTTTCTGAAAATGAAGACATTACTATCCGCTTCGGCTATGAGGGCTCTGTTATCAATTCCCTTGCTTCCTTCATCACTGGTGAACCATCTGCTTTTTCACTCCAGGCAATCAGGAAAACATCCTTAATCTCAATCCGTAAACAAAGCTTCGAATCCTTTATTTTTCAAAACATTGATCGAATGAGCGGATACACTGCATTATTGGAACAAACTATTGTGCAACAGATAGACAGAGAGAACGACCTGCTGACCAGCTCACCTTCAGAGCGCTTAAAGCGCGTAATGCAGCGCAGTCCGAATTTATTTCAGCACGTTCCCCTAAAATATATCGCGTCCTATCTGCGGATGACACCCGAAACTTTGAGCAGAATCCGGAAATCTTGATTTGAATCAAGCTTATATTCATCAACAGAATGGACTTTTGTAAGAAATTCAGAAAGAATGAGAATTATTGCTAAGAACTTACTCCGGGAACTATCTAAAATTACAAACCAATCGAATGAAGCTGCACAACGTTTTTTGCAACTTCCAGATGAAAAGCTGAACCATAAAAATACAGCAGAAAGCTGGAGTATACTCGAATGCCTGGAACACCTCAATTTGTATGGCGATTATTATTTGCCGGAGATGAAAAATCAAATGGATACTTCTAAAAGCAAGGCTGCAACAGATTTTAAAAGTGGTTGGCTGGGCAATTATTTTGCCAATTCGATGAAAGAAAAAAACGGTAAGATCACCAAAATGAAATCACCAAAAGACAAAGTGCCTGCAACATCTCATTTGAGCAAAGAGACTATCCATCGATTTCTTAGTCAAACAGAGGAGCTGGTGAGCTTAATAAAGGAGGCAGAAACCAAAGATCTGAATAAAATCAGAATACCCATATCCCTGAGCAAATACATCAAAATCAAACTGGGCGATACATTGAGATTCTATTTGTATCATATAGAAAGACATATTGCACAGGCTGAACGAAATATCTGACCAGGATCCGCAGCGTGAGGGATAGCAACGGATACCCCGCTGAAGCCTTGGTGGGGCCTTTGTGGCGGAGTAGCAGTGGATAGCCCGACGGAGGAACGAGGACACGCCCTAATAAAAAAGCGATTGCCTAAACAGACAATCGCTTTTTACTTTATACGCAAATCAAATTACTTCACCATATACATTACTTCTTTTACCAGCTTTACTGTACGCGGTACATCAGGCAGGAATAATGCTGCAAGGTTTGGCGCATAGTGCATATTGGTATCAGCCGAACAGATACGACGAATCGGTGCATCCAGATAATCAAACCCTTCTTTTTGAATACGATAAGTGATTTCAGAAGAAACACTTGCAAATGGCCATTGTTCTTCAACAATCACCAAACGATTTGTTTTCTTAACCGATTCCAGTATGGTCTGCCAATCCAGAGGACGAATCGTACGCAGGTCTATAACCTCAGCACTGATTCCTTCTTTGGCCAATTCGTCAGCCGCAGCCAGAGCAACTTTCATCATTTTGTTGAAAGAAACGATAGTCACATCTGTACCTTCCCTTCTTACCGCGGCCTTGCCTATCGGGATGAGGTATTCTTCTTCCGGCACTTCTCCTAAATCACCATACATCACTTCAGACTCCATAAATACAGTAGGGTCATTGTCGCGGATTGCCGATTTCAACAAACCTTTTGCATCATAAGGGTTAGAAACAGAAATTACTTTAATACCAGGAATATTAGCCATCCAGCTTTCAAAGGCCTGTGAGTGCTGAGCGCCAAGTTGACCTGCAGAACCATTCGGACCGCGGAAAACGATAGGACAAGTGAATTGACCGGCACTCATTGAAACAGTTTTGGCTGCGTGGTTCAGTATCTGGTCAAAGGCTAGAACCGCAAAGTTCCAGGTCATAAATTCCACAATCGGACGGGTTCCGTTCATAGCAGCACCAACACCAATCGCCGCAAAACCAAGTTCAGCAATCGGAGTATCAATCACACGGCGATCACCAAACTCATCCAGCATTCCCTGGCTCACTTTGTATGCACCATTATATAGTGCTACCTCTTCGCCCATCAGGAATACATTTTCATCACGGCGCATTTCTTCTTGCATTGCCTCACGAAGTGCCTGACGGAAAGCTATTGTACGCATATTTTATAGCAATTATTTTGTGTAAGATTTAATAATAGTGGGTAAAGATAATCGATAATTGAAAATTGAAAGTTGAAAGTTTTGGAAGCATCAAAAATCTTCAATCAAAAATCAGCAATCCATTTCTACCATTTGAGCAACCACGCAAAAATCAACGGTGCAACTATGGTAGCATCAGACTCTACCACAAATTTTGGCGTGTTGATGTCCAATTTACCCCAGGTAATTTTTTCGTTCGGTACAGCACCGCTGTAAGAACCATAAGAGGTAGTGGAGTCTGAAATCTGGCAGAAATAGCTCCAGAAAGGAACATCGTGCCATTCAAGGTCCTGGTACATCATCGGAACCACACAAATCGGGAAATCGCCAGCAATACCACCACCAATCTGGAAGAAGCCCAAACCTTTGCCGGTACTGTATTCACGATACAATTCCGTCAACCAAACCATATATTCAATCCCGCTTTTCACAGTGCTGGCTTTCAATTCTCCTTTGATAACATAGCTTGCAAAAATGTTACCTGTGGTGCTGTCTTCCCAACCCGGAACAACAATCGGAATGTTTTTTTCAGCCGCTGCAACAATCCATGAATCTTTTGGATCGATTTCATAATATTGTTCCAGCACGCCACTTTTCACCATTTTGTACATAAACTCGTGCGGGAAATAGCGCTCACCTTTAGCTTCAGCATCTTTCCACAACTCCACTAAATGTTTTTGCAGACGACGGAAAGCTTCTTCTTCGGGAATGCAGGTGTCGGTTACACGATTATAGTGATTTTCCAACAAATCCCACTCATCCTGAGGAGTGAGGTCGCGGTAATTTGGAACACGTTTGTAACTATTGTGCGCTACAAGGTTCATCACATCTTCTTCCAGATTTGCACCTGTGCAGGAAATCATATGAATTTTATCCTGGCGGATCATTTCTGCCAAAGAAATACCTAATTCAGCGGTACTCATTGCTCCTGCAAGAGAAACCAACATTTTGCCCCCTTCAGTCAGGTGCAATTCGTATCCTTTTGCCGCATCCATCAGGGCCGCAGCATTGAAGTGGCGGTAATGATGTTCTATAAAATTTGAAACTGGTCCTCTCATTTTTTTATGCTAAATATTATAAACGAAGTTGAATTTTATTTCGTTTCGTGAAAATGAACTTTTTGTGAATTAATCTTTCTTCTTAAACTTATTGATGGCATTGCGGGTAAAATCGCTCAAAACCAAACGGCCGCTGATAGCAGCACGCTCAAGCAATAATTTGTCCCAATCTTCAGTGCCCTTCCAGAAAACTTTTTTCAGTTCAGACATTGCTTCAGGATTACTGTGCGCCAATTTATCCGCCAGACGGGCAACGGCATCATCCATTTCCTGTGCCGTTGTGTGCACCTCTGCATACAATCTGTTTCTTTTTGCCCACTCGGCGCTGCGCCACTCGGTAGCATCAATCGCCAGTTGAGAAAATGCGGACGGGCCAACTTTCTTTTCAACAGCAGGACCAACAACAAAAGGACCTATACCTACAGCCAGTTCGCTCAATTTGATTGCAGCAGATTCAGTTGCAATAGCATAATCAGCTGCTGCAATCAAACCAACACCACCCCCAACAGCTTTCCCCTGAACACGGGCAATAATCAGCTTGTGGCAACGACGCATTGCGTTGATAACATTTGCAAATCCACTGAAGAATTTAGTTCCTTCCTGTAGATTGTTGATAGCAATTAACTCATCAAAAGAAGCTCCTGAACAAAACACTTTATCGCCCACACTTTTCAGCACAATAACCTTTACACGGTCGTCGATACCAATATCATTAATTGTTTTGGCCAAATCGGTAAGAATCGCTGCAGGCAGAGAATTGCTGGCAGGATGATAGAATTCGATGGTTGCAATTCCGTGGTCGAGTGTAGAACTCACGTGACCTTCTTTGTGTTGCATTTTATTTGATTTTGTAATTATAAATAGTTGTTCAATTGCTACTTGATGCAAGCTTTCTGACCTAAAAGAAAGGATTCCCAGTCTTCCAGCGTTTTTGCTTTCAATACCCGAGGGAACTTATTCATTGCTCCTTCTTTTCCTTTGAAGCGCATATAATCATAAAACACCTTGCTTGGAATAATCTCAACAAAAACCTCTTTCAAAGCTGATGTTCGTTCTACCGCATAGTCATCATTGAGTTCGCATAGTGTTTCATCCAAAATTTGCTTCACCGTTTCAGCGTCAATATTAGGATTATCTGTTCCAATATACCAGCGATGCGCAAAAAGATCTTCGTATTTAAACCCAGCAACTGTGAATTCACGAATTGTAATATCCAATTTTCGGGAAACAACATCGATAGCTTTGTTCATATTATCGACGGAAGTATGCTCTCCGCAAAGGCTGAGATACTGTTTGGTGCGACCAGAAATGATAATTTCGTATTCAGCTGCATTTGTAAATCGAATGACATCGCCGATAAAATAACGCCAGGCACCTGCACATGTACTGATCATCACAGCATAGTCCACCCCTTCAACCACTTCATTGATCAGCACCGTATTCAGGCCTTTTTTAGGATTGCCATCTTCATCAAAATTTTCTTCATTAAAAGGTGCAAATTCAAAGAAAATATTGTTGTTCAACACAAGCTTGATACCCTGTTCGTTTGGCCTTGCCTGGAAACCAAATGAACCTTCGGATGCCATATAGGTTTCGATAAAAGTAATTGGTTTACCCAGTAATTTATTGATACTTTCTTTATAAGGTTCAAAAGAAACGCCGCCGTGAATATAAACACTCAGGTTAGGCCATATTTCGTGGATATTATCGACCTTATGAAACTTAATAATGCGATCCAGGACAATCTGAACCCAGGCCGGAACTCCACAAATGGTACCAACATCCCAGGTTTTTGCTTTACGAACAATCAGTTTAATACGATCTTCCCAATTCTCTCTTTTAGATATTTTGTTTCCAGGTTTGTATAACAGGTTACTCACCCATTTCGGCATGTTTTTTGCAGAAATACCGCTCATATCACCTTCATAGTGCTCACCTTTCTCAAATAAAGTGGTAGTCCCGCCCAGCATCAGAATTCCTTTTTGAAAAGCAGCATCCGGTACATTAAAATTGGCCATACTGTACAATTGTTTAAAGCCCATTTTTTTGATGGCTTTAATCATATCCTGTGTGACCGGAATTTGTTTGCTGGCAGACTCTGAAGTGCCGGAACTTAAAGCGAAATATTTGACTTTGCCGGGCCATGTTACATTTTCTTCACCGGCAATACAGCGATGCCACCACTCCTCATACATTTCATTATAAGTATGAAATGGAACGCGCTCGCGGAATGCTTTCATAAAATCAACCTCATGTGCCAATATTTCATCGAAACCATAATGCTTGCCAAAAGAAGTATATTGACCTCTTTCAAGTAATTGCCGCAGCGTATGGCGTTGGTAGGTGATACCCGTAGCAACCGGCGGCGTAAATTTTTTACGAAGCTTTAATGAACGGGATATAAGGGAACCTAATAATGCCATTGTTATCTTTCTATTGTTTTTGATTTTAAAACAAGAGCGCAAAGGTAAAAAAACTTATGGCTTCAAAGTACTTTCATTTACTCAGGAGTTGTATTTAACATTGTGGCTTGAAATTTGATAATCTATTGCTTAAACATCATCCGAAATTGTATCATTCAAAATACTTATTCTTAACTACCGGACTGCTGTGCAGCATAATGTATTCACAATCTGCATTTTCGCAAAACAAAGCCTTGTACAATTGTTTTACCGGAATGAATGTGTATGAAATCAAACCAGACAAACAGGCATTTTTTGATACAGCAGTAAGCGAACTTCTTAGCCTTTACAATGATAACCTGAAAATAAAGATGGAGGAGATGGTAATAGAAAATGATGTTCCATTATCAAAATCCCTCCCTGAAAGTACATTAGGAAACTGGGTTACGGATGCTGCCCTCCATATCGCAGGCAAAAACAGGAGAATTGATGCCTGTATCATTAATTACGGAAGCATTGGCAAAGACTACATTGCTCCGGGTCCGGTTAGAAGGAAAGACTTCTACGAATTGATTCCGTATGAAAATAAACTGGTGCTTATCAATGTGAGCGGTAGTTTATTAAAGACTATTTGCGACAGCATTGCACAAATAAATGGAATACCTGTTGCGGGAATTTCATTTGTAATTGACAGCGGGAAAGCCACAAAAATCAAGGTGAAAAATCAGGAAGTGAACGACTATTTGTTATATTCAATTCTGGTGAATGACTATTTACTAAGCAATCGGACTTTTGCACCATTAATTGGCAAAATGAATTACCAATCCACCGGAATTTCGTTGCGGAATGCGTTGTTCCAATATGCCGAATACTTAAAAAATAATGGATTGAAGATCACATCAAATTTGGAAAACCGTATTACCTATGAAGAGTAGAAGAACATTTCTGAAACAAAGTGGTGCAGCAAGCGGATTATTGATATTGGGCTCATTCCCATTCAGTAGCCTGGCAAAGCAAGAGGTAATAAACGTTACCATATTACATACCAATGATACCCAAAGCCAAATAGAGCCATTTGGAGCAGGTGTCCCAAAATTTGAAGGAATGGGAGGAATACAGGCCAGGGCAGATTTGATAAAAAAAATCAGAGCAGAACAGGAACATGTTTTATTGTTCGATTCAGGTGATTACTTTCAAGGGAATCCAAACTTCGACGCATTTGGCGGTGAACTGGAAATAAAAGCAATGAACCTGATGGGCTACGATGCAGCAGGTGTAGGCACTCACGAGTTTGATGGAGGAATTGAAAATTTTACCAAGCAGGTTTCAAAAGCAGATTTCCCGATAGTTTGTTCAAATTATGATGTAACCAAAACATCACTTTCAAATGCAATTCTCCCCTACTCAATCATCATAAAAGCAGGAATCAAATTCGGTGTTTTGGGTGTTGGTGCAAAATTGAAAGACGTTTTATCCGGTGATATTGCCGATCAGATCGATTATCTGGATCCGATAAAGAAAGCCAACGAAACTGCATTGCATTTGAAAAACAAAGAAAACTGTGATTTCATCATTTGCTTATCACAACTTGGCCTGTCCAATTTCAATTCAAATTCGATCAATGATAAATCCTTAGCTAAAGAATCAGAAAATATTGACCTGATCATCGGAGGAAACTCCCATACCTTACTGCAAAAGCCACTCAAATATTTCAACAAAAAAAAGAGTGAAGTTTTAATTGTTCAGGCTGGTTGGGGAGGTACGCATTTAGGCCGAATAAATTATGCTTTTTCTGCCAAAAAAAATATTTTATCGTCCAATGCCCAAACTGTAGAAATAGCGAAATAAAAAAATAAATTTTGATTTTTTTTTCAACAAAATGTTAGCAACTTCGTCCACCGCAGTAAGAAAAAATAAAGTGTTCTTCTTTATGGCTGATTACTGAAATGCTGACCAGCAAAGGGATTCCGAATATAAAAGAACTACAGAATACGCATACTACAAATGACTGAAAAGCAACACTCACATATTACCTCTCACGTAGAAGAAGCGGTTGCCGCCTGGCAAAAATGCTTGTCCATCATACAAGATAATGTGAACGAACGCGCCTTTCATACCTGGTTCGACCCGATTCGTGCAGTAGCGCTCGAAAACTTCGTGTTGACCTTACAGGTTCCCAGTCAGTTTTTCTACGAATGGCTGGAAGAGCATTATGTAGATTTACTGGGAAAAACAATCAAAAGAGTTTTAGGAAAAGACGGCGGACTGGAATACCGCGTGGTAATGGTGGATGGCAATTCTGCACGCAATGGTGGAAAGAATAGCGTCATAAACATGCCTGGCAGTACCTCACAGCGACCAGCTGTTGGAAGCAATATGGTTGATTTGCCTTTACACATCAAAGATCCGATGAATATCAAAAATCCCTACTCTATTCCGGGATTGAAACGCACGGTTATTGATCCGCAATTGAACCCCAACCTAACTTTTGACAACCTCGTTGAAGGCGACTGCAACCGTGTAGCACGTCTTGCCGGCATGAATGTGGCTCAAAAGCCCGGAGCAACTTCTTTTAACCCACTGGTTATTTTTGGAAGTACTGGTTTAGGAAAAACACACATTGCACAGGCCATCGGAAACGAAGTGCGCAGACTGCACAGCAACAAAGCTGTATTATATGTCAGTGCCGAAAAATTCATTAACCAGTTTATCGACCATTCCAAAAGTGGTGAAGTGAACGATTTCATTCACTTTTACCAACTGATAGATGTGTTGATTATTGACGATATTCATATTTTCACTACTGCACCAAAATCGCAGGAAGTATTCTTTGCCATCTTCAATCATTTGCACCAGGGCGGCAAGCAGATTATCTTAACAAGTGATACACCACCAAAGGATCTGGAAGGAATGCAGGAAAGACTGTTAAGCCGCTTCCGCTGGGGATTAAACGCAGATATTCAGGCGCCTGATTTTGAAACAAGGCAGGAAATCCTGAAAATGAAAATGAAGCAGGATGGAATGGAATTGACTGACGATGTGGTCAAATACATTGCTTTCAATATCCAGAACAATATCCGCGACCTGATTGGTGCTTCAATTTCGCTGTTTGCACAAGCAACACTGAACAGAAAAGAAATTGACCTTGATGTGGCTAAGCGTGTGATGAAGAATCTTGTGAAGATGAATACACGCGAGCTGACTATCGAAAGCATTCAAAAAATGGTGTGTGAACATTATAACATTCCTTACGACAAATTACTGGTAAAGACCCGTAAACGTGAAATTGTACAGGCCCGTCAGATAACCATGTTTTTAGCTAAAAAATTCACGAAGAGTTCCCTGAAAAATATAGGAGAACACTTTGGCGGATTCGATCATACAACCGTTATTCACTCCTGCCAGACGGTAGAAGATTTGATGGATACTGATAACGAATATCGTGAAAAAGTATCCGAGCTGCAGCAAAAAGTGCATATGGCCAGTATCTAGAAAAAATATTTTATCATTAAAAATCCCTTTCCAGCAAATCTGTAAAGGGATTTTTAATGAATGACCTTTACCTTTGCGGGAATTGTGGTGAAAAGAATATTTCATATTGTTGTAGTAAGTTTTCTTTCAGTGCTCCTGATTTTCGGATTAAGTGCAAAGGAATTTGTGCATTTATTTGCCCACCATGAAGATACAGTTCATAATCCGCATCATATCTGCCCAAAAGGTGAAGCACATTTTGAACAGGAGCATCACCACTGCTCATTTCTCCATTTTGTATTAGAACCCTTTGCAAACGATGCTTTTATTCCCAGGATAATCACTTGTGTAGCCACTGATTTTCTAAGGGAAAACCAAACCGTTGCTTCAAAATTCATCCCCAGGTCAATTGATCAGATCACCTTACGCGGACCACCGTCAACAATACTAATCAGACTGGTTTAGTAATTCGCAAATCCACCGGATTTGCGCTTCCTCATTTATTCTTATTTATAAACGAATATGCTTCGTTATCTTTTCATCATTTCGGTGATGATATTGCTGTATGTACCTGCAAAATCACAGGATTCATGCAAGATGGCCGTAAAACTTTCGCTGCTTGAATCGCATACGAAAGAGCCACTTAGTGATGTATTATTATACATTATCGAAACCCGACAAAATGCTCTGACAGACGAAAATGGTAGTGTGTTCCTGGACAATATATGTCCGGGGAAATATCATATCCATATCCATAGCTATGAAACAGCTGATACAACTCTCCTTGTTATTATAGAAAAAAGCGGGAACTACAAACTGTTGGTAAACCATTCAGAACAATTACTTCATTTGGTGGAAGTTCATGACAAAACTGAAAAGACAATACTGCAACAAAAAGAAGTCCTGAACATCAATCAACTCAGGAAAAACAGTGGTAAATCAATCAGTGAACAATTAAAAAACATCAACGGAGTGAATACGCTGAGCAACGGTGGGACCATTTCAAAACCTGTCATTCATGGTCTTCACAGCAACCGGATTCTGATGCTCAATAATGGAATCAGGCAGGAAGATCAGCAATGGGGCTCGGAACATGCGCCCAATATCGATCCGTTTATTGCCAACCAGATAACCGTATTAAAAGGGGCTGCAGGCGTGCGTTATGGAACAGATGCCATTGGAGGCGTCATTCTCGTTGATCCGGCACCTCTCAGATCAGAAAATGGCTGGGGAGGCGAATTAAATCTGGGTGCATTCAGTAATAATAAAATGGGCGTGATATCGGGTACCATTGAACACAGATTTGCAAAAATACCGGCTATATCATTCAGGTTTCAGGCATCGGGCAAGCAAGGAGGGAATTACAGAATCCCCGGATATTGGGTTGCTAACACTGGTGTACAGGAAAGGAACTTTTCAGGAACAATTGCCTACCAAAAACCACATAGCGGTGCTGAAATATTCTTTAGCCGGTTTGAGAACACAATTGGAATCTACAGCGGCTCTCATACAGGTAGCGAACAGGATTTGAAAAATGCTGTCAATAGTGATAAACCCCTCATTTCATCGGGTTTTACTTATAAAATAGAACGACCGAGGCAAGAAGTAAGCCATCAGTTATTGCGGATTAAAGCCAATCTGGACAATCATTTGGGCGTCTGGACGATGTTGTATGCTTTTCAAAATAACTTCCGCCAGGAATACGATGTTTTGAGAGTAGAAAATGGCAAACCACAATTGAACCTTACGCTGAATACACACAGTATTAATTTTAACCTGGATCATAAACGTATCAGAAACCTGAGCGGACAGATTGGAATAGATGGTGTTTACCAGCATAATACATTCAATAATGGTGACCGGATTTTCATTCCGAGCTACTACGCATATTCCACAGCTGCCTATGCAATCGAGCGATATACAAAAAAGGCATGGACCACTGAAGCAGGTGTTCGTTTCGATTACAAACATTTCGACTTGTATAATCCTGAAGGAACACAACTGAAAAATGTCCGGTATCTATTTGATTATAAAAACCCTTCGGCTACCCTTGCCATCAAAAACAAAATCAATAAAAGAATGGAATGGAACGCAACGCTGTCAAATGCATGGCGCGCACCACAGGCATCTGAACTCTTTAGCGCGGGTTTCCATCAGGGAGGCGCACGCATAGAAATCGGAAATAAAAACCTGAAACCCGAAGCGTCCTACAGTCTCAATCTGGGTGGAAAATATCAAATGGAAGAAAAGGTAAATGTCGACATCGCCTTGTATACGCAATTCATTCAGAATTTCATTTACCTCAGTCCCGGAGCAGATGTTTTGACTATCAGAGGCTATTACAAAACCTTCAATTATGTGCAGACTAATGCACAATTGACAGGAACAGACTTAGCAATCAGCTATAGCTGGAACAAACACTTTAACAGCAATGCTCAACTTTCCTTGTTAAGGGCAAGAGACAGGAATAGAAAAGACTGGCTCATTCTGATGCCATCGGACCGGCTTTCGGCAGGATTGAAATACACTGTTGATATGAATGAAAAACTAAAGGACTGTTTTATCGGAATGCAGGGCCAGTATGTATTGAGACAAACACGCATACCGGCAAACTTTGACCAGATTGATTATCCAAGGCCTCCTGCTGCCTATTTTCTGCTCAATGCCGAAGCAGGATTACAGTTTTCAATCCGACGCCAACCTGTTTTTTGCAGCATTTCTGCGAGTAATTTACTCAACACTAAGTATCGCGATTACATGGATATTTTCCGCTATTTTATTGATCAACCAGGCACAAACATTGCCCTAAGGTTAAGGGTACCATTCAATTAGAAACGAAATTCAATAACACAAAAAATCAAAGCAATGAACAATAAACTAATTAAAGCAACAATGATTGCATTAGCAGTAACGACACAATTTTCTGCATGTAAAAAAGACGAAAATGCTCCAATACCTGATGAGCAGGAATTAATTACAACATTAAAAATCCAGCTCAGTAATTCAAGTAAAGGTTTTATGAAAACCTTTGTCTATAAAGTTGAAAATGGTTTCGGCAGCGGGTCCGGCGGGACAATACAAATAGACACAATAAAACTTGAACCAGGCGTAAGCTATGACGCAATAATGTCTGTGCAGAATGAAAAAGCTATTCCTGCAGAGGACATAACGAATGAAATCCTTGAAAAAGACGATGAACATCTGTTTGTTTTTGACTCCACACCATCATCCGGAAATGGTTCTGTAGCAGTAAGCGATGGTAGCAAAGACAAAAATGGGGCACCACTTAATCAAACCTTCAAACTTACTACCGGCGGTTCAGGGAATGGCAAATTCACCATACAACTGATGCATTTACCAACAAATAAATCAGGAACAACTCCTGCGACAGCCGGGGGTGAAACTGATCTTGCGGTTAGTTTTCCGGTAGTGATAGAGTAATTTATATGAAAAGAATCTATAAGGGAGCTACACTGTAGCTCCCTTATTATTTTACCGCATCTAATTTATCTAAATGAGACAGCAATTTCTTCTGGTAGTTGTGCAGATGATTTTTTGAAATATTGATTCGTGTCTTGAAAGCAAGTTCATAATCAGCCATCGGATAATTTCTGGCTTTCCATTTCTTCTTCCATTTCCAATCAGTCAGTTGCATCAATGACTTATTTAAAAAATCAGAACTAAACCACTGAATAATTTTATTCCAAAGAAAAGGATTGGTAGCTTTTGGTTTATCAGAAGATATTATGGCATTGGGCAAATTATTTTTCACCCAAAAATCATTTTCGGCCATTAATAAAGGATAGTAATTAGATTCGTCTACAACAGGAATTAAAGTAGTTAGCTCTATAGCAGTAAAAAAATTCTGTTCTTCAATTTGCATTGCTGTTTCATCAACAAAGTAATTCATACAATACCAATGTTGGGAGCCCTTAATAAAACTCAATTTCTTCATCAGATGCAATAAACTCCTGCAAATCCAAAGCCTGTTTTTTTCAGTAACGATAAAGAAATCAATATCCGCATTTTCTGAGGCAAAACCTTTGGAAATGGAGCCTGTCAAACCAACGAATTTCACAAACGGAAAACGGCTGAGCATGGCTGCTGATTTTTTAATTCTATCTGAAAGCATTTCGCATCGTACTTCTCCGGCCAAACGTTGATTTATCAAATCTTCAATAGGACGTAATGCGTAAAATTTATCCAGCGAAAAAATTTTGAGTTGCACCAGCAAATCATTCAATGCAATTTCCACTTCAGACAACGAAGTTTTGCAAGAACAAAACCTGAAAATCTGCTCTCCTGTAAGTGGATAATTAAAGTAGTCGAAATATATAAGGACCTTTAGTATTTCTCTTTTTTGTGCGTCTTGAACGTTCATCATCTAGCCTGCAATTTCAGGTTTTGGAAACAAACTTTTATAAGCATCCAAAGTTTTGGATGCCGCAATTTCCCAATTGTATTCAGACACAATTTTTTCCCTCATAATATTACTCAAAGGCGTAGATGCAGCAAGATTAACCGCCCGAAAGATACTGTTTTCATCGTCAGGAGAACAATACCAGGCGTTACCATTAAAATAATCCATTACATCGCCCTTATCACAAACAACAATGTGAGTACCACAGCTTGCCGCTTCGAGACTGGACAGACCTACAGTTTCAAACCAACTTGGCAAAACATGCACCTTTGCCTTTTGGTAATATTGTATCAGATGAGCATGCTCGATATTTTCAATAAACCGAACATTACTTCCTGCCATTCTTTTGCACTCTTCATAATAACCCTTATGATTTGGAGACGGATTCCCGATTATAACAAGTTCATAGTCTGAATTATTTAAAGCTTTGATCAGGTTAAGTTGATTTTTCCGTCCTTCAATTCTGCCAACGCACAGCACAAGGTTTTCCTGCCTTACATTGTCGGAATGATGAAATATATCGAGATCCACACCGCAGGGAATGATATGTGCAACACCTGAGTAATGAAAAGCCTTTTCGATTCGGTTTAGTTCAGATTGGGAGTTAGGTAAGATGGAAGCGCACTTTTTCAGAATATATTTCATCGAAGCTTTGTGACCTTTCAAAATATACTTCCAGCTATTTATTGTTTCACCGTTTCTTACATAACGGGCAATGCATTTTAAGTATTCTATTCTGGAAGAAGAAAAATTTCTGGCAATAAATCCCTGTATTCCCGTTCTGTTTTTACGCTCATACTCCCGCAGATCAAGATGGATTGGTGAAAGAAAGAATGGAATACCGGACTTGTCAATATGATTTAAAATATCAGCCGGACGGGTAAGATTAAAATAATGCAGCAGATCAAATTCTTGATAAGGAATCGTCTCGTTTGTTGTGAAAACCCTGACTGAATTTCCTAATTTACGAAGATATTTAGCTGTCATTTCTATTTGCACAGTATCTCCTCCAGGTGAGGAAAATAAAGTGCTTCGGGCGACAAATGCTATGTTGAATATTTTACCGGTTTCTGGTTTCATTGGTTTTTTCCTGAAAATTATACTTATCAAAAAGGACAAAAGCTTTCGAAAAAACCAAAATCCATAGGGTCCACTCAATTAAATTATTAAAGTAACTGCCTGTAAATTGATACAGGAACAAAAATATAAATAACGAGAATCGAAAGATATTGGTTTGAACCTTTGTTTTAAAAAACAGCCATACCTGCAAACCGATTCTGATAATTAGGCCTATAATCCCATAAACAATCAATGTATCAGCACATGCATTCGGAACCCTGATGTCAGCTACATTTCCTGAATATTTGTAATAATTCAATAACAAGCTTTTGCCCATAATCTTAAATTGTCCCGGACCAATGCCTGTCCACCAGCAATGATATTGTTCCAAGGTTTTTCCTGCCAGCACAAACGATTCGAAGGTTCTTCCCCTGGCTGAAGTATCTTTTCCGGAAACAATATTTTGCAGCCGGAGAAAGACGACATTATCCTTCCAAAACCAGTACAAAGCCAGCATAATACCGGTGATGACGAATAAAGCCAGCATAATCTGGATAAAATGCCGGGTTTGAAAAAACAATTTACGATAGTACACAAAACATACAAAAACTGTGGCAATTAAACCAGAACAAACTCCCATTGAAAATGATAAGAGCAGTGGAAATACCAACAATAAAAGAAACGAAAAATTAAGCAGCTTTTTGAAGAGGAAGTAATAAAAGAAAAAGTAAAGAAAGAACGGGCTTAATATCAGCGAATAGATGGATGCTTCTGAACTAAGCATTTTCAGGCGAGGTATAATCCCGCTACCTGCCGTAATGGGTATAAGATACCAAAAAACGGATCGGACAGAAGGAATGAGATACGCTCCCAGTGCTAAAAGAACCAAAATGAAGTTCAAATAAACAATCTTTTTAAACAGATTGTTTAAGGCATCATCACTTGCCCGCTGAAAGTAAATCCAGACATTTGTAAGGAACACAATATTCAAAAAAATCAACAAATTCGAGCGCCAATAATCTCTGTAAATTATTGGTTGAGATTTGTGAATCAGAAAGTACAAAACAATAAAAATGGAAAAAAGAAAGAAAGGTAAAATAACCCTGTTTCTTAAAGCATTGAACAAAAAGAATGGCGCCAACAAACTTGTATAATACAAACCATTTGGCAGCATAAATACGTTAAAAAAAACGTATAGATAGGCTACCAATAATGGTAAATTATATTTCCTGGTTCTATTTAGAATCATCCTTTATTACGCATTCAATCTTGAAAATACACACATGGAAAATGATGAGAATAAGCTTAAGATGCTCTCCCGGTAAAAGATTACTTTAAGCTGGTTTGTTTCAGGAAATCGATTCCTGCAAGAAAAAACCAAACAATTAGCAAGCTTAATATTGAAAGGATAAGTGCCTTTTTAATACCGGAACCGTTAGAATGATTTGATATAGGGGTAAGACCGTAAATCTTTTCAACAGTTTTATACTGTTTCAGGTAATAATCAATGTCAGCCAGAAAAAAAGACATTGAATCGGATAGTTTATAAATATCAACTACCGAATTATTTTGCTGGGACATTTCAATATGGTTACTTCCCAAAAGATAAGACTGCCTGATTACTTCTTTGAGAGAATCTAATTTCTGTAATTGTTGTTGATAAAAGTTAGCTCTTGAATTCCATTTCGCTCTTTGCCTTGCAGTAGTACGGACTGACAATTCATTATTGTTCAGATATTTTAGTAAACCATTTTCTATAGATGCTTTGACAGCGGTATCAAGTAATTCCACGTCAATATAGAATGGGGTTTTATTTAAGGAATAATCCTCTTCCAACCTACCCAATGCAACGGTTTTTCCTTTTATAGAAACAACCTTCATGATATCATTTTCAGAAACCCCAAGCAAGGCAGCAGCCGGACGAAATGATTTATTCTCAAGCATCAGGTCTAAATGGTTGAGCATCTCGCCAAAAATTCTGGAATTATTGTCGTTGTACACACAACTCATTCTATACGCAACAACTTTTTGACTACTCTTAAAGTATAAAAAAATCAATGCGAATGCAACGGCAAAAGTGGCCACCAAAATCATGATTTTTCTTTTGGCAACTGAAATAAAGAAAGATGTTCCATTTATTAAAAATGAAAAGAATGAACGCATGTATTGCGCTAACTCGTTGGAATTAAGCTCGTAAGGTTCTTGCGGCATTATTGGCTATTTACAAAAAGAAACAGGATGTCTACAAAAATAAGTTTTAAGATAGAATTTCAAGAAATTATCGGTATAGTAGACGAAATCATTTTTAACTACAATACATATTTGAACATGTTTTTAATAATCCCTCCAGTCCCGACCAAAGGAGATTTGAAATCTTTTCTTGATAACTTTGACGATATAACATGAAACGAATTTTATTTACCCACTCTTATTTTTTGCAATTTGATCCGAAGCAATGGGAACAAATGCAGCCGTATGCGCCCTTAGGCACCATATATGCTGCTGCATTGTTGAGAGAAAATAATTTTGAAGTCGGATTGCATGATGTAATGTTTCAAAATAAGCCGGAGAACATCCTGGAAAAAATTCAAACTTTTAAGCCTGACATTTTAGTTATTTACGATGATGGTTTTAATTATCTGACTAAAATGTGCCTTACCAATATGCGTGAAGCTGCGTATCAGATGGCACAAATTGCAAAAGCAAATGCTTGCATTACGATTGCCGCATCATCTGATTCCACCGACCATCACAAAGAATACCTGAATAATGGTTTGGATTATGTAATTCTTGGCGAAGCTGAACACACCTTATTGTCTTTGTGCCAATCTGTCTTTTCAGAAAATTTCAATCCAAAAGCTATATCAGGCTTGGTTTTTCGCTCAGAAAATGAATTTGTAAATTCAGGTAAAAGATCAGTCATGACCGATCTTGACAGCTTACCTTTCCCTGCCTGGGATTTGGTAAATGTTGAAGAATACCGAAATAACTGGATAAATAAACACGGCTATTTTTCTATCAATTTCGCCACAACAAGAGGCTGCCCGTATAAGTGCAATTGGTGTGCAAAACCCATTTATGGCAACAGGTATAATGCCCGTACGCCGAAAAATGTATTTGATGAAATAAAGGTTCTACATCAGCGTTACCAATTTGATCACATCTGGTTTTGTGATGACATCTTCGGGTTGAAACCAGGTTGGGTAAAAGAGTTTGCTGCTTTATTAAAGGCCGAAAATTTGAAAATAAAATTCAAAATTCAGTCCAGGGCAGATTTGTTATTGAATGACGAGCAGGTGAAACCATTGGCAGATGCGGGTTGCGAAACAGTGTGGATGGGAGCAGAAAGCGGCTCTCAAAAAATACTGGATGCAATGGATAAAGGAACAACAGTGGTGCAAATTGAAACAGCCACAAAAATGCTCCGGGAGCAAGGTATTGAAGTTGCCTTTTTTATTCAGTTCGGGTATCTTGGCGAAACAAAAAAAGATATCATGCTGACTCTGGAAATGATAGAAAATTTAAAACCGGATATTATTGGCATATCCGTTTCTTACCCGTTGCCAGGCACATCTTTTTTTGAAAAAGTAAAAACGGAACTTGAACACAAAAGCAACTGGACTGACTCAGACGACCTGGCAATGATGTTCAAAGGCACATTCAATACAGATTATTATCGTAAACTACACCGCTTTACCCACAAAAAATTTAAACAGCTGAAAAACAAAGAACGCATAAAATCTGTACTTAAAAAACCGGCTGAATTCAAGTTGAAAGATATCCGTACCGGAATGATATATTGTTACTATACCATTGACAACTTCATCGCACAGCGCCAACTAAACAAAATGCAAAACACACATCATGGGTAGTCATTTTGACTTTGTAGCCTCGGCGTACGATAAAGATTTTACCCATTCAGCAGTCGGTAAACGGCAAAGGCAAATGGTCTATAATTTTCTGGAGACACGATTAGATTTATGGAATGTGATCCTGGAGGTTAATTGTGGAACCGGTGAAGATGCGTTATGGTTTGCCGGCAAAGGAAAACAAATCCTTGCCACAGATATTTCTTCAGAAATGATCAAAACTGCTCAGGCAAAAGCGGATGCCTGCAACGCAAAAAATATCGATTTCAAGACCCTGGATATAACTGAAATCAACACGCTGGATTCAAACAAAAAATACGACCTGATATTTTCAAATTTCGGAGGATTAAATTGTTTGGATGGCGAAGAATTGCTTGCTTTTTTAGAAACAGCAAGAGACAAATTGCTTTCCCATGAAGGCAGAATCGTAATGGTTGTCATGTCGAAAGGCAGTATTTGGGAAAGTCTTTTCTATCTGCGGAAATTAAATCTCAGAAAAGCTTTCAGAAGAAATACAAACAGTGCATTATTGGTGAACGTAAACGGTCAAAACGTTCCAACCTATTATTACAACCCTTCCTTTTTTAAAAAAGTAAAGCAATCGTTCAGCGTCGAAGCAATACAAAATGTTGCTTTCTTTTTGCCCCCATCTTATTTAGAGCCTATATTCGCTAAACGACCAGAATTACTAAACTTTCTTTCCAGAATGGAAAGGAGATTTTGCAAGTTGTCATTTCTGGCCGGTTTCGCAGATCATTACCTAATAGAATTGAAACCAAGATGAGTGTTTTATTAACCCACGGCTATTTTATCCATGAGGATGAAAAAGAACAAAAAATTATGCGTCCCTACCCGCCGTTGGGAATTTTATACATTTCCTCTTATCTGAATAATCAGGGCATCAGCAATTCAGTTTTTGATACAACGTTTTCTTCTACTGAAGAATTCAAATCGCATATTATTACTGAACGCCCGATGATTATAGCATTCTACACTAACCTGATGACAAAGGTGAAGGTGATTGAATTAATCTCATTTATAAAGAGTACCCCAGAAATTAAACACATCAAAATCATCCTTGGCGGTCCTGATGTAACCCATAACTGTGACAAATATCTCCTGAACGGGGCAGATGTAATTGTAATCGGGGAAGGCGAACAAACAATGGCAGAGCTCGTTCCGGCGCTGGAAAAAAATCATGATTTAAATCTTATCGATGGTATTGCATTTTTCAATTCAAATCAAACCTTAATCCGAACCAAAGGCCGCGAGAAAATGAAGTCGCTGGAAGATTTGCCATTACCAAACCGTGCTGCAATACCAATTGAAAAATATCTTGAAACATGGAAAAATTTTCACGGGCAAAGTTCAATGACCGTAAGCACACAACGCGGTTGTCCTTATACATGTAAATGGTGCAGCACAGCAGTGTATGGTCAAAGTTACCGGCGCAGGCCGGCAAATAAGGTAGCTGCCGAATTAAAATACCTGAAAGAAACTTACAAACCGGATGCAGTCTGGTTTGTTGATGATGTTTTTACGGTGAGCCATAAATGGCTGCAGGAGTTTCACGATGAAGTAATTGCTCAGGATGCTGTTATTCCTTTTGAGTGTATCACCAGGGCTGAGCGGCTAAATGACGAAGTATTGGCTCTGCTTAAAAACGCAGGATGTTTCAGAATATGGATCGGGGCAGAAAGCGGATCGCAGGACATTATTGACGAAATGGACAGGCGCGTGGATGTAGATGTAGTAAAAACAATGATACAGAAAACGAACGCTTTTGGTATAGAAACCGGAACGTTTATTATGTTAGGCTATCCCAAAGAAACAATTGAGGATATAAATAAGACCATACAATATTTAAAAGACGCCAACCCTACTCATTATACGATAACAATAGCCTATCCTATTAAGGGAACGGGCTTGTACCAACAAATTGAATCAGCTATTACAATCCAACCGGAATGGCACTTGAGCACAGACAGAGATATTGATTTTAAAAGAACCTACACGCGTCAATTTTACGATTATGCAGTAGAAAGAGTAAGCCTGGAAGTGCGATGGCATAAATTGAAACTTTTGAATAAACACAATTCTTATCCGGGTATAAAAACGAAATTAAAATCACTATACCTCAATTTCAGAATGAAACAATCGCAATAAGGATTTAACAAAAACGGAAAATTATTTAATCATGATTTCGAATCTTAAAATAAAAAACAGTTTTAATTTTTTGCTTCAGAATAGCTTTCCCGTTTTTATCCCATTATCAATTGCTGTAGGATTAATATTTCTTCTTCTCCGAGATTACAGACTGGAAATTCTGGATTATTCTATGGAAATCGGAATTGCAACGTTTCGTGATGTAGATATTCAAAAAAGAATTTCAATATTTTATTGTTGCACAGCATTATTTATCTCTTCATTTCTCTTCAGCTCGGCATTACTTAATTTTCTCTTTTTAAAAAGGCCATTTCTCAGAACAATATTATTCAAATACCAATATCTCTTTACAGCTTTTATTATCCTCACCTTTTTTTCTTTAATTAATAATCCTCAGGAAGAATGTACAAACATCCTGCTGGTCCTGATTATTAACCTTATACTCTTTATTTCATTCTCAAATAAAGAAACCCAAATTGAAGATCCATTTTTTCAACTGAATGTTATTGCACTTTCAAGCGCAATATTAATTTCAACCTTAAGCGCCGCCATACCTTTTCCAATTTGCTTTTTAATTTTCTTTGGCGTGTATTTGGCAGGATTTAGATTAATCGGAGACAAAATTTTTCACCCAATACTTTATTATTTCCCCTTCATTCTTGTTTTTGCAAAAATCATTTTCTTTATCCTTGACAGCCATGATATTCATATTATTGGAAGCAAAGCCCTTTCACTTATAATAACTTTATTATTAGCCGGGATGCTGTTTCTAACCAGGAAAACGAGCTATTTCAAAAACAGCACAATCCATGTATACTTCTTTCTGCTGGGTTTCTGTTTTATCATGAATTTTTATGAAAGTGTTATTTCTAACAACGAGTTGTTTGAACCGGCAAACACTGTAAATACAATGATGAACTGGTTTTCTTTTCACAGAATTCCTTTCATTCAACAATTCAATTCTCACGAAATATCAGATTACAATTTAGCCCCTTTATATGCATTACTCAACGGATATGAAAATAACTTTTCTTTCAACCTTTATAATGGTTTATTCTATGATATACTTACCGTAACCGGGTTTTGGTATTTTTCGAAAATTATTTCAGATAAGTTATTTCTGTTTGTATTATTTATGCTTTTGCCTGTTACAATGGTAATTTCTGGGAATCAATTGATCCTGTTCATACTTATTTACGCTCTGATACAATTTATAAATGCTTCCACTTTAAAGAACTTCATTTTACTGGTATTGGTTCAGGCTCTTGTTTTATTATTCAGGCTTGATATTGGTATTGCCTGCGTTTCTGCAACCGGTTCCATAATTATCCTTTTATTCTTGACAAATAAATTCTCATGCAGCAGGAAGCAACTGATTATTTGGTGTGGGGCAACATTAATTCTATTTGCAGGAATCTATGGCCTTACCATCTTGAAATTTCCTGAGACTCCCGGGAATATCCTATTAGTATACGATTACATAAAAAGTGCACAGGCTCACGGCTTCAGGGATATTTATAATGAATTCGGTGCCAGGTTTATTAATTATTACTTTGTATTTACCTTGATTGTGGCGGTGAGTACTATTTATTTCAGTATTAAAGTCATTAGTTCAGCGTCTGTAAAAATACTACCATTTACAATTTTATTCCTGAATATCGATTTCATTTTCAATTTTCAAAGATTTCTGGTACGGCATAGTTTAATAGAAGGGGATTGGCAATTCGACTGGCTGCATCACGCTATATTTTTGCTTACGCTGTATTACTTTGTGAGAAACCTTCAGCACAAATTTTCAATTTTGATAATTGTTTTGCTGGTGTTTGAATTCAATTTTACAATTGGTTTTTTAGAAAATAAGCCCAAAGCGCTTGCTGAAAATATACCTTCAAGGTCACGCGATTTCCGATTCTATTCAAAGAAGGAAACAAATATTATTCATGCGCAGATTGATACTGAATTTTACAATAAAGAAATTAAAGGAGTGGTTTCATTTTTGAATAGCAACTTAAAAAAAGAGGAAACTTTCATTGAATGCGCTTACAATCCCACGTTATACTTCTTTGCACAAAAAGAAGTTCCTGGTTATTTTAACCAATTTCTGCAAAACCTTGTTACTCCGCGAATGGTTCAGAAAACAGTAGAAGGATTTAAAAAGTATAAAATTCCATACTGTGTATACTCAAACATTAAACATGGAAAAAGCGAAAGCATTGACGAAATACCTAATGAAATAAGGTACTTTGACCTGTACCAGTATCTATTTGAAGAATATAAACCTTATACGATAGCCGGGAACTATTTTATCTGGAACAAAAAATCCTCATCAGAAACCGATCCGGTAAATGCCAGGTCAGCTGATTCCATAGGAAAACAGATTGAGCTATATGATTTGATGAAATATCCTAAATTTCTGTATCAAAAATCACCGGAAAGAAAGGAAACTTTACCATTAGTAAAAACGAATGACTCGACATTTATTTTCAGGAATAGTTTTAAAACCAGGCGGTACAATTATATTAATATTTTTGCTAAAAACCTTTTTCCTGCACAAGCTGAGCGATACATTACTCTTTCATACTACAAGGATCAGCAACTGCTTGGTTCTTATAAAATGATTGTATTTGCTAAAAAGAACATTTCAAATAATGGTTATAAAATCCCGATTTCTGCACAATACAACTGGTACCAGTATATTGCGAATAAAATTATCGTAACAACAGATAATGATCAGGTACGGATTGAGAAACTAAGCTTGGAAATTGACCGTTAACGACAAAAAAATGCAATTAAAATTTGAAGTATTTGCGGATAAGTATTTGATCGGGCTGTTACTGAAATTGCTTAACCTGCCCATGTCTGTATTAGGAAGAATATTTCCTAAGAAACACCTGCTGCTTCATCCTGCGTCCATCGTTATTTGCAAGTTTAAAGGAATGGGTAGCATTATCCAGGCAACACCATTAATACAAACCCTGAAGCTGAACTTTCCGGAAGCGAAACTTATTTTTCTCTCAACCCAATCAAATAAAAATATCCTGGATAAAATTCCTGAAATCGACCAAAAGATTTTAATCAATGATAAAAGCCTTTTGATTTTTATCCAATCTTTCAGTTGGTCCCTGGCAAAATTACTCCGTAACAAGCCTTCTGTTTTTATTGACCTTGAAGTGTATTCCAATATAAGCTCTCTGGTTTCCATTCTTTGTTTGTCAAAAAACCGGCTTGGTTTTTATATCAACCCTACTTATTACAAGCGTGGCATTTATACCCAAATGATGTATTACAATACACGTAGTCCCATTTCGGATACCTATCTGCAATTTGCCAGAATGATGGGCGCCTCAACATTAATTCCGGAAATAAAACTACACAGTGATGATGTAAGTAACGTACTTGCAAAATTTGATTTAGCATTTGAACAGTTCATTATTATCAATCCAAATGCATCAGACCTCAGGCTGGAAAGGCGATGGCCCATAGAAAATTTTACAGTCTTAATTGAGAAGTTATCAGAAACATTTGAAGGGCATAAAATAGTAATTATAGGATCGGCTAATGAAGCAGATTATTGCAGTCAATTTGAAGATGGCAAAAACCTAAAAAACCTGGTTGGGAAAACAAGTATTGAGGAACTTACCAGCCTTATTAAGAACAGCCATTTTGTAATAAGCAATGATACCGGACCAATGCATTTATCTTTTGCATTTCAGAAAACATGCTTCGCATTATTTGGACCTTGTTCGCCGGACCAATATGGAAATCATCCAACGGCTATACCAATTTACACTAATCTGTATTGCAGCCCATGTATCCACGAATTTCAAAAGGCGCCATGTAACGGCAACAACATTTGTATGAAATCCATTCAGGTGAGCATGGTTTTTCAGACTATTATGAATTGGAAAGACAAGCGCGCAGCTGAACCTTCCAACCCGGAGATCATTTATGAATACATGGACCTACTTGAACAAAACACTATTGTTGGAAAGATGAACTTCAGGGAGTAGTTTTTTAAATCGGCAAAGTGATTTTTCTTAAAGTATAAAATCCAACACCCCTGTTTTTATCTGACAAGTAAATGATGGAATTCTTATTGACTAATACAGCCTTTTTTTTCATATCGGCAGAATGGGTCAGTTGCTGATTTCCCCAATAAATCTGATTGTTTCTTATAAATACATTTTCATTTGAGATGGTTTTTATCTCAAATTTTGTTCGTCTTTCTTTAGCATTCCCATCCCAAAAGGAATAAGTGAGGTAAGCATTTTTTACACCGAAATCATAAATGAACAAATCCTTTTCTTTTTGAAGTAAATAGGAACTCGAATCCACATCATTCTTTATAAAAATGATTCCGGGTAAAATAAATAAAAGAGCCACGAAGAAAATTGTCAGCGGTTTTACTGAAGCTAAATGACGCCAAACGATAAAGAGAAACAGGAACAATAAAAGGTATAACCTTGGAAATTCTGCATACAGAGGCAAATGAGCAAACCATTGAATTTTAATATTACAGGCCAAAAATAACAATACAGCAGACAAGCCAAAAAGGAATTTATGGTCTTTATAATCGATAATTAAAGCCAGAAATGGAAAGAGTAAAAGAATTAAAGAATAAGAACTTCCATTGGGCGAAACCAACATACTAACAAACAGCCAAAGAGCAAAACTCATTGTTGATGAGAGTTTCTTTTGTTTGCTAAGACTAATGACAACAGCTAAAATTCCTGCTTTAAACAGCCCCATAAAAATGATAAATAAATACTGACTTTTGTATACAGGATATGGATTGAGCAAGTCATCGTAAATGAATGTCCTTTTCAGGAGCATAAAAACTGATTGAAAGGAAATAGTAAAAGGGTCGTTCAATTCTCCGGCGTTTAATTTTGGCAGAATATTGCCAAAATAATACTGCCAGACCTCCACCCCATTAATCACTAAAGAGACCAGAAAAAAAAAGGTGCAGGCCAAAAACAGATAAAGGGCGTTTTTATATTCCTTTCGTAACAGGAGATAGAAAAATATTACAGCCGGAAACAACTTGAATAAAATGGCGACGCCCCAAAAAATGGATGATAGGACCAGATTTTGTTTCCTGTAAGCCAAAAAACCTTCCAACAAAAGGGCAAGCAGTAATAAATAACCTTGACCAAAGTAAACGTTATTGACAATTGGGGTAAAAAATAAAAGGGGAATTAGCAATAGAAAATAATCAGGAATATCAAAAAAGCGGAATGATCTGAAAACAGCGACTACAAAAAGTAAAGCCGAAATAATATTGAAAACCAATTTAGCCGCACTCACCGGTAAGCAAACGAAAGGAGCAAAAACCAAAGAATTGAAAGGTGGAAACGGGGCATATGAAACAAAAACTCCTCTGTGTCCGAGAGATGCAATATTAAAGTTGAGCGCCTCCATATCATAGGCACCCATAAAATTCCCTTTCAATATTGCTTTTCCTCCAAAATAATAACCGGCAAAGTCTGAAAGCGGTCTATCAGTTGAACGTACGACAAAAGCAACCAACAATAAAATCAGTGGCAGAAAATAATAAAGCGTTCTTCTTTGATAATTCATTGTTCCATTAGTATAACCTGAACTCCGAAGGTAATATTTTCCCGAATTGAAAGTATTTTAGCAGAGGCTGTTGAAATCGTTTATTTTTGTTGGTATTAAATAAATGAAAAAATACAAGCTCAAACCGTTCCGATTTTAGAAATAGACAGTATATGCTCCTGAAGGAAATTATTAGAATTGTTCCGGCTCAATTTATTCCGGCACTAAGATTAAATATACTGTTTACTGTTTTCAATTTGACGCTGGATTTCATTTCAATCATTTTAACTATACCGGTTTTTATAGGATTGTTTCATTTCGAAACATCAAACCCAACAGGCTTTTTCTTCAACCTTTTATCAAAAACAAAGGAATACCAGTTAGAGTTGATTATTGCACTTGTCCTGTTTTATATTATCAAAAATTTTATTTCCAATCGGACAACAAGGTTTCAATCACATTATTATTACAAATTATCCAATCATTTATCGTTATCGCTGCTACATAATTTTTTCGAAAAACCGTGGCTGGAAATAAAAGCGGAAAAGAAATCAGCATTAACCAAGGATATTATTTTTATTCCCAATAATTACGCATTATATGTATTGTCCTCTCTGGTCCTTTTAATATCCGACACTATCTTATTACTGCTCATTCTTAGCTGCGCTTTCTTTATCCATCCACTGGCCACCTTATTCCTGCTCATTATTACACTGATGGTAATAGCCATATTATATTACTATGACCGTGGGAAAATTAAAACAATTAACCATAGTATCTCCCCAAAATACAATCAGAATTTCAACCACCTGATGAATGCATTAAACGGTTATGTAGAAATCAAAACAAACCAGATTGAACATTTCTTTTTAGAAAAATTCAGCGCATCCAATCTTTCTCTGAACAGTATTTATGCGGAGCTTAATACAGCCCGACTGGTTAAACCAAAGTATACTGAAACATTCCTGATTGTTTTGATATCCTGTCTGTTTCTGGTCTCCAGGTTCCTGTTGGGGAATAACCCAATAAGCCTGATTTTTATATCTTTTGTTTTTGCCTCTGCAATCAAAATAATCCCTTCGATTAATAGAATACTGACCAGCCTTACGAACCTGAAATCAAACCTGTATACCATTGATATACTAAAAAATGATGCCAAACCATTGGAACGACAAACACTGTCTCCGGAGGCAATCCCATTCAATCATACAATCGAACTCCGTAATATTTCATTTCAATATTCATCCACAAAGCCATTGCTGCATAATATATCTCTCACCATAAACAAAGGAGAAATCGTTGGTATTATGGGCGATTCGGGCAATGGCAAATCTACCTTGGTATCATTGATAACTCAAATGATGCCTGCCGGTAAAGGACACATTATTTGTGACGGGCAAATAATTGATAAAAGCAACAGAAACGGTTTTTTACAGCATCTGGCTTACGTTCCACAATCGCCGTTTATTCTGGAAGGAACAATTTTAGAAAATCTGATTCTAAATGATCACAATATCGATCAGGATTTGATTGAAAGCTATCTTCAATTGTTTGATTTGCAGGATACAATCAATCAGCTGCCTGATAAACTGAATACCTTTATTGGCAGCAACGGATACCATCTTTCCGGAGGACAAATTCAGCGCATCGCAATAATCAGAGCATTAATAAGAAATCGGTCTTTCCTGATCCTAGACGAGGCCTTGAATCAATTAGACCATACCTTGAAATTCAAAATAATGGAATCGTTGAAGGATATTGCACAAAAAAGAGGGATAACTGTATTGGTTGTCTCTCATTACAAAAATGAACTGGAGCAATTTTGTGACACCATTTATGAATTAAGCAATTCAGCACTGATACAGATTAAATGAAAGTAAGCGTTATTACCGTTACCTACAACAGGGGGCATCTGATACATGAAACCATCAAAAGTGTATTGGCACAGTCCTGCACAAATTTTGAATACCTGATAATTGACGACGGATCAACAGACCATACAGAGCAAGTTGTCAATGGATTTCATGATTCAAGAATAAGATATTTCAAACAGGCAAGAACTGCTAATTTAAGTACACTTCATAATTTTGGTGTCGCTAAAAGTGAGGGAGATTTAATATCAATTTTAGACTCAGACGATCTTTGGGCAACAAACAAACTGGAAAAAATCATCAGCATTTTCAATCTGAATAAAGAAATAAGTTTAGTTACACATAATATAAAATACTTCAAAGAAGCTGAAGTGACTCATGAAAATTATTACCCCACAAAAAAAGACCTGCAGGGAAATTTATTTAAAGAGGTGCTTTTGTTCAGGATATTGCCCTTTCCTGTTTTTACTTTTAAAAAGTCGGTTCTGGAAAAGCTTGATTATATGAATGAAAATTATTTTGACGGGCAGCAGGATTTCCTCTTTCGTTTGGCAAAAAAACATTCAATATATTTCTCTGCAGATACCCTTTCCTACATTCGATTACACACCCTGAATACGCACAGCACATTTAAAAACACACATTATTACAGAAACTATTACAAGTCTGTTTTTAATTTATTCAGGATAAAAGAAATCAGTTCGGGGTTATTTTTAAAATCCTTAATACTTATCAGTAAAAACTTTCTTTCAAGAATTTTTGACAACAGCGGAAAATTCTAAACAAACCTTATGTGTTAACTTCATGATTATATTGAACTTAGTACCTAACTTTATTAACCCAAAAAGGACGGATTCAACTTTTCTTTTTCCGGTAAATCATAAATAAACAAAACCTGATGTTTGTAGAAGCATTAAGAAGCGCAAATAAAAAATTGCTACCCGAAAACTATTATTTTTCACCAACATGGATAGTGTTAGGTATCAATAACACCTGCAATCTGCATTGCAAAATGTGTGATGTGGGTACACAAAATCTGGATACAAACTTTGCCACCAATCTGGTTGGCACCCACCCATTAAATATGCCTTTGGAATTGTTTGAACAAATAGCAGACCAAACAGAAAAATATTATCCGAAGGCTAAATTGGGATTTGCATTTACCGAACCGCTAGCATATCCCCATATTATCAAAGCAGTGGAGTACGCCACAAAGAAAAATCTGTACACAGCAATTACTACCAACGCACTATTGCTGCCCAATAAAGCTGAAGCTTTGGTAAAGGCAGGATTAAAGGAAATATTTGTTTCATTAGATGGCCTTGAAAAAATACACAATGAAATAAGAGGAAATGAAAAATCATTTCAGAAAGCACTCGAAGGAATTCAAAAACTGTTTACATATCCAAATCCACCCAAAGTATCTGTTGTAAGTGCCGTTACCGAATGGAATTTACATTCCTTAAAAGAATTTGCTGATTACTTTAAAGATTTACCGATACACGAAATCGGTTTTATGCATACACAGTTTGGCGACCCAAACATTGCCGTACACCACAACAAAGTCTGGGGGAATATTTATCCTGCAACAGAGTCTAACCTGGATGAAGTAAACCTGAACAACATGGATTTGCCACTTTTATTAGATCAGATAAAAAAAATCCGGGAGGAAAAATATCCTTTCAGGGTTTACTTTTCCCCTGAAATTGACGATTTGGTTGCTTTGGATGTTTATTATAATAAACCTTCTGTTATTATCGGAAAAAAATGTGAAGCGGTGTACTCCAGCATCATGATAAAGTCAGATGGTTCAGCCATACCTGCTCATGGCCGTTGTTATAACCTAAAAGTCGGCAACATCTATAAGAAATCACTGAAAGAAATCTGGACATCCCAGGCATTTGGAAAATTCAGAAAAGACCTTCGTGATGCCGGTGGTTTTCTTCCTGCATGCAGCAGATGTTGCAGCGCTTTTTAGTCTATGAAAAACAATAAGATTATTCTCTTTAATCCCCGGAGTGCCAACGGCAAACATAGAATTCCCAACTCTATCCTGCAGATAGGTGCAAGTATTCATGGAAAATTTGAGTATGTTTTTGTAGATGGAAATCTGGAAAAAGATCCCTGGGAGACGATAGAGAATTATTTAAAAACCGGAGAGTTCAGATTTTTTGGTGCAACGGTAATGCCCGGACCTCAATTAAAACAGGCAATCCCATTTACAAAACAAATAAAACAACAGTTTCCTGAGGTTGTGACAGTATGGGGCGGTTATTTTGCAGCCAACCAATACAGGGCCTCCCTCGTATCCGGCTATGTTGATTATGTGATCAATGGTCCGGGAGACTATACTTTCCCAAGATTGATACAGGCCATTGATGACAATCAAAAGGAAAAAATTCCTTTTATCGAAAACCTGATTTACAAAAATGAATCTGGTCATATTCTGAAAACGGCAAAAGAAGGCTTGCTGGATCAGGACACCTTAGGCGACTTTCCCTACACTTATCTGGACACATTTTACCCGGTTAAGAATTACCTGGCCAAGACCTTTATGGGTAGACAAACCCTATCCTATCATTCCAGTATGGGCTGCCCATTTTCATGTTCCTTTTGTGCGGTTGTTCCTATTTATAATGCAAAATGGAAAGGAATGTCAGCAGCAAGAATATATAAAGACGTCAAATATTTTAAGGATGAATACAATATTGATGCCGTAGAATTCCATGACAACAATTTCTTTACTTCAAAGAAACGGGTCCTGGAATTTTCGGAACTCATACTAAACGATGGTATCAGTTATTGGGGTGAAGGCCGCATCGATACACTAAATTTATACTCAGATGATGAATTGGCCTTTATGCGAAAAGCGGGTTGCAAAATGATATTCCTTGGTGCCGAAACGGGGAATGATGCAGTATTGAAGCAGATGAATAAAGGTGGAACACAATCAGGTGCCATGATAAAGGAATTTGTGCTGCGTATGAAGAAAGCAGATATCGTACCGGAACTTTCTTTTGTTCTCGGGATGCCTGCACCAACAGAAAAAGAGGTGTATGACCAGATACTTTGGGATATAAATTTTATCAAGGAAATAAAGGCAATTAACCCGAACTCAGAAATTATCATCTATCTGTTCAGCCCGGTACCAACTGAAGGTTCAAAATTGTACCAACAGATTCTGGATGCAGGATTCACTTTCCCCGAAAAACTGGAAGACTGGATTTCGCCCAGTTGGGAAAATTTCGACCTGCGGAAAAATCCTTTGACACCCTGGCTGAAACCTTACATGATTGACACCATTAAAGATTTCGAAACTGTATTGAACGGTTACTATCCTACCGTTTCTGATTTCAGGGTCAAAGGTTTGAAACGTAGTTTATTGAAAACTGTCTCAAGCATTCGTTATAAAACAGGAATTTATAAATACCCTTATGAAATAAAATTGCTGCACAAACTCTGGAAATATCGCCAACCCGAAATCGAAGGTTTTTACTCAGAATAAATGAGGCCATTCATCAAAAAAATCACGCATCCATTTTTAAAACTTGGCTTGAAACTGTATTATTTCAAACCAAGAAAATATTGTTATAAACAGATTTGTATCGACGTGCATCCGGATGTCTTTCCGCCGCACCTTACTTTAAGTACAAAAATCCTGCTGGATTTTATTCAGCCATTAGAATTACAAGCTAAAACCTTTCTGGAATTAGGTTGCGGAACCGGTATAATTTCCCTGCTTGCATCATCAAAACAAGCTATGGTAACGGCAACAGACATTAATGAAACCGCTTTAGAATTTTTGCAAAAGAATGCAATAAAAAATAAACTTCAGGCCACTGTCCTCTATTCAGATTTGTTTGAGCAGCTGAAAGGGCAAAGCTTCGATTTTATCATTATCAATCCACCCTATTACCCCAAAGCACCTAAAAGTATCAAAGAACAGGCTTGGTTTTGTGGTGAAAATTTTGAGTATTTTGAAGCACTTTTTAAACAGCTACCCAATTTTCTTGGCCAGGAAAATCAAACTTTTATGATACTTTCAGAAGATTGTAAAATTGATGAAATAAAAAAGATTGCATTTAAGAATGGTCTGCATTTTATATCCGTACTTGAGAAAAAAGTGGCGCAAGAGAAGAACTATATTTTTAGACTTAATAAATAAACCAGCAGGCATCAATTGTTTGCCTGCTGGTTTGGTTAAACTAATTTAAAAGTTATCTGTTTATTTCCATTTTTTTGGAATCAATTTGTCGTCCATCGGCAATCAAGGTATAAAGATAAATTCCTGATGTTAAATCAGTAGTTTGAATATTAATCATTCCTTTACCCCTTTCTTTAATGGAGATGGATTTGATCATTTTTCCATCCATAGTACTGAAGTTTATGGTTGCACTTTGTACGGAAGCAGGTATACTAAAACCAATATATGTGTATTTATCGCAAGGGTTTGGAATATTCTGGTTCAAAACAATTGCATCATTACTGGATAATGCAATATCAATTTTAGTCAATTCTTCATTCTTTTTTGATTCAGTCAGCGTTTTTACTGCAGCCATCAAATCATCGATTTGTTTTTGTTGACTTTGTATTTGTAATTGTTGTTCTTTAACCGATTCTTCTAATTTTTGAATCATCATACTCTCGCTTGAATCTCCACCAACAATCATTGGATTTGGATAAGGCTTATTGGACATGAACAACTCTCCTGTAGTGGGGTCTACTAAGACAGCTGGCAGTGGCAATGTTGTGCTAGGAAGATTAACAAAAGCAATATTTGATGCTACTGTTCCCGTTGGGTGGGCATCCACCACTAAATTGTGATCTGGCGCAAAAGTAAAGGGTGCATTTGGAACCATTTGTATTGCAACACCTCTTTTATTGACAACCATTGTTCTATTTGCTTGATAGCCAACAGTTAACGAACCAGAAAGATTACTATTTATATGTTCTCCAATCATCATGATTTGTTCTCCTACCGGAGATAGTGCAGGATAGGTCATTGGAGTAGTGGAAGCATCTAAATAAGTTCCCAAGAGAATATTATACATTCCTTCCGAATTGTTGTGTCCTCCACCAATGAAACAACCGTGGCCATATTTCATAGTGTTACTCTCTCCTGCTGATACACTTTCCTCCGTGTTTATCATGTTGTTATTCGTACCAAGCGCAACACAACCCTGACCAGATGCGTCTTTAATTTGATTTAAAGAACCTATAGCGCCAGCTTTTGCTGAACCTTCTATCTTATTGCCATATCCAATCGCAGCTGAATAATTACTGTTTACACCGCTTGCATTATCTTGAATCTGATTTAAATTACCAATTGCATGTGCTGCCTCGCTACTTACAATAGTATTTTCTGAACCTAATGCACCGCTATTATTACTATTAGATGTCACGGAATTCAAATAACCTGACGTAATTGAAGCGGCAGAGCCGGAAATAGTATTTGATTTACCAACGGCAGTACTATTGTTACTATTAAAAATTATTTTATTAAGTTCCCCAGAACTAAGTGTTGCATTGGAACCTGAAATTAAGTTTTGTAGACCTCCGGTAAGTACATTGGATGAGCCATTTATATTATTAACTTCACCAAATGCGGCGCTGTTATAACTTCCCGAATTAATATCATTTGCATTACCTGCAGCAAATGCAGCTTCAGAAGCATCAATCTTGTTATTGACACCTACTGCTCCACTATAACTGCTGCTTGCGGTACTTGCGGTAATTGCATTTCCTTTACCACTTGTAAGAACATCTTTGGAATTGTTGATGGTATTATTTTCTCCAAACGCAACTGATTTATCTGTCGTACCTAAGAATGAAGAACCAGACCCTAACTCGAAATTACCAAATGCTGTCCCGGTTGTTGATGTAAATCTGGCCCGTGGATTACCATTTGTTTTGATTCGAAAATCATCGTCATTTAAGGTGCCAATAAACTCCGGAAATGGAGTAACTGTTGTGTTTCCATTTACATGCCAGTCAATTGTCCCTCCACCACCAGGCAAGGTTGATATTGCCCTTTTTACAATATTACCTTTGTCATCATCAGTAACTAACACATAAAGATAATTATTAGTATTGTCAATTTTTAAACCTTCAAAACGAATTCCATCAAATTCTTTATCAAATCCAGGTTTTGCAGCATTGTTTAAGTTGACATGAAATAATGCTTGTGGTTCACCAGTACCAGCACTTTTTGGTGAAGTACGGGTATGAATACCAACAAATCCATTGTCTTTATTGATTCGCATACATTCCCAGGCTTTTTTACCTGCGTAAGTGTTGATGTTATTGACAAAATAAATATTTTCTGAAGGTCCAGCCTCTGTATTATTTGGGTTTATTCCAATCATTAAAGGTGATGCTTTTGTGGCAATTAATCCCAAATTTGCAGACGTAGTTGATAAAGCGGGTGCTCCCGTAAAAGTTGAACTGTTAAGCAGCATAGTGGTTGTCGAAGATGTACCATGCATTCTTAAGAATAAATCATTTAAAGTGGAAGTACCGGTTCTTAGTGTTAGAGCCGATTGAAAATCAGTATTTCCCCAATGAGATAAAATTTCAGTGCCGGTATTTCCGCTAGTTAGATTTTTATAGATATGCAAATCTGCTTGAGGTGCCAATACACCTGTTGGCGAACCTGTTCCAATACCGACTCTTACAGCATCAGCAGTATTTCCCGGTGCTCCAAGAGACATGGAATTGTTTGCACTGGCTATAGAGTTGAATCCAATGGCAATGGCATTGCTCCAGGTACCTGTTGCAATTTGCGCATTAAATCCAATGGCTATATTATTATTACCTTGAATATTATTATTTCCGGAAGAGCTTCCGAGAAAGGTATTACCATTTCCTGTTGTAGTGTTGCTACCTACATTTTGCCCAAGATAAGTATTATTGCTTCCTGTCAAATAAGTGCTTGGAGTTATTTGTTGTCCTATAATTGTATTATTATTTCCAAGGGTATTATTATAACCAGCATTTTGTCCAAGAAATGCATTTCTTGTACCGAGCGTATTTCGCAATCCTGACCATTGTCCAATAAATGTATTGTTAGATGCAGTATTTGATCCACCAGCAGACTGGCCTACAAAGGTATTATATTCTCCACTATCATTTTTTTCCCCAGCAGCCTGACCTAAAAAAGTATTATAGTTTCCTTTCGTATTTTCAAGGCCCGACATATATCCTAGAAAAACATTTGCCTGCCCTGTTTTATTAAAATTTCCGGACTGTTGACCTATAAAGGTATTATAATCTCCACCTGCCTGATTAGAAGTACCTGAACTATTACCTATAAAGGTGTTTTCATTCCCAGTTGTACCTGTGTTTCCCCCTAACATTACACTTGATGAGGAAGGTGCTACAGGAGCATTTACAGTTACTGAAGATCCCGTACCCACTGTATTTACTATTCGCATTTGCGCATCAGCGCTAAACTGACTCAATAGAATCACACTTGAAATTAATATTTGTTTTTTCATTTGTTTTAGTTTAAGATATTTAGAAAAAATATTGTCAATCATGCAATGTGGGAGGGCTCTTATTCATACATAAGTTTTATATAGAAACAAGAGTACACACTTTTAACATAAAATCATTTCTTATTTCACGAACGGTATCATTTTCCTTTTGAACGGTAAATCGAAAGGATTTTTAATCCATAATTTGGTTTTTTTTACCAATTCTATAAAACCCTAAATACTAACATGCCTGACATATTTTATTACCTTTGCCACAAATTATTTATTATATGAATTGGAATACTACAGGAATGTTTGAGGAAATGAACTCCACCATGCAAAAATTGGCAAAAGGGTACGAAACCCTGCAATCAATTGAAGAAGTGGATGTGGCCATCACTCCCAAAAAGCTGGTATGGCAAAGCGATAAGGTAAAAATGTATCATTATCAGCGCGAAACTCCTGCTACCTGTAAAATTCCTGTTCTGGTTTCTTTTGCGATGCTGAACCGTCACGATGTGCTGGATTTGCAGCAGGATCGCAGCCTGATGAAAAAATTGTTGGAAAAAGGGCTTGACATTTATATTATGGACTGGGGCTACCCTACCAAATCAGACCGTTTCCTGACGATGGAAGATTATATCGACGGTTATATGGACGATGCAGTTGACTTTGTGCGCAAATACAATGGCGTAAAGAAAATCCATATGATGTCGGTTTGCCAGGCCGGAACATTCTCCATGATTTATGCCTCTTTGAATCCTGAAAAATTACAAACCCTGACAACTTATGTTGCTCCGTTTGATTTTTCTACCAATAAATGTATGTTGTTCAAATGGACAAAATACATTGATATCGATGCAATGGTGGACACATTGGGTGTTATCCCGGGCGAAATGATTGACGAAGCATTCGGAATGATGAAACCAAGTATGAACATCAGCAAATATTTTGGCGTAATGAATTCGTTGGAAGACAAGGACAAAATGCTGAACTTCCTGCGTATGGAGCACTGGAAATCCGATTTACCGGCTATTGCAGGCGAAATGTACCGCAAGTATATCAAGGATTTGTTCCGCGACAACAAACTGATTAAAGGTGAATTTGAATTGGGCGGCCGCAAAGTTGATCTGAAAAAAATGACTGTTCCCTATCTGAATGTCTACGCTACGGAAGATACCATCATTCCTAACGAAAGCACATTGGCTGTTATGTCAAAAATAGGTAGCAAAGACAAAACAGAATATGCCTTCCCTGGTGGACATATTGGTGTGTTTGTCGGTACAAAATCCCAAAAAGAACTTGGACCTGCCGTTTCTAAATGGGTAATTGAACACAGCTAAGCAACCTCATCCCCGCACTTCTCCTATTGAGAAGGGGGCAAAACTTAAATATCCCCCAAAAGGAGGCACTTATGTTGCCTCCTTTTTTTGTAACTATGCAGCACTAATTCATAACAAAATATGTCCGCTTCAAAACATCCTGTTGCCCTCAAATATTTATTTCTTTCCGAAATGTGGGAACGCTTCGGCTACTACCTCATGATTGGTATTTTTACTTTATACCTTAAGGATGTAAAAGCAGGCTTCGCAATGACTGAGGCTGAATCTGCTGATTTGTACGGAACCTTTATAGCCCTTGTTTTCCTTACACCTTTTTTGGGCGGTTTGTTGGCTGACCGTTATTTGGGTTATCGCAATTCCATTGTTTTTGGCGGCATCCTGATGAGCATCGGCTATTGTATGATGGGCATCCATAATCTGCCAATGCTATATACTGCAATGACCCTGGTTATTTTAGGGAATGGCTTTTTCAAACCAAACATCTCTACCCTACTGGGCAATGTATACTCGACCGAAGAACATAAACCATTGAAGGATGTAGGTTACAATATCTTTTATATGGGTATCAATGTGGGCGCTTTTATCTGCAACTTCTTTGGTGCTGCTTTGTATAATAAGATGGGCTGGGAATATGCATTCCTCGCTGCCGGTATCGGTATGTTTGTGGGTGTTATTATTTTCCTGGCCGGAAATAAGCACTATAAAGCTTTTGACATAAAAAAAGGCATGCAGGAAGGTGATATGCCTTTCGCTAAAATCCTCTTGCTTATTTTGATTCCTTCTGTAATTGCTGGTGTTGTTGGCTGGATGCTGCCTGACAATGTGTTTGGCAGCGACAGTACGGATGCGTTTATTTTTGCCTGTATACCGGTTGTGTATTTCTACGCACAATTATATTTCAAAGCCAAAGAAGATGAAAAAAGACCAATCGGCGCTTTGCTAGCCATTTTTGCAGTGGTGATATTGTTCTGGGCTGTCTTTAAGCAAAATGGAAGTGCACTAAACACATGGGGCGACCGATACACAAACAGGGAAGTAAAAGGCTCTACCGCCAAAATGTTCGACCAGCTGTTGCTGTCAAAAACGATGGTTTATACCAAAGACTCTGTAGGTAAATATGACGAAAACTTCCGTCTGGTAAAAAATGAAAATGGTGATGTAGAAAAGGAATGGAATTACCCGCTTTACTTCCGCAATATGCATCCGGAACAACGCCCTACAGAAGGAGAAAGTACCAGCGTTTGGTCGCCAAACCTGAGCCAGAGCATCAATCCGGGCTGGGTTATTATGCTCACACCATTGGTCGTAGCCTTCTTTTCGTTCCTCAAGAGCAGACAGAAAGAACCTTCCACCGCTACAAAAATTGCATGGGGTTTATTGATTTCTTCTTTATCCGTTTTAGTAATGTACGCCGCTGTAAAGGCTGGTAATAATGGTGCCGAAAAAGTAAGTGTGTGGTGGTTGATTGCCAGCTATGGCGTTATTACCATTGGGGAATTATTTCTGAGCCCGATGGGTCTGAGCCTTGTGTCTAAACTAAGTCCACCACGACTGACAGCATTGCTGATGGGCGGATGGTTTTTGGCAACTTCCATTGGCAATAAACTGAGTGGCGTTTTGGCCAGTATGTGGGACAGGTATGAAGACAAAGGAAACTTCTTCCTGCTCAATTTTGCTTTACTGATGAGCGCTACCGCTGTGGGTTTTGCGATGCTGAAATGGCTGAATAAAATCATGAAAGAAAAGGGATTGAATTAATTGAATTATCAGAAATATTCAACCTTATTTTTTTGTTACAATCTCTGTTTTTAACCGGGTGTGGATAAATGGGTTGTTGACATGAGAGATATTCTCTGGATAAACAGTACGAATTAATGATTCGTCTTTGGGAAAATCAGTAGTTCTGTTTTATTTATTTTTACATTAAAACACACCAATATGCATCCGATACTCCGAAATATTCTTGCTGTTCTTACAGGTTTTGTAGCAGGCAGCATCGTCAATATGAGCCTGATTATGATGAGCAGTTCTATCATTGCACCTCCTCCCGGCGCTGATTTCACTACCAGCGAAGGATTGAAGGCCTCCATGCACCTTATGGAACCACGTCATTTCATATTTCCCTTTCTGTCTCATGCATTGGGCACACTTATCGGTGCATTTGTCACAGCAAAAATTGCTGTTCATTCCAAAATGAGATTGGCATACTGTATTGGAATGCTGTTTTTAATTGGTGGTGTAGTTAATGTCTTTATGCTACCCTCTCCTCTTTGGTTTACCCTTACCGATTTACTGTTGGCCTACATTCCAATGGCTTACATTGGTGGACGCTTAGGAATAAAAAAACAGCCTTAGTAATCCATTTTATGAGAATCATATAACATCAGATGTCTTAGTTATAAAGACCTCTGATGTTTTTTATTGTCCCTTTGCAATAACAAAAAATTATTGCAATGAACAGTGTACAGCAACAACAGGAAGAAAACAGTCAACAGGACCTGAATGGCAAAAAAGCGATTGAAAAAATACAGGAACTAACAAAGCAAGACAACATTTGCTTTTTCTGCACGCATACAAGAATGGGCAAAACGAATGGATCACGTCCCATGAGTATCCTGCTAACAGATGACAATGGAACACTATGGTTTGTCAGCCCGGTAGATAGTGACAAGAATAAGGAAATTGTTATCGATCCGGAAGTGAAAATTTACCTCAAAGCTTCTGCACATTCTGACCTGATGTATCTTAAAGGAAATGCTTTTCTGCATTTAGACAAATCAAAAATTGAAGAATTGTGGAATCCCTTTCTTAAAGTCTGGTTTACGGAAGGAAAGGACGACCCAAGAATTTCAATTATAAAATTCATTCCTGAGGAAGGATACTATTGGGATAGCAAAAACGGAAATTTTATTGCCACCATAAAAATGGTAGCCGGAGCAATTACCGGTACAACCATCGACGACTCTGTAGAAGGCAAGCTAAAACTTTAACCAAATCAGGCTAAGGCTTGCCGGCAACAATGCTGTAAACCATCGGAATTTTATTTTCCATGTTTTTAATACGGAATTTTCCGGGTTCAAACTCTTCTGTCTGACTGAAACAGTTGTAAGGGGAATAATTGTATTCACCAAAATGCTGAAGGGTAAGATCTTTTCCCAACAAAGCATTCAGTGTTTCAGAGCTGGGATGGTTCCAGCCAATTTCTACATCACTAAGGGGTGCGTCACGGTCGGCGTAGGTTCCGGTCAGGGTTTCTATGATGGGCTTTTCATTAAAATAACTGTATTCTATTTTGCTGAATTCATTATCGAACATCCATACTACCGGATGAAAATCCACCATAATGAATTTCCCGCCGGGTTTCAGAAAATGTGACACAACGCCGGCCCATTTATCAAGATCTGGCAACCAACCAATGGTGCCATAACTGGTAAATACAATATCAAACTTTTCGTTTAATACTTCGGGTAAGCTATAGATATCAGAACAGATAAAACCCGCATCAGCCTTCATCGTGCCGGCAAGTTCATTCGCTTTTTCAATCGCAGCTTCTGAAAAGTCTACACCTGTTGCTTTCGCTCCCATCCTGGCCAGAGAGATTGTATCCTGTCCGAAATGACATTGCAGATGCAAAATTGTTTTACCGCTGATGTCACCCAACAAATCAAGCTCAATTGATTTCAGGCTGGTGTTACCGGCTAAAAAACCAGGCATATCGTAAAAGTCCGAAGACACATGATGCTCTACCTTTTTATTCCAGAGCTTTTTATTGATTTCAAGGTATTGTTCTTCCATTGCTTAGCGTTTACGGGTACAAATGTAATTAGCAAACAGCTTGTTTAAATAAATTTTCGTACAATTATAATTCTTCACCTTTTGCTTTCCCAGTATCTTCGCAGCAGGCACCAAAAATTGTTTTTCGCCGGAGAACAAAGCAACTTATCAATGAACATATTTACTATCGATTTAATCAAAGAGCACCTGTTTGGCGTTTCGCTAATGGTCTATCTGCGTGCAGTCATTATCATTTTACTGACACTCATATTACGCAAATATTTCAGCGCAATTGTAGGTAAAGTATTTTTCACGGTTTTCAAAAAAATAGCAGATAAAGATCACATTCAGAAATTCAAATCGTTGCTGCAAAAACCGATTGAAGGCCTGTTACTCACCATTTCCTTTTTCATTGCCCTCAATCAGTTCGGAACTGCCCTGGAAAAAATAATTATTTTCGAGCGTCACAAAATCAATCCGAATATAAAATCGGAAACCCTGGTTTCCAGTTCGTTTTCGCTAATGGAGCTGATTGACCATTTGTTCTTTCTGAGCTTTATCTTTTATGGCGTTTACCTTTCGGTGCGCATCATTTCATTTCTCTTTTTTGTCTGGGTTGAAAGAGCCATCGTGGCCCATGACAGAGAACGTCAGCAGCTTCTTCCCTTGCTGCGTGATGTACTGGTCGTCTTGTTGTGGGGTTTTGGTTTTTTTACCGTTTTGGGTGTGGTGTTTCACGTTAATGTGCCCACGCTTATTGCAGGGCTTGGCTTTGGTGGAGTTGCCGTCGCTTTTGCTGCCAAAGAAAGCCTGGAAAACCTGCTGGCTTCGTTTATGATTCTCGTAGATAAACCTTTCGTCATTGGCGATCATATCAAGATTGGCAGTGTAGAAGGGAAAGCCGAGAAAATAGGTTTCCGCAGCACGCGCATCCGCACCTTCGACAAAACGTTGGTGTCGTTACCCAACAAAAACCTGATTGGTGATAGCCTCGAAAACTTTTCGGAACGGGGAATGGCAAGGGTAAAATTGAAGATAAACGCCTCTTATGGGCTGTCGCAGGCAAGCATCAAAACCATCATTAAAGAAATCAAGCAATTGATTAATGCCAACAAACATACGGTAGAAGAGGCGCATGTTTATCTCGAAAATTTTGCTGGTGCCTTAGAAATCAATATCAGTTATTATATCAAAATTCCGTCTGCAATACCCCAGGAAGAAATAAAAGAAGACATCAATTTTGGTATCTACCAGATTATGTATCAATACGGCAAAGGCTTCGGCCTGCCGACCTCTGTCAGCCTGACCAGCGAAGGACTTAATGAAGTTGAAATGACCGGTTAAGGTTTACTTATGATATTCTATCAAACCCTCCATCGGGTTCTGGATAATACTGCCCAGTTCAAATTCATACTGAGAACACATCGTCTCTAAAACATCTGAAAAAACGTAGGCAATTGAACCGGTGAAATAGATCGGGCTTTTCCAGCTTTGGCGATATTTCAATAAATGCTGATGAAAGAACTCGTTGAAAGAATCTTCAATGATATTTTCTACCATAAAATGCCCCCTGTTGTTCACGAGTAGTTTTACAAAGGCTGCCAAAAACCGGTTGGGGAACGGCTCCTTGTACAATTTGGTAATAATTTTTCCGATATCATTACCAATGTGTTCTTCAAAATACATTCTCAATTCAGTATCGAAAGTATTGTAGGCATAATATTGCAGGATGCGTTTGCCCATATGGTTTCCGCTGCCTTCATCGCCTGCTATATATCCGAGGGAAGGTAACTGGTCCTTTATCTTTTTACCGTCGTAATAACAACAATTGCTTCCGGTACCCAAAATGCAAATCATTCCTTTCTTATCCTGGCTCAGTCCGCGCGCAGCTGCAAGGATATCGCTCTCCACAGCAACCTTTTTTGTACCAAATAAGTTTTTTAAAGCAGAAGTCACAATCCGGGCATTGGCTTTGGAATTAATACCAGCCCCATAAAAATATACCTCATCAATAGCAACATCCAGTTTGAAGTTCCCTTCCAGCTGTTCCATGATATCCACTGTTTTTTGCAGATAAGGATTGATGCCTGCAGTTTTAAACTGCTGAAGCACTTTTCCTTTTTTCAAAACAACCCAATCGGTTTTGGTTGAGCCGCTTTCTGCAATTAATTTGACTGGCATTTTCCTGAGAATATTTAGATAACAAATCTAACAGGAATCCACCATAACACAAAACATCCCCTAAGGGATGTCTGTTAAAAAATAGAAGTATTTTGATGGTGATTCAAATAAGCATTGCTATTTCAGTTTATCCTTAAACACCTTTTTGAATTTTTCTACCTTTGGTTGAATCACAAAATGGCAATAAGGTTCTGAGCCATTTTGATTGTAATAATTCTGATGGTAATCTTCTGCGACATAAAAGGTTGTAGCAGGAGATACTTCTGTAACAATATTGCTGGGATAAACCTTTTCTTCATTCAGTTTTTTGATATAACCATTTGCTTTTGCCCTTTGTTCTTCATCATGATAAAAAACAACAGAGCGATATTGTGTGCCAATATCATTTCCCTGCCTGTTCAGCTGGGTCGGATCGTGACTTACAAAAAACGCAGCCAATAGTTCATCAAATGAAATAACGGCCGGGTCATAGCTCACATTGGTCACCTCAGCATGTCCTGTCGAACCGGTACAAACTTCTTTATAGCTCGGATTGTCCACCGTTCCGCCCATGTAGCCCGACACCACCTTCGAGACGCCCTTCAATTGCAAAAATTGTGCTTCGGTGCACCAGAAGCAGCCCGCACCAAAAGTGGCCGTAGCAATATGTGTACTGCTATCCTTATTATTTTCGTTCATCTTTTTAAAAGTTGTTGATTTTTCAATGGAAGACTGCTGGCCACAGGCTGCTACCTGCAGCAGAATAAAAGTCGAAATTAAGAGTTGCCTGATCATAAAGTGAACTTACGGTGAAATTATTTTTTCAGATTCAAAGGTGGCTGAAAGCGGGCATAGTATTGTGTTAAAAAATATGGTACTGAAAAATATGTAGGTAAAAACGAAAAAAGATTTTGTAAATCGTTCTCGATTATTACTTTTGCAGCGGAGAGATGGCAGAGTGGTCGATTGCGGCGGTCTTGAAAACCGCTGACTGTTACAGGTCCGGGGGTTCGAATCCCTCTCTCTCCGCCAGAAGTTTGACCAAAACTTTACAAATCCTGCAAAGCAATTTGCAGGATTTTTTGTTTTAAAAGGATAATACTTTCCCTGTTAAATCAGGCGCGAAATATCCTTTACTGATTCATGTTTTCCTGCTGTTTCATCCATCGCAACTTATCTTTACGGTCTTAAACATCCCGAATAAATGAAACGTATAACCAGATGCCTTTTTTCCATTGTCCTGTTGATCGCTGCGACGACTGCAAAAGCACAGGAGTCAGGAACGCTTTTCACAGCTGACAGCACTAAATTCTTTGAAGGAAAACTGCTGATCAAAAACCGCAATGCCACAGTATCGCCCAATTCTTACCTGTCAGGCGATGGGATGAGGCAGCGCGAACTCTCTGACAGCTGGAAATCAAACCTCAACCCATTCCTCCCTGAAAACCTGTTCGGCCAGGTGCTGCTGGACGGCCAATGCAGGCTCTTCTACAAAAACGGTAAGGTATATGTATCGCAGGAGTATAAGCTTGGTGTGGCATCCGGAAAATATGAGGAGCGTTATACAGATGGCGACCTGATGATAAAAGGTCAATTTAAATCAGGTGCGATGGACGGCGATTGGAAGTATTTTTTCAAAAATGGGAAAACGGCCTTCGAAGGAACATTCTACGGTCCTTCGCAGAAAGAGTTGTTTGAAAAACTAAGTTCAAAACACAACAGCAGAATTTCAGGCGATGAAAGTTCCTTTTCTGAAGAACGTTACCAGTTTGCACATACTGTAATCGCGGCGTTCCGGTTTTATGATCGCAATCTCCTGAAGCTGGGCACCGGCCTTAGCGGGACCTACAATTTCTATTATTATGACGGAGAAAGGTGCGCATCGGCCAGCTACAAAAACGGGATTGCACACGGCACCTGGACCGCATGGGACAGGAATGGCAAGGTATCCAATAAGGCAGAATTTAAGGACGGAATAGCCACAGCAATTTTGAAAGATGGGATATTAACTACTTATGAAGAATACGAGCAAAACAAGAAAATAGATGTAAGAACTTACGGCGATGAGCATGAGCCAAATGGTATTGATCCGGGAATTGTTGGAGCAGCACCTCAGCAATCGCCGGATTCGAATTCCATATTCAGGTATGTTGAGCAAATGCCTGAAGCCACCCTATAACCTCCAGGATTGGATAGCAAAGAACCTGGTCTACCCTGTTGAGGCCCAAAAAAATGGAGAGCAAGGCAGAGTAATAGTGCAGTTTGTCGTGAAAAAGGACGGCACCATCAGCGATGTAAAGGTGGTGCGTGGAATAAGCAAGAGTTGTAATGATGCCGCTATGGATCTGATAAAGAAAATGCCCGCCTGGAAACCCGGGAAACAAAACGGAAGGCCGGTAAATGTTTCTTTCAGCTTACCGGTTACATTTAAATTGCAATAAGGAGTTGAGCATTTTCCCGCCTCCAAAAACGATTGATGTAATCCTTGAATTGTTATCAATCCATCTTCTCAAAATTGGTAATAAGCTTCAGGGTTTCAAACGGGTAATGGTTGGCATTGGTGCCGGTGATGAGGAATGAATCCACTCCCTGGTTTCTCAAAAAAGCAAAGTCCATGATATCTGCAATGCTAGGATTGCTGCTGCCTTTCAGACTTGCAAAAATACCGGTTGCCAGGATGAGTTCTTTATTCTGCTCCCTGCATTTCTCAATCACCAATTTTTGAAAGGGAAAAACCGCACTCATTTTAGTTGAGCTGATCAGGTCGCCGCGCCCCAGCATAAGACTGTCCGAAATACGGATAATATCTTCCAGCTCCTGCTCAGGTATCAACTGCTCAATCTTAGCAACAAGATGAAAACCGGGCAAACTATTTTTCAGGTCCCGAACCTGCGAAGCCATGGATACAAACGAAACCAGGATTTTAATTTCCCCGGCAATATCCAATTGTTTCAACTCCTCCAGCAACTGCTGATCCTGCCTGGAGACAGGGCTGGCCGGCAGTTTATTCCCTTTGATATTGAAAGAGCGATTGGAGGTGAGCAGGAATGAATTCAGCGCAATGCATTGAATAGTATCCTCACTCATCGACACAATTTTCATCTCCACTTCGCCATCCGCTATCGAGATGATATCACCTGGAAAAACTTTATCCGGGTCTACCCTTTCTAAAAAATTTATGCAGGGAATATCGTTTTCCCCAGACGGTTGGTATTCCCTGCATAAATTATAGGTAATGTCTTTTTCAATTTGCAGACTGCCACCAAGGTTTCCAATCATGGCCTTTTCGCCCGGGAGATCAAGGAGCAGGTGAAGATTCAGCTTGTGCTCCCGGCTAAATGCCAGTATTTCTCTTACCCGCTGAATATAATCTGCCGTGCTTTTTCCTTTAAAAATTAGCCTGAGTCCATGCAGGCCGGCTTTGCTCAGTTCAATTAAATCAAATTTAAAATCTCCCAGGTCGCGGGAATAAGTCAGGTAGCTGCGTGGCATCTTTTGTGTGGTGTTGGTTTTCAAAGAAAGGTATAATATCGGAATAAAAACCGCTTTTATCAGTGGTTCGGGATGTCCCGTCCGATCCTGTAAGGATGGGCAATTCGGAAACATCCCTGACCAAAGTTTGACACATCACTCGTGCTTCATACCAGGGTAGCGGCACTTATTCCTTTAAAAGCTTTTGCACCATATAACCATTGATCCGTAAACAATAAACACCAGGAGGAAATGAAGATAAGTCAAGGGTAATTTGTCTGCTTTGAGGTTCCGCTTTATAAATTATACGTCCGGCCATATCTATTATCTGCAACTGAGTCATGGTTACATCTGTCTGCACCGCAACTATGTCTTTAACAGGATTCGGCAGGATAAGGGCTGTATATTTATTGCCACTTTGTGATATTCCACTGCCGATACAATTAGTGACTTTAATTGCTTTCCGTGCCGTATCAGAACCACAGCTATTGGTCACCACATACAATATCGTGTCCTGGCCTGTACTAAGACCCTTCAGCGTAGCGCCGATAAAGGATACTTTGCCAGTTTTTGAAATCCAGGTGCCACCCGGCACCTTGTTGGCCACTGCAAGCGTGGCACCGGTGCATACCGTATCAGCAAGTGTACTGATAGCTCCTGCCTCGGGCTCAAAGCAGAACTTTGCCAGGAGTATGTCGTCAGCGCCGCTGTAGGTGGTTCTGAATGCCCCGGCACTGGCAATACCTGCACTGCTGGTGCTATTTCCGGTTATATATACATTCCCGATCTGATCTGTAGCTACGCTGAAGGCGGCATCCACGCTGCTACCCCCGAAATAGGTGGCCCACAAGCGATTACCGGAAGAGTCGAAGCGGGCGAGGAATGCATCGTCATCACCACCTGCAATAGTCTGGTAGGCACCTGCTGTAGCCAGTCCTGCGCAACTGTCCGTCTTGCCTGCCAGGTATACGTTATTCAAAGCATCTGTGGCCACACCATATCCGCTCTCCTGCCGGGAACTGGTGGCATCTCCGTAATAAGTACCCCATAGCCTTTTGCCGGAACGATCAAACCGCACCAGGTAGGCTTCAAAACCGTTATTCACACTTTTAAATGCACCGGCAGTAGAGATTTGGGAAGCACTTTCGGTTTGTCCGCAGAGATAAATATTGTCGGAGGCATCACAGGCAAGGTCATTCACAGCGTCCCCGTTAGCCCCTCCGTAGTAGGTACTCCAGATGCGCTTGCCCGAAGTATCAAACCGTGCCAGATAAGCATCACCTGAGAAGCCACCGGCGTAAGAAGTTTGGTGCGCTCCGGCAGTAGCAATTGCACTGCTGCTGAGTGTAGATCCTGCGAGGTATACATTACCATCCCTGTCGCAGGCTATGGCATCCCCACCATCAAAATCGGCCCCGCCGAAATAAGTGCCCCAAAGTCGTTTCCCGGCAGCATCGAAACGGGCCAGACAGGCATCCCTTAATCCCCCGCCGAAAACAGGTTGATATGCTCCGGGTGTAGCCATAGCAGTAGTACTGCCTGTAAAACCGCCTGAGTAGATATTCCCGAAAGGATCAACCCGTACCTGATCCAGCTGGTCATCCTGCGTGCCGCCCAGAAAAGTACTCCAGAGGCGCACTCCGGCAGAATCGAACTTAAAAACCATACCATCCTGCAGTCCTCCTGCAATCATCTGGTGAGCTCCGGTCGTAGCGATACCGGAAGTGCTGGTTGTAGCACCGCAGCAGTAAACATTATTGGCCTTATCTGTTGCCACACCAAAGGCATAATCGTTGGAGCTGCCACCAAAATAGGTACCCCAAAGGCGCTTGCCAGATGGGTCGAACTTCACTACACAGGCATCGAAAAATCCGCTGCTGGTAGTCTGAAATGCACCGCTGGTGGCGATATTGGAGGCACTGTAGGTATGTCCGGCGAAATAAACATTATTGCGCTGGTCCGTAGCAATCCTGTTTGCATTATCAACTGATAAACCACCATAATAGGTAGACCATTCCAATACCGGGTCTATCACCAACTCCCCATGGTAAGGAGCAATATGATAACTTAATTCCGTACCATTCAGCCGGAAGGTACTCTGCACATTGCTGCCATCCTGCTGCCAGGATACCGGTGCCTGCTCGATAACTGTACCAAGTGGTGTAACCGCAGTGAGGCTCCCGTCAGCGCGTATGTTCAACCCTGTAGTACCATCATATAGCAGACGTATATCCGAAACTTTTCCTCCCGCATGAACCAAAAACTCATGCTTGAAAACACCCTTCTTGCTATACAATACCCAATCGATATTCGGGTAGATGTCTTTGTAGGTGATTTTGCCATAGGAAGCTGCATCAACCCCGGCTTCGCCCGACCAGTCTGTATAATATCGTTCACGGTAACTGCCGCCCTCTTCTCTTATAACAGTCGCATGGGAATTGGCACCTACAAGGGTAACATCCATACGGTACAGGGTAAAAATGCCGGCATCTTCGGGTCGGTTTGGTTTTGTACCGGGACGCCTGGCCTCATTTTCCTCAGCCTTGAAGAACTGGTAATGCAGCGCTGCATCCCCGATAAAAATGTTCAATCCTTCCGGCGTATTTAAACTGAAATTTATATCTTTCCGTGCCTGCCTGAACTGGTCTCTTACCTGTCCTTTGTTTTCAATAAAGAGCTGTGCTGGCGCATTGCCGGGAAGCTGTTGCCGCTCAGTTGGCGGAATGGTTTTGCCCATTAAGGCAAACGAATTCAGGATGCCTATTAAGGCTAATGTACATTGTTTCATGATGTATGTTTTAAGCAATTTACTGATTTCATTAATATCGGCAACTTATCCCGCTATTTGAATTAAGCAGGATAGGATTGTTCTTTACCATAAATTGCAAATGCGCAATAGACAGACTTTTGGATGGTTGTATCTTTTGCAGGCTCATTGATGACATAGATGCCTGATAAAACGCCCCTCTATACAAAGCGTTCCGACAAACCAAATGCCTCCACCAATGTTTATAAATTGGAGAACATGCATTTAATAATTAAACTAATTCAAGACTTAAAAAACGATCACTTTCCGTGTGATTTTCTCCCCGTTCAGGGTCACGGTAATGGTATAAAAGCCGGGGCTCAGGCTTTGGCTGCTCAGCTTGTCTGTCAATGTATAATGCAACACTTCCTGTCCGGTCACACTGCAAACACGCACTGAAGCACCCATAAGATCCACATCAGCACGGATAAAAACCGTTCCGTTTGCAGGATTAGGATACACGCTGAAAGCCTTCTCCGGTATTGATTCTGCGATTCCTGTCCCGATGACGCTTAGGCAGTCAGATGTATCTGCACATCTGCCGTTGTTGATAATCACGGCATAAGATCCGCTTTTGACAGCAGTGAAAGTCTTAGCGGTTGCACCGGCAACAAAAGTCATTGCAGGGCAATTGACCCATTGATAGCTGTATATCGGTCCTGCCGCTTCGGCACTCAGCTTGGAACCACTGGCAGTAATGTCTTTGTCGGACTGGCAGCTCGCTATTTTATGCAGAAACATTTTGTTGTTATACGTCGGCGTAGTGGTAAGACTTAATATACCCGCGTCGGTATTAAAATCTCCTGTACCATCAAAGTGTCCGCTGGTGTAGATATTGCCCTTGCTGTCGGCATTAATACTGTAACCAATTGAGCTCTGTGCGCCCGGAAAATTTTTAGCCCAGACAAAGTCTCCCTTTTGGTCCAGCTTTAGCAGGTAAACTTCCACAGACCCCGATGCAGTCAGCAGGGTAACGCCGGGACCGGGGTCAAAATCTATGGCGTAATCATGAGCGCCGCTTACATACACATTGTTCTGCAGGTCGGTTGTGACCGAATAGGCTGCATCCAGGCTGTTAATAGCCATTCCACCGAAAGATCTGGCCCACAAAAGGTTCCCGGAAACATTCAGCTTTGCTACAAAAATATCAACATTCCCGCTTGACTCCAGGAAGCTTTCCTCCGGACCCGGATCAAAGTCGGCTTTACCCTGCAAAAAGCCAATGATTACCAGATTATCATTACTATCCGATTTTATGTCCGTTACTTCAGAATTAGAAGTGGATTTAAATGATTTGGCCCAAATAAAATCTCCGTTATAATCCGTTTTCAGGACAAAACCTTCCAGGCCTGATTGGGCAATAAGAGTTGAAACGCCGGAACCTGCATCAAAATCGACGGTGTCAGAGAACGATCCGGCCAGGTAGATATTACCTGCTTTATCTTTACCTAATGTTGCGCCTACGTCAATGCCGTTTCCGCCAAAAGTTTGCACCCACAAAAAGTCTCCTTTTTCATCCAGCTTCAAAAAATAAAGATCACTAGTCATCGGATATAAATCCTTTGGTTTAACAGTGTGCATTGCCGGACCGGGATCAAAGTCTGTAGTTGTTTGAAAAACACCGGTTAGGAAGACGCCTTTACTTTCATTCGCAAGGACTTTATAACCATTGTTCCGATCCGGACTGGTGATACATTTCGCCCAGATATAATTTCCTCCGTTATCGAGTTTCAGAATATATGTATTCTCAAGACCCGCCGGAGCGAGGTTGGCCACACCGGGACCGGGATCGAAATCCACTAAATCGGTAAAACTACCTGTAATATAAATATCACCGTCATCGCTATCCAGCGATATAGACCGGGAATTGATAGATTTGAAGTTTCCGATTTGCTGTGCCCAGATCAGTTTCCCGTTACTGTCCGATTTAGAGATAAAAACATTATAACCACCTGTGGCAACAGACAAAATCCGCGAACCGGAACCCAGGTCTGCATCCACATGATCCTGAAAGTAACCGGTAGTGTAAATATTGCCGGCCTTGTCAATTGCAGTAGCCATACAGGCGCTCCTTCCGGGGCCTTCCATTAACAGGGCCCAATCAAATTTTTGCGTAGCAGCCTGCAGGCAGAGGCTTTGCAGGAGAAAGGTAAAGAAGAGTATATTTTTTTTCATGGAGATGGCGTATTTCAGTTTGACAAACGAATATACTGAAAACAAATTAGCTTTCTTTTGAATAAAGAAAATATTTGTACACAGGCTTTATACCAGACTTTCCTCCGCTTGTTGTTTACGCTGACCAAGCACAAAGATGATGATGATGATGATGATGATGATGCACGGGAAACACAGATAAGACCGAAACGGCCAAAACTAAACAGCAGACGGTTAATCCTATTCCTTATTTAAGGAAGTCGGGCAAGGCAACAGAAATATTAAAACCAAAGGTCAGGTTGTCTTTCAGAAATTCATTTCCTGCACTGGAGAACAGTTTATTGAATTTCAGAATAGGCTCTATGTAAATATTCTTGTCGGCCACGGTAAACGGAACATAAATTCCAAACCTTGCATTGATGTTATTATCCTGCGGATCGTTCACGCCTGCTGTCACACCCAGGTCGATACCAAATTTCCGGCGGGTAAAGAAATACGTCAGGTTCAGATCACAACTCAACGCGTAAGCCCGGGAGGGGATTGCGGTATAATAACTGATCGTACTGTCAACATTCACTACCTGAACACCCCCTAAAGTGGAATTTGAATTAAAGTTGCTTGTCTTTTTATTGCCTGGTTTAAAATTCCGGATGGAAGAAAAATTTCCATTACAGGACAGGTATAATTTATCGGTATTCATCCGGCTTTTAAGGTAGTTAAAGCCAAACTTCAGAGTGGTGTATTCATTATAATATTTCGTGGGTTTTGTTTTTGTTGTATCGGTCAATATTTCCTGCAGATTGGTATTGTATTTTGCACTGGCCGAAAACCAGCGGATGCCATGACCAATCTTTGAACTCAGTTGCAGCGAATCCTGGTAAGCGAGGTAGGCATTATCCAACAGAGCTTTTATGCTATCCCCTTTGGGACGTAATGAGTCTATCGTCACGAGTGTTATTTTACAGGCATCATAATAATTTCCGTATTTGTCGCCCGCTTTAATGATATTCATTTTAGCCATCTGACGGATAATTTCATCAAGTTTATTTTTTGCCTCAAAAGCCTTTTTGCCAAACGTATCAAGTTTCGTGTAGTCCAGCAATTCGTCGTTATCTATTAAATTATAAAAGTGAATGCCTTCTTTATAGGCCGCTATATAATCCTGCATTAAAGCATTCATGCGCCTATACAGTTCATCTTTTTCAAGCTTTTCATAAAAAGCCCGTTTTAATTTCATCATGTTGTGCAGGCGTGTGGCATATTCATCTGTATAACCTATCGAGTTATTACCCAGGAAATACTGGAAGTTCGAACCGATGGTGTACGTTCTCTGGTATTCTTTATTGGAAAAAATCACAGCAAATCCGTCTTCGGCAGCAACAGAGAAGGTAGGCTGATAAAAAAAGCGTTTGCATTTACCGGCCACGTTAAACGTCACACTTTTCTCATCCACACTCACAGACTTGCTGGCAATTTTACCTTCCTTAATATTTGTGCCGCTCAGCTTATTGATTTGCGAATAGATATATTGCTTAAGTACAGGCTGAGTAAACAAATGAGTTTTGTCGTTCTTGCTATTGAGCAGCAAGGTATCAATTTGTGTCACGGTGCTGTACGCTTTTTGTGCCATCCCGCTTTGTTGCAAAAACACGCCGAAGGCAATGAGAAGTAATTGTTTTTTCATTTTTCTGAATTTTATTTGTTTGTTTTTTTATGATTGCTGACAGATAGCTGAACTATCCGGGTACAAAAGTGCATGCGTGGAAAACGGGATGCAAGCGTAGAATTACTCAAAAATTTTGCGTAGAATTACGGGTGCGGTTGAGGTGCGGCAGATTTACTTTTGTACCATTATCTCATCTTAAAAAAATAAAATTATGCCAACAGAACGCCCCCTGATTGCTAAAGACTATCTCCAGGCTCCCGAACTACCCTGTACCGGAACGAGTGCTGCTTTTTATGAACCATTATTTATTTTTCATTCTATATCTGAAGAACACTACCTTGCTATGATCGCAGATATCCCGCAGGCAGAAAACAATCTCCTTTACAGGGAGGTGATGAATCGTACAATTGATCTTTCCGGGGCCGATTGCAAGTCCGATATGGTTCAGATAACGATCGATGATGAATCTGAATTGCTGATTGCTTTAGTTCCAAAATTTCCCATAGCCGACAGCAAATCCTGTCTGCCGCTATCCCTTTTCAAAGGGTTTAAGCTCTTACTGGAATCAATGAATGGTTTCGATGAAAACTTATGCTGGTTTCATTTCAAAAGGGGAATATGCACGTATTTAAACCCTGCCAACCGGGAACAACCGGTTGTTGTTTTCACCATTACTTACGATGGAGCGATAATCGGTTACTACGATGTTTCAACGCCTCCTCCTGTGATAAACTGATTCCTGACCACCTGACTCCTGCCTCCTGACACTGGCACTGATCCTATGCTAAAACTGACACTGCAATACATTTCCATCTGTGCGCCGCTTATCCCCCTGCTGATTTTCATCTTCAGAAGGAGTCATTTCGTGCTGTCGAAATGGCTCCTTTTTTATTTGCTCATCAGCCTGGTCAATGATGTGCTGCTGATGATGATTGCGAAAGGGAGGCTTGTGTTTGACAGCTATTACCTCATTCACGGCTTTATGATGGCAGAGTTTATCCTGTTGTCATTTTACTTTCAGGGACAAAAAATTTTCCCTCTCCGGCAACGCTGCCTTATCCCTGCAATAACCGGGCTTGGCCTGGCCGCTTACTGGTACATTGTTTACTGCACTGCCTTTGCAGCGCTCAACGGCGGGGGCTGCGCTTTATTCTCCCTTATTATTATTTCCTACGCCATCTTCGGATTCGAAAAGCTTACCCGGAAGGCGGTACCGGTATTCCTGGAGCAAACCGCTTTATTCTGGACCACCAGCGGATTCCTGTTATTCTTCTCCGCCTGCTTTTTCCTTTATTTATTATGGCAACATATTCCGAAATCCGGGCTGGCCAACTCCCTCTGGTTTATAGTACACGACGGGTTCAATATAATTAAGTGTATTTTTATTGCTGTTTCCTTCACCCGCAAAACAGATCAATAAATATGGATGCCCGGTTTTTAGTCGTCATTGGTATTGCCGGTATGCTGGCTTTGTCTCTCGGGCTGATTTATTTTGTCATCATTCATCAAAGGAAGGTGCTGCAGCATCATATCGAATCGCTGAAAGCACAACAGGAGTATGAGCAGCAATTACAAATTGTCAGCCTAGAAGCACAGGAGCAAACCATGAGCCAGCTGGCTTCTGAACTTCATGATGATATCGGTGTTACCCTCTCCTCTGTCAAATTATTTTTGTCAAAATCGTCTGATGCCCGGCCGGAGCTGATGATTCAATCACGCCTGTTACTGGATGAGAGTATCGAGAAATTGCGCAATCTCAGCCATAGCCTCCATCCTGCTACCCTGCAGCACCTGGGTCTTTCAACAGCCATACAGTCCATGCTGGATGCCATTAATCAAACCGGCCTGGTGAGCACAGCGTTTGTTTGCTCCGGCGAAACGAGGAAACTGCCGGAGGACATCGAACTGCCTTTATATCGTGTGGTGCAGGAATTGCTGAATAACCTCATCAAACATGCCGCGCTTACGCATATCCGGGTGCATATTTCGGTTCAGGATAATGTGCTCCGTATCATCCTGAACCATAACGGACAGGGCATTAATAATGAAGAATATCATGCTGCCTTGTTTAAGAAGGGTGCTATCGGACTCAAAGGAATTTACAACCGCATCCAACTCCTGAAAGCCACATTGAATTTTGAACAATTGCCCGGTCAACATTTTCAAATCAGTATTCTCACTCCTCTCAATACATCCCGATGAAACCCATCCGTTACGCTATAGCAGACGACCATAAAATATTCCGCCAGGGCCTGAAAGTGGTGCTGCAGGACGACGAAGGCCTGGAGTGCATCGGCGAGGCACAATCAGGCGTGGTACTGCTTGAATTATTGAAACGGCAGGAACCGGATATTGTCCTGCTGGATTTAAAGATGCCGGATATGGATGGTTTCGAAGCAACCAAAGCTATAAAAGCTGATTTCCCTGCTGTAAAAATTATCATTCTGACTATGCACAATGAAGAGTCTTTCATCCTGCACCTGATGGAACTCGGCGCCAATGGTTACCTGATAAAAAATGCAGAATCAGAAGAAATCATCAATGCCATACACGCCGTTCACGAAACCAATTATTATTTCAACAACCTCGTCAGCCAGACCATGTTACGCAAGATTGCCATCAACAAGCGCTACAATCCTGCCTTTCACAGCCGGGTCGACTTAAATGACAGGGAAACACAGGTATTGAAATTGATTTGCGAAGAAAAGACTGCAGCAGAAATCGGCGCCATCATGTTCCTCAGCCCCAGGACAATTGAAGGCATCAGGGCAGGCCTGCAGGAAAAAACAAAAGCCAGGAATATTGCCGGGCTGGTTTTGTATGCCGTAAAAAACGGAATTGTGAACTAGCAAAGGCAGACAGGAAAAAAGGACATTACTCAGCCTTTCAATATCCCTTCCATGAGCGATTTCCACTGTGGGTTCGACAAGCCGGTTCTGGCTGCAAAAGCCACCAACATATTCCTGATCCTGTTCAGCAGTCCCCCATGTTTATTCGTCTTTTCATTGCGACCAAATTCTATGGCACGCAACGAACGCCCTGCCCGCCACACCACAAAAGTACTGCTGGCTTCACGCGTGTAAAAATGAGCAGCGGCACCGGCATTCTCCTCCGGATGCGGCACAGGCTTCACCACAATCGCACAGATTTCTTCATCTTTCACCCTATCCTCTTTCCGTGCAATCTGCTCAATCCTTACCCAGTCATAACCCTCTCCGGCAGCATTTCCGGGGCCGGGCAATCTGATACGGATGAGCTTGCCTGTGGTAGCTATGCCGGCAGACAACGGATGACCATCAGCATCTGTCAGCTGGAAAGCTGCACTCAGGGCCCCGCTGAATGCAGACCAATGGTTAACATCCAACAGTCGCGTGCAAGATGCTCTAAACACCTGCTCTGCCTCCGCCAGACTTTTGCACATGCGCCTGGCCGAAGCTCCGGTTTGCGTGCCCATGGTCTGTTCCGGTACAATTGTTTTCAATAAACCCATAACACCTGCAAAGCAATCACAATTATGCCCAAAGGATTTATACAAAAAGACTTCTGATTTATATAATTCTTCCCGAAAAAGCACAAAGGCTGCAGACAGTTTCACTCAGAGTCTGCAGAGGAATAGCGTACTGAGAATGTTTCACACAAACCTGCCTGCCGGCAGGCAGGGATCTTACATTCTGCAAACTCATCCAATCTAAACCACATGTGTCATCCCGCAGGGATCTGTCATAACCCCACAACCAAACCACATAAAACCGCAACCACCCCACATGCGTCATTGCGAGGAACGAAGCAATCTGTCATAACCCCACAACCAAACCACATTAAACCAAAACCCCACCACATGCGTCATTGCGAGGAACGAAGCAATCTGTCATAACCCCACAACCAAACCACATAAAACCGCAACCACCCCACATGCGTCATTGCGAGGAACGAAGCAATCTGTCATAACCCCGCAACCAAACCACATAAAACCAAACCCCCACCACATGCGTCATTGCGAGGAACGAAGCAATCTGTCATAACCCCACAACCAAACCACATAAAACCAACCCCACCACATGCGTCATTGCGAGGAACGAAGCAATCTGTCATAACCCCACAACCAAACCACATAAAACCACAACCATCCCACATGCAAAATTCCCCTCCTGAGTTTATCCTGAGCTTGACGAAGGAGAGGGGTTAGGGGTGGGTAAAAAGACGAAATGAAATTCCCAAGGAAGTATTACAAACCTGCCTGCCGGCAGGCAAAGCCACAAAGAACCGCAACGGCGCAAAGGTTTCTCATGGAAACACAAAGAAAAGAGGCACAGCACACCGCAACCCCACCACATGTGTCATCCCGCAGGGATCTGTCATAACCCCGCAACCAAACCACATGCTTGCTTGTCCCGCCTTAGCGGCAGGTGTAGGTAAACCGGAGGCCATTTAGAACATACCTGACAGTGTGCCCACACACTGTTGGGGAGACAATCCGGCACCTGGTAACTTTAACTTAAAGGCAAAGCAATTCCACTATCCAAAATGACCACCAATATACCTTTGGGTCAATTCATGATTTGGATGCTTAAAAATAGTATCACAAGTATCGTATTCTATTAATTCACCCAAATACATAAAGGCCACTTTTTCGGATATTCTTTGTGCCTGTTGCATATTATGGGTAACAATGACGATGGTATAATCTTTTTTGAGCTTCAGGATTAACTCTTCGATTTTCTTCGTGCTAATCGGATCCAGAGCAGAGCAAGGTTCGTCCATTAAAAGCACCTCCGGTCTCAATACAATTGTTCTTGCGATACAAAGTCTTTGTTGCTGTCCCCCCGAAAGTTTAACTGCCGGCTTTTTCAGCTCATCCTTTACCTCCTCCCAAAGAAAGCTTTCCCTAAGGGCATTTTCCACCATATCCGGAATTTCATTTTTGGGGTAATTATGAATTTTTAAAGCGTAGGCGAGATTGTCATAAATGCTTTTGGGTAATGGATTGGGCTTTTGAAAAACCATACCAATCCGTTTGCGGATATTGGTGACTGAATTCCTTTTGTCGTAAATATTGAGTCCGTCCAGGAACAAATTGCCCTCAATGTGTGCATCAATGGCCAGATCGTGCATACGGTTAAATGAACGGAGCAGTGTGGATTTACCGCAGCCCGATGGGCCAATTAATGAGGTAACATGATTGGCCGGGAAGCCAATATTAATATCTTTTAAAATCTGCTTTTTCCCGAAATGCAGATTCAGATGCTCTGCCCGGAGTTTAATAGGCTCACTCATTATTCCTGTGTTCTGTTTTTGTATCGTACATAAAAAGCAATGGCATTTAGTGCAAAGACAAGCAATATCAAAACGCTCGCTGTGCCGTATGCCAGGGGCCTCACCTGCACTATCGCATTATGTTGGGTAGAGAGCATGTACAAATGATAAGGTAAAGCCATGAATTCCTGATTGGCGGATGCGCTGACACCATTGATATAAAAGGCTACTCCCGTAAATAAAATGGGTGCTGTTTCGCCTGCCGCCCTCGACAAAGTAAGAATCACACCGGTCAAAATGCCGGGTAAGGCTTTGGGCAACACCACATCTTTGATGGTTTCAATCTGGGTAACACCGAGCGCAAGTGTCGCTTCCCGCAGGCTATTCGGAATTCTTTTTAAAGCTTCTTCTGTAGTGGTGATCACATAGGGCAAAGAAAGCAAACCGAGAGTAAGCCCTGCCGATAAAATCGATGTGCCAAAATGCAGTGACTGTACAAATAAGGCAAGACCAAACAACCCATAGATTATGGAGGGTATCCCGGCTAAATTCCGGATAGAGGCTCTGATGATACTTGTCAAGGTACTTGGCCTGGCATATTCATTGAGATAAATAGCACATGCCACCCCGAAAGGCACAGCAAAAACAGTGGTAATCAGTGTCAATAAGATCGTGCCAACAATTGCTGGCAGGATGCCTCCCTTTGTCATTCCGTCTGAAGGGAAAGCAGTAATAAAATTCCAGGACAAACTGGAAAAGCCTTTGGAAAAAATATCCCAGAGGATGATGCCTAAAAACAAACAAACGCAAAGTGTGCTGCCCAAAAGCAGTAACCAATTGAAATAATTCAGCAGTCTTTTGGCGCGCATCAGGAATGGAATTTTCTTAAACGGTTGGCAAAATATTCACCAATGAAATTGACGATGAGGGTAATGAGAAATAATAGTGCAGCAATGGCAAACAAGGCAAAATAATGGGTGGTTTTGTAGGGCACTTCCCCCATTTCTATCGCAATAGTAGCGGTGATAGTGCGCACAGAATCCAAAAAGCCTTTGGGTATGGCTGCAGCATTTCCGGTGGCCATTAATACTGTCATTGTTTCGCCAAGTGCCCTGCCCAATCCCAGCATCACTGCGGCTATCAATCCTGGCATGGCTGCAGGTATCGTTACTTTAAACAGGGTTTCCCATTTATTCGAACCTAATGCCAGTGCGGCTTCCCGATGCGATTTGGGTACTGCATTGATGGCATCTTCACTAATGGTGACAATAGTGGGCAAAGCCATTACCGCCAATAAAACAGAACCATTCAGAGCATTCAAACCATTCTGAATACCGAAAAAATGAGCAAGACCAGGACCTAAAACGACAATGCCTAAAAAACCTATGGCCACCGAAGGAATAGCTGCCAGCATTTCTATCATGGGTTTCAGAATCATTTGTAATTTCCTGGGAGCCAACTCAGATAAATAAGCTGCTGTCAGAATTCCCAATGGGACAGCAATAATCATTGAGCCCATTGCGACTAAACCTGTGCTGACCAGCAAAGGAAAAATACTGTAATTGGTTTCGGGGTCCCATTGCGAGCCGGTAAAAAAATCAATGGGCGACACTTTTAAAAAGAAGGATACACTATTGGATAAAAGCATGACAAAAATACCGCCGAGCAGCAAGATGGTCAATAGTCCCGTTACTTTAAATATCAGCTTAAACAGGCTGTCCAGTTTTTCCCGGTTTTTGGTGTTCATGCTTGCTTTTTTACCGGATAATAGCCGGATTGCTGAATAATTTTAGCCCCCGCTTCAGATTGTTGAAAGTCCAGAAATGCTTTGATTTTCCGGTAATCTCTGGTTCGGTAATATTGAAACAAAGGACGTTGAAAAGAATACAAACCCGATGCAATAGCCTTTGCATCCAAAGGTGAAACAGCCTTATTATTTCCGGTGTATACAGACAACACTTTAATGCCATCCAACTTACCTTTAAATACATACCCGGCACTCACATAGCCGATACCCGATTCGTCGGACCTGATGGCTTCAATGATTTGGGCATTCCCGTTCATTTGTTTCGCATAAGGCGAAAAATGAATGTGCAAGCGGCTTTTGACATAATCATAAGTGCCTGAATTGCTCTGCCTGCCATAGATGGTAATGGGCAAATCGCCCCCTGTGAGCTGCGCCCACTGTGCAGTTTTTCCACTTAGTATGGCAGCGATCTGATCGATACTGACAGCGTCTAAAGCTGATCTATCCGAAACAATGAAGGCAATGGCGTCCTGTGCAAAAATGAAAGAATCAATCTGCACACCTCTTTCTTTAAAAAGAGTGATTTCCTTTTCCTTTATACTGCGCGAAGAATTGGCTATCGTAGCATTTCCATTTAAGAGTGAAGCAATCCCGAGGCCGGAACCGCCACCGGAGACAGAAACCAGAATTTTGTGATGATGCTGATGAAATGCTTCGGCTAATAATACTGCAAGATTCACCTCTGTATCCGAACCTTTAATTTTAATCGTTTCGGATTGCGAAGAACAGGAAAGAAGAAAAATCACACTAAAACAGCTTATCAGCACTCGCATAAGCAAATGTCCCTATGCAGTATTAAGGTGGTATTAAAAAATAGTTTTTTAATTGTGTGAGCTGCCTTTATCCACACAACATGTGAAAGGTAACACCCGCGCTTGTCCTCCCGTAGGGAACTATTTGAACACGCGAAAAGTAACACGCGAAAAGTAGCCCCCGCGATGTCATCCCCCGTCCGATCCGGCACGCCCGCCTGACCGAACGGGCAGGGGCGGGCGTAGGGAACCCGAGCGCGAAAAGGACATGCGAAGAGTACACCGCAAGCCCACCACATGTGTCATCCTGCAGGGATCTGTCATAACTCCACAACCAAACCACATAAAACCACAACCCCACCACATGCTGAATTCCCCTCCTGAGTTTATCCTGAGCTTGACGAAGGAGAGGGGTTAGGGGGGTGGGTAAAAAGACGAAATGAAATTCCCAAGAAAGTATTGCCTGCCGGCAGGCAAAGCCGCAAAGAACCGCAACAGCGCAAAGGTTTCTCATGGAAACACAAAGAAAAGAGGCACAGCACACCGCAACCACCTCCACATGCGTCATTGCGAGGAACGAAGCAATCTGTCATAACTCCACAACCCCACCACATGCTTGCCTGCCCCGATACCCCGGTGGTTCATTCCGCAGGAATCTACAACGTGTTAATCTAACACAGATTCCGGCGGAATGCCATTAAAAAGTAATTTTCAGGTGTTAAATTGGTATAAAATACCGCCCCTGCCTTAATAATAAAACCGCTGCAATAAGCAGCGGTTTTATACCTTTCTTAAAGTCTTTAATTGCCACCCTACTCTTTAGCCTTTGTACCAAAAATGTAACCCAGGATGGAAGTCAGGATGGGTAGCAAAACACCAATGATATACTGAAAATTGGTCGTCACAAAATCCCTGTACTCCTTCTTTTCCTGCACCATCAGCTTCACCTCTTCAAAGCGCCTGTTATAAATACTATCACTCAGGTTACTGCTGCCTTTCAGGCTGCCTGCTATGTAGGTCGAGGGATCAAAATCGCTGATATAAAAGCAGGCTACCAGGCACAGGATCGTTACCGAAATAATAGCCAACAGAATATAGGCCAGCTTCACGCCTGCCCTTTGCTCACCGGACAATGGTTTCACATCAATGCCCGAACTATGGCCATCTATAAGGTTTATCTTCTGTCTGATCGGGGGAGTAGACATAGGGGCTCAGCTGTTTTTAGGATAATTGTGTTGCATTCAGTAAGGTAGGCATCACAACCTGCTTTTCATCGCTTCCGTCTTTATTTTCGGATACGATCACCCTGCCGCTCGCCGATTCGGTCACTGCCCATTTCAGTAAAGTAAAGGCTTCAGTCGTCAGCTGTGTGGTACTGGAAATGCCAGTTTGCTGCTTCAGCTCTTCGATAAACTTGTCGTTAATTTTTAGTCGGATTTCCATAATATATCGTTTTACAACACAAATATAGGACAAAAAATGGATAAAAACGCCACAAAAACGCCACTTTTTATGGAGTAGTTTTATAAGACATAAGATTGCCCCTTACCTTTCTCCCCGTATCAGGCTGCCCGAATACCTCGGTGGTCATCCCGCAGGGATCTCTACATGTCACGTATAATGACTACTTCACTTACATTTTTCTTTCCACTTTTATCTTGGCACAAAAGTGGAGCAAAAATCCAAGTCCAAAATCCGCCCGTGCCAGTACGACTGCCTGTCCGGTAGGCTGGGACGGGCAAGGCGGGCAGCGCGACCTGTCAACCTTGAGCCGGAGGAAGGGAAGGACCGGATGAAGGGAACACTATTTGATCTATAACAGTATCGGATTACAAACTTTATGGAAGATTCTCTTAATCACGCCGTTCTTTGATGAGCTTTGCATTCAGGTCATCGCTTAGAGGAAGAGAGCCATTGCTTATTTTATACGTTTCCTGGGAAAAGAAACTTTTTCATTGATTTCCATCCTGAATTCCAATTCCTTAATAAGACTTTTACAGTTCGATTGTATTTCTTTATAAATTTTCCGGATTCCCTGGGAATCGAATTTCTCGTGCAGGAAAAAACTCAGCATTTGGATATCAAATGACGCTGACCTGAGCCAGTTTACTTCCTGTTTAAAACCCAGCACAGACAATGTTCTCGTCGACTCCATAAAATTCTGAAGATGCCTTTTGTCCATTTTCATTGTTTCACAACTTCCAAAATAGATGACTGCGCCTTCACATTTAGTACCTAATATTTCGGCTAGCTGAACTAATGTAATCGTATGTCTTCCAATTTTAATCAGCCCCTTTTCTCCATGAAAAGCAAGATAAAGAATAGGATATTTAGAATGGAAAGACTTGGTTTTCCATCGTTCAATTGAAAATTTAAACTCTTCAACTGTGCCACACCTGTGATGAATGAAGGGTAGCTTTTCAATATTGTTGATTAATTCCAGTACCGGATAAACAGAGGTTCTGTCTCTGTGATCTCCGTACCAAAATCCTTCTATACAAAATATGCCATTCATAGTATTCTAAATATTCAAAAATACGCAAACTCAAATCCGGCGCTCAAACGGGTGCTCAAAAGGCTAAAGGGTTCTGTATACTTGACGAAGGCCATTGGTAAATTCAGTTATTGAGAAAAACCAAACTACTTAATCTCATTCAGCTCTGTTTCAAGTCTGCTTACCTCTTCTTCCAATAATTGAATAACCTTAAGTTGAGCGTTAACTTCTTCCTCTTTTTTTGCTGCCGCTCTAAACATTTTGAATTGCTTTATTGACTCCAGCTTTTCAACCGCAATTCTCAGTTGTGTTTTTGTAGATGCAATCTGATGCTTCAACTGATTTTTCTTCATCTTGATCTTCAGTAAAGAATCCTCAATTTTCTTCTGGTCTGCAACCTTTTGTAATACGGCCGCTTCAGTTGCCTTAGCTGTAGAATCAATAATGGCCATTTGTTCTGCTTGCGCTATTTGTTGCTCTACTTTGCTTGGGCCGCAGGATGCAAAACCTATTATAGCAATTATAATAATAAAATTATTCCTCATAATGAATTTTTAAAAAAACTAATTCCCATTATTACATTATCCCAACACTTTCTAACCAGTTCTTCCATATATCATCTGCCATATTTCGTGGGTTTATTTCCTTTTCACTTTGACCTCCATAAATTGAAGATTCTTTCCAAAATAAATGATACTCGTCGAAAGACAACTCAAAGCCTTTAGCTCTATTATCTCGCTCTGACCCTATTGTATAGGCAATGTCATGCTTGCCTAACATTGTACTGTAATTACTAAACTGTCCACGAACTCGCATCTCAGAATCGTTACTAAGCTTTATTGTACTTTCTACATTTGTTTTATTTCTGTTGACCAGTATCGCTTCAAAGTTTTTCGAATCATTTAAAGTGATCCTATATTTTATTTGCTCATCAATATGTATTATTTCTTTCAAATAAGATTCAAGTCTTTCTTTGATTTCATTAAACGCAGATTCTGTGAATTCAATTTTTTGAATTGAATCAAAGTCCTTTTTTACCCTGTAATTTTTCGAAGAAGTATAGCCAATTGTCGATACACTTGAAGCATCAATATAATTGCCTAAGGGGATAGAGTTAGACAACAAAATTCTTAAGTTTTGAATTATATCCAAAAATGCAGTGTTTACATTACTCCATTCACTTACAGGTTTACCATCTTTAGGCAAAGCTTTAAAATCAGCAAATGGCGTATTCAACCAATCGCAAGGTTCAAGTATTATAGGTACAAGTATAATGCTACCTGATTTCATTAATTCTTGTGCGCGCATAAACTCTTTTTCATAACAATATCCGGAAGCGATATAGTCAGGACTTAGTAATGCTAGAAAAATTTGAGACGAATTAAGGTTGCTAGAAATTAAATTTTGCAACTTCCCTCCGGCAGCAATTTCTTCATCTGTCCAGGTTGTAAGTTTCCCTTCTCTTTTTAATTGGATCAAATGAGTATGCAGCCGTTCAAGCATCTCACTGTCCTTATGGCTATATGATATAAATGCTTTCATTATTATTTCAATTTAATTATTCCTTCTTTTACTCCTTCAAATAAATGTGTGTATTGTTTTGCACGACAGTATGTAACCGGATTTGAAAAGCTTCAGGAAATGCTCCATCAGTTTTTTTTGTTGTCCACAAATACTCCTTTGTAACATCATTTTTGATTAAATAGCTTGTTTAATCAGACTCATAATATACTCAAGGTTGGAGGTGTCTTTGATTGAAATCTGATAATAACCTCTACCCCATTTAGTTTTATCATTCATATGCACACCCAAGTTCTGTAAGTCTGAAAAGGAAGAATATTGCGTGTTGATATAGAGTTTAATTTCTTGGGTTTGTACAACTATATCCACAATAATCCTTTTGCTTTTCTCAAAGCTGATATATAATTTTTTGGGAGCAACATTAACATCATCTATCAGGTTTAGGATTGCTTCTTTGTACCTCTCATACAATTCTTTTATTGACTCAGATTTATTGAACAAATGATCTTCTTCTGTATAAACCTTAATGACCTCTGCAACTTTATTCAATGTTGTGTTTAGGCTCGTTAAAGGCTTAATACTTTCAGCTCTTGCACTTTTCTTTATTGGATTAATCATAACAATATCATTCTCGAATTGTTTGATTTCCATCAGGTCTATACTGAAATCCTTGAAGTTTGTTGAATTCTGTTGAAAATCCGTAAAGCTTGGCGCAACAAATACAACCCTGCTTTGCGACCAATCTATATCATCACGCTTAAGTGATTGCCCTAAGCATTCGTTATATTCAATTATAAAATCAGAACGGTATTCAAGCATCAGATTTAAATAAGTTATTCCTTGGTCAAAGACGCTATTATGTTTATTTCGCTTATATTCTATAATGACAAAAGCCTTTGCTTCTGAATCAAAAGCCAGAGTATCAATTCTATAGTTTTTAATAGTAAACTCAGACTTGATAAATTGCAATCCAGTTATAGAGAATAGGTTTTGCTCAAAGAAATTTTGAATCTCTTTTTCTAACTTAAAAGGAATTTCCTTAAGTGGTGCTATTGTAGTCTGATTGTTTTTATATAGCTGCATATTGTTTTATTTTTTCAATTTAATTACACCCTCTTTTACTTCTACAAATAAATGTTTGTACGGTTTACTTACTACTGCATGAAAACGAATTTGAAAAACATCCTGAAATAATCCATTGGATTTCCCTCTCCACAAATTTCTTAGCAATCTCATCTGTAATATCCAGAAATGATGCTTTACCTCTTCTTTTCAAAACATCAATAATTGCTTCAGGTAGTGTCTTGATTTTTATAAGTACTAATATTTACTAGTCGAGTCGCTGTAATTTTGTAAAAATTAAATATTGCTCGTTACAAACTCTGCCATAAGTTCTGCTTGCTTCATTACTGTCTCAATTGCTTTGGCTTGTTTGTCTGGCGGATAGCCCCACTTTGTCAATGTCCGCTTGACAATTACCATAAGTCTTGCTCTTGCACTTTCTCTGATCGTCCAGTCAATTGTTGCGTTGGCTCTTACTTTATCCGTAATTTCTCTTGCAATTTCTTTGAGTTGATCGTCACCCAAAACCATAACTGCACTGTCATTTACTTCTAAAGCATTGTAAAAAGCAACTTCATCTTTCGTCAATCCAAGTCGTTCACCTTCTTTGTCGGCGTCTTTAATTTCCTTTGCAATGTTGATGAGTTCTTGAATAATTTCTGCCGTTGTCAACAAGTTGTTTTGGTAGCGTTTTATTGCACCTTCCAACATTTCCAATAATTTTTTGCTTTTTACTAAATTGGTTTTTGAACGTGTTTTAATTTCGTCATTCAACAATTTCTTTAAAAGTTCTAAAGCTAAATTTTGGTGCTTCATTCCTTTTACTTCTAAAAGAAATTCATCTGATAAAATTGAAATGTCTGGTTTTGCCATACCAGCGGCTTCAAAAATATCCATCACTTTATCTGAGCTTAATGCTTCATCAACTATTTGTTTGATTGCGGTTTCAATTTCAATGTCAGATTTGCCTGTTCCTGTTCCTTCAAATTTTACAAGTCGTGCTTTTACTGCTTGAAAAAATGCAATATCGTCTTTGATTTCCATTGCCCTTGGGTGTGGAATGGACAAAGCAAAAGCTTGACTTAACAAAGTTACTTCTCTTATGAAACGTGTTTTACCATCTTGCAATCCTAATATGTGTTCTTCTGATTGCAGAATGATTGACATTTTTTCCTTCGCTTCTACCTTGAAAAAGCGTTTGTAATTGAACTTGAAACTGTTTGCATAATAGGCTTCGGGTTCTTCTGCAACAATGTCTTTTTGTGTTTTTGCTTCTTCATTAAAAAACTGCTGAACTACTTCAAATTTTTCATTCATCAATGCAATTGCTTTTCCTAAATCTAAAGTTGGTTCGCCTTTACCTCCTGCATCAGAATAAAAAGACAGCGCTTTTTTCAAGTCAGTGGCAATTCCTAAATAGTCTACAATCAAACCGCCTGGCTTATCTTTAAAAACTCGGTTTACCCTTGCTATGGCTTGCATTAAATTGTGTCCTCTCATTGGCTTGTCAATATAGAGTGTATGCAAACAAGGAGCGTCAAAACCTGTCAGCCACATATCACGAACAATAACCAAACGCAAAGGGTCAGCAGGATCTTTCATTCGTTCTGCTAAATTTTTACGCTGTTGTTTGGTAGTGTTATGGCGTTGCATTTCAGGACCATCAGCACTTGTTGAAGTCATTACAACTTTAATTGCTCCTTTGCTCAAATCTTCATCGTGCCATTCGGGTCTTAAAGCAATAATTTCTTTGTATAAGTTGGCTGCAATTCTACGGCTCATTGCTACAATCATTCCTTTGCCATCAAATACTTTTTGGCGTTGTTCCGAATGCATTACAATGTCTTTAGCTAAATTTTTTATGCGTTCTTCATTACCAACAATTGCCTCCAATTTTGTGTATTTGGCTTTGGCCTTTTGTTGGTCTGTTATTTCTTCGTCTTCTTCAAGTTCTTTATCAAATTCTTCAATTAGTCGTTTTCCTTCTTCGTCTAAATTTACTTTAGCCAAACGGCTTTCATAATAGATACGAACCGTTGCACCATCCGCAACCGCTTGTGAAATATCATATACATCCACATACTGTCCGAAAACTTGCGGAGTATTTACGTCTGTTCCTTCAATTGGCGTTCCTGTAAAACCTATGTAAGTAGCATTTGGCAATGCATCCCGCATATATTTGGCAAAACCATAAGCAATGCGTTCTCCAATTTTTTCTTTGGTTTCTTTGTTTTTAACTTCTTTTATTGATGCTTCAAAACCGTATTGTGTTCTGTGGGCTTCGTCTGCTATTACTACAATATTTTTACGTTCTGAAAGTTGTTCGTAAACAGATTTTTGGTCTTCGGGTAAAAACTTTTGTATGGTGGCAAATACAATTCCACCGCTTGCCACTTTTAGCAATTCTTTTAAATGCTCTCTGTCTTTGGCTTGAACTGGTTCTTGCCTTAGTAATTGTTTGGAATTTGCAAACGTGTCAAATAATTGGTCATCCAAATCATTACGGTCGGTAATTACCAATATGGTTGGGTTTTGCATTTCGGGTGCTGTTATCAATTTACCCGAATAAAAAACCATACTCAAACTTTTGCCTGAACCTTGTGTGTGCCAAACTACACCGCCTCTTTTGTCTCCATTTGCACCCGATGCAATAATGGAAGATTGTACTGCTTTGTTTACAGCGTAGTATTGATGATAAGCCGCTAATTTCTTAACGGTTTCAATTTGTGTAATCCCTGTTTTTGCATCTTCCTTCTTACTCTTTTCAAATACAATGAAATTGCGAACCAAATCTAAAAGGGTAGAAGGGTTCAGCATTCCTTTGAGTAGAATTTCCAACTGCGGAATAAATCGTGATGCTTCTTTTTTGCCGTCTGCTGTTTTCCAGGTCATAAAACGGCTGTAACCAGCCGAAACACTGCCAGCCTTGCATTCCATTCCGTCTGATATGACGCAAATGGCATTGTAAGTAAATAAACTTGGGATGGTTGACTTATAGGTTTGCAATTGCTCAAACGCTTTGCGCATTGTAGCATTTTTGTCTGCTGCATTTTTAAGTTCAATAACTACCAACGGCAAACCGTTGACAAACAATAATAGATCGGGGCGTTTGTTTTGATTTTTTTCTACAATGGTGTATTGATTAACACATAAAAATTCATTGTTCACCGGATTTTCAAAATCTATCAACGCCACTTCATAGCTACGTTCAAAGGCGTCTTGCTGATAAGGTATTTTTACTTTTTCTACTAGTAGTTGATGGAAGTTTTCGTTGTTGTGCAACAATTCAGGCGAATAAATCCGCAACACTTTTTGTATGGCTTGTTCTTGTGCATCGTGTGGAATAGTTGGATTAAGCACCGCAACCGATTTGCGTAAGCGGTTAACCAAAATAATTTGCTCAAAATTTTCTCTTTCCGCCCCCTCCGCACCGGGAGCAATAAGCAAACCGTGGATATACTCCCAACCAATAGATTGAAGCACCTCTAATGCAAAGGTTTCTATTTTATCTTCTGTGATTGGCTTCATTAGGCAATGGTGATTATTGAATTTGCAATTCTTCTTTCGTTACCAAGCTGAGTTGTGTAAAAACGTTGCTCAATTCCATAAAGGATGTGCTTCAGATGCTCTTCCGTTTCAATTTCGAACGCATTATTTACAAAAGGCACTTGGATATATCCTTGCATATAAGTAAAAATGTCAGTCCTTTGTTGGTCATTGTAGCCATTAAGCGTATCCATTACCAATGCAATTCTCTTTCTGTTAGGCACTTTTACTGCATTCGAATCAAAATTATTCATCATTCTCAAAAAATCACTCTGTAAGAATGTTTCCGTTTCTACATTGGTCGCTTCCCGGTAAAGTTGATCTATCCCTTTAAATATTGAATTCGCTGTAGATAGCTTTTTAAAATACAAGACGTCATTTACTTTATCATATATAGCATCAGCATCATTGTTAATTGTAACAATTGGTCGATCTGCTTCAATAGATAACTCATCCAATGCAAACCATTTTCTTCGAATTAACAGGGATGAATTAATTACTTGAAAAAAATAATTGCTATTTTGAACAGAGCACAAATATGACATTTTTGATGCGTCATCATTTGTAATTTGAATATGATTGACTGAATCAAAATCATTTTTAAAAAAATCAGTGCAATATTGAGAGTCAGAGAAGTCAGCTAAAGTGTACCATTGCTCTTCATCCAATAAAGTTGCGGGATTGTAAGCAAGACAATCATCTAATACAGGTAAATTGAAAATATTTTGCTGCGTGGAAAGGACTCTAAAAAGATTGGTTTTCCTTTTAACTTTTGCTAATAAATAATTCATAGTGGGTTTTATTCAGTGTCAATAAAAGTATAATCATTAATCCTTTTTAAACTTTGAAAACCATCATCTCCGGGTCTCTTCAATTGCTTTTTCGTTATCATAAAAACTTTAATATTATTAGTTGTTTTCAAAAAATAAAAATGATATCCAAATAATAAAAAGAGAGGATTGAAGTATAGGGTTTGAGAGAGAAAGGTAAAAATGTAGATGATGAGGAAGACAACGATTAAGGTAGGTGTATCATTTACACCCAAAGACACGAAAAAGTATCCTAAGTAAGTTGGCAGGAAACTATTATTAGCTAATTCTATTTCCGTTATGGATTGGGCACTTAAGCTATCAGTAGATAAACGTTTAACTATTAAGAAGCTAATAGCAGTACATAGAATTGGTATCAGAATAAAAACCAGCCAGGAAAAATAATGGGAATAGTTTTCAAGCACATTAAATCGGTAATCGCCTTTTATTAAATAGACGACAACTATTAAGTAGGTAGAGTTAAATGCCAAAAATAATCTGTATAAAAAATTCATAACTCTATCATTACTTATTTTGCTTGCCCACCATTATCAGTGTCATCTGCAGGTTCTAATTTGAATGATTGAAGTTCATCCTTATAAGCTTTTGGGTCGTTGCTAAACAAAATTTCACTTGCAAAAAACGAATAATTGCCCATTGCAAACTCTCCATATTGTTCGTCCCAAAAATCGTTGAAGGTTTCGTTTTCTTCATAGTCAATTTCTTCTTCAACTGGTTTTATTGGTTTGTCTGTTTCAAATGCTTCAATTAAAAAGCAACAAACAATTGAGGTGGCTTCAATTAAAAAATTGCCTGTTAAATCGTGAATTGAATTTTGTCTTTTCTGCAATTCCTCAACTGTTTTGCCGTGTGCTGTTGTGCCAATTTCATTTCTAAAATTACCCATCTGTTGCCCCACGTTGGCAATTGCAGTTCCTATTTGCAGAATGGTTGAACTTGAAGGATAGCCCAGTGCCTTAAAAGCGGTTTTTAAACAACCACTCATTGAAGATGCTTTTTCTAACTCAATTCCTTTTTTTGAACAAACCTCTTTTGAAATTCCTTCTAATAATGCTTTTGAATTTTCAATGCACAAAGTAAAATCGGTAGTTGCATAACCTTCTATCCTTACAATATATTCATTGTATGGTTCCCAATTCCCGTGCTTTTTTAATATTGTTTTTAGTCGTTGCATTAAATCAATGAAAATAATTTATTTGCATCAGCCGCATTAACAATTGGTTCTTGTGCTGGTGTTGCAGCATAGGTTTTTTGTTCAAAGTGCGAAGTGTAGCCAGTAAAATTATAGATTGCTGTATGTGTTCCACCAGAAGTTCTGCAAGCACAAACGCAAACGTCACATTTTGCATTTATCAAGTCTGTCAATCTGTCGTGGACTAAATCATAAGTATCACCAGAACTGGTTACGCCAACTCTTTGTTTGCCATTTTCAAAAACATCCAAAAAATCACTTCCGTGATTTTGATACATTCCCGCAACACGGCTGTAGCCGTTTGCCAATAGAATATTTGGCAACAAATTTATTGTTGTTGTTTTACCTGAATTTCCTCTTCCTTTAAGTGCTATTATTCTGCTCATATTATTATTTTAAATTTCAATCGTTGCTTCTTTATTCATAAGTTTTGGTAGCAATGCGTTTGACATTTTTTCCAAATCAATAATTTGTTTAGTGTTATTAGTTCTCTTTAGTTCCCAGTCTTTTACAATTTGAGTAAACTCTTCAATCAATTCTTTATTTGGCAATAAAATTTCAGCATCATTAAGAACTTCAATTGTTATTTGCGGTTGTGCAGAACCAGTCGCATAGACTTTGTAATCAGTATAAAGCGAAAAATATTTCAAATACTCAAACGAAATGTTCTTATTTTTCGTCAACTTTAAAACCAAAGAATTATTCGTTACAAATGACTTACTGTGAGTAATATTTACGGTTCCTGATGCTTCTCCACGACAAGACACTAATACTTGTGGTTCTTCATATAGGTATTCATTAAAAAAGCCTATTTGACCATTGCCACCAAAAACAGGGAAGCCTTGACTAAGTAGATTTTTTGTAGGCAAATTTTTGCCGTAAACAATATTTACATTATCGCCTAATTTCCCTGTCTCCCAATCTTCTTTAGCATCTACAACAAACCATTTTCTGAAAAGAGCAATTGCTAGATTTTCAAGAGTTTCGTTTTGTCTTTTTAATAATTCAACCTTTTTCAGTAAAGAAAATAAAGCATCAGCTATCGCTTTTTGTTCTTCAATTTCAGGAACTGATATTGTTAGTTGAGCTAACATTCCGTTATTCAAACTTGCCCTTGTAGTAATTGATGACATACCCGAAACAGTGGCACGGAATTTTGGAGAACGGAAATAGAAACCTGCATATTCAGGCAATATTTCTACGTTTCCTTTTGGTCTCAACCGTTTTGTAAATCCGTTGAAAGTTGCATTTGGATAATCTTTTAAGGCAACGCAACTCATTCCTAAATCTTCGTCTGTTTCGCTTGTTCTTGTTAGAAAAACATCGCCTCTTTTTATGGAGCAAGATTGTTGTTCTTTCTCTGTTGAATTAACCAAACTGGTTAATTCATTAGGAACAAAGAAGTTTTTGAATATATCGGTAAAGCCAAGAAAACCGTGTCCAAAGCCAAATTCCTCTGCACCTTTTGAAAGTCCAGAAGCAAAATCATACACTTCGTTTAAATTATATTCTTTCCACTCACTCATTGTGTAATTTTAATTTTTGCAAGGTTTGTGGTAATGGCTTTGTTTAGTTCGGCTTCTTCTGCAATTTGTTTTTCTAATTCTGTTTTTAATAAATTAAATCGTTCTGCAAAATTGAAATCGTCTTCCTCGTCTGCAAGTCCTACATACCTTCCTGGGGTAAGTGTGTAGTTTAATTTTCTTACTTCTTCAATAGTTGCTACTTTACAAAATCCCGCCACATCTTCATAAGTCCCATCTGGGTTTCTCCAGTTGTGGTAAGTTCCTGTAACTAATTCAATATCTTCTTCGGTTAAATCTCGGTTACGTTTGTTAACCAAGAAACCTAAATTTCTTGCATCAATAAATAGGATTTCATTTTCACGTTTTCTAAAACCACCGTTGGTTTTGTTTCTTGATAGAAACCATAAGCAAGCTGGTATTTGAGTATTTAAAAATAGTTTGGTTGGTAGGTTTACAATACAATCCACTAAACCTTTTTCAACTAATGCTTTTCTAATATCACCTTCGCCTGTCGTATTGCTTGTCAAAGCACCTTTAGACAAAACAAAACCTGCTTGCCCTGTTGGTGCTAAATGATATAAGAAATGTTGTATCCAAGCATAGTTTGCGTTTCCTGTTGGTGGTGTTAGCTTTTCGCCTAATACTTTCCATCTTGCATCATCACGCAATAGTTCGCCACTCCAATCGCTGTCGTTAAACGGTGGGTTGGCAATAATATAATCGGCTTTCAAATCTTTGTGAGCATCATTTAAAAAAGAACCTTCGTTGTTCCATTTTACATTACTGCTGTCAATACCACGAATGGATAAATTCATTTTTGCCAAACGCCAAGTAGTTTGATTGCTCTCTTGTCCGTAAATAGAAATTCGGTCGGCAGGGTTTAGTGATAAACCTGCTTTACCTTTTTTCTTGTAATAGTCTTGATGTTTATTGATAAACTTTTCGCTTTGCACAAACATTCCACCGCTACCACAACAAGGGTCAAAAACTCGTCCTTCATAGGGTTCAAGCATTTCAACCAATAATTTCACAACGCTTTGCGGTGTGTAAAACTGTCCACCTTTTTTGCCTTCTGCCAAAGCAAATTCGCCCAAGAAAAACTCAAATACTTGTCCTAATAAATCTTTGCTTTGTGCTTCTTTCGTTCCTAAAGTTGCTGAACCTATAAGGTTTACAAGTCCGCCCAAACTGGCTTTGTCCAGTTTTTCTTGTGCAAATACTTTTGGTAAAACTCCACGCAAAGAAATATTGTCTTTTTCAATTGCGTCCATTGCATCATCAATGTCCTTGCCAATGGTCGGCTGGGTTGCTCTGCCTTGAATGTAAGTCCAACGAGCCATAACAGGAACAAAAAATATTTTGTCTGCTGTGTATTCATTTTTATCTTCAGGATCTGCACCATCACTCTTTTGAGCCAAAAGTTTTTGATATTGTTCTTCAAAAGCATCGGAAATGTATTTCAGGAATATCAAACCTAAAGCAACATGTTTATATTCTGCAGCATCCATATTTTTACGAAGCTTGTCGGCTGCTTTCCAGAGTTTTTTCTCTAGTATTTCTTCCTGTTCTGCCTTTGCTGTTTTAGCCATTATTTATGTCTGAAATTATTAGTTGTCAAATGTACAAGCGAAAAGTTGTGAATAACACAACTTTTACTATTCCAACAATTTAAAAAGAGATGCAAATTCAGGACGATCTATAATATCGATTTCATTATGAGAGGCTAACTTGATTTTATCTCGAAATATTTTTAAGCGGGAAATCATAGGTATAATCATACTGTTTCCATGACTTACAAATTTGTGCATGTCCTCAATAGAGGAAGGAAGTTTGTAACCCTTTTTATCTCCGCTGGAACTACTTACTACCAATACCCCTGCATCCCTGAGTTTTGCAATAATTTTAGTTCTAAAATAATGAATCTGCATAGGTTCATCTCTTCCAACATTTAAATGCTGCATTAATTCTTTTGTACTCAGATAGCTTTTAAGGCCGTAGGTACTGAAATAAAGTAATAATAGCTTAGCACAATTAACTCGATCTATTTCTTCTTGTTCTATTGCCATTTTACTATCTATAAATTGCTGAGCACTTTGAATGGCTATTGTTGCGACAGTTTCATTATAGGTTCCTTCAACATATTGATCATCCATTCTTACTATGCGGGCAGAATACGGATAATGTTGAATACTAGTTATTACAGGCTTCAAAACCTCAAGATATTGACTACTTTCCTTGGATTTAAATTTTTCATCAAAGCATCTACCCAAAGTGCCTACAATAAAATCTGCCAATTGAATCAATATACTTTCTGAACTCTTTGAAAATCCAAAGTCGCCTCCTCCAAATAAATCAGGGATATGCTTTTTTTGCACATACTTTTTGAACTGGCGCATAAAATTGTTATCACCATGTTCATCAACAGTAAGAATTAGCTTAGGGAAGGTGTTGAACAATTCTTTGTAAACAAGATTATTTAGAAATTGATAAAATGACTTTTTGTATTGAAAGCCTTTTGTAAATAATTGTCGCTTGTCAACAGCTACAGCATAAATCGTGAAATCTACTTTTAAAAGTTCCCTTAAAACAATCAAACGTCGTGTATGATTATCCCCGACTTTTGATGACTTAATTTCTCCAGTTTGAAAATATTTCTTTCTGACATTTTCCACATGCTGTTCAGCATCTTTTAATTTATCCGCTCTAACTATAACACTTGCCACAATAAAATGGCTACCCTGAACATCAAAATCGAATGAGTTATTTCCAAACTCGTCAGCAAAAGCAAATATTTCATTAGTCATTTGATTGTATTAAGTAGTCTACAAAAACTCCCTGCCATTTCACAACAAACCAAAAAAATGAGCAGGGAGTAATTTGTATTTATGCCCACAACGTACAATTGATTTATTGTACCACATCGTGGAAATTTCCACGATTTTTCAGGCTTGGTTTTGGTCTTTATACTACAGTGGTGAAGCTGTGCAGGCAAATGCTTCATTATGAACCCGTCCGGGAGCGGCATAAAAATGTGCATATGAGAAATCTGTCCCGCCGCTACAAGGAAGGCGTAAAAAATCAGTAGAACTACGCCCGTAGTTTCCACCTGTTTTTACGTATAAATACGGAATTTTTCTGCCGGAGGGCTTCCTGTTTCGTGGCACACAGACTATTTAGTGCCTGCACCCGGTAAGCATTTACCCCTTCCCGCTACCTTTTGTATCCTCATACATTACCCCGGTAATGCTTTGTTCAACAACCATACCCGTTTTAGCCAAAGTGTGGATTCCAGAACGAAAATTCATTAGTTTATACCCCTTGGTGGGAAAATCTCATCAAAAAACCGGCGGTAATTTATCTCCGCCTGACAATAATTTATCTCCGCCCGGCAATAATTCGTCTTCGCCTGACCATAATTCGTCTCCGCCTCAATATAATCGTTCTCCGCCCGGCAAGGAGAACTATCTCTCCGCCCATTATTTCCATTCACCAGGCAGGCAGAAACAATCATCCTTAAGACGCAGGCATACATCTGCCAATCAGTGGGCATCCCCCTTACAGTAAGATCAGGCATCATCTACACATTTTCGTGCTCAACCGGTTTAGATTACTGCGCATAGCCGCTTTTTCCATACAGCTCAGCATAAAAGTTGCTATTCCATTTTTTTTGTAAAAGCATATCTGCCACATTGCTCAACGTGAAGCCCTTGAAAGGGGTCATCCGGTGGTATCACCCTTCAATCAAAAGCAAATACCAATACATCATATAATTAAATTACTGTTTCAAAAAATTTCACTTATAAAATTATTAATAACAGTATTTTTAATATTCTATAAATACCAAATAAAAACTATTTGTTCTAAATAATAACTTGTAATTTGTGGCCATACAATTGTTCACTTAAAATTAAAAAACATGAAAAAAGAACCAAATTACAGATGCTCCCAACCCGAACTCTATGCCGTAGCCCGCACCGGCTGGAATTCCTTCTCCCAATATATCCTTGCCTTTGGGGATATGCGTGGCTTTTATGACGAAGCTTATGCCAACGGAGCGCAAACCCAGATTACAGATGCCGAAGCCATGCCCGAGTCCCAGTCCCGCTACGCACAGTCAGAAGTCAACCGCACAGAATTGCAGGCACAGGCAGATGAATGCCTCGCCAAATGGCAACTGCTGAAACGCTACATCACCACATCCTTCAACGAAGCCGCACTCAAAGCACGCCTGGACGAAGCCGGAGCCATGCGCTACGAAAAAGCCCGCAATTACAATTGGGAAGAACTCCGCATGATGAATGTACAGGCAGTCAGCTTTCTCAACACACACGTCGCCGATCTTAGCGCAGGCAACAACATGCCCGCCACATTCCCCAATGTCTACACCGCCGCCGCCAACCTCTACAGCACACGCATGCAGGCATTCTTCGACAGCGAAGAAGCAGCCTATGCTGAAACAGAAAATAAGATAGCCGCCAACAACCTCGTGTACGACAAACTCATCAATATGTTTAAAGATGGCCAGGAAATATTCAAAAACCAGGAAGGCATCAAAAACCAGTTCATCTTCGACAGTGTGCTGACCACCATCAGCGGCACACGACAGGCAGGTATAAAAGGCACCGTGATAAGCGCTGCCGGCAATCTGCCCATTGCAGGCGCCATCATCACTGTAGCCGGCAGCAGCAAAACCGCCACCAGCGACGAGAGCGGACATTACGAAATCCGCCCCCTGGCCGCCGGCACCTGCACCCTGCTCATCACTGCTGCGGGTTATGCGGACCTCAGCATCACAGGGCATGCAGTGCTGACCAGCACTGTTTCTACACTGAACATTACCTTACAGACACTTCCTTAGCCTGGTTCTTTTATTCGTTTCACCCGGCACAAAACAGGCGTTTTGTGCTTTTTTTATGGGTATGAGTGATGCTTCTTCGTGTGAAATAGTGTGTGCAGCATGTAGTGTGGTTTAATGTGGTTTGGTTGCGGAGCTATGACAGATCCCTGCGGGATGAACTGTGTTTAAAAACAACTATTTTTTGAGTAATCATGTTTAAAAGTTTCATTGCTTGTTCCGATAGCGAAGCATTGTTTAAGCAGTTTATTTGCAACAGCAATGAGTGCTACTTTTTTT
>JBAZUJ010000013.1:0-78435 GCA_041661485.1 Chitinophagaceae bacterium
ATTCCCACTGATAGGTCAAACCTGTTCCAACAGTTGCGCCGGTTGTAGTTAAGGTAACAGGAACTCCTGGGCAAAGTGTTGTTGCAGAAGCTGCTGCAGAACCACCAACGGTGGTACCGCTACATGGTGTTGCAGGTGTGTAATCAACTTTAATATTTGCAGTACCAGTATAAGTGGCATTTGCTGTAGGAGGCGAGGAAGGATTTGGATTCGTTCCATCGCTGTAGTATAAAATAGAACGAGTGCCTGACCGACCTGTAGACTGCCATGATGCCGTACAATACCAACTTGGTGTATTTTCATCAATACCAACAACCAGATTGCTGGTACCATCCCAGTAAAAGGGAGTGGCAAAAGTAATTTTAAACCAGCCGGTACCGGTAGGTGTTACCGTACCGTCATATACTTTGGTAAGACTGGATAAGGCTACCCAATCCGATGTACTGGAAAAAGTGGATTTTGAAGTATTACCCATATACACCACCCAATCTTTACAATAAGCGGCAAAGCTAGAAGCGGAAATACTTGTAGGATTGTAACTAATGGAACTGATATAACCTGGTGTACCAGCGGTTGCTCCCGCAGCAACGATCTCTGAAGCCAGATATGTTTGCTGCGAATAGTTGTACCCGTAACAGGTATAAATAGGCCATTGCGAAGACGATGAGGTTCCTGTACCAATCGTGAGCGACGTCTGTGCCTTCGATAAATTGGGAACAAGTGCTGCAAAAAGCAACATACACGAAACCGCAAGATTCCTCCAGAATAGGAGCGATTTCCTGCGGTCTGGCCTTCCGGGTTGTCCCGGCGAAGCTGATGACGGAGTAAATAAAGGGATCATAACTTAACTGTTTTTAAACTTTTTGAAAACTTAATACCTATACCCGTTTTTTTATTAAACGCATCCAACCCTAAGAAGCGCAAAATCAATAATTTATTACTAAATAAACTTTGTTAAAAAAAACGGCACAAAAGCGTAACTGCGGAAGTTGGAAAACTACCAATCACAAATCTTCAAAAATTAAAATAGAAAGACAAAGATTTGCGCCAAACGACATTTTTTCGGCGACAAAAAACAAGAATGCCCTGCAAAATTTACTAAAGTAAAATTTAACTAAAATGCTTAAAAATGCTCCGGAATACTAGAATTTACTTTTGAAAACCTCCATCACATGCTGCTTATAGATGCGACCAATATTAATTTCGAGGCCATTGATATGGATTACATTCCCACGAATACGCTCGATTTTATTGATACTAATAATATAGGAGCGGTGAATGCGAACAAACTGATTGGCCGGCAATTTCTCTGCCAGGGTCTTCATGGTTATCCGGAAAATCAAGGGATTGCCTGAAGTAAAATAAAACTTGCAATAATCCTCCAGCCCTTCCACATAAATCAATTTATCCAGGGGAACTTTAACCAATCCATAATCTGCGCGTAAATATATGTAGGGGTTTTCTGAAGTAGATTTCTGATGAATATTGGTAAAATACTGATTCACCTTTTCCGCAGATTGAATAAAACGCTCAAATGGATATGGTTTTAACAGAAAGTCAATCACATTGAGATCAAAACCACTAACGGCATAGTTACTATAAGCTGTTGTAAAGACCACCATAATATCGGGGTCAATTTTTTTTCTGAATTCGACACCTAAAATTTCAGGCATTTGAATATCCAGGAATAACAAATCCACCGGATATTTTTTCAGGTATTGAAGTGCCTCTGAAGGGCTGGTAAACGTTTTGGTCAGGCTGATAAAATCAACCCTTTCGCAATAAGATTTTAAAATGTCCAGGGCCGGTGGCTCATCATCAAGGGCAATCGCATTTATCATATAAAATACTTTAATTTAAAAATTACACAACAATGATTTGCGCAAAGATTAAAATTGATTTCACAAAGACTAACACTACAAGACAAACAGCATTAAAAATGAGATTAAATACAAAGAATTTTTAGCTCAATGAAAGCTGCAGATCCACATTAAACATTCCGTTTGCCTTTTTAATGTCAAGTTGATAATGACCCGGATATAAAAGTTGTAATCTGCGCTTTGTGTTCTCCATACCAATACCTGAGCCTTTAATAAAATTAAGGTGCTGAAAATCTTTATTGGAAACGAATAATTTCAGCCTATTGTCCCTCAACTCAATGCGAATAATGATTTTTGATTTTTCACTTGGATTAATCCCGTATTTAAAAGCATTTTCTATAAAAGGAATAATCAACAGCGGGGCAATTTGCAAGCCTTCAGGACTACCTTGCACAGTATATTCTACATCTATCGTTTCTTTGAACCTATCCTTCTGCAAGTCAATATAATCCTTCAAAATATCCAACGTTTCTGACAAATGTTCAGAAGAATTTTCGGACGCTTTTAAAATGTGTCGCATAATATTGGACATCTTAATAATTGATTTCCCTGCTTCCGGCGGATTAACCATCAGTAAGGCGTAAATACTATTCAACGTATTAAACAAAAAGTGAGGATTTATCTGTGCTTTCAGATATCTCATTTCGGCAATCATCCTTTCGTTCTCTGCCGCCCGTCTTCGTTCTTCAGCAACCGTCACATTACCATAAAGAAGAATCACCATAAAGAGGAAAAAAACATGCCTTACCTGGATAATTGTGTGTATATGCAATTCATTATCATCAGGAAAATACGGAATAAACGGAATGTGAGCCAGTATATCCGGAACCAGGCAAAATAAAGCAAAAACAAATATGACAACTAAAAAGTAAACGGTTTTTGACTTTCTGTAAAACAAATTTGGAACTAAAGAGACGTAGTTGAAGTATCCAAAAAGCAGACAGAGAAAATGCAAAACAAAATCTATCCCGACAAATGGGTTATTAAGCATTAAAAGCGCAGTAGGTTTTGGAGATGGAGCATCTAAAACAGGCATAAAAAGTGTAATGCCAGCTACAATAACATGAAAAACTATCCTATTCCGTTTTAAATTTAGCATAGTTAACAACCCTTTTTTCCTATTTAAACCTTACATCAGCAGAATACGGGTCGACAGTACTCTCGAAACGTTTGTTACTGCTTAACTGCAGCGTATTCAAATCAATAACAGAATAAAAACCATTCCGTCCACCGCATTGGGAAGTGTGGTGTGGAGCAGGACCTGTACTTGAAACATTCCGGCTTGCCACAAAAACCTTTCCGGATTTATCGTCCACTGTAATGCCATGAATCTGGTAAAAAGGACCAGGAATACGTTTTACCAAATTCAGTGAATTATAATCAATCACATAAACAGCCCCTTTGTAGCCCGGGAATTCAGCCGTCACTTCTTCTTCACAACTCACGAAAATATACGGTTTGGTCTTGCTGATTGCTATTTCCTGCGGGAATGTGCCTAAGGGTAAAACCTTTAAAAGAGTATTGGTTCGTGCATCCATTACCCGCAACTCATTTGATGCCTGACAGGTAATAAAGTATTTGCTGCCATCAGGAGACAAAAGTATTTCGTGAGGGTCTCGGGATTGGCTTAATGGATTCGGTTCATTTTCATCAATACTGATCAGCTTTACTGAGCCGTTTTTGGTAATTCTGTAAACAGTATTTCCTATCTGAGAAGTCACAAAAAAAGTATCGAAACCAGGATTGGATGCTATCCCGTGAGGTGTTATCAAATCATAAATGGTACGCTCCTCGAGGAACTTCATTTGCTCAAGATCAACGAATACCAAACGACCAGGACTGCTAAAGTCGCTAACCGCCATTTGCTTTCCGTCGTCTGACAACTTAAACAGATTCCATGAGCCCGCACCTAAAAACACACTACCAACAACTGCATCGCTTTCGACATCAATCTTTTGAATGTATTGCCCTTTGGTAAAACTTACGTAAGCAAATTTCCCATCGGGACTAAAACGGACACAGTGCGCAATTTCGATACCCGGTTGCGTACCGATATCAATGTATCGCATTATCAGATTCGATTCCGCATCTACAACAGCAATCAAATCACATCCCTGTTGGGTAATATAGATTTTTTGCCTGGAGCCGGGATTGGATGCAAAGGGAATTTTACCAGTCTTATCGGGTGCACCTGCAGCTACCCAAGCCTTAATTGTGGCATATTCTGCCGGCGACAACGATGGCATATTCAGCGGCATCTGAGGCAACAAAACCGGGCCTTGCAACGGGTCATTATTTACAAAATAAAGAAGAGAACTGTTGGCAGGGTTATAGGGAATAATAACAGAACCTGTTCCACTACCCTTCCATAAATGTTCCCATCTGTCGAGCCGCAGATTGGCAGCATTGGTGAAACTTTTTTCATTATGGCAACCAGCTGTTGCACATTTATTTTCAATAATCAGCCGAACATCGTCGGGATATTCGCCGCTGTAGTTTGTAGGTTCTTGTGTACATGAAGTGGAAAACAAGAACAAAAAAACAAAACAAATAAAGCCTGAGGTTTTCATAGAATGCCATAAAGTTACCTATTTTACAGTATGAATTATAGGTTAATTTTCAGGAAACCGGCTTTTAAAAAACGAGAGATTACTGAATATATGGGCGCAAAGAATCGATGGGCTGCAAGCTATTAAAGGTTCTCAGCAGGCGGTGTGTTTTACCATCGTAAATATTTATCTGAGGCAATTCTACATAATTAAAAATTTTATCCAGCACTTTTGCACTGTCTACAGAGACAGTCATCAGGTTTTTATACAAACTAAATTTTACATTGCTTTCAAAATAAGAAAGATTGGGAACCTGAATGGGGGCGGCAACCAACAAAAGCCTGCTCTTTCTAAAAAGGTCGATATTATCTATAAACAGTTTGGTCTGATTTTCGCAATGGTCGCATACGGGATTGAAAACCATCATTATGATATTTCCACCTGCATCCAGCACTTCTTTGGTAATATTCTCATTCTGATGATTAAAAATATCAAACTGAGGTATTGGAGCATTGACTTGTTTATAATCAAATTTTACATCCATTGTATTTGCCGGAGGGCGCAATGACGCTGAACCCGGAATAGTCAATTTTTCCTGCGGAGGATCCTTTTTTACATTTTTCTTCTGAGCAAAAGTCAGACATGAAAAACTGAGCAAACATCCTAATAGTAGTAAATTGCGCTTCATTGCTTTGGGTAATTTTTAAAATGAGAGGAGTACGAAAGTAAACCAATGCACTGAATTTTAAACAGCTTAGACTACTAAAATTATGACAAAGAATATTCCACTGGCAGAACGCATGAGACCCAAATCCCTGAACACCTTTGTAGGGCAGGAACATTTGGTGGGAGAAGGAAGAGTCTTATCTCAGATGATTGAACAAGGTACTGCACATTCCATCATTTTCTGGGGACCACCTGGAGTTGGCAAAACAACCCTGGCACAAATCATCGCCCATTCATTAAATCTACCTTTCTTCACGCTTAGTGCTATTGACAGCGGCGTAAAGGAAGTAAGGGCAGTAATAGAGCGGGCGCGACTGGAAGGTCAGGCATTGCTCTTTATTGATGAGCTGCATCGGTTCAACAAAGCACAACAAGACAGTTTGCTTGGCGCTGTGGAAAAGGGAATTATTACACTGATAGGAGCAACAACGGAAAACCCTTCCTTTGAAGTAATCAGCGCATTACTTAGCCGGTCGCAGGTATATGTGCTGCAACCGCTGGCGGAAGAAGAATTGAAAACCTTAGTGAGGCAGGCTTTGGAACAGGACACTATCTTAAAAAACCATCAGATTAAAATTGAGGAATGGGAAGCATTATTGCAACTTAGCGGAGGAGATGCGAGAAAATTATTAAACCTTGTGGAATTACTTTTTTCGGCTTTGCCGCAAGGAAACGGAACGATTACCAACCAATTGGTACAGGATGTTGTACAGCAGAAAATGGCTTTGTATGACAAAAATGGCGAACAACATTATGATATTATTTCTGCCTTTATCAAATCCATGCGCGGCAGCGATCCGAACGCTGCGGTGTATTGGCTGGCGCGAATGATAGAAGGTGGAGAAGACCCAAAATTTATCGCACGGCGAATGCTCATACTTGCATCAGAAGACATTGGAAATGCCAACCCAAATGCGCTATTGCTTGCTACTTCAACCTTTCAGGCGGTCGAAATGATTGGTTATCCCGAGTGCAGGATTATTTTATCGCAAACTGCTATCTATCTTGCTACCTCTGCAAAAAGCAATGCTTCGTACATGGCCATTGGGAAAGCACAAAGTCTTGTCCGGCAAACAGGAGACCTGCCTGTGCCTATGCATTTGCGTAATGCTCCGACAAAAATGATGAAGAATATGGATTATGGTAAAGGTTATCAATATGCTCACGATTTCAGCAATAATTTTATTGAACAGGAATTTCTACCCGATAAAATTTCAAACACCAAATTGTACGAACCGGGTCAAAATCCCAGTGAAGAAAAGATGCGCCAATCATTAAAACAAAACTGGAAAACCAAATATGAATACTAATCACTTTTGGCAGATGATAAAAACTGCTGAATTATCCAGGCCAATAACATCAGTAACAAACAACCCAAAACATTGAGCCATAAAAATGCCATAACATTAAAATACCATGCGGCAATGACAAAAAGCTCGGTAATCAGCGCTGCATAAAAAACCGCAGTTCCTTTTATATTTTTCATCCAGAAGGCAACCAGAAAAATACCCAATATTGTACCGTAAAAAAACGAGCCAAGGATATTGACCACTTCGATTAGATTATCGCCAAGCCTGCTGGCAAAGAACGCAATCACAACACAAAACAAACCCCACAATACGGTTATCCAGCGTGATGCAGAAAGATAATATGCTTCGCTTTCTTCCCGCTTATGAAAGCGCTTGTAAAAGTCCACAACAGTAGTGGACGCCAGTGAATTTAATCCACTGGCTGTGGAACCCATTGCTGCAAGAAAAATAATCGCAATCAACAATCCCACAAGGCCAACAGGCAAAAAGTCCATCACAAAGGAAAGGAACACATAATCTGTATCATTGGTTTTCTGACTCCCTGTATTTTTCCTTACCAATCTTACTGTTTTGGCACGAATCGTATCTGCTTCTGCCTGGCTGATTTTTAATGCCGCTCCGGCATCTTGTTGCCGGATGTTATCATTTTGATGCAGGGCAACAACATACTCGTTAATCTGCTTTCTTTTTGATTCCTGTTGAATAGCATATTCCTGCTGAAGAGAATCGAACTGCTTGCTGTATTGACTTTTCCGGATGCTTTCAACTTCTACTTTATTAAAGAAAACCGGAGGGGTATGAAACTGATAAAACGCAAAAACCAAAGTGCCGATTAACAATATCAAAAACTGCATCGGAATCTTCAACAATCCATTCATCACGAGCCCAAGGCGGCTTTGCGCAATTGATTTCCCGGTAAGATAACGTCCTACCTGAGATTGATCGGTACCGAAATAGGAAAGCTGTAAAAAGAAGCCGCCAATTATGCCTGACCAGAGATTGTAACGGTTGTTCCAATCAAACTTGGTGTCAATTGCATTCATTTTCCCCATCTTTCCGGCAATGTGCAATGCATCGGTAAAGCCAACTTCAGGAGGCAATAAATGCACCACCATAAATCCTGCAAAAAGCAAACCCCCAAAGATGATGGCCATTTGTAACATCTGTGTGTAAGAAACAGCTTTTGTACCACCATAAACAGTATACAAAATAACAGCGCCACCCATAAATAAGGTTGTGTACGTAATACCAACCCCAAGAATTGTAGAAAGAATAATGGCCGGAGCATAAATGGTAATGCCGGTTGACAAACCTCTTTGAAGGAGGAATAAAAAAGCAGTGAGACTACGGGTTTTATTGTCAAAACGATTTTCCAGATACTCGTAAGCTGTGTACACATTCAGCCGCTGAAATACAGGAATGAATGCGATACAAATCACAATCATTGCCAGCGGCAAACCAAAATAAAATTGCACAAAACGCAAACCATCACTGTAAGCCTGACCTGGGGCTGAAAGAAACGTAATTGCACTTGCCTGTGTTGCCATTACAGACAATCCAACTGAATACCAGGGCAGTTGACGGTCGGCCAGCAAATAACCTTCTATGTTTTTTGTACCACGGCTTTTCCAGACTCCATATAAAATAATGGAGAGCAGGGTGATAATTAAAACCGACCAGTCAATTAAACTCATAAGAAATATTGCGTAACAAAATACAGAAACAGAATTACAAGAATTAAAACCACCACGAGTAGCAAATACACGTTAGTCCAGGTCTTAAGAAATGGTGGTTTTTCATCCCGCATACTTATTTCTTTTTGGATTCGTTTGGCGGCAGGCTAATGAGATTTGCAAAAAGGCGATACGCACCGGGAACACCGGCAGGCAGTTGACGGAAGAACGCTAACCCGGTATACACAAAATTTCCTTTTCCATAAGGCGCAATCAGCAAACTGCCTTCGTTTGGCTTTTCATTCGGATCCTTCATGGACAATATCTTTTCGTATTGATTCAAAGAATCAGTAGCATAATATATACCTCTTTCCTGAATCCAGTTTTCGAAATCAGCATCCGTAATTTTATTCGGAAAATTAAAGGCAGGGTGATTTGGCTTCGTCATCGTCACTGCTGCCTTTTCGTCTGTTACGCGGTCACGGGTAATTACAAAAGGATAAGGCCCGATATTCTGAGGAATAGTGCTGATGCGGTTATTCGTATTGTATTGCACAATCAGGTTCCCGCCATTTTTCACAAAGTTCATCAGTTTCTTATAGTGTAATTGCAATTTCTCATTTGTATTGTAGGCACGAACTCCGGTAACAATTGCATCAAATTGAGACAAGTCAATTGTACCCAAAACATCATCGGGAAGCATTGTTACTTTATAACCGATTTGCTGCAGGCAAGCCGGAACATCATCGCCTGCACCAGGAATATAACCTATATTATTTCCTGATTTTACGACATCCGCTTTCACCAGATTTGTCTTTGCTTCAGACAAAGTAAACTGGGACGGAATATGATCGTAATCAATTCGTTTAATACTTTTGCTGTAAGTTTTTCCATCAATCAAAAGCGAAACAGAAATACTTCCACTTTTTGCATTTTCTCCCGGTGTAACATAAGCATCAATGATAGCTTCATCATTTTTTGCAAGAAAATCAAATGCAGGCTGATCAATATGTACAGACCAACCATTACTCGCTTCCGCTCTAAGTTCACCTTTCACTTTTGCTGTATTTGCTTTTACTACAAAGCGAATTTTCTTTTCATTCCCATTGCGAAATACGTAGACAGCATCACTTGCATTAACTGAAGCCGGGGGTAAAATTTCCAATGGATGATAACGCTCGCCTTTTACCGGATCTGTGGATTTGTAAACTACAGGAGTAGTATGAGTAAAACGGAGGCCACCGATACTCATATCAATGGAAATATTCAGCGAAGCCTCATTTTCCCCACGTCCAATCAGCGTCTGATCATCAACAATAAATGAACCGGTAGTGTGCGGATTTACCAGCCAATAGGGCGTGGAAAATTTAATAGCCGAAGCTAGATTCTCTTTCCTTTTAAACGAATAAAACTGGTTAGGTTTCAAATCAAATGTACCATTGCTGTCACTAGATATATAGTGCAGGTGATAAACTTTTACTGCAGCATTATTACGAACAATTAATTGGGTTGTCAGGTCAATCTGCTTGCCGGGAATAGCGCTATAATCTGCCACAGAGGCTTCTACCCAGAATCCAGCACAGGCTATAATTATTTCCTTCAGTTCTTTTAATTTTTGGTTTCTCCAGTATTGCGTTTCGGTGTTTTTATAATTCGATTGCTCCAATTGTTTGTATATATTCACAAGCGCCGGAATCGATTTTTCAGGTGCCTGTGTGTTGTATTGCGTAATGCAATTATCCAACATGGTTTTAAATTTTGCCGTTGCTCCGAAGCGATTCCAGGTTTGGTTAATTCCTTCGAACAAATCCTTTTTAGCCGTATCGCCTTTTAGCTGTTTGAAATATTCAAACGCTTCGCCTCGTGATTTTGCAGAACCAAATCCCTGACTCTTGTGATTTGAGCGACTTTCCGCAGCAATCTCTCCATATGATTTTCCTAACAAAGGATTATAGCCGCCAACATCGAGCTTAACCTGGTTTTCAGCAGTGGTATTCAGTCCGCCAAAATTGAACGTATTCCAGAAAATACGTTTAGCCTGCCAAACCTGAGTTGATTTCAATTGCTCCGGAAAACGATTCGGATCGGCAGCTGCGCTGAATGCTTCTACTGCAAGGATTGCTGAAGCAGTGTGATGCCCATGTCCACCTTCTCCTGTTGTGGGGAAACGGCAAATAATTACATCGGGTTTGAAATTTCTAATGACCCAAACAACATCAGCCAGTACTGCTTCTTTATTCCAGAAAGTAAACGTTTCTTCAGGATTTTTTGAAAATCCAAAATCATAAGCGCGGGAAAAAAACTGCTCTGCTCCGTCTACTCTTCGTGCTGCCAGTAATTCCTGCGTACGGATAAGACCCAGCATTTCACCTTGTTCTTTTCCAATCAGATTTTGACCTCCATCACCACGGGTAAGCGACAAATATCCTGTTCTTAGTTTCCGCTCGTTGGCCAGATAGCCCAACAGACGCGTATTTTCATCATCCGGGTGTGCGGCTATATATAAAACCGAACCAACAGTATTCAGCTTTTTAAGCTTATGTAAAATTTCAGAAGAAGTGTATTCGTTGTTCGATTGTGCAAAAGAATTTTGATTTGCAGCAAACAAAAAAGATAAAGCAACAAAGGCTTTTTTCAGGTTCATAAATAAGTTTATTGTGTTGTTAGTTTTTGAAGCAACTACCTGCTTCGCTAATTGCCTTTAATATTTTTTGATTCCATTCTTCCTGCACTTCTCTTTTGATTCCGTGATCCGTTTCAGAATCGTAATCATCCTGATCAGACTCGTTTTTTTTCTGGTATTTCTTCTGTAAATCTGCAATTTCTCTTTCAAAGTTTTTGGTAAACTGATAAGATTGTAACTCCTCAAACAAAGCACATGCATTTAAAGCAGTGATATCAAAATGCCTCTGTTCGTGAGCGAGTGTTCTTTCATTTCTGGAGCCTGGCAAACACCAGGATTTTGACTTATCAAACGAAGCATACATTTTAATATCAAGCTTAGTCAAGCCATTTTTTATGGTTCCTGTATATCTGACAGAAACGCCGGAATAGGCCATTGCTACCGCATCCACATTCGGTTCATCATCTCCCTGAAAATCTGACAATTCAAGTTTTGTCCCTTTCCGGTAAACAATTTCATTGTTCCTTTCAGACTTCGTTTCCATTGTTACATTGGCAATGACTTTTTGCTGTGCGAACGCATTTTGCGTCAGCAACACAAAACATACATTGCAAATGGTTTGAATCAGTTTCATAATTCATCGGTTTATTTATTTCGCTCTCTCATATTGTTTCGGCCACTCTATTTCGTAGCCCAATTCTTTCGCTGCCTCCAATGGGAAATAAGGATTTCTTAATAACTCTCTGGCAAGAAAAATCAAATCCGCTTCTCCTTTTTGAAGAATTTCCTCAGCCTGTTTTGCATCTGTAATTAATCCAACTGCTCCGGTTGGTATTACCGCATCTTTTTTGATTTGTGCAGCAAGCGGAACCTGATAACCCGGCCCAACCGGAATGGGTGCTTTTGGAATATTTGCAGCACTGGAAGCATCGATCAAATCGACGCCTTTGACTTTGAGAATTTCGGAAAGTTTAACCGAATCATCAATTGACCAGCCTTCTGGCACCCAGTCTGTAGCAGAAATACGAACAAAAAGAGGCAAATTTTCAGGCCAGACACGTTGTACAGCTTCAATTATTTCCAATAGAAAACGAATACGATTTTCGAAGCTTCCGCCATATTCATCTGTTCTTTTATTGCTTAAGGGAGAATAGAATTCGTGAATAAGATAGCCATGAGCAGCATGGATTTCGACAACTTTGAAACCAGCTTTCAAAGATCGTTCTGCAGCTGTTTTAAACGCCAGAACAATCTCGTTTATTTCGTCAATAGAAAGTTCTTTCGGTGTCAGGTCTTTTTCGTGAAAGGGAATTGCAGAGGGCGCAACCGGCAACCAGCTATTCTGACCTTCCTTTATCTGACGGCCACCGTTCCAGGCAGTTTCGGCACTTGCTTTCCGGCCTGCATGCGCCAATTGAATGCCGGCAATCGCACCCTGGCCTTCAATGAAAGTCGTAATTTCCTTTAGCTTTTCAATATGTTCGTCTTTCCAGATGCCCATATCGGCATAACTGATACGGCCTTCGGGAACTACGGCGGTTGCTTCCTGAATAATGAGTGCCGCCCCGCCAACTGCCCGGGTTCCCAAATGCACCAGATGCCAGTTATTCGCAAAACCATCCACACATGAATATTGGCACATGGGCGAAACCACAATACGGTTTCTTAAAGTGATACCTTTAATGGTATAGGGAGAAAATAATTTGCTCATCTGTTTTTAATTATTGTTTCGCAATTGCGATTATTTCTTTTGCAGCAACTGAAGAAGCAGGCTTGGAGCCTAGTTTTGCCCACAGTTCGCGGTAATTACTTTTCATTTTACTTAATTCCGGCCCTTCTGTTAAAATCTTTTTCAACTCTGCTACCAGATTTTCTTTATTCAAATCATCCTGTATCAATTCTGTCACAACTTCCTTATCCATTATCAGGTTCACCAGAGAGATGTATTTTACCTTAACCAGCTTTTTTGCAAGCCAAAAGGAAATTGAATTGCCTTTATAACAAACAACCTGTGGCAATCCAAATAAAGCGGTTTCGAGCGTTGCAGTACCACTTGTAATAAGGCCCGCTTTTGCTTGTTTTAATAAATTATAGGTTTGATTTTTGGCCAGCAAGACTTGTTTCTCTCCAATAATATCCAACAAAAGATTCTCCGGTAAAGATGGCGCCTGTGCCACAACGAACTGATACTCAGGAAAGGCTTCTACCACTGAAAGCATAATGGGGAGTTTTGTTTTTATTTCCTGCTCTCTGCTGCCGGGCAGCAGCGCTATGATTGGCTTTTGACCTAAAGAAACAACCGGCTCGTCATTAATTTCCTGCTGGATAACCTCTATTAGAGGGTGTCCAGTATAAATTGCTTCAAAATGCCATTTTCTGTAGAAATCAACTTCAAAAGGAAGTATGACCAGCATTTTGTCAACTGACTCTTTTATACCCTTTACACGATTTTCTTTCCAGGCCCACACTTGTGGAGAAATATAATAGACAACTTTTATCCCTTGCTTTTTCGCCCATTTGGCAATGCGCAAATTGAATCCCGGGTAATCAATTAAAACAAGAACATCGGGATTATATTGCTCAATATCCCGCTTGCAAAGGGAAATATTACGCAGAATTTTATCCAGATGTTTGATTACTTCTACAAAACCCATAAAAGCAAGATCCCTGTAATGTTTTACCAGAGTGGCACCTGCAGCCTCCATCTTATCGCCGCCCCAGCAGCGGATGTCTGCTGATGAATCCTGCTGATGCAATGCTTTGATGAGGTTGCTTCCATGCAAATCACCACTGGCTTCTCCTGCTATGATGTAGTATTTCAAAGTAAAGGGTCATTTAACTACCACACAAACATCAACAATACAATAAGCACGACGTACAACATCGTTGCTACAAAAACTCCTTTCGAAATATAATCGTAACGTTTAAAATTGCAATAAACGAATGGTACCAGGTTTGCCAAAAGACTCAGCGTAAGCAGTTTTGCAAACGTTTTATTATTACTCCAATAAGCGCTTATAAAATTTTCTATCGACTGTCCGCCGTTTCTGAAAATCAGGTAAACAATAAAAAATCCAAGTACAGGAGTTAAAGCTCCAATAATAAATCCAATAACAGGAATATCACGTTTCATATTTAATTTCAAATAAGGCGCTAAGTTACTGAAACAGCCTTTAATTCATTGCCAAAAAAACTATGCTATATGGATAAGGTATAATTATACTTTTGCGCTTACCTTTGACCACAAATTTCAAATCCATATTTATGAATTTTCCACTCAAGAATATTCCAGAAAGAACTTCTATCCCGCGCAATAATGGCTTAACAATGATTATGGATAAAGGGCTTTCGCTGGAGGAAGTGAAAAATTTCATCTCGAGTGCCCGTCCTTATATTGATATTGTAAAACTTGGTTTTGGTACTTCTGCAGTAACGCCTAATCTAAAAGCCAAAATAGAAGAATACCAAAAACACGACATTCCGGTATATTTCGGTGGAACGTTATTTGAAGCATTTGCAATTCGCGGACAATTTGAAGATTATATTAACATTGTAAGAGAATACAATTTGAAACATGTAGAGGTTTCTGATGGTTCAATGAGCATTGACCAGGCTACAAAATGCGGCTATATCGAAAGACTGGCAAAGGAAGTGACTGTTTTTTCTGAAGTAGGTTCTAAAGACGCCACTCACATTATTCCTCCCTATAAATGGATTGAACTGATGCGTTCAGAATTGAGTGCCGGCTCAAAATATGTCATTGCTGAAGCACGTGAAGCAGGGAATGTGGGTATCTACAGAGGTTCAGGTGAGGTACGTGAAGGTTTGGTTCAGGAGATTCTGACACAAATTCCGGCTCAGAAAATCATCTGGGAAGCACCACAAAAAGCACAGCAGGTATATTTTATGGAATTGCTGGGCGCCAATGTAAATCTTGGGAACATTGCTCCAAATGATGTTATTCCATTGGAAGCAACACGCATTGGACTTCGCGGAGATACTTTCCATTTTTACCTTGACAAATAATGCAATGATTGAATAAATAACTACAGCGATTGACATTCACAAGATGCAATCGCTTTTTTTATCTGAAAACCTTATTAAATGGAACAATACGGTATTATAGGATTTCCGCTAACGCATAGTTTTTCTCCTGCTTATTTTAATGAAAAATTCACCTCGGGAAGAATGGATTGCGCTTATAATGTTTATCAGATTGATTCAATAAGCCAATTACCTGGATTAATAAAAGCTAAGCCTGAATTGTGCGGACTGAACGTTACCATCCCTTACAAGACCGCCGTGATTCAATACCTGGATTTTATCAGCGAATCTGCTCAAGCAATCAATGCGGTGAATTGTGTAAAAATAGTTGATGGTAAATTGTTTGGTTTCAATACCGACCACTTCGGATTTACAGAAACGCTGAAACCTTTGCTGAACAAGGAAATGAACAAAGCACTTGTTTTAGGTACAGGCGGATCGTCAAAAGCGGTTTGTTTTGCACTTTCTCAATTAGGAATAGAATACAAACTCGTATCAGCAAGCGGGAAGGGAGATTTATCTTATAATGAATTGACGGAAGAAATATTGCAAGAAAATTTATTACTTGTCAATACTACCCCATTGGGTATGTTTCCTGAAACCGACCAATGTCCAACCATTCCATATCCGTTTTTATGCGAAAAACATTTACTGTACGACCTGATCTATAATCCAAAGGAAACCGTATTTCTTCGAAAAGGGAGAGAACAAAAAACCGCTATAAAAAATGGCTATGAAATGCTGATTGCCCAAGCAGATAAAAGCTGGGAAATCTGGAATGATGATAATGCAATAAATAAAACTATTTCTTTAAAGTAAGCTGCACAAGGTATTGATCTGATTCGTCTATAAATAAAACTTCTGTATCAAACCCTTGCTCAGCAGCAATATCCGTTAAGGTTTGCTGATCAATATACAACCAGCTGAACCAATCTGATTTCTGCCGGCGATATTCGTAGCAACATTTTACTTCGCCATAATAATGAGGTAGTTCCGGAATACCCTCTTCAAATAAATAAGCCACGTCAGAAGAATCGAATAATAGTTGTCCATTCTTGTTAAGCAGGCTTTTCGAATGTTGCAAAAACTTCTCTAAGCCAGCAATATTTTGCACCAGGCCAATTCCGTTCATCAGCAAAAGCAATGTGTCAAATTTTTCTCCTTTGAGCTCAAAAATATCCTGAACCAAAGCCTTCTCAACACCACGTTCCTTCATCACCCCCACAGCACCTTCCGAAATATCAATAGCGGTAACATCAATTCCTCTATCCTGCAAATACAAAGCGTGACTACCGGCACCTGCGCCAATATCAAGTGTTTTGCCTTTACACAAATCGAGCGCCATCAACTCCAGATCAGGCATTGCCTGAGGACTCCGAAAGTAAATAGGAACAACCATCTCGACTTTAGGTCCATGATTATCGTGCACCCAAAGTTTGTATTCTTTACCGCCATAAAAGTATTCTGAAATTGCCTTTCCTAAAATATCCATCGTCCTTTATTTCTTTATAAAATCCGCATAAGCTGCCGCCCAACCTACCCATTCCTTATCCGTCCCAAGGGAAAAATTATGAAATACAGTGACCATCAATCCGCCAACTTTTTGCAACTTCTCTTTTATATTATTCAATTTTTGAAATGCCAATTCTGTTGACAATTCCAGTTCGTAATGTGCCGTAGTGTCCATAAAACTAAATGGGAAAACCTGCAGGGAAGCTTGTTGCTCCTCCAGCAAATCGTACCAATAAAACGGTCTGCTTGTTCCTGCCCGAAAACCCAAATGAGTGCCATAACCCATAGAATAATCCTGTTGTAGCCCCAGCTCAATGAGTTTTCTATAAGTTTGCGGTAAGGCTAATTTTATATAATGTTGTCGTGATATAGTAATTTCCTTCCCGATGATTGCTGACAATATTTTCTGTTCCTGCGGAAACAATTCAGGATTGTTATTTGTCTCGTAAGAGGGATGCATTCCAACCTGATATTTTTCAGAAAGCTCTTTAATCAGCATTTTCATATCAGGCTGAGAGGGCAAAATATGCTTGTCGAAAGGACCACTTTTCTCCGCAGCAAGAATAAAATAGATTGGACTTAAATTATTCTCCTTGTGCAACTTCTCGGTAAAATCAAAGCTGAAATACGGATCTGCATTCTTACCGCGCAGGACAGCGGTCCGCTCCTGAATTGCTGGAAAATTATTTTCAGCGACATTCTTAATATACCCGCCCAAAGTGCGCTTCAGCCCTTTGTGCTTGTAGCTCCAGGCAATATCAATATCATAAGTGGGCAGAAATTCAAACTGTTTAGTTTTAATTTTTACCCCATAAGAAGCAAGTAAGGCTCCAAACTTAAAAATCCACTCATCGACTATGGGGCGGTCGAGCAAATTATTTTTAAAAAGAATACTTTCCGTTGCAGGATAGCGATGATGTTTATCTGGTGTAAAAGGCAAATACTCTTCGTAGCGGCTGATGCAATGAAATACAGCTGAGAAAATATCGAATGGGATGGTTGCTTCATTTCCATTAACCGCAAACAATACCAGCAAATCTCCCCATTGCCCTGCCCCAATATCCTGGTGTTTAATTCCTTTTTCAAACAACAATCCGGCATCAGGAATTTTAAAACCTTCAGTATTATCGCCGTTGTAATGAATAACGAAGTAATCGTCCTTATCAGCAGGCTTCTCAGTCAATACGTCATAGGTCACACCCAGTTGCTCTACAAAAATCCAATTGAGCGTGTAAACCAAACGTGCAGTGATTTTCGGAACTATGATTGCTATATCCATTATCCCAACAATTTACTTTTTAATTTCCAAAGTGGAGATGTGGTAATTGAAAACTCATCGTAGCTCATTTTTGTTCCGCCAAAACGCTGAAAAAATCGTGCAATACCGGCATCCATGCTGCCCTCAAAATCAAATATCTTTAAGGTCATTTTTTTTGCCTCAAGAATGGCATTCCAAGTTAGTAAAGCCATAGTCCCCCGGTTGGCATCAAGCGTAGTAGTGCTCAGCAGGTAATACATTTTATTACTATCGAATGCCAGCCACAAAACTCCCTGAGGTTTACCATTAGTGTCTGTGGCGGTAAAACACAGACACGACTTATTAGCCTTTGCTGCCTGTGTAATATTTGTAAGGAAGGATGGTGAATAAGGATATTTTTTACCCTTATTTTCAAATGATAAACTATGCGACTTGATAAATTCATCAATAGTAAAATCACTTTTTGAAATAACCAGTTCTTTCTCTCCTTTCCGTATTCCGTTGCGTCGTGTAGTGTGCAGGTTCGCCCAAAGCTCTACTTCAGTATGGTTCAAATCCAGAAAATATGTAACTTTCTCTTTGTGCAAGATATCCAATTTGCTCAAAAAATCTTTGCCCTCAAACTCCGGGACACAAGACCATTGCATAAAATCACTTTTGGGAAGCTGCTGCCATAATACTTCAATCCAATCTGCCTGTTTCTCTCTTTCTGAAATCCATAGCGGACCCAGGTAAGGAGTGAGCAAAGGATTACGCAGGATTTTAAAGCCTAGTTTCCGCTCCATCTGGAAAGGCCATAATGCTAAAATTTCATTTCCTTCATTAATCACCGCATAGTCCCAATCACCATCACACACTGCATCCAGCCACCAGGACTTGAAAAACAAGGGTAACTTATGATTGAGTGCCTGGTATTTACTTTTGTCGGACAATTCGATTTATTTGGAAACCTTATTTTTATCAGTAAACATTTGCTGAAATGTCTGTTTCGGGAATTCAATCTCTTCTCTCCTGCTTGCCCAGCTTTTGCTGAAAACCGAATGAAAAACTTTATTCTTTATTCCTTGTCCGGCAAGGCCAATAAGCTTCCTGTTCATCATTCCTTTTTGCCACAAGGTCCAGCCCATATTTTCCTGAAAACCGTTCAGATGCTCTTTCACAGCTTCCTGCCTGTTGGCCAATAACATCGAGTGTATGTTTATTTTCAGCGGGCAAACCTCCGTACAATTTCCGCACAATGTAGATGCATAGCTCAGGTGTTTATATTCTTCCATACCCTTCATATGCGGGGTTATCACCGCACCGATAGGGCCGCTGTAAGTAGCCCCATAAGCATGACCACCAATATTTTTATAAATGGGGCATGCATTCAGGCAGGAACCGCAACGGATGCAGTACATGCTCTCGCGCACTTCGGGCTGGGCTATCAGGTTGGTGCGACCGTTGTCAAGCATGATTACATACATTTCCTCAGGTCCGTCAGTCTCACCTTTTTGTTTTGGTCCGCTAAAAACTGTATTATATGATGTTACTCTTTGACCGGTACCGAAAGTTGAAAGTAAGGGTAGAAAAAGATTTAAATCTTTAAGATTAGGTATGACTTTTTCTATTCCTACTATCGCAATATGCACTTTAGGCAGCGCTGTACTCAACCTTCCATTTCCTTCGTTTTCGGTTACAGAAATGGCGCCTGTATCTGCTATCCAGAAATTGGCTCCGGTAATTCCTATTTGTGCTGTCTGGTATTTACTACGCAACTTTTCACGTGCCACCAGGGTCAGTTCTGTAGGTGTATAATTAAGAGGCGTACCCAGTTTTTCGTGAAATAATTTCGCAACATCCTCCTTGCTTTTGTGCATCGCAGGGGTCACAATATGGTATGGGGCTTCGCCATCCAACTGTTGAATGTATTCGCCAAGATCTGTTTCAACAGATTCAATTCCATGCTCTTCCAGAAATTTATTCAGATGAATTTCCTCAGTCACCATCGATTTTGACTTTACAATCTGAGTGGTATTGTGCGCCTTGCAAATGCTTAATATTTGCGCCAGCGCTTCCTCGCCATTGTTGGCCCAAAGCATTTTGCCACCGCGGGCGGTAAAGTTTTTTTCGAAAGTTTCAAGATGTTTATCCAGTTCCTCAATCGCTTTCCATTTAATGTTTTTTGCCTTCTTGCGTGCCAGCTCCAGCTCCGCGAATTGCTCTTTACCTTTTACGACAGCTGCATTGTATTTCTGAATGTTCCAGGAAATTTTACGCTTATGTTCAAGGTCGTGAGTTTTCACTTCACTTTTGGCCAAAAATATGGATTGCTGCTCTGTCATCGGTAGCAAATATAAACAGTAAAATGTAGAAATTTAACCGAAATCATTGACAGCAAATAAGCTTAGCACTGCAGCGAATTATTCCCGGTTTTGGCATTAAACTTTTATTTGAAACCAGAGTCTGAAACCTGAACGTTCATCTTTAATAATTTTATATTTGCTTACTTCAAAAAAACAAACTTATGCTCAGAATTAAACACTTCTTTTTATTAACGCTTATCTTATTCTCCGGCTCAGCGCATGCCCAATGGACACCTACTGCAAATCTTACTGTTTTTTCAGAAAATGGATCAAAATTCTATCTAATCCTTAACGGCGAACGTTATAATGACATACCTCAAACAAATATCAGGATTGAGGAATTACCCAACCCCTATTATAATTGCAGGATAATTTTCGAAGACAAATCAATCCCTGAAATCAGCAAAAATGCCTTAATGCTGACTGACGCGAATGGTATAATGCAAGATGTTACCTACAGAATAAAAAAAGATAACAAGAGCAGAAACGTACTTAGATTTTATTCTTTCGTACCTGCTCAACAAAATATGGCGCGACCATCAAATTGTGCGACGTACAGATTCGGGAGTCCAAACAGAATGTTGAATAACAGCAATGGCTCTTATACTGAAACGACTACTATTCAGCAGAGCAGCATCGAACCAATCACTATTAATATGAATGTCGGAGGAGCTAATGTAGATATGAGCCTGCCTGCAAATACTGGTATAAATACCACAACAATTACCAGTTCTTCAGGCAATAATATCCGACGTGATAACTATGATAATGACAACAGGCAATATCCAAACCGCGGAAACAACAACAGCAATAATCGAAATAACAAAAGAGGCTGCAACGTTTCGATGAATTCGGGTGATTTTAACGAAGCAAAAGCCACCGTGGCTAATAATAGTTTTGACGAAACCAAATTATCTACTGCCAAACAAATTATTTCTTCCAATTGTGTCAGCACAAATCAAATTATAGCTTTACTCAGCACATTCTCTTTTGAAGAATCCAAACTTGATTTCGCAAAGTATGCTTATGAATTCTGCATGGACAGAAATAATTATTTCAAAGTATCAAATGCTTTTACGTTCGAAAGTTCCAAAACAGAACTAAATGCTTATGTTCAAAGTATGAGATAGTAATCTTAAAATTAGTCCTAAAGGCGTTGTTTGTTAAAATCAACGCCTTTTTTTTAAGTTTTTTTAAACCCCTTAAAAAAAATACGCGACTACCTTTACCACAACAAAATGATGAATCTATGAATTACGTAAAATTTTACCCCAGTTTATTTTTAGGCGCTATACTTCTTATGGGCTCGTGTGTGTCTCAAAAAAAATACAAAGACCTGCAGGCGAGAGCGAGTCGCCTGCACAATGACAGTGTTTCTTTATATAACCAGGTGCTAGGTCTGAACGGTTCGCTTAACAAAGTGCAGATGGAGAATGAAATGACCAGTTCCAAACTTCAAAAAAGCAACCAGCAATTAAGCTCATCCAATGAAACAATTGCGCAACAACAGGCACGTCTGGCAGAATTGCAACAGCGTATTGAACAACAAAGACAAGCTTCGGAAGCGCTGCGTAAGACAATAGCTGACGCGCTGGTTAATTTCAATGCAGAGCAGCTTACCGTAACCTTAAAAAACGGTAAAGTATATGTGAGTATGTCTGAAAAATTATTGTTTGCTTCGGGTAGTGCAGAGGTCAGTCAGGATGGCAAAAGCGCTTTGTCCAGTCTTGCAAAGGCACTTAACCAGAATATGGATATCAATATAAATGTAGAGGGTCACACTGATTCTATTCCGATTGTGAAAAAATTCCAGGACAACTGGGCGCTTAGCGTTGCCAGAAGTACTGAAATTACACGCATTCTTGTAAAAGACTATTTTGTCAATCCTACACGCATTATAAGTAGCGGAAGAAGTGAATATCTGCCTATAGCTGACAACAGCACTCCGGAAGGAAGAGCCAAAAACCGTCGTACCGAAATTATCCTCGAACCAAAGCTGGATAAAATAATGGAATTGGTGGATGCTCAAAATAGTGCGGGCAGAAACTAAAAAAATGCTTAGCTTGAATTTCGAAATACCAGATTATTGATGAAATTCAAACATATTATATCGCATTCCCTGTGCGTGCTTTCTTTATTACTTTGCTTACCGGTCTGTTCGTATACCCAAAATATACAAAACAACAACCTCCAGGTAAAGTATCAGGAAGCACGCACTTTTTTTGAGAAAAAAGACTACAAAAATGCCATTGCCATCTATGAAGATTTGTACACAAAAACACCGGAGAACAATGAATTTTATCAGGATTATCTGACCTCATTACTGGAGTTGAAAGAATATAAAAAAGCAGAAAAACTGGCTAAAACTCAACTTCAACGATTTGGCAATAACCCTGTTTATCTGATTGCATTAGGCAATGTCTACAAAATAGAAAAAAAGGACAAAGAGGCCATCGAACAATATACTGCAGCGCTGACCTACATTAATGGAGACGACATTCTTACCCAACAAATGGCCAGCACCTTCGCCAATAATAAAGATGATGAATGGACAATTAGAACTTACGAGCGGGCTGTGCAAATCACCCAGAGCCCGGCCTTGTACAGCGCACCTTTGGCCAGATTGTATAACAAAGCAGGAGAAACTGAAAAGGCAATTAATATTATCATAGAAAGCAATCAGAATATGCCTCAGATGCGGGGCGATGAATCTATAGAAACCACCCTGCTGGAAATCATCGGCAAAGATGCCGAAAAACAAAAAAAGGCTCAGAAAGCAATTATCAAACTTGTAAATGCCCAACCCGAAAATTATCTCTACACCTATTTATTGACGTGGATTTTCTCTGTTCAGAATAATTGGGACCAGGCTCTCATTCAGGTGCAGGCACTCGAAAAAAGAAATACAGACAAGGGAAGATTATTAATTGATTTTGCAACGAATGCTGCTCAAAAGCAGGAATATGAAGTTGCTGCCAAAGCATACAATACTGTTGTCAACTATGGCCCGTCCCATCCGCGATACAGAATGGCAAAAGAAGGATTGCTTCAGATGCAATTAATGAAAATCCAGCATAGTATTCTCACACCAAAAGAAGAAATCGAAAATTTATCCAGGCAATATGCAGCATTTGCTGTGGAATTCCCGGACGTTTTTGGCAATCCGATTATCAACGATTATGCTCTGCTCGAAGCACAATTAGCAGGCAATACCAACAAAGCGATTGAACTGCTTGAGAAATCTATTGCCCTGAAAATTGGGAACAAAGATTTCATCGCAACAAGCAAATTACAACTGGGCGACTACTACATTATTGTCGGAAAAGTATGGGATGCAGCATTGATGTATGCTCAGGTTGACAAGGCTTTCAGGGAAGACGCTTTAGGCGAGGAAGCACGATTCCGTAACGCAAAACTATCCTATTATCAAAACGATTTTGAACAGGCGCAAGGGCAACTTTCTGTACTGAAAGCCTCCACTTCAGAATTGATTGCGAATGACGCACTTTTTTTATCTGTATTGATAACTGAAAATATACCTACAGACAGCAATTTGGTTCCGCTTCAGCGATTTGCCTATGCCGACCTGCTGCTGTTTCAAAATAAAGATGCTGAGGCAGAAAAATTATTGGATAGTATTGCAATAGCGTTTCTCAAAAACCCATTAGCCGACGATATTCTTTTATTACGCAGTAAAATCGCAAAGAAGCACAAGGATTTTTTAAAGTCGATTGATTATCTCAAACAGATTCTTGAACGTCATGGAAAAGATGTTCTTGCCGACGATGCATTGTTCAGCATTGCAGAAATCAACAACAAATACCTGCAGAAGCCAGACGAGGCAAGAAAATATTATGAGCAATTGATTATTGATTATCCCGGCAGCAGTTTTATAAATGAAGCGCGCAAAGCATTAAAAGTTATTCCTGCTATAAACTAAGAAAGGGCTCATCAATTGATGAGCCCTTTCTTTTTACTTGTTTTTCTTTGTTTTATAATTTGCTTCTTTAACACCCTTCTGAATTATTTTTTGCTCGTCTTCACTTCTGGATTCAATTGATTCCATTTCGTTCACATACTTTTCCAGCTTTTCTTCCTGAGCTTTTAGTTTTGCAGAAGGCATTGCTATTTGCTTTTGCTTAATATCATCCAAAGCTTTTGAGGCTTTTGTTCTGGCAGCACTATAATCCTTTTTGTCTGCATCCTCTATTACACGATCCAATTCTTCTGTTGACCGGTACAAAGTAATCATTTCCTCCACATTCTTATTTGCATTACTATAGATTTTTTGCTGATCATTGCTGGGACGAAAGACTGTGCTAAAACTGGTGGACTTTGTATCGAAATTGGCAGCGTCTGTATAATTCATTGTACCGCTGATACTGAAAGGCTCAGTTTGCATTGCATCAGAGCGCAATTTTAATAAAATTACCTTTTCTTCATTTGCATATACATCATTGAAGTTTATTGTTACCATTTTTCCATCGGTCGAAAACGGGTATCCATAAACCTGTTCACAAATGATATTGCGGGGCAATAAAAACTGGACATAAGTATTCTGAGCAACCACATTCAACAAACCTTTTAGTTCCTTTCCAAAAATATCAGGTATCTGATTCGGCTGACCAATAAAATAATAGTTTCCCCTTCCCGCTTCGGCCATCATCGTCAATAGGTCTTCATTATAATCTGCACCTACTCCAAATGTTGACAAGCCAATTCCTGTTCCGGTGAACTTTTTATCTGCAATTTGCTTCAATTTTAAGGGATCAGAAATTCCTGCATTTGCCAAACCATCTGTCAATAATAAAACCCTGTTCACATAACCACTTTGCTTCATTGAATTAACCTGGAAATAACCTTCCAGAGCGCCACCAGAGAGGTTAGTACTTCCTCTGGGCGTCAAAAGATTTACTTTACTTTTCAGCAATTCCTTGTTCTGTACGTTATGCTGTTTGCTGAGAATTTCTACTACATCGTCATAGTCAACGATGGACAATTTATCTTTTGAGTCAAGTTGGTCTATCAAAAAGTTAATTGCCTTTTGTGCATACTTTATTTTATCCCCATCCATTGAACCACTCCTATCCAGCACTACAGAAATATTCAAAGGTGTTCTGGCCTTATCCTCATCTGCGCTGCCACCTTTCAGTGTGAGCAAAACATAAAATTCATTGTTAACACCAGGTTTGTACCAGTTGTTATTTTGCTGTACATCCCAGGTTATTTTACTGCCTTTGATAGTTGGCGCTCCCGGTTGAGCGTTCCCTTCATTACCACAGGAAGAAAAAAGAACGACGATAGGTGACGTTACGGTAAGTACAATCTTACCTGGTAATTTTTTTTGAGAAGAAATGAATGTGCGCATAAAATCATTTTTAGTGGTGTGAAAATGTTACTTAAAAAATGAAGATTGCAGGCACAAAGAATTTCCACAAGAAAAGTTGTGAAAGAAATGATAAGGTGTAAAGCTGGACTTTTACAACCTTTATAATCCATATAAGATTAACTCAACAGCAAAGCAGAAACGGCATAATCCGCCAAAAGAATAAGAATGCAGCTCACCACCACTGCGGTTGTTGATGCCTTACCAATTTCCAGGGCACCACCCTTTACATAATAGCCGTAATAAGCAGGAATAGTGGAAATAATAAAGGCAAAAGCAAAGGATTTGGACATGGCAACAACAAGATTGTAGGGCACAAAACCTGTGGTAATTCCCTGAGTAAATTGCTGATCGCTGAGAATATTGCTGGTAACACCGGCAATGTATCCACCAAAAATGCATATCGCAATTGATAGAATAACCAGGCATGGAACCATTATGAGCGCGGCAATTATTTTTGGTAATACCAGGTAAGTTTTGGTATTAATTCCCATGATTTCCAAAGCATCTATCTGTTCGCTAACGCGCATATTGCCCAATTCGGAAGCTATCTTACTTCCTACCACACCTGCCAGCACAATGCAAATCAATGTCGGAGACAGTTCAAGAATGGCTGTATCCCGGGTAAGTTGAGCAATAATATATTTGGGTACCCAGGGACTGATTAACTGATAAGCAACCTGCAAGGTCAAAACCATTCCTAAAAAGATAGAAATAACCAGCACAATGGGTAGTGACCGAATGCCGATGTCATTGCATTGCACCATAAATTCTTTCCAGTACACCTTGCCATTTTCAGGACGGCTGATGCCACCTTTCAACATTAACGCAATGCGTCCGGTATGTTCAAAAAATCGTCCTAAAATCATAATTACAAATATAAGGTTATCGTTGACTATTCTTCTGTTTCCACCAATTTCAACTCTACTTTTTCTGCCGAATTGTTGTGGGTGTTCAGAATCGTAATTTCATAGTTTTGAAGTTCAAACTTGTCAGTCATTTTTAATTCGTGCGGATGATGGTAGGCAATCAATCCTGCCAATGTCTCGTAGTTTTCGTTTTCGTCAAATTTGTTTGGCAACAACTTGTTGATATCGATGAGGGAATGATGCGCACTGACAATAAATGTTCCATAGTTTGTTGATTCAACAACAGGCTTTTCATTATCATATTCGTCCTGAATTTCACCAACCAATTCTTCCAGAATATCTTCCATAGAAACAATTCCCGTCACATCACCCACCTCATCGGTTACAATGGCCAAGTGAATGTGTTTTTTCTGAAATTCCTTTAGTAAGTCTTTGATTTTTTTACTGGCCGAAATAAAATAAGCCTTTCGGCAAAGTGGCAATATAGGCCCCTTCTGATTGACATTTGGATCCATAATACAACGCATCAGATCTTTGGTATAAATAATGCCTTTGATATCATCAAGTTCGGTGCCACAGACAGGGTAACGTGAATATCCTTCTTTAATCGCGAAATCCATTGCCTGCTCAATCGTATACTCAGCCGGCACGGCGGTTATATTTTTTTTTGCAGTAAGAATATCCCACACACGGCGGTCATCAAAATCAAAGACATTCTGAATCAATTCCCGCTCTGTTTCTTCTATTGCACCACCTTCGTGACTTTCGGTAATAATCATTTTCAATTCCTCTTCGGAGTGAATTTCATTGCCATGCAATGGTTTTATGCCCACCATACGAAGCAGAAAGCTTGCCAGACCATTCATCAGCCAGATAACAGGACGTAAAACAAAATAAAACACCCGCAATGGCCAGGCAATAGCAAAAGTTGTGCCTGCCGGAAACCTGATGGCAATAGACTTTGGAGCCAGCTCACCAAAAACAATATGCAAAATGGTAATGATGGAAAATGCAACCGGAACTGCAGCTTTATGCGCAGTTGCTTCAGCAATATTCAGGTTCAACATGCCGAAAATTTCCAGGATGATACGGGTCATAACACCCTCGCCTACCCAACCAAGACCAAGACTGGCCAGGGTTATACCCAGTTGAGTAGCAGCAAGGTAAGCATCCAGGTTACTGACAATATTTTTGGCGGTAAGCGATAGCGATTTGCTCACTTTGGCCACATCTATCTGGGAGGAACGAACTTTAACTATCGCAAATTCGGCGGCTACAAAAAAGCCATTTAAAACAACTAAGAAAAGTGTGAGTATAAGGTCTGCAATCATATTGCAACAAATTTTTCTGCCTCATTATCAGTTCATCCAAAACCGGACCAGAGCATGAAGGCATTTTTTGTAGGGACAAAGATAAGGGATGAACAACAAATGAAAAGTCTTGTAAAATATACGGTTGTCTTAATATTTCAGGATAAAATGCTGCTTTACCAGAAAATCTTTTCGAAAAAATAAAATTCCCATTTCAAAAATATCTATTGATAACTTCACTTCCTGATTTTGACATAAACCAGTCCATTCCCGGAATTTATTCTCTGCAGAATTAATATCCAACACAACAACGATATCATTTTCTTGGTAAGGAAATCTTAACTCAGAACTTTCAGTATAAACATACAGAACCGGTATAGATTTATCATTAACCAAAATCCTGTTTTGATTTCCAAAGCAAAGAGAATTTACACCGTAATAATTACAAATCCTATCTACAATGATTCTTTGCCGTTCAGGAAGATTTGACCTTTCCGGAACTACAGACTTTCCGGCTAACGTCTTTCCATTTAGTACTTTCTCGATAAAATCGAAAACAAAAGGAGAATGAACACCATGGCGACTTTTGGCCTTTAAGCGGTATTTTATTTTTTGACAAAAAGAAAACAAATTCACAGGTCAGGGTTGGACTCTTTTATAGTGTTGGAATGTAAAACTGTAATTGTGATTTTCGTCTTCGGGATGAAATTCCTCCCATACTATTTGCCATTCATTTTCTTTCAATTCAGGAAAAAAAACTTCACCGTTCTCCAGAATCGTGTGTACACGCGTCAGAAAAACCTGGTCGATTGTGTGCAGATATTCAGCAAAAACGACTCCTCCTCCAATCACACAAACTTCCTCTGTATTTTGCTGCTCCAGAAAAGTAATTGCTTCTTCATACGTACTGAAATGCAATACGCCTTCCGGCAAGGAAATCGAATTTCGGGAAAGAACAATATTCAATCTTTTGGGTAATGGCCTTCCTAATGACTCGAATGTCTTGCGACCCATCAACACCGGTTTTCCCAATGTTACCTTTTTAAAAAATTTCAAATCGTCAGACAAGTGCCAGGGTAACTGATTATTGATGCCAATCACATTATTTTCGGAAGCTGCTACAACGATGGTACGAATCATAAGAATACTACTCTGAATAGTGTGCAAAGATAAAGGATTGCAGCAATGTCTGTTTTGCGCAGAAAAATTGTAGGTTTGAACGATTGAATTACCTGAATTAAAGATGCCCTTATTGTCATTTAAGACCTTTTGCAAACCTTTTATACTTATTCTTTTTTTGCTTTGCCTGAATGCATTTACGGCTAAGGCTCAAAAAGGGAAGGAAGGTTTTGGGATGGAAATGAACGCAATGGGTGGGCGTTTATTCAAACATACTTCCCGCTTTACCGGTCCGATTCCTTCATTTTCATATGGAACAGACCTTAATTTTCTTTGGAAAACGAATGGCAAAGCCAGCTGGCAACAGCGTCGCTGCTACCCAACTGTGGGTGTTGGGATTACTTACACTCATTACGACAAAGAAGTCTACGGTCAGAGCGTAGGAATTTATCCTAATCTGGAATTACCTGTTATCCGCCGGCAAAATCTGGAATGGACCTTCCGATTCGGGATGGGCCTGGGATATATCAGCAAGCATTATTCTCCCTTTGCACCCAATTGGGACACACTGAACAATGCTATGGGAGCGCATATCAATAATTTCAGCCTTTTGTCATCAGACCTTCGGTATCATATCAACAAACATTGGGATTTGCAGGCGGGAATCAGCTTTACGCATATGTCTTCAGCCAAATTCAGATTACCCAATCTGGGTGTAAACTATTTGGGCGGCCATATCGGCTTACGCTATTTCCCCAACACATCACAACCCAATAAAATTGTACGCAAACTCCAACCTTTGCGTAACAGATATTTATTGCAACTGCGTCAGGGAATTGCTATGTCAACCGGCGAAAGCAGAGGCAGTGCCGCAACGCCGGTTTACCTCAGTTCCTTGTATGTCAGCAAACGATATTGGGGAAAGAACAAAGTCTTTGCCGGAATCGATTATTCCTATCACCAAAGCGTTTACGATTTTCAACGGATACAGGGAATCAATCTCGGTGAAGAAAAAAAATACGCCTGGAAATCCGGTGTTTTTTTAGGGCATGAATTTTTGTATGGCCGAGTGGGTTTGCATTTACAAATAGGCGGATATATTCATCAGGCTCTATTAGGCAACGCACCCATTTATCAAAAACTGGGTATGAACTGGTACATTATTCAGAAAGAAACTGGCCTGGTAAAAGAATTATGTGTCAGCACATTGCTTAAAACCCATTACGCAACAGCCGAATTAGCAGAACTTGGTATCGGAATCGGATTATAATTATGACAAAGCGCATCACCTTATTTTGCTCCTCTTTTCCGCCTGAAACAGGCGCCGCACCTGGCAGAATGTATCATCTTGCCATTATGTTGCAGCAAAAGGGGTTTGAGGTTCAGGTGATTGCTGCAATGCCAAATTATCCTACAGGGAAAATTTTTAGCGAATACAGACGCAAATTTTTACACAAAGAAATTGTGGATGGAATATCTGTAACCCGCATCTGGTTAATTCCAACCCATTCTTCTAACAAAATAAAGCGCGCAATCAGTTTACTTAGTTATACTTTTTCATTGTTAACGCTTGGAAGAAAGGAACTCGTAAAAAGCAAACCTGACCTTATTATCCTGAGTAGTCCGCCATTTGTGACAGGGTATATCGGCGGATTAATAGCAAAAATCACAAAAGCAAAAATATTGTTGAATGTGAGTGACTTATGGCCAAAAACAGCTCACAACCTTGGTTTTATTAAAGAAGGGAAACTGCTTAGTTTTTTACAAAACCTTGAGCTTAAAATGTATCAGAATGCAAATGCCATTTCGGCACAATCAAACTCAATCAAAAAGCATATTGAAAGCCTGACACCGCATAAAAAAATATTTGTCTACCGCAATTTGCAGCCTGCGCAACCAACTGCTAAACTTGACAGACCTGAAGGAAAAAGAAAAATTGTTTACTCGGGTCTGCTGGGTATCGCACAAGGTGTTGCAGCTATCGTGCAGGTAATAAATTTTGCTGCATTAGGAACAGAATTGCATTTGTATGGGCAAGGCTATGAACTAAGGCAGATACTGGATTTTATAAAACAACATCCTGAAAATGGTGTTTATTATCACGGTTCTGTTTCAGCAAAAAAAATACCTGAGATACTCACACAATACCATGCCATGCTGATTCCGCTCAGCAGCAACATTGAAGGTGCCGTGCCATCCAAAATTTTTAATGCTTACGCAAACGGACTTCCCATTTTATTTTGCGGACATGGCGAGGCGGCCGAAATTATTGATGAAACTCAAACCGGATTGACCTGTGCCTCAGGAGATTATCAGGTTTTGTCACATAATATTCAACGATTTATTAGCTTTTCTGAAGAAGAGTATAATTCACTTCGTCAAAATTGCCTTCAATGCAATGAGAGTCAATTCAACAAGAGCAAACAAGATACAGCTTTCGTGGATTTTTTATCTGAATTACAGGCATAAGAATCCAAATATTCCATTACAAAGAAAAGTATTGAATTAAGTAATGGCCGGATTATAAAAATGGCTCGAAAACTAAAGAACGAATTGACTAATTTTGACCCATGCAATTACAAGAACTATATGCCAAAGCCCTTCGCTTTGAGTTTTTGAGTATCGAAGAAGGTGTTTTCCTACACCAAAATGCGCCACTGACAGAATTGATGTATTTGGGTAATGAACTTCGCAAAAAACAAGTTCCACACGGGAAAGTAACCTGGATTATCGACCGGAATATGAATACCACCAATGTTTGTGTGGCCAATTGCAAATTTTGCAATTTCTATCGTATCCCTGGTCATCCCGAATCCTATATTACTGACATTGAAACTTACAAAACTAAAATCGAGGAAACCTTCCGTTATGGCGGCGAACAATTGCTTTTGCAAGGAGGACACCACCCTGCACTGGGTATAGAATATTACACGGATTTGTTTCGCGAACTGAAACAATTGTACCCTAATTTAAAACTACATGCACTTGGCCCACCCGAAGTGGCACATATCTGCAAAGTATCCGGAATCAGCCACAGGGAAGCATTGGAGCGACTGAAAGCTGCAGGCATGGATAGTATGCCAGGCCCGGGAGCAGAGATTTTAAATGATCGTGTTCGCCGCTTAATTTCTAAAGGAAAATGTGGTGCACAGGAATGGCTGGATGTGATGAAAGAAGCACATCAGGTTGGCCTTACTACATCCGCTACGATGATGTTTGGTCATGTAGAAACGATTGAAGAGCGCTTTGAGCACCTGGTAAAGCTGCGCGAAGTGCAAGCGATGAAACCGGAAAATGCAAAAGGATTTCTGGCGTTTATTCCCTGGACATTCCAGGATGTTGATACTTTATTGGCACGCATCCGCAAAACAAAATACGATACCAGCGGAGAAGAATATATCCGCATGATTGCGCTTTGCCGCATTATGTTGCCAAACGTAAAAAACATTCAGGCTTCGTGGCTTACTGTCGGGAAACAAGTGGCACAAATGTGCCTTCATGCAGGAGCTAATGATTTTGGCTCCATAATGATTGAAGAAAATGTAGTAAGTGCTGCCGGAGCGCCGCATCGGTTTACAGCAGCTGGTATTCAAGAAGCGATTCGTGAAGCAGGGTTTGAGCCACAATTGCGTAATCAGCAATATGAGTTCAGAGAAATGCCGGTAATGGAAGAGCAGGTCATCAACTACTAAGAATTTTTATAGCACATCAAACATTTTTTCCATCTTACTACCCCGCGAACCTTTGATTAATATCATCGCTTCGCGGGGTTTGTTTTGCGAAATATATTCTGCTGCCTGCATCGATGTTTCAAACCACTTTTTATCGGCTTTAAAAGGCTCAAATTCTTTACCTACAAGAATTATATCTTCCCATTGCCATTGCTCGATAAACGCAAGTAATTCCTGATGCTCCTTTGCCTCATCGGTTCCCATTTCCTTCATAGCACCAAGCCAAAGGATTTTACTTCCTTCAAGTTTTGAAAAATTAGAAATAGCCGCGCGCATACTGGTAGGGTTAGCATTATAGGCGTCCAGAATAATTTTATTGCTGCTTTTTTCAATTAACTGCGAACGGCTGTTATCAGGTTGATAAGCCTCAATCGCTGATTTTATTTCGTCTCCAGCAACACCAAAATAATCTCCAACAGCAACAGCCAGCATCAGATTAGGAAAGTTATATTCTCCTACAAGATTACTATGAATATCCATTGAATAATCCGGTGCATCTAAATGAATATCCAATGTAATTGAATTATCTGTCACATAACCAACATAAACGGCTTCGTCTGAACCATAGGTAATTTGATTCGAAATTCCTTTGGCCATATCTACAAGGTAGTCCAGATCAACATTCCGAAAAATCGTGCCACCATTGTTTCTGATAAAATCATACAATTCGCCTTTTCCCTTTCTAACACCTTCAATTCCCCCAAAACCTTCAATATGGGCCTTACCGCAGTTATTGATAATGCCAAAATTTGGCAACGCAATTTCACAATAAGAGGCTATTTCCCTTTGATGGTTTGCCCCCATTTCAATAATTGCCATTTCTGCATCATTCTTAATTTTCAAAATCGTTAGCGGTACACCAATGTGATTATTTAGATTTCCCTCTGTAGCATAGGTTTTAAACTTTTGAGATAAAACAGTAGCAACTAATTCTTTAGAGGTGGTTTTTCCATTAGAACCAGTAATAGCTATAAACGGGATGTTGAATTGCTGACGATGGTGGCGTGCTAAAAGTTGCAAACACTTTAATACATCCTCAACCAAGATACATTTCGGATTAGCAGCAAATGCCAGCTCATCCACTACCACGTAAGCAGCACCCAGCTCCAACGCCTGTTCTGCAAAAGCATTCCCGTTAAAAGAAGGGCCTTTCAGTGCAAAGAAAATATCACCAGAACGTATTTTTCTGGTGTCTGTCTGTACGGAAGGAAACTGGAGAAATATCTTATAGAGTGCGGCTGTATCCAATGTCTGCATTTTATGTTGTAAAAATAAAAAACCCACCAAATGTTTGGTGGGTTTTTCTATAATTTCTCAAAAATTATCTTTTTTTCATTTTACCGGAGAAAATGTTACCCGGTGTTCCGTTCGGGCTACCCAAACGATCCATTGCACAACGGAATCCAATAGTAGAACTTGATCTGTCAGCCTGCATAAAGCGACGTGTACCTGGTGACATATAATATGCACGATCATTCCAGGAACCACCTTTGTAGACTTTTGTTTCGTCGTTAATCAGAGAAGTTTTACCATAATCATAAACATATAATGACAAGCTATCACCATCACCCATGTTACGAACATCAGCTTTTTTCATTTTATAGTTATTGCCACTTCTTGCCATTTCATTTGAATCCAATTGACGCTGAATCAAACGACCCAGGCTGTCTTTTTCTTCCAAAGCGCCATCTTCAGTATTGCGGGTATATGTTTTGTAAACGTTACCACGGAATGGACGGAAGTCATCAACATCCTGATGTGAAGTTGGACGATAAGTATCCAAAACCCACTCACTCACGTTACCTGCCATATTGTACAATCCAAGTGAATTTGGCATAAATGAACCCACGTTTGTTGGAATATCTGCATTATCATTCAAACCACCGGCTATACCCATATTGTCGCCTGCACCACGTTTATAGTTAGCAAGGAATTCACCCTGATAAGAATTACGGATTCCGAAACGGGTAGTATTTGGATCTCCCCAAGGATAAGAATTTCTGTTTGTAATAACCTCTTCACCACGACGACGTTTTGTTGCTGGTTCCGGATTGTTAGCTTTAAGACCAAGTGCTGCGTATTCCCACTCAGCTTCTGTAGGAAGACGATATGCAGGAAGGAAAATTCCATCAGAATAGTTTACACTACGTTTACCGGAACCGTTCGGATCAAAATCTCTTTTGCGGTTACCACCGGCAATACCTTCGTACTGACCAGAAAGGTAAGCTCCGTCGTTATAAACGTCTTCGTTCACCTGATTAGGATTCTTTTTCAACTTACCACTTTTAATAAGTATAAGTTCATTAACGCGATCGGTACGCCATTTACAATAGTCGTTAGCTTGTTCCCAGGAAACGCCAACAACCGGATAGAAATTATATGCCGCATGACGGAAATAATAGTCAACTAAAGGTTCGTTGTATGACAATCCTTTTCTCCAGGCAGTAGTATCTGGCAAGGTTTTTCCAACCAAATCCGGATAATCCGCAGAATATGCACGACTAGTCCAATAGGTATATTCACGATAATGAACATTGGCAACTTCAGTCTGATCCATATAGAAAGAAGAAACTGAAACTGTACGCGGAATATTTGTGTGTTCATCTACTAAGTCATCTTCTGTTTGACCCATTGTGAAACGGCCACCTTCTACAAAAACAAGCCCAGGACCCGTTTGTTGACCAGGATAATTTGGCACATCAAATCCACCAAGTTTAGGATCATTGTAATTCCAGCCTGTTTTGCTGGAAGCACCGCCACCTTTGTTGGAAGAGCAGGCAGATAAGAGCGTAACTGTTCCGACGCACAGAAGGCTCATATTAATGAGTGTTCTTTTCATAATTCTGAGAAAAATATTTACTACTAATTAAGTCCGATATTGTTAAAAGTCCTACAATAGTAGAGCAACTTTTTGAGAATGTCAAGTATTTCTCCCCTCATTTTTCAAAAAATCTTTTTAAAACTCTTAAAAAAAGGAGAAAAAACAATAAAAAAACCGCTGGAAGCTTTTATAATCAACACTTCCGCAATATTCTAATACCCCAACATTCCTTCATTTTTATTTCCGAAGCCATTTTTAATTCTCAAAAAAATGTTCTGCTTCAGCTTTTTAGAGAATTTATTCGATCACTTTGCTTTCGATTACCCAAAAACAATTTTATAATAAAATGGTAATTTTTCCGTTTAAAAATAAGTTTCAAAAATCTCTGATCCTGATTCGTTTCGTATCTTAATTTTTATTACCCTGTATAGCTTAACTTTGAGAATGAATTTCTATCACCAAAATAGAACAAACATTATGACCAAGCAATTTTTTTGCCTTTTTTCTTTTTTCACCCTGCCGCTATGCGTTCAGGCTCAGGAAGCAAAACAATTTGTTTTCACTAAGAATAACGCTCTTTTTTCCGGCGCCTCTTATATTGCAAGAATAGAACTGAAAAATGCAGGAAATCCCTCTGTGAAAATCACAGGAGAAGAGTTTATGCATTCAACTGAACTTATTTCAGATAGCCTGCTGAAAGCATCCTCTTTTGTTGATATCTCTGTTGGCGTAGAGCGCAAAAAAAACTTTGCATTCGTGCAGGTTCCGGCCTTCCGTAAAAATGCTGCAGGACAATTGGAACGCCTCCAAAAATTCACTGTAAATATTACCGAACCTGCCACTACAAAAGAAAGATCATCTGGCACTGTAAGTCTGTCAAAAACAACAGGCTCGTCATCCATATTAGCTGAAGGAGGATGGCAAAAACTTGCTGTTGCTCAAAGGGGTATTTATAAAGTGGATTACAATTTTGTAAAAAACACTTTGGGACAATCAGCCAGCATCAGCAGCGGCTCTATTCGTTTGTTTGGCAATGGGGGAACAATGTTATATGAATCCAATAAAGTAAAACGATTTGACGATTTGCAGGAAAATGCCATTGAAATGCATGATGGCGGCGACGGAATTTTTAACGCCGGAGATTATTTTCTCTTTTTTGCAAACGGACCTACAGAATGGGTAAAAGACAGCGTGCGTCAGCAATTCAATCACAGAAACAATTTATATGCAGACAGCAGTTATTATTTTATCAGTTTTAATAATGGAATTGGGAAAAGGATAATAACTACTCCTTCGGGAACATCACCCAATAATACTGTCACCAGCTTTAATGACTATGCGGTGCACGAAAAAGATTTGGTTAACCTTGGCCTGTTTGGCAAAACCTGGTGGGGCGAAACTTTCGGCTTCAGCAACGGACTTTCTTCTTCTCAAACGTTTACCTTTCCTATAAAAAGCTCAAACGATTCTGTTTATTTTGCTTACAGCCTTGCTGCGGCTGCTCTTGGAGATAATAACGCATCCAGCTTCACTGCAACACTAAATGGTCAGACTTTGGGAATTCATTCCTTTACAGGAATTAGTGGTGTGGATGGAGAAGATCCCGGAAGAGGTATTTATAATAGTGGATTAACCAATGCTTTCGGTGCTGATGCGCTCAGCTTCACTTTTACCTATCAAAAATATGTCACCACTGCAAAAGGATATCTTGATTTTGTAGAAGTAAATACGCGCAGACAATTATCCTTCAATTCTGGAACCCAATTGTCATTTCGGGACTGGCGGAGCGTTGCACCATCTTCGGTGGCAAATTTCCAACTAGCGAATGCAAATGCTGACGTAAAAATATGGGATGTAACCAACCCACTTGAACCGACCCGCATCGAAGGTGCTTTATCCGGCTCTACATTTTCATTCGTGAGAAATGCAGGCCAGCTGAGAGAATATATTGCCACAGATAATGGATTTTTAAACCCGGTGTTTGCCGGCTTCGTCCCCAATCAAAATTTACATGGTCTTGACCAGGTTGATTATATAATTGTAGCGCATCCGGAATTTATGAATGCTGCCAATAAACTTGCTGATTTTCATCGAAATAACAGCGGGCTGAAAGTGACTGTTGTTGACGTCAATCAGGTTTACAACGAATTTGGTTCGGGCTCTAAAGACATTTCTGCGATTCGCGACTTTGCAAAAATGTTTTATGATCGTGCAGGAACTGATGAAAGCAAAATGCCGAAATATTTGCTACTTCTTGGCCAGGCATCTTTCGATTATAAGAATATTATTGCCAACAATGCAAAATTGGTTCCAACTTTTGAAACCCCTGAATCTTTAAATGCTAATTCCGGTTATTGTACAGATGACTTTTTTGCTTTGCTGGATGATGACGAATATATCGAAGAAGACCTTCCTTTAATGGATATCGGAGTGGGCAGGATTCCCGCTACAAATGCAGATCAGGCGATGGCTATTGTTGACAAAATCATCCGTTACAAAAGCAATGAATCATTAGGCCCATGGCGCATCAATAATATTTTCACAGCAGACAAAGAAGACAGCGGAGGAGACCATCTGATGGATGCTGATGCAATGTATAAAACGGTAGAAAATACTACTAACATTTATAAGGCAGCAAAAGTTTACCTGGATAATATGAACATTATATCTACTCCGGGAGGACCCAGGTGCCCCGATGCCAATAAAATAATTAATGATAACATCAGCAAAGGAACATTTCTGATTAATTATAGCGGGCATGGCAGTATTTATACATTATCCACCAAAAGGATTGTTACTCAGGATGACTATAACAGCTGGAATAACATGTACAAATTGCCGATTATGATTACGGCAACCTGCGACTTTAGCCGCTTCGATAATCCATCTCTACAATCTGCGGGTGAAAAAATCATGCTGAAAAGTAATGGTGGCGCAATTGCCTTGGTGACAACTACCCAGGTCGTATATGCAAATCCGAATAAAGAATTTAATACGGCTTATTTGCATGCCCAGTTTACAAAAACACACAGTGGCTGGTATACACTTGGAGAAGCTTTCCGTATTTCGAAAAATCAGGTCGTAAAAAAAGGCGATAATCTTAACTCGCGCAAATTTGCATTATTGGGCGATCCCGCTCTTATTCCTAATTTCCCACGCTATGATGTCCAGACAGATTCGGTTCAGGAAATGGTGAATGGTGTGGCAGTCAATAGTGATTCTGTAAAATCACTTGGTAATTACCGTATCAAAGGTTCGGTAAGAAATGATGACGGTAACATTATGAGTGATTTTAACGGCAAAGTCAATATTACCTTCTTTGATAAGGCCCAGACCAGAGCTATCCAAACTGACAATAGCGGTGGTACTTACCGCGAATTCGAACTTCAGAACAATATTATTTATAAAGGCATTGCTACCGTTCAAAACGGGTTTTTCAGCTTCGATTTTATAACACCGAAAGATATAAACTACGAATTTGGCAAAGGAAAAATCAGCTATTACGCAGAGAATGGTCAAATTGATGCCGCCGGCGCAGATACTACATTTACTGTAGGCGGGTTTTCTGATAATGTCGTGGCAGATAATGACGCTCCCCTTGTGCGTCCGTTTATGAATGATTCCCTTTTCAAAAACGGTGGATTGACAGGCTCAAACTCAGTGTTATATGCCATCATCACCGACAAAAGCGGGATTAACGTATCCGGCAATTTTGTAGGCCACGACCTCAGTGCAGTACTGGACAATGTAGAAGAGGCACCATATGTATTGAATGACTATTACGAAACTGCACCGAATACTTATCAGCGTGGTTTTGTAAATTTCCCTATCAATAATCTTACAGATGGCATTCATACCCTGAGAGTTAAAGCCTGGGACGTATTTAATAATTCAGGTGAAGGAACAGTAACTTTCGAGGTATTGAATGGTAAAGTTGTAAAAATGCGTAATCTTTATAATTATCCTAATCCATTTAAAGATGAAACCCATTTTGTTTTCGAGCACAATCATCCCAACGAGGTATTGAAAGCAACCATTCATATTTTTAATACGACTGGAGGATTGGTTCGTACCCTGGAGCAAACATTTACCCCAACAGGCAGCAACAGCGCAGAAGTAATATGGAACGGAACCGGAAATGGTGGTGAAAAATTACTTCCCGGCGTTTATCCATATCGCATCAGAATTGCTACTGAAAAAAATATTGAAGACCTTGGATACCAAAAAGTAATACTCGTGCGTTAATGCATTTGATACATATTGCGGGGTTTTCCTTACTTTTGCTCACATTTTTTACATTACAAACAAATCAGTACTATCATAATGTTTCAACGAATTGCTATAGTAAGTCTAGGTATTCTGGCTGCAGGCATCTCAGCTAACAGTGCTTCGGCGCAATCTACAGCTGTAAATGGTCAAAAAATTGCTATTACAACTGCTGTCCCTTTTTTACGTATTTCTCCGGATGCACGTTCAGGTGCTATGGGCGATGTAGGTATTGCCATTTCTGCAGATGCCAACGCACAGTATTGGAATGTTGGTAAAATTCCTTTTGCAAAAAAGAAATATGGCGTTTCTGCCACATATACACCATGGCTGCAGGATTTAGTTCCGGATATCAACCTTGTTTATGTTTCCGGATATGCAAAATTCGGCAAAGAAGACAATCAGGCCATTAGTGGTTCTTTACGTTATTTCTCTCTAGGTAACATCAACTACACGGATAAAGATGGTAATGCAAACGGAACAGGTATGCCACGCGAATATTCCCTGGATTTTGGCTATTCCCGTCGTCTTTCACCTTACCTTTCTACCGGTATTGCTTTGAGGTATATCCACTCTTCGTTAGCTACAGGCGCTGCGAATACAGGTGATATCAAACCAGGTAATGCTGTTGCCGGCGATATTGGGGTTTACTATTCCCGCACCAATGAATTGAACGAAGACCAGGCAAGCACTTTCAGTGCAGGTGTGGTGGCAAGTAATCTGGGAAGCCGCATTTCTTACACTTCTACCCGTCGTGATTTCATCCCTGCCAATCTTGGTATCGGTGCTGCATATACCTACAAAGCTGACGCTTACAATAAAATAACAATTGCAGCAGATATCAACAAACTATTGGTTCCTGCTCCTGAAGCTGATTCAACCGGAACAAGCTTTGCTTATCCTGACAAATCCGTTGTTTCTGGCGTATTCAGTTCTTTTGGCGACCCTGCCGGAATTAAACGTGTAAATGCTGCAATTGGTGCAGAATATTGGTATCAGGATCAATTTGCTGTACGTGCAGGTTATTATTATGAGCACAAAGACAATGGCGCCCGTAAATACCTAACAGTTGGTATTGGTGTTCGTTACACTGTTTTCAATTTGAATGTTGCTTATCTTGTTCCTTCAGGTTCAGGTATCAACAGAAACCCTTTGAGCAATACCGTTCGTTTCTCGCTTAACTTCGATTTCGATAACGGAAAAGATTTTAGCAAAAACCGTAGTGGTGAATAATATCTGAAATCGCATTCATTTTTTTAAAAGGCCGTAAATGTTTTATTTACGGCCTTTTTCGTTTTGACCTCTTTTGGCTCATGGATTCAATAGAAGCAGGACAACTTTAACACCTAAATATTACATACTAATGTCATGCTGAATGGATCTGTAATTACTCTACTCGTAAGAGATTCCTGCCCATGCCGGGGCAGAAGGGGAATGACCACCGAGGTATCGGGGCAGGCAGGGCATGTGGATGATTGCAAAATGTTACTATTTTAGCTTTTAAATTGGTATAAAATTTCGTTACTTCATTGACACCTTTAAGTGAATAAATATTTTATAAGCGAAAGGTCGGGTTTGTTATCATTAAATCAACTTCATTACTTTCACCAACAGAAAGCCTGAACAAGAGCTTATTTACTACTGAATTAAATAAATCTACCCTACTGAAGGAACAAATTTTCTATTGAACAGGCACAATACTTACGAAAAAAGCACTTGCCATTGGCAAGTGCTTTTCAATCAGTACTGAAATTAAATTTTACTTTTTTGCGTTGCTTGAAGTAGGCTTTTTAGCCGGAGACATTGCATCCTTCAATTGCTTGGCAAATTTATCATCCGGGAACATCGCAGTAATTTTGTCAATGTACACTTGGGTTTGTGCCTTATCACCCTTATTGTAATAATACAATGCAATATATTGATAAGCTATATTCAAGTCCGGATTCTTTTTGGTATAGTCTTTCGTATCTGGGATATTCAGCCAATCGTTAAAGAAAGGAATTGCACCACCCGATTTAGCTTCCGGATCCTGCGCTGCAGCTACACGACCTTGCCAATATGGAGCAGAGGGTTGATCAGGATATTTGGCATGCATAGCAGCAAATGCTTTTGCAGCATCATCATATTTTTTACTTCCATAAAAATAATAGCCCCAATAGAAATAATCCAACACCTTAACGCCATTATTTTCTGAAACAATTTTAGCATACCAACCTGCTGCTTTGGTATAGGCGATTTCGGTTTTTTGAGCAGCAAAACCTTCCGCTATTTTACGGTATAAATCAGATTTATCTTTTGAGGTATCCGCTGCGATAGCTTTGTTGTAATATTCGTCCGCTTCTGCCACTTTACCATTCTGATTCAGGATTTTTCCATAATACATGTAATCCGATGGCAGGATTTTCTTAGCATCCTGTTTAGCAAAGAATTTATCCATATTGATTAACGCATTAGTACTGTCATTCAACTCAGACTGACTGTAACCAATAATACGATACATATAAGGTTTCTCTACACCGGAAGCTATCAGATCCTGCATTTCTTTGATTGCTCCTGCATAATCTTTAGATAAATACAACAAATTAGCATGTTGAATTTTATCCTCTGCAGAATTGTCTGAACGCTTCAGATATTCATCGCTGTTTTGCTTGGCCAACTCATATTTTCCAACATAAAAATAGGCACTAGCCAAATCGCGATATGGCAAAGGATTTGACGGATCTGCATCTTTAGCGCGTGAATAATTCACCAATGCGCTGTCATATTTACGGGCTGCATACCATAGTTTACCGATACGGCTGTAGGCAAGAGAGTTTCTAGGGTCTTTTGCAATTACATTCTCATAGCTGGTCATCGCTTTACCACCACCATTATCCATTTTTTGAGCAGCATCACCAAAAGCAATTTTCAAATCATTATTCTCAGGGGCTTTTTCAATTGCTTTGGTGTAATACTCTACCGCCATTGCAGGATTTCCACCATCAGACGCCAAAGCATCTGCTGCGAATTTTTGTGGTTCCCAGTCTTTCTTTTTTGCTTTGGCAGCTGCCTGAAGTGCTTTTGCTGTTCCTTCTGTAGATTTTCCTTCTGCAAAATCTACACGTGCAAGACCCGCAATGTTAGCCGGATCTTCAGGAAATTTCATGAAAGTAGCACGAGCTGCATCTTTCTTTTCACTTCCCAATTGTGCCAATCCAAGATAATAATTAGCGCGTGCATTGCCGGCAACCAATGGTTCTAAAACTTTTTGGGCTGTTTCATAGCGTTCATAATTCAGCATTTTAATGCCTTCCTCTACAGATTGAGCTTTTGCACTAAACCCAAGGCCAAGCAAAGCAACTGCAAGAATCGATTTTTTTGTGTTCTTCATTATTTTGTGTTGATATTATTTCTTTTTAAAGTTTACTATTATTGTTGAGGTTCTGTATTGATGGCCGCTTCCCGGATAACGATACTCATTCTCATGGGTACTAAACGCGCTTTGCCCAATATTAATTGCCCTTTATCGTATGCCAAAAAATTGCTAAAGCCAGTTGCCAGTCCTGCATACGTCTCATTCTTTATATAGATCATTTTACGCACAAGCGGATAAAGCTTCAGAGCAATTGCAGCCTGGTAAGGCTGATAATATTGCTGACTGCTATCGTTGAGCATCCCTGCAATTTTTATTTTAGTACTGAATCTTTCTGCTGTCGAATCAATTGTGTCGCTTACGTAGCTAAGTCCTACAAAACCCATTGCCTCAGGATTTTTCATTACATACTGAATCACCTCTTCATTTCCTTTTGCTGCAAAAAGGTTCTTGCCTAAAGGTTTGCCACGCATCAGAGAATCTGTAATGAATTTCAAAGTGCTGGAACCCGCATTATCAAAGACAACAGTATATTTTTTCTCCGCTTCTCCGGCAATAATTCCTTTCAACTGAGTCATACTGAAAGCAGAATCTTTTGCGTCTTTATTCAGTACAATCGCAATGGCGTCTTTTGCCAACACCAGCGAAGCAGGAAATATTTTCCTGGTACTGCAATACTCTTTTTCTGTTTCGGTCAACTCTCTGGAAACAATAACCATCTTTACTTTACCTTCCAGATAATCCTTCACCGCTTCGGCTTCAGGCTTGTAGCTCGCATTGATTTTAGCTTCAGGATAGGTGCTCAGAAAAACTTTTATTTCTTCCTCGATAATTGGTTTGTACGTTTCATCTACAGAAATGTTCAGCACACCGGAACTAAGCGTATCTGTAACTTTCGGCACGGACTTATCTTCGCCACAAGAACCGAAAATTATTGCGCCAACTATTAAAAGACTAATGTTTTTCCACCACTGCATCATTGCAATTTTAGACATAATTTGTAAAAGAAGGTTTGATGATGACTTTAATCTAACAGAAGTTTAACAGCCGCAAAACTAATAGGGATGCGGCTTGCACCCGTTTTGAGGAAAAGAAAAATAACAGAAATTTATTATTGGCGATGTATCATCCGCAGGTCGGCAATTCCACGCCAAAGCCTGAAGACTCCATACAAAGACAATAAAATACTCATCCCATATACGGCTGGTTCGCCAAGGTCAATACTGCCAAAACGCTTTACGTAGAATATCAGTACTCCAAAAAGGATGTAAACTATTCCCATCGCTATGTGCATCCATGCACGCCATTTAGGTGGGGTATCCGTATTTCTGTTTTCTAACTCGCTCATTGTAATTTTTTTTATTTGATAAATAAGGCGCCGCAAATTTAGTGCTTTCTGCTATGCAGCGAACCAAAGCTGACAACGTAAATATCAGATGCAGAAAACTAGTAAAATCCATAAAACAGGAAAAACTAACTTTTTATCCCAAACTGGCGCAGATGATGTTCGGCATGTTTTGTCAGCAACTGAATTGTCATTTCATAATTCAAAATACCAAAAAATGGGCTGGCTACTTCGAGCTTGTCATTTTTACCAAACGCTTCAAACAATTCTTTGATAGCCATTTCTGCATCTTTAATAGCAGCTTCATAAGTAGGCTGAATGATTGGTTTGGGCGTTTCTCCCATAATCGGATTGGGCGTATTTTCTTTAAAAGGTTTGTCACTCATTATAAATGCCCGTGTTCTTTCTACAGATTCTGCTGTATAAAAAAACTGTGTAACTACCGGATTTCCATAACCCAACCTGATATATTCCGCCATGTGTTCCACCATTTGCTGCGGGTTCATTTTGCCAAACAAAGGAGCTGTGTTAGGGTTAATCGTCCGGAGAGCAGCAACAAACTCCGAGCGCAGAAATTCTTCTTTTGCAGCTAAATTTTCCATTCCTGATTTTTTAGGGTGTAAAAATAAGCTTTTGTGTTTGTCCTGATATGGCTCTAATTTTGCAATCCGCAGGAATTGAACTTTCATTCCCTAAAAATTACAAAAATGACCAAAAGAGAAATATTGCTGAACCTGCTTGCCGACAAAATATTAATAATTGACGGTGCAATGGGCACAATGATACAACGCTATAAACTGGAAGAGGCTGACTACCGTGGTGAACAATTTAAAAACTGGCACCTTGATGTAAAAGGCAACAATGATATGTTGTGCATCACGCAACCGCAGATTATCCAGGCCATTCACCGTGAATACCTGGACGCCGGTGCCGATATTATTGAAACGAACACTTTTAATGCCCAAAAAGTTTCCATGGCAGATTACGAAATGGAAGCCTATGCAGATGAGGTAAACCGCGCAGCAGTAAAAGCAGCCCGCGCAGCAGTTGATAGTTATAAAGCTGATCATCCGGGATCACAGAAGTTTGTTGCAGGAGCAATTGGCCCGATGAATAAAACTCTTTCCCTTTCTCCAGATGTCAATAATCCCGGCTACCGTGCTATTACTTTTGATGAGGTTGCAGATGCTTATTACGAACAAATTAAAGCCCTTGTAGAAGAAGGAGTAGATATCCTTTTGGTGGAAACCATTTTCGATACACTGAATGCCAAAGCTGCGGTGTATGCCATTGAAAAATACTTCAATGATACTAAAATCGAAAAATTGCCGGTAATGATTTCCGGTACGATTACAGATGCTTCGGGCCGCACTTTGAGCGGACAAACCCTGGAAGCATTTTATGTTTCGATGATGCACGCCAACCCCATCAGTATCGGATTGAACTGCGCGCTTGGAGCAGAACAAATGCGTCCGCATATTGAAGAACTGGCTCAGCTTGCTGCATGTAATGTAAGCGCTTACCCAAACGCCGGCTTACCTAATGCGATGGGTGAATATGACGAAACACCAGAACAAACTGCTGCGATTGTTGGCTCGTTTGCACAAAATGGCTGGATTAACCTGGTTGGCGGCTGCTGCGGCACCACACCTCCTCATATCGAAGCCATTGCAAAAGAAATGAGTAAATACCAGCCAAGGGAATTGCCGGAAGTTGTTTTGGCATAAGTATTGTAATTTAAAAAACTATAAAAAGTGCGAGATTCTCGGAGAATCTCGCACTTTTTATTTTTACACAATCTCCTGGCACAATTCTACCAACACACCACCGCTCGTCTTCGGGTGAAGGAAGCAAACCAGTTTATTGTCGGCGCCGCGCTTGGGTTCTTTATTTAATAATTCAAAACCAAGTGCTTCCAGCCGTTTCATTTCGGCATGGATATTTTCCACTTCGTAGGCAATATGATGAATGCCCTGGCCTTTTTTGGCAATGAATTTCGCAATTGCACTGTTAGGGTCCGAAGCTTCGAGCAACTCAATTTTAGAATCCCCAACTTTAAAAAAAGCCGTTTCAACAAACTCACTTTCAACGGCTTCTGTTTTATAACAAGGTGTGTTCAGCAGTTGTTCATACAATTCAATCGAATCTTTCAGGCTTTCTACTGCAATGCCAATGTGTTCAATACGGACCATATTTAAGAAGGAATAGTTTTTAAAGATGTGATTATAACAGAATTTATAGGCTAAAATAAAGGGTTTAGCCTATCTTCGCAGTTGCAAAACTAAACAAGAAACTAAGCAAAATGGAACTTAAATTCCCGATATATCTGGATAATAATGCCACAACCCCAATGGATCAACGTGTTTTGGACACGATGCTTCCTTATTTCGTTGAAAAATTTGGTAACGCTGCCAGCCGTAATCACTCATTTGGTTGGGTAGCAGAAGAAGCTGTGGATTATGCACGTGAGCAGGTAGCAAAACTGATTGGCGCAGATCCTAAAGAGATCATTTTTACCTCAGGCGCGACAGAAGCCAATAACCTGGCTATCAAAGGTGTTTTTGAAATGTATGCCAGCAAAGGCAACCACATTATCACCTGCACTACAGAACATAAAGCAATCCTGGATACCTGCAAACACCTTGAAAAACAAGGCGGAGCCGTAACTTATCTTCAGGTTCAGCCTGATGGTTTGATAGACCTTGCAGAACTGGAAAAAGCCATTACCCCAAAGACAATCCTGATTACCATCATGTATGGCAACAACGAAATTGGTGTTGTACAACCGATCCGTGAAATTGCAGCAATCGCTAAAAAACACGGCGTACTTTTCTTTACAGATGGTACGCAAGCTGTGGGTAAAATACCGGTTGATGTATTGGCAGACGGAATTGACCTGATGTCATTCAGCGGCCACAAAATGTATGGACCAAAAGGCGTTGGCTGTTTGTATGTGCGTCGTAAAAACCCACGCGTAAAAGTAACAGCTCAAATGGATGGCGGTGGCCACGAGCGCGGTATGCGCAGCGGCACACTCAACGTTCCGGGTATTGTTGGTTTTGGTAGGGCTTGTGAACTTTGTATGCAGGAAATGGATGCAGAAGCAGTTCGCCTGAGTGCTATGCGCGACAGACTGGAAGCGGCTCTGACACAAATTGACGAATCTTATGTGAATGGTAATATTGAACATCGTTTGCCACACGTAGCCAATATTTCTTTCAAATATGTAGAAGGAGAAGGTTTACTGATGGGCTTCAACAAACAAATCGCTTTATCGAGCGGTTCCGCCTGTACTTCAGCTTCACTTGAACCATCTTACGTATTGAAATCATTGGGTCTTGGTGATGATCTGGCTCATAGCTCTTTGCGCTTCGGACTTGGTCGTTTTACAACTGATGCAGAAATTGATTATACTATTAAAGCAATTACCGAAACTGTACTGAAGCTGCGCGAAATGAGCCCGCTTTGGGAAATGTTTAAAGAAGGAATTGACCTTGATAAAATTGAGTGGGCACACCACTAAGATTAATTTGAGAATTTATCGATTTGACAATTTGAAAATGGGTTTCAAATCGACAAAAATTAAAAAACAATACCATTTTCAAATCAACTAATTTTCAAATCATTTAGAAATGGCATATTCAGAAAAAGTAATCGATCATTACAGCAATCCTAAAAACGTAGGAACGCTGGATAAAAACAGCAAAAATGTAGGTACAGGACTCGTGGGAGCACCGGAGTGTGGTGACGTTATGCGTTTGCAAATTGAAGTGGATGAAGTAACCGGAATTATCAAAGACGCCAAATTCAAAACTTTTGGATGTGGTTCTGCGATTGCCTCTTCCTCTTTGGCTACAGAATGGCTGAAAGGCAAATCTATTGACGAAGCCGGAGCAATTGACAATATGGATATCGTAGAAGAATTGAACCTTCCTCCGGTAAAAATCCATTGCTCTGTTTTGGCCGAAGATGCAATCAAATCTGCTATCAATGACTACAGAGTAAAAAACGGCTTGCCGGAACTGGTTGAAGAAAAAGCACACTAATTTTAATTACAATACTGCTTAATTATTCAGCAATATGGCCATAGAAATAGGCGCTATTACGATTAGCGAAAAAGCGAGAGAAAAGGTATTACAACTGATAGCGGAGAGTAATCTTTCTGAAGAATATTTCCTGCGCGTAGGTGTGGTAGGTGGCGGTTGTTCCGGTTTGTCTTACAAACTGGATTTCGATAACGAAATGCAACCTAAAGACCAGGTTTTTGAAGATAACGGCATCAGGCTGGTGACAGACCTGAAAAGCTATTTGTATCTCTGCGATACCGTTCTGGATTTTACAGACGGATTAAACGGAAAAGGTTTCCATTTTATCAATCCGAATGCAAGCCGCAGTTGCGGATGCGGAGAAAGTTTTGCTGTATAAGCATTATCCTTTACAATTAAACAAAGCGCCGTACAATCTGAATTGTACGGCGCTTTGTTTAAGGTCTTTACCAGATATTCAATTAATCGATAACCGTTGCCTTATTATCTCTTGCAAAATTGCACCACTTACAATCTTCCTTTCCACAGCCTTCTTCAAACTCATAATTTTTGATTTGACGGTAGCTTATTTCTATTTGTTTGCGCACCACTTCTTCATCACTGGGTAGGATAAAAATCTTATGAGTGTAGGTTCCGGCTTTCCCTTTTTCAATGTATTCAAACACGCCTTCTCCTACATTCAGTTTATTGAAAGGCTGGTTTTCTATCAGCAATTTATAAAACACCATTTGCCGCCAATAATCGCCACCCAGCATATTATTCTTATCATTCGGTGCAGCCAGGTTTTCGCGGGTATGCGGACTATCGGGCTTGCCTGTTTTGTAATCCACCACGCGACATTGATTCTCCGGCAATAATTCTATTTTATCTATTTTACCTTTGATAGGAACTGCACCAATATTGGCTGGCAGCCATTTCTCCAGTTGCACATCCTTATTCCATCCTGCTACATTGTCGCTATAATATTCTGTGAGGATATCCACGCCCAATTGCAGGCGGCGCTCATATTGCAACTGCGTAAAAGCAAGCTCCTTGTCGCGCATTTTGTAGCGGAAATAGCTCAGCATTTCTTCCACAGGCGGAAAGCTTTTGTCGGGCACTTTCAGCATTTCCTGGAAAGCTCTTTCCAATGCATAATGGACAGCCGTTCCAAAGGCCATACTATCGTTTTCCGACACTGGTGTGCGCAACACATCTTCATAATAAAACTGCACCGGGCAGCGCAAATATTTACTCAATGAAGAAGCACTCAAAGCAAAATTTTCCAACTGTTTCTGCATCAATTGTTCATCCACCAGTTTCAGATAAACATCATCTACCGGTTTCATCATCAAAGCCAGCTCATTGATAAAGTCTGGTGTTTCCACAAAGCGTTTCACAGGTCTTTCATCACTGATAATTTCTTCTACAAATACAGAAGGCTCCAGGGGTTTGCCATCATCTTTCTGCTGCGCAAAGGAAACATACAAATGTTTTTTGGCTCGGGTGATTGCCACATAAAAAACCCTTCTGGCTACTTCAATTTTATAATCACCGTCCTGTTCATCCACCGTACGGGTGAGCGTATCCGGAAATTTTATACCGCTGTTTCCGCCGGATTTTTTCTCCCAAAAATCTTTGGTACAACCAATCAGATAAACATATTCAAACTCCAGACCTTTAGCGCTGTGGGCGGTAAAGAGCTGAACGCCTTTGTCCTGTTGCACCAGTTTCTGCAAAGACAATTGAATACCTTCCGAAATCATTTTTTCGATAATTTCCAGAAACTGGCGTAGGCTTGTTTGCGGGGTACTGTTGCTTTGCACAAAGGCAAAGAAAGTTTGTAACACCTGCATTTCCCAAACAGCGTGTTCACCTTGCAGGCACCAATCCACAATACCACTGTCATACACTATTTTTTCCAGCAGCATCGGCATCCGCAAAACCTGCAACTGCTGCAACCAATTGTCCAGCAAGCGGGCTGTTTTCAGGATTTGCTTCAGCGATTTCAGCTCCATTGTGCTGAGTATCATTTCGTGCGCAAAGAGCTGTCGCCAGTGTTTGATATTTTTTTCTTTCGCCTCTTTTCCCGCAAGGAATAAAGACAGTATGGCAATATCATTTGGTTCGATGCCAAAATAAGGTGCGTGCAATAGTTCGAACAACAGCGGTTCGGCACTAAACGCTTTCTTGTTTTCCTGGGCCAGGTATTCAAATATTTTCAGCACCTGCCGCGGAATCAATTCATCCAGCACATTGACATTGCGGCGGATGGTATAGGGTAACTTTTTCCGTTCCAGCAAGGCTATAATATTATCGGCCTGCTTATGCTGTGCGTACAAGATGGCCACATTATCAAGGGAAGTTCCTTGTGCTGCCAGCGCTTCTATTTCCTTCACAATCGCAACACCTTCGTGCATAGGATTGTAATAAGCCGTCACCACAGGTTCAGGAATATCCTCTGTCAGAAACCTGGGTAGAGAAGAAACAATGTCTTTGGTGAGGCTCACATTTTCCAGGGCATTCAGCAATCGATGCTTATTATTTACAATGCTTTTCATTGCCCTGTCCAGCACAGGCTGGCTGGATCGGTAGTTTTCTGTCAATACAATAACCTCAATATTGGTTTTATACTTTTCGTAGAATTCTACAATATTCTTTATGCGCGCACCCTGAAATTCATAGATACTCTGGTCGTCATCGCCCACTACAAAGATGTTGGCGTCTTCACCCCAATAACTGGTGAGCATATTCAGGATTTCATTCTGCGCACCGTTTGTATCCTGAAATTCGTCCACCAGAATATACTGATAACGTTCCTGGTAATGCTGCAATAAAAAACTGTTCTTTTTAAAAGCATCTATCACCCAGAGAATCATATCAGCAAAATCGTAGCGCCCTATTTCCAACATTTTATTGTTGTAGGCATTATACAGATTGGCTGCAGCAATGCTTCTCTGCATCCTGTCTGTTTCGGCGTCCAGTTCCTTTTGCTTTATATCACCGGGGTTGTTTGTTTTTGTTTTTTTCTTGTAGATATATTGCTCGCGATTGGGCAGGTCTTCCAGATAAGCGGCAATGGCATTGATAATATCTTCGGCCGACCAGTTTTCCTTTTTCATTTCATTGAAAAAGTTATTCAATGGTTTCAGGTCATAAAAGGTGGAATTGCCTACGCGGTGCATCGGATGCTGCGGCGGCAATTTGGCCAGTAAATCCTGCATCAGTTCCACCCGTTCCAGGTCACTAACCAGGTCCATTTGCCGCAGGCCAAAATATTCGCTGTTGCTCTGGATAATATTGTTACAAAATCCATGAAACGTATGAATGTTTACTTTTTGCGCTGCCAGGCCAACAATGGAGCTCAGTCGTTTCCGCATATTATGCGCCGCTTCTTCGGTATAGGTGAGGCATAATATTTCGTGAGGGGCAATCTGTGCTTCGCTGCGCAAAAGATTGGCAATCCGCATACCCAACACTTCTGTTTTCCCTGTTCCCGGGCCGGCAATCACCATCACAGGCCCTTCAGTAGTATCTACCGCCAGGCGCTGATTCACGTTCAATAAATGGTATCGCTCCTCGTATTTTTGTTCGTAAGAATTCATTACTACAAATCTAACAGAAAAGAGAATGATAAAGAAGCTGCGACAAAATGCCCTTTAAATTTTCACCCAAAGCATACAATACAAAACAACTTTTTGCGTTAGAAAAGCATAAAACCAATATTCAATGCCCAGTTTTACATTATTAAGTGAGAAAAAAGGGTGGAGTTTTCTCCTTCATCTTGTCATAGCGATTGCCATTACACTTTTCCTCTGCTATATCGATGAAGGGAATTATAGCCTTGAATGGCGTCAGTTGCTGACAGATTGGCCTGCAGTGGTATTGTATACCGGTATTATGCTGGGCGGACAACGGTTGGTTTACCACGTGCTGCTGCGCATGAACTTCAACTGGAAATTCAAAGGAATTATTGCTTCTCTTATCTTCTTCGGATTATCTGTTCTCTTGTTTCAATTATTCTTTTGGACCATCAGTTAATTTCAGGTGTAAATGACAAAAGAAAAGCTTCTTTTTAATAAATCTACCCTGATTCCCTTCTTCCATTTAACTTATGCAATAGGTATTATCCTTCACAATTTTCCTGACCGACGAAGGAATGTATGAGCAAAACTGGAATAGCCTTGGTGAAGAATGCAGACTTATTTTCGCCCTGATTGTTGGCAACTTTACCGGGCAGATGATTTTCTATTATTTGTTTAGAAATCACGGAATGGCTTTACGGTTTACCTGTTCTGCCCTTTTCGGCATTTTATCGGAATGCCCATTTATCTCGTTTTAGGCGGATTACTGAGTTTACTGTAAAATTTTTAAGCTTCCACTTGTTTTTCAACTGCAGTATAAAGTTTGTGGTAAGCACCTTCGGTCTTCATCAATTCGGCGTGAGTACCTCTTTCCGTAATTTCTCCTTTATCCATCACCACTATTTGGTTGGCCTTGCGGATTGTGGACAAGCGATGCGCAATCACAATAGATGTACGCCCTTTGATTAAAGTATCAATAGCCTTCTGAACCAACATCTCACTTTCGCTATCGATAGAAGAAGTGGCTTCGTCGAGAATCAGAATAGCAGGATTATAGAGCAAAGCCCGGGCAAAAGAAATCAGTTGCCTTTGCCCCTGCGACATCGTATTGCCACGCTCCATCACATTGAAATGATAATCGCCGGGCAGACGCATTATAAAATCGTGAATGCCCAGGATTTTGCAGGCTTCTTTTACTTTGTCTAAAGAAATATCAGCATTGCGCAAGGTGATATTATCATACACCGTCCCCGAAAATAAAAATACATCCTGCAAAACAATACCAATCTGTCCGCGCAAAGAATAGATATCATACTCATTCAACGGTTTGCCATCTATCAAAATCCGCCCGTTTTGTATTTCATAAAGACGGTTGAGAATGCTGATGATACTGGTTTTGCCCGCGCCGGTATGACCAACCAAGGCCATTGTTTGCCCTGCAGGAATATCAAAAGAAATACCACGCAATACCGGCACATCTGCTTTGTAAGCAAAATGAACATCTTCGAAACGGATATCGCCTTTCAGATTTTCAGCGTTCAATGTGCCGTTGTTAATCAGCACTTCTTCGCTGTCCAGGAGATTAAAAATCCTTTCGGCAGCAATCATCCCCATTTGCAACACATTGAACTTATCAGCCATCATCCTCAATGGACGAAACAGCAAGTTGAGATACATGACGAAAGCAATGATTACACCGGGTGTCACGGTATGGGCTATCATTCTTTTGGCACCCCACCACACCAGCAATCCCATGGAAACGGCCAGAATAATTTCGACAATCGGGAAGAAAACTGAATAGGCAAAAATGGATTTGATATGCGCATTGCGATGTTCCTTATTAATGTTGTCAAACTTTTTGCTTTCTCTTGCCTCTGCTGCAAAAGCCTGCACAATACTCATCCCCGAAATATGTTCCTGCGCAAACGCATTGAGCGCCGAAACTGCCGTCCGCACCCGCTGAAAGGATTTGTTTACACTTTCTTTAAACCAATAGGTTGCCAGAATAATGCCGGGCAAAGTGGTGAGGCAAATGAGTGTCAAAACCCAATCGGTAGCCAACATGGCGATGATAACCGCAATGATGGTGAGCACATCGGCAATAATAGAAATAATACCTTCCGAGAAAACATCGTTCACCGATTCCATATCGTTGATAGAACGGGTGGTCAGCGTACCAACGGGTGTTTTATCGTAGAACGAAATATTTTGAAACAATACTTTTTTGAACACCTGCTGACGCATATCATTGACCACACTCTGGCCCATCCAGCTGATGCGGTAAGAAAAAATGAAACGTAAAATCGTCTCTACCAAAAGCAAACCCAATTGAACGGCAGATATCCAGATGAGGCCCTGCAACCATTGATTTTTGATATAAACATCCACCGATTGCTGGATGAGGTATGGCCTCAAGGGTGACAACAAAGCCAGCACCACGCTAAGCACCATAGCCACAATAAAAGTGCGGCGGTAGGCATTGGTATACGAAAAAATTCGGCGAAGCGTGACGAGTGAAAAAGTCTTTTTGGCCTTGTCGGACATAGGGTTATTTTGGACGAGCAAATGTCGTAAGAATCAGGGAATAAACGTCGGGCAAAATCAGGTCTCTATCAAATCGCGGATCACCACCGAAGCTGCTGTGGCACCAAACATTGCCGGCATATAAGAAATCGTTCCGTAGGCGGATTTTTTAAAATTATTGCCATCGGTATACATCAGCGAATCTTTGCCTGGCTGTTCGGGAGAAAATACTGTTTTAATCCCTTTGCGGATGCCTTCTGCTTTTAATTGCTTGCGGATCTGCTGTGCAAAGGGGCAATTGTAGGTTTTTGAGATATCTGCCACTTGTATTTGAGAAGGGTCGAAACGCCCGCCGGCACCCATCGAACTGACAATCCGAAGACCCTTATTGAAAGCCGTTTTGATGCAGGTCAGCTTTGGTGTTATACTGTCAATGGCATCAATCATATAATCTGCATCCGTATCCAGTAAGTCCTCAATGGCTTCAGGGCGAATAAATTCATTGACAACTTTTAATTGCAATTCGGGATTGATGGCCGATAATCTTTCTGCCATTAGTTGCACTTTGCTCTGACCATGGTTGGTAGCGAGTGCAGGCAACTGTCTGTTCCTGTTACTTGGGTCAATCACATCGCCATCGATGATGGTCATACGCCCAACCCCGCTTCTGGCAATAAATTCGGCAGCGAAAGAACCAACGCCACCCATCCCGATAATCAGGACGTGAGCATTCATCAGTTTGTTCAGTTTTTCTTTCCCAATCAATAGTTCGGTGCGCGAAAGCCAGGCTGTATCTGTCATCATATAACGAATAAAAGAAGCAAAAATAAAAAACCGGCATCTATAAAAGAGCCGGCTTTCTAACATTAGCGTTTAGTTCAAAGCTTATTTATAAACATTCACTACACAAGTGAAGTCCTGAATTTTTTCAATTTGCTGACTGCGGCTCATTTTACCCAGCTTACTCGATTTTGGTAAAGTAATACTGCTCGCCTGCGGAATATTACGCAATAAACGCAGCATTGTTTTAGAACTTACAGCATACGTAGTGCTGATGCTCTTACTTTCCTTTCCTGTAACAATCCCTACAACAGCACCGCTCGCATCGATTACCGGAGCACCGCTTTGACCAGGCTCTGCAGGCAGTTCAAGGCGATATTGCATGGAGTCACCCATATAACCGTTTTTGCTGCTGATATAACCTTCGCTATACACCACCTCATCCTGCGGATAACCCAGCGTGAAAATTCTTTCTCCCAAACCTGACTTGCCGGTTGCAAAAGAATAGGGAACAACACCCTGTTTGCTGAAACGAAATTTCTTGGATTCAACTTTCAGGATAGCAATATCAGCATTCGCATCAAAACTTACGGTTGAAGCTTTATAATAACTGCCATCGCGTGTTTGAATATACAATGAATCGGCGCCTTCAGTAACGTGATAATTGGTAACAATATAACCATCGTTGCTCAAGGCAAAACCTGTTCCGCTGTATTTATTTTCGATTGCCGGTTTGTTTGCTTTGGTGTTCAGGTCTTTGATAATACGGTTCTGAGATTGCTTTATGCCTTCTATTTCTGTACGCACTTTGCGCAATTCCGCATATTTTGAAGTTTGCCCTTGGCTGCGATTGTGCCAAAGGTTAGTTCCTAAAGTTGCAATAAGCGCTACACCGGCGGCCACAGCTGCTGTTCTCATGTAATGTGTACGCAAAGAAATTTTGCGCGGAGCATTTTCTGCTTCGGTTTTGATTTTTTGGTTGATGCTGCCCAGTGTCTGCTGAAATCTTTTTTGTTCGCCATTTTTATTCAGAGAGCGCAGCATGTTGCTTGCTTCCTGAAATTCGTTTGCAAAAGTTTTATCTGATGCAAGACGCTGTTCCAAAGATTTAGTTTCCTCTGCGCTCAGGGTTTGGGTTAAATACCCTTCAGCAAGTTTCCAAATATTATTTTCAAGTGACATCTCTCGTTCTCCTTCTTTTATTTATTAACCTGCGCAGTGTAGAATAATTTTTTCAGCCGCGTCAGGCACTTATATTTTTGTGTTTTAGCATTGTCAGGATTGGTGTAACCAAACATACCAGCAATGTCCTGCATACTTTTGTTTTCATTATAAAAGGCTCTCAACAAACTGCGGCAAGGTTCTCCCAATTCTTCCATCGCTAAAGTCAGCTGGTCGAAATGTACTTCCCGTTCTTCCTGCACTTTTATATCATCTTCGTAAGCGTGTTGCATTCCTGACTCTTCTTCGCCACTGTCAAACGGCATAAAATCCGGGCGGCGATTCTGTTGTTCCAGTTTTTTGTACCAGATAAATTTGGATACAGCTACCAGATACGTCCCAATCTTACAAGTCAGCCTGAATTCTTCATTTTGCGCTTTCTGAAACAATATCGTCATCGCCTCCTGAAAAACATCATCTCCATCATCAGCCGAACCTCCGCGTCCCTGCACCCAGGCTTGCACCTGCTTGTAGTTGTCGCGATACACCTGCTCGGTTATTTTGCGGTCGTTGTTAGCGATGCCTTCGAGTAGTTGTTGTTCTTTGAGTAACGAAAGTTGCACTTATTAATACAGATTTTAAGAAAAAGTAACCCAAACAAATAAATAAAAAATAATAGCGGGTGCGCTCCAAAGGTAAGACTGAAATTTATTTTCTTTTGATTCAGAACGAATAAAGCGCTGAACATTGATAAATTAATCTGTTTATTATTTTATAAGACTCGAAAATGATTTCCCCATCCCTTGTAGGGAATGTGATTTATCAGAAATTGATACACTAATCTGTATTCTTAGAAAAATCTTCAAAAGAAATTTTAATACCAAAACAATAATTATTAATCATAAATGAGTTAAAGTAAAAAATATTTAAAAATAGTGGGTTACCTTTTTTCAGTTTAGGGATTAATGGGAAATTAAACTTTTAAAATAACAATTATGAAATTAGTAAAAATCAGCATCGTTGCCCTTTCAATGGGTCTTTTCTTGGCTTCTTGCGGTGGTAACGCAGAAACTACTGCTCCAGCTGCAGACACTACAGTTGTAGTTGCTCCAGTTGAACCAACTCCAGCTCCAGTTGCAGTTGATTCAGTTGCTGCTCCAGTAGATTCAGTTGCTGCTGCTCCAGCTCCAGCTGCTCACTAATATTTAGTGCACTGAAGAAAGCATCGATAAAAATGCTACTTAATTAAGGCTCCGACTCTGTTGGAGCCTTAATTTTTTGATTTACATTAGCGCAATGGCAAAAAACAAAAAATCTTCACCGCGTTCTTTCTGGCATTTTATCAGAAAGTCGTTTATCATTCTCTTCATTAGTTCTCTGGTTTATTTGTTTTTGTGCAAATGGATTATGCCACCCATTACCATCACACAATTAAGCGCTGCTTTGAGCGGCGACGGACTGAAAAGGGATTATGTTAGCTGGGACGCCATTTCTCCCAATGTAAAACTTGCAGCCATCGCTTCCGAAGATCAACTATTTGCAGAGCATGGAGGTTTTGACTGGAAGGCGATTGAAAAAAGTATTGATCCCCCGGCACAACGCAAAAAGAAAAAAAGAGCATTGGGTGCTGCAGCCAGCACTATCAGTCAGCAGACCGCCAAAAATGTTTTTTTGTGGCAAGGTTCAGGTTGGGGCCGATATGTTCGCAAGGTTCCTGAACTGTTTTATACGAAAATGATTGAATTGGTTTGGGGGAAACAACGCATTATGGAAGTTTACCTTAACACTATTGAAATGGGCAGAGGTATTTATGGAATCGAAGCTGCTGCGCAAAACTATTTCCATAAACCGGCAAGCCGTTTGAGCAAAAATGAAGCAGCTATGATTATTGCCTGTCTTCCAAATCCTAAAATATATACAGTCGTTCCGCTGAGCAAACGGGTTTCGTGGCGCTACCCAAAAATATTGCGGCAGATGAATAACCTGGACGGCGATAAAGATGTAGCAGAACTGATTCGATAAGCAATAGAAAAGCGGCTCAACAAAAATTGTTGAGCCGCTTTTCTATTAAACAGTTTCTACAGGTTTCCTATCGATTTATCTTTAGGGTACTTTACAGAATAATTAAGTTTAAGCGTTTTCAATTCGCTGCCTTTCAGTGACAAATCCCATTGAACAGCACCGGTTTCTTCATTGATTTTAGCACCTGAAGCCTCTTTGTCTTCTATTACAATATCCTTGTCGTTGCTGATCGGGAATTGTTCCAGCACAACCAGATCAATATTTTCCTTTTTCGTATTGCGGACTTCAATCGTATACCCATAAGAGCGGCGAATGTTGGTTCCGATTGTTTTGACAGAGCGGTAATTTTTATCATTTTCCCTGCGGACAATAATTTTTTTATCGCGGCCCAAAGATAAATTCAGTGTATCTTTTACATTACGCATGTCAATATAACCTTGTCCCACATAAGCGCCTTCATAGAAAATATTGGTCGAGGCCGGCATCAGGTTCAGATCTTCCCAATTGGTTACACGCGCCTGCAGGAAGGCATCTCTGTCCAGCTTGGGTGCAACAAAATAACGATAAGTCGCAGGCAGTTCATAATCCTTTACCGCCACAAGGTGCTCCTGTCCATCACTTGGGATGGTGTAATTCAGATCAATGTCAAATGTAGTATTGATGCCGCTGTTATCGATTTGGACATGATTGCCGATACTTCGTGAAACTTCCTCCTTTTTATCAGCAACTCCATCCTGATCTTCTGAATAAGTGGCCGCTGCAGATGGGGCAAATTTTACTGAAGATTTATTTAAATATCCATATTGCGGTTGTGCCTGATAAAAAGATAAATACCATGGATTCATCAAAGGTGCCTCAGCTCCTTCGTTTGGATTGCCGGTCGATAAAGAGAGTTTAACATTATCCCATTTCACACCTGAATTCTGAACGATATTCGCTTTGTAAATCAGTTTCACCGGAGTGTTGATTTTGTCCACTCGCAGGTCGTAGCTTGGTGTCCAGCTTGCATTTGGTGTTACGTAGCTGATTGTCACGTTAGCCATTGTCGCTATAGAAGAATAGAATTTAACCAGCAATTGTCCCCCCGGTTGAAAATCCTTTCTGCGCTCTTCGTCCAATTGTTTATTCAATAAAGCCAGGCGTTCATTCGTTTTATTTATCTTTCTGTCCAAAGCATGACCTTCTTCCAATAAGCCATTCATTTTGGCATTAATTAAGTCGAGCAATTTCTGTAATTCGATGACAGATAAACCTGTATTTGAACCAGATACTTTTCTGTTTTCTTTGATGACGGCCAACTGTTCATTTAAGACTGACTTTTTATCTGACAATGATTCATTTTGCTGGCTCAGAAAATCGATACTATCCTTTATTCCTTGTGCTTTCGGCGACAGGTTATTGCTGACCAGATAATCATTTTGCGCAGTTGCAGACTGAACTATCACCCCATTACCTACTCCAACAGAAATACTTTGCTGGACGATGTTTCCGGCAATATTGGTAAACAAAACTTCAGATTCACCCTGCGGCAAAGTGAGCTTGGCCGTATTTTCAATTTCGGCACCACTTAAGAATACTGTAATGTGCTCAATATTAGCCTTATGTTTTATTTGAGCCTTTGCACCTCCTGTAATTAGCAGAAGAACGGCAACACTAAAAATCCTGGTCGGATAAGTCATATTTTTTTGAATTTTGGTATAGACTGAAGAAGATGCCTGAAGTTTATTATTCCACACCAAATCTTTTACTATTTCATAAAGATGTACGATTCAATATCCTTTTTTGTGATTTTTTTATCAGAAAGGATAATGAGACGTTCTACCACATTTTTCAGTTCACGAATATTTCCGGTCCAGTTATGTTTGGCCAGCATTTGCAAAGCTGCGGGTTCAATTTCCTTTACAGGTTGATTGTATTCTCCGGCAATTTGCACCAGAAAATGTTCTACCAACAAGGGAACATCTTCCCGTCTGTCATTTAGCGAAGGCACATGAATTAAGATAACGCCAAGCCTGTGGTACAAATCCAGACGGAAGTTTTTATCTGCCACTTCCTGCATCAAATCCTTGTTGGTCGCCGCTATTACTCTTACATCAACTTTAATTTCAGTATCACCACCTACCCTGGTAATTTTTCCTTCCTGCAGCGCACGCAAAACTTTTGCCTGTGCATCAAGGCTCATATCCCCAATTTCATCCAGAAATAAGGTTCCGCCACTGGCTTGTTCAAATTTGCCAATCCGGGTTTTTACTGCTGAAGTAAACGAACCTTTCTCGTGGCCAAACAATTCACTTTCTATCAATTCACTCGGAATTGCCGCGCAGTTTACTTCAACCAAAGGACCTTTATTCCGGTTACTGTGTTTATGAAGGTTGCGGGCAACCAGTTCTTTACCTACACCATTTTCGCCGGTAATTAAAACCCGGGCTTCGGTAGGTGCAATTTTAACCAGGGTATCACGAATCTTCTCCAAAGCATCGGAGCAGCCAATCATATCCGATTCGCCAAACGATTTTTGTTCTACTTTTTTGCGCAACTGTTTTGTTTCCACCACCAGTTCTTTTCTTTCCATTGCATTACGCAAGGTGATGAGTAAACGGTTAAGGTCCGGCGGTTTTGAAATATAATCAAAGGCTCCTTTCTTCACAGCCTCTACAGCGGTTTCGATATTTCCATGGCCGGATATAATGATAATTTGTGTGTCAGGCTTTTCAAGCATTACTTTTTCCAATACCTCAATGCCATCCATTTTGGGCATTTTAATATCGCAAATCACGCAGTCATAATTATTCGCAAGAATCTTTTTCAATCCTTCTGCACCATCGGATGCTTCTTCAACTTTGTATCCTTCGAAAGAGAGAATTTCTGTGAGCGTACTTCTTATTGCTCTTTCATCATCTATTACCAATATCGTTTGCGACATTCTTCAGTATTTTTTATTTTAGTAAAGTTCCGTTTTTGTATTTCAAAGAAGGTAATGATCCTCCATCTTCTTTGTATTGTTTCCACACCCCGTCTTTTTCTCCGGCCACATAATTGCCTTCAGCTTTGAGTTTTGCATTATCATAAAACTCCTGCCACAGTCCAACCTGCTCATCATTAGCATATTCTCCTTTTTCGCTTGGCACGCCTAATTCATTATACATCGTCACTTTGCCGTTTAGCTTTCCTTTCACATAAATGTATTCAGCTGCCTTATTTCCATTTTCGTAATACCAGGTGGCACGACCATTTTTAACCCCCTCAAGATAAACACATTGCTCCTGTTTGTGCCCATTTTTATACCATTTATTATAGCTGCCATTCAGGACACCTTTCCGGTAATAAATTTCTTCAAGAATATAAGCACCCTTATTATAAACCCTCGTAGGGCCACTCTGCAAATCATCCTCGTATGTCACCATCCTTTCAATGAAACCATCTTCCCCTGTGTGGAGAAACAAGCCATTTTTTTTCCCGTTTCGATAGGTTATAATTTCCTGCGGGAAACCGGTTTCCCAATAGCTGTTCCAGGTTCCTTCCTTCACGCCGTTCCGCATCAATCCTTCTGCAAGTATGTTTTTGTTGCCGACAACCTGAATCATTTCCCAACCATCAGCCTGCTTTATCCTGGCCGTGTCAAAGGGTTGGGCAAAAAGTTGAGTACTTATGATAAAAGTGATTGAGAATAAGGTCAGTTTTACCCATTTCATGGTTTGGATATTTTTTACGAAAATAACACAATATCAGAAAGAGAAACCCAATATTAGTTTTGTACTTAACTTGCCGTGTTCTTTCTTAATAAAATTATTAAAATGAAATATTCCTTTCCTGCGTTGCTGGCATTCTGCGCTGCAGCCTCTTTAAATGTTATGGCACAAAAAATTGAATACCCGCTTACACAAACAGTCAGTCAGACTGACGATTATTTTGGCACGAAAATAAACGATCCCTATCGCTGGCTGGAAGACGATACTGCAAAAAACACAGAAGCTTGGGTAAAAGCCCAAAATAAAGTAACAAATCAATATTTGTCTGCCATTCCGTTCAGGGATAAAATTAAAAAACGCCTGACCGAACTATGGGATTATCCCAAAAATTCGGCTCCTCAGAAAGAGGGAGATTACTTTCTGTTATATAAAAATGACGGTCTGCAAAATCAATCCGTCCTGTATGTAAAAAAAGGTTTGGAAGGCAAGGAAGAAGTGTTGATTGACCCTAACAAACTTTCTGCTGATGGAACAGTAGCCTTGCAGGCCACAGCAATGTCCAAAGGCCGGAAATATTTTGGATACGCAGTTTCCGCATCAGGCTCCGACTGGCAGGAAATTTATATTATGGATTTCGCAACCAAAAAACTGCTGAACGAAAAGCTGGAATATGTGAAATTCACAGGTATCAGCTGGGCTGGCGACGATGGCTTTTACTACAGCGGATATGACCGCCCGAAAAATGAAGCAACAAAATTTTCTGCCAAAACAGAATTTCAGAAAGTTTATTATCATAAAATCGGTACTGCTCAATCGGCCGACCAATTAATCTATGAAGACAAGGAACATCCGCTGCGTTATGTAGGCGCCGGTCTTACGGAAGATGAGCGCTTCCTGATATTGAGCATTTCCGAAGGAACTGATGGCAGCGAAATCAAAGTGAAAGACCTGAGCAATAAACAGGCAAAAGACTTTATTACGGTAGTTCCCGGTTTCAAAACAAATGCCAATATTGTAGACAATATAGGTGGAATGCTGTTGGTGCAAACGAATGAAAATGCGCCAAACTACAAGGTCATTATAATGGACCCCAACAATCTTAAATCGGCAACAAAAACTATTATTCCTGAACAAAAAGAAAAACTGGAAGGCGTGAGCACCGGTGGCGGGAAACTATTTGCTAATTACCTCAAAAATGCCTGCACAGAAGTGGTGCAATATGCTACGAACGGGGTTCTGGAACGCAAAATAACATTACCTGGTTTAGGCACAGCTTCCGGTTTTGGTTCTTACAAAGAGGATGATTATTTCTTTTACACTTTCACCTCTTATGTGTATCCTCCTACGATTTTCAAATATGATATCAATACAGGAAAATCGGAATTGTATAAAAAATCAGAAGTAAAATTCAATCCTGATGAATATGAAACCCGACAGGTTTTCTTTCCTTCAAAAGACGGATCAAAAGTTTCTATGTTTATTACGCATAAAAAAGGCTTGAAACTGGACGGCACTAATCCAACTTTGCTCTATGGTTATGGTGGATTCAATATCAGCCTCACTCCTGCATTTTCTGTTGCCAATATGGTTTTTCTTGAAAATGGTGGTGTGTATTGCGTGGCCAATCTACGTGGCGGTGGCGAATATGGTGAAGACTGGCACAAAGGTGGAATGCTGAGCAAGAAGCAAAATGTATTTGATGATTTTATTGGTGCTGCAGAATTTTTAATTGCAGAAAAATATACCAGTCCGAAACACCTTGCTATCCGAGGCGGTTCGAATGGTGGCCTTTTAGTGGGTGCATGCCTGGCGCAGCGTCCTGAATTGTTTGCAGTAGCTATTCCGCAGGTGGGCGTGCTGGATATGCTTCGATATCACAAGTTTACTGTTGGCTGGGGTTGGGCAGTAGAATATGGCAGCAGTGACAAGGCAGAAGATTTCAACTACCTGATTCAATATTCTCCACTTCACAATCTGAAAAAAGGCATGTGCTATCCAGCGACAATGATTACCACTGCGGACCACGATGACCGCGTAGTACCTGCACATTCATTCAAATTTGCGGCAACCTTACAAGCAGCACAGTCCTGCGAAAAACCAACTTTAATAAGAATCGATGCTAAAGCGGGCCACGGTGCAGGAAAACCCACCACTAAACTGATTGATGAGGCAGCTGACATCTGGAGCTTTGTTTTTTATAATATGGGCGTTAATCTTTAATTTCCGTATCTGTATTTTAGAAAAAATGCCATCCAATCCGGATGGCATTTTTAATTTCGAAGGAACCTTTCCGAAAACATAAATCAGGTACATTTGCTCTTCCTTATGAAAAAGCTGGCCTCTATTAATAAATATTTTCTAAAGCACAAGTGGCGACTTATTTCCGGAATATTTTTTGTTGCCATTTCAAATCTTTTTGCTGTAATTCCTCCCACAGTCATCAGAACTGTTATTGACTCTGTACAACAGGAAATTCAGAGCTATCAGTTGTTGGCTAACACTTCACTGAAAGACGAGATGCAGTCCTATATTTTCGGGCAGGTATTCTGGTACGGGCTCTTGTTGCTTGCCTTGGCCTTACTGCGTGGTATTTTTATGTTTTTCATGAGGCAGACCATTATTGTAATGTCCCGACATATTGAATACGACCAAAAAGCTGAAATTTATAATCATTACCAAAAACTGGATACTCAATTTTTCAAAACACATTCCACAGGAGATTTGATGAACCGTCTTTCTGAGGATGTTTCGCGGGTCAGAATGTTTACCGGACCGGCAATTATGTATACCACCAACCTTGTTGTATTAACAGTCATGTGTGTTTGGGGAATGCTTCGGGTCAATCCCTTACTGACTGTTTGTGTAATTGTTCCCCTACCGATTTTAGGGATTGTCATTTATCTGGTCAACAGTATCATTTATAAAAAGAGTACTAAGATTCAGGAGCAATTATCAGACCTCACCACTACGGCACAGGAAGCGTTTTCCGGAATACGCGTGATTAAATCATTTGTTCAGGAGAAAAATATCCTTCGGTTTTTTACCAATAATTCTGAAGCGTATAAAAAGAGCACCGTAAACCTGGCCTTTACTGAAGCGATTTATTTTCCGGCAATGAACCTCTTCATTGGCCTGAGTATGATCAGTACAATTCTGGTGGGTGGCTATTTTACCATACTTGGCAAGGCTACTGCCGGCAATATAGCCGAGTTTGTTATTTACATCAACCTGATGATGTTCCCGATGTTTATTATCGGGTGGGTTGCCAGCGTTATTCAGAGAGCTGCGGCTTCGCAATATAGAATCGATGAGTTTTTGCATACAACACCAAACATCCAAAATGCAGAAAATGCATCCGTTCAGTCAATAAAAGGAAATGTATCCTTTGATAATATCAGCTTTACCTATCAGCATACCGGCATTAAAGCCTTGAAAAGCTTTTCACTTACTATTGCAAAAGGTCAAAAAGCAATTGTGTTGGGCGAGACCGGAAGTGGCAAATCCACACTGGCGCAATTACTGCTTCGTATGTATGATCCACAAGAAGGAGAAGTAACAATTGACGGTGTGAATGTCAAAGATTTCGACCTGCAGCATCTGCGCCAGAGCATCAGTTATACACCACAGGACGCTTTATTGTTTTCGGATACGGTGTACAATAATATTAAGTTTGGCAAAGAGGACGCCACCGAAGCAGAAGTATATGAAGCAGCCCGCCTGGCCGATCTTGAAAAAGAAATTAAAAACTTCGCACAGGGGTATGAAACCATTATTGGCGAAAGGGGCGTAATGTTATCTGGTGGTCAAAAACAAAGGATGGTACTGGCCAGAGCACTATTGAAACAAAGCCCGATTTTATTGCTGGACGAATGTTTGTCGGCAGTGGATACACGAACAGAAAAAACAATTTTACACAACCTGAAACATTATCTGGTTGACAAAACCGTTATTGTCATCACTCACCGGATTTTCTCCGGTTGGGATTTCGATCAGATTGTGGTTTTGCAGGATGGCGAAATTGCTGAACAGGGCACCCACAGTGAACTTATGACGGCAAATGCACGTTATGCAAGATTATACCGACACCAAACAGAAGAATCCCTTGCATAATGGAAGATTTCCTGCAACAAATTTTGAATGAAATAAAAGCTACTCAGGCCTTGGAATGGATGGGCGCTTTGTTTGGCGTTATCAGCGTCTTATTTGCGCAGCGAAACCACATCCTGCTTTATCCCAGTGGCCTGATCAGCACAGGGATTTATGCCTATCTTTTATCGCGCCGCGAAGCAGGATTGTATGCGGAGGCAATTTTGAATGTTTACTATTTCGTAATGACCTTATATGGTTGGTGGCACTGGAGCAAACACCAGGGTGTGGCAGAAGTTGGCATTACCATCAATACCAAAAAAGACTGGCTTATCACTACAACTATTGTAATGAGTCTATGGGTTTTGTTCTATTTCCTTTTATTGCAAACACCTTCTACCGTTCCTGTTTGGGATAGCTTTGTGTCGGCTTCAGCTTGTGCAGGAATGTGGCTTCTCGCACGGCGAAAAGTAGAAAACTGGTTATTGCTGAATCTTTCCAACCTGATTTCCGTTCCCTTGTTTGCCTACAAAGGGTTTTATGTTACGATGTTGCTCACCGTATTTCTGTTCATCGTAGCCATCTTTGGATATATCCATTGGCGGAGATTATACCGGCAAAGAATTGCCAATTAAAGGCATAAAAGAATTTAATTTTTACAAGGGAAAAAGACAAAAGCCTCATTGTGCTTTTCACGCATTGCAGCCTGCACCTTCGTCTTGGCCGTTACTTTTTTGTATCGATGTAAGTCCAGCACTTCAAAATAACCGGCCAGAAAGCCGTTAATTGACTGGGTGTAATACCAATCCTTTAGAAATGTTGCCGATGTTCCGTTAATTGCTAAAATTCCATTGTCAAAATGGTGCCATTTTTGTTTTCGTTGCCAAAGCATAAATCAGGGTTTTGATTGTGCTGTTAATATATATTCTACCTGCGTGGCGGACGATACATTCTGTTTAGGTCGGCACCACAACCACAGCCTCTGCGCTTTGTTGTTTTGCAAGCCGGCAATGTTGCCAGAAGACTTGTAGTTGTGACTAACAAAATGATTATCCTAAATAGTTTTCTGCCCTTCATAATTTTCTACCTTTGTAAAAATAACAAAAAGGAGTGAACAAAAAACAACTGCGCATTCTCATAGCACCTCTCGATTGGGGACTTGGCCATGTGACGCGCTGCGTACCAATAATTCGCTATATTTTATCGCTTGGGCATCAGGTTATATTTGCCGGAAATAAGAGCCAAAAGGAGTATCTGAAACGTTCATTTTCAAAAATTGAATATCTTAATTTAGACGGTTACAACGTCAAATATTCGAAATCCCAATTGGGTCTTGTTCCCAAAATTATCACCCAGATACCCAGGCTTAACAAAACAATAAAACAGGAACAGCTCTGGCTTCAATCCGCCATAAAATCACATCATATTGATGCTGTCATATCCGACAACAGGTATGGTCTGTTCAGCAATACCGTTCCTTGCGCAATAATGACGCATCAACTTCAGATTCTTTCAGGATACGGAGGCCTGATTGATCATTTTTTACTGAGGTCGCATTATCGTTTTCTTGAAAAATTTCAACAATGCTGGGTGGTAGATACTGCTGATAATGATGGCTTGAGCGGAATCCTGGGGCATCCAAAAGTTTTACCAAAAATAAAAACATCCTACCTGGGTTTGCTGTCGCAATGCGCCGGAAAAGAAAAGAAAAGTGAAGAGGAATCTTATGTATTGATACTCCTTTCCGGCGCAGAACCTCAGCGCTCAATTCTTGCTGATTTACTTTGGAAAAAGGCGATAAAATCGGACAAGTTTATCATTTTTGTTGCGGGCAGTGATAATGCAGAGGTACCATCTATCATTCCCGAACATATCAGTTTTCATAAGCGATTGAATGCGGAAGAGCTGAGCCTGGCCATCAATGTAGCATCAATTGTCATTTGCCGTAGTGGATACTCTTCGCTGATGGATTTGCTGGCAATGAATAAAAAGGCAATTTTAATTCCGACCCCCGGGCAAACCGAACAGGAATACCTGGCCAAAAGAATGCACCGGAAAAAGATTTTCATGAGCTCCCATCAAAATAAATTTGACATCCAGACCTCATTACTCAATGCCTCTTTATTTCCGTTCAAAAAACACGATTTCAATTTATCTTTTGATGAATACAAAACGACTATTGATTCGTTTCTAAAAGAGGTTGCGCAAACTAAAATAAAGTAACACCGACGTGTGCTTGTATCAGATATTGCTTCCACACGTCTGAAGAATTTTGATTATTAAGATTTTGAAAATCAAAAATAGCACGGGCGCCGATATCAGCATTTCCCAATCTAATTGTCGTCCCGATTATTCCAGCTGTATTGCCACCACGGAACAATTGTTTTGCATCCTTCACCAATCCATTAAAATCTTTCACAGAAACAATTCCATAGAACTGCACACCAGCCTGCAACCAAAACAATCGCGCCATCCTGAACTGAAGCAAAACCGGCAATGACAGCTTATTAACACGAAAAGTGCCCGCTCTTAACGAATCGCCGATGTTATTGTAATGGCTTTTATACACGTCATAAAAACTATTACCTGTAGTATATTCTGATTGTTCAAAAAGGCCTTCCATCTGCACACCGAAACCCATTCCTTTCAAACCGGCAAAAGCACCGCCAACGAGATTGGACTTGATGCCATTTGTCCAGCTATCGCCGGACAAGTAAGAAAAATTTGTACCGAATTTTGCCCCTGCATACAGCTTTGGCAGCACTTTAGATTTACGGGTTGGATTAACAACCGATAGCACCTGTGCGTTTGCTACAGTATTCATGAACAAGACAAGTGCAAATAAACACAGTACCTCTTTTATAAAAAGTTTGTCGAATTTTAATAAGGATTGGTTTTTCATTTTTTACTTCGGGTTGATGATCAAAAATTGGTTGTTTATCGGATCAATGTTATTTTTTATGGTTTCAAACAGTTCGAATCCATACCCGAGGAAATAGGGCATAAAATTCTCAACACGCTCCTGAAGACCGCCTGCCGGGTATATTTCTTTATGCAGCGCGTCCAGTCTTTCTGCTACAACATTGTGCTTTCTTTTTTCTGCACGATACATTTTCTGTTCAAGGATTTTTACCTGCTTTTCAATTTTTGTCAGCACGGCGTCAGAAGCTTTTTCCAGGGTACTATCAATGGATTTTGCTTTTTCCCGCAGCACAAGAAACAAACCGGATAATGCATTCAGCTCCTTTTCAACAGACCATTGCTCCCCATTTTCTTTGACGATTAAGTCCTTTAAAACCGTAGCTGTTGGTTCAAAAATCTGCGTGGTATCCAAGCCGAGTCTGGCTATAAGCTGTATAGCCTGAGGGCTCAATATCTGTACGGATTGCCTCAAAAGTATTACAGGATAGAAAACATTGTAATGTTCAAAAAGTGGTTTTAGTTGCAGCCAATACGCCAATTCCGAACCACCGCCAATAAAACAAACATCCGGCAAAATCGTTTCCTGAAATAATCCACGCAGAATCACATTTGGGCTAAACCGTTCAGGGAAACTATTCAGTTCTTCCTCCAGCTCTGTTTTGCTGAACTGAATATCTGTATTCAAAACTTTCCAGATTGCACCATCCTTTTCAATCCTTTCCCTGATATTATCTTTAAGGTAAAAAAGGTTGATCTCCCTTGGAAAGGCCTGTGCTTTGTAGGTTTCGGCAAGCCGAGCTGACTGGGCAGAAACGATTGGCAGAGCAGAATGGTTGAATAAATCGTCTTGTATAATCCGGGCAAACTGCTTTTTAAATGCTGCGTCATCCGGATTTAAAACTATCAGCCCGTATTGCCCAAATAATTGATGAACAAGATATCGGGTTGCTTCAGCAATAGTATCGTGTTTCAGATAACTTGCAGAAATCAGTTCTGTCAGTTCGTCCAGGTTCTTTCCGGGTGGACCTAATTTCCTGAACAGTTTTTCCAGCAATGGTTTCAGGCTTTTGGTTTGCATTCTTCCCACAGCGCCTGTTTGCCCGTCTGCGTCCCATTTGTATTTTTCATTGCCATAGCGGAACTGACCCAATTCATCCAGGTCATTGTCCTCACTGCCCATATAATAAACAGGAACAAATTTCTTACCGGGAAATTCCTGATTTAGCGTCTCTGCCAGTTTTATGGCATGAATAATTTTATAAAAAAAGTAAAGATATCCGCTCAGGAGATTGGGCTGGTGTGCGGTACAAACAGTAAAAGTATTTTCCTCAGTAAGCGCTTCAATATTGGATTGCACGAGCGGCATTTCCGGTAAAGCTGAATATTGCCTTTGCAGGGTTTCTACCAAACTGTTACGGTCAATGTTATATTTTTTTCTTCTTTCAATCGCAGCACCAATACCGTCGACATCTGCCGTGAAGGCAAAGAATTTTCTTAATAAGGGTTCGTTATCCAGGTAATCATTGACCAGGTCTGAAAATGAATTTGTCTGACGATAACTGGTGACGGTACAGTGTGCTTCCAAAAGTCTGGTTTTTAAAAAATCCAATCAAAGTTACTGTATTGCAGGATTTAGTAAGCAAATGAATCAATCAGCTTTAAGCTCATTAAATACTCATTCATAGTATCCAACTTGTTTTTATGTCCTTTCAATTCATAAACACTGGTTGCTTCATTACTATTTCTAAACTCTTTCAACTTCCTGTACTTAAGGTTGAATTTTCTGAAAATATCCTCAAGGTCTTTATTATTCACATTTTCCAACCGAAAAGAAAGTTTATATACTCTTATCTGATGAAAATTATTGAGTTTTTCAGGTACAAAGTTTAATAAAATCAATACCGTTAAGGTAAAGATCAGGGAAGTAAAGGCGATGACGAAATCGCCATTTCCGATTGCCATTCCTATCGCAGCAGCTATCCAGATGGTTGCCGCTGTAGTAAGCCCGTTAACGCTTTCGTTGTTTTTATAAATAACACCTGCACCAATAAAACCAATGCCTGTAATTATATTGGAAGCTATCCGGTCAGGACTGCCCGGCAAGCCAATCTTTATGGATAAAATTGTGAATAGAGTGGAGCCGACAGATATGAGAGCAATGGTTCGAATTCCGGCCGACTTGAATTTATACTCACGTTCCAGCCCGAGCAAAACACCGGCCACCAAAGAAAGTACCAGTTTCAGAATTTCTTCATTCATATAAAAAACGGTTTATAAAAAAAGCCGCTTAAAAAAATTTAAGCGGCTCTGATATTGAGGATTGTTCTATTGAATATTCAGGGAAACTTTAGCCTGATCCACATTATCTACCCTTTTCAGGAAAAGATCATTAAACGCAACACCAACACTGCTTCCATTAACAGTAATATTGGCAAATTGTTCTTTTTTCAGGGCTAATCCATCGTTATCCATTGTCTGCCAGTAAATTTTATTGACACTATCAATTATCAAAATAGACACCTCGTCATACTCATCCGATTTTTCGCGGAATACATATTTACCATCCGTTTTAGGTTTAAATCTGAATTTAACCGTCACAGAAGCCTTCCCTTTAATACCGCCATACATAAGGCCGGCTGTGTCATAATACTTGAAGGATGTAGGTCCAAGAGTGTCTGTATTGACAATCCAGGTATTACTTTCAGGGGTGTATACCGGAACTGGATATTCTTTGGTACAGGAAAATGCTACTATGGAAATAGCTAAAACAAATAGTAACTGAAATTTTTTCATGCCTGAGATTTGGAATTAATTTTTGTAAAGATTACATTTCAACAATATTGCTCGAAACGGCTACCGTATCTGTTGCTTTATCAGCATTCACGAGTTTGATATCGTTCATTATAACAGTGTATTTGCCGCCATTTACCCGCACAGAAACATAGCCCGCTGTATTTTTTACTGAATTATAGACCACGCTTCCGCTCAATACGGTACGAACTGCAACTTCGCCTGATGTATAAGCTACATCGCTGATGCTAAAGTCCGTATTCGCTGTAGGCAAGGTTTTGAAGGATACATCCAGGGTAGAACCTTTACCATCAGATGCCGTGATAAAATTAGTGGCAGACGATGAGGTTACCGTTGTAGCATTAAATGTTTTTCCATAAACTGACCAACTATTTACCGGCAATCCACCAATATCTTTCTTGCACGAAGCCGTGAGCAACAATGCACCCATGCCCAGACCGAATATAATTTTTTTCATAAATGCGTTTAAAATTCAGATTTCCTACAAAACTAACAATTCGATTGTAAAATACTATACACCATTCAATTTATTTTCAGGAGGTTTTTTTTACTTTTTAAGTTTTCTTTCAATTTCTAACATTTTCATACCATTCGGCATTCTACCTTTGCGCCTCAACTTTTTATATTCCTTTATCCATAATGAACACTTTTAAGATCATTTTGTTTTTTCTGGTTGTTGGCCTTGCTGAGTATTATAGTTTCATTGTCCTGAAAATGGCCGTGCGCAATTTTCCGGGATATGTGCGTAATCTCATTCTTGGCGGATATGTTCTGATTGACTTTTTGTGCTGGGTTGGCTTTTTCGTTTTGCGTAGTGGTATCCTGAAATTACCCAATACAGTAAAAGCAATCTACATTGCCCTGGCTATTGGCCTCTTAGTCAGTAAAGCGCTGATTTTGATTGTAATGTTGGGAGATGATGTCCGGAGAGGCGTTTTGTGGATGATAGAAAAAATTAAAACTACTCCTCCCGATGCTCCTATGAGTACAGGCATTACTCGCTCTGTATTTTTATCCCGCCTGGCACTAACCCTCGGAGCAGGTGTGGTGGTTGGTTTTATTCATGGAATTACCAACCGATATAAGTATCAAATAAAGAAAGTAAAGATTAAATTCCCCAATTTACCGGCTTCGTTTTCGGGATTAAAAATCGTCCAGATTTCCGATATCCATAGCGGCAGCTTTGACAATCCTGAAGCGGTGAACAAGGGCGTACAGATGGCTTTAGATTTAAAACCCGATATTATCTTTTTCACGGGAGATTTGGTAAATGACCGCTCATCGGAAGTTAAAGACTACATGCCAATTTTTTCGCGACTGAAAGCGCCAATGGGCGTTTATTCTATCCTGGGAAATCACGATTATGGCGATTATGTTACCTGGCCATCTGACGAATCCAAGAAAGCGAACCTTGATTTATTGAAGAAAATTCACGGAGACATGGGCTGGAGGTTGATGATGAACGAGCATTTGGTTTTTGAAAGAAACAATGAAAAAATTGCCCTGATTGGCATCGAAAACTGGGGCGCAAAAGCCCACTTCCCAAAATATGGCAGCATGAAAAATGCTTATCTCGGTCTTCCTGAAAAAAATATCCCATTTAAAATATTATTGTCTCACGACCCATCCCATTGGACCGCCCAGGTAAGGCCGGAATATCCGGATGTGGACCTGACCCTAAGCGGGCATACGCACGGCATGCAGTTTGGCGTGGAAATACCATGGCTGAAATGGAGCCCTGTACAATATATTTACAAGCAATGGGCAGGCCTTTATCAAGAAGGTAAACAATACTTGTATGTCAACAGGGGCTTTGGTTTCCTGGGATACCAGGGACGATTTGGCATTCTGCCCGAAATCACCTTAATTGAATTGACAAACGCATAATAAGGATGGCTGCCAAACCAAAATTAATTGTCATTGCAGGACCTACAGCTGTAGGCAAAACCGGCATTGCAATTGAACTGGCAAAGCAATTAAATACTGAAATTATCTCTGCCGATTCCAGGCAGTGCTATCAGGGAATGGCCATTGGCACAGCACAACCAAGCGCCGCTGAAAGGTTGGCAATTCCTCATCATTTTATTGATTGCTTTCCACCGGAAAAAGCTTTGACAGCAGCAGATTTTGAACATATTTCTCTAAATATTTTAGCCGATATTTTTCGCAGAAAGGAAACAGCAATAGTTTGTGGCGGAACAGGATTATATATAAAGGCACTTTGCGAAGGACTGGATGAAATGCCTCCTGTTGATGAAGAAATCAACCGAAGCGTCAACCAGCTTTTTTCTGAAAACGGTATTGAATGGTTGAAAGATGAATTAAAGAAAACAGATCCTGAATTTTTTATTGGCGGTGAGACTGAAAATCCTGCAAGAATGTTGCGTGCATTGACATTCCATCTTTCCTGCGGAAAAAGCATAACACAGTTCCGTACAGGAATAAAAAAAGAAAGGCCCTTTGACATTGTCAAAACAGGACTTGAATTGCCTCGTGAAATTTTATACAACAGAATCAACCTGCGGGTAGACAAAATGATGGAAGAGGGATTGCTGGAGGAAGTGAAATCTTTATTTGACAGGCGAAACCTCAAAAACCTCAATACAGTGGGCTATTCAGAACTTTTCGATTATCTGGAAGGAAAGGTTTCGCTTGACTTTGCTATTGATAAAATAAAGCAGCACAGCCGCAATTATGCCAAACGCCAGCTTACATGGTTTAAAAGAGATCATGAATTTCAATGGATGGATGCAAATGATCCTGAAATCATCGAAAAAATCATTTCAATTCTCTGATTTTTTCATTTTTCTGCAAACGAATATAAATTAACATTATCCATTTTCGTGCCGAAAAGGGGTGTTTTTTACCCAAAATTTACCGTTCGTGAAAAAAAACGACCGTTCGTGAAATAAGTCAGGCTTTTTTCAACAGTGGTTTTACATTTGGGTTATAGAAATGCACGTATGTCGGAGTCGGGCATTCTTTTAGAACCAATTAGTTTTCGAACGAGCCTTGTCATTAAACTAAAACAGAACTCGAGCGCAAGAAAAAAAAGAGCTAATTGCAACAAGCGGGAGGTTTTGATACCTCCTGCTTTGTTTTAAAAACAATCAAAAATACTCAATATAGAGCCCCTTGTCCTGCACCATAGAACAACACCCGATGAACACTCCTGTCCGAAAGCGACTCCGGCTTTCGGACTTTTAAAAATCTAATGAATTTATTGCATTTTATTATTTTATTGATTATTTTTAAATCAAAATAAAATGCTATGAAAAAATATTCTCTTTTCTTAAAATTAATCCTGCTCTGCACTTTGCTTGGAAATTCCGCTCAGGCACAGATTTCTTCTGCAATGGAATTTCTTGATATTAACCAAATTAAGGCTGGACACATGGTGCATGGTGATATGTGGAATAACCCTGCAACAAGTCAACCTTCTATGGAATATCCTAAAGGAAGTGAAAAGCATGCCAGTTATGCTGCTGCTATATGGATGAGTGGTGTTGACAATACAGGATTACTGCACGTTTCTGCCCAGCTATACAGAGGAGTGGGAGTAGATTATTTTCCCGGACCATTAGATGCCAGTGGCGCTACTACTTCAACAACCATAACTAACTGGGGTAAAATATGGAAAGTAAATTATGCTGACATCAAAACCTTTTTAGCACTTACAAGCAAAACGACTACCACTATTCCAAAAGTTATCCTGGAATGGCCTGCCAAAGGAAATATTTATGCGAAAGGCAATGCAGGAGTCGCACTTACAATTTCTTCAGATATGGCACCATTTATAGATACAGATGGTGACGGAATATATGATGCGACGAAAGGAGATTATCCAAAAATGAAGGGTGACCAGATGCTTTGGTGGGTTTTCAATGATAACGGCACTCAACATACTGGCTCAAAAGGTTTACCCCTAAAAGTTGAATACCACGCAATGGCTTATGCTTATGCCCGAGGAACAGCTGCAGACAGAATGCTGTTTTATGAATTTAAAATGTTCAATAAATCTACAGAGAAATATAACGGTTTCAGGTATGCACTTTTCAGCGATGCAGATCTGGGTAATTCTTCAGACGATTACATTGCATTCGACTCTACCCACAGAATGGCTATTGAATATAATGCGGTGATTCCAGACGGTCCTAATGGAAAGAACAGTTATGGCTCGCATCCCCCACTTACAGGGTTAAGCTTTATTGAAATGCCAGGCGATAATTATCCTGCTGCAATGCTTCCTGCAGGCAGCTTTAATTATTTCGAAAGAGGTTTTTCTGGTCCGCTTGCAGATCCAATAGTAGATACACAATTCAATAATGTCATGCATACAAAAGGGAGCCTGGGAAATGCTATGCCATTTGAAGGTCTTTATGCATACCCTATTACAAAAGGGGCTGTAATGTGTGACAGTAGTTTTCCATATAGAGACCAGCGTTACGTTATCACATCAAACGATTATGCATTCCAACCTGGGACAACAGCTAAAATTGCCATGGCATTCCTGGTAACAGACACGAACGGGAATGCCTGTGGTGCTATCAATTTTAAAGAACTGACTGACCTAGCCGATACAGCATGGAAAATTTACTACAATCCTCTGCCACTTAAAACAACTGAACTTTTAATTGCAAAAAACAAACTGAGCCTTTACCCAAATCCGGCTCAGACTATACTGTATATTTCTACCGGAAAAAACACCACGGCTAACGAAAGCCTTCGTGTAATAGATGCTTTGGGCAAAATCATTCAGGTACCGATTGTAAAAAATGCAGATAAATTTGAAGTGAATATCAACAACCTTGCAGCAGGTGTTTATTCTGTTCTTTATTACGATGGGGAACAAACCAGCGCTACAAGTTTTGTCAAGAATTAATAAAAACCCTACTTATATTTTTAAATAATCCCACTATGAAAAAATCAATCTTTACCCTAAAAACAATCCTACTCTGCTCCTTGCTGGGCAGCTCCGCTCAGGCGCAACCACTTTTTTCCACAAACGAAAATCTTGACATCAACCAGATAAAAGCCAGTCACATGGTGCACGGCGATATGTGGTATGACCCTGCCAAAAGTCTGCCAAGCCTTGAATTTCCGAAAGGAACCGCCAAGCATGCAGGATATGCGGGCGGGCTTTGGCTGAGTGCAGAAGATTATGATGGGAAGATGCACATGGCAACAACTTTATTTAGGGCCAACGGGGCCGATTTTATGCCTGGCCCGCTGGATGCTGCTGATACCATCGACTATGCTACATCAGAGAAATGGGCAAGAATCTGGAAAATTAATTATTCAGACATTAAAACCTTTCTTGCATTAAGTACAAAAACAGTTTCTACCATTCCTCCTTCAATTCTCGAATGGCCGGCAAAAGGCAATGCATATGCCAAAGGTAATGGCGGTGCGGCCTTAAGCATCAGTACAGATATGGCACCCTTTGTAGATGTCGATGGAGATGGAAACTATAATTCGTTAAAAGGTGATTACCCTAAAATGAAAGGCGAACAGATGCTTTGGTGGATTCTTAATGACAATGGAAAAGCGCACACCATATCTAAAGGTCTGCCGCTGAAAGTTGAAGTGCTTATATCCGCCTATGCTTATCAGCGTAATTCCGCGGCAGACAGAATATTGTATTATGAATACACCATAAAAAATAAATCAGGCCAGACCTATACTAACTTTCGTGTTGGAAATTGGGCAGAAGGCGATTTAGGAAATCCATCTGATGATTTTATGGGTGTGGATTCCTCCCGCCGGATGGCCATCATGTTTAATCCTTATGTAGATGGATTCCATGGCTTAAATACCTATGGTGTAAACTCTCCTATTTCGGGTTTAAGTATTGTGGGTATGCCCGGAGATATATGTGGGGGAAGCAAAGTCAAGCTGGGATCTATCACCACTTTTGAAGATGGCGCCTCAGGTTCGCTGAGAGAGCCAAAAGCAGCAAAAGAATTCTACTACTATATGAATAGCAAAAGTGCTGATGGGATTCCTATGGGTTTGAGAATTGGTGCTTCATTTAATCTGTTTTATGACATAAAGCCTGCCTACAGTATTTGTGATACTTTAGCCCTATATGCAGAAGCTTATCGCGATCGAAGATTCGTACTGACTACAAATGGTTTTGATTTATTGGCAGTTGGTAGTGCGCAAGTGACTTTCGCATTTATGGTTACCGATACCAATGCACTATTATGCCCAAGCATCAAAATGAACAAAATAAGGGAACTTGCGGATACGGCATTGAAGGTATATTGTAATCCTCTGCTACCGTTAAAATCACCTGAAATATCTCTTTCAAAAGCCAAGCTGAATCTGTATCCTAATCCGGCACAGACTATATTATATATTTCTACCGGAAAAAACATTACGCCTAATGAAAGTGTTCGTGTAATAGATGCTTTGGGCAAAACCATTCAGCTGCCGGTTTTGAAAAATGCAGACAAATTTGAAGTGAATATCAACAGCATCGCAGCAGGCATTTATTCAATCCTTTACTATGACGGAGAACAAACCAGCGCAATGAGTTTTGTGAAGAATTAATACCATTGTAACACCTAAATATTACATGCTAATGTCATCCTATGTTTGCAAACAGTATAAAATTGGGTAAATTGTAGATGATAATAATTGCAGAAGAAAGGGGAAAGAAAAAGCCTGAGAGCTGTCATTGGGCATTAAGCCTGTTCGGGATGTCAGTC
>JBAZUJ010000014.1:0-75998 GCA_041661485.1 Chitinophagaceae bacterium
GGGACTGACATCCCGAACAGGCTTAATGCCCAATGACAGCTCTCAGGCTTTTTCTTTCCCCTTTCTTCTGCAATTATTATCATCTACAATTTACCCAATTTTATACTGTTTGCAAACATAGGATGACGGGTTGCGGTGTTGAATGTAATAATGATGCAGATTAGCATACTAAACCACATGCTGTCATTCCCCAGCTCGGCGTAGTCTGTAGCTAAGCAAAGCAGCGAAGCCGACTACGTCGTGGTTAAACTGCAGTCTCCTGACTGCTATGAAAAACAGGGTATGACGACGCAGTCGGCGAGGCACAAAGGCTTACACCCCAGACTACGCAGAACAGTGTTCAACTACAATGCTCTCGCCTCACACCAACGAGGGCGTAAAATTGGAGCTGTGCTACATGTTCACAGGAGATTACTAACTAAACCACATGCTGTCATTCCGCAGGAATCTGTCACACGTGGAGAAGGGACAGATCCTTTCAGGATGACGGCATGTGGTGTGGATGTAATACTGATGTGCAGATTCTCACCACTGGCGCAAGTATGCGGTAAAGCAATGAAGGGTTGCGTACTTGTGCCGGTAGCGTCAGTCACAAATACACTCTGCAAAAGCCAAGCTGCATACTTGCGCCAGAGAGGGGCGTAAATTATGGTTTCTAATCTTGCTTTAGATAAGGTATTGCATAAAAAAACCGCCGCAAACATTGTTTGCGGCGGTTTTTTAAAATGTTTGTCTTTGTTGATGTACTAATGAATACCATCATCCGAAGCATCGGGGGCGGCATTGATAAAATTGTCCACCACACCATGCATCATCGGCGGTAGTTTTTCTTTAATAAAGTTCACCACTGTTTCTACAGCTTTGGCGGCCTGCTCTTCGTTGATGCCGGCGCTTTGGGTTAGTTTTTTGATTAGTTCTTCCATCTGTATGTTTTTTTAGATAGTTTATGCAGCGTTGATTAATCCCAGTTTCGAGCTTTCCAGCTTCGATTGGGCATATTCTTTGTCTAAGGTAAAGGTCGCGTCTTTGTTTTCCTGCGAAGGCATTTCATACATCGCATCGGTGAGTATCATCTCGCAGATGGCACGTAGTCCGCGTCCGCCCAGTTTGTACTCGATAGCCTTGGTCACCATATATTCCAATGCGTCTTCAGTAACAATCAGTTTGATATTCTCAAATTCAAACAGTTTCTGATATTGCTTGATGAGCGCATTCTTCGGTTCGGTAAGGATACGTTTCAGCGCTTCTTTGTCCAGCGGATTGAGGTAAGTGACAATCGGCAGGCGGCCCAGCAATTCCGGTATCAGCCCGAAGCTGCGCAAATCCTGTGCGTTTACATATTGCAGCAGGTTGGCACGGTCCAGGTCGTTGCCGGTCTTGATAGCATTATAGCCAATAGCGGCAGTCTGCACGCGGCGCGAAATCATCTTGTCGATACCTTCGAAGGCACCACCACAAATGAACAGGATATTTTGCGTGTTTACTTTCACCATTTTCTGGTCAGGATGCTTGCGTCCGCCTTCGGGTGGTACCAGCACATCGCTGCCCTCCAGTAGTTTCAGCAAAGACTGCTGAACGCCTTCGCCACTCACATCGCGGGTGATAGACGGGTTGTCGCCTTTGCGGCCCACTTTGTCTATTTCGTCTATAAATACAATGCCTCTTTCGGCTGCAGCCACATCATAGTTGCAGCTTTGCAGCAGGCGCGACAGGATACTTTCCACATCTTCGCCCACATAGCCGGCCTGGGTAAATACAGTAGCATCCACCACTGTAAAAGGTAATTGCAATAAACGGGCAAGCGTTTTGGCCAACAAAGTTTTGCCGGTGCCGGTTTCGCCCACCATAATGATGTTTGATTTTTCAATCTCCACATCATCCTGCGGAGGATTCATCAGGCGTTTGTAGTGATTGTACATTGCCACCGCCATCACCTTCTTGGCTTCGTCCTGGCCAATAACATATTGATCCAGGAAAGCCTTGATTTCGGTTGGTTTGTAGAGCTTGTGTTTCAGCAGGTCGTTCTGTGATTTTTTAGAAGCTTTAGTACTTCCTTCCTCTTCACCCATCGTTTGTTTCAGCACGTGGTATGCATTCTCAATGCAGGCATCGCATATACTGCCGTCCATACCGGTAAAGAGTATATTCACTTCTTTTTCCGGTCTGCCGCAAATGCTGCATTTTGCTTCTGTCTTTTTTGCCATGATTAGTCTTGAAAAATAAGGCAACGAAGTTACAATTATAAAACCGTGCTTCAGTTGCGTAGTTGTGTAAAAATTAAGCCAAAGGGCTAACCCAGCTTATACTTTAGAAAAGCAAAGGTGGAATCATCCCTTTGATCTGCCTACAAATCGATAAATTCGTCGGGGAAGCGCAGTGCGTAAGCAACAATGGCCTGCTCCGTTTTTGGATTCAGCTCTGTGAAATGAGCATCAAGGCCTTCAAACTCCTTGAATTCTTCATACAGTTTGGCAAATTCTTCCACGCTGGTTTCTTTGCCGAGGTCGTCTGCATTAAGGGTGTATACTTTCAATACATCATCCAGCAACTGTGCCATCTCAGGCGCTCCTACCTGGGTGAGCATTTCGGGCATTGCCAGTAACAGGTTGATATAGCCGTTTTGTATCAGCTGGATAAAACCGCCCTGCAAGACCTGCATCCGCACATAATCGTAACGGATGAGGAGTTCCTGCCCGGGAGAAAGGGTTTCGATAAAACTAAAATCCTGTTTTTTGTAAAGCTCTTCATGAAGCGGCAACACCAGTTGCTCGAAGATGGCTTCTGTTTCGTTTTGTTCCTGCAGCTTCATCAATTCGCTGAGGGATATTTTTGGTAAAAACTGACTGCGCACTTTTTTAGTTAAATAGGTTAATGAAGGTAATTAGTTAATGAAGGTAATTAGTTGAAAAAGGTAATCAGGTAAACAGGTGTAAATATTGATTATTCAATTTCCTCGTCTCCTTTGTAGTAAACGTCTATCAGCTCACCAATATAGTTGAGCATATCTTTGCGTCCCAGGTATTTTACTGCACTGGTGACAAAACTGCGGGGAATATATTCCCACTCTTCTTTCATTTTATTGATGAAATTCTTTGCATTACGGGCGGTTTCTGATTGGGTATTTTTGTCTGCTTTGGTAAACACAACATTGAAGGGAATGCCCCATTCGCCCAGCTGACGCAGAAAGTCAAGGTCGATGGCCTGAGGTTTCAACCGGCTGTCTATCAATACAAACACACACATCAGGTTTTCACGCTCCTGCAGGTATTTGGATATCATTTGTCCGAATTCCTTCCGCTGACTGCGCGAAACTTTAGCATAACCATAGCCCGGCAAATCCACCAGGTACCAGTCGTAGTTGATCAGGAAATGGTTGATATGCTGCGTTTTTCCAGGGCTGCCCGATGTTTTGGCCATCTTGTTGTTGTCGGTCAGCATATTGATAAGCGAAGATTTACCCACGTTGGAGCGGCCGATAAAGGCAAACTCCGGCTTGTCCGGCTTGGGGCAGGCAGCGACATCTACATTACTGATTAAATATTTTGCGGCTTTTATCTCCATAAGATTGTTTGTACTGTATTTTTGCGCGGCTCGTGTGTAGCGGGCCTTCTTTTTATATGAAACACAACTCCATTGTCCCCGACGCGTCGTCAAAATTAAGCAAGAAAGAGCAAGTAGCCGAGATGTTCAATAATATAGCCGGCAAATATGATTTTCTGAACCATCTTTTGTCGCTGGGGATAGACAAAGGCTGGCGTACAAAAGCGATAAAAAGCATAGAAGGAATTTCACCCAAAAAAATACTGGATGTGGCTACCGGTACGGGTGACCTTGCCATTGCAGCTGCAAAAAAGATAACGGGCAGCACCGTCATAGGTATCGACATTGCGGCGCAAATGCTGGAAGTGGGCAAAGTAAAAATTTCTGATAAAAATCTTTCGGAAAGAATAGAAATGATTGTAGCCGACAGCGAAGACCTTCCGTATGCGGACGGACATTTTGATGCAGTTCTCTGCGCCTACGGCACCCGCAATTTTCAAGACTTGCACAAAGGTCTTGCTGAAATGAGCCGGGTAACCAGGGCCGGTGGAAGGGTAGCGATACTTGAATTTTCACAGCCAAAAAATTTTCCGGTGAAACAGGTTTTCTCCTTTTACTTTAAATATATGCTGCCACTGTTCGGTAAAATGGTATCGAAACATAGTACAGCATACACGTATTTACCGGAATCGGTAATGGCATTTCCCGAAGGGCAGGATTTCTGTAAAATAATGGAGGAATGTGGTTTTAAAAATGCCGCGGCGCGACCGCTTACATTTGGGATTACCAGCCTGTATACGGCTGAAAAATAATCGGATATAAATGGGGAATTAATAATCAGGGCAAAAAATTAAAAAATATGCTAAGGAAAGCTTATTTTTACCATCGTCTTAACACGGAAAAAATTTAAACAAAAAATATGATGAAAAAATTAACCCTTTTTTCAGCTGTAATGCTTTTATTAAGCATTACTTCTTTTGCTCAAAGCGTTAATCCTTGCGGATTTGACGATTTGCACCAGGAGATGCTGCGCACCGACCACAAGTATGAAACCAAAGTAAGGGAAATCAACAACCGATGGGTGAAATACGCCAAATTGATGTCTACTGCTTTGCTTACCTACACTTCAAAAGGGTATGTATATGAAATTCCAATGGTCGTTCATGTCATTCATACAGGGGAAACAGTAAGTTCAAGTGCTTTATATAATATCGACAGTGCCAAAATTGGTCAGATGATTGATTATATGAACAAAAACTATGCTGCAGAGTTTCCTTTCCCGGATACAACAACGGGAGCAAGTGGGGGCGGTTGCCGTATTCCATTAAAATTTGTATTGGCTAAAAGAACACCAGCCGGTGTAGCCACAAATGGTATAGTAAGGATTGATGGTACCACAACTTATGGTACCACCTATTCCAGTTTTGGCGTAAAGCGCTCCAGCGGGTCGGGTATTACAACAGCTCAGGCTATGGCACTCAGCAGATGGACTCCTTCAGATTATTACAATGTTTATGTGGTCAATAAAATTGATGGTAATGATTTGTATTCAACAGGCGGGGTAGCAGGTTTTGCCTATTTGCCTTATTTCCCTACAGTTGACGGGATGGTCGTAGTCGCCTCTCAGGTTAGATCCGGTAGTACAACCGTAGCACATGAGTTTGGTCACGCATTTAACCTGCTGCATACATTTCAGGGAGATGGCGGTTCTGCAACTTGTCCTTTAAATTTGGATTGTACAACAGATGGAGATATGGTATGTGATACCGAACCGGCGTATGGTTCAAATCATTGGCCAGGTTGGTGTCCTCCAACGGATACTAACCCTTGTACCGGTACATCTTACAATGGCGTAAAATACAATGTGATGGACTACACCAATTGCGATTATTCCTATTCAGGTAGTGTATATGGTCCGGACCGTTTTACAGCGGGTCAACGTGCTCGTGTAATGGATATATTAAATAATGATAGGGTTGCAATGAAAACATCAATGGGTTTGGTTGTGCCAACCGGTCTGACAGTTACTCCTTGTATGCCGACCTTTTCAGGTACAACTGCTAATGTTGGTCCTGTAGTCGTTGAATTTAACGGGAATGTTGTTTACACCGGTGATATAAGTGATGAGGGAACGGCTTATGTGGACCATTCTTATACTCAACAAGCTTACGTAAACGGAGGTTCAGCTTATCCGATTACGGTTAGTACCAATGTTCAACGCCAAAAAGTAAAAGTATTTATTGATTATAATAATGATGGTGATTTTGCTGATGCGGGAGAAGAGGTTTTCAGTAATGTAGGGGCAACAACAGGACCTGTTGATCATGTCGGCAGTATTACTATTCCAACTACTGCTACAACTTGTACCTGGTTGCGTATGCGTGTAGTTGCAGCGTTAAATTCGGCATCTATTGCTGATATGGCCTGCGGAACTTATACAAATAATGCACAGGCAGAAGATTACGGTATTTTTGTTCGCGGCGCCTCCGGCGCTGATACAGTAGCTATTGCCCAAACAGCAGGTACCAATCCTTCCTGTACTGGAAGCTCTGTGACTTTTACGGCTACTCCGGAAACAGGTACTCCAACTTTCCGTTGGTTTGTAAACGGAAATCCTACAGCAGTTACTACAAGCACATTCACTTCTTCTACTCTGGCTGACAACGATGTTATTACAAACAAAATTTATTACACCAGTGCCTGTGGCCCTGACAGTTTTGAATCAAAACCAATCGTACTGAGAGTATCGAGCACAGCACTGGCAGTAGCCACTAATAGCCTGAAAACAGGTACTAACCCTGGTTGTTCCGGACAAAGTCTTGTGTTCAAAGTGAATGTAAGTGGTGGTGGGTCTGCTCCAATTTACTCATGGAGAGTGAATGGTTCGGCAGTTGGATTTAATGTAGATACTTTTGCTACCAGCTCATTGGCTGCCGGCGACAGGGTATGGTGTTATGTTACTCCAAATTCTACGTGTTCTACAACGCCAGTAAATTCAGATACAATAACAATCGCATTCTCAACGGTAATTCCGGCAGCAAGTATTGCAGTTACTTCCGGGGCAATTCCTTCCTGCGACAGTACTTCAATTACCTTTACTTCAACCTCAGTAAACGGTGGTTCTTCTCCAAAATACCAATGGTATAGAAATAATGTAATTGTTCCGGGTGCTACTTTGGCTGCTTATACTGAAACATACCTTTATACAGGTGACAGTGTTTGGTGCAGAGTGATATCCAACCATCCTTGTATTGTACCGGGCACAGGAGATACTTCATGGTCAAATAAAATTTACATTACCAGAACAGCACGCACAGTTCCAACATTATCTGTAGTATTAAGTAAAGGATCTAACCCGGGTTGCCTTGATTCATTACTGGAATATACTGCTACAGCAACAGAAGCTGGTGGAAGCCCGCTGGTGGTTTGGTATATTAATGGTGCAATCGCAGCTTACGGAAATGTATTCGGTAGCTATTCATTCACCGATGGCGACACATTGACTTGTAAAATGTTGACTTCAACGGGCAGCTGTAATACAGTAGATTCATTGATGTGGGGTCCTGTTTTCTTCGATCGCAAAGCAACTCCGGGTTCTCCGATTATCTCTTTGATTGGTACTATGCTTGTTTCCAGTGTGTCATCAGGTATCCAGTGGTATGGCCCGGATGGTATCATTCCAGGAGCTACCGGTTCTACTCACCATCCGGCTAAACAAGGTAATTACTATGCAGTTATCGTAAATGGTGGTTGTAGTGGTCTGCCTTCAAATATTCTGAATGTTTCTTTGCTTGGTATCAGTCCGTACAATATGAATGAAGTGAAAATTTATCCAAATCCAACTTCAGGAATGTTGACATTAGACTGGGGATCAGAAATGGTTAATGCCGATGTTGATGTTTACACATTGACCGGACAAAAAGTACTGCACACGATGATCGAAAATCAAAATAAACAAACACTTGATCTGAACCAACTGGCTAACGGCAACTACTTCGTTGTGGTTCGTGATGCTAAAGGCAAAACAGGAACAGTGTCTGTGACTGTGAAACACTAATCAGTCTTAATTTTATAATCAGAATAGCCATCACATTTGTGATGGCTATTTTTGTTTAAATGAATTAAGGTAGATTGAATTAAAGACAATAATTTTACCCACAAATAAATTCAAGCCGCTTTGAAAAAGATTTTTCTTCTCCTCTTCCTGTCTTTTACAATACATCTTACTTTTTCTGTCAATAGTTCAGCACAAGACAGTGTGATAAGAAAAGGAATTCAGGTCAGCCTCCTGACCTGCGGTACAGGAGATGAAATCTACAGCGTGTTTGGTCATACTGCCGTGCGAATTGTAGATTCTTCTGCGGGAACAGATATTGTCTATAATTACGGAACCTTTGAGTATGGAGAGGATTTTGAATTGCAGTTTATGAAAGGGAAATTGCTTTATTATCTTTCAGAGGAGCGTTATATTGATTTTGTAGACTTGTATAAATCAGAAGGAAGATGGATTGAAGAGCAGGTTTTGGTTAGCAGCGAAGCAGATAAAAGGAAAATACAGGATTATTTGCTGACTAATCTTTTGCCTGAAAACAGAGCCTATAAATATGATTTCTTTTTTGATAATTGTGCCACACGCATCAGGGATATTTTTACCCAGACTCATGGTAAAGCATTTCAGTACCCCAATGTTTTACCTGATCGGAAATCCCTTTCCTTCCGCGACATCATAAACCAATATCTGGCCCGGAATGTCTGGGAAAGATTTGGCATTAATATTCTGCTGGGAAGTAAAATCGATGTGAAAATGAGCAATAGTCAAATTATGTTTCTGCCTGACTATCTCAGGGATGCAGTTGGTGGCGCTACGCTTGATGGAAAGCGATTTGTTTCGAAAGCCGAACTGATTGTAAAAGAACAACGAAAAGCAGCAGCAACCAATTACAGTGTGCTGATTGTATTATATGGTATGTTGATTTTACTGGCAGCAGGCTTATTTGTTCCGAAGCTAAAAATCTTAGGCCAGTTTCTGTCGAACTTCGTCTTGGTTGTAACGGGGCTTTTAGGGGTATTAATTATTGTAATGTGGCTGGGAACCGATCATCAAAACTGTGCTAATAATTATAATTTGCTTTGGGCATTACCGACCAACCTTTACTTCGTTTTCAAAAAGAAACAGTATAAATATGCTATGATTGCGATGGTTCTCATTTTTGTGTCAATGTTATTGCACCTGGCGGGAATACAGCAATTATTACTACCCGAAATGATTGCTGTCCTGGCAATGTTATTACTCATCTTCAGCAGCAATTACAGAAAGTATAAAAATGGTATTGATGGAAAAAAAGCAGTTACTGAATAAAACCTTTGAAGAAATAGTATATTATAAAACCGGCTCCGGGCCGGCCATTCTGCTGGTACACGGGTTTCCCGCGAATGCCGAATTGTGGCGTTTTGTAGTTCCTGCTTTGGCAGAAAAATACACAGTTATCCTGCCCGACTTTTTTGGCAAAGAGAAGATATGGTTAAAGGATAACGAAACCTCAACCTTATTATTAGCCGAAAGTTTTAACGACATACTTGCTCATGAAAAGCTGGAAAAGATACTATACATAGGTCATTCTATGGGCGGATATATGGGGCTGGAATTTGCTTCCCGCTATCCCGAAAAGCTGGCTGGTTTGTCATTGGTTCATTCTTCTCCTTTACCCGATGATGAAGCCAGAGCAGAAGGACGTCGGAAAACAGTCGCCATTTTACAACAAGGAGGCAAACGACTTTTTCTGAAAAAAATGGTCCCTGCCTTGTTTGCACCTGCGTTTTTAGAAAGTAATCCGGAAATTGTTGATCGCCAATTGAATGAATCAGTTCAGGTAAATGATGAAAGCCTTGCTGCATTTTATAAAGCTATTATGGAGAGAAGGGAAACAACCGCTACAACAAAAAATGCAGGATTTCCGGTTCAGACAATTATAGGCAAAAAAGATTCTATCTCAAATATTACAAAAGAATTAGCAGGAGAGATTCTGGCAAACATTAACTTTGTAAGGGTATATGAAAATACCGGGCATATGGCCATGCTTGAAAATTCCCGGGAATTAAATGTAGATTTACTTGAATTTGCTGCTTATTGTTGGTCGCGAAATAAGGCATAAACAATGATTTGGAACCACCGTATATTGAAAACTTTGTTACTGTTAGCTTCCCTTTTTTTAGGCGAGGTTCCGGATAGCTTTGCTTCACATATTGTAGGTGGAGAAGTTACTTATACTTGCCTGGGCGGTAATATGTACAGGGTTCGGCTTTCCATTTACCGCGATTGTATCGGTGGAATTCCTAATGCTATTTCTGAGGATAATCCTGCTCGTATTGCTATTTATACCACTGCAGGTATGCGGATTTTATTTGACAGTATTTCAGGAAATACCCAAACCGGTGAAATCGTTCCTCCCAATTTTAAAAATGATTGTGTTAATAATCCTCCTAAAACCTGTCTGAATAAAATGGTTTTTGAAAGAGATTATTTCCTTGATAATTCTTCCACCGGTTTTAAGATTGTATATCAACGTTGTTGCCGCAATGGCTCCATTTTAAACGTAGTAAACCCCAGCAGTACCGGAGCCACATATTCTTGTATTATTCCTCAAAGAACTGCAGCATTCTGTAATAATAGCGCTGTATTCAGAAATTTTCCTCCGCAGATTATTTGTGTCAACAATCCTCTGGTTTACGACCACGCTGCATTTGATCCGGATGGCGATTCTCTGAGTTACGAATTCTGTCAGGCATTTGACGGTGCTTCTGATGGGCAGGCCCGACCTTTTGGAGAGTTTCTGGCAGAACCTTTAACCTATCGCACTCCTTATTCATTTCCGCGTCCGATGGCTGGCAATCCGCGTGTGCAAATTGACTCGAAGACTGGCCTGATAACAGGTACACCAAACCTGCAGGGACGGTTTGTTGTTAGCGTATGCTGTCACGAATGGCGGAATGGCATCCGGATTAATACCACTACACGTGAGTTTCAATTTGTTGTTACCAACTGTTCAAAAGCTGTAGTTGCCGATATTCCACAATACTCATCAGAATTTAATACCTACATTGTTAATTGCAGAGATACCAAAGTTGATTTTGTGAACACGAGCAAAGGTGGAACAACATACTTCTGGGATTTTGGCGTGGATGAGTTTTCAGATGATACATCAGTTCAGTTTCAACCTTCTTATACTTATCCTGATTCAGGAAAGTTTGTAGTTACTCTGATTGTCAATAAAGGAACTACCTGTTCAGACAGCATTTCCCGTTTTGTAAAAGTTTATCCAAAGCTTAATGTGAATTTTATTTCGAAGGATTTTATTTGCCCCGGCGACACAATGACCTTTGAAGATATCTCTACCTCCAGCTATTTTATTTATAATCGTTCCTGGAATTTCGATGATTTTTCACCAATTGATACCGGGAAGGAAGTTCGCCATGTTTTCCCTTATGGTGGTTTGTACAATGTTGGATTGATTGTCGAAAATCTGCAGGGATGTAAGGATACTGTTTTCAGGAAAATTTTGGTCGATCCTTTTAAGCCCAATATCGGTAAGGACACTACTATTGTGAAAGGAGAAAGGATACTTTTCCCGATTTTCGGCGGAATAAATACTGTCTGGTCTCCGGGTATTTATTTATCTGATTCAAATGTAAATAATCCGGTTGGTACATTTGTGGATACCGGAACATTTCTTTATACAGTCGTTTCCAAAAGTGAACAGACCGGATGTTTGGGAAGAGATTCAATAATTGTCCGGGTTTTGAATAATGGTTATCTGGCCGTTCCCAATGCGTTTACACCGAATGGTGATGGCAAAAATGACCGGTTCCGTCCTTTGCTGGTCGGCTATCAGAAGGTTCGTTTCTTCAGAATTTATAATCGTTATGGAGAATTGGTTTTCGATACCAATAATATAGAAGATGCCTGGGACGGGACTTTCAATGGACAGCCGGTAGAATTAGGGACTTACTTTTGGTTGATAGGAGTTACCGACAGGTTTGGAAAAGACGCTCAGGAGAAAGGAGATGTCATAGTGATCCGGTAGTCCATTTCATCTTTCTAAATGTTCTTTCATTCCGTTTTTTCGTAAAACATTGTTTTTGTAAAAAGAAATGTGGATTTTGCAGTATAGTATTTGCAGATACTTACTTTCCGTATTTTTTTTAAAACGAACTGAATGAAAAAAATCTTTGCCGGATTATTTCTGGCTATTCCTTTTCTGTCTTTTGCCCAACATTCTTACCGGTCATATCTTAAGGATAATACTAGCTATCGCGAACATCCGCTGGATATTACCAGGATGAAGGTTGAATTGAATTTTGTTCCTGAAAATGGATTGGTAAAGGGGAAGGTTACACATAGTTTTGTGGTGTTGCAAAAAGAGGTGGATTCCATCTTTTTTGACGGGCCAGCTATCCATATTAAATCAGCAAAACTTAATGGGCAGCCTTTAGCATTTCATGCCGTTCCGACCGGGATTTGGGTTGAACCAAAACATCCACTGAAATGGGATGAGGAAGGAACTATCGTTTTTGAATACGAAGCCAGTCCGCGAAAAGGAATTTATTTCATTGGCTGGAATGTTCCCGAAAATCCGGTTCAGAATCCATTTGCTGTAAGAAAACAAATCTGGACGCAAGGGCAGGGCATAGATAATCGTCATTGGATACCAATGTATGATGACATGAACGACAAATTCATCACAGAGACCATCGTGACATTTGATAAAGATTATCAGGTATTGTCAAATGGACTATTGCAAAGCAAAACAGTGAATGCAAACAATACCATCACCTGGCATTACGCCATGAGTAAACCTCATGCAGGTTATCTGCTGATGCTGGGTATAGGTAAATATGGTATTAAGAAAACAAGCAGCCGCAGTGGTGTGCCGATGAATCTTTATTACTATCCTGAATTTGCAGACAGGGCAGAGCCGACTTATCGTCATTCAGAACGACTTGTTGATTTTCTGGAGAAGGAAACCGGAGTTAAATATCCATGGGAATCTTATTCACAGATTATGGTGCAGGATTTTATGTATGGTGCGATGGAAAACACGACTGCTACAATTTTTGGAGATTTTTTTAATGTAGACGAAAGAGGTTTTCTGGACAGGAATTATGTAGGCGTGAATTGTCATGAGTTAACTCACCAATGGTTTGGTGATTGTATTACCGCTCGCGACGGAAGAGATACCTGGCTTCAGGAAAGCTATGCAACCTATTTTCCAAAGCAATTTACAAATGAATGGTTGGGAAAACATGAGTATGACTGGCAGCGCAGAGCAGAGCAAAATACGGCACTTGAAGCCAGTAAGAAAGATAAAAATCCAATTCGTTTTTCTGCTGCAGGTACGGCCCGTGTTTATCAGAAAGGCTCTTCTGTAATCAGTATGTTGAGTTATGTTCTGGGCGAGGAACAATGGAAGCGTGCCTTAAATCATTATCTGAAACAACATGCTTATGGAAATGTTGAAACAAATGATTTGCAGCAAGCCATACAGGACAAACTGGGGCTTGATTTGAGCTGGTTTTTTGAAGAGTGGATTATGCACGGCGGCGAGCCGGAATATACGATTCAATATGAATCTTCAAAAAGTTCAGATGGAAAACCTTGTACCAAAATTACAGTTCAGCAAACACATGCCAGAGATGAAGTGGTGGGCCTTTTCAAAATGCCGGTTGCTTTTGAAGTGCACTATGCCGATGGTTCAAAGGATGTTTTAAAACAGACGATTGAAAAGGCGTTTGAAGTGGTGAACGTACCCAACAAAGGTGGTAAACGTATTGCATTCGTACTGTTCGATCCAAACTCGCGTATTCTGAAAAGTGTGGTTTTCAAAAAGGAATTCAAAGAGTTAAAATCGCAGGTCTTGAATGCTCCGCATATGTTGGACCGATATGATGCATTACTTGCTTTGAAGGCTTTTCCGGTAGAAAAGAAGAGAGATTTACTGCTACAGGTTTTTGCTGCGGAGAAATTTCATCAAATGAAAGCTGAAGTGGTAAACCAACTGATTAATGATGGTGAATCCGCACCTGAATTGCAAGAGGTGTTTCAGATGACTGCCGGTTCCGCAAAGCTTTCAGCTATTAAAGGCTTAACGGGAAAAAGTAATAGCTGGAAAAGGATTTTTATCGGAGCGCTGAAAGATTCCAGTTATGAAGTGGTACAAAATGCGCTGGAAAAACTCTGTAAAACTTATCCCGCTGAAGCGTCTGTTTTTCTTGCGGCAACCAGCCGGGAAATGGGAATGAATAACAGTTTGAATATTAAGTGGCACGAAATGGCTGCTACTTATACCCGGGAAAAAGAACAGAGTATTGCTGCCTTGGTGAATTATACATCAGCCGCATGGGAGTTCAGGACACGCGCCAATGCGTTTAACGCTATCAAGCCTTTGGCTTTTTGCAATGAAGATTTAATCGGAAATTTATTTGACGCCATGCTTAGCACAAATGGCCGTTTAGCTGCTCCGGCGGTGCAGTTAATTGATTTCATTTCGCAACAATCGCAGTATAAGATAATGATTGCTGAATATTATAAAGCGCACAATTGGAAGGATTGGCAAAAGGAAATTCTTAAGAAAAACATGAGCTTTCTTTAAGTAAAATGTTTTAAAAGTCACACCATTTATTCGATTGCCCCCAAAGTCAGACACTTTTGGGGGCATTTTTATGATATAAACTTCCTTTACAACCTTGAGATTATATAAGCACATTTTATAATCCTGTAAGGTGTCAACATACTGAATAGATTTCCTTTGTATCAGGTTTTTCAGCTTAAGGACGTTGAAAATCATTAAAACAGAATTGATATTTGAATTCCTCTTTAATCAATATAATTGGTGTTTCTGCAAGTATTTGCACTGCAATATCCTTGTTGCCTCAATTGTTTAAGATTTATAGAGAAAAAAAGAGAGGAGATACATCTTTATTGATGTTGGGGGGGGGGGGGTTAGGAAACGGATTATGGGTTTTGTATGGAATTCAGAAAAATGACTGGATTATAATATGCTCGAATTCGTTTTCTGTAATGGTAAATATTGTGTTGTCGTTTTTGCTTATTAAATACAAGAATAAATGCAAGGAATGATTTATAGTTATTACGTTGTTGTGCCGCATAAAGTGAATGAGAATGGACAATTCCCCAATTCGGACTTGCCGGTTCTTCATTATAAAAAAGCATTTGATTCACCATGGTTTTTTCCGGTATTCAGGGTCAAACGATTGTTGGCCAGAAATGGTTGGAGAAACGCACGGGTAAATGATGTTCATAATGAAGAGCATTATCACAGTAATACCCACGAGTTATTGGGTATTATAAGAGGAAAAATACGAATGCAGGTAGGTGGGAATGCCGGGGTTGAGTTAGTGTTGTGCAAAGGAGATATTTTATTGATTCCAGCAGGTATAGCCCATAAAAAACTTCAGACTACTGAATATTTCAGTTGCATAGGAGCTTATCCGGACGGTGTAGAATTTGATTTGAATTATCAGAAGTACGAGCAACATTCATCGGAAGCCGAAAAAATAAAATCAGTCAGTATCCCAGACAGAGATCCTGTTACAGGCCAGTTGGGAAAGCTCCATCAATTTTGGGTCAACCAGTTATAATACATTGATGTTTCTTGTTTCAAAAAGGACTTCATTTTTTCTTCACCTTTTAATAATTATTTTATGAAAAATGTACTATTGTTTTTGTTAGTTGTGTTCAGCCTTGATGCAAGTGCTCAGGATGTTATTGGTAAAAGAACAAAGAAAAGAACTGCTACGAAGGCGAAAGCGCAGCCTCTTGTTGCAAAAAGGGAAGCCGAGGCTTATCCGTCCCGCAATGGTGTAATAAAAGCGCGTGAAATGGGTGATAATGAAAAAATCGACTCAATTCAAAAGTCCGATATTCAACCCTCTCATGTCAATAAAAATTATAACGAAAGTGTTCCGCCGCTTAGTCCCAGCAACGGTGGCAATTAGAGTGTTTCTGGCAATCTTTTAATCAAAAAAAATGTGTTTTATGAAAAATAATGAGCAAGCCAAAGAACAGCAAAAGCAACATATGCTGAATGAAAAACAAAAAGTTGCTGAATCTGATTATGACCTCAAAGGAACTGCTGCAGGTAAGGATCAGGCACTGAAAGAGTCTGTAAAAAATAAAATCCAGACTCCTCATCATTCCGGCACAAGAGGGAAATAGAATCACTTAAACTCAGGTGTATAAAGGTATCGGTCGTTGTGAACCCTGTTTTTTCTGGGTGCCTACGATTTGATGCCTTTTTATTTGCTTATTCTGAAGAAAAAAATCCGCAATTGATAATTTTATAATTTTATAAAAATATTTTTTATGAAATTGTTACAGCCTATAGTTGGTGCATTACTGGTAACTAGCCTATTGTTTTCTTTCGGTTGTGGAAGCAATAATAATTCTTCAGATAAAATGAACGATAAGAATTCTGAAGACAGCACTACAGTGATTTCTGCCGAAAAGCCTGCAAGCTCTGCCGATACTTTAACTCCTGCCTATTGCTGTATAAAGCTGGATATAGAAAAGATGAATTCGATTTACAGAGGTATCAGTCATAATATTTTTATAGCTGCCTCAGCCGAAGCTGCTGTCTCATGCAGTAATGGTGAATTACTGCATGGTGATAAAGCAGGGAAATTTTCTATTCTGGCTAAAGAAGGTGAAGAATCAACGATAACAGTAAAGGAAAACAATGGGTGCGAGCAAACCTTTAATTTGCGTTTAAAGAAAATACCTGATCCTGTTATTTATTTTGGTACTATCAAAGGGTCCGGGCAAATGACAAAAGCAGAACTTTTTTCACAGAATGGTATTTTTGCCCGAATGGAAAATTTTGATTTCGACATTCGTTTCAGGGTAGTGAGTTTTGTGCTGACCATGAATATTAATGGTGTTTATGTAGAGAAGAAAAGCGAAGGGTCAGTTATTACTCCTGATATGAAAAGTATGCTGGCAGGTGCAAGGCCCGGCAGCAAAGTACTGATAGAACAAGTCAAAGTTCAAGGGCCGGATAGTTTGATCAGAAGTATATCTGGTGTTATTATTACCGTTCGGTAAAAGCTTTATCTGAGTAACGTAATCTCACCTTTAAACAGTTTCTCTTCATCATCCTGCGCTTCAAATTTTACCTTTAGCATATAAAAATATACACCACCATCTAATGGAGTACCGTTTGAGGTGCCATCCCATTTGTCGTTTGGATTGATACTGGAATATACTTCCTGCCCCCAGCGGCTCAGTATTTTGATTTGATAGCTGACCGGCGGACAATTAAATATTGGTTTGAAATAATCATTGATTCCGTCATTGTTGGGCGTAAAACCGCTTGGGAAAGCTGTGCAATTATCGCAGTTAACGAAATTGATTTTCACTTCGGATTTTCCACTGCAGGCATCTTTAAAAATGGTAATGCCATAGTTCCCACTTTCAGAAACTTCGATGGATTGGCTTGTCGCTCCGGTCGACCATTTGTAGGATACATTATCTATATCAGCTTTTAAGATTGTTTTGGTTCCTTTGCAAAGTGAGGTGTCTTCCCCGATATTCACTTTCATCGGGAACTGTTTGACATTTACAGAATCTATAAGAGTACAACCATTCACTGTTATAAAAACATACATTGATCCTTTTGTTGCTTTCAGCTTAGCAGTTGTATCACCAACATTCCATCTATAGGCTGCGGCGGGGTTGGGAATGGTTGCATCCAGGATAATAGTGTCTTCGTTGCATGTAGAAGTGTCGGGGATATTGCTTGAAAAGTTGACAAAAGAAACGGTGTAATCCTGTTTTGAAATATTACAGTTAATAGTGTCTTTAGCCACAACTATGACCCGGCCGTTAGAATATAATGTTGTGTCTGTTCCTGTATTGCCGCCGTTCCATAGGTAGGTTTGAAAGGTGTTGGGAATGATAATTTTTGCTGAAGGTTTGAAACAAATGGATGTGTCTTTGGTTATATTAGTAACTTTTGACGGTTTTACAGTAACGTTAAATGTGTCGACACTTTGTGTACATTTTTTGTGGCTTTTTACCCAAATGTTGTAGGTGCTTGCAGCAAAGATTTTACTTTCCACTTTGCTCCCATCATACCATAGTATCGAATCTGAACCCGGTCTGGCTCTTAATTCTATTAATCCTGACTCGCAAAATGAGGTGCTTTTGGTGGAGAAATTAGAGTCGAGATTTTGTTCAATTATATGAAATGTGTCTCTTGTCACCAGGCAGCCATTTTCAGACTTTACCCAATAGTCCGATGTGGCAGAAGGTAGAGTTCTCTCGCCTAAGGTTAGTCCGTCAGACCATAAAAAATTTGCAGTTCCGGCACTTTTAATCTTTATTGTTTTGCCACTGCAAATTGTATCTGTATGGGTTTTAATGCCAATTTTATTTACCCCATGTGGTACAAATCTATTTCCAAATCCATACGAGAAGCTGGTTGCAGTAATAGAAGTAGTCAAAAAATTAAGTTGAAAATTACAGCCAGCACCTTTTGTATTTGGGTTTTGAATTCTTGAAAAGTTGGTCGGAAGAATATCTGTATAGACATAAATCATATCGTCAGGCCCTATCTTGAATCCTGCCGAAGTGCCATTATATACTTTGTATTTCGAAAGTGCTATTGCCGAAGGACTTCCTGCAGTCAGGTCATATTGATAAATCCCTCCGCTTGGCCAAAAACCAACGTACAATAATTTCCCGTCAGGAGAGAATTCTACGCCATACAAGTTTTTTCCTAAGGTAGAGTCAAATACGCTGAATCCACTCACAATTCCGGTATTGACATCAAAATCAAAAAGCTCACATCCCGGGTTGCCATTGATGTTTACTGCCGCAATTTTTGAAAAATCCTTCGAGATTTTCATTTCCCCGATTGTGTAATCATTTGTAAAATATTTTGAACCAACTTTGGACACTACCGGAGCCCCAATTGTAGTGGAACCGTCCAGTAAGTAGGCATAGAATATTGCAGAATCTCGATGGTGGGTAATTAGCCATTGTTTAGGGCAATAGCCGGCTATTACAGCTTTTTCACTCATCGCTGATCTGATAGGCAGGTTCTTCACTCCTGCTACAACATCTCCTTTCCCCCCATTCAGATTCATGTTTATTAAAGAGTATTTTAACTCTCCGGGAGTTCCTTTTGCCCTGATGGTAAAAAGAAAATACAGACTGTCATTTCCCAATAAAGAACAAACAATGTATCCCTGGGTTGAGGAGAAATCACCACTGATACTTGTGCCATTTGGCATTGCTGTGTGGGTTCTGTCAAATACAGTATACTTGCCGCAATAAAACAAAAGGCTACCTGTTTTACTGCATACTGTTGCACATCCTTCCGATGCCTCGCTGGCAGAGGTGAAAAACACCGGAGAACCAGTGCTGAAATCCATTCCATGGGATTCACCGAAGCACCAGATATTGTTTTCGCCCTGCGCAAAAGCACCAGCAGACAGCAATACAAGAAGAATGGAAATAAGTAAATGTTTTGTTTTCAAAAGATAGGATATAAGGCAAATCAAATTTAGTGATATTATATATATAATGCAATGCTAAACTGAAATTTCTTTACTTTCATTGAAAATCATTACCGGAAACGCTTAAATTGTTCAGGCTTCAGTTACAATTCGCTTTTTCCCTGCCAAAAACCTTACTTTTGCCGCGTTTTAAAAGCATATCATTTTTAATTTATGAGTCAGACACTGAGCGAACAGGAGATTATCCGCCGCGAAAAACTACAGCAATTGCTGGATCTGGGCATCGACCCTTATCCTGCTCCTACCTTTCCTGTCAGCCATACTGCCAAAAACATTAAGGCGGAGTACACAGAAGAAAAGAAGGAAGAATTTGCGAAGGTTTCAGTAGCCGGCCGTGTGATGATGGTGCGCGATATGGGTAAAGCCAATTTTGCTGTATTGCAGGATAGCACAGAGCGTATCCAGATTTATATACGCCGCGATGATATCTGCCCTGGTGAAGACAAAACAATGTTTGACACGGTTTGGAAAAAACTGATTGATATCGGCGATATTATTGGTGTTGAAGGGTATGTGTTTACCACTAAAGTGGGCGAAACGTCCATCCATGCAACGTCTTTTACTTTGCTGACAAAATCGCTGCATCCTTTGCCCATTGTGAAGGAGAAAGATGGAGAAGTGTTTGATGCGGTTAGCGATATGGAATTCAAATATCGTCAGCGTTATGCCGACCTGATTGTGAATCCCGGAGTGCGCGATACGTTTACCAAAATCACCAAAATGAAAAATGCCATCCGCAACTTCCTCAATGAACGTGGCGGACTGGAAGTAGATACTCCTGTGCTGCAAAGCATTCCCGGTGGTGCTGCGGCGCGCCCTTTTGTAACGCATCACAATGCGCTGGATATGCCTCTGTACTTGCGTATTGCCAACGAACTTTACCTGAAACGCCTGATAGTAGGTGGTTTTGAATGGGTGTATGAATTCAGCCGTAACTTCCGCAACGAAGGGATGGATCGCACACACAACCCTGAATTTACCGTGTTGGAATTTTATGTGGCCTACAAAGATTATTTCTGGATGATGGAAACCACGGAGCAATTGCTGGAAGCAACAGCTATCGCTACCAACGGAACTTCTGTAGCGACAATCGATGGGGTAGAGGTAAACTTTAAAGCGCCTTATGCACGTGTCAGCATTTATGATGCGATAAAAGAACACACCGGATTTGACGTCAGCAATATGGACGAAGCTGGTTTGCGTGATGTGTGCAGGCAATTGCATATCTCCGTAGACCCGAATGTGGGTAAAGGAAAACTGATTGATGAAATCTTCGGTGGCAAATGTGAAGATCATTATGTACAGCCAACATTCATTATCGATTATCCGGTAGAGATGAGTCCGCTAACGAAGAAACACCGCAGCAAACCCGGATTGGTAGAGCGTTTCGAACTGATTGTAAACGGTAAAGAAATTGCCAATGCCTATTCAGAATTGAACGACCCGATCGATCAGCGCGAGCGCTTTGAAGAGCAGGTAGCTTTGATGGAGCGTGGTGATGACGAAGCGATGTTTATTGATTATGATTTCCTCAGAGCGTTGGAATATGGTATGCCACCTACTGCCGGTATCGGTTTTGGTATCGACCGTCTGGCGATGTTATTGACAGGCCAGGTTTCTATTCAGGATGTGTTATTGTTCCCACAAATGAGACCTGAAAAAGTGGTGGAATAGGATTTTATAGATTGTATTAATAGTAAGGCCTCCGAAATTTCGGAGGTCTTGTTGTTTAAAGTGGGTTGTTTATCTTAATATTTAAATTTTATTACCTTGCAAGTGTACGAATCAAAGCACTTGTGGATTTTATCAATATTGAAATTGTAAAGAGTTTTTTAAGTAATAATGCATTAGAGTTTAATTCTGCCCAATCCAGATTGTCTTATCCAATTATTGAGCGAATTTTTTATATATTAAAAGCAGGAATAATTTTTGATTTAATTAAAGTAGATCGAGAAAAAAACCTTATTGTACATGGTCATCATAGATACGTAAGTCTAGCATTGCATAATTCTGCAACAATTGAGAATATTCCTTGGACTGCTAGTTTTAGCAGTATTGCTCACCCTTGGTCTACAGTAGAAATCAGTGAAGAGGATTTCGATCAACCGGAGGATGTTGCAAGATATGTAGCAGAATATGGCGAAATTAACACTAGACCAAATTAAAATTGTTTCAAAAATCATTAATTTTACTTTGTGAAAATATTTCTTGACATAGATGGTGTAATGATTAGAGGAGCTTCCTGGAAGTCTGTAGAATTATTAAATGATGGCTTTCCTGCTTTCAGTAACAAAGCTGTATCCAGTCTTAATAAAATTATTGAAAAAACAGGAGCTTCAATTTTGTTGACAACTTCTCATAAATCTAATTATACTATTAATCAATGGAAAGGGATTTTTAGTAAAAGGGGAATTGTTGCTTCAATTAAAAAGCTTAATAAGAATAATAACCACTTAAGCCGTAAAGATGAAATATTGAATTGGCTTGAGAATCATCATAACGAAGACGAATCCTTCGTGATTCTTGATGACGATAAATGCTTGAACGATCTTCCTTCTGAAATTAAAGAAAGACTTGTTTTAACTAGTTCTCTTATTGGTCTTACAGATGATCATGTTGAATTAGTTGTGAATATTTTAAAGAATACAGATTCTATTTTTGTTTAAAAAATTAAAAATGGGAGGTTTAAGAACCTCCCATTTTTTTTACCTTTTATCTTGAGCTACTTTGGCTTAGTTACCGCAAAATCCTGAATTTTCAGTGAAGAACATTTTACATCACTGATTTTATTCTCATATAAACAACGTCTGAACCCCCTCTTTACCAAACCTACTCACCTTTTACGTAAACCAGTTCACCAAAAAGCTCAGACGGTTTAGCTCCGGGCTCAGTCAGTTTACTAAAGAGCTCGGACGGGTTACCAAAAAGCTCTGTCAGTTTACCTAATAGCCGGGCAGATTCGGCAAAAAGCTCAGGCGGTTCACCCTTATAGGTCAACTGTCTGAGCTTAAAAGCCGGGAGAGTTCACCAAAAAGCCCGTACAGTTCACCTAAGAGGTGGTCCCCACCACCTCTTAGGCAGGGGTATCCACCTAAGAGGTCATGATAATCAATTCATTAGTAAAAATGTATAATATAATTATTGGTCTGAAGTAGTGGTTCTGTTTACCAAACCTGCACTTCCCTTTCCAGTTCAATGCCAAATTTTTCCTGCACGGAAGCTACAATCTCGCCGGACAGTGACCAGATTTGTTCGCCGGTGGCATTTCCGTAATTTACCAGAACCAATGCCTGGCGTGCATGCACGCCATAGTCATCTTTGCGGTAACCTTTCCACCCGCATTGTTCAATCAGCCAACCGGCGGGCACTTTTACCAGGGTGTCGCTGACAGGGTAGGAGGGTATGGCCGGATGTTCCTTTTTCAGGTCAAGGTATTGTTGAATAGAGATAGTTGGGTTTTTAAAGAAGGAACCTGCATTGCCTATCTCTTTCGGGTTGGGCAATTTGCTGCTGCGGATATTAATCACAGCCTGCGCCACATCTTTGGCCGTTGGGTTGTCAATATTCAATACTTTCAGTTCTTCTTCGATGGCACCATAAGAGGTGTTGAGTTTCGCATTTTTGTTCAACCTGAATTGGACAGAGGTGATAAAAAAACGGTCTTTCAATTCGTTTTTAAAAATACTGTCGCGGTAGGCAAAACGACATTCCTCGTTGGATAAAGTATGGAAAGATTCGTCTTCCCAACTCCAGTAAGTAACCGATTGAATCGTGTCTTTTACCTCAACACCATAGGCGCCGATATTCTGTATGGGGGCAGCTCCCACGGTTCCGGGGATGAGTGCCAGGTTTTCAATTCCGTTCAGGTTTTTATCAATGGCATATAATACAAAATCGTGCCATACTTCACCGGAAGCTACTTCTATCAGTACCGATTCTCCACTCTCGCTCAGTAATTTTATTCCTTTGATCCGGTTGGCTATCAGCAGCCCTTTGATGTTTTGGGTGCATAAAACATTGCTGCCTCCACCAATGATTTTCCTGCCGCCTATTTTGCTTAGCTCCGGCAATAAATTGGTGTTTGTCAATTCGATAAAATCTTCCGCTAAAACCTCGATACCAAATGTGGTATTGCTTTTCAATGAAACATTATGTTGTGTCTGCATAAACTGTTTTCTTTTTTAAAAATAACTCCTCACCTGTTGCCTTCCCCAAAAACGTACACCCATTCCTGGTCGATGCGCCGTGCTGACCATGCCGTTTTCGTATTTCAATCCGTCAGCGATATCTTCACTCAGGAGCAAAGGGCCATCTGCATCCAGTTCGTCCACCAGCGGCGACAGGTGCACCATTGCTGCTGTGCCGATACTGCTTTCATTCATCGAGCCAAGCATAATTTTTAGCCCGAGCTGCCGTGCTTCTGTAATCATGCGCATAGCTGGTGTTATGCCCCCACATTTGGTCAACTTGATATTGATGCCATCAAAAGAATCTGCGCATCTGGCAACATCCTTTTCTGTTACACAACTTTCGTCAGCAAATAAAGGAATGTCAGAAATTGCTTTTAATTCTTTCATCGCATCCCATTCCGTTTTGGCAAGTGGCTGTTCTATTAAATGCACACCCAGTTTTTTCAGTTCCGGCAGCATTAGTTTTGCTTCTTCAAAAGTAAAAGCTTCATTGGCATCCACCCTGAAAGGCTTGTCGGTATGTGTTCTCAGAGTGTCAAGAATATCAATGTCTGCTGTGCTGCGCATTTTTATTTTGTAGGTATTCCAGGAATGAGCCTGCATTTTCTCTAACATTTTTTCGGGTGTGTCGATTCCCAAAGTATAATCTGACGCCGGTGTTTCGTCGGAGGTAATTCCTAATATTCGGCGCAAGGGTGCGTTGCGCATTTGGGCAAATAAATCCCATCCGGCAATATCCAATGCTGCAATCAGAAAATTGTTTCCCGGAAATAAATGGTGCAGAAAATGCCAGAAGCGTTGAGGGTCAGTTAGCGCATAACGTTCTATGGGCAGGCGTTTGGCGTTCAGTTCTTCAATCATCGCCTCGACTGAAACACCATAATAATTAATCGCCGGTGCTTCTCCGTACCCGCACCAGTTGCGCAGCCCCAAAGAAACAATTAAAGTTGGTTGATGTGTTTTTGTACCTTTCGAAATCGTAAACGGATATTCAAAAGGCAATTCAAAAGAATAATGACGCAGTTGCAGCATTGGATAAAATTGCGACTATTTTTGCAGACAATAAAACAAAATTAATGCCTCGTATTCCATTCTGGATTTTTGCAGTTATTGCAGTGCTTTATTTTTCGGCTGTCAGGGTCGATCTGATGGATATTGACACCACGCAATATGCCGAAATCAGTCGTGAAATGGCGCAAACCGGCGATTATCTGCATATCTATGACAGAGGCAATAATTACCTGGACAAACCGCCTTTTCTTTTTTGGATCAGCGCTGCGAGCATTAAGGTTTTTGGTGCTACCAATTTTGGCTATAAGTTGCCATCTATACTATTAGCACTGCTGGCTGTTTATGCTACTTATCGTCTGGCGAAATTATTGTACGATGAAAATACCGCGCGGGTTGCGGCTCTCATCCTGGCGAGCTGCCAGGGAATGTTCCTGATGACACAGGATGTTCGCTGTGATTTGACTTTGATGGGACTTGTCATCACCAGTCTCTGGATGATAAAGGAAGCGGAAATCAAGCGGAAATGGTGGAATGTTTTAGGGGGAAGCTTTGCAATTGCCTGCGGCATGATGACAAAAGGACCGATAGCACTAATGGTACCTGCTTTTTGTTTTGGAACAGATTGGGTATTGAAGCGCAACTGGAAGCATATTTTTAATTACAGGCATTTGGTGGATGTTACGATCATTGTGATTTTACTGATCCCGATGAGTATTGGTTTGTACCAGCAATACGACCTTCATCCGGATAAGTTTATTGATGGGAAGTCGGGTGTTTCGGGTTTGCGATTTTATTTCTGGACCCAGAGTTTCGGCCGCATTACTGGTGAAAATGTGTGGAATAACGGGGCTGATATTTCCTTTCAGCTGGTAAATATGCTGTGGTCTTTCCTGCCCTGGATTTTTGTTTTGCTCCCGGCACTTTTCCTCAATGTTCGTACGATATTTCGTCAAAAATTCAAACTGAATCAGCAGCAGGAATGGATTTCTACCGGTGGTTTTATGTTGAGTTACCTTGCTGTTGGCCTGTCCAAATACCAATTGCCCCATTACATTTTTGTAGCCTTCCCTTTAGCATCAATTGTTTGTGCGCAATTCTTCAGGGATTGCTTTACGCTGAACCTATATCCTAAGCTCACAAAGGTTCTGACAAAAGTAATGATTGGTGCCGGTGCGCTGTTATTTGTAGGCGTTTTGATGATTCTGTTGTTTGTTTTTCCGGCGGCCTGGTATTGGTTGGTCCTGTGTGCAGCTTGTCTTTCAGTTTACTTTTTTATTGTGCTGCGCAAAAAATTACTGGGTAAAATTATTTGGGTGGGTGCAGCAGTGATGATTTTGATAAACATTTTTCTTACCCATCATTTTTATTATGAACTGATGAAATACCAGGTAGGAACCGTTGTTGGAAAATATATCCGTGCTCATCATATTCCGAATGAAAAAATAATGGTTTACCGGATGAGCGATCCGCTTAATTCTTTGCACTATAATGCAGACCGGGTCATCAGGATTCAGCGCGACAAAGGTTATTTGCCTTCGCAAGCCGGAGATTACATTTTAACCCAAAAAGCAGGATTGGATGAATTGCGGGAAAGAGGTTATTCCTTGCAGATTTTGATTGAAAACGAATTGTTCAAAGTAAGCGAACTGAAAGGAAAATTTATGCTGCCGTCTACCCGTAAAGAAGCGACAACTACTTATTATTTCTGTAAAGTGCTGCAGCAAGGAAATAGTTTGGCGGTGCAGTAATTCCTTCTCCCAAAACAAAAGAAAATGTAATTATCATAAATTAAACTCAGCCACATACTGTCATTCCGTAGGAATCTATAAACGCTGCACAATCACAACTTAAGTACTTTCCCCTCCTTGGAGGCTTAGGGTGGGTTATTTTCTTTCCTCAATTTTTATTCCCGCTAAAGTGGGACAGTTTCGTCAGGCTTGCAACCGCTATTTGTTTCTTTTGTCACTTTTTTGCTTCGCCAAAAAAGTAACCAAAAAAGGCGACCTAAAAAGAACGGCTCCGCCATTTTTAGGGGCTCTGCACCAGCAATACCCAACTCTTTACGAAAGCTCCGATTTGGTTAATAATTCGCTTCAGAATTCCATCTGTTTCAAAATAATCTGCAACTCAGCCGCACGTTTTCATTGCTTAGGAATCTATTGCCTAAATAGAGTTAAGTAATTGTTGAACCGTCGAGAAAACCTGCTCTGGTTTTATACTTTCCATATCTTTCGATACAGCTTTGTAAGCTTTATTTTTTTTGCTGTTCAGATATTCTTGTGTGTAAACAGTTTTTACATTCTTAAATCCGGCTTCTTTATAAGCTACAAAACGGTTGGCGTTTACGCCGTTCGCCAGAATTACTGTTGGTTTGTTGAAAGAAACAGCTGAGTGTGCAGCCATTGTATCGCCCGTGATAACAGCTGCTGCGCCAGATATAGCCTCTAATGTTCCAACTAAGTTTGTTTGCCCGACAATAGATTTGCATTGGGTAGAAGCTGTAATTTTCTCCGCAATTTCTTTTTCATTTTTGCCGCCCGACAACAAAGGCTCATATCCTTTTTGCTGTAATAATTTCACCAGTTCAATCCAGTAATCTATAGGCCAGGTCTTGCTTTTGGCTGAAGCGCCAATAAAACAAATAACCTGCTTTGGAAAATAATTCGAATTTAAAGCAGGAAGGATTGGACCATCAAGATTGACATTCATTCCGCTTGCGAAAGTGGTGAATTTCCGGTTAAAGATAAATTCGTGCTCTACATTTTTCTCAGGGAAAAACTGATTATAAACTGCGTCAGATATTTTATTGGCTTTGGATATAGCGCGGGAATTATGAACTCCGATACGCACAGAAGCACCTGTCGCCAGTGCAATCAAATCATCCAGCAGCAAGGGTCTGGTGCGTGAGGGACAAATGACTGTTCCAAAATTTTTATTCCGGATTTCTTTCAGGAATTTTTCTCTGTATAATGAATCGGAAAGGTATAAATGCTTGTCAATCCAGATGGTTTCATCCACCGTTGCTGAATCGTAAGCTTCAAAAACTGGCCTCCAGACGATGTTGCCAATCAATGTGACTTTGTAATCTATAAAGCGAGCTGAGTTTTTATAAACGGCTAAGCAATTGCGCCATAACAAATAATCACCAATATCGTCCAGGCGAACAAGGGCTAGTTTGTTCTCTATAGGATTGGAGGTTCTGTTTTGTTCAAACAGAACACTCCATTTTTTAAATAATCGCAATGCCTGCTGTTCTTGCTTTAGCTGGCTTCGCCACCGGAGAAATAGTGCTATTTGTCGAATCATATTTCCCACAAAAAGAGATTAAGACAATTGTTCTTCCAATGCCATCAACTCTTCAAAAGCCTTGTCATACTGTTTGTTCAGCGTGTCTGCCTGTTGGCTCAGCTTTTTATATTGCTCATCCAGTTGTTTGAATTTTTCTTTATCCTGGTATACGCGGGGATCTGCCAGTGAAGCTTCCACTTTAGTTTGTTCAGCCTTGCATTTATTCAAATCTTCTTCCAGCTTCTGAAATGATTTTTGTTTTGTCTGAAATTCCTTTTTCAGGTTTCTCAGTTCGTCATCATTTACCTTTTTTTTTTCGGGTTTGGGCGCGGCTACCTTCTGTGTGGATGCTGGTTGCTCAGCCAGTTTTGCACGAGCGGCTTTATCAGCTTTATAAACAAGCCATTCATCATATGGGCCATTAAATTCTTTGATGATTCCTTCTTCAATTTCCCAGATTTTGTTCGCTGTTTTGCTCACAAAATAACGGTCATGCGATACCAATACCAAAGTTCCCTGGTATTTGTTCAAGGCTTCGATCAGCATTTCCACACTCTGCATATCCAGGTGATTGGTAGGTTCATCCAGCATCAGGAAGTTTCCTTTTGCGACAATGGTTTTGGCCAATGCCACACGTGCTTTTTCTCCACCCGATAATACTTTGATTTTCTTGAAAACGTCGTCGCCGCTAAACAGGAAACAGCCAAGGATCTGGCGCAGTTCCACCTCGGTTTTGCCGCTGCCGCACATTTTCAGTTCTTCCAGAATCTCATGGTTAACATCCAGTGATTCCAGTTGATGTTGGGCATAGAAACTTTCTTCAACATTGTGACCCGGCTTGCGTTCACCCTCTATTTCTTCAGCACCGGAGATGACGCGAAGCAGCGTGGATTTACCTTTACCATTGGCACCCAACAAAGCGATTTTATCACCACGAATAATTTCGGCAGAAGTATTTTTGAGGATGGTGAGTTTGCCATACGATTTACTCACATTATTCAAGGTGCAAATGATCTTACCAGGTTGTGTACCCACATGGAAATTGATATTCATTACCGGTACACTTGCATCCGGTGCTTCAATCATTTCCAGTTTATCCAAACGTTTCACCGCAGATTGTGCCTGTGCAGCTTTGGTCGCCTGAGCACGGAAACGTTCAATAAAACGCTCCTCTTTTTTGATATAATCCTGTTGGTTTTCGTATGCCCGTTGTTGCAGTTCCATACGTTCGGCTTTTTCTTTCAGGTACCAGGAATAGTTGCCGGTGTATTGCACCAGGTCGCGCTGCCAAACTTCCACTATCTTGGTCACCATCTTATCCAGGAAATGACGGTCATGCGAAACCACCACCACAGAACCCGGATAGCTTTGCAGATAACGTTCCAGCCATTCGATAGACGGTAAATCAAGGTGATTGGTAGGTTCATCCAGCAGCAATAATTCCGGTGCCTGCAGCATCATTTTAGCCAGCAAAACACGCATGCGCCATCCTCCTGAAAAGGTATCGTAAGGTCGTTGCAGGTCTTCGGTAGTAAAACCCAGTCCTTCCAGAACTTCAGCCGTTTTATGATCCATCTCATAGCCACCTGCCATTTCGAAATCGTGCAGGGCGTGGCTATAATCATCCAGTAATTTTTCGTCGTCAGGTTTTGTTTCCAGTTCAGCAAGAATATCATTCATTTCCTGCTCAATTTTATGGGCCTTTTCGAAGGCCTGCATCCCAACTTTTAAGATTGATTCTGAAGTAGAGAAACTCAAAAGATCCTGGTTGAAAAAACCAAGACTCACATCTTTGGGTTTGTTCACGGTTCCGCTATCCGGCGAATAAGCGCCTGTCATAATGCGGAGTACGGTTGATTTTCCTGCACCATTTACACCAACAAGCCCAATGCGCTCATTGTTTCCGATCTGCCAATTAACCTCGTCGAGCATCGTACGCGCGCCGAAGGAAAAACTTAAATTTTGTAATGAAAGTAACATAAGGGCGCAAAATTAAGCATTTGGAAGAGGATTTTAAAAGGAATTTTGTCAATGTCCGGTCACTGGAATCACAATTTAATTTCAATTTTTGAAACGCATTAGAATTTCTGGTCAGTGTGGCTATGTATCCCGGTAGCCCAGATTGGCATAAATAGGGTGTTTTTCCTCTTGTAGGGTAAAAAACCGGGTCAGACATTTGTGTCGTTCTTAACCATTTTTAAAAATAATTTTTATGAAAAAAGTATGGATGATCTTTCTCGTGCCCATTATGGCCTTATCTGTTAGTTGCAACCAACAGCCACCGGCTACCGGCACGTCAAATTGTGGCGATATGTCGGGCTACGAAATTGTAACCGCTGAAACACCTGTAAACAGTGATGTGACAAAACAAGTGGAAATAAAATGCCCAGGCAACAAACGCGCTATGGGGGCAGGTTGGTCTGTTGAAGATTCTACCAGCGCTATCCTGGAGGGCGAGGCAACTTATTTCCAACCCGGTTACGACGGGAAATCGTGGTTAGTGAATGCAAAAAACAAAAGTGCCTTTTCGCCCAACTGGAAACTAAAAGTGACTTGTATTTGCGCCAACATTTGTGATACAACTGATGATTCTGTAACCCCTCCAGCCGACACAGCAACCGATAATTAATTGTCCTGTATTTTCTTCGCCTCAACATCAACAACATTGGTGTTGAGGCTTTTTTGATTAGCTCTATGCTTTTAAAAGATTAGCTGTTTCATTGACAGGCACTGCGTTAATGGTCAAATTCACGGAACATTATCACTTTATGCCACAAATAAGTTTTATCTTTGCTTATTCTTTCAGAAGAACGTACGCTCTGTACTTGTAAAGTATTAACCATTACATTTCAGTCTTCTCCCTTACATTTTTCTTTGGAGTATTTTAAAATCTGTGTTGCACAACGCAATATGGAAGACTATAATTATTAAAAAACAACAATGACATTTAAAGAATTAAATTTAATACAGCCCTTACTGGGCGCACTTGACAAAATAGGCTATACCCAACCAACACCCATCCAGGAGCAATCCATTCCCCATTTACTTGAAGGCCGCGACATATTCGGTTGCGCACAAACCGGAACCGGAAAAACGGCAGCTTTTGCCTTACCCATCTTACAATTATTAGACGCACAGAAAATTGGTCCACGCAGCGGAATTAAAGCGCTGATTTTGGCTCCTACACGCGAACTGGCCATACAAATCCACGAGAATGTGGTCGCTTACAGTGAAAATCTGAATATCACATCAGCCGTAATCTTTGGTGGAGTTAACCAACACAGCCAGGTGCAGGCTTTGCGTTCAGGTGTTAATATCCTGATTGCCACTCCGGGCCGTTTGCTCGATTTGATGCAACAAGGGTTTATCAAATTGAATATGGTAACGCATTTCGTATTAGACGAAGCAGATCGTATGCTGGATATGGGTTTTATCCACGATATCAAAAAAATTATTCCAAAATTACCTACACAAAAGCAAACCATTTTCTTCTCCGCAACGGTTGCGCCGGATATCAAAAAACTTGCCGATAGTTTGTTGCACAAACCGGTAACGGTGGAAGTGACACCGATTTCTACAGCGGCAGAATTGGTTGACCAGTCTGTTTATTTTGTAGACAAAAATCATAAAAGAACTTTACTGAAGCACCTGATTAAAGAGAATAACATTCAGCAGGCTTTGGTGTTTACCCGTACCAAACACGGTGCTGATAAAGTGGTAAAAGAGCTGAATAAAAGCGGTATTTCTGCGGAAGCCATTCATGGCAACAAATCGCAGAATGCCCGCGAACGTGCCCTTTCCGGATTCAAGAATCACGCCATCCGTATTCTGGTGGCTACTGATATCGCTTCGCGCGGTATTGATGTGGACAAATTGGGCCACGTGATCAACTTCGAATTACCGGAAGTTGCCGAAACGTATGTGCATCGTATTGGTCGTACCGGCCGTGCGGGTTCTGAAGGTGTGGCTTTCTCTTTTTGCGATGCAGATGAAATGCAATATTTCAAAGGCATTACCAAACTGATGAAACGTGATATCCGCAAAGTAGAACATCCGTTTAATAACTAAACAGATTTTAATAGTATAAATCAAAACGGCTCCGATATTCGGGGCCGTTTTTGTTATTTAAAGAATTACGGGAAAAAACGAATTCATCGCTGATTCAGTTCTTAAAATGAGTACTCATTAAACACCCTTTCCTTCTGATATGTCATCACCAAATTCAAGGTCAGGATATAGTTTCGTAATTTCCTGTATTTCCATCTGGTACAGTTCAATCTTATTGTCTTCTATTGGTTCCAGCTTGCCATTAACATCTCTGTATTGCTTTGCCAAAAGATCCTTTATCTGCGCCATGCGTGCGCGAATTTGTTCAATTGTAAATTCCATAATTGCAGGTTTTACTAAAAGTAGCTTTTTTTCACCTGTAGGGCTAATTCTATAGAGTATCCTTGCGATTTTTAGGATAATGCTTAGAAAGTGTATTTCAATGAGCTCTCTTTTCGAAATTAAAAATGCGTTTTTTAACTGATGAAATGTAACCTGTAAATAACACTGGTTATTGTTTAGTAATTTAGCTAAAATGAAATTGTTAGCGTTCGTTATCGAAAGTAAATTTCACCCAATAAAAAAAGGACAATCATTGGTATGATTGTCCTTTTTGCTGGTACCATGTACGGGAGTCGAACCCGTCATTCCTCCGTGAAAGGGAGGCGTCTTAACCGATTGACCAACACGGCATTTCCTGTTTCGGAGTGCAAAGATAGGCAGGATTTTATTTCTGCCAAATTTTCTTTGAATTATTTTTTACTTTTTTTCTACCATCGCTTTAATGATGCCCAAAAAGTCGTCTGCAAGCAATGATGCGCCACCAATCAGACCACCGTCTACATCCGCTCCTGCAAAGAGTTCTGCAGCGTTTGAAGCTTTACAGCTGCCGCCATACAGAATACTTGTTTTGTTGGCCACATCAGCACCATATTGGGCAGCTAATACCTGGCGGATGTGTTGGTGCATATCCTGCGCCTGTTCGGCAGAAGCGGTGCGTCCTGTACCAATTGCCCAGATGGGTTCGTATGCAATCACAATATTGCTCATCGCAGCCGCATCAAGGTGAAATAAACTTTCTTTTAATTGTTGTCCTACAAAATCATTCTGCGTACCTGCATCACGAATGGCCAATGATTCCCCGCAGCAGAAAATGACGGTCAGTTTTTCTGCTAATGCAGCATTTGTTTTTGCAGCAAGCAGGGCATTGTCTTCATTGTTGTAGGCACGTCGTTCAGAATGGCCGATAATAACATAGCGCACACCGGCATCTTTCAGCATCGGAGCCGATATTTCACCCGTATAAGCACCTGATTTTTCCTGGTGGCAGGTTTGTGCTGCTACAGAAACAAAAGCAGTGTATTGCGTTTGTGCAACAGCTTGTGAAAGGTGTAAAAAAGGTGTGGCAAACACAACCTGGTTTTCTTCGCTCAAAGCAGGTAATTTATCCAGAATGGCTGTGATTAAAGCGTTTCCTTCACCAAGAGTCAGATTCATTTTCCAGTTGCCTGCTACTATTTTTTTGCGCATTATAAATGTTGTTTTTAGTTTTATAAAATTAGATGTTGTTTGATTTTGATAGAATACTATGCTCTGTTATCGAACAGATATTGATACATTTTCAATTCAGCTTCGCTCATGCTAATGCCGCGCCTTTCCATCATTCTGCCGGCTGTTTCCATTGCTTTATCGAATGCATAAACTGCAGTTTCTCCAGCCGCACCCCAACTGAATGATGGCACAAATTTATCCGGAAAACTGCTGCCGAATACATTACTGCTCACACCAACTACCGTACCGGTATTGAACATGGTATTGATACCGCTTTTGGAATGGTCGCCCATCATCAGGCCACAAAACTGAAGTCCTGTGCTGATCAGTTTATTTTGTTGCTCGTCCCACACTTTCACCAGGTCATAATTGTTTTTGAGGTTGCTGCAGTTTGTATCCGCACCAAGGTTGCACCATTCGCCAATCACAGCGTTGCCGATAAAACCGTCGTGCCCTTTGTTGCTGTTCGCAAAAAATACGACATTGCTTACTTCTCCGCCAACTTTACAACCTTCACCAATTGTGGTCGCGCCATATACTTTTGCGCCCATTTTCAGTACGGCATTTTTGCCCAAAGCTATTGGTCCGCGCAGCATACAGCCTTCCATTACTTCCGCATGGGCAGCAATATAAACCGGACCTTTTGATGCGTTGATGATACAAGGATTCAGGATGGCTCCTTCTTCAATAAAAATATGTTCAGGATCAATAGCAGTAACGTAATGGGGAACAGGCTGAGAGATTTTGCCTTTCGTCATTAAAAGAAAATCAGCATGAATGGTGGCTTCATTTTGCAGAAAAATATCCCAGATTCTATTCAGGCTTTTTACATCACCATTGAATGAAATGGCTTTAAAATTTTTTATGCTTTCAGTAAAATGTTCAAACGTAATTTCAGTATTGTTTTCCACCAGTGCTGCAATCACAATGCCGTTTTGTTCCAGCTTTTCGTTTCCTTTTAAAGACTTTATTGCGGTAACAATTTCGGGATTCGCAAATACGGAACCATTAATATAAGTGGTGGCATTAGGATTCCCTGCCGGAAAAACCTCTTGCATATAAGCCGGGCAAAGGGTAGTGGTGCTTTGGCCTAACATCAACTCCCAGCGCTCACGCATCGTCATTATCCCGCAACGGATATCCGCCACAGGACGTGTATGTGTGAAGGGAAGCAATTGAAGGCGGACTTCAGAATCGAATAAGGTGTAGTTCATTTTTCCTATAAAAAAATCCCAACGAATGTCGGGATTTTTATTTGATAATATAATGACTGAAATTCAGTATTAAGCTTTTTTCGCGTAACGGTTTTTGAATTTCTCGATACGACCTGCAGTATCAACGAACATAGATTTACCGGTGTAGAAAGGATGAGAAGTGTTTGAAATCTCCACTTTGATAACCGGATATTCGTTACCATCTTCCCAAACGATCGTTTCTTTGCTTGCAGCTGTAGAGCGTGTCAGGAAAGTAGTTTCGTTAGACATATCTTTGAAAACTACTAAACGGTAATTTTCCGGGTGAATTGCTTTTTTCATTGCTTAAAAAATTGTTTTGGAGTATGGATTTTGCCATACAGATTGTAAAATAAGATTGCAAAGGTAGGTAAACCCGACTATTTGAAAAAATATTATTTCACTAATTTATTCAAATCAGCCACAGCTTCTTCTGCACTCATATATTTTGCAAGAATTTTTCCGTCTGCGCCAATCAGGAACGCCTGCGGAACATATTGAATACCATATATTTCAGCTGCTTTTGACTGCCATGCACCCAAATCACTCATATGATATGGCCATTCCAGTTTGTCAGCTGTAATTGCCTGCATCCAGGCTTCTTTTGCTTTATCCAGGGAAACACTCACGACGGTAAAGCCATTTTTAGCTCCTTTAAAGCTTTTTTTCTTGTAATCGTTATACAATTTCACAAGAGCGGGGTTTGAACGACGGCAAGGGCCACACCAGGATGCCCAGAAATCCAACAGTATTACACGGCCTTTATTAATTTCAGATAAAACCAGTTTTTTGCCTGCAGGATCCTCAAAGGCAAGTTCCGGAGCTTTCGCACCAACTATAATCTTTGTATTTTCGTATTGAGCTGAAGCAGAAAGGCTGATAGCGCAGCAAAATAATAGGGCAGAGAAGATTTTTTTCATTGTTTGTTTTCCTTTTACGAAATTTTGAACCGTAAATGTATTGAAAAATTAATTTAGTTTTTTGAATTTACTTTAGTTGCTTCGTTAAAATTTGGTTTAACTATTTTTTGCGATTAACTTACGCTTCTTAATATTAGAAACACAACAATTATGATAATAGGTGTTTTAAAGGAACAATTACCCGAAACCCGCGTTTCGCTCGTGCCTGAGGTTGTAGCGGCACTTACCAAAATGAAAGCAGTAATCTGGATAGAATCCGGAGCCGGAGATGGTGCTTTCTTCTCCGACAAAGCCTATTCCGATGCAGGTGCAATTATCAAGTCTTCTTCAGAAATTACAAGTGGTGCAGATTTAATTTTGGCCATAAATCCTGCATTAGTCGAGGCTTCTGTAAAGCCTTCAGCAGTTTTGATGGGTGTTTATCAGCCTTTGTTTAATCCTTCTTTGATGACAAAACTGGCTGGTGCAAATCAGACAGTTTTTAGTCTGGATACCATTCCCCGTACCACCCGTGCGCAAAGTATGGATGTACTGAGTTCGCAGGCAAATATAGCAGGTTACAAAGCAGTGTTGATGGCTGCAATGCAATACAGCCGTTACTTTCCGATGTTTATGACTGCGGCAGGAAGTATTCCTCCGGCCAAAGTAATGATTCTCGGTGCAGGTGTTGCCGGCTTGCAGGCTATTGCAACCGCACGTCGTCTTGGTGCAGTTGTTGAAGTGTTTGATACCCGTCCTGCGGTAAAAGAAGAAGTAGGAAGTCTTGGTGCAAAATTTATTGAAGTGGAAGGAGCTGCTGATGCTTCAAAAGCCGGTGGATACGCCGTTCAGCAATCTGAAGAGTTTCAGGCCAAGCAAAAGGCAAAAATTCATGAGCATATCCGCAAAAGCGATATTGTTATCACGACGGCACAAATTCCGGGCATGAAAGCGCCTATCCTCATTACAAAGGAAATGATGGAAGATATGCGTTCGGGTTCGGTGATTATTGACCTTGCTTCGGCAACAGGGGGCAATACAGACTTTACAAAAGACAAGGAAACAGTTGTTCATAATGGTGTCACGATTATCGGGAACTCTGCTTTAGCAGCTTCTATGTCATCCGACGCCAGCAAAATGTATTCGAAAAATGTGTTGAATTTCCTGAAGTTAATCATCGACGCAGAAGGAAATATGAACCTCAACTTCGAAGACGATATTGTAAAAGGAACATGTATTGTACATAACGGAACAATCGTCAATGAAAGAGTCGCAGCACTTGGCTAGTTGTTTCCTTAACTAATTCTTTATTCAAATTAATATTTCATAAAATGGAAGCTATTCAAAACCTTTTTACAGACCCGGCAACGTATCGTTTGCTCACCATTGTTATTCTTTCCATCTTTTTGGGAATAGAAGTGATTGGCCGTGTGCCATCTGTATTGCATACGCCGCTCATGAGCGGAGCCAATGCTATTCATGGTGTGGTGATTATCGGGGCGATTATCGTAATGGGACAAGCCCCTTCAGACGATTACCTGGCGCTTACTTTAGGCTTTCTTGCGGTGATACTTGGAACGCTGAATGTAGTCGGTGGTTTTGTGGTGACAGATAGAATGCTGGAAATGTTCTCCAAGAAAAAGAAAAAATAACCGAACACACTTCATTTTCAACCAAATTATTTCAAGCAACTTTTTTATAAATATGGAAAACATTATTCTTCCACTCAGTTACTTAATCGGTTCTATCACATTTATACTCGGGCTCAAAATGCTTTCCCATCCTGATTCTGCACGCAAAGGGAATCTGGTTGCAGCTTTTGGAATGACGCTGGCCATTTTCGCAACCATCTTTTTGTACAAAGGACATGATGGCAATGGCTTAGGTAATTATCCATGGATTTTTGCCGCCTTAATTATAGGAACGGTTGTAGGAACAATGGCTGCCAAAAAAGTACAGATGACGGCGATGCCGGAAATGGTGAGTCTGTTTAATGGTATGGGTGGTGCTTGTGCGATGCTGATTTCGGTTATTGAATATCATCATAATCCTACGCCATCTGTTGGAATGTTGGTGGTGATTGTTCTGGGTATGATTATCGGTACCGTTTCTTTTGCCGGTAGTATCATAGCCTGGGGCAAGTTGAACGGAAAAATTAAAGACAAAACTATTCCGGGTGCGCAATACATCAATTTTATCCTTTGGGGCGCATTGATCGCTTTGTCTGTCATGCTGATTGGCGGCTATTCTACCGAACCAATGGTGTTTTATGGTATTCTTATTGTAGCAGCTATTTATGGTGTTCTTTTTGTAATGCCTATTGGTGGTGCGGACATGCCGGTGGTGATTTCTTTGCTGAATTCTTTTACGGGTGTTGCCGCTGCTTTTGGTGGATTTTTGTATGATAATCCTGTAATGTTGACGGGCGGTATCTTGGTAGGTTCTGCCGGTACAATCCTTACCATGCTGATGTGTAAAGCGATGAACCGTTCCCTGAAAAACGTATTGGTCGGTTCCTTTGGAGCAGCCAAAACCGGTGGAGCTGCAGTTTCGGGTGAGCAGGGTAATTTTAAAGAAATTTCTTTGAACGATACAGCAACCATTATGGTTTATGCTACGAAAGTGTGCATTATTCCGGGATATGGATTGGCTGTGGCGCAGGCGCAACATGCCTGCCACGAACTTGAAAAATTATTGGGTGAAAAAGGTGTGGAAGTTACATATGGTATTCACCCTGTGGCTGGCCGTATGCCGGGGCATATGAACGTATTGCTGGCAGAAGCTGATGTTCCTTATGAAAAATTGTTGGAAATGGAAGATGCCAACGACCAGATGGCCAGTACCAATGTCGTTCTGATTCTTGGTGCTAATGATGTGGTGAATCCGGCTGCAAAGGAAGATCCTTCCAGTCCGATTTATGGAATGCCTATTCTTGAAGTGGAAAAAGCAGACCATGTGATTGTCAACAAACGCAGTATGAAACCAGGTTATGCAGGTATCGAAAACGAATTGTTCTTCCGTCCAAAAACATCTATGCTGTTTGGTGATGCCAAAAAAGTATTGCAGGACCTGGTGAGCGAGATGAAGCAGATGTAAATAATTGAATAAGATGCTCGTAAAACCACGCTATTTAGCGTGGTTTTTTTTGTCTTCAATCGGTTGATTTTGAATTGGTACTGCAATGCCACCCATTATCATTGGCTTCGGTGGTTTTACCGTATCAATTTCAGGTTGAGGAGGTACTGCTATCTTGCCCATCATTTCTCTAACCGTATCCATCACAGCGGGCTCTTCCTGCCATATAGGTGCTCTCTGCGTTATTTCACGATCCGGTACTCCTATCGCAACATCGCCGGTTAGTATAGGCCCGGGATGATTGATCATTTCTACTTTTGGGGGAGGAAGAGTGTCTTGTTCATCCATTGCAATATCGCCCACCATTTTGTTGGTGTCAGCGACTGGGCTGTTAAAAATTGTTGTATCCGGCCGTACATCACCGGTAGTAGTAGAATTAAAATCGCAGGAACTCACACCCAGCACAAAAAATACAGCCACTGCATAAAATATTTGTTTGGTGAATGGTAAATGGCGATACCAAACCGGGTCAATGTTGATGCTTTGGTTTTCTAACGGACGGCCAATTTGCGTTGCATAAAAGCGCCCGCAGGTATTTTTATTTTTTTTGTCGAGCAAATAGTTTTTGACCTGCTCATCGCTCATTTTTGTAAAATCAACTACGGTTTTCTGACAGGAGCCGCAAAATCTTCCCTTGCTTTCCGGAGTCATTTCATTCCAGTTTTCGTGGCATAGCTCGGGGATATGTAGTACAAACATAAAATAGGTTTATACTTAGAGGCGGCGGCATCGTTTTTCCATAAATATTGTGCAAAAAAAAGCAGTCCCTAAGAATAGGGACCGCTTAACCAATAAACCGTATATAAAATGAAACTACTTATTTAATATCAAATTCCGTGCCACAAATCCATTTTAATTGTAAAGATGAAAAAATAAATGACTGATTTTAATAAAAAAATTACTGCAAAGTTTTAATCATTTATTATAATAACTATATACAGGTAAAATATTTTACTTTGTTTGATTCTTATAGATTATGCACAGTAATGTACAAATAATTATATATCACATCAAAAATTGTGCCAATATATTAAATATTGGAAGTCAATTTTATTTAATAATTTGTTAATAAACTTATAGTTTATTTCTGTTAGACGTATAGATTTTAAAGTGAATATTTAATATATTGGTATAAAAAAATCAGTCCCTAAGAATAGGGACCGATTAACCAATAAACCGTATATAAAATGAAACTACTTACTTATATTCAAATACCGTGCCACAGTTTTATTTTTTGATTAAAAATTTAATATTTATTTTGTCGTAATGCGAAATTTCCTTTTACCGTTTTTTTTCCTCAGTTGGATTAATTGTAAGAGAATTATTTTTTATCAGGAATAAAGAGTTGTATTTTTGAGAGTTCAGCAATTATTACACGGCAATTACGAATTATGGAAGCAGCATATAACCTTAATGAAGAAGAAGAAAAAAAATTAATTCTAAGAGAATATCGTGCGTTGTTGAGGGCCTTAAAAGTTCGGATCAAAAAAGGGGATAAAGCGCTGATTAGAAGAGCATTCGAAATTTCAGCCGATGCTCATAAGGATATGCGCAGAAAATCAGGCGAACCTTATATTTTACATCCGCTGGCAGTATCCCGGATAGTAGTGGAAGAAATCAGCCTGGGGGTGACCTCGGTAATTTGCGCCTTACTACACGATGTGGTAGAAGATACCGAACTGACCCTGGAAGATATGCAGCAGGAGTTTGGTGGTACAGTAGCCAAGATTATTGATGGATTGACCAAAATTGCAATTGTTGTTGACGGGAATTCTGAAACCTCAATGCAGGCAGAGAATTTTCGTAAAATATTAATGGCTCTTGCAGAAGACCCCAGAGTTATCCTCATAAAACTGGCCGATCGCCTGCATAATATGCGCACATTGGGTAGTATGGCACGCGACAAGCAATTGAAAATCTGCTCCGAAACAACTTACATCTATGCCCCGCTGGCTCATCGGCTTGGTCTTTATGAAATAAAATCTGAACTGGAAGACCTTGCTTTAAAATACACCCAGCCGGAAACATATATTGCTATCGCTAACGGACTGCGTGAAACCAAACGCGAACGTACGCGCTATATCAACGAATTTATACGACCCATAAAAGACGAGCTTACCAAAATGGGGCTCAAATTTGAAATTTATGGCCGGCCGAAATCTATCAATTCCATCTGGAACAAAATCCGCACCAAGCATGTGACTTTTGAAGAAGTGTACGATTTGTTCGCTATCCGTATTGTGCTCGATTCGGAATATGAAAAGGAGAAGGAAGATTGCTGGAAAGTGTACTCCATGATTACCAATTTCTACAAACCCAGCCCTGAGCGGCTGCGCGATTGGGTAAGTGTGCCGAAAGGAAATGGTTATGAAGCTTTGCATACCACTGTTATGGGGCCAGGCGGCCGCTGGGTGGAAGTGCAAATCAAAACGGAAAGAATGAATGCCATTGCCGAAAAAGGTTTGGCGGCTCACTGGAAATATAAAGAAGGCGCTCCCCGTCCGCAGGAAAATAAACTGGACGCATGGCTACAACATCTGCGTGAAGTATTGAATAATCCTGATACCGACACGCTCGATTTCATGCAGGATTTCAAGCTGGACTTATTTACAGAAGAGATTTATGTTTATACCCCGAAAGGTGATATGCGGGTGTTGCCCAAAGGCGCTACAGCACTGGATTTTGCCTTCGATATTCACTCTGAGTTAGGTGCCCGCTGCATCGGTGCAAAAGTGAATTATAAACTTGTTCCCCTCAGTCATCCGCTTAAAAGTGGCGACCAGATTGAAGTAATCTCTTCCGGCAAGCAAAAGCCCGGTGAAGATTGGCTCAACTTTGTTGTAACCGCCAAGGCAAAGTCACGGATAAAATATTACCTCAAAGAACAAAAACGAACGATAGCCGAAGACGGGAAAGAAATCCTGGAACGGAAAATGAACAATCTGGGTGTTCCGCTGAATCCGTATAACGCCAATGAACTGGCCGTTTATTTCAAAAAGCCTTCACCCCTGGATGTATATTATGCAATTGCAGTCGGCAATATCGATGTAAAGGAATTAAAGGATTTTACAGTTCATGGAGATAAGCTGATACCCCCGGTTAAACACGTTGAAATAAAAAATACAGATGTTCAGCATGATGAAGTAAAACACCAGAAACCAGCCAAAGGCACTGAGTTGGTTATCTTCGGAGAGAGCTCGGATAAGATTCTGTATAAGTTGGCTCAATGTTGCCAGCCTATCCCGGGAGACGATGTGTTTGGATTTATTACTGCGGGCGAAGGGTTGAAAATTCACCGTTCCGATTGTCCGAATGCAGCGCGTTTATTGTCGCATTATGGCCATAGGGTTGTGAAGACGAAGTGGGCAAAAAATAAAGAAATTTCTTTCCTGAGCGGGGTGCGTATTACCGGTCTCGACGATGTGGGTGTAATCAAGAAAATTACAAACATCATTTCCGATTCGCTCAACATGAACATGCGTTCTATCAGCATCGATTCGCAGGATGGGATTTTTGAAGGAACCATCATGGTTTATGTTCACGACAAGGAAGAGTTTGAACAATTGTGTAATCAGTTGGCTTCACTGGAGGGAATTATTACTGTTGAAAGAATAGAAACGACCGAACAGAAATAACTGTACTAAAATTAGGAAATGAATTCGCTGGTCAGAAACGATTATTATCTTGAAGTGCTTCGGCCTTCGGAACTGGATTTCCTGAAAAAGAAAGCAGGGAAGGAAGGTCGTTTATACCAACGCCTGTTGAAGATTCTGATTGTTGGTGCCATCGTTGTTTCTTTTGGAGGAGCCTGGAAAAACATTCAGAAAGAAGGAAAGCTTTTTGATACAGTCACTATTTTTTCCTGGGAAAATTATTTTATTACGCTCCTGATACTAAGCATTATTTTTTACATTGCTATTCGTTTTTCCCGCAGTGGCGAACTCAGTAAAATTCACCAGGACCTGAGGCAAAAAACTAAAATTGTGGAACGCGTCATTATCGAGCGGAAAACCTTTTTGCCCCACAATAATACCTTTCATTTTTATATCAATTCTGCACGAAAATTGAGTATCCAGGTGGAAGAAAGGGATTTTGCCCTTTTATCAGAAGGGGATGAAATTAATATTGAGTATTCTAAAAATGCCGGAATATATTTCGGCTATTTTTAAAACTGTTTAAGTAGCTGTAATCTTCTTTGCAGGAGTTTTAAGATATTTTATATCAAGTTGGATTTTCTTCAGAACTAGCTTTAGGAGCTAAATCAGCCAGGTCATGAAAAGTGTAATCGTTTTGCTTACTGCAGTAATATTCTTATCATGCAAATCTGAGGATTCGGAACGCAAAAAGATATTTATGGCGGGAACCTTAATGGAAAAACTCAGGCATAATGCTGCTTATGCTGATTCACTCAAGGTAGAGGTTTTTCTGGTGGACGAAAAGGCTGCAAATTATCTGGTGGAAATTCCGGGTGGCGGTTATGCTTTCAGTAAGCAGTATAAAATGAAAGTAGCGGACAATAAAGAGTTGTCGGCACTGGTAGAAAAATGTAATGTCAGTGTGTTGGCTTATGGTACGTTGAAAACCTATATTGCCAAAGAAATTATCGCTAAAATTCCCGGTAAATCAGGTGATAGTCTCAAACATATTTTCAGCACTTTACGCTAAATATTTCCTTGTAAGGATTAAAAAAGCCTGCAGAATATTAATCTGCAGGCTTTCTTATTTGATGGTTTTGAAATTATACAATCTCAACCAATTCGATATCGAAAGTCAATTCTTTACCGGCTAATGGATGGTTAGCATCCAGTACTACAGTATCTTCTTTTATTTCAGCAATCACAACCGGGAAATTGTTTCCTTCGTTGTCGCTCATATGTAATTCCAAACCAACTTCCGGTTTCATATCTTCAGGGAAATCAGACAAAGGATATTCTATTTTATTTTGTTCTGAAACTTCACCGTAAGCGTGTTCTGCAGGAATAACAACTGTTTTTTTATCTCCTACTTTCATATCGACAAGTGCATCATCAAATCCTTTGATCACCTGGCCAATACCCACTTCAAATTCAAGGGGCGCCCTTCCTTCAGACGAATCGAAAGTGCTGCCATCATTTAGTTTGCCGTGGTAATGTACGCGCACTTTGTCGCCATTTTTTACTTGTGTCATATATGATTAAAATTAAGTCCTGCAAGGTAATATTAATATTTCAAGATGCCTTTATACCTTAGCTGAAATATTGTTAAATAATTATGTTGCGTATCCCTTTATTACGTTCCCTTTTTAGCTTTTTCCTTGCAGTGTTTTTATGTTCGGGCTTTACTGTGGCTTTTGGCCAGATGAACCGGCACGCAGATATTAAAACAGGAGCGGAACGTTTCAGCGAATATTTGCCTTTGCTGAAAGGGAAAAGAGTGGCTGTAATTATAAATCAGACCGCTGTGATTGATAGTGCGTTATTGCTGGATGAATTGATAGACAGTGGCGTAAATGTGGTTAAGATTTTTGTGCCTGAGCATGGATTCCGGGGTACCGCAGATGCAGGTGCTCGCATTAAGAACGAGATGGATGCAGCAACAGGTTTGCCTGTTATTTCATTATATGGAAATAATAAAAAACCGGGTAAGGCACAGCTCGAAAACGTTGATGTGCTGATTTATGATTTACAGGATGTGGGCGTTCGTTTCTATACCTATATTTCTACGCTCGAATATGCCATGGACGCCTGTATTGAATCAAAAAAGCAATTGCTGATTCTGGATCGGCCAAATCCCAACGGACACCTTGTTGACGGTCCGGTGCTGGATACGAGCTTACGCTCCTTTGTGGGAATGCAGCCTGTACCGATAGTTTACGGAATGACTGCCGGAGAATATGCAAAAATGCTGCTTGGGGAGAAGTGGATTAAAAATGCCTCTCAACTCGATTTGAAAATCATTCCTTGCAAAAACTACCGCCATGGACGCCGATATCAACTTCCTGTTGCGCCATCGCCCAATCTCAAGACGATGGCAGCAATTTATCTTTATCCGTCTCTATGTTTTTTTGAAGGTACAATAATTAGCCTCGGGCGTGGTACCGACAAGCCATTCCAGCAATGGGGGCATCCGGATTATAATGAGAAATTCAATTATTCGTTTGTACCAAAGAGCGTAGGAGGTGCCAGCAAACCATTACTTGAAAACCAGGCGTGTTTTGGCGAATTGGTGGCTGTTGAGGCAGATTCTGCTTATGGGCTCACACATTCGCAGCTTAATCTCAGTTACCTGCTCAAAGCTTACCGGTTATCTCCTCAAAAAGAGAAATTTTTTATTCCTTTCTTTGAAAAACTGGCGGGTACAAAAGTATTGCGTCAGCAAATAATTGCAGGGAAAAGTGAGGCTGAAATCCGCACCTCCTGGCAACCGGAATTAGACAAGTTCAAAAAAATAAGGAAAAAATATTTGCTCTACGAAGATTAAAAATTTGTAGCAGCACTAAGTTCAGCAATCAACGATTTATCTTTTTCAATCGCGTTGCCCACAACGATAATATCCGCACCGGCTTTGCAGTTTGCACTTACTTTTTCAACCGTATTAATGCCACCTCCTACAATGAGCGGTATGCCGATATTACTGCTCACTTTATGAATCATTTCTTCGCTGATAGATTGGCGGGCGCCGCTTCCTGCGTCCATATAGATAAGGTGTTTGCCTTGCATCTCACCAGCCCATGCCGTGCACAAAGCTATATCCGATTTGTCGGAAGGAATAGGGTGGGAGTTGCTCATGTAAGAGACAGTCGTAGGAACGCCTCCGTCTATCACCATATATCCGGTTGATAATATTTCGAGTCCGCTGCTGCGCACCATTGGTGCAGATACCACGTGTTGCCCGATCAATAATTCCGGATTGCGGCCGGATATCAATGATAGATAAAGCAGCGCATCTGCCTCAGGCGTTACCTGGGAGGGATTTCCTGGAAATAAAAGAACCGGGATATTGCTGTTTTCTTTAAAGATATTGATGCACAAACCAATCTGGTGCTGCAATACCAGGCTGCCGCCAACAAACAGAAAATCAACCTTGGCGTCATTGCACAACTGAGCGAATTGCTCCATTTTGTTCGGGGCAATTTTATCAGGGTCGATTAAAACGGCAAAACCATGTTTGCTGTTTTCTTTCAGCGATTTCAGTTGTTGTAATACCGGTCCGGCTTTCATATATGCGGAGGCGAAGGTAGTAAAAAAGGCAGCACATTAAAATATTGTGCTGCCTTGGTATTTTATTTTTTCAATAAGTCCCTGATTTCTGTCAGGAGAACTTCTTCTTTTGTCAGGGCAACCGGTGCAGCAGGAGCGGCCTCTTCTTTCTTTTTCATGTTATTCGCTGCTTTGATAATGATAAACAACACCAATGCAACAATTATAAAAGAGAGAAGTTGCGACAGGAAATTACCGTATTTGATGGCTGTGCCGGCAATAGTCAGTTTGCTCAGGTCTTCGAGCCCTGCGGCTTTTAATGCCGGCCCCAAAACTGCCGGCGTGATGATGTCTTCAACAAGCGAGCTGACAATTTTCCCGAATGCAGCACCAATAATCACACCTACCGCCAGGTCCAACACATTGCCTTTGATGGCAAACTCTTTAAATTCTTTTACAAAGCCCATAGTATCATTTTGGGACAAAGATATTTCAATATGGGTTAAATTAAAGCATTGTGAATTTTTGTTAATAATGTTATCATTGGGGATATCATGGCGTTTTCTTTGTTTACTTTGAGGCCAGAAACTAAACACACGATTATGAAGAACAAATTCATGAAATTTATCGGGCCATTCGCTGTTGCAGCAATGATGAGTTTTAGCGCCTTGGCACAAAACGCAAGAGAAGTAAGTATTGAAATTAACAACGCGGCGAAAACCGGTTATCAGCAGGATTATAAAATCCCGAAAAGCCTGATGAAAACCACATTGGATGACCGTTTTAAAAAAGCAGGTATTTCCGGTGGAAAAAAGTCAAAAGGCTACATGAAGTATACCGGCGTTAATTTTCCTGAATTGTCGCCTAACAAAATTGATATCTACACTAAAATATCCGGCAAAAAAGACAATTCCGCCGTTTTGATGTTGGTTTCAACCGGTTATGATAATTTTATCAGTACCACTACCGACCCCACTATTGCTGCAAATACCATCGTTTTCCTCAACAACCTGAATGAAGACGCCATCAAAATGAAAAAGGCCATAGAGCTGGAAATTCAACAAAAGGAACTGAAAAAAGCGGAAGAGAAATTGAAAAAAGCAGATGCTGAAAAAGCAAAACTGGAAAAGAAAAAAGCAAACCTTGAGAAAAAAATGATGGGTTAATCCTTTTTGAACATTTAATCTTTCTTTCTTTTATACGGTCTTAATAGCCGGATTTCTTCAAAAAAAGAAGTCCGGCTAATTTGTGAATATAAAAACACTTAAAATCCCGCTGCTGCGTTATTTTGCAATAGAATTGACTAAGAAAATCAGATATTTTATTGTGCTTGTTTGTTGTCTTTTTATCACGGTAAAAAGCAATGCGCAGGGAACGCAGGATGAACATCTTGTGCCGGCTATTATTGTAGGTAATGACACGGTCGCATTCGTATATCTGGATGAAGTGATTATATATGAAAATCTGACTCCGGCACAACGACGCAGGCTGAACCGCCAGGCCCGTCGCGACGAAAGAAGGCAGGAAAAACAGGATGCCTCCTTCGCAAGGCTTCGCTACAATGTTTATAAAGTTTATCCTTATGCCAACATCGCTGCCTTTCTATTAAAAGATGTGCATGCCAACCTGGAGAAAATGCCCAACAAGGATGCACGGAAAAAATACCTCAAAGGCGTTGAAAAGGAACTAAACAAACGTTTTAAAGGTGAGCTGGAAGAGTTTACCATATCGCAGGGCATTGTACTGGTGAAATTAATCAACCGGCAAACCGGTCGAAGCTGTTTTGATATTATCCAGGAAGTGAAAGGTGGGTTTAATGCCGTGGTGTGGCAGGGTGTGGCGCTGGTGTTCAGCAACAACCTGAAGCGTGAGTATGAACCGCAGGACCGGGACAAAGACATTGAAGCCATCGTGCAGGAACTGGAAGCCAGTGCACGGGCAGCGGCTGCCGCCAAAAGAAAATAAGAACAGCATTTACAAAGAATGATCATAGATACACATACTCATCTGTATGATGAGGAAACCATTGAATTGCAGGACGCCCATATCAACAGGGCCATACAGGCGGGGGTACACAAAATGTACATGCCCAATTGTGACAGCAACACGATTGAGGGAATGATGGGAATTGCCCAACGTTTCCCCGAAAATTGTTTCCCGATGATGGGTCTGCACCCATGTTATGTAAAAGAAAATTACAAAGATGAACTGGCTATTGTGGAGGCACAACTGGCTAAAAACAAATTCTCCGCCATCGGCGAAATCGGACTTGATTTTTACTGGGACAAAACCTTTGCACACGAACAAAAACTGGCTTTCGAGCAACAGATAGACTGGGCTCTGGCTTATGATTTGCCTATCGTTATCCATAGCCGCTCCTCCACCCAGGAATGCCTGGATATTGTGAAACGCAAACAAAACGGCAAGCTGGTCGCCATTTTTCATTGTTTCAGCGGTACACCTGAGCAGGCACAGCGGGTGGCTGGTTTGGGGGGATATATCGGCATTGGCGGTGTGGTTACTTTCAAAACCTCTAATCTGCCGGAAGTGCTCAGGGCAGTTTCCCTGGAGAATGTAGTGCTGGAAACGGATGCACCATACCTTGCGCCGGTGCCTTACCGGGGCAAACGAAACGAGAGTACCTATCTGCCACTGATAGCCCAGCGCATAGCAGACGTGTATGAGATGCCGCTGGAAGCGATAGAAAAGGCCACAACAGCCAATGCAGAAAAAATTTTTCGATAACAATCAAGGGATTGCTTACATTTGCAGCCCTTCAAGGAAAAACGTTTTACGGAGACGTGTCCGAGTGGCTGAAGGAGCACGCCTGGAAAGTGTGTATACGGGCAACCGTATCGGGGGTTCGAATCCGCCCGTCTCCGCACAGAGCATTATCAAAGCTTTTAAATGCCTACATATCGTTGATTTGTAGGTATTTTTTATTTAGCCCTACAGTCAATATTTTCAAAAGCAGTCAAAATTAGCCAGCGTCATTCGTAGCGTCTTAATTATTTCAAAAAAGAACGCACAAATTATGGGTTAACTATCTGATTGTCAAGATGTACATAGCTTATACATCTTGTTTGGCACAATTTGCATTTCCAATTTTACAAATCTTTAAAACGTTATGTTATGTTGGAAAAAAGCTTCGGGTTGTTCTTCTTTTTGAAACAGCCCAAAAATCAAAAGAATGGCCCCCGTTATGTTTACCTAAGGATCACCGTCGATGGAGTTTCAAAAGAACTCTCTACAAAAAGACTGTGGACAGTTGAGAGATGGAACCAGTCAGCAGGAAGGGCTGTGGGGACTAAGGAAGATGCAAGATCGCTGAATGTTTTTCTGGAAACACTTTGTTCTAAAATCTATCAGGCAAAGGTTTCCTTATTAGAAGAAAATAAATCGGTTACGGCAGAGAGCTTAAAAAATGTGGTTACCGGCCAGGGCGATGATAAGCGAATGCTGCTTGGGATTTTCAGGGAACACAACAAAAAAATGGAGGGCCTTGTAGGCGTTGACTATGTTTATGAGACATTGCAGCGCTATCATACCACATACGATCATACAGAGAATTTTATCAGGTGGAAGTATAACCTTGATGATTTTGTCATTAATGAATTGGATTATGAATTTGTTTCAGAATTTGCCTTCTGGCTCAAGAGCATTCGTCACTGCGGCCACAACTCAACAATGAAATATATTGGTAATCTTAAGAAGGTTTTATTGGAGTGTATCCGGAAAGGTTGGTTAAGGCGTGATCCGTTCCTGGATTTTAAGACTACCCGAAAAGTGGTAAAGATATCTCCCTTAACACAAGATGAACTTAATCGCATAAACAATAAAGAATTTAGCATTGAACGGTTGGACCACGTGAGAGATATTTTCCTGTTTAGCTGTTATACGGGTTTAGCGTATGTCGATGTAAAGAAACTAAAACGTACCAACATAGTAAAAGGTGTTGATGGTGGCCAATGGATTATTACCAACCGCCAAAAAACAGATGCTTCTACCAGACTACCTTTACTGCCAAAGGCATTGGAAATAATGGAAAAATATCATTGCCATGAAAGGGTAGTAAATCAGGATTACGTTCTGCCTGTTCTGACAAACCAGAAAATGAATTCCTATTTAAAGGAGATAGCTGATACTTGTGGCATTACCAAGAATCTTACTTTTCATATTGCACGGCACACTTTTGCAACTACGGTGACACTTAGCAATGGCGTTCCGCTAGAAACTGTTTCGAAGATGTTGGGGCACAGTTCAATAAAGCAAACACAACACTATGCCAAATTACTGGATTCAAAAATCAGTGATGATATGGGTAGATTAAGGTTAAAGTTGGAAACCCAAATCAGTTAATCTGTTGATGGTTCTGATCTCGCACTATTCGCACAATTGGTGAGGTTGTAAAAATTATTTTGCTTTCGCCAAATTCAAATTATTTTGACGATCTACAGGCATTTTAACAGCCTGATTTTTGTATATTAGACCAAATAAACACTAGTCTTAAAGTAGCAAGGTTATGAATCCGCCAAATACAGAACACCACAAGGGTGCTCCGAAATCGGTCCAAATTGACCTGAAGGATGGAGCCGTCGAATTGGAAGAACCGGATATGTATGTACTGACAGAAACCAGCAGTGCTATACTCAACGAATTAATTGCCTATACGGGCAGGGAGGAAATGAAAGAGCTTAAGAAGTCCAACCCCGATCCAGAGCGGCTTGAAGAATTAGATGTTCTATTTAAAGAGGTTCACACCATAAACCGTGAACCGGCTAATTTTGGAAACCAGGTCCGCATGCAGGAAATAATCGATAAGTATGCCCCAAAGGTTCGTGAAATATATGGCAGGCTGTAAATATGCTTATAAAAATCTGTCCTGATTATCTGTAGCCATTAAACTCCAAAAGTGAACGAAGCCGCAACGCTTATTTACAAGATTAACGGAGAGTAACGTTCACACCAACAACCACGCTGGGTAGCGATAAACCCGTAACGGCATTTAACATTACAAGCTTAGATACCGCTGCAGGTAATAATGGAAGGCTCACCATAATGGATATTGTAACCAAACAGTTTTGGCAATCAGACCTTCTGGCTGAACTTTACAAGGACAACCCTTAGTTTCTTTTGATCTCAGCTCAATCCTTCGGCTTAGGTTTCTTTTTATTATCGACATAAGCTCTGCGAGGCTCCGGGTAATTACGATAAAGCAAATCTGGAAGTTCAAATTCCACTTGAAAAAACTCAAAAAATCGTGGATATTTCCCTGTTCGTTTTATTATGTTGAGCCCTACATTTGCATTCTTCTAAATCACAATAAATATAAAATATTCACGATAGAAACTAAAAATATTTAGCGTTAGCTATTATACCATACTGCCGATAGAAGTTCGAAAATTAAGGGAGCAGTCAAGTATAAAGTGTAACGCCTGCGCTAGGTAGCGTAGGTGTTTGCTTTACTTGCTCCCAGGGTCTTCGAACACCTTATCGGCGAGAAAGAGCAAAGCCTGCGCTACCTTTTTTATTGCAGGTGAGTTAAAAAGTCATTTTTAAAACCTGGTTTGTGCTATATAAGCAAGTTGAGTAGACATCAAATAAATATTACATAAGCAAAAATTATTTACAAAGATTTATTCTTGAAAACACAGTTTTCTAATTTTTCTGACAGACATTCACTGACCGTTTTAACAAAACAATAAGTTAAAGCAATAAATCAAATATTCCCTATGTGCCGGATAGCAATTTTACTGCTATGTATTTTCTCAGCGAAACTCTCGCGGGGTCACGGTTTTATAGATTCTACAATTCTAACTTCCGATTTTCCTGTTTCGATAAAGGGGAATAAATTTTCTCAGCGTGTTTCCTATCAGATTAGTCAGGATACGACCATCAACATCCGTATCAGCAGTTTCTATTATAGAAGTATACATGACAGTCTTGCGTTATATGATTTATTGTTTGAAGATGTAAAAGTGCATTTAGGTGCAGGTTTTATTGACCTGCCTTTTGAAAAAGCCGTGAGCAGGCACAAAATGCACGCTGATTTCTTTGAGGTCATTTCACACTTTAAGATGGTGCCAGCAGGGATGTACAAAACACAGGTTATTTTAATTTCTTCCAAAGAAAAGAACAAAGTTTTATATCATCAGATAATAGATCAGTTTGCCGATACTGCTTTATCCCAATCTTCGGGCCTTCGGGACAAAATGAATGCCGCAGTTGCCCTGCCCAAAAAAGCAGTTTCCTCAAAAGTTTCTAGATCCGGCAAAAAGCAAACTGCGACTAATGATGCCCAGATAAAAGCAGCTGAAACTAAAATGAAGCGTCAGCTCCGTAATATCAAAGGCCTGGACCTGCGCCCGATTAAACAAAACGGAAAGACCTATAGCGAAGCGTATTATAAAGGTTTCTTACTTGGTCGTTACGAAATGGCCTCAGTTGATGAACTTAATGAGCGTGCTGCAAACGAATCGAAGAAAATAAGCAGCAATGCATCTTCGTTAGTTAATAATGAATTGGACGGTTTCAAAAGTGTAGGCTCGCAACTAAAAGGTTTAAACTCCAAAACTGACAGGGAAGATAAACTGAAAGGAATACTTGAGCTGAATACTTATCGTGGCTCGGCACAGGATCCCCAATCTGAAATAGAACAGAACTATACTGAATTCCTTGGTGGAGTAGACGTTGAAGTAAGGGGAATGCCTTTTTCGATAGAAGGTTTTTATACCACACAGGATGCCAACCGTAAAGCAAAGGCCAGCTACTTCCGCGTACACTATGATGTGGAGTCAGCCAAATCAAAATTACAAAGCACAATCAATGGTTATAAATCCAAGCTGAACGAAACTGTTTCAAAAGGAAAGGGGCTGGAAAGTGTATATGGAACTTATGCCAAAAGCCTGGAATCCCAGAAAGAAAGTATGCTCAATAAAATGGCAAAGGAGTACGATGTGGATCCAAAAGTAATCAAAGAGAATAATGGTGACGCCGGTAAAATTGCTGCTTCCATTCCGGATGTTGAGGATACGGCTAAATTAACCGGGCTGGCCGAAAAGACTGCATCCAAATCATCAAAAGGACAAAGCACAACAGCTAAAAAAGACAAACTACTGAAGGATAAGAAGGATATTGAAGAACGCTACCAAAAAATAGTTGCACTGGAGCAAAAGGCAGAAAAGTATTATAAAATGCTGGATAATTACCGCACCCAGACGCAATTGGATTCCGCTGTAAACTATAAGAAAATGGCTGGCCTGGATGAAAACGGGGATGCCTCTTACAAGGATATGGCCAAAGCAGCTTCCGGTATTTTACCCGAAGGCAAAACAAAAAACTTTATAACCGGTCTGACCAGCTTCGATGCCGGCATTATCAATAAATATGAGTCTGACTACACCATGGCCGGGCAAACAATGAAAGGCCTGAGTTTTGGTTATGATCTGGGTATCTGTAAAACCGGTGTAACACTTGGCAGCACTGAGTACGTATCCCGTGAAGGGAACGTTGACCATTACAGCTCAATGTTGATCCGGGTGGATAACAAAGGTTCTAAAAACCACAAACTGGGTTTTCTGTATAATGTCAACACCCCTGCCAGGTCAATGGGGCAGGATGACAATTTTATAGGTCAGCAGGGTGTCCGGTACCCCAGCTTTAATACCCCGACACAAATCTTCTCCGTGATATATGATGGTAAAATCGGTAAATACCTTGTGGTGCATTCGGAAGTTGCCAGCTCCTATAAAAAGACCTACAGCAGCAATTTTGATATGGCCCATTCGGCCCTCAATAACAGCCTGGCTTTTATGATCCCGAAAACGTCTGTCAATATCAACGCAGCCTGGGAACATCTTGGTCATTCATTTGAAAACAATGCTTTGCCCTATATCCGTTCCGGTACAGAACGCTACACCATCGGTACTTCAATGGATCTGTTCAAATCATTCCTGAGCGTGAAAGTCGATTATAATTTCCTGCTCCAGGAGAATTTTGCAGTCAGAAGCTATAACAGGAAATGGGGTTTTGAAATGAAGACCCACTCCAAAAGATATCCATCGGTGAGTTTGTCCTACAAACCATTTTCAACCTTCCGATCACTTTCCGATACATTACAAATTGCCCAACGGCCTATACAGGGCGAAGTGTGGACCGCAAGAGCAGGCTACCAGATTAAACGAAACAAAAAAGTGCATCGTTTTACAGTAATGTATAACCAAAACAGCAGTACAGCCGACACGATAAATTATACTTCCAGCACAGCGCAGCTGGGTTATATGTTTACCACACCGGCTATATCGGTAAATGCCAATGTGAGCAGGGTGCAGTTGCCCGAAAGCTTTGCAGATGGCTCAGGTGTGATCAGCAGTTATATTCTTGGTGCAGGAATTTCAAAGAACATAGGAAAGAGCCTGAGTGTTTCTTTAAGTCCCGATGTCGCATTCTGTGATTGGGGAACCCAGCGCATATCCGCAACGGCAGGAATGGTTTGGAGAATGGAACGCAAACCGCTGACCTGGCGACTCGTTTTCCGCTATTCAAATTACAAATTAAGCCAGGCGGCGGTACCGATGGAACTCTACGCAGGGCAACTGGGGCTCAGCTGGCAATTTAAAACAGTGAGAAAACCAAAGAACATTTTGAATTAATAACAACAAGAAATAAATGCATGCTTAAAAAGTCAATACTATGAATAATTCAGTTAAAAAACCGCAAGGAAGGAGCTTAAAATACCTGGGCGTAATTGCCCTGCTTTTAGCCTCATTTTTTGCAATTCCTAAAAAGGCATCCGCGCAGATCCGTGATATGGATGTGGATATGGGCATGATTGATGGGGTGGAGATCAACAGCGAGAATATCTTCAATTACCGGATCAATAATATGACCAGCCAATCTCAGCAGGTGGATGTATTGGGACGGGTGCATTACCGAAGATCAGGCTTATGGTTTACCTACCGGTACAGTATGACAGTTCAACCCGGCTACACGCAAATCAGCAGAAGCAGCATACCCACACCCGTATGGGCATTTTCAGAAACGGGTCTGAAAGATCTGTTCCTGACCTATAACAAACTCCCGCAGGGTACTTATGAATATTGTGTGAGCGTAGCTGTCAGAAAACCCGGAGCAGAATCCGCGATCAATGACCCTTCTGCATGCGTGTATCAAACGGTGGAAGACTTGTTTCTCATCAACCTGGTAACACCTGAAAATGATGCAAAGATTTATGAATACAACCCGATGCTGGGCTGGGTGGTGAATTATCCCTTTGCCAGTGAACTGACCTATAAGCTCCGTGTCGCTGAATTGAAGCAGGGACAGAACCCACAGAATGCCATCACACGGAATAACCCGATGTACAAAGACGACCACCTGATGACAACCGGTACAGTTTATCCTGTAACTGCAAAACCACTGGTAAAATGGCAACCTTATGTATGGACTGTTGATGCCTATTATAAAGGCATCCTGCTTGGAGGCGCCGAGGTCTGGAAGTTTACGATTATTGATGATAGTGAGTTGATAGCAGCACCAGGAGACCAATCTTACTATGAATTTGAAAAACACCAGGGAGATACCAGGCTGAATGCAGTTGGAGCAATTAAGTTGAAATATATCTGTGATTTGAATACCGACACTTTGCGATTTGTACTGAAAGACCAAAGTGGGGAAGAGCTATCTATTAACCAAAAACAGCAGATAGTTAAGCTGGGTGACAACCGAATGATATTTGAGATTTATGACAAAATCAATTTAAAACATAAAGGCAAATACACATTGTTCATTAAGGGAAGTAAACAGGAAACGTTTACTGTTCCATTCATTTATATCAATCCCCTCTACAATAAAAAATAATGGAAAAGCAAAAGTCAGACAGAATTATCCTTTACAGTACATCATTGATTGTACTGGCTATGGCAGGAATAATGCTAAAAGGTAAAATTCAAAAATCACCCGTTGCCTATATCGATATCAGTAAAATGGTTGAAGGCTACAAGTTCAAAAAAGATATGGAGGCCGAGGGAACTAAAAACTTATACCAGATAAAAAATACGGTTGACAGCTTAAAGCTAATACAGAAAATGGGCACTAGTCCATCAGTCGATTCACAGGTAATGTATGCAGAACGGGCATTTGAGCAGTATTACACCTATTCAAACCAGGAAATGACCAAAAAAATATGGGAGCGCCTAAACCCTTTATTGGAAGAGTTCGGAAAGGAAGCTGGCTGTGAATTGATTGTAGGTGCTAATGGAGCGGGCAGTGTTTTATACGGGTCAAAAAAAATTGATGTTACCGAAGCGGCAATTGGCTTTATAAACAGAAAATATGAAAAAGGGAATTAGAGGACTGCTTATTCTTTTGACTTTACTATCCTGTAATAGCCCGGGTAATCTTTCTCCGGCTAACTATACTGCTTACCTGGAAAATCCTGAACATGATTTTTGCAGAAAAGTGGTGGTTGGTAACAATGAATATACGATTCAATTGGCTCCTGCTGAATACATGGTTTGTAAAGAAACGGAACAATCGGATTCTTCAAAACGGATAATGGCAGCACGCCTTAAAGAATTGGACGGCACTATATTTTTTTTAATAAAAATAGGCGCAACAAAGGAAAGCCGTATTCAGCAAGGAGGCAAACGAACGTCTGAAGAGCAAATTAATGCGAACGCAAAAGTTTCTTATTACGATCAGCTTGCTGTAAAAGATATTAGTCTGGAGAATGGAGAACAAATGATCTATCCCTCTACTTATGTTTTTGAAAACAACTACGACCTGTCGCCCTTCAATACGATAGTTGTGGGCTTTGATGCGGTCACCACGGAGAATTTGAAATTGACTTTTAATGACCGGTATACCGGTGTACCGGCTATACGTGCCTCTTTTTCCAAAGAGCAACTCACAAAACTACCTAAGCTTACTTTTTAATTTATTGCGTATTTCATTAATCTAATTATATGAAAAAGAGGTTTTTCAAATTTATTGCAAAAGCGATGTTGGTTACACTGACTTATCAGCTTGTTTTCCCGGCCTGTGCCTATGCATTAACATCAGGCCCTTCACAACCGGAAGTTGAAAGTTTTGAACCTGTTGGGACAACAGAGATGGTGGATATGTTATCAGGTGACTTCAACTATAATATTCCTTTGATGGATGTGGAGGGATATCCAATCAATATATTTTACCATAGTGGAGTTGGTATTGAGCAGGAGGCAAGCTGGGTAGGACTTGGTTGGAATATTAATCCCGGCGAAATTAACAGGAGTGTACGGGGACTCCCGGATGATTTTAACGGGGAAATCATTGAAAAATTTACGAAACTTAAAGAGGAAAGAGACGTAAGGGTGGGGGTTGGAGCGAATATTGCAGCGGAGGCTTTCGGATTTGATCTCAGTAAAATGGGAATTGACATTTCTCTGGGTGCCGGGTTTTATGTTGCACACAATAATTATCGGGGACTGAGTGCCGGAGTTTCTCAAAGCATAGGAATTAAGGTGGGTATGGTTAGTACCGGAATTACCATGGGCGTTGGTTCACAATCTGGTGCAGATGTGGATTTGAATGTATCAGCTTCGATATCTCAGACATATGCGAGTGCAAATAACTCCGAGACAAGTTATGGTGTTTCTGCAGGTGTAGGTACAGGTTTTAATTCCAGAAGCGGGTTAAAGGACATTTCGTTGAGCATTACACCAACGCAATCGTATAAGTATTTAAAAACCAAAAAAAATAGTGATGGGACATTTACTACAAAAGCCCATACTGCAAACGGTGGGAATGATGGAGGACTCAATGCCTCAATACCGGTTGGTTTGCAAAATTACGTACCGGTTATCACCAACCCAATGGTGCAGGATGCTTATGGTTTTCAACTGAAAGCTGGCCCTGAAGTATATGGAGGTATTGTCACACTTTACCTGGATGTGATGCTTTCTAATATAAAAATGGAAAACAATGGATCAAGGGACGGATATGGCTACCTGTATTCAGAGAATGCAAAGAAAGAAAGTATAATGGACTTTAGCCGGGATAAAGACGGCGCGTATAATGAGACGATGAATAATCTTCCGCTAAGTACTAATACTTATGATATCTACTCAGTGAATGGACAGGGTACAGGCGGTATGTTCCGCCCTTTCAGAAACGATATCGGTACAATTCACGATCCTTATGTTGATCCGGGAAATGAAAGCGATAATTTCAGAGCATTGGTAGAAGTTGGGGCAACAAGTTTGTTTGAGGCAGGTGGCGATTTGACCACAGTAAGGACCAGGAATGAATGCGGCCCCTGGGGACGGATTGCATATGGAGGTGATAAACCCGGAACCCTATATGAGAAAGTTTTTTACAAACATGGGGGAGACCTTTCGTATAATCAACAACAGGAAACTCCACAATTGTTTAACCTGTCCACACAATATGTTGCCCCGGATTTGAATTCCCTTATCTCACACGGATTTGCAAATATTGGAAGTTTACCTGCAGAACATAACGGAACAAAAATATTCTGGAACAACAGTGTAATTGACCGGTCTTCAAGGACAACTCACATAGGTTATCAGACTTCGGAGCAAATTGATAAAATACCCGAATTACCGCAATCAAAGAAAATAGTAAGTTATGAACCGGGTTCAGCCAATCATTTTTATGACCCTAAAGTAAAGGAATATAACAGGTCTTATAAATCTAAAGCAACGCTTTCAGGTGCCAATCACAACGCGGAACCTCATCATATCAGTGTTTTTACTCAGACACAGGCAGATGGCAGGCGGTATGTTTATGGCATACCTGCTATGAATAATGCTACAAGAGAAGTCTCCTTTGCCGTAGACGAAAGTAAAGCAAATCTTGCGAATGGATATGTGGGTTATACCCCGGGCACTGACGATGGCCCCGGAAATGAAAAAGGTAGAGATAAGTATTATTCTTCGACCGGAACACCTGCCTATGCGCACAGTTATTTATTGACCAATGTTCTGTCAAATGATTATGTTGATATACTTGGGGACGGGGTAAGCGATGACGACCTTGGTTCGTTTACCAAAATTAATTACACGCTTTCTGACAGTGATTACAGGTGGAGAACACCTTATCACAATGATAGTGCCCAGTTCAATCCGGGCTTCAGGAGCGATAGTAAAGACGGCAAAGGTAATTATCTGGTGGGCTCCAGGCAGCAATGGTATGTACGTTCGGTAGAGACTAAAAATTACATAGCAGAGTTCTATACTTCAAAACGAAAAGATGCGAAAGGAATACAGGCAGCAGTTTTACAGAGCGATTCAAAAATAAAAACGAACAAACTGAATTTGAAATCTGCTAAATCAGATACCTCTTATTCCTATCAGCTGGATTCAATAAGGCTGTACAATAAACATGACCGGTATATTAATAAAGACAATGCCGTTCCGGTTAAAACGGTCGTGTTGCAATATGACTATAGTTTATGCAAAAACACACCTAACAGCACAGCTTCTACAAAAGGAAAACTAACCTTAAAAAAGATTTTTATAAAGTACGGCAATTCCCAAAAAAACCTCTTAAGCCCCTATACTTTTGAATATAACACATCGAATCCTGATTATAATTTTTCGGCAAAAGACCGCTGGGGAAATTACAAACTGGCATTACCGGGTAGCCGTAACAATGAGTTTCCTTACACTGCGCAACCGAATAATTCTACAGAGGCAATAGATTTGAATGACCAGTTGTCTGCCTGGAATCTGAACGATATTAAACTGCCTTCGGGAGGGAAAATTCATATCGATTATGAAAGCGATGATTATGCTTTCGTACAGGATAAGAGAGCGATGCAAATGTTGAAAATTGCCGGAGTGGGGAGCAGTAAGGAGTTCGCTCCAAAGAACTTTTTGTACACCGGACAAGACAATATTAATGACTATGTATACTTCAAAAGGCGGAAGACAAAAGAACGGGCAGGAGTTTCGATGAAAGACAATTACCTGGAAAATCAGGAAGTGATTTATTACAGTTTCAATTTAGATATTAATGGGAAAGGAAGCTATGAAAATATAAAAGGCTATGCCAAGTTTGATGAAGTGGGTATTTGTACCGGGAATGATGATTATGGGTATGTAAGGCTATTAAGAGATGAGGCCGGAAATGCAAAATTTCATCCCGCTACCGTTTATGGCATAAACACAGCCAGGTATTATATTCCTCACATTTTTTATGATGGCTATGAAGAAAGCAGTGATTTGAAAAAGGTTGCCAAAGGATTGTTTGCTTCAGGAAAAGAAATGTTTGGCACAATCATTATGAGAAACCCGTTCAAACGCTGGGTTGGAGAAAAAAGAGGAAGGATTTTCAATATTGATCAATCCTTCATCAGGTTACATGCGCCGGATTTAGCTAAAAAAGGCGGCGGTATCAGGGTACGTCAGCTAACCCTTTCAGATAATTGGTCGGCATTGTCCGGTAATGAATCAGCTACTTACGGAAAGAAATATGACTACACCACTTCCATAGGTAATTATGGTGTAGTCAGTAGTGGTGTTGCTGTTTATGAACCTATGATCGGTAACGATGAAAATCCGTTTCGTAAACCTGTTTTTTACGCAATGGATAAAGGCCGGTTATTACCAGCTGTAAATTTTTTCCAGGAAGAACCCTTTGGTGAAAGCTTTTTCCCGAGTCCGGGTGTAGGCTATAGTAGTGTTAAAGTAACAAGCATTCATCAGGAAGAAGGTCGTTCAGCACAATCTATGGATGAACATTTATTTTATACTGCAAAAGATTTTCCTGTTAAAATCGACTACACCCAAATCGGTGGAGATAAAAATTCATCTCAGCGTAAATTATTCAAGTACACCAAGAAGGCCGAAGTTCTACAGGGTTATTCTTTGATTTTTAATGATATGCACGGCAAGCCTAAAGCCGTAAATAATTATACGATTCATCAGGATGGTTCTTCTGTTACGATGAAGAAGATTACAGGAGTTGCCTATAAATACTTTACTGATGCAAATGAAAAGAACCTTGATAATAAAGTAACAGCATTAGTCCGTAACAGAGGAACAACCGATGGTTATGAAATAAGACAAGTGACCCTGGGTCAGGATATTGATGTCTCAATTGATAGCAGGCACAGGAAAACGCAAACCACTACGACGCAAACAAACCTGAATCTTAATGTTTTTTTAATCGGGATATTCCCAATATTTCCGTTTACTGTTTTTCATACAGAAAAAGAAAAGAACCTTGAATTTGGCTCATTGGTCACAACCAAAATTGTTCAGCAATATGGCATTTTGAAGTCAATTGAGCAATTTGATCACGACGCGATTACCAAAACAGAAAATCTTGTTTTTGATGCAGAAACCGGGGGTGTTCTGTTAAGTAAGACCAATAATCAGTACAACGATAATATTTACACACGGAAAGATCCTGCCTATCTGGCTTACAAGGGGATGGGGCCGGCTTACACCAATATGGACTACGAGGAAACAGCTACGCTTGTGGTCGATAATGCCAGAAATGGATTTTTGCAAACTTCACACATGGAGAGATTTGGACCCGGAGATGAAATTCTGGTTGATATTTCTGAACGTCTGGGCATGAGACTTGTAACATCTTATCTCAAAATCTGGATATTGAACGAAACCGGAGGCCGTGTCTGCAGGAAAGATACTGCAATCAGTAATGTTGCCTTTTGGAAAGCTTCTGACAGCTTATGTAATTGCAGCGAAGGATATTATTTTGAAGCCATCTCCGGTTCAGTTTCCGTTTCAATTTACAAGAGTGCCACACCAAGCGTATTGTTTGCATCCGGCACATTAAGCAGTTCTGCTGTTATGCCTGCGCCAGCATGTACGGAGTCGACAAAATTCTTAGGATTCAATCTCCCTCCTGGCAATTACAATTATACTTTGAGTGGTTCCGGTATTTATAATACAACTGGGTATTCGAGTCCCAAATCCGGGACATTTACGGTACCATCAACAAATGGTATCAGTATCGGATTGCAAAATTGCAGACAGGATTACAATGGCCCGCAACTTTATACATATTGGACGACCACAGCTTGTACGTCACCGTTCACTCCTTGCATTCGCACAGGCATTACGGATTCTACAGGTCCATGTTCTTATGCAGTGGCGCCAAGATTTAAGGACGAATTTGATGCAGCAGATCTGACAAAAAACATCAGCAAATGGCCGACAACGGCAAAGACATTTAGCAATGTGCCAATAAAAGTATTGCGATCTGGAAGAAGGAATAACCTGGACAAAATGGTTCAGCAAATTGTATTTGCGGATCCGGCTAACAGGACATCTTATCCAACAGATACAAGAGGATACTTTGAAAAGTATGATAACGTTATTTCTGCCGGTGCAAATACTTTTACCGATACGGCTCAGAACTATGCAGGATTTGAAGACTCTGTTGTTATCCCTTATTTGAAAAAATACAGAAAACTCAATGCATTTGTATTAGGGCTCAATGGCAATTACAGACCATCGGCTTCTTTTACACCCATTACCAAAAGAACTTACGCAAAAGAGCATACCCGGTTTAATGGAACTTATACCATTGATACTCCGTTCTGGGTTTACCTGGCTCCTAAATGCCCTTACAAATGTGCCAGCGGACAAACAATAATGTCGCCAAATGAATTTACACAGATTCCATTCTGGAAAAGGGCGTCAACCATTACACGTTATGACCCTAATGGGAATGCCCTGGAAGAAAGGGATGTTTTGGGTAATTACTCCTCCGCACAATATGGGTATAACAGGTTATTGCCTGTTGGGGTTGCTGCAAATGTCCAGGCCCAGCATTTTATGTTTGAAGGCTTTGAAGATTACAATATGCTACTGCCGCAAAATACAGCGGAATTGTATAAAAAACGGCAGCTGCACAGCCTGCTGGGTTGGCCATTTGCCGAACCGGTTTCCAGTGTAACGGGCGCTTACCCTTCCGAACAATCATCAGGAGACCCTGCCGTATTTACAAGAAGCGGACAACGTTTTTACCTGATGCAAAAAGCTCCTTCGGGTTTGGGGATGGAACTAAGCAATGATGCAAGCCATACCGGTAATTTCAGCCTGAAATTCACCTCAACGAAATCTATTGATTTTGCCATTGCAGATAATAATCCAACAGCAATAAGCCCTTTCACAATGGATCATGCGCAGAACTATTTAGTCAACTTCTGGGCTAAGTCGACAAGCGGTGCTGCTATAACTGCCGCATCATTTACAGCAAGTATTGCACCGTCCTCTACCAGTGGTACTGTTAGCGTAAAATCAGGCAATATCGATGGTTGGTATCTGGTGCAGATTAATCTTGACCTGAAACTGATTACCTCTGTGCTTCCGCTTACTGCAACAATAGACTTTCCTGCAGATATCTATGTGGATGACCTGCGCTTTATTCCTTCTCAATCGAACATGAAGAGTTTTGTGTACGATCCTATCACTTTCAAGCTGATGGCTCAGTTAGATGAAAATCACTTTGCCACATTCTTTGAGTATGACCAGGAGGGATTGCTGATCAGGACCAAAAAAGAAACCAGTCGTGGTATAATGACTATCAGTGAAAGCAGAAGATCAAACGCAAAATAATCGAAGAGACATGAAAAAATCATTTCTGACAATTTTAATTTGTTGTGCATCCTGTTCAGGATTTGCCCAGGTTTTCTGGCCTTACACACAATTATTTAATCAATTGAAAACAAGCACACAATCACAAATGACCTACAATTATAAGGTTATACTCATTGATGTGAAGACGGGAGTGGCGGTGGATAGTATGTTTGGGTTACTTGCCTGTAAGGACAAGAAATTCCTCGATAGTAACTCACTCTATTTTATGGCAAAAACTGAAAAAGAGTATTGCAAGTTTGATCATACAGACCAGACTGCCATGGTATTTGACCTTAAAGATTTATCCAAAAAAATGAAGTTGCCTCTCATTGATGAGCCCAATAAAATGATTTCCATTTCAGAGGATTTTATTTCAGATGAAGGTGGAAAGATTGAATATGATTTCAGAAATAATTTCTATTACCGCCTGAAGTTTACGCCGAAAAATCAGGCCCTTTATTATGGACATGTTGATTTCAATAAACAGAATCACAGTTTTATAGGGGCTTATCTCGAAATGGATGATGTGAATCCTGTTGAAAACACGCACTTCCGAAAGGCAGTTTATATCTACAATGTCAGCTTCAAAGTCAATGATGCCGTATTCAATATGGCAAGGTATTATACCATTAGAAAAGGGCAGCTTTCAATGGGAAAGCAATACAGTACTTATAAAATCACTAAAATACTATAAAACTATTTTTATGAACAGGAGATTATGGCTTATAATCGGATTGGTATTATACAATTCAATTTGTTTTGCGCAGGATTTCAAATTTTTCCCGGATAAGTTTACACGAAGGGTTTCCAGTGGTCAAATTGCTGCGGGTGGTACATTTCCATATCTGATGATTCAAACTGAGAATGACATGTGGGGTGATATGACTTCCGACCCTTTTTTCGATTCTAAGCATCAGTTTAAAAATGTCGAAGATATTGTTCGGGTGGGGATCCGGCACGATACGGGTGTTATCATTCCTGCGTACAAGTATCAGGTTAGTTTTGAAATTACCTGTTATGATTATCATTCGCCATGGAGTCCTGTAATTAAAAATACCACCCTTGAGTTCTCTTATAACCCGGATTCTCTAACACAATATAAGGATCTGGTTTTATACAGGTTTACAGGATACCATGCTATTCAGGTTACAATTACAGGAATAGATGATGTGACTTCAGGACCTCCTTCATCGTTGGTGGCTGCTGCTATTGCCAAAAATTTCTATGTAGAATCAGAAGTTTCAGTCCATCGCTATGATCTTACACCACAATTTGTAGTAATGGGAAATAATCCTTCCCCTGATGGAAAGGAGTTGAAGGTCTTTTGGGAAATGTTTGACGTCGGATCTCCGGTCACCTGTCCTTTAACAACTCCGGGTGGCGGGAATGATTTTAAGCCTGCTATTTATGAATTGGAGTGGTGCTATATTGATGATTACCAATATGACTTTTCCACTAATGATAGTTCTTATGCTTTTTCAACTCCCGGAAATATTAATTATGATTTCAGGAAAAACAGTACCAGGGTACAGATTAGTAAAGGCCGCTCATTCAGTATCCCATTAATTTACGAACATGGAGCAATAGTTTATCGTGTCAGAGCAATCAGGCCCGATGCTACCCGATATAAAGATATCGAAATCGGGGGATGGACCCTTAGTGATTATGGCACGGTAGATGCAAGTGCATCCTGCTTCTCCAAAGAAGGGTTTTTAATTACTGATGCCCATTTGCATGATAGTATGAATTGGCAGTACACTATCAATTTTGCCGAAGAAGGGAAGTACAAGCACGTCATCAATTATTTTGACGGCTCTTTAAAAGACCGGCAGACCCAGACAAAAATTAATACCGATAATGGCTATGTTATAGCTGTTGATAAAGTATATGATTATGAAGGCCGGCCTTCACTTGTCTCTTTACCAACCCCTGTTTATGGCCAGGATAACCTTCAATACCGTTCGGATATTTTATTGAATACTGCTACCGGTAATCCATACAAAGCAGCTGATTTTGATTTTATAGGTTGCAGCCGGCCCGATTCCATACCTTATTTGTCCACATCGGCTCAGGCTAATATCTATTATTCTCCGCTCAACAGCGACCAGGCAGACATGCAAAAATTTGTTCCGGATGCTGAAGGTTACCCAATGGTTCAAACAATCTACTCGCCTGACAATACCAATAAAGTATTATGGCAGGGTGGAGCCGGACAGGAACAGCAAATCTGGAAAGGACATGCTACGCAGTATGAATATTCAAGGCCCAATCAAAAGGAAATTGACCGGTACCTGGGTACAGAAGTAGGTATAGCACAATTCTATCCGAAACAAGTTGTGACCGATCCGAACGGACAATCCAGTTATTCTATTTTAGACCCTTCAGGTAAAGTGGTTATTTCCGGGCTTCAGGGGCCAAGTCCCGACTCCTCACAAATTCCTGTTGATACCCTGGCTAATTTCGTAAGAGGCAAATCAGAGTGTGACGACTTGCTTGAAGGTTATACCCAGGAGAATTCAGGGAACAGTAAAAAAGCGCAACTACCTGCTTATAATGATGAATACGGAGACGGCACATTTAAATATAGCGTGCGCACGTTTCCTTTTGATACAAGATGTGCCGGTCAATACCTCTGGGTTCCGGCTGCTTATACAATGAAGGTGACTAACGATTGCGGTGTTATCAAAAATAATACTACAGGTATTGCGGGCGAACATAAAGTAACTCCTTCTGATGGTTCTGCTTATGAAGTTTCAAGCCAGGTCGTTACAGGTATGTCTAAAGGGAATTACCTGGTCAATAAGGAACTTTCCTTTTCGGAAAAGGAAGTGTATAATATGGTGGACAGTTTTGTTTATGCGAACGAACCTGCTTGCTATAATGACGTACATTATTTTATTAAAAAGACCATTGACTCCACTAAATTTCCCTGTGAAGGCTTTGTAGATACCAACACCAGCCATTGTGATCAGATGAAGAAGCTGATGATGGCAGAAATGTATCCGGGCGCTAAGTATGGTAAATATTTTAAGGACAGTTCAGGTGCGTTTGCAGGAGGTTACGATAATTCAATATTTACAACAAAAGTAAAACCTTATCTTACAACTGCTCCCCCAAAGAGTGTTGTTAAGTTCCTTGCCCGTACGGGTTGTGACCCTACTTTACAGGACACGCTGGCTCATGGCTCTGTTGATACTGCCTGGAAGTTTTCAACCAATTTGATTGGTCCCTATGTTTGTTCAGTTTTTGATCCTATCCGGACCCGGGATTCTCTTACGCTATATGGAGGTAATATCACAGCAGATAATACACTTCCTGCCCACTATAATCTCACTGCCGGGTATACCATACGCCATGGGATGTATTCGGGAGCCGCTTCATGGAAAACGAGTGTTTATATTGACAGCACAGTACCGCTTGATATGGTATACGCTTATTTTATGTACGATGACGAGGCCGAAAATCTCATCGTTAATGGCGTGGTAAATGAACTTGATCATGGGATTTATTATTATTCTCATGGCTACAATTACAATGTCAAAGGTTTTCATCATGGATATAATGATATTACCGTTACAGGTTACGATTGGCTGGCTATGCCAACAGGTGTGACCCCGGAAGCTTTCTTTGTTCCGGCTGCATATACACCGGATGGGGACCGCATTTTTGCTATGAATGCTGCTTCATTACTGGGTGTGATTGCATCCTATGATACCAGCGGATATCGTTATAGGGACTCCTGTATTAAATTACCCGATTCTGTCGTAAAAGACGGCAAAGTGTACAAGAACTTAAAAAACCTGCCTGTTGAAGTCCTGATTGAAATTTTCAATGATGACATTGCAGAAGCTCTGCTGCCTTTGCATCCTGAATATTGTAAATTACTGAATTGTAATGATGCTAATTTTGACCAGACCCTGGCGGAAACGATCAGTTTTCAACAGGCAGAAAACAATAACATGTTTTACCTGGACTCGCTGATAGCCCACGATCCGCTGGTCTTATTGGGAGGTGGTCTTGCAACAGCACACCGCTTAAAGTACATGAAAGGATTTTTAGGTAAACGAATTGATTCGCTCGCCATGGAGCAAACCTACTGTGGTGCCGGAAACGGGGAAGAATACGCCTACTGTGTTGCAAAAGATTATAAGTATCAGATCGACAACTTTATTTTTGCCAGCGATGATATCAGGCAAACTTATTTCACCAATCTGAAAAGCCTGTATATCGGTAATCGCGCACTGATCAAACAAGGAAAATTAGACTCTACAACTTCTTCATGCGTGAAGTGTGCAAGCAATCGTATGACTCAAAAAGGATTACCCGTATTCCACACCCTTGACAGTATGTTTAATTCTGTCGGAATGGGTTCATCATCCGGCGGAGGAGACGGTGATGGAGATGAGCAATTACCTGAATGGATGAGGGAGAAGTTTAAAAAAGCAAAAGACAATGACTCTGTGGGCATGTCCACCGTTCCGGGACCACTGAAGGATTCTATGTTTGTGTTAGATTATGATTTCGCAGAAATTCAGGCCATTTCTGTTAAGAAACATTTGCTCAATTGTACATTGGATACTGCTGTACAAAACAGGATTTATAAAGCAACCATAAATGTACTGATGAGTGGCAGGAAACTTACACCAGCCATTATGACCAGTATCATCACCGATACAGTTTCCCTGGCTATAACCGATCTTTGCCACCCTTTCCTGGTCGCTTACGATCTCATTCCGGATACCAGGGAAGCTACTACGCATTATTCATGCGGCACTATAGAACTGTATGAAGGGTTGCGCGATTTTCTGCAAAGGCCACAGGTGACCAATGAATTGAAAAATGCCACAACTTCGCTCTCAGGAGGAACCTCTGTTCCCGGTCCCTATAATGTATTCGAATCCCAGTTTTCTTCGGGACCCGCTATTAATGTATCGACCTATATGGACGGTACTTCGCTGGTATGTTCCACCTGTTATGTCAACCTGATTGTTTCTTCCAATCTTAAAACAGATACTTTCCATATCTCTCCTGCAAACTATGGTGCCACACCCGATATTGCAACGTTCCTGAGCAGCGTAAGCCCGGTCAACACAATAGTAAACGCACGTTGCCTCAATAGTCTGGCAACGGCTATGGCCACCGGTGTGGTGGCAAAAAATACTGCTGTGATTGAGGCCGGACAGGCTTTCACTTCTACTTCGGATGCCTATTTCATCTGGAGTCACAACACCACTTTTATGGAGGATGCGCCGTCTGTTACCACACTCAAAAACAGTGTTACCTGCCAGGATATAAAAGCCGCGTTGGAAGACTTTAATGCAGAACAATCCAGCTATGGATATTCGGAGGCTACCAACCATCCTTTGTATGAATATACGGTAACCAACTATCTCAATTTCAAGCTGAATAAAAGCTACTATTTCGCCGACTACGAAAAATTGATGAATGGTTGCGCGGTTACAGATAAAGTGCTGCTGAAAAGATTAATTACGACCTATAGAATAGAATTCAGTTCTGATGCGGACGCTACAGGATTTACAACTGCCTTGCACGCTTATGGTGAATATAAACCTGACTATCTGCGATACAAACTCACATCGGGCAATCCGGTTGTGTTCGTCAACTTCAGTTCTTTAGACAACGATACCTTATTGGCCTATAAGCAAATGATTGACGGATACACCACCGGCGTGGTTTCCCGCAATTATAATTACAATCCTGCAGATGCCAATACCAATCTTTTGTTTGCGTCATCATCCTGCTCTTTCAATCCTTCATCCTACGCACCGATATACACTACAGACGATGTGGCGGTCTGGGAAGATGGGGCTTACAATTCCGCTTACAAATTACACACCTTCCGCTTGTCTTTTGCTTCACCCATACAGGAAGCCGATAACCAGGCCGATATCGAAAAATATCTCCACGATCTTACGCTGGTTTCTTCTCCGATGTGTAATGTGGGTTATAGCTTTTATGGTCAGGAATTATTCCGCAGCAGCGATTATGCAACAGCATTAAAAACGGAGTACCTCAATTTTGTCTATGGGCTTTCCGGCACGCACGATGCTATTATAGCAGACATTGACCCGGCCAACCTTCCTGCCAATATACCATCTTACTCCGGCTCGATTTTCACCTACGACGATCCTTATTGTCGCGGCAGCCGCACGAACGTGTATGCTTTTAAAACCGCACCATCGCCATTACCTCAGGGTATGGACTCAATCAGAAACAAGATTTTGGCCAATGTAGGATCTGTATTGTTCCCCAACCAGGATTTTACCTATGTATCCGGAATGGGAAGCCGACTGGCAGTAATCCGCAAAGCAAACGGAGACTATTGGTACCGCTATTTCGACCTTGGCAATCACTTATATAATATCTTCATTACACCGCCATCGCGCAGCCTGGGCATCCCATGGGAAAATTTCACCTTCTCCCTGTCAGACCTTGAGGCAGGACCGCATCCCAATACTTTTGTTGTAGAGGTTACATCCGGCAGCCATACAGTGAGATGCAACGGGTACGCTGAATTTATGGTGTCCGACCGCTCGGTTGTAGCCGAAAATGTGATACTCGATAAAGATCCGAAAGGGGTGTATTGCTTTGATAGTCTTGACTGCGAGCACGATCTCCTTGCCAGGGCTATCCGCAATGGGCAGGCTAGTTACCGCAGGCATTTCGATTCTACGGTGAAGCAGATCAGTGGTGATATGATGACCCACCTGATGACCACCACTAAGGACTCGCTCGTGTTTTGTGGGCAAAGGCAGCAATACCAGCAGACTTTGTATTATTACGATCTTGCCGGAAACCTCACTTCCACGGTGCCACCCGCTGGCATCGAAACCGTGCCTGACAATCGCTTAAATGAAGTCAAAATCAACCGCAGCATTTCAGCGCCCGAAACAGCAATGACCACGCATAAAAAAACATCTGTCTACCGCTACAATTCGCTCAATCAGCTGGAGTATCAGCACACTCCGGATGGTGGCACTACGGTGTTCTTTTATGATGCAGCCGGCCGGCAGATATTCTCGCAAAGCAGCCGGCAAAGGCCTTTTGGTACTTATTCTTACAGCATTTACGATGCACAGGGACGCCCCGAGGAGTCCGGCGAATTTCAGGCAGGATGTACCTATACACCCGACCCCCTGGTAGACTTCGACACCACCGCATGCACCCTGGGTTCTGTTACCGCCGCACATCCGCCTTTCATCCGGTATTCGTTCAATGACATGGTGTATCATTACGATACGCTGAAAAGTATGATACGGGCCAAAGACCGCACAGAAGTGGTACGCACCTCTTATGACGAAGCACCTATCGACCTCAGCACTATAATCAGCTATCTGCTCAAGGCACAGGAGAATCTCCGCAACAGGGTAGCGGCAATTCAGTACTATGATAACATAGAATCATATCTCACTAATCCCTCGCTGCCCGGCCCTACCTTTGCCACTTATTACAGTTACGATATTGGTGGCAATGTCAAAAACATCGTCTACGATTATCCCTACCTGGGTCGTTTTCAGCAGCAATTCAAATCCATTGATTATGATTTTGATCTTATCAGTGGAAAAGTAAACATGTTGAGTTACAACCCCGGTTATCCCGACCAGTTTTATCAGCAATATGAATATGATGCAGATAACAGGATTACGAAGGTGTTGACAAGTAATGACGGCCTTATCTGGAACAATGATGCGCAGTATGAATATTACAAGCATGGGCCGCTGGCGCGCCTGAAACTGGGCGAGCATCAGGTACAGAGCCTGGAGTATGCCTATACCATACAGGGCTGGCTCAAAGCCATCAACGGTGACCTGTTGAATCCTGATTTGGAAATGGGTAGCAATGGTCGTAGCGGAGATATGACCTTTTCAAGAGATGTTATAGCACATGCCCTGAGGTATTTTGAAAAAGACTACAAATCTATCAGCAGTACAGCGGTGACGAATCTTACTGCCAGTACAGCAAAGAACCTGTATAATGGCAACATCACGCAGCAGACCACAGGGATTGGCGGATTGGGCAATATGCAGCGCGTATATCAGTACGACCAGTTGCAAAGGCTCAAAATGACAGGTAACGTCACAGTGGATGATTATACACCTGCCCTGGCCTCCACACCTGCCGATTTGTTCAAAAGTACTTATGCCTACGACATGGATGGTAATATCTCCGCCCTTCAGCGCTGGGATGGCACATCGGGCAGCCCTGTGCAGATCGACAATTTCAGCTATACCTACGATCCTGCCACGCCAAACAACAGGCTGACGCAGGTACGCGACCTGGCGGCTCCTACAGCAGGCACCGACCTGCAGCCGGGCCAGGTGAGCGACAACTATGTGTACGACCCATCGGGCAACCTGGTGGAAGACAAACAGGCGCAGAGCATCATTGCCTGGGACAGATTTGGCAAAGTGAAAAGCATACACCAGAATGCGACCAGCCAGGCAATCAAATTTAAGTACGATGGCAAGGGCAACCGCATATGGAAAGATGTGATAAACCCTGACCTGGCTATAATAATGGACCCGCCGGAAGTGCACCAGGCGGAATATTATGTACGGGATGCCGGTGGCAACATTTTGGCAACCTATCATACCTGGTTTAAAGACCAGCCATCCGGACCACTTTCTTACGCGCTGCCCGGCGACACCTTTAGCCTGGCCGAACACCATATCTACGGTAGCAGCCGACTGGGTGTACACCGCTACGACAGTACCAGCCTTTCTAACAGGATAATGCCCCTGCCGGGCGAAGCTCCGCAAACCGTGCTGAACACACAGGTGCAATGGTACAGCTATGCTTATACCGACATGATAGACATTGGCTATACCGAGCCTTATGGCACAGCCGGCAACACATTTTTGGGAGATTTAACAACATCCCGTACCTTAGGGCGTAGATATTATGAGTTGACCGACCATTTAGGGAATGTGCTGGCTACCGTGCTGGACAGGAAGACCGGAGCCGGAACGCTATCAGGAAGCAGTGGAACATTGTATGACCACTGGTCTGCTGACTTAGCGAGTACGGCTGATTATTACCCGGGTGGTATGATGATGCCGGGAAGGAATACAGAGCATAGCTGGAGCAGGATGGGGTATAATGGACAGGCCAAAGATGATGAGGTGTACGGAAAAGGTAATTTGAATACTGCTTTGTTCTGGGAAATGGATACGAGGATATTAAGGAGGTGGAATTTTGATCCAGTACTGAAGCCATGGGAAAGTAGTTATGCAGTTTTCGCAAATAGTCCTATAGTAATGGTTGATCCGCTTGGAAATACAAGTTTTTACAACACAAGCGGGGTATTTATCGGGTCGGACTGGATTAATAATAATATAAAGTTGATGGCAGTAAATGAAGCAACTGTAAAAAATATAATTGCAAATACACAGTTGTCTATATTGGGTTTGCCAGTTGTAAGATATAATGAGCAAAATAAATCCCAATTTGACTTATTTCCCGTTGTTTCAGAGTCTGAGATAGAAGGGATGGAAAAGGTGTATGATGTCTCATTTTCTAAATCAACAGAAAATGGGATGGTTGGAGGAGCAAATAATAGTGGCGGGAGAAGCGCAAAAGTTAATGTAATGGGATCTCTAAATGCTAGTTTTAATGGAACTGAATTAACAAGATCATTTTATAAATCAGAAAGGAGGCCAACAGAATATGATGGGCATTCTCATCCCCCTATCTTTAGATATTTGGGTGACGATAAATTTTCTATATCGAGTTTTACGTCTAGTCTAGCGGATAGAGATGGTGGATTTGGGACTTCCGGTCTTGGTGTTGTTTTTGGTTGGCAAACAAACAAGGATATAAGTAATCTGCCTCCTGAATTTGAAAGGCAAGCTCGAAGTTCAAGTGGAAAATGGTTTAAACTGCCAGATAATATGATAGGAGATAGAATGATAAACTTTTATAATAGTAAAAAGGATGTTGGAAGCTTTAAATTTAGCGACTTTAAAAAAGCACAAGAAAACGCTAGAAATAATTTCTAACAAACATTAATGATTTAAACTAGTAGCATGAAAAGATTATTAATAGCATTTTCCTTTTTCTTTTTAATAACAAAAAGTAACGCCCAATCAAGATTGAGTAATATTTTAGACTCTGTATTTTGCAAGAGAGAAAATTTTCTAAGAAGTGGGTTTAATGAGGATTACGTGCTTTTTATTCAAAAAGATCAATCAATATCAAAAGAATTTTTACGATATATTATTTTAGATACACCGTCAATTAAATGCTTTAAATTTTATTATGATTATAGTAATCAACAATTAGAAAATGCATTGAATAATTTTCAGTCTCAAGATATCTTGAATATTTATTTTAAAAAAATAACAAAAAATAAGATTAAAATAATTTTCAGAACTCAAACAATCAATAAGGAACTTTATGAATTAAATAAAAAAAGTAAAAATAAATTGTTTATTAAAGGTGATGAATGGGAGATTATTTTGTCTCGTAATCGATACGGTAAAGTTTTTACTGGAATTCCAATAAAGAAGCGGTAATGTATCAATCTGAGTAATGAAAAGAAATTTTTTAATTGTAGCAATAATTGCTGTTATGTTAGCTGTCTTAGTTTTTCTATGTCGTGATGATAATGAAATTGATACAATAGCCATAGTCACACCGCCAAATTATAGCACTAATATTATTATTTTTTTTGAACAAGATACTGCCATCGGGAATGTGAAAAAAGTAAATGGAGAGCACCTGTTTTATGCTAATAGTAATCCAAGCATTTTTTTTGTAAAAGAAAAAGCAGGTAATAGTTATTTAGTCAATTATTGTCTAAAAAACGGCAAGTTGGAAAAGGTTGATTATGTTTCAGAAATGGCAATAAAACGTGCGCCCGATACAAGCTATCAGGTGATAGGAGGTGGCTACGGATGTATACATACAGACTATTATAAAAAAAATAGTAACCAGTTGCCATATAGCACGTTTACAGCTGGTAAAACTGCTGACATAAAACACCGCTTTGTGCTCTCAGACTCGTTAGTAATAGCAAACTATAAAATGGGATTGGGAATAAAATAGGGTGAGTAATGTTTCAGAGTTAGTGATGATTAAAAAACCCGCTTTTCGGGATGTTCCTGCAGGGCATCCCGAACGATAGATAAAAAGGATTTGCAATCCGATAAAAAGAGAAATAGAAAGCGGCGTCACTCGTCCTTTTTATTATTTGCTCACCCTCAAAACCATAACGAAAAATAAAAAAAGAGACAAGGGACAGACGGCTCACGCACAATGCCACCGCACATTTCGTATGACGGTAGCAATGGACAAAATACATTAACAAATAAACCTTTAGCGACCCCTGAAGAATCAGATTATCATGACGTGTCGGTTGATGTTGGTGGTATAAATTCATACTCAGTAACTGCTCCTGATGGAAAGACTTTAACGTTGAGTAAGGCTGGTAAGGTAATAAAGCAAGTCTCATCCATGATTCATGGTATAGCGCATAATATTGGTATGGCTCACGGGAAAGGAGGAGTAATGGAAAATCAACATGCAACTATTGTTCCTAGTCAAAGCTACATTGATCCAAAAGTGATATTGTATGATTTAGTCCCTAAGGGTAACCATGTTACAAAAGATAATACCCAACAATTAACTAATAAAATTGACGATATGACAACACAAGGTAGAGATTACTATAAAAACAAAACAGATCCAGATGGTAGTGGTAGAAGTATGAGAGGGGATGGAATTACTAAATTTAAAAAATAGCACTATGAATAAGAGAATAATTGTATTTGCTATTTTTTTCCTTAGTTTTCTAGGTTTACGCGGTCAAAAATATAATGAAGGGCTAGAAACCACTTTTATAAATGACTTTGTTACAAAAGTTTTCCCAGACAAGAGAAAGAAAATTTGTTTAGAAACTGGTGTTTATAGTAATTATGTATTGTCGGTGTTGGATCGAAAGGAAGCATCAGCCGAATTATATAATTACATCTATCCTAATAACATAGATACTATAATCTATGAAATTAATAAATTAGGCCAGGATTTCTTTTGGAAAGACATTCAAAATAAATCGCTTAGATTAATCTCTGATACGGAAGCAAAGCAAATTATTGACTTAGCTTCTGTTCCCGTTATGATGCGTATCAGAGGTAATATTTTTAGAAGATCAAGAATGGTAACTGTTAGAACTGTAGATACTTCAAATGTTATAATAAAAACTTCTGTTCCCTACTTTTTAAAAAACAACTATTGTATAATGTATTATACTGTGTCATATACTGAATCTAGAGGGTATAGTTGTTTTTGTCTTTATCATAAAGGAGAAGATCAAATTTGGAGAGAAGAAAAATGCATTTTGTGTAAAGTAAGTTAGTTACGATCACTGGTCAGCGGTAATGTATCAATCTGACGAACTGACGGACCATTTAAGGAATGTATTGGATACGGTGGTCCACAGCGACATGAGTTGTGATATTGCCAAAAGCTCAAATACTTCCTTAATCTCAAATATATAATTAGGCAAGCCGTATACTTATTTATAACCTGCATTCTTAATGCAAGCATTAATATATTAAAAATAATTGTTTAAAAAAAGATCATAAACTTATTAAGTAATTTTCATGCATTCCAATAAAATAATTTATTTTCCAGGACTGAACGGACTTCGGGCCATTGCTGCCTTGGCAGTTGTAATCTCCCATATTACGTTGGGACT
>JBAZUJ010000015.1:0-66177 GCA_041661485.1 Chitinophagaceae bacterium
GTACACAAGATGCGATCATCCCTTATGTTGCAGCCGAATACTGGGATATCCGCTTTGGCTGTTCTTATGACTACAACACTTCGGCACTGAATGCAGCAACGAAAGGACAGGGTGGCATCGAAGCCTCTATTGTATACCTGCTGCGCATTCCACCCAACAAGAAAATACAATACCTCTGCCCGAATAACCCTAAGTTTTAATACGGGAGACGGAAGATGCAGGACACAAGATGTCAGACATCAAACAAAATATAAATAGCAAAGCAGCTCAGCCGATTGGTTGAGCTGCTTTTTTATTGGTGGAAAGGTTCTATCCAAGATGGTGCTGCAAAAGAGAATATCTAATGGCGTCAATTATGGAGTTGAAAGAATTAACTATGGTTTTGAAAAAACTTAATGCGGGATTGAAAGAATTAAATATCTACCTGACAGTTTTTAATAATGGAATGAAATAATTTAATATAGAATTGAAAGAATCTACTATAAACTTTAAAATATTTCCTATAAGATTGAAAGAATCTAATTGGAAGTTGCCATATTTTAATATAAAATTGCAAGAAGTTAATACAAAATTGAAAGAACTTACTATAAATTAAAAAGAACCTACTATAAGAATCCTATGTCTGACTTTGGGTTTAGGTTGTAGTTAATGAACTTCGAATTACAAAACCCAGCTTAAGGTGCGGGATTGCTTCGGGATATCCGGACGACATTCTGAATATTTTGAACAGTTTTGTATATGGTGCCTGCGGCACATTACAGGTGGGTAGATTGTTTTCTGGCGATCTAGAACTCCTGACGGAGCAAGTGTATTGATTTAATTTGAAATAATCCCATTTTACCTGATGTAATACAGATTAGATGTTATTGGTGTTCAGAAATTGTTTTTCACGATTTCCAGCATCAGCCTTGATAGCTCGAAAACCATATCTTTACAACAGCGAAATTTTTACTATGAAAACGACTGTCCTGTTATTCATCGGTTGCCTGGTCCTGTTTTTTTCTTCGTGCCAAACGAAAGAATATACCTGCCAATGCCAAGGTGGGCTTAGCGGCCAAGGAACCACAATTAAAATTGAAAAATCTACGAAAGCAAAAGCTTTACGTGTTTGTGAAAACAAATTAATGGCTGATGGCGGAGCAGCCGACGGGTTTCATAATTGCGAAATTCTGTGAATAACGCTAATAAGGCGATTACTTTAGTTGCATTCCTCTTGCCCATATCCTTTTGGGTAGAAATTTATTTTGCTTTTACTAAAGAATATGATGAGAATTGGGCACATTTTATTTGCTCATTTCTTATAGCATTTATAAGTATTATTTTATATTTTTTATTAAGAAAAAGAATAGAATCTAAGAAGACGAATTTCACAATAATTTTCAGATTACTTTTCTTTTCCAGCCCCGTTAGTATTTTCTTTATAATCTTGTACGCCTCAATTTTTCAGATGCGGCACGAATCATCTTCTTCTTATTTTAGGGATAATCATAGATACAACATAGAAAAGAAGAGAAACTTCTTTAAAGCGGAAAATGCACTTGCGTGTAGTGGTTATGACACCATATTTGTTGAGATAAAAAGAAATGGTAAAATGGTAAAGCTCTGGAGGATTCATAATGGTCAAGAATTTCAGATTTCTGCCGATTCTTTAAGCATTTTTTCCTTGAAAGAAAGAATGGAACTTTTGAAATACTAAATTACATGCTGGAATTTTCCTTTTAGTCAGAATTCTTCTCAACAGTGCCTCTGCGTCTTTGAATGAAACAAAAAAAGGGTTAATCGGCCGAAACCAATTAACCCTTGTAATTTATTTAACTATTTAACTAAACTAGTAACCCATATCCATTCCGCCTGGCATACCAGCTGGTGCACCTGCAGATTTTGGTTCCGGTTTGTCGGCAATCACGCACTCAGTAGTGAGCAACATACCGGCAATAGAAGCTGCGTTTTCCAAAGCTACGCGGCTTACTTTAGTCGGGTCGATCACACCGGCAGCCAACATTTTCTCATACACTTCTGTACGGGCGTTGAAACCGAAATCATCTTTACCTTCTTTTACTTTTTGTACCACGATTGATCCTTCGATACCAGCGTTGGCAACGATCTGGCGCAATGGCTCTTCCAGCGCACGACGCACGATAGCGATACCGGTTGCTTCGTCATTATTGCTGCCTTTCATTTTTCCAATGCTTTCGATAGCACGGATGAAAGCGATACCACCACCTGCTACGATACCTTCTTCTACTGCAGCGCGTGTAGCGTGAAGGGCGTCGTCAACGCGGTCTTTTTTCTCTTTCATTTCCATTTCTGTTGCAGCACCTACATACAGTACAGCTACACCACCAGCCAATTTAGCCAGACGCTCCTGCAATTTCTCGCGGTCGTAGTCTGAAGTGGTTGTTTCAATTTGAGATTTGATTTGGTTTACACGGGCAACGATATTGGCTTTTTTACCTTTACCACCTACCACAGTTGTGTTGTCTTTGTCAATTGTGATGCTTTCTGCCTGACCAAGGAATTCCAAAGTAGCAGAGCTCAACTGGATACCTTGTTCTTCGCTGATAACTGTTCCGCCAGTCAATGCTGCGATGTCCTGCAACATTTCTTTACGACGGTCACCAAAACCAGGCGCTTTAACGGCACCGATTTTCAAAGAACCACGCAATTTGTTTACCACCAATGTAGTCAGTGCTTCACCTTCTACATCTTCAGCGATAATCAACAAAGGACGACCAGCTTTCATAGTCGCTTCCAGGATAGGAAGGATGTCTTGTAAAGTGCTGATTTTCTTTTCGCAGATCAGGATGTACGGATTTGCGAACTCAATTTGCATTTTTTCTGTGTTGGTCACAAAGTAAGGGCTCAGATAACCGCGGTCGAATTGCATACCTTCTACAATATCAACAGTAGTTTCAGTTCCTTTTGCTTCTTCTACAGTGATGACACCTTCGTTGCCCACTTTGCCCATCGCCTGAGCAATCAGTTTGCCGATAGCGCTGTCGTTGTTGGCAGAGATAGTAGCAACCTGTTCAATTTTTTTATTGTCTTTACCAACAGTAGTGCTTTGACGACGAAGGTCTTCTACAACAGCTATTACAGCTTTGTCGATACCGCGTTTCAAATCCATTGGGTTGGCACCGGCAGCTACATTTTTTAATCCTTCAGAAATGATAGCCTGAGCCAAAACAGTGGCAGTTGTTGTGCCATCACCCGCCATATCAGCAGTTTTGGAAGCTACTTCTTTCACCATCTGAGCGCCCATATTTTCGATAGCGTCTTCCAGTTCGATTTCTTTGGCAACAGTCACACCATCTTTAGTGATAGCAGGAGCACCAAATTTTTTCTCGATAACCACGTTACGGCCTTTAGGGCCAAGGGTTACTTTTACCGCATCAGCAAGGATATCAACACCTTTCTTCATTTTGTTGCGGGCTTCAATATTAAAAAGCAATTGTTTTGCCATTGTTATTTAAAATTTGATAATTAGTGAATTTGGCAATTTGCCAATGATTGTTTGAAATAATTTTAATAAAAGTCAATTGCCGAATTGTTCAATTGGCCAATTGTCTCATTGATTTAGATGATTGCAAGAATATCGCTTTCACGCATAATCAGGTAGTCAACGCCTTCAAGGCTGATTTCTGTGCCGGCATATTTGCCATACAATACTACATCGCCAACTGCAACAGTAACAGGTTCGTCTTTTTTGCCAGGACCTGCAGCGATAACGATACCGCGTTGTGGTTTTTCTTTTGCAGTATCAGGAATGATAATGCCACCAGCAGTTTTTTGTTCTGCGGCGTCAGCTTTTACGATTACTCTGTCGTGTAGCGGAGTAATGCTTACAGAAGGAGTGTTTGCTTTTTTTGCCATAATCTATTATTTTAAATATAAAGATGTTTAATTGTTTTACAGATTGTAGCATATTTTATGCCAAAAGGATTTTGTAGGACATTTTAGCAGATAATCTGAAATTTCAGGTATCAATTTCAGCTATAGCGACATTTTTTCATACACAATTCTGTAACAGGACATTTTTGTCAGCATTACTTACATTTGCTCAAAACCAAAATATTATGGCTATTCAAGTAGGGCAACATGCTCCTGATTTTACCCTTTTCGATACAGATAAGAAAGAAGTGTCGTTAAGTGCGCTTCGCAACAAGAATGTAGTGCTGGTATTTTTTCCGTTGGCCTTTACCAGTGTTTGTACCGCCGAACTTTGCGCCCTGCGCGACAACATCAGCAGCTATGTAGCGTTGAACGCCGAAGTGTTGGGCGTTTCAGTGGATTCCCTTTTCAGTCTGGGCAAATTTAAAGACGAGCAAAACATTAATTTCCCTTTATTGAGCGACTTTAATAAAGACGTATCAACAGCTTACGAAACGATCTATGAGAGTTTTGCTTTCGGAATGAAAGGTGTTTCCAAACGCTCAGCATTTGTAATTGATAAAGAAGGTGTTGTGCGATATGCAGAAGTGTTGGAAGATGCAGGTAAAGTGCCTGATTTTGATGCTATCCAGGCAACATTGAATACACTGTAAATTTTGATAAGTATTTTTTAATACCAGAATAATTGACCGGTCCTGAAGCACAAAACAAATATTTGTTTTGTGCTTTTATTTTATTTCCATCTGTTTTCTGTTATTTTTGATTTTTAGAAGCCAAAATCTATACTTGAATACAACAATTCTACATTCCGAAACCGAACTCATTTCTATGCTGAAAAGCAAGGATGAAAAGGCGTTTAATTATCTCTATGATAATTATTCGGGAGCGTTGTATGGCGTTATCTTAAAGGTGTTGGATAAAGAAGAACTGGCCAATGATTTGCTGCAGGAAGTATTTGTAAAAATCTGGCGCAGCATTGAACAATACGACAGCAGTAAGGGAAGATTATATACCTGGATGTTGAATATTGCACGGAATTCAGCCATTGATGTTTTGCGTTCCAAAAGTTTTCAGCAGGAACAAAAAACCATTGACATTGAGAATAGCGTATATCTCAATGAATCGCGCAGAAATACAGAAAACAACACGGATACTTTGGGTTTGAAGAAGTCCGTTATGAATCTGAAACCGGAATTCAGGATTTTAATAGACCTTGCCTATTTCCAGGGGTTCACCCAGGAAGAAATATCGAAGACTTTACAAATTCCGCTGGGAACGGTGAAGACCAGGATGCGGAATGCTATTTTAGAATTGAAATCTGTTTTTAAATAAATTGCGACCATAGATAAAGTGAACATTCAGGAGTACATATCAAGCGGAATTGCGGAAGCGTATGCAGCAGGCATAGCTACCAGTGAGGAAGTGCGCGAGATTGAGCAAATGATGAAGCTTTATCCTGAAGTGGAAGCAGCAGTGCGTGAAGCAGAAGAAGCGATGGTGAAGTATGCCAGACAACATGCGGTAAATCCACCACCACAATTGAAGCAAACAATTTGGGAAGCTCTTAGCGGAGAAACCAATATTGACGAAGCAGAACCGACTATTAAAAGCACAACTCATATTTCCCTTGTTCCCGAAGTGGCTGCAAAAAGTAACCCGATGAAATATGGCCTGGCTGCTTCGGTAGCTTTGCTGATTGCCAGTGCTGCAGGTAATGTGTGGATGATGAATGAAAATAATAAAGTAAAAAGCGAAGTTGCCGCCATTGCTGCAAGCCAAAAAGTTTTACTGGAAGAAAAAAATAACGCACTTGCTGCTGCTGAAAAGGCTAATCAGGAAATGCAGGTTTTAACACTGCCTAAATTGGTAAAAATCAATCTGGCAGGAGTAGGTACGCATACTGACATGGCTGGAATGCTGTATTGGGATGGGGCTACAGGTGACGTTTATGTTGACCTGAATAAAATGCCGGAAGCGCCATCCGGAAAACAATATCAGTTGTGGGCTATCGTTGATGGTAAACCTGTCGATGCAGGAATGTATGATGGCAATGCCCAAGTCGCCATGCACAAAATGAAAACGATTCCAAAAGCAGAAATGTTTGCGGTGACCATAGAAAATGCCGGCGGAAGCCCAAGCCCGACGCTGGATCAAATGGTGGTGGCAGGCAAGACGAGCTAAAAATTTCTGTTTAAAATATTTTGAAAGCTGTAATCATTTTTGATTGCAGCTTTTTTTGCATCAGCGCAATGTTACTTTTTGATTTTTTTTAGAAAATTGAAAATCCAAAGTAAAAAGTCTCCCGTAAATGAAGTCCTACAAAACAATTTAACTCAAAAAAAAGCATGAAATACACAACTGTAAAGGCTTTTGCCTTGGCAATGGGACTAGTGATGAGCCCTGCAATCGCAACGCAAACATTTGCACAGGAAAAAACAGTAACAGTGGGAGGAGCGCCAATGTATCCAAGTAAAAACATCGTAGAGAACGCAGTAAATTCAAAAGATCACACCACTTTGGTTGCTGCTGTAAAAGCTGCAGGATTGGTTGAAACATTACAATCTGCAGGACCATTTACCGTATTCGCACCGGTGAATAAAGCATTTAGCGATCTACCGGCCGGTACAGTAGACAATCTGCTGAAGCCGGAGAATAAAGGAACCTTATCAGCAGTACTTACTTACCATGTGGTAGCAGGCCGTCTGGGCAGCAAAGAATTGATGGATAAAATCAAAGCCGGTGGTGGCAAAGCCATGTTGAAAACCGTTCAGGGTGAAGAACTGACTTTCATGATGAAAGGTAAAGACCTTTGGGTAATGGATACCAAAGGTGGTAAAGCTAAAGTAACTATTAAGGATGTATTCCAGAGCAACGGGGTAATCCACGTTATTGATAAAGTGTTGATGCCTTAATAAGGCATTGATACAATCATCTAAAGACGGTTTTATTGGTTAGATGGTGATTGCAAAAATCCCCGGAACAGCAATGTTCACGGGGATTTTTGTTGAAAGTTATAATGAGAGGAAATTATCCAATGAATTTTTTCTTTTCATTGAGAATGCTCCATTCGGTTTCTTCTTTAATAATGGTATTGCTCAAAATACCTAAACCATCAATTTCCATTGTAACAACATCGTCCGGTTGCAACCACTGAACTTTATAGTTCGGGTCGTTCAGCAAACCGGTTCCGTTCAGTTCAAGGAAACAGCCAGTACCAACGGTGCCGCTTCCAATCACATCACCGGGCAACACATCTGCACCATAAGCACATCGTTCAATAATTTCTGCAAATGTCCAGTCCATATCTCCCATATTACCTTCGCTTACTATAACGCCGTTTACTTTACAGGTCATTCCGAGGTAATAGTTATTGCCGGTATGGTTTGGTTTTGCCGGGATTTTGTAAGCTTCCAGTTCGTCCGGTGTCACCATTATCGGTCCGATTACAGTACTGAAATCTTTTCCTTTCGCAGGTCCCAGGTTCAGCAGCATTTCTTCCATTTGCAGGGTGCGGGCGCTCATGTCATTCATAATCATGTAACCGGCAATATATTCATCTGCCTGTGCAGCGGTAAAGTTTCTTCCTTTTTTACCTAAGACAACCGCCACTTCAAGTTCGAAATCCAGTTTTTGGAAATGATCCGGCATGCAAACAATATCGCCAGGTCCCTGGATTGCATTATGATTGGTAAAATAGAAAATCGGATAATGATCAAATTCTGCAATCATGTCCACTTTTCTATTGCGGCGTGCAGCAGCTACGTGCTGGCGAAAAGCATATCCATCGCGGCATGAGGTAGGTTCGGGCACAGGAGAAAGGACATTAGCAGTTGCGAATTCCGCATCTGCCTGCAGGCTGTTCACTCCCTTTTTTATATCAGATTCTGCAGCCTTTGCCAAAGCACTGTTTTTCTCCCAGTTTTGCAACATGGCCTTCATTGTGCCTGGTAATTCAGGATGCAGCTTTTGGGTGTCGTATAATTTTCCTTCGATCAAGAGAGCCAGTTGTTGCTGTCCGCCTTTGCTATATGTCGCTAACTTCATTTATTTTGAGATTTATTTTTTTATGGCGCAAAGGTATTAAATAAAACGGGTAGCACTTTTTGCTGGTATAAAAAAAGACCTCCGTTTGGAAGTCTTTTCGAAAGATTAACTATTTCCTTTTATCAAAAAAATGAACCGGTTTCCTGCTCAATGGGTTGAAAACAATAGGGTCCAATGCTTCTTTGGTGGTAAATTCAATTTTGGGTGTTACTCTAAGCTTAGCACGGAAGTGGTCTTTGATTTGTTGCAAAAATTCGTCTGACTGATGGGTAGCTGCAATTTTTATTAATATTTCATCAGTTCCCCAATCGTTCGTCGAAATTTCTATCACGTGACTGACGATATTTTCAAAATTATTCAGCACATCGTTCATTGCAGGAGGATACAAGGTCGTGCCTTTATATTTTATCATCTGCTGTTTCCGGCCTATTATCGGGCCTACGCGCAAAGTATTTCTTCCACATGGGCAAGGTTCTTTGTGGAGCTGAACAATATCGCCTGTCTTAAAACGTATCAGCGGCATTGCTTCGATACCAAGTGTTGTGAAAGTCAGTTCCCCGATTCCTCCGTTCTGCACAGGCTCATTATTGTCGTCCAGCAGTTCAACAATAATCAACTCAGGATGATGATGGCTGCCTTGTGTATAGGTACATTCCGTAAACGCTGTGCTCATTTCGGTAGAGGCATAAGTGGAGAATAATTTAATGTCCCATTTCTCCGTGATTTTTTTTGAAAGCGTATTTAATGCAAACTCCTGATCGCGCACGGATTCGCCTATGCAGATTGCTCCTTTGATGCTCGAGTTGCGATAGTCAATATGATTGGCTTCGGCATACTCTATCATTTTTAATAAAAAGGATGGAACGGTAATCAGGTAATTGGGTTTGTATTTTAAAATAGAATCCCACTGCAATTCCGGTATGCCGGCGCCGACACGGATAACACCAACACCTAGTTTGCGCAGCCCAAGCAGATAGGCCAGGCCGGCCATGAAGCGTCTGTCAATCGTTACCATCAATTGCACCAAATCTCCTTTTTGAATGCCCGCACATTCAAACGAAATGGCTTCGTTGTATGCCAGCCGGTCTAAATCTTTATCCGTTAAACCGAAAGTCACCGGTTCGCCTAAAGTTCCGGACGTAGAGGCATAATCCAGAATTTGGTGTTGGGGTACACAAATAAATTCGTCATTATGTTTTTGCAGATCCTCCTTTGTGGTTAGCGGAAGTTGTTGCAAATCTTCAAGCGTTCTTATTGTTTCAATATCGATATTATGATTTTTGAAAACTTCTTTATAGTAAGGAGAATTCTCTTTCGCATACCGCAACAGCTCCAGCAGTTTTTGCTCCTGAAAAGTTTTTATTTCTGCCAATGACTTTTGCTCTATGTCCGGAATCATTTTATCGTAACTTTTTATTTACCTTTTTTAATTGCTTTTCCACTTTTGCTTTTTCAGGAATTGTGGTAATCTCTTTGCTTAATGCTTTTTCAAAATACTGTTTCGCAGAACCATATTGTTTATTCCTCATTGCCATTTTCCCTGCCTTATAATATACCTGCCAATATTCAGGATTGAGGGATACATATTCCGGGATAAAGTTATCGGGTAATATTGTCTTTTCGTCCAACGCTGCATCCATTGTTCTGTCAGCAATTTTAAATTGCTCATAATCGAGATAGGCTTTAGTATACAAGAAGGAATCCTGCGGTATATTTTTTGTGGTGTCGGCAAAGGATATATATGCAGGTTTATCGTTGGAAGAGTTGAATATTTTAGTAAGATCGTAACAAACAAATTCTCCCAATTGATATGGATTTGATGAAACCCAAACCAATCGTCGTTCGGGCTTGAAGATGACTGCGTGGTGCGCTATAAGCTGGTTGAGTGCTTTTTCATTGCCGAAGCCTAGTGCTTTTTCATTCAGGCCATCTTTATTGCGCAATATGGCTGCGGCTTTTTCAGGATTGAGCTTTCCGTTTTGTGCAAGCAATTCGGCAAGTCTCTCATAGCGATATTGGGAATGGCTGTTTATAATATGCTTTTTGTTTCGTTTATCATTTTTATAAGCGTCACTTTGGAAATGGTTGGTTGAAATCAACTGATGATTTTCCGGCATTTCATAGACGCCCAAATTATGAGGAGAAACTTCTATTAATACCGCTTTTTTATCATGAGCACTGCCAACCATTATAGATTCAGCAACAAAAACTTTTCTTTTTTTTGCAATGGCAATGGCTTCGTCTATGTTTTTGGCATACTGCAATATTTCTCTTGTCAGGATGGATATGGGTGTCTTTGCTATCAGCGGTATTTTTGATTTTCCTGCATTGATGGTTACCGTCAATCCTTCATTATTCATGCCTGAAACGGCGCCAATCATGCCAGGCCAGGTCACCATCATAAACGGAATGCCATTTTCCGGATTGACAAAGGCAACAACTTTGTTTTCAGCAAAAGCATCGCCAACATAGAAATCGAAATTTCTTCCGAGTATTAAAGTGCCATCTTCTGACTTATCGCCTGCTACAGCAAAAGAAGAGCATCCAACCAAAGCTAAGTCCTGCAACGCATGTCCGATGTCGTGTGCGCCGTGGAGATAAAGACTGCGTAAAAAGGGAGAAGCAATATTATCATAGTCGTGTGTGCTGTGTTGCGACAAACCATAAATCTCTGCCTGATATTCATCTGTTACATTTTTGTACAGTTTGCGATTATACCATTTCAGAAATTGCCTGATAATTTTCAACCGGGATGCGGAAGGGATCATGTCAGTTATCTTGCTGAAGAAAATATGTTCCTGTCTTCTTAGTAGAGAATCTGTGAGACTTCCTGTTATTAATCCTCGTTGTAAAGGATCACCGGAAACATAGAGTTCCCAAAGCTTTTGTTTGTTTTGTAGTAAAGAGTTTTGGCCAATATGCAAGTTGTTTCCATTGCGGGAATCTACACGAGGAATCGTTTGGTCATAACTGGAAATGGCAGGCTGATGGTGAATGGATTTCGAAATGCCGCAGGCGCTGCCCGCAAAGAGCATAACCAGCAATACAATATTTTTAAAATGTCCTTTTCTCACGAAGTTTTTTTTAACCTATTTCAGCATTTATTTTTTTCAATAAATAATCTTTGCCAATAATTTCTGAACAAGTGGTAACCGCTCCAATAGTGACGCCCAACACCCCGTGCATATTGATACTTTGTCCGGTAAAGAACAGATTTTTTACTTTGGTTTTAGCAGAGATAAAAGTGCGCATCGGATTGTTGGAATCTTTCACATAACCATACATGTTTCCATTGCTTCCGCCTATATAATCGCGATATGAAAGCGGGGTGGAGGAATGAATTGATTTGATACAATCTCTGATGCCGGGAAATTTTTTTTCTATTTCAACTAAAAACTTTTCCGTTTTTCTTTGCTTGAATTCTTCATAGCTTTCCCCGCGGTCTGCTTTGTGTGCAACAGTGTTTACGGTGTCTTCCCATTCTCTGACCTCATCATATTTCATGTAGGTGATAAAGGTCATGCCGTCCGCCCAGCCATTATTTTTGGATGAAGTATTCATGGAAGCCATAAAAGCTTTTGGCCATGTGTTTTCATCATACTCATGTGCCAGCCAAACCTCATTACTGTTTTTATAATGATAGTAATTGTGGTTGATATAAGGAAAGGTTTCCGGTTTAAACACGATATAAAGACTAAATGCGGAAAGCACATCTTCGAGTCCCTGAATTCTGGAAAAGAAAGGCTTTCTGAATTTGTCTTCTCCCACAAGTTTAAGCGTGGTTTTCAATTCAATATTTGAAATGAATTTATCACCAAACACTTCTTCTCCATTTTTTATCCTTGCAGAAACCAGTTCTCCGTTTTCAAAACCAAAACCATTTACCTCTTTGTATTTGTAGATTTCTCCGCCATATTTCCTCAACTGTTTTATCAGTTGCTTTGTTATCTGGCTACCGCCATTAACGCATCTCCAGGAACTTTGAATATATGAATTGACAGATAATGCATGTACATAAAAGGGAGATTTTTCCTGGATACCGGCATATAAAAAATTTGTGCCTGCCAGCACTGCCCTCAACTTTTCATTTTCTGTGAGCTCGTCAATTTTTTGCTTTGCGTTGATGGCTAAAATTTCACTTTCGTATCCGCCTTCTGCATTGAGATTGTATAAAGGAAAAGAGTCACAGGTGTCTATAATTTCTTTGCAATAGTTGCGGATGTTTGCTTCTTCTTCGGGGAAATATTGCAGCAATTGCTGAATGAAGTTTTCATAACCCTGGGCATGCGGATATTCCTGCTTGTCATCTTCAAACGAAACAATGTCAAAGCCATTTTCATCCATTTTTTTTAATTTAAGTTCATCCATTATGCCGATGTACTTAAAATACTGATACAGGTTTTGCCCTTTATCCAAACCGCCGATATAATGGATACCGGTATCAAAAATGGTTTTATCACGGACAAAGGTTTGAAGGTTGCCGCCAAACTGATTGTTCTTTTCGAGTATGCACACACTAAGCCCCTCTTTGGCCAGAATAATTCCTGAAACCAAACCGCCTAAGCCACTACCAACAATTACGATGTCATATTTTTCTTTCACTACAATCCTTTCTTTAAAATAATCATTTGTGCGTTGCTCTGAAAATCCTCTGCAAAACCCAGGCTCATCAGCGTGTTTTTGCTGCTAAAATCATCCAGCAAAATGATGGTTTTTATATCGTTTAAAAGTTCGTTCTCAATTATATTTTTGCAAGTTGAAGAAATTATGAGTGTATCATACTTTCTCTCAGGAATTTTCTTTTCGGAGATGACATACCGAATGCCTCTGTTAATGGCCGTATAATTGGATTCAGCAACGCCTCGCTTGTTGTTATCTGCTATGACTGTGGTGATTTTGCGCTGAGCCTCCTGAAGATTTAATATCAGGTCCAATACGCCATAATCATCTGCAATTCGCAGAATATCCGATTTGTTCCCAATGAATTTGTTGAGATAATGGTATAATTCGAACCGCTCTTTTATTTCGCTTTTGACCGAAGCAACGACTTCTTTCTCTTTGTAGGAAAAGTTGTTCAGAATAATTCTTTTAAAGTACATCGGCCCTTCATCTTCCATTCGTAATTCTGCAAACTTGTCTTTGAAATAGCGGGAAATTTTTTTATTTCTTTCAGCGTACGAACTGCCAAAAGAAATATCATCTGGTTTGATCCGATCAAGTATTTTTAAAGTAATGGCACCGTCATCTATTATCAAATCGCCCTTTGGTAAAACCTCAGAATTGCCGTGAATCAATACCGGCAAAATATCGAGGTTGAATTGTTCGGCAAGGTAGAAAGCACCTTTATGAAAGCGATGAATGACATTCGTTTCAGAGCGTGTGCCTTCAGGAAAAACCATCAAAGAAAAACCCTGATTTACTTTTTCACGCAAATGTTCTACCCCGCCTTCAAGCCCTTGGGATACTGGATAAAAACCTGCAAGTTTTACCCCCTTGCCAAAGAAAGGAGAATTATAAACCCAGTCCGTTACCAGAAAGACAATTTTTGGATTCACCATGCCCATTGCCAGAATGTCGAGGAATGAAGTGTGGTTGGCAATGATTACCGCTGGTTTGTCAAAGGTTTCTCCGGAGAGGTTGATAATTTTCTTTTTTGCGAAGGGATTGGTGTACAAAACCGACTTCATAAACTTCGACATGATATAATGAAATGCACGTAGTTTTCTCAGTTTGGGTAAAGGCAATATTTTCATCAGGCTCACACTGATTATTGAAAGCAGAAATCCCCCAAGACCGTAATAGATGAATGACAGGGTAGAGTGCAGTAATGTTCTTACATGAAATGGGGCTTTGCCTTTTTTTGCCCTGTTGCTGATAAAAATAGTAAAGAGTAAAGGTTGGATAATAAAAGTAATAGCCAATGCTGAAAAAATACCAACAATCGAAATGATGGAAATGGATTTGAGTGCCGGATGTTTTGCAAAAACCAATACACCGATTCCTAAAATGGTAGTACAAACAGACAGTAGTATGGATGCCTTGTAAGTTGGTAGTTCCTTTCGCTTGTAGGTATATTCTTTTTGTAAAGCAGAAGTCATAAAGATGGAGTAATCCACTCCTATCCCGAAGATTAATGTGCAGACAATAATGTTGATAATATTGAATTGCAAATCCAGCATTCCCATCAGGCCAGTCGTGAACACCCAGCTCATCAAGATTGGGATACTGCTGATAATGACTAATTCTATTTTGCGAAAATAGAGCAGCAATACAATGATGACTGCCAGAAAGGAGTAATCTACCAGTTTCCCGAAATCATTTTTCAAATTGCCTAAAAAAGATTCATTCATTTGCTTGCGATCGATAACCAGGATATTTGGATTCTCCTTTAATCCATCAACAAAAGCATCCCTATTTTCTGCCTGAACTTTTACTAAGGTTGTAACCGTGTAGAAGCCTTTCTTCTCTGCCACAAATTCATCAAGGAAAAGCGATTTAATTTTAGCGTAATCGGCAAAATTCAAAATAGGAAATTGAAGGTCGAGCAGAGTATAAAATTCTTCAAATGTGCCGGGCTTGAATCCAAATTTATTACCGTTGTTAATAAGGCTGGTCTTTAGATGAATCTTTTTATTTTCATCCCAAAAATTATTCCAGTCGGCTATTTTCTTCTCTTGTGCCTTTTTTGATAATACAACACCGCCAATAGAACTGAAATCCGCAATCTGTGCATTCAATTTGCTTTCTTTCAGCTTTGCATAAAGGCCGGCATTTGTTTCCAGGATTTCATCGTAGCTGTTGCCATGGGCTGCTACATAAATAGATTTCGATCCAATATTGGCAATACTCTCCAGGTCATGTTCAGCTTTTTGAATGTCAGCGGGAACAAAGTTTAAGGCAGAAAGATCATTGTTGAATCCAACGTTGCGCCGGGTGAAAAGGCTGACAATAAGAACAATCAATACCAAGCCAATCAGGAATTTGTTTTTATGATAAGCAAAGCCTGCAATTTTGTCAATAATGTTTTGTTTGGGTGATTCTGTTGGAGCGCCAAGCGGTTTGTATAGCAGCGGAATCAACAGCAGGGAGAAGATTGTGGTTGAGAAAACACTGATAGACGCAAAGATGGCCAGGTCTTTTAATGATTCAGAATTGACAAAGAACAAACAGAGAAAGGTAATTCCTGTTGTCACTCCGCACATAATCAGTGGTTTTGTTATGTCCTTGTAGAGGAGCTTTATATTCTTGTTATTGCGGTAATGCGTTAATACATAAATGGAATAATCTGTCGTTTCGCCCAATAAAATGGAACTTATTCCCAATGAAATTGCGGAGATGCTTCCCTTGAAAATATATAAAATACTAAGAGAAAATAAAGCCCCGAAAAGTGATGGTACGAAAATAATAAGCGGTGTGAGAAAGCTCCGGTAGAAGAAGGCCAGAATCAATACCAGCGATACTATAGCAAATATGGATGTGTTTTTGACATCGGCTTTTATCTGGGTTGCATTAGCTACAGCAACAGGTGTTGAACCGAAATAACTCAGAGATGCTTTTCCTTTATATTCTGCATTTAGTTTGTCTCTTAAGGCATTCAGCTGTTCAATAAAATGGGTGTTTTGGTCGGTCTCGTTTGCCGGCAATTTTGGCGTAATAAACAGCAACAATTTTTGCTTGTCTTTCGTTACCACAAAGCCGTTCAGTAAATCGAAATTGTCGCCCACACTCATTTGCTGCAATTTTTTCAATGCAATAAAAGAGATACCTAAAGGGTCGCGGACAATAAAATCCTTGGTAACGATTCCTGTAGGGCTGATTAAAGATTTATAATCATTGGCAACGCTTAAGGCAATGCTGTCCTCCTGAAGTTTGCCCTGAATTTGTTTGTAATCTTCTTCGTCCAGAAACAGCGGAAGATTCTGATAGACAAAATCGTAGGTTTCCTGGATGTTTTTGTCTTCTATTTTGCCCTGTATTTTTCCGATGTATTGCGCACTGCTTGTGGTCAGGCTATCCAGAAACGAATTGGCAAATTCTGACAGATCTTCCGGTGTTCCCTCTTTTTTCGCACTGATTATAATCGATATTTTATCTGCAAAATTGAGCTGCCCTAAAACCTTGGCTGAGATATTGGATTGTTCATTCTTAGGAATCAGGTTGGTTATGTTTTCCTCAAATTTAATTTTGGAAGTCATCAGGAAGAGAAGTGCAACAAGCGCAAGAGCTGTCCCTGTAGCAATCAGTTTGTGACGCTTCGCATAATTATGTATGGCTAAAAAAAATGTACTCATATCTTTTGTTTTCTCATTGTCTTCATTCCTGTTAGTATGAAATAGGACAACACACCAAACAAAAGTCCCATCAGGCTGGCCAATATAAAACTTCCGAAAAGGTACTGTGTGAGATTCGTTTTGATTGCATCAAATGTAGTCGAATTATCTAATATCAAAGGCTTGTTCATAGGTACAATCCATCGTCCTAATAATAGCGATGCGTAAATTATAAACGGAATAAAAGGTGGAATGCTGATGTTTGAAAATGCAAAGGCAATTGCTCTGTTCAGCTTTAGTATCGTGGCAAAAAATAAAGCCAGCACTGTCTGGAAACCCCAGAACGGTGCAATGCCAATAAAAACACCCAACGCTATCGAGCAGGATTTCCGAATTGGCGTATCGTTGCTTTTGATAACATTTTCTATGAAAAAAGCTTTAAGCCCTTTTTTTTTTAATTGATAAAATACATCCCGGGGTTTTATATAAAGGAGAGTTATGAGCACCAAAACGGTGTTCAAAATGCTGATGCGGGTAAAGTCTTTGAAAGGGCGAAAATGTGAAACCCTTTCTTCCGGATCGTACAATACTTTTATCGGAATATTTTTCACCGGAATTCGTTTCCATGCTGTTCGTACAATTACTTCAATCTCGAATTCGAATTTGTTGGTGAAATATTTTTTTGGAATGAGCAACAACGGATATAACCTGAATCCCGATTGGGTATCCTCCAGTTTGTGCCCCGTTTCGAACCAAAACCAGAAATTGGAAAATTTATTACCAAAACTGCTTTTTTTAGGAACGCCTTCCTGGGTCATATTTCTGCTGCCAATCAGCAGGGCATCTCCGTTTTTTTCAAGTTCTTCAATAAAAACCGGGATATCGCTGGCGAAATGCTGACCGTCGGAATCAATTGTAATGGCATAGTGAAATCCAAGTTCAATTGCTTTTTTAAAACCATTTCGCAAAGCCATTCCTTTGCCCAGATTTTTTGGATGCCGGACAATCACCAATTGAGGATAATGTTGAAGAATGGCAGGTGTAGAGTCTGTAGCGCCATCGTTTACCACTATTGTGGTTGCACCAAATTGCAGCACTGCATCAACAACACGTTGCAGGGTTTTGCTGTTATTATACGTGGGTATAATAATACAAATCTTATGTCGTTTCAGGCTTTCAATAAGGTGCGCGTCAATATTCATGTGCCGTGCTTAGTTGTTCAATAGTTTTGTTTTTTCGGCTTCCGAGAAAGTCTGGGATTGGAGGATATAGTTTTTAATAAACTCTTTAAGAGCGGTATTCTGTGCTTTATAATTTTGCAGGAGAAATTCCTTATCTTCTGCAATATTGCCTTTATACTTCACCACCTTCGGGGTGTTTTCCTGGATGCTCAATCGGATTAACCGGATTTCTGCATTTTTTGGTTCACTTTTTACAGCAAATTCTATCAGTTGAACACCTTCCACAAAATAACTTTTCTTGTCAGCTTGCTTGCTGGCAAACTTTCCCATCAAGGCTTTTGATGCTCCTTTATAGGCCACCAAAGTCTTGTTACCATCTTTGGGTGCATCAGCCAGCTTGTGATAAAAATCGGTTGCACTGTTTTTGGATTGCGCAGCCAGAATAAATTGTTTCCTCAGTTCAGGAAGATCCTGTGTACTGAAGAAGCTGATTAGAAATAAGAAGGTAAAAAGACTTTTCATCAGGATACAATTTTATAAACACTACTAAGTTTCAATGCAACAGTATCGTTAAAATAGGTGGTGTTTTTCAGTTTGATTTGATGTTCTTCGCTGGTTGTTATTTCTAATTCCAGGCGAAGGTCAGGTGTTTGTTCCGGATTGATTAAAGCCATAAATTTTACATTTGACAATCGTTCCATTAATAAAGTTTTTCCGCTAATCTGCTCCGCGAGTTCTTTGATAATCTGCATCATACAAACCCCTGGCATAATCGGGTTGCCCGGAAAATGCCCGTTAAATATTTCGTGCTTTTCATTGATAAAAATATGAGCAAGGTATTTGGTGTCTTCTTCATTTTCCAATGATTTTACGGTATAGAAATCTTTAAGTAGCATTTTAAAATTTTAAATCAGAATAAGAAAACTGTGTTTTGCAAAGAAATTAGTTTTTCAGATAATTCAAAGCTATTCCCAGTTTAATATTCTTGTGTTTAACATAGATCGTTTCTGCAAGCTGTCCGTTTGTGCTTGTAAAGCTGACAATCACTTTTTCTTTGAATCGGGATGCCCGGACAATTTTGTGAAGCTGTTCTGCTTTTTTATCTGCAAACAGAAAATTGAAACGACTGCCATCTTTTGATTGATATACTTTTTCCTGCCCGTTTTCATATTCATTCCGGATAAAGTGTTTGTTTGCCAGGATTAACCTGAAATCATTTTTAAGTGTTTTAAGAATGATTTTTTTGTCCAGATCTTCCACAATCGAATTGACTTTAAAGCTTTCAGGGCCAATTTCGAGGTCCATCAGGCTGTTTCCAAATTCTGTTGTGAAAACAACGCGGTGGGTCGAGTCATTTATTTTTTTGGCAATAAAAAGCCCGCTCAGGCTTTTGCCATAAACAGTAATATTTGCTTTATACACATAATCTGTGACTGCACTGGAGAAATAAGGTGAACTATAAACCTTTTTTTCGGAGGAGATTTTGGTGAAACCCTTTACAGTACGAAATGTACAAGATGCAAATGTTACGAGTAGCAAACAACTAATGATTAAAAGCCGCATCGTCAATTTTTGCATTTACAATTTTGTTCCGGAAGATGATTTTGGTGAAATCGTTTGAAGATTCAATAAGTTTTACCTGTTTTACTGTGTTTTCAGTATTGTCAAATATCAATTCTATTTGTTTAATGTATTTTTTCAAGGTCGCATCTTTGGGTAAGAGCCTTGTCATTGAACCTTCTTTTGATTTGAAATAAGATATTGTGAATTCCTTTTCGTCAAACATATCCCCACTCACGCTGCCAACAATCAGTTTGTTGATTTTTTCAAACATTTTATTGTTGCCAACATCTACGGCACTTTTATTCCCTTCGTTGTTGATGTAAATCTTGCTGTTTTTGAATATAATGCTGTAATTGTAAGGTTTAGTGTATTTCCAATTCAGCAAATTGGGCTGTTTGAAAAACATTTTTCCGGAACTTTCAATGTCTTTCGATAAGAAGTCTAAATGTTTAAACTGAACAAAATCTGTACTTAAAGTGCTTATTTTCTTTGAAACGCCATTTACTTTTTGCTTGAAGGATTCCATTTCTGCTGCTGTCATCTTCTGCTCCTGTGCAAAACCTGCCCAGCTATGCATACAAAACAGGATGCCAATCAATAATAATCTAATCTTCATAAGCTCTGATATTTAGGAGTTGCTCCAGCGAAACAACTGTATAGTCTTGCTCCTGCAAAAATAGCAATAATTGCTTCAAAACCCTGACGGTTCGTTCTGACGAGTCGTGGAGGAGGATAATGCCGCCTGGCTTAACTCTTGCCTTGATTCTGATCAGTAATTTTTCTTCATTTTTGATAACAGTATCATAAGATCTGATATTCCAGCCGACAACATGGTGCTTTGTTTCAGCCAATGCTCTGCGGATAGAAGGGGTGGTGACCCCGTAGGGTGGTCTAAACAGCCTGACTCTTTTTCCGGTGATTGTCTTTATCATCCCGTCAGTTAATTCGATTTCCTCTTTTACTTTGTCTTGCCGGTAAAAATCGAAAAAGGGTGAATGGCTGAAAGAATGGTTGCCTACTATATGTCCTTCGTCAACCATTCTTTTGAATAATGCAGGATTTTGTTCAATGTGCCTGCCAATACAAAAAAAAGCTGCCGGAGCCTGGAAGTCTTTTAAAACATTTAAAACAGGTTCCGTAAATGCGTTTGGCCCGTCGTCGAATGTTATGGAGATGATTTTCTTAGTTTCAGCATCGGTTCCACAATAGGCTTTTACATGATAATTTAACCTGATGGCAGAGGAGCCGATAAATGCAATATGAAACCATACCAGACAAAGTACCACAAATACCCAAACGCTTATAGCTGCAAAAAGGCTCGTAAGAGCCAGCAGTACTAAAATAGTCAGAAAAAAAATGGATACTATATTGTGCTTTGACATCTCTTCAGTAAGGTAAAACTATGGTCCCGTCCTTTATGTTGGTTATATAAAAGGATGGTGTTGTATTGATCTTTTGCTATTGCATTGGCTCTGACAATGGCAGGAATTTCCTGTGTTTTTATTATTTTGGCACCAATCCACAAGCCAAACGCCGAAGACGTGTGATAGGCACCGCTCAAATGTTTGTAATAAAGCTGCGTGATGTTTTTCAGGCAATTTTCAGCAAGGTTTTTAAAATAAATTTCATCATCAATATCCCCGTTATAGCCCAACACTACAGCATCAAGGTCGGTAATTCTACAATCGTTTTCTGCAAGAAATTGATTCAGTCTTTGTTCGGCTTCTTCGACTGGCAGCTTATTGATGATTTCAACGCCCGCCATTTCGGCATAAGTCGAATCAGTTATTTTGTTTTCCAGCAGAAAAAAAGTTGCCCCTTCTCCATAAACAACCCCTTTGCTTTTTGCAGGGAATATTTGATAGGGCTTTTCTGATTCCGCTTTAATATAGCCGGCCAGTTTGAACAGAGACATTGTATATTCTACGGTTTCATCAATTCCTCCCACTAATACATTCTCAATTTCATCAGTGGCGAATTGCAGGCTTGCGTCCAGCAGTGAAGATTCAAAAGAAACTGCATTTTGGACATAAGTGAAATTGTAACCTGTGCATTTCAGTCCTAAAGCAATTTGAGCACCAACTGTATTATGGGTAGATTGTATGAATGAAGTTGGGGTGAGAAAGGATTCATTGTTGTCGATAATGGCTTTCAGAAATTTCTCAGAGTCTTCCATACAGCCCATACCGGTTCCGGTAATAATGGCGTCCACGTTTTCCAGCCCTGCCTCCTGCATTGCCTGCGAAGAAGCCACAATGCCTGCCTTTACCCCTTTACCCATTCTGCGGATGGCACCAGGCGAGATGTAATTTTTGTAAACAGGATCTTTAATGGTCAGCACATTTTCCTGATTGTTTACTTCAGCCGCTTCCAGGAAAACAGTATCAAAAGTTCTTTGTGCAGAAATACAGCCTGTTCCGTTTATATAACACTTGCTCATTCGCTTTTTGAGAATATTAAGGTCGAACAGTTTCCGCCAAACCCGAATGAATTGGACAAAACATGTTGAATAGGTTTATGTTTTAAGCTTGTTTGTGGTAATAAATCGAATTCTGACATGGGTGTTTTAAAATTCAGATTTGGAAAGATGACATTGTTTTGCAGCGACAACACGCTGTAAACCGCTTCTATCGCTGCGGCTGCAGCAAGTGTATGACCGGTGAATGGTTTGGTAGAACTAAAATCAGGAACTTTGTCACCAAACATCCTGATGATTGCCCGTCCTTCCGATAAGTCATTGTTAGGTGTCGCAGTGCCGTGAGCATTGATATAATCTATGTCATCCACACCAAGACCGGCAACTTTCATTGCTTTTTGCATCGCTAAAAAAGCACCGTCACCGTTCTCCGACGAAGCCGTTTGGTGAAAAGCATCATTTGCATTTCCATATCCGGAAACATAAGCCAGCACTTTCTTCCCTTCTTTTTTTACTATTTCTTCTGATTCTAGAACAAGATAAGCGGCGGCTTCTCCGAGGTTCAATCCTTTACGCTCATTGTCAAACGGTGTGTTGTCCGTATCTGACAATATCATTAAAGTTTTGAAACCATTGATGGTAAATTTTGCCAAAGCATCTGTTCCTCCAACAATTACTCTGTCAAGCTTTCCGGCCTTAATGAGCCTTGCGCCTAACATAATTGCATTAGCGGCAGAAGAGCACGCAGTACTGATGGTCGATACGATTTCTGTAATGCCAAGCGTATCTGCAATTTTTTGAGAACTGTCTCCACCATCGTGGCTTTCCACATATTTAAGGATGGAGCTGTTCTTGAAATATTCGTAATAATATCGTTCGGTCATGTCCATTCCGCCTACGCTGGTGGAGGAAATGAGTCCGGTTTTATATTCATTAATATCTGTAATGCCGGCATTCTTTACAGCTTGTTTCGCCGCTATTGCTCCCAGCATCGCGGTTCTCGAAAAATTATTGCCGGGAGGAAGCGCCAGTTCGGCCACCAGGGCTTCATTGGTTTTTTTAATTTCTCCAACTTTGATATTGTCACTATGAATGGTGACAATATTATCAATCGTAGAAATGCCAACCTTATTATTTGTCAGCGCAGTAAAATTCTCTTCCACAGTGTTACCGATAGCGGAAATAATTCCCATTCCGGTGATGGCAACTCCTTGATTCATTTGATTATTTTGTTCTGTTTTCTGATATGTATTTTGCCATCGTTTCTATCGATTCAAAAATGGCTTTTCCTTCTTTCGGGTCCAAAAGTTTGATACCATAATCTTTATCCAGCATGACGATCAGCTCGAGCGCATCAATAGAATCGAGGCCTAAGCCTGCGCCAAATAATGGATCGGTATCTTTAATGTCTTCCGGATTTACATCTTCCAGGTTCAGAACGCTGATAATTTTTTCTTTTAATTCTTGCTTAACCGCTTCCATAAAATCAGGTATTAAATAATGTTTTTATTGTTGTTTCGTTATGTTCCAAACCCTCAGTTGAGTTCACCAGATAAAAATTTGCCCGGTAAGTTTCTTTATAAAAATCCACCCACGCGCAGAGCACTTTTTCTGCTCTGTTGGTCGACAAAAGTACGTCAGTATAGTTGCTTAAAAAGCCCGGATTGAATTTTTCAAATATAAAGAAAGAATTCTCACTTTTTAAATTGTGGCGGATACTGATTTCACCCATACAAATATTGGGCAATGTGTAGACAAAAACGGCCGGGCTGGGGTAATAATTTTCTTTAGTGGCGATAGATTCCTGGAAAGTAACGTCGGTATCCATGCTGGAGCTTTTATTGCTGAAAACCAATGCTATATCGTTTTCTGTTTCGCTACTGGTTTCATCTTTCAGCAATAATTCGGCTGCGATGAATGCCAGTTTGCTCAGGCTGTCCATTTTGAAGAATTTCGGATAACTCCATCCAAAATTCCGGTAGGCAGCTTTTGCAAAATCAGCAAATCCTATTGCCGGTTCGGATTCGAAAATCGTTTCTCCGTTCAAATCAATTTTGTTGTTTTGAATGGTACACCAGGATTGTATGAAGCTGTTTTTGTCCGCCATTTATTTTGTTTTTTTGAATAAAACGGCTGTATTACAACCCCCAAATCCGGAAGCTGTTTTCAGTAAATAGTTCAGTTCTTTATCTTCGTTTTGGGTAATAATGTTCAAGGGCTGACTTAGTCCCATCTCATCAAAACCGATGGAAGAATATAATTTCCCGCTGTTTAAGGATTCAATCCCGATAACCGTTTCCAGCAAGCCTGAAGCCCCAAGCGTATGGCCGTAATAACCTTTCAGACTATTCAACGGTACATTTCCAAGTCGGGAACGGTTGAATGCAATCGCTTCCATTTCATCATTAAAGGATGTGGCTGTTCCGTGCGCATTGATGTAATCAATCTCTTCAGCCTTTACTTCTGCTTCCTGCATTGCTCTTTCCACACTTCTGAATAGGCCTTCGCCTGTCCGGGATGGGCCGGAAATATGGTTTGCATCATTGATAGCACCATCTCCGGCTATTTCGGCCAACGCGTTTTGTCCGTTCGCAGAAACACAGGCCGCAGCCGCAGCTTCTCCCAAGGTCACTCCCTTCCGGTTGACAGAATAAGGTTGGCAAGGTTCGTCGCTCACAGCCTGAAAGCAATTGAATCCCGATAAAACAAATTTTGAAAATTCATCGCCTGCCACTACAAAAGCCTGATTGCAGCCTTCGCTTTGGATTAATCTTTTGGCCACTGCAAGCGATAAAATGCCTGACACGCAGGCGTTAGATACAATGACAGGCTCGGTGGTAAAGCCGAAAAATGAAGCGATTTTTTTGGCCATTAATGACAAATCTGCACTTTGAACGCTTGTTTCACTGATGGTGTTTAACTGTGTAATATTTCCTTTGGTGGTGGATACAATTAAGATTGTCTTTTCATCAAATACGGGATTCGACTTTTTGATAACCGGCATCAACGCCAATATCATCATTTTTTCAAGCCTGGTATATTCTACTGAGGCTGAAATAGAGGAGAATGCCTCTTCAATAAGGTCATCTTCTATTATAGAAGCATAAAACGGTTGTTCTGCATACACCTGATTCTTGTGCAGACGGATGCCCGAAACACCATTCGAAATATTTCGGATATTGGTTTCAACATCCAGACCCAGCGGGGTGATGCAATTCGTAGCGTTGATAAAAACAGAGTTTAATTTCATCCTTGTCTCAGGCCCACTTTTCTTTTCCATTCTTCGAAAAACAATGGATTAGTCAACAATAATTCTCCATCTGCATTAAGAAATACCTGAACCGTTTCGCCAGTGCAAACCAGGTTGTTTTGGCCATCAAAAATTTTGTAACGATAAATCATTTTAGCCGCAGGCGAATCAACAATCGTAGTTTCTATCCGTGCCACATCTCCGTAACGAAGCGGTAATTTGTGTTCGCATGAAGATTGAACAATTGGTGTTGTGCAGTTAAATTTATGTACGTCAAGATAGGAAATGCCATGTTTTCGCCCGAAAGCTTCGCGCCCGTCTTCAAAGTAAGTGATGTAATACCCATGCCAGACAATGCCCAGAGGGTCAGTTTCGTTGAAGCGTACCCGTATTTCCTGCGTTACCGTCAATTCTTCTGCTTCTCTATACTGTTCTTTTCTTTTTTTCATACATCAGGGCAATAGAAATGGTAATAACAAAAAACAAAAATAGTAAAGCAATTTCAGGTAAAATATCAAACAAACCCGCATTGCGCAGAAACACATCGTAGAAACCATTGAGGCCCCAATTCATCGGTGATATCCGTGCAAAAAACTGCATAATTTTTGGCATAGCAAAAACTGGAACCCAAACACCACCCAAGGCGGCTAAAATTATAACAGATGTTGCTCCGAAAGGGGCCGACTGCTCTTGTGTTTTGGCAACGGTCCCCAATAAGATTCCAAAACCTATTGCTGCAAAACCGGCAAAAAGCGCCACGATGCTAAGTAAGGTGAGATTTCCCGCAACATTCAGCGGAGGCAAGCCCAAATGAGGAAACAGGAAAATGGCCACAGCAATCATCATATAAAACTGAATCATGCAGATAATTAAGTAAGTGATTGTTTTTCCTGCCAGAACCACAGCATTGGAAACCGGATTGGTGCGCAAGCGTACAAAGGTTCCCTGTGTTTTTTCCTTTACAATATTGATGGATAAAGGAATAACAATGAAGAAAATGGCAAATAAAGACCAGGCCGGCACATTATGCTGAACAGAATTTGGAATGATTTCCTGGTTGTTCGCCCGGGGCATTATTTCTTTAAAGGTGATAAAGCTCTTCTGTTCAAATGTGTTGGAATTTTCATCACCCAATTGATCTTTAAAGGTCGCATAGATTGAACTGGATTCTATCTGAGCTATCATTTTGTCGATAGAGCTCATTACCGCATTTTTGAAAGTGGGTTGTACTGCCGGGTCAAAATAGAGTTTGACTTCTTTCTCTGAAATAATTTTGGGTTCGGTTTTCTTCGCCAGTGTATCGCTTAATCCAAAACTGCCCAATATTTTTTCTACATTCTGATCAATTTTGAGTTGCAAGTCTTTACTCAGGTTTTCCGGAATAATGATAGCCATCTGGTATTTTCCCTTCAATACTGCTTCCTGCGCGACCTCTTCTGTCACCGGAGTGTTATTGATTTGCGTAACAATGGAAAAAGCATTGCTGCCTTCCAGGTTTTTCAAAATAGATTGGGAAACAGTTCCGCGATCTGCGTCTACCAGTAAAATCGGAATTTTTGAATCGCTTACTTTTTTAAAGGTACTGTCCTGAATAAGCGTAACTGTTATAATCAACACCAGGGGCATAATAAAAAGAATGACCAACCCGCCAAAATCGCGGCGCAGCAGAAGAAATTCCTTTTTGACAGACATCATTAATTTATACATCATCTCTCAGTTCTTTTCCGGTTAATGATATAAAGACATCCTCAAGATTTCTGGCCTCGGGCACATTCGCAATCAGATTTGAAGGTGTGCCCTGAGCATATATTTTTCCTCTGTCAAGGATGGCAATCTGCGTGCAGAAATCCTGTGCTTCTGTTAAATGGTGAGAAGTATAAATAATGGTTGTGCCTTGCGTATTCAACAATTTGAGATAATCTATAATGGCGTTTTTTGATTGAACATCCACACCAACAGTTGGCTCGTCCAGAAATAAAACCTTTGGGTGGTGCAGAATGCCGGCAATCAGATTAACCCTGCGTTTCATCCCTCCGGAAAAAGTTTCAATTTTCTTATCTGCAAATTTTATCAGGCCAAGATAAGCAAGGCTTTCATCCACCGAATCTTTCAGGTGTTTATTTTTCAAGCCATACATACTTCCGAAATACAGCAGATTTTCGCGGGCCGTCAAAGTAGGGTACAATGCATATTCCTGCGGAACTACGCCAATAATTTTCTTAATGTCAAACGCATTTTTTGCATAAGAAAGTTGCCGAATGGTAAAGGATCCCGAAGTAGGTTTTATTAATCCGCAGAGCATCGAAATTAAGGTTGTTTTGCCTGCGCCGTTTGGCCCGAGCAATCCATAAATTTCACCTTCCTGAATAGACAAATCGAGCGGGTGCAAAGAGTACATTTCTGCATCTTTGTACTTTTTGCTCAATTGCGATATTTCTATTAGAGATTGCAAAGCTGATGTTTAGCTGATAGCGTTTTTTAATTTTTTGAAAAAAGCACCTTCCAGTTCTGCAATATGCAAAAGCTGGTCTGACACTTTATTATAAGCATCGTTTTGTGTGCTGCGGTTTTTATATATTCTTGAAGCCTCCACCGCAAAGTCGCGCCACAAATCGCCAATCACAGTCATTTCAGCAGACAATTCTTTTAGTTTTTCATTATTTAAAATGACGGATGCTTCCTGCAGAAATGCGGCATAGATAAACCGAAATCCACCACCACCGGTTCCTATTTCTTCCTGCATCCGCACCATTTGAGCCAGGTAGTGGTTGGCTTTCTTAGTGCCATATTTTTTTGGCCATTTCTTTATTTGTCCGGCCACATATTTTATACCTTTTACACCAACGATGAAAACGGGTGCCAACATTACGTTACAGGTTGCCTTAATGCCTTTTATTATCGCACTTTTCAGGTCGACATGCGCAGGAATTTGTATAGGATAATACATCTGGCCGCGAGGGGCGAACGCTCCTTTGGCAAACCGTACTTTATTCAGCTCTGCATGGGTAAGTGTCGTTACGTTTTGCATTACCGGGTCGCTAATCAGGTAATCTGTTTCCGTTTTGCCGTACACAACCAGGTTATGTGCATTGAAATGAAACCGGTATTCGTCCGGGAAATAGGTAAGATTGTAAACTCCAACCTGCAATCCTGTTGGAATATTGTTCCGCAGATTTTCATCCAAAACAGCAGCTGCGCTTGATTCGCTGGCAAATTTCTGGCGCTTGATTTTCAGACCAAGCCTTTTTGCAAGGCGGTTAAAGATTAATCCCGGCATTGGCCTGTAGCTGATGGCGGGAGCGTGATTGACTTTAATAAAAGGCAGATAGATAAAAAACAATCCTGAACCAATACCAAAAACCATTGGTTCGCTGATGTTCAGACCATTGTGACGAAGCAAATTAGATGCAACGCCATTTTCGCAATGTGCAGATTGATGATGTGTAAAATCAGTATTCATTAATCTGTTTTGAAGTTTTTTAATTCCGCTACACTTATTTCAAAAGCTGAAGCATATTTCTCGAGGATTCGCTCGCTCAGGTTGCGGAAAACTGATGGTTTGAAATGTCTTTTCACCCGCCATTGCCACATTCCTACATAGCTGCTCAATATCCCCAGGTCCATTCTGCTGCGCTCCATATAATAAACAATCGGGCTTGATTTGCCTTCTTTAATCTGTTGTTTTGCAAGTTCAATCCGCTCATTGATATCATCCATAGAATTGCTTAAAGCAATGGCTTTGGGTTCCCAGCCGCTGCTCAGTTCTGTGGTATAATTACCGTTTTCGTCTACCGCATAGCAAAGCTCTTTTACATTGCTTTTTGATAAATTACTTTCATCTTGCGGCACTTCGTTCTTTCTCATTCCCCGTTTCTTGAATAAACAAATTAATCTCTCCTTCCAGCAGCAATTGTTCCTTTTCGAAGGTTCTGCAATTCACGGTACAGATGGTGTAATCATCCGAAACAAACTTTGAGCCCAACTCAACCTTGGTAGTGATAGTTGTACCTGCTTTTGGTAGAATATGGATTTTCATCGTCTTTATTGCACTGATAAACCCAATAACATTCACTTCCTGGTTGGCTTCGTCGTCTTCGTCAAAAAAATATTGTTTCCCGACAATTGCCGAACATGTTTGCGCAGCATTTTCTATCAGCCCGGACTCAGTAAAAATCCCGTTTTCTACAAAAATGTTGTTTTCCTGTATGGTAAAAACTGAGGTCACGCGCTCATCATTGATTTCCATCACCAGGTCTACCATTAACATGGGAGCACGATGCGGTAAAAAATTATTAATGTTGATAGGCGTTTGCATCCGTTAAAATCAAATTATTTTGCCAGAACGGTTTTCATTTGTCCTTTGGCAATTTCTATATTATTCAGTTTGGTAGAAATATCGACTAAGGTGATACCCATAAATTCCTGCAGGATAGTCACTGTAGTTTCAATTTCCTCGTTCAGTTTGGGGAGCGCATTAATTTCAATTTCTTTTATGGAGCCGATATAACCCACTGGCGCCGCTTCGTTTCTCAGAAAAAACTGATATCCTGTATGCAAAGCCACCGACTGTGCCATATGTTCTATCAAGCCTGCTTCCGAAAAGAAATGTTCTCCCGAAAGAATGTTTTCTGTGCCAATTTTCAAGCCGGTATGAATGCCTGTTTCGCTGAATGAAAACATCTTGTCGACCATTACAAATGGAGATTTTTGCGGCAATAATGCAGCAACCTCTTCTTTTCCCAGGGTAATAGTTTTGATATCCGGATTCATCTTAGCAAACGGTTAAATAAGCTAAAGCGAAGGTGAACCGGCCACTTTCAGGTACAGATAATAAAATGCGGTCACCTTTTTTCAGGATACCCGAATTCATTAATTCTTCCACCATCAGATATATAGAGGCAGACCCCACATTTCCCACTTTCTTAAGGTTCATAAACCATTTTTCGTCTGGAATCACAATGTTTCGTTCTGCCAAAGCTTCTTTAATTCCACTAACAAAATAATAGGACGATACGTGAGGCAATAAATAATCAACTGCATCTACAGTCATCTTATTTTTATCCAGCGCGCTTACCAGGCTTTGTGCCGCTTTTTCGCAGATATTTTTATCCAGCAGTTTGACATCCTGTTTGATGGAAAATAAGGAATTACTCAGCCACTGGTCAGGATGATAATCACTCCATGGTTTGATGCTGCCATCTTCCAGTTTATCGCCGCCGGCATACATACAAGCCTCCAGTTCGAATGCATAGGAATAAGATTCCATCCATTCTATTTTCAGGGAAATTTCTCCGCGGGGTTTATTTTCGAGCAAAAAGGCGCCGGCTCCGTCAGACAGCATCCAGCGTAAGAAATCTTTTTTGAAGGCAATAATTGGCTGTTCTTCCAGCTTTTTTAAATTGTCTACTTCCGGTTCAAATTTGTCGGCCTGCATCCATGAAGACACACGCTCAGATCCGGTGCAGATTGCGTTGCTTGTGTTTCCGGATTTTACCGACAGAAATCCAAATTTAAGCGAGTTCATTCCTGCGCAGCATACGCCGGTAGAGGAATTCAGCTCGACAGATTTATTCTTTAATAGTCCGTGAACCATTGCGGCGTGCGATGGCAAAAAATTATCAGGCGTGGATGTTCCGCAAGAAAGCAGTTCCATTTCCTGATCGGTGAAATTTTCATCAAAAAGCAATTGAATCGCAGCGTTGGTCAGCTCTGCATTATTATGGGTGGGAATTCCTTCTTTTGTTAATGCATAATAACGGCTCATAATGCCATTGTTTCTCAGAATAATTCTTCTTGCCTTCGATGCTGCCTCATTGATTAAACCCAGATAACTTTCCATTTCGTCGTTCGAAACGGGGTTATTTGGCAAATATTTTGATGCTCTTGTGATGTATACGTCAAACATAAACTACCTTCTAAATTCCTTTATAATACCTTGACTCTCTTGCATATTTTTTGACGTTAAAAGCATATGTTAAGAGATGTAAAACATATACAATCGGCGATATCAGCCAAATGGCCAGAAACAGATACAGATTAAAAGCCTTAAGCCAAAAAGCCCTTGATGTTGTCTTTTTGATGATAAAAGAAGCCCATTTGCCAAAAACGACACTTGCTTTTTTATCGATAGACACCAAATAAGGGCTGATTTTTACAGCATCCTTTGCAACAAGCTGATGTTGTAAATTATCCAAATCGTTGTTTCGCAAGCAATTTAAAATTATTTCCCCAAATTGAGTGGATTCCTGAATATCTTTTTCCGAAACGCCGGGCAATGGAAATATTCCCCAATGCCGCTTTTTTATCCCCGAAAACATCCAGTCAACGATTGTAACAACGCTGACAAGGTTGGGGGCCCTGTCTACCAATGCAATATTTCCTTTTAAAATTGCACCATTGGCTTGTAATAATCCTTTAATTTTCTCGTGGGCCATTACCCACATATTCCGGCAGCCAATGACGGTTACTACCGGTGTGTTATGTAATAATTCCTTTGCTGCAGGACTTTTTAAAAATGAATTAATCGGAATGGATGGCGATAAAAACCAAACCTGATAACCTATAATGACCAAATCATATTTTTTGTCCAGTATTTCTTTTGGAACAGGGTTCATTGAAACTGGAATCTGTAAAAATGACTCCGGAAAGGCGCCGAAAAAGGAAGGTTTGTCCCAGGGAAAAGGAAACGGCGTTTGCGGTTTTATTTCATGAAATGTAACCGACACTTCATTGGATTGTACCAATGGATTGCATATAGTTTTAGCTATTTCATCTAATTGACCCGATTGAGTATAATAAATAAATAAAATATTTTTCATAAAATAATTTCCTTTTCAGTTAATCAAAGCCATTAAGCCTCTATAACCGATTCTTTAAATCGCCTTTTTCTGTCTGAGCGTTTTACATTTACCCAGCCTGGCCAGTTTTTCTCATCTTCTGCATCATAAATCCTCAGTTTCTGCCCCGGATCTTTTATCATCAATTCGTCACTTGTACAGCCCAGTATGCTTGCCGCCGTTGCGACGCCTGAATGAGTGGCGCCACCTACGCCATGCGACATTGTACTGGCACCGCAAAGAAACAGATTTTTTATCTCTGATTTGTTTTTATAAGCAAAAGGGCCAACTTGTTTCAACGTTTTTTCAGTGCCGTAAATATTTCCTTTTGTCGAATTGATATAAAATTCATTCGTTTTAGGTGTGCCAAGCTCTACTTGCACAATGTGTTTTTTCGCACCCGGAATGATTTTTTCAATGTTATTCATGAACTTGCTTATGATTTTTTCTTTATAAATCTTATAAGCATCGCTATGATAACCCTTCTGGTTGTTGAAAGATTTTAAATTGTCATAATTGGCATACGTAACGCATTCGAAATTGTGGTAGCGGCCGTTATAACTTGAAGGGTCTTTCAGAGTTGTACAACTAAGAAACAGGGCTGGAAATTCCTCCCCATCTTCGCTATTGTGGTTCATTAATTCTTCAAAATGCGCGTCAAGATTTTCATCCTTCATCATCCATACATTTCCGGAGTCGATGTTGGCCTGAGTTACATCCATATCCAGTGTCAGAAACAAAATAAGTGTGGTTATCGAATATTTTGTAGCCGCCAAACGTTTAATGAGCTTTTTGCTCAAATATTCTTTCCCCACCATTTTCAAATATGTGGCAGAGGGGTCTGCATTGGAAACAATATTGTTGGCAGTTATTTTTTGTCCGTCTGCTAATTCTACACCGATAGCGGTATTATTTTCCACCAGAATGCGCCGGACGCTTTGTTTGACGCGCACTTCCCCACCATTTTTTTTCAAGCCGTTTGTCATTGCTTTTATAATGCCGGAACCACCACCCATCGGGTAGAATCCGCCATCAAAATAATGATACATTACCGAGCAATGCACCGGAAAGCAAGCTCTTTGCGGTGCCAGTCCATGGTCGCCACATTGTACATTCAATACTGCTTTTAATAGAGGGTCTTTTATATGCCAGTCAATTACTTTTTTCAGCGGAAACAAGGCAAATTTTCCAAAGTTTTTGGTGCGAAATGGTACGGTTATTTTCTGCCACCAACCTTTTAGTTTGGGCATTAATTGTAATTCCCTGTTCACATTTTCAACCAGGGTCAGGTATTTATTGATGTTTTTTTCTTCGGCAGGAAATCTTTTAAAAAGGCTTTTTTTGAAACGTTCGAGTCCTATGGGAATGTGAAATGTTTCTCCGTTAATGAGACAATGTTCGTAGCCATCTCTCTTCATTCTGAAGAACACCATGTCATTGGCAATGCCCAATCCTTTGTACAATTCATTGGTAGATTGTCCTTCATCGAGCAGGCCCACATAATGTACTCCCGGACTGAACCGCTGACCACCTAAGGTGAAGCTATGGCTCCAGCCACCCGGAACGTAATGTTGTTCCAGTACGAGCACTTTCTGACCGGCGCGGGCCAGACATATTGCTGTAGCCAAGCCGCCCACTCCCGAACCGATAATGATTGAATCAAAATGCTCCATAGTTGATTTTAAAGGGACTTACGAAAATGGATTGTGTCTAAGTATGATTGTTTTCAAGTTTGTCCCAAAAGTCAAAATAATTAAACCATTGCAAAGGGTATTTCTCCAGCATTACTTCAACACTTTCTGTATAAGCCCTCAGCAAGGCTTGTTCATCGCGATGTTTCACTTCGGCCTCCCGTGCATATAGATGATAATGCAGATTGGCTTCTTTCATTACATAGACAAACACAACGGGTACCTTCAACCTGGAAGCAATAAGGAATGGGCCTGCAGGGAATCTGGCTGATTCACCGAGCAGATTTTGTGAAAGACATTTTACGCCTTCGAAATAGCGGTCGCCGGTAAAGCAAACCAACTCATTGCGGGAAAGAGCCGTATTGATATCAAAAATGTGCGACATGTCGTCTCTTACAATGATAAATTTTACAGCCGGTTTTTTGGAAATGGTTTCCAGGTAATTTTTGATAGCAGTATGTTCCAGATCTGTTGTGATCAGATTGATTTTAAAATCCAGGTCTATTTCTCCAAAGAAATGTTCTGCAATCTCAAAATTGCCAATGTGTGCACTGATTAAGACCCCGCCTTTTTGTTCGGCAAGGAGTTTTTTAAGGATTTCGACCCCGTCAAACTCATAAGTAAACTTTTCCCTCAATCCGGCTGAAATGGAAATCTTGTCAATAAGGGTCTGGCCAAAAGTGTAATAACTTTTGAATACCATCCACTTGGATTTCAAAAAAGAAAAATTTAATCTTTTATTGAAATAATAAAAGATTGCCCTATTGCTTTTTCTGAGGAAAAGAAAATAATAAAAGGCTACAAAATAAAGAACAAGATAGGCAGATCTTACTCCGATATTTTTGATAAAAAAAACAAATATTTTATATCCTAAAACTGTCCCTTTAGACTTCCCGTCCCATTGAGCCATTAATGAGCGTTTAGCTTATTTTCTATAAGGTCATAAAAGCTTTGGAATGTATTGATGCCGGCAAAATCTGCCTCTACCAACTTTACTTTAAAATTGGATTCCACGGTCACTACAAGGTCAACGTAGTCGAGGCTGTCAAGGCCAAGGGTGTCTTTCAGAATAGCATCAGGAACAATAGTTTCTGCCTCCACTTCGAATTCATCTACCAGGAAATGATTCGTTTTTTCAATAATCTCTTCTATGTTCATTTTTTTTAATTGAATTTTTTTACTACTAAAGCCGAGTTTGTGCCTCCAAACCCGAAAGAGTTAGACAAAAATATATCAACTTTTTTATTTAACGTACTTGTAACTAAATTTAATTTTTTGGAGTCTTCGTCTGCATTTTCCAGGTTGATATTTGGGGCAATAAAGGAATGTTGCATCATCAGGATGGAATAAATAACTTCACTTGCTCCTGCCATCCAACATTCGTGACCGGTCATTGATTTAGTAGAACTTACAAATGGATTACTTTCTCCAAAAACCTCGAAAATGGCTTTAGCTTCGTTGCTGTCGCCAACTGGGGTTGATGTTGCATGTGCATTGATGTAATCCACTGCTGCCGGTTGAATACCAGCGTCGTCGAGTGCCCGTTTCATAGCGATAGATGGTCCGTCTACATTGGGCGTCGAAATATGCCCGCCGTTGGACGAAAAACCATAACCTATTACTTCGGCTATAATATTTGCACCTCTTTTTACAGCTGATTCATAGCTTTCGAGGATGAGCGTTGCTCCTCCACCACTAGGTACAAGGCCGTCTCTTCCGGCATCAAATGGTCTTGAGGCTTTGGTCGGGTCATCTTCTCCTGGTGAAAAAACACCCAGGCCATCAAAGCTGCTCATAGCATATTTATTGATTTCCTGTGCACCTCCGCAAATTATAATATCCTGAAAACCATTTTTTATTAAAAAATAACCTAAACCAATAGAATGCGAACCACTGGCGCAGGCCGCACTGACTGTCAGGTTAATACCTCTCAATTTAAAAATGGTAGATAAATTCATCGTTACGGTAGAATTCATCGATTTGAAAATCGCACCGGAACCAATGAGCGTTGTATCTTTCTTTTCACGGATAATGTCTGTTGCTTCTATGATTGCTTTCGAAACGCTGTCATTTCCATATAATATTCCTACTTCATGCTCATCAAAAAACGAATCGCTGATACCCGCGTTTTCCAACGCATCGCGGGTGGCCATATAAGCATATTCGGTTTCTTCGCCAATACTGATGCGCTGTCTTCTGTTCAATAAATTTTTCAAATCCGGCTTGGGAACCATTCCTGTTAAAGAAGAACGGAAACCAAATTCTTTGCGTTCAGGATCAATGGTGATGCCCGACTTGCCCTGGTATAGTGATTCTTTTACTTCATCCAGCGAGGTGCCGATGCAGGAATAAATACCCATCCCTGTTATAACTACTCTTCTGTTCATTTCTGTCTGCGTATACAATTAAGAATAAATACCACCATTAATATTCACTACTTCGCCGGTGATATAACCCGCTTTTTTTGAAACCAGAAAGCTAACCAGATCGGCTACTTCTTCTGCTTCGCCAAATCGGTTCGCCGGCACCATTTTAATTAATTCTTTTTCATCCAGCTGGCTGGTCATATCGGTTTTGATAAAACCCGGCGCAACTGCATTTACGGTAATGTTTCTTTTCCCGACTTCTTGCGCCAAAGCTTTTGTAGCGGCTACCACTGCACCTTTTGCAGCAGAATAATTGGTTTGTCCCGGTGTTCCTTTCACACCTGAAACAGATACAATATTGACAATCCTGCCATATTTATTACGCAACATTTTCTGAATAAAAAAGTTGGTCACATTGAAAAAACCGTTCAGGCTGGTATTGATGACGCTGCTCCAGTCTTCGGGAGACATCCACATAAACAAACCATCTTTTGTGATGCCTGCATTATTCACAATTGTTTCGACTATAGCATCCGGATTGGCATCCTGCCAGTTGCCCAAAACTGTTTTTACTTCTTCAAAATCTGCCACATTGAATTTTAGCAATTCGCCGGTTCCACCAAGATTTTTAACGGCTTCAAGTGTTTGCTCTGCTGCCTCCTTGTTGGATTGATAGTTAATAAGGATGTGATACTTTGTATCAACAGCCAGTTTCTGGCAAATCGCACTGCCTATACCTCTTGAACCTCCTGTTACAATTGCACATTTCATAATTTGATTCCTCTATCTTTATTTACAAAAGGTTTCAGCATTGTCAAACCATTGATTTCCTAATACAGATCCGTCAGGTTTTATAAACCCCCATTTATTTCCGAGTTTCACTCTGGAAAGACCACCAATAAAGCCTTTCTCATCTTTTTTAAAGATTGAAAAAAGTCCTCCGGCAGATATGCCATATTGTGTAGGGATGACCAGCTTTCCGCTTTCGTTAATAAAACCCCAGTCCTTTTCCTTAACCGGAGCGAGCCCATCATTGCTGAAAGTTTCGGCATCATTGTAAACAGGTTCAACCACGAAACTACCTTTCATATTGATGTAGCCCCATTTTTTACCAACACAAACCGGTGCAAGATTTTTTGTAAAACCTTTTGCCTTATCAAATTTTGGTTCAATTACCCAATTTCCTTTAAGGTCAATAAAACCGATTTTTTCATCTTTTTTAGCATAGGTAAGGTCCTGGCTATCAAAGTCCCAGATTTTTGCAACACCATCTATCGATTTGAATTTTCCGGCAATGACAAGCCCGAAGGAACTGCCATTTTTAGCCCAGGTCACACCCTTGAAATAATTGCCAATCTCATCATAGATTACCTCCACAACTACCTTGCCTGATTTGTTAATGATACCCCAGCGATTGCTGTTTTTTACACGTGCATAATCACCTTCGAATGATTTGATCAGGTCATATTTAGGTTCTAAAATCACCTTCATTTGAGCGTTAATCATACCAACTTTATCCCCAAGTTTAATAAAAGCGACTCCATCTTCAAAATCGAAGACTTTATCGGTGGCCGGAGCTGTTATTTCCTCTCCCTTTTTATTAATATAGAACCACCTTTTGTTTTGAGACACCACACAGTAACCGCTGTTGAAATATTTTACTTCGTCAAAAGTTGCAGGAATCGCCCAGTCACCTTTTGTATTAATAAAGCCCCATTTGCCATCGCTTTCAACAGCGGCTAGACCATCGGAGAAATTTTTGGCTGTTTTAAATTTTGGTTTGATTGCAAAATCTCCTGCTTTTGTAATATAGCCCATCTCGCCGTTCTTTTTTACCAGCGCCAACTCTTGTGCGCTGGCAAAATGAAATGCGAAAACCAATAAAATGAGTAATTTTTTCATATGACTTTTATTAATTGATAAACAATATAATTACTTGCTATTCATTAAAAAATCTTTTACCTTTTGTACAAATGGATACATGGCCTGATCTTCTTTAAAAGTTGGAATAATATTCCTCAACTCATCATATAATTTTCTGCTGGCAGATGAAATGGAATCTTTTTGGTTTAAGGCATCAATAGCCTGCACAATCGTAATCATTTCTATACTCAGCACTTCAAATGCATTTTCTATCACTTTCCCTGTTATCACAGCCGCGTTGGTTCCCATGCTCACAATGTCCTGATTGTCATTATTATTAGGAATGCTGTGAATATACATCGGGTTCGACAACATCTGGTTTTCGGCAGTAGTGGATGTGGCCGTAAACTGAACTCCCTGCATGCCAAAATTAAATCCAAGGGTTCCCAGATTTACAAAAGGAGGTAACATTTCGTTGATTTTCGAATTCAACAGATAGTTCAATTGTCTTTCTGCCAGCATCGTCAATTTGGTAATGGCGATTTTTAATTTGTCCATTTCCAGTGCAATGTAATCGCCATGGAAATTTCCGCCATGATAAACGTGCTTGTTAGCCACATCGATAATTGGATTATCGTTGGCAGAATTAAATTCGTCTTCCAGAATATTTGCTGCATTAACTGTCGTTTCCAGAATAGGGCCTAATATTTGAGGCACGCAACGCAGGGAATAATATTCCTGTACTTTTTCTTTAAAAATATCTTCGGTGTTTTCTCCGGTGTAAAGATGCTCTTCACGCTTTCTGATTAATTGACTGTCAGCGAGATGTGTGCGCATTCTTTGCGCAATCTCCTGTTGTCCTTTATGCCTTTTTGTGCCGTTTAGCTCTGCAGAAAAATGATCGTCATAGGCGCTAACGATTTCATTGATAGCACAGGAACATTGGATTGACCAATCAATTAGTTTTTTGGCATAATGAATGTTCACTACGCCAATTCCTGTCATCACAGAGGTGCCGTTCATTAAGGCAAGACCTTCGCGTATTTCTACATTGATGGGTGCGAGGTTTTCGAGTGCGAAAACTTCCTTTGTACTTTTTCTTTCACCTTTATAAAATACTTCTCCTTCACCAATTAATACTAAGGCGAGATGAGCCAGTTGCACTAAATCTCCGCTGGCGCCAACGCCACCATGTTCAAATATTAACGGAGTAATATCTCTGTTAATCAACTCCTTCATCAATTGGATGACTGAGGGATGAACACCGGAATTTCCTAAAGACAAGGTATTAAGCCGCGCCAGAATTGCAGATTTCACACAAAGCGGGCTTAATGGTTTACCTGTTCCCGATGAATGGCTACGGATCAGATTGTATTGCAACTGAATAGTGTCAGTATCTTTAATACGGTATTGTGCCATAGGGCCAAAACCCGTATTGACGCCATATATAACTTTATTTACAGAGAAATCTTTTAAAAAATCAAAACTTGCATTTACCCTGTCAACCACTTCTTTACTGATGTCTATTTTATCGTTTCCAAATATTACAGACTCAAACTCCTCCAAACTAAGATATTCGTTTATAGTGCGCATCCAACCATTTATTTAATAATTAAGTAGTTAAATTAGTTTCTACTTTGAAATTTTTTAACCTACTTTTAGGCCTCAAAAGTACTATAAAAAAACAGGAAAAACTTAAACGTATGTTAAAGGAATTTGTTGACGTATTAGTTATTGGTGCGGGACCTTCTGGATGTGTTTCAGCTTCATATCTGCATAAAAATAACGTAAAGGTAAAAGTTGTTGAAAAAACAAAGTTTCCAAGACTGGTTGTTGGTGAGAGTTTGATACCGCGGGTGATGGATCATTTTGATGAAGCAGGCTTGTTTGAAAGCCTGGATGCTATGAACTTCGAAAAAAAATTAGGCGCAAGATTTATAAGAGGAAATGAGATTTGTGTGTTTGATTTCAGCGATAAGTTTTCAAAAGGCTGGGATTGGACCTGGCAGGTTCCCCGGGCCGACTTTGATAATACAATGGCGCAGGAAGTGGTGAGAAAAGGAATAGACCTTGAGTTTGAGTCTGAGGTGATTTCTGTTGCTTTTGAAGGAAAAAATTCTACCACAGTTGTAAAAGATAAAGACGGGAACCTGAAAGAAATTCATGCGAAATTTATAATCGATTCCAGCGGATACGGCCGCGTTTTGCCAAGGTTGCTCGACCTTGACACCCCATCAAAACTTGATCCGCACTCCTCCATATTCACCCACGTAAAAGATATCAACCGTCCGGAAGGAGAAGAAGGAACTTTAATTTCCTTTGATATTCTTGAAACGGAAGTATGGCTTTGGGTAATACCTTTCTCCAATGGCAATACAAGCCTGGGTGTGGTAGGTCCGACAACATTTATTAATTCCCTTTCAGAAAATAAAGACAACCGGGAAGCCTTGCAGAATGCTATTCAGCTTTCAGATTATTATATCAAGCGCTTTGGTGGTGTTGAATTTTTATTCGAACCGGTGAAGCTTGAAAACTATTCCCGTTCCGTAAAAAGAATGTACGGCGAAGGTTTTGCATTGACCGGCAATAGTTCTGAATTCCTTGATCCCGTTTTCTCTTCCGGAGTGGCGTTTGCTACCGAATCGGGAATGCTTGCAGCGAAATTATACATCAAAGAATCACAGGGAAATACGGTGAATTGGGAAGTGGAATTCAACGATTATATGCGTAGAGGAATCGGCGTTTTCACTACTTATGTAAAGGAATGGTACACTGGAAATCTTCAGACCTTATTCTTCCATCGTCCGGAAAATCCTGATGTAAAAAGAAAAATTTGCGCGGTACTTGCAGGTTATGTTTGGGATGAGGAAAATCCATTCGTCAGTAAACATGATAATGTTGTGAAGAATATGGCCTTCCTGATCAATAGCAGTAAAGAAGCAGAAAAAAACCTTAGCAATTAAGCTAAGGTTTTTTTTATATCGGGAATGATTGGTCTAGAATGCTTTCTTAGCGATCATTTTTGCCAAAGATTTTGCTGTTTTAGCATACCCTTCTCCTATACGGCTTTCATTACTGAAGTTACTGCCCCATTGATCTCCGGGTGCATCAGTACTGCTTATTTCCAGCAGAACGTTTTTCCTGTTTGCCGTTTCCACAAATTTTAAAATGGTAGAAACTTTTGCTTTCTGTTTCATTACCGATACGTCCCAACCCGGGAAAATCCATACCGTTTCTACAATCAGGGTATATTTCGCATTTTTTGCATCTTCTTCGTAAGTTATGTCAGCATCTTCTTTTGTAGAAACGACATTTAGCAATTCAAGAAATTTTGGTTGCCAGATCATTTCTTTGCTGGACATCCATTTTTTCTTCCAGGCAGTACCGACACCGGAGTTTTTATTGTTTAAATCCGTGGTTCTGTCAGCTATATACTGCTCTTCCGTGATATTGTCTTTGAGCATTTTCAGATTGCCGTAATCAAATTCAACGTTGATTAATTTTTGCCCTTTGAAAAATTTAAAATCACCTTTCACGATATTCATTTCCTGCGCCATAGCTAAGCCGGATGTCAGGAGTAAAGCCAGAATAAATATTTTTCTCATTTTAAATTAGTTTTGTTGACTAATGTCAAATGTAAGAAATTGTTCAGTTGATGTAGCGGAACTTTAAAGATTTTCAAACCAGGTAATAAGTTTTTCACCAATCATTTTAATTTCTATCAAAAAACCATCGTGTCCGAAAGCGGAATCAATTTCATAAAACGTTGAATTTGGAACATGTTTTGCTATCAATTTTTGTTCTGCCGGCGGGCAAAGGATATCGCTGCTGATAGCAAGTATTAATGTGTGCTGCTTAATATTCTTCAGCTCCTCAATAAGGTCTCCTGATCTTTTTCTGGCAATATTATGACTGTCCATTGCCTTGCTTAAAAACCAATAAGAATAGGCATTAAACCTGTTTACCAGTTTTTCTCCCTGATAATTGATGTAGGATTCTGCGCGAAAATTTCCCGTTTTTGAAGTGTCCGGATCTTTTTGTTGCTGCTCATACATAGCGTAATTTCTGTAAGTCAGCATTCCAATAGCACGTGCCGCTTTCAATCCTTTCGCACCCGCGCTCAGATTGTCTTCACGCCAGCTGCTATCCGCTTCGATGGCTAATCTTTGCGCAGTATGAATGGCAATTCCCCAGGCACTTTCGGCAGCAGATGTGGCAATCAGAAAGTTGCTTTTAATAAGGTCCGGTTCTGTCAAAGCCCACTCCAACACCTGATAGCCACCCATCGAACCGCCCATTAATAATTGTATGGAATCAATTCCGAGATGCTGGCGCAATAAAATATGAGCCGCCACCATATCCTTAATTGTGATATTGGGAAAACTATGAAAGTAAGGTTCAGCTTTTTGGGGATGAATTGATAAAGGGCCTGTGGTACCATAGCAGCTTCCTAAGATATTTGCACAGACAACAAAATATTTTCCTGTATCAATCACCCCATCGCTACCTACCATTCCCGGCCACCAATCTGCCGCATCTGCATTCGCAGTCAGCGCGTGGCAAATCCATACCACATTTGATTTTGCTTCATTGAGTGTTCCGTAAGTATGAAAGGCTATTTCAATCCGGGGTAAAATGCTGCCTGATTCCAGAATGAAAGGATGGGTGGAAATATACTGGTGCAGCATCAGATTTTGTTTTGTCCCGCAAAGATAGCTTTCTGCTACTTTTGCTAAAAATAATTCAAACAATGGTGCGCATACAACTTTCTTTGATTCAACCTGATTTTGGTTTTGAAGCAACTGACCAATCCGGAATAAAAGCACGTTTCGATACTACTCCGACAGATGGTGGAAAAAATTTTGGTGTACGACCAATGCAGGGTTTGCTGATGTCCTTAGGTAGTTGCAGTGGTATTGATGTGGTGAGCATTCTTAAGAAAATGCGGCAGGAAATTACTTCCTATAGTATGGTAATTGAGGGAGAAAGAGAAGCAGACAAAGTGCCTTCATTATGGCAAAAGATTCATGTTCTTTTTCAGTTGAGTGGTGCGATTGAAGAAGAAAAAGCAAAACACGCCATACAGTTGTCTATCGAAAAATATTGTTCGGTGGCAGAAACATTGCGCAGGGCCGGTTGCGAAATTACCTGGTCGCTGGAATTGAATCAATCTAATTAATACGCCAAATTAAAAATTTAAAATGCATCCAATCAGTAAGGCTATCAGAATTCAGACGGAAAGAACAGCGGAAGGAGAACATTCTACTCCATTATTCCTGACAAGCAGTTTTTGTTTTGACACGGCGGAAGACATGCGTGCAGCTTTTGCCGACGAAACAGATGATAACATTTACAGTCGCTTCAGCAATCCTAATAAGCAGGAATTTGTAGATAAAATGTGTGCATTGGAAGGTGCTGAAAGTGGCTATGCAACAGCCTCAGGAATGAGTGCTGTCTTTGCCTCGTTCATGGCATTGCTGAAATCAGGCGACCATCTTATAGCGTGTAAATCAATTTTTGGAAGCACTCATACCATTATCAGCAAGTATTTGCATAAATACGGTATTCAATATTCTTATGTTGATGCAGGACACCAGGAAGAATGGGAAGCCTCTATTCAGGAAAACACGAAGATGATTTACCTGGAAACACCTACGAATCCGGGTTTGGATATTATTGACCTGGAGTTTGTCGGGGCTTTGGCAAAAAAGCACAACCTGATTTTGAATGTTGATAATTGTTTTGCTACACCTATTGCTCAGCGCCCGATTGAATTTGGCGCACATCTGGTTACTCATTCTGCTACAAAATGGCTGGATGGACAAGGTCGTGTATTGGGCGGGGTAATTGTCGGTCGTGCAGATTTAATCAAAGAAATCTACGCGTTTTGCAGAAGCAGTGGTCCTGCACTTTCACCATTCAACGCCTGGATTTTGAGTAAAAGCCTGGAAACCCTGGATGTGCGTATGGAACGTCATGCAAGTAATGCTTTATTTTTGGCAGAGCACTTAGAAAATCACCCCCAACTCAATTGGCTTAAGTATCCGTTTTTGCCATCGCATCCGTCTTATGCTGTTGCCAAAAGGCAAATGAGCAACGGAGGTGGAATTGTTTGTTTTGAACTGAAAGGTGGTGTGGAGGCCGGACGATCTTTTCTCGATAAATTAAAGATGCTATCACTTACTGCCAACCTTGGAGATACAAGAAGTATTGCCTCACATCCTGCCAGCACAACCCATGCTAAACTGAGCGAGGAAGAACGTCTGGCTACAAATATTACCGGTGGTTTGGTGCGTATTTCTGTTGGATTGGAATATCGGGAAGACATTTTGAATGATATTCTACAAGCGTTAAGCAATATATAATTGATCCGTTTTAGGGTAAATAAAAAGGGTGAAACAAAAACGTTTCACCCTTTTATTTTTTTATCTGAAGAATATTATTGCGGAATGGATTCCAGCCACATGGAAAGGCTGTTTCCATGAAGATGATACAACAAGACTTTTCCTGAAGATGCCGGAATTACATTTTTATACAGTTCAGGATTTGAAACACTGAAAGTGCCTTCATCCTCAAATGTGTATTTGGTTCCTGAGCCTGACATTGCTTTACTGAACTTGCCAACTTTGTTCAAGCCTTCTGACACCCATTTATCCATATCGATACTACCGATATTGTCAGCTGATGTGGCACCAACAGGTAAGAAGTAAGCTCTGGTTTTTATTCCGTCATCATTTTTATACATGATGTATTGTGTTCCGTTTGCTTCCACTAAATTTCTGTAACAAAAGAATTTCCGTTTGTGTAATTCCTGAGCCATGGCCAGTCCTTTTTCGTCTGCTAAAGAACCTTTAATAACCGCTTCTTTTGTGGTTTTTTCTATACGGTCAATACTTTTCAATTCGCCGTTACTGTCGAAATTAAACATTGAAAAATCCATTACAGTAAATCCTTTTTCTTTGCTGTTGGCCATAGAATTCAAAGAAGTGGAGCCGCTGGCTAAACCTCCAAGTTTCATCATTCCACTACCTGTAGAAGCAGCGTCCATTGATTTCCTCCAAGTTTCTCCAACAATTACATAGGTGCCATCTTTCTTTTGGATTAATCCTTCAATCAGCACTTTGGTTTTACCACCAAAAATGGCTGTCGAGAAATCTCCGGTAATCAGATCCTTTACTTTTTTCCAGCTGGTTTTGCTGAATTTCGATACACTTCCGTCAACATTTAGGAGAGCAAAAAATAACCCGTCAGAATTTTTTTCATCGTATTTGCCATCATTAAAAAACATACCACCTGTTGCTACCTGTCCTTTTTCATCAACGGTAATAAAATCAGGATAACCACCGTCTTCCTCATTTACCAAAGCAGTAGCATACAGTTGGTCGCCGGTTTCTACTGAAAGTGCCTGCACACTGAAAACGTGTTTGTCGCCGGTCAACGCATTTGCTTTTTCTTTGCGGAGCATAAACAATTTTCCGTCTTTCAATTTGCTGTCTTCAATACTCCAGATACCTTTTTCAGGAAAGTAAGATTTATTATACACACTAACCAGTTCTTTGCTGATGCGCTCCACCTGATAACCGAATTTTTTGTCTTTTTCAGGACGGATCACTAAAAATTCATTGTCGTTTATACCATGGATTACCGGGTCGTTATCAGACATCAATAGCCTTGAACGAACATCCTCTTCTACATTCAGTTTGATGATCGTGCCTGTTTTGTCGAATGATGCCGTTGTTCTTTTGCGTTTGATTGGGTCAGAAAAAATAAACAAAAATGCATTTCCGTTAAAGCAGGATGCTGCCAGGTATGAATTTTTAGAGATCTCAACTTCTGTCTTTTTTACTGCTTTCAGGTCTTTGTCATATATGGCCAATATGAAATTTGCCATTCCTTTGTTTTCTGTTTTTTCTCCAAAGAAGAAAGTGTAGAAATAATCGCCGTTCAAACTTTGAACACCTGAAAATCCACGGGTCGAAACATCTTCCAGTGTTATCTCCTGGCTAAATCCTGCTACAGAACTAACGCACAATGCCAGTGTAATTAATATTTTTTTCATTTTTAAAAATTTGTGCAAATGTACGGAATCGAAACGATAAAAAATAAAAAATAAAAATATGAAAAATTTGCTATAAATCTGAAGGGAAGCAAAAAAGCCTGCTGAATTTTTCAGCAGGCTTTAAATAATCTTCAAAAAAAATACTTTGTCAGATCATTGTTTATTTCCAGCCACCACCTAAAGCACGATAAAGATTTACAGAAGCATTCATTTGCTGCATCTTGGTTTCGACAAGGTCGAACTTAGATTCAAGAGCGTCTCTCTGTGTCAGCAATACTTCCATATAATCTGCACGTGCCGATTTGAAAAGGTCGTTGGAAATTGATATTGATTGGGTGAGTGCCTGAACCTGTTTCGATTTCAGGTCATAACTTTTTTCCAGATTATTGAGCCTGGACATCTGATTGGCCACTTCTATGTAAGCATTCAGAATGGTCCGCTCATAATTATAGACAGCTTGCACCTGCTTTGCATTCGCGGTGTAATAAGTTGCCTTTATCGCATTACGGTTAATCAGTGGCGCCATCAGATCGCCTGCCAGTGAATAAAGCAAGGACTGCGGTTTGATCAGATAGGTCGGATCAAAGGCACGGTACCCGGCTGTTGCGGAAATGCCAATCGAAGGGTAAAATCGGGCTTTTGCAGATTTGACATCTAATTTAGTGGCTGCCAACTCTTGCTCGGCTCTTTTAATATCAGGCCGGTTATCCAGCAATTGGGCCGGAATACCGGAAGATGCAATGATTGGCACAAATGTTTCAAACGACTGAGTGGTACGCGCAACAGGCTGGGGGTAACGGCCCAGCAGGAAGTTTATCCTGTTTTCTGTTTCGATAATTCTTTGCTGAATGTTGTATTGCAGGCTCTGTGTTTTTAATACTTCTGCTTCGAATTTTCGAACAGCCAATTCGGTTACTTTTGCCGCTTCTTTTTGAAGTCGTACAATTCTTAGGGCATTACTTTGAATATCGATATTCTGACGGACAATGCTCAGTTGATTGTCCAGCGACAACAATTCGTAATAAGAACCCGCCACTTCAGCCACCAGGTTGGTTACTGTAAAATTTCTACCCTCTACGGATGCCAGATACCGTTTTGCCGCTGCTCTTTTTGCATTGCGCAGTTTACCCCAGATATCCGTTTCCCAGGAAGCTCTTACGCCAAGCATAAAGTCGGGTAGCGGTTCTGGCATTTCCCTACCCGGAGTAATATTGGTGTTGGCTTCCATAGCTCCGATATTCGTGTAACGGGCAACTTTATCTACTCCGGCACCTGCCTGCAAGCTTACGAATGGCAGATACTCTCCCTTCCTGGCACGAACCTCATTTCCGGAAATTTCGATTTCCTGCATCGCAATATTCAGCTCCTGATTATTTTTTAAGGCACTATCAATCAATGTTGTCAGATATGAATCTGTAAAGAACGTTCTCCATTGCTGCAGGGCAATATTCATTGTGTCCTGCTGCGGTTTGTTGGTATACACATCGGGTACTGCTTTCGATTCCTTTCTCGGTGTTACGATGGCAGGAATTTTACATCCTGTATTCACTATTGCGATAAAGGCCAGCGCAAAGCAGCCGCATATTATTTTCTTAGTGTTCATTTGTCTCTTGGGGTTCTAAAGGTTCTGAAAAATTGTCCATCTGGTGTACTAATAATTCTGATAAAGAGCTGTCTTCCTCATCCCGTATCATTTTTCTTCCATCGGCCCAGGAGCCAAAAATGTAATACAGACCAGGCACGATGATTACTCCGAAAACAGTTCCGAAGAGCATTCCGCCAAGAGCGGCACCACCAAGCGTTTTGTTGCCGATGGCTCCTGCTCCTCTGGCTACAATCAGCGGTATCAGGCCGGCAATAAATGCAAAGGATGTCATCAGGATAGGACGGAAACGCACTTTAGCTCCTTCGATAGCAGCCTCAAGAACACTGAATCCTTCGTGCCTTTTTTGAACGGCAAATTCCACAATCAATACTGCGTTTTTGCCGAGCAAGCCTACGAGCATGATAAGACCAATCTGAGCATAAATATTGTTTTCGAGGCCCATCAGCTTAAGCATCAGGAAGGTGCCGAAAATACCGACAGGAAGAGAAAAAACTACTGCCAGCGGAATAATAAAACTCTCGTATTGTGCAGCCAAAACAAAATATACGAATGCCAGAACAATGAGGAAAATATACACAGACTCGTTGCCCTTGTTCGACTCGTCGAACGAAAGTCCTTCCCACGCAATGTCGTATCCTTTAGGTAATTCTTTAGCCACCTCACGAACTGCCTGTATGGCATCTGCTGTGGTAAAACCCTTTGCCGGTAAGCCTTGTATGGCCGCCGAGTTGTACATGTTATACCTTGTGATTTCATTCGGACCTTGGCCTTTTACAAGCTTCATAAAGGCAGAATAAGGCACCATTTCTCCGTGGTCATTTTTTACAAATAGATTGAGGATATCGGTCGGTAGCCTTCTGAATTTAGGGTCAGACTGTACATACACTTTGAAAAAGCGATTGAATTTGATAAAGCCTTGCTCGTAAGTACTACCCACCATAATATTCAGGTTTTCCATAGCCTTACCAATGGATACGCCTTTCTGCATCGCGAGGTCGTTGTCTATTTCCAGCTCGTATTGAGGATAGTTAGCTGCAAAGAATGTGAATAAACCAGAGAGCTCTTTGCGTTTTCCCAAATCATCCATGAATTGTTTGTTCACTTTATCAAATTCATGATAATCTGTCGTGGTATTCTTATCCAGCAGACGCATAGAAAATCCTCCGGACGAACCGAATCCGGGAATTGCCGGTGGCTCGAAGAATTCAATCTTGGCGCCAAGGTTTCTTGTTTTTTCTTCAAGTTCTTCCATAATTTCCCGCACATCATGTTTTCTGTCTGACCACGATTTCAGGTTAATCAAACAGGTTCCTGCGTTTGAGCCGCGGCCTTCTGTCATAATCTCATAACCGGCTAGAGAGGAAACAGACTCTACTCCTTCCACATGCTCGCAGATCGTCTGCAGCCTGCGTGAAACTTCGTTTGTTGTTTCAAGCGTAGAACCGGGAGGCGTTTGAATAATAGCATAAATTGTACCCTGGTCTTCACTGGGAATAAAACCTGAAGGAAGTACTTTATTCATAAAATAGGTTCCTGCGCAGAACGCCAGCAATACCGTAAAAGTGACCACTCTTCTGTTTACAATTAACCTCAGCAAGCCAACATATTTGCCGGTCATTTTATCAAAACCACGGTTGAAGCTGTCCAGGCCTCTGGTCAGAATGTTCTTTTTCTTTTTTTGCCCGTGGGTGTTTTTAAGTAACATCGCACAAAGCACAGGCGTCAGTGTAAGCGCCACGATTGCTGAAATGACAATGGCACTGGCCATGGTAATAGAAAACTGGCGGTAGAATGTACCGACCGGACCGGACATAAAAGAAATAGGCAGGAATACAGAAACCATTACAGCTGTAATAGCGATAATCGCTCCGCTGATTTCGCCCAATACTTTTTTCACTGCCTGGTAAGGTGTTATATCCGGAAATTCTTCAAATTTGGCATGCACAGCTTCCACCACAACAATCGCATCATCGACAACAATACCAATGGCGAGCACCAACGCGAACAAGGTGACCAGATTGATAGAAAGCCCGAAAAGTTTCATCGCAAAAAATGCACCGATAAGGGACACCGGCACGGCTAAAATCGGAATCAGTGTGGAGCGCCAGTCGCCAAGAAATATAAACACCACAATCGCTACCAGAAGGAACGCATCCCGGAGTGTATGTACTACCTGCTCAATTGATGCATCCAGAAATTTTGAAACGTCATAACTGATTTTATAATCCATGCCAGGTGGAAAATTTTCTTTCATTTCCTCCAGCTTGGCTTTTACATTTTCAATTACCTCGCTGGCATTACTGCCATAGTTCTGCTTCAAGACAATAGATGCTGAAGGATGACCATCCAGGTTGGAGTAAATGTCAAAGAATTCACTTCCTAATTCTGCTTTTCCAATGTCTTTCAATCGAATGGCTTCTCCTTCAGAGTTGGCACGGATGATAATGTTTTCATACTCCGAAGGTTCGCTGTAGCGGCCTTTATACGTCAATACATATTCCAGCGACTGTGCCTGTATACCGGAGCTTTGTCCGAGTCTGCCAGGGCGTCCCACAATACTTTGTTCGCCTAAGGCTTTCATCACTTCGTCTACAGAAATATTGTAAGCCCGCATACGATCCGGGTTCAGCCATATGCGCATAGCGTAGGTCCGGCTTCCTAATATTTGCGTTCTTCCTACTCCTTTGATTCGGTTAATCTCCGGAATCATTTTTACGTTGGCATAGTTGTACAGGAATTTTTCATCCATGTTTTTGTCCTTCGCATACAGGTTCACATACATCAGCATACTCGGCTGGATGGGTGTTATCACCACACCTTCTCTTTGCACCAGTTCCGGCAGCAGCGGCATCACCTGGTCAACCCTGGTCTTCACGCGGATAACGGCCTGGTTCGGGTCCGTGCCGGGTTCGAATATTACCCGTAAGGTAGCCTCTCCGGCACTGGTAGCATCTGTAGCCACATAGCGGGCATCCTGTACGCCATTGATAGCATTTTCCAACGTAATCAGTGTGGATTTCACGAGGACATCAGCGCTGGCACCAGGATAGGCAATGAAAATATTTACAGTGGTTGGGGCAATTTCAGGGAACTGCGCCGTGGGGAGCTGTGTTATAGACAGCACGCCCATAAAAACAATCATAATAGAAATGATGATTGCGAATACGGGTCTTTTTATGAATTTACTAAACATAGTTTTGCTTTTTTAAGATGACCCATTATTCAGCATACAAATCCAGGTGTGAAATCACATACTCCGGTTTTTCCTGTTTGTAAGCTATTTTCTCATTCTCTTTTACCAGGCGAAGACCTTCCAGCAGTATCTTATCTTCCGGAGCCAAACCTTTTTTGATGATGAAAATGTGAGGCAGCTCAGCTGCTATTTCCACTTCTCTTGAATGGACTCTGTTTTCTTTGTCAATGACGTAGACATATTTCTTTTCCAAAACCTCGAAAGTGGCTTTCTGAGGAATGACAAGCGCATTGTTGAAAGGGACTTTAATAATGATGTTTCCTGTTTCCCCGTGACGGAGCAGTCCGTTTGGATTAGGGAAAGTAGCCCGGAAAGCGATGTTTCCTGTTTCATTGTCAAAGTCTGCCTCAATGGTTTTTACGGCACCCATATGGTCGAATAATTTATTGTTCGCCATCATCAATCCCACGTTCATCACGCTATCCTTTTTTAACGTGGTTTGATATTCCAGGTATTCTGATTCAGGAACGTTGAAGTAAACCCATAACTGGCGGTTGTCGGAGAGCGTGGTCAGTAATTCGCCTTCGTCCACCAGGCTTCCGAGCCGTACATGGAAGCGGTCAATGATGCCATCGAAAGGTGCGCGTATCTGCGTGAATTGAAGATGCACCTGTGCCAGAGAAAGTTCAGCTTTAGCCTTATCCAGTCTGGCTTTAGCCATAGCCAGCTCGTTCGGGGCCACCACGTTACTATCAGCCAACCTTTTTGTGTTCCGGTATTCAATATCTACCAGATTGGCTTCGGCTTGCGCCTTCTGCACTTCAGCCTGGTACAGATTGGGCATAATTTCGAATAAGGGTTGGCCTTCTTTTACAAACTGACCTTCGTCTATAAAGATTTTCTTCAGGTAGCCTCTTTCCTGTGCACGCAGCTCAATATGGCTGACAGAACGGATTTGACATACATATTGTTTGGTAATTATCGTGTCCATTTTCACAGGATTCGTTACCAGAAATTTGGTTTCTTCTTTTTTCTCTTTTTTTCCGGAAGAGCAGCTTGTGTTGCACAATACGGCACACAAGCCCATAAGCATGAGCAGTTTTTTCATAATAATGGTGCTTTTTAAAGCAAATACAATTTTTGTTGAAATCAGTAAAGGGTACGGCGAAGCGCCGCATATACGCACCGGAACAGAATGCCGGGTGTAAGAATGTAATTATGCAAAGCTTTTACAAGCTGCAAAAAAAGAAATATCAGATACGGAACACCTGAAACAGGATATGCCTGTGGGAAATCAGGGAAGAAAGCTGCTCAGGATATAAGCGCTCCTTATGAAATATACTATTGCTACGAAGAGCGGAATAGTTGTGAGCTTGTACAAAATAACCGGATTGGCTGCGCAGGCTTTTTTTGCCGGAAAATGGTTCCTCATCTTCTTCGTCCAGGTTCTCATCTGCAAATTCAGGTAAATCCTGAACCTGGCGATAAGGAGAAGTGTAATCAATAATAGAGGGTAGATTTTCCTGCTGAGTCTGCGATAAGAAGATATTTTCTACATGGTTCGACAGCACAGATTTAGTTCCTATCCGAAAACTGTGTGCTTCCAGATAGGTATTTCCGCTGAACAGAATGAATATCAGCGATAGAAAAAACCGTGTGAACCATTTCATTTGAGTGTTCAAAAGTAGACGATACCAATATGTGATGAAGATATTTAATTGTTAATGGTGATTTCTTTAGGAAGAAAATAAAACCTGCATGGAGATGAATTTTTGTAACCTTGATTTTATAAAAAAAGGCTATGCTTAATGCGATAGCCTTTTTTTGTGGAGCCGCCGGGATTCGAACCCGGGTCCAAACATATGCCCAATGAGCCTTCTACGTGTGTATTTTGTTATTATTTTTCGTCAAAAAAGCCGGAAACAAACCAACCAACTCCTTGCTTATCTACTTAAGTTTCGCTTTGGTGTCGTAGCTCCACCTTGGCTATCCCAATTTTTGGTTGATTTAGACGGCGGCTACAGCTATGGGCTACTGTGTTAGCGGCGGTCAAAATGGGTGACTAATCTCCGATTAGGCAGCCATGGCATACGTAGTATTGCCAGTTATTGTTTGAGTATTCAGATTTACGTGCTAATTATCCAACGCACGACACGCTTACTCACCCTGCCTTATGCTGTCAAAACCAGTCGGCCCCCGAACTGTTCAATCTTCCGAACAAAATTTTCGGGAAAGGTGAACTGCAAATTTACTGCTTAAAATTTACAATGATTTGATAAATATTAATTCTCCGGCATAGCCTGCCATGCCCTGAAACGCGGTACGATGAAAAAACGTAAAGCCATCAGATAGATAAGCAAACAAACCAAAAAGTAGGTCTGGAAATAATCTTTATCAAAATTGTTTTCCAGTAAGCCCAAAAGAATAACAAATGCATATGGTAAGGACCATACAAACCAAATCAGCGATACGCCGGAAACTGTCTTTCTGATGCTTATAAAGTGTATCAGAATGAATGAAAGGATGACCAACAAATAAAAATATAGAATTCCGTCTTTGCCTCCGCCAAATGCCAGTACAGCAGTTAGTGCACCGATAATAAGACAAATCAATGCGCTTCCGATTAAGGCAATCATCCAGGTGCGCCTTGCCGTTGCCCTGAAAGTAAAAATCATAATGGACATGAAAAGAGCTGCATACAAAAACCCCAAAAATGGCGCCAGCTCAAAGCTGTAATCATAAGCTCTCTGGGTGCTCTGCAAAATGTTTTGCAGTTTGCTTACTTCTACAAAATAACTTTTGGGATTCAATTGTAAGGAAGCTTGTATAACAGAGGCGTCGCTTAAATTAGGAGTAGGATATTGCCCCGGGTAATAATATTTGTGAAAGATTAAATAGTTGACGGGGAAATAAGGCGGGTTGTACACCCATTTAAACCAATCATCAACCTCAAGCTGATAACTGATATTGTGCTTGTCGCAAAGCTTGATAAACGCCGCCATATTAGCTTTTAGCTCTTCCGGGTTGTTCAGCGTTGTTACCAGTCTTGTTTTGTAATGTTCGTTTTCCTGCTCTGAATTTGAACTGTAACGGTCAGATTCATTATGGATGTACATGGAATAGAAATTGCAATTGTTCAGGTAGGAATATTCAACTCCACCGGTCAATACATCCACTTCCGCACTGCTGAATTTCCGGCCGTCCCTGCTGACAAAATAATAATCACTTTTAGGAACCTGATCAGACGGAGCGTATCGAACATTCTCATTGTATCTTTTAGTCAAAGGAAATGGATCTGGATAACATCTGCCCTCCAGACGGTATGCATCCTTATTGTTTTGAAGAAACGCAATCACACTGTTGTAAACCTCGATGTCCTTTTTGTTTTCGGAATTATTGGTGTTGTTTCTTGCATGGAATACGAAACCAAAAGTGTAAGAATAATAGCAGGTAATATTGAGCAGGCAAACCACAAAAAAGACCATGAATTCCTGAAATAGTTTCCCGTTTCCGATTGGATAAAAACTTTTGAAGGCGTTATTTCTGAATACCCTGATAAACCAGAGAATAAAAATTACAGATGAGCCAATCATTGAAAAAAGGCAAAAAGATGTGCTGAAATACATTCCTTCCGGATTGTGCCAACGCATACTTTCTTCTCCTGAATACATGGAATATCCTACCAGAAAATGGATCAGGTGAAAAATGGCCAGGGTTCCAAAGATACCCGGCAAACGGAGGTTCCACAGGAGCGGATAATTTTCAAGTAAATCCTTATGCAGTTTTTTTATCATGGGTTTAATTTTGGAATCAGGAAGAAACAGAAGTCAGGAAATTATTGGCTTACAAAAAAACGACGGGTAGATTTAGAAATATTTCTGATATAAATCACATTGATTCCGGCATTTCCTAAAGCGGTCAATAATTGTGGCATACTGGTCGGAGTATCAAAATGTACGATGTATGAACCGCCATTAAAACTGATTTTTTCCAGTAATAAACCACTCAACGCAGATTGAAGTTCATCTCTGCTGGCTTCTGTTTCAAATTCCACTATCAATCCGGTTGGGCGCTCTTCCTGTTCGGTCTCGTCATGCTCTGCTGTATTGTTTTGCCACAAAGGTTGTCCGTTTTTGAGGAACAAAACCTTGTCTGAAACTTTTTCAACTTCATAGAGTTGTTGAGAACTCAGAATGACTGCCATTGGCGACGATAAAGAGTTGGAAAGCGTCTTGAGGTCTTCCAGGATGGTTTGTTGTGCCAATACATCCAGGTTGGCCAGCGGTTCGTCCAGCAGCAGAATGTCTGGCCGGCGAAGAAAAGTCCGTGCCAGCTCAAAGCGCATTTTGTATCCGGATGAAAGCTGGTTCCAGTCAAGGTTTCTGTATTTCCATAATCCCATCCGGGCAATCAGCATCAGCACCAGCGATTCATTCGCCTCTCCTTTGACAGCATAACAGGCCAGGGTGAATTTCAGGTTATCCTTCAGCGGTCCATACCATTTTGGCGTTCTTTGCGGAATATAGGCCAGCTGGCTGCGCAAATCATACTGACTATTATTTTTTGGCAGATAGTAGGCAATTGTACCTTCATCATTTCTTAATTCCTGTGCCAGAATGCGAAGCAGGGTTGTTTTACCATTCCCGTTCTCTCCGACCAAACCTAACAATTCTCCCCGTTTTAGTGAAACATCTACAGGCCCCAGCGAAAACACGCCATTGGCATAGGTCTTTTTAACGCCTTGTGCCAAAAGAATATCCTCACCGGATTGCTTTTGTGTTTTCAATCCGGCAAGGCTGATTTTCTCTAAAAGTAAAGTGGATTTTACCCAGTTTTCTGCGTCTGTCGGGTTGGTTGTTTCAATCCATTCCGTATGAGCAGTTACTGCATTAAAAATATTGGTGTCATTTGTGTCCAGTGCAGCATCCATCAGCCTTCGGTATCCCAGTGTTACATCGCCTTGTTGATAATAATTGGCAACTTCACGTAAGCGTTGCTGAAATAAGTCGGATGGGTTCTGCATTTGTGGACTATTTTTTTTATTTACCGGTAAAAGTTGGTTTTCTTTTTTGCATAAAGGCATTTACACCTTCTTTGAAATCGGAAGTTTTTCCGGCTTCGACCTGTAAACGCATTTCCTGCTCTAATTGTTGTGCCAAAGAATTGTCAAAAGACTGATTGATTAATTTTTTGGTCAGGGCAATGCCTTCTGTAGGCAGCTGAGCGAGCTTTTCTGCCATTGCGGTACATTCTTTTTCAAAGTCCTCATCGGGAATAGATTTATAAACCATACCCATTTTCATCGCTTCGTCACCACTCACTTTGTCGCCTGTAATGCACAAGGCCATAGCGCGTTGCGCACCAATTAATCTTGGTAAAATAAAGGTTCCGCCACAATCAGGAATCAATCCGATATTAATAAACGCCTGTACAAAAACAGCACTTTGTTTTGCCAGAACCACATCCCCGGCAAGGGCAAGGTTTGCACCGGCACCTGCTGCTACTCCATTCACACCGCAAATTACAGGCTTATTGATTTCACGCATCCTTAATATTATCGGATTGTATCTTTCATTCAGTATCTGTTCGAAATCCAGTGTTGACGGGTCGGCTGTTTCACCCAAATCCTGTCCTGCGCAAAATGCTTTGCCTGTAGCGCTCAGCAACACACAACGGACGGTATCGTCTGCAGCAGCTTCATCCAGTTTTTGCTGCAAAAGCAATGCCATTTCTCTGTTGAAACTATGGTATTTCTCCGGACGGTTGAGGCTGATATGGGCTACACCATTGCTAACCTTGTAAAGTATACTACTCATTTTTAAATTGATTTTTTATAGCTGCAAGGTAATTTTTTTAAAGAAGAATTGAGTTTTCCACAATCTTGTTATTGCATCATTTGCTTTGAAATAATACCCTAAATTGAAAGAAACCAATTGGTATTATTATGATCAACCAGCAATCAGACGATAGATATGACAGCGGCAGAGGTGCGCAATTTAATCCGCAAAACCGTTTTCTGAAGGGTGCTTATGTGCAGGAATTTTCGGAAGGCATAGATGACTGGGAGCAGGAAGCGCGCAAAACGCAATACATTTTTGACGAAAGCCGCACGATTGTCAATGAAGTGAAAAGCGGCGATGTTGGCATGATGTTTTCTGCAAATCCATACCAGGGTTGCGAACATGGTTGCATTTATTGTTACGCCAGAAATTCCCACGAATATTGGGGATACAGTGCGGGCCTTGATTTTGAAAGCAGGATAGTGGTGAAGCAGAATGCCCCGGCCTTGTTGCGCAAATTTTTCGAGAATAAAAACTGGGTTCCGGCACCCATTTCTCTTTCGGGTAACACAGATTGCTACCAGCCAATAGAGCGTAAAATGAAAATTACAAGGCAAATGCTGGAAATATGTTTGCAATACAGAAATCCGGTTGGTATACTCAGTAAAAATGCCTTGATTCTGCGTGATATGGATATTATTCAGGAATTGGCAAAACTGAACCTGGTTCGGGTTTTTAGTTCCATCACCTCACTGGACGAAAAACTGAGATTGAAACTTGAGCCCAGGACGGCCACTTATAAAAGCCGCCTGAAAGTTGTAGAGATGATGGCGAAAAATGGTGTGCCAACAGGAATCATGAATGCCCCCATTATTCCCGGCCTTAATGATGACCATATGCATGATGTGCTGAAAGCTGCTTCTGAAGCCGGCGCGCAATGGGCAGGCTATACTGTAGTCAGGTTAAATGGTGCGATTGGTCCCATATTTGAAGACTGGCTGCGAAAAGCATTTCCCGAAAGGGCAGAAAAAGTTTGGAACCTGATTAGCAGCTGCCACCAGGGGAAAGTAAATGATAGCCGGACGGGCACACGTATGGCCGGTGATGGGAGAATTGCAGAATTAATCCGGACACAATTTATGCTGTATTGCAGAAAGTTTGGCCTGAATGAAAAAAAACATGAATGGAATCTTAGCTCTTTCAGAAGGATAAAACATGGGCAGGGCTCCTTGTTTGATTAAAAAAATAAAAGATGGGTGATGTTTCTTTTTAACAGTAATTTTATATCTTCGCTTTCATCATTTTTAAACATAAAAAATAGACCCATGAAAAAAGTTTACTTTTCGTTACTGTGTATTCTAATGGGCATGTCTGTCCAGGCCCAAAGGAAGATACAAACTACGATCGAGATTATTACACCGGTGACCGAGCAAAATGTTAAGTATGAGACTTTTGTCGCTCCCGAGTATAAGATTACAAACTATGGTCCGGACTCGTTGAGAGTTGGCGATACCATTCTCTTACATGACAGCAGAAACCCTGAAGGACAATTCTTTAAGCGATATTATCAGGTCAGCATAAAAGCCGGAGAATCTGTTATTCTGAATAATATTACTGATGGCGCAGGTCCTCTGTGGAGCGTTTACTTTGATACATCATATGTTGGTGTAGGCTATCCCAATAAACTAATGACCTTGTATGATGCAGATGACAAATTGATAGAAACGCCGGATAAAAGAAAAACTTATAAACACCCTTTTGTAGAAAATGCAAAATATGCCTGGTTTGTAGAAATTGCTGATATTATACCAAGCAAAGATTCCGGAGGAACAATCTGGTATGCTTCGAAAGGTATGGGTAACTCAATGGATACAGTTCACCTGTGGGCTAACCAATGGCCATTGGGCGTTATTGATTTGTTTGCTGATTCAAAAGCAGGTATCAGTACTTTCCCTAACCCGGCTTCAAATCAGGTTTCATTTACTTATAAGTTTTCAGGTAACACAAAATCCCTTGTAACTGTAAATGATGGATGGGGTAAATTAGTGTTGCAAAAAGAATTGGATAAAAACCTGAACGGAACCCAAAAAATTGATGTTGATATCAGTGTACTACCTGCCGGGGTATATTTCCTGAGGCTGGATGCAGATGAGAGGTCATATGTCAATAAGATACTCGTCCAGAAATAATTACAATAATTTAAAAATAGCCGCCTCAAATCGGGCGGCTATTTTTTTTCTCCCCCTTCAATTCCCCCCCTGTTTTTTTTCTGATTTTAATAACATTTCCTTATCTTCGCTTTTCACTTTTTAAAATTTTACTTAAAACTAAATTCTATGAAAAAAATCTACTTATTGCTAATGTTATTGATTGTTGGTGTTACTGCCAACGCACAAAGAAACCTTGTATTGACCCTTTCGGTAAAATATCCTTCATTAGACACAAACTTAAAATCTGGTATTACAGTAAGACCTCAATATGTTATTAAAAATGTAAGTCTTACAGCGGCTGATAGTATTTGTAAAACTGATACTATCAGATTCAGAACACCAGCTAACACACTAACTCAAGCTTCAGGTGTTATTTTTGGTAATACAATTAAACCTGGGGATTCTATTATCCTGAATAAAGCGACCGTTACGGGTGCGACGGATTATGAATTAACATTCGCTCAAATTGAGACATTGGTTAAATTAACAGCAGATACAATTAAAGCAAAATCTACATTTGTGCCTAATACCCAATATTTGTGGCATTTTATAGTGACTTCATATTCTGCAGGACCTGGAATGCCGACATTTGGTACAGGTGGTGTTACAACTACCAACACTAATAATATGGCTACAATGCGTGTTTGGCATATTAAAACGCCAACCGGTATGGATGAGATTTCTTATGAAGAGCCATCTATTAAAACTTATCCAAACCCTGCTGCCAATCAATTGTCTTTCGAATATAACTTCCTGACAAATGAAAAAGCTACAGCGACTATTATGGATGCTGCAGGCCGCACCGTATTGGTAAAAGAATTTGAAAACAACAACATTGGTAACCAAAGATTTGATTTGGATATCACTTCGGTTTCAAGCGGAATGTATTTCCTGAAATTGAATGTTGGTGAAAAATCAATGACGACTAAATTTAATGTTCAGAAGTAAGTAATTATTTCTTTTCGCAAAAAGTCCTGCAACAGCAAGTTGCAGGACTTTTTTTATACCCTAACTTAGAATAAAATAACTACTGTAATAAAAATTAAATTTTCAAACATTGTATCAAAAATCGTGGAAATTTCCGCGATTTTCAGTGGTTACAGGAAAATAATAGTGAAAGTTATACAATGTAAAAATCGTTGATTAAGTTTGTTTTGCCGGCTAAAACAAACGGTATAATTTTTATGAAAAAGATATTATTGTCATTTATTTTACTTTTAGTGGCAAATTTTACTTTTGCTATCGGTGGTATGCATAGTATATATACAACTGCCTGTACAAAATATGATGCCATTACTGGTAAAGTAGTCATCGAACTTACACACGGTGATATTGGAAGCTATCCATCTGGTACATTCTATTATTGGTATAATACTCCAGCTAAGACCTGGGCGTATGTAAAGGATCCTTCAGGCCCAGGTTATTGGGGGGGCCTTTGCATGTACCGGGATTTATGATCCTGCAACTGTTGGTGCAAGCGATGACCCTAAGACATATTATGATGTTGTAATACCGGGCTTTAGTACACAACAATGTTATGAGGTATATTTTGTCTCAAATAAAATAATCTATTTTTCTGATCCATATGATACCTGGGGCTTTGTGCCACCTGTAGGATTAGATCCGACAATTACAAACTATTATACTCCCCCTGTAGGTGCACCTCTTAAGATAGAATCTACTGGTTCACATACATCATGTATTTGCCCGGGAAGCGATGTTACTCCTGCTTGTAATTCAAATTTCAAGCTGGATTTAACACTTCATTCTGCATCACAGTTTAACTTCGCTAGCGATCCTACAACAATATATTTAAATATGAATGAGGCTGAAGCAAACGTTTATGATTATCATCCGCTATCAACATATACATATGAGTGGGATGGTGTGACCAGTGTGTATGGAAGTAAAAGTCTGCCATTTACTCCCGGAACGCATACTGTATGTGTTACTGAGCGCACTTCAGAGGGCCTACTTGTAAAACCTGTATGATTTTCTGTATACCTGAAGTTTATGAAGACAGTACAGTTGGAGGAGGCTCAGGCATGATGCGCAAAACGAAAGACAATACATTGGACGTTCAACAGAAAAATGAAATTGTTCTCTATCCGAACCCGGCAAATGACAAAACCGAAGTGAAAATTTCGCTTTCTCAACAGGAAACTGTTTCTATATCAGTAAACGATATGTCCGGAAGGAAAATTATGGATATCCCTGCTCAATTACTGAACAAAGGCATGCAAAAAGTAGAAATTAATACTAAAGCATTGCCTGCCGGAATGTATCAGGTGCAGATAAAAATCGGGAATACAGTCATAACGCAAAAATTATCAATCTTGAAATAAATCAGGATAGGAGTTATCAAAACCGCCTCTCAGAAGAGGCGGTTTTTTTATGCAAACAATAGATATAGTCTTTTCCGTCATTTGTAATTTCAACGTTTGGCTAACAACTAATGTTTTACTTTTGCTGACTGAATTTACCTAAAATAATAATACATGTACATAGAACAATTATATACAAAATGCCTGAGCGAAGCAGCTTATTTTATCAGCGATGGCGATGAAGCAGCTATTGTGGACCCGTTGCGTGATGTGGATGTTTATATAGAAATGGCAAAGGAGAAAAATGTGACTATAAAATATATTTTTGAAACGCATTTTCACGCTGATTTTGTCAGCGGACACATAGAATTGGCAAGACGTACGGGTGCTACCATTGTATACGGCCCCGAAACAGAGGCTAAATTTTCTTTTTACAAAGCCAAAGACGGGGAGATTTTTTCTGTAGGGAAATTGAAAATCAAAGTATTGCACACCCCTGGTCACACAATGGAAAGCAGTTGTTATTTGCTAAGTGATGAAGAGGGTAAGGAGCATTGCGTCTTTACGGGTGATACACTTTTTGTGGGTGATGTTGGACGTCCGGATTTGTTTAGCGGAGAGCTGAGCAAAGAAGAATTAGCTTCCAAAATGTATCATTCCCTGAATACAAAAATTAAAACACTTTCCGACCATATTGTTGTTTATCCTGCACATGGACCGGGCTCATCCTGCGGTAAAAACCTGGGTCCAGACACATTCAGTACGATTGGCCAACAAAAGCTCAGTAATTATGCTTTGCAGAATATGACTGAAGAAGAGTTTATTGGTAAAGTAACAAGCGGATTATCAGAAGCACCTGCCTATTTTCCGATTAATGCGCGCATCAACAAGAGCGGTTATGAAAGTATGGAAACCGTAATGCAAAAAGGGCTGACTCCATTGTCTGTTGACGCTTTCAAAGAGAAAGTCAAAGACGGAGCATGGATTTTAGATACACGGAATTCCACTGTTTTTACAGAAGGTTTTATTCCTGAATCAGTGAGTATTGGCCTTGATGGAAGGTTTGCAGAATGGGCTGGAATTGTTTTGCCGTTTGGCCAGACCTTGGTTTTGGTAACTGAGGAAGGGAAAGAGGAAGAAAGCGTTACCAGATTGGCCAGGATTGGATATGATGCGGTGGAAGGTTATTTAACAGGCGGATTTGAAGCGTGGAAGCTCGCAGGCGAAGAGGTGGATATTATTATTGATATTGATGCAGACGAACTTGCTATGGACTTGCCCCACGATAAAAGACTGGAAGTGCTGGATGTCAGGAAGGAAACTGAATTTGCAGATGGTCATATTAAAGGTGCAACAAATATGCCTTTGAGTACATTTTCAGACATTTTAAATATCGCAATGGTAGATCCGGATAGAAACTTATATGTTCATTGTGCCGGTGGATATCGCTCTGTTATTGCATCATCTATTTTGAAACGTCAGGGGTTTCATAATCTGAGAAATGTTTTAGGTGGTTTTGCAAAAATTAAAGAGATTAAAGAAGTTCCAATAGTAAAAAGTAATGTTGAATTGGCTTAGTTGTAAAACAATTTTACTTTTTTTTATAAAATAAAATTGCACTATTATGATTTGTTTAACTTTTTTTGGTTTCTCAAATGTGAAAAAGAGGTGAATACACATCTTAATAATCAAAAAATTAAGTGTTAAACTTATTTTAACTAAAGCGTAACGTTATTTTTTGATATGTGAGTATTTTATTTTTCTTCAATACCGTAAGTTTGCACGGAGTTTAATGATAAGATAACCTTTTAGTAGAAAATTTTTAATCAACAACCAACAAGTTTTAAAACAAAATAAATTAGATGGAAACATTAATGACGTCGAATACATTGGTTATTCGTAAAGATGAGAGTTCAGCTGATCAAATCAGATTGGATTATGTAGCGGTAAAAAGTGCTGCAATGACATTGAGAGCAATTAACCACAAATTGCGTCAGCAAATCATTAAGTTACTTAATGAACATAAAACAATGAAAGTGACTGAAATCTATGTAAAGCTTCGTTTGGAGCAATCAGTAGCTTCTCAGCATTTGGCAATTTTGCGTCGTGCAAACGTTGTAAACACTGTCCGTGATGGTAAATTTATTCACTATTCACTGAATCCTGACAAAATTGCTTCTGTAGCAAAATTTGTAGGTGACATGGTTGGTGCGCAAAAAGAAATGCCAACGAATAACTAGTTGTTATTAAACTCAATTTTGAAAAAGCTGAACCCATCCGATAGGTTCAGCTTTTTCTATTTCACGAGCCCGTGTCTATATTTCCTTTTATTTTTATTGGTTGTAATATGTGCTGATTTTAGCAATATGTTGGCCTTCTTTCCTAATCAAAATCATATTTTCGGTTCTGTATTTCCCGTACATTTGCACAATTATTTTTCCAAGCGATACTTTTTAAATTTCATATAACAAAATGAGTTTTTTTCAACAACAGAGCAATGAATTTGCAGGACGTCATATTGGTCCGCGTAATGCTGATATTCCAAAAATGCTTGAAACGATTGGCGTTGACAGTCTGGATGAATTAATCGCCAAAACGGTTCCGGATAATATTCGCATGAAATCTCCGCTGGCTATTCCTTCAGCAATGAGCGAGGCTGAATATTTGCGCCACATTAAAGAGGTGTCGATGAAGAATGAAGTATTCCGTAACTACATCGGACAAGGCTATTATGATACGCACACGCCCAGTGTTATTCTTCGCAATATTTTCGAAAACCCGGGATGGTATACCCAGTATACTCCATACCAGGCTGAAATTTCTCAGGGCCGTTTGGAAAGTTTGCTGAACTACCAGACAATGGTTTGCGAATTGACAGGAATGCCTATTGCAAATGCCTCTTTATTAGATGAAGCAACTGCTGCAGGCGAGGCAATGGCTATGTTCTTTCATACCATTAATAAAACAGAAAATATTGAGCGTCCTAAGTTTTTTGTTGACCAATATGTATTTGCACAAACCAAAGATGTTTTATTAACTCGTGCTCAACCTTTAAATATTGAATTGGTCATCGGCGATTTTAAAACCGTTGTAATAGACAATACTTATTTTGGTGCCATTCTTCAATATCCAAATGATAAAGGTGCTGTAGATAATTATGAATCATTTATCGCGCAAGCCCACGCTATCGGAGCATATGTAGCGATGGCAACAGATTTGCTGGCGCTTACTTTACTAAAAGCTCCGGGAGAAATGGGTGCAGACGTTGCATTAGGTTCTTCTCAACGCTTTGGTGTTCCATTGGGTTATGGCGGACCTCACGCTGCATTCTTTGCCGTAAATGATGAGTTCAAACGTGCTATACCTGGCCGTATCATTGGTATCAGCATTGATGCTCATGGCAATCGTGCTTTGCGTATGGCGTTGCAAACACGTGAACAGCATATCAAACGCGAAAAGGCAACTTCGAATATCTGTACCGCTCAGGCATTACTGGCGAATATGGCGGCAATGTACGCTGTATATCATGGTCCCGAAGGTTTGAAAACTATTGCATCACGTGTTGCAACCATCACACACGCTTTAGCTGTTCAATTGAACGAATTGGGTTTTGAAATTTTCGGCAACGACTTCTTCGACACCATTACGGTAAAAGCAAAAGATGCAACTGTTGTCCGCACAAAAGCAGAAACCGCTAAAATCAATTTCTTTTACGGAAAAGACAATTGGGTTACGATCTCTCTTGACGAAACAACCACCCTTGCAGATGTTGCAGATATCATCAACATCTTCGCCAACCACGAGTATGCCGTAGCTTTCGACTTTGCACAAGACGAAACTAACAACATTCCGGGCGCTTTGATGCGTACATCTTCTTTCCTGGAGCAGGACGTTTTCAATACACACCATTCTGAGTCGCAAATGATGCGTTATATTAAATCTCTGGAGAACAAAGATTTGTCTTTGAACACCAGTATGATTTCATTGGGATCCTGCACCATGAAGCTGAATGCCGCAACAGAAATGATGCCGTTGAGCTGGAGCCACTGGAGCAAAATGCATCCTTTCGCCCCTGCCAGTCAGGCGAAAGGTTATCAATATGTAACAGAGCAGCTGAGCAAATATTTAAGTGTTATTACAGCTTTTGATGCTTGTAGCTTGCAACCCAACAGTGGAGCCCAGGGCGAGTATGCAGGTTTGCTGACTATCCGCGCTTACCACGAAAGCCGTGGCGACCATCACCGCGATGTGATTATCATTCCTATTTCTGCACACGGTACCAATCCAGCATCTGCAGTAATGGCCGGTTATAAAGTAGTCGTAGTAAAAGCATTGGAAAATGGCTATGTTGATCTGGAAGACCTGAAAGCAAAAGTGGAGCAACATAGCTCCAATCTTGCCGGTATTATGATCACTTATCCTTCTACTTACGGAATTTTTGAAGAAACAATTATTGACATCACCAACCTGATTCACCAGCATGGTGGCCAGGTATACATGGATGGTGCCAATATGAATGCACAGGTTGGATTGACCGCTCCGGGTCTTATTGGTGCTGACGTTTGCCATTTGAATCTGCACAAAACATTTGCTATCCCTCACGGTGGTGGTGGTCCAGGTGTTGGTCCAATTTGTGTTAAATCACACCTTGCTCCATTCCTTCCTGGTCACGTAATGCTGGACAACGCATCAACGAACACACCGGCAGTTTCCGCTGCTCCATATGGTTCTGCCAGCATCTTGTTGATCAGCTACGCTTACTGCTGTATGCTGGGTGCAAACGGAGTAAAAGATTCTACCCGTTTCGCTATCCTGAATGCAAACTATATGAAAGCCCGCCTGCAAAATGATTACGACATTTTGTACAGCGGAACGAACGGAACCTGCGCTCATGAGTTTATCGTTGACCTTCGCCCATTGAAAAAAACAAGCGAAATAGAAGCGGAAGATGTGGCGAAACGTTTGATGGACTATGGATTCCACGCACCAACGATGAGCTTCCCGGTTGCCGGAACGATTATGATTGAACCAACCGAAAGTGAAGACAAAGCTGAACTGGACCGTTTTTGTGATGCAATGCTGGCTATCCGCAAAGAAATTGCAGCAATAGAAAATGGCGCAGCAGACAAGAAAAATAATCAATTGAAAAATGCACCGCACACACAAGCAACGGTAATCAGCAGCAACTGGGATAAGCCTTATACCCGCGAAGAAGCTGCGTATCCATTGCCTTATGTGGTTCACAACAAATTCTGGCCAACAGTTGCCCGTATCAACAATACACACGGCGACCGCAACCTGATTTGTACATGCGAACCAACCAGCGCTTACGCATAATTTGGAAAATAAGGATTAACATAAAAAAGGCTGCTTCATTGTCGAAGCAGCCTTTTTTTATAGATGAGAAAGATTGAGCCGATTAAACCAATTTGACACCCTAAAGTAGTAAATTTTGCAATCATCCACATACTGTCATTCCGTAGGAATCTATTGCGTGTGGAGTAATTACAGATCCTTTCAGGATGAACTGTGTTTAAAAACAACTATTTTTTGAGTAATCATGTTTAAAAGTTTCATTGCTTGTTCCGATAGCGAAGCATTGTTTAAGCAGTTTATTTGCAACAGCAATGAGTG
>JBAZUJ010000016.1:0-52900 GCA_041661485.1 Chitinophagaceae bacterium
CACGAAGCGCTTCATAACCTCAGTCCTTTTGAATGGAAAGAAAAATTGCTTCAGGCTCCAGGGTTTATAGGGTGCAAAACAACCAAAAACTCTATTTTATGACTGTCCTAATTTAGGGGGACTTACACGCTTTCTCTATATATTTTCATCAATTCAAAAAATCTACTTTCGAAACGTTCCTTTCTGAAATTTAGTTGTTGCTTCCAGAAAGTATAGATTAAAAAGCCAGTTCCAATAGCTGCTAGAAATGTACCTAAAACACCACCTACTAAATCTCCAAAATGTGCTGATTCTTCGATTATTTCTTTATTACTTCTTGTATTTACAGGGCAAAATGTAAAGTTTCTAAGAATAAAATAATCTGCAATTTTATAAATCCCGAAAAGTAAAATAAGAATAGAAACGAATGACAGACCTATAAAAACGACCCTAACAACATGTTTATCATCCTTTGTAAGTTCATTATTCATAATTATTAAAATTGGTAAAGAAACTAATTCAAGAGGTAACTTAGACTAAACTTTTAAGTTTTGCACAATATAATGTTTATGACATCACATGAATTAGCGAAGATATTATTAGAAATGCCAAATTTATTAGTACAAGTACCTCGAATGGATATTATCCATTCCATTGAAAAAGTTACTAAAGCTGAGGTAAATACTGTTGATAAAGCAGTTGCCGAATTTATTCCTACAGAAGAAATAAGAACCATTATAATTTCAGGTTCATCAACACCTGAAATCTGGGAAAAAAAACTGAACAAGAGTTAATAAATTGTTCCTCTTAGCTTATTCAAAATAAACAAATATTCATTATATATATTATCTGATAATAAAGATGTAAAGCCTAAGTTTGTAGGAAAAGATTTACGCAAATTTTCCTCATTACCATGGTCCCACATTATTATTCCACTAAATAAGCTCTTATAGCTTTCTGGAACTCGTGACATTAATTCATTAAAGTCACTTTCAAAAACTGCGATTTCTTCTGGCGTTGATTTCATATCTCTGTTTAAAAATTAATCTCAAAAATAGGCACATTTATAGCATATCACTCTATTATTATAAAGGCGCTGAATTTTCAGCGCCTTCCCTTTGTTATTTAAATTCCATTATTGCAAAACCTTTCCTGTTTTAAAATTTACTTTCTTCATTTTACTCAATTGAAATGCTGCATCTTCCTTTTTCAATATTTTAGTTTCATTGATAAAAAATACCATTCCTAAAATATTTGCAACAGTTTTAAATTGCCCCGTTATTGATACTTTATCCGCATACGGGCCAGTGTAACTTTTATACTCATTTTTATCCCACACATAATACTCATCTCCAGCTACCACTTCATTTATTTTAGCGATTGCATCATCATCCGAAGTAAAAGAATTGTAGTAAGAAGCTACTTTGTAATAACTGCTGCTAAAATTATTATCTACACCTTGTCCCTGCTCGTATCTATTCATTATTCGACCCCAATCGTCTCTATTTAATGCTGTGTCATTATTTGCAACCTTCAATATTGAAACATACAAATACTTCGCAAAATCAAACTCCTCAATAAACCGATTAGACTGTGCATTATAAAAATAGACATTCGCAGGTTCAGCTCTTTGATAATCTATTCTGTCATCAAATTTGGGCATTCCGATTATTTTTTGCTTATCAAATTCGCTTGTTGGAATATCTACCGAAAAAGAAATAACTGGCTCTTTACCTGGTTGCAATCCGTTTAAATCTTTTAAGAAGTAAAGTCTGTTATCATTGCCTATTTGCTCATTTTTATAAACCAAATCGTTAATCGTTACCTCATTATTACAGTAATAATAAAAGCTATCTTTATTATTAATGATTGTTCTGCAAGATTCGTATGATAGTGTAGCCTTCGGAAAATGTTTAGTTGTGTCAAACAATTCTTTTTCGTCTAAATGTTTGATAAGTTCCTTTTCAAATACGGTTAATTTACTCGTCCATTCAATATCGCTTTTAAAATCCTTCTTAAAATTATCCGAGCAATCGGCAATAATCATAGGGATTGTAGGCTTGACACCTTTTAACATGTATTCATCAGCTTTGTCTTTCATAGACTGTATTGCTTTCTCTGGTGAATTAGAACAAGAAGCAAGAAAAAGGGAGCAAATTAATAGCCCTGTTTGTGATAATTTTTTACTCATTTTGAAGATTTGATTTGCTACAAATATAAACATTATTTTAGCTTTTGACACTCGTAAGATTGTCAAGCAAAAGTTAAATTGCTTCTATTATTGGTCATGCCGCAACCAATAAATAATGAGCAAAAAGAAGACTTGATTAAGTTAGGAGAAAGGGTGAGAACCGTGAGACAAAACAAGGGTTTAAGCTTGCAAGATGTGGCAGATAAAATCGGAAAAGATAGGCAATCTATACAGCGGTTAGAGAAAGGTGGTTTCAATCCGTCATATATTTACTTGCTGGAAATCTGCAAAGGTTTAGAGGTGGAGATTAAAGAACTATTTTAAAAATTATTGAATGGATGAAGAAAACATTCCTGATGAAAATCTTTCACAGGAAAGTAATACAGAGGAAAAAGGAAATTCTAATAATTGGCTTTGGGTTATTTTCATTTTAATAATCGGGCTAATTCTCTACTTTGCAAAATACAAAGTAAAAAAAGCAAACGAGAGCCTTCAAGAACATTTAGAAGACAAAAACAAGGCTTTAAACGATATCTACCTAAATATTGGATACTACAGGAAAAGAAAGGTTGAGATACTTTTTGCAAAAAAACAAACCACTTGGTTTCTACGATATTTTGTTTCAACTGTTTTACTGGTGCTTAATGCATTTTATATCAATCTTTGCTACTCCGATATAACTATTCAACACATTTGTGAAGGTATCGCTACATTCAATGCTGCACTATTGTTTCTAACAGGTATATTTGCTTTTGCTGTATTCGGCAGTTTTTTTGAAATAAGGACAGTCTATCATTCTTTTCAGACATACACATTAAGCTTATTATTTAAAAGGAGCGAAGAAACAATTGAAAATTTGCAACGATTAGATTTAAATAATCGAGAGGCTATCCGGAAAGAAATCGATGAAACGACTAATGCTATTAAGCAAAATGAAGAACTACTAAATCAGAGTGATTCAAATTGGGATTTTACTGGTACAGACGTGAATGTTATAATTCCAGATTAAATTTGTACTCATATCTGGTATTCAATGCTTAGAATTTATTTAGACACAAACGTATTTAGTAATTTAAAGTCAAATAAGACAGAAATCTATCAATCACTAAATAAGTTACTACTTGAATACAAAGACAACATTAGTGTCTTTTTTTCACAAGCTCATATCAGGGATAAGAGAAACGATACAAGCGATAGAAAGTTTGAAGATTTTGATTTCATGGAGTCATTCGTTGTGGACAATTATATTGCTTATGATCCAATTGAAAAGCATAGTTCGCATTATTTAGCAACGCCTCGCCAAGTGTTTAATGATGATAAAGATGACTCGGTAAAAAGTGTATTAAATAATTTGTTTGATGATTTGTGGAAGAATAATGAAAACGATACACCTGAAGTTGTACGAGCAAAAAGCAATTTAAAGTATTGCATGGAAATGTTTGAAATTCCAATTCTATTTCCAAATTTTGAACAATTGCCGCCAGAGCAAAAAGAGTTAATGGGAAAGATGCTTCCTATCAACACTGAATCGCCTAACCTGCTTAACTGGATGGAACAACTTGGAAATTTCAATGATGAAATTTTTAAAGACAATCAGACTTACCGCAGTTTAAGAAAAATGATTGATGATGGTCTGAATAATGGTAAGTACACGGCTAACGATGGTAGCGACTTTAATGAAGCATTTAAGGATAGTGTTTTTCAAAAGACCTTTAATGATTTTGTAAAGGATTCGCTTTATCATAAAGATAAAACCCAAATTCCTTATTATGATTTCTATCTTCAATCCTACAGTCTTTTAGATATGTTTGGAATTAGTAAAGACAAGATAGATCGTGGAAATGGTTATGGAAATATGTTTAGCGATGGGCTACATTCTTATTTTGCTCGTTACTGCGATATTTTGGTGTCATCAGATAAAGGACTTAGAAAGAAATCTAAAACCCTTTATGACTTATATGATGTTGGTACTAAAGTTTTGAGTGTGGAAGAGTTTGTTGAAGAGCTACAAATTCTTGGTAAATCAACAGAAGAAGATTTGAAAGATTTTTTTAAAAAACTAACTTCTGATTATAAAAATGCGGAACGTATTGATATAACTAAAACAAACACTGGTTATTATTGTACACTGGTTATTAAGAATCGCTATCTAAATGCTTTTGATGAAATGTTAGAATTAGTTCATGATGAAAAAACATATCTTTTTTTATTGAAAAAAAATACTCATTGGCTTTCATCATATAACTATCGTGAGGAAGGTATGATAGTCAAGAAAGCATTACAAATTTTTGGAGGAGATTCTAATAATTCTGGAGAGTTCAATTTTCCAAAAGAAATAAAGGAAATAGAAAAGAATGAATGGAGAGGGCGATATTGGGATTTCGGACAGATTGAAATTAGTTTAGAACACAACCAAAAAGTAAAACAATTTGCTTTAGTAATCGTAATACCTAATTAATTACTTTATAATTGCCTGTATAAACAATTTGAAACTAAAAATTGATATAGCACCTAAACTAATAGACTTGTAGGTTCAATTTCATAAGGAAATATTACAAACTCATTTTCATTTTTAAAAATTAAATCAATAATTTTTTTGTACAAGTCATCATCTAATTCTGAAATTCTATTTACTGGAAATTGCCGTAAAGGATTGGTTTTATTTGCTGATTCAGAATGATACATAAATAAACAAAAATCACGGCTCAATGGCAAATAAATTTCTGCTTCGATAGGAATAATAAAAGAGTGATTTTCATTTTTGTCAAGCACTACCGGATTATCCGAAGTCATCCACCCTCTACCTTCAAACTCTTTTAAAATTACATAATTAAATTGAAGTAAAATATGAACAAGATGGTTCATCATGTATCCAATAGTAACATTTAACGGTTCCTGTCCTTGCAATGATTTTAACTGGTCTTCAATTTCTTCTATTGAAGAACCAAACAGACAAATCTCATTTAGAAACTTTTTTCGTGTATCGCCACTTGTCAATAATAAATCAAAAAACTCCCTAAAAGGTTTAGTACGACAGATTAAATTTGCGACATACTGGGCAAGTATGTTTTGATGTGACTTAATTAATTGTTTCTGATTTATTATTGACTTTATAACTTTTGGGTAGGCTGTTTCAAGAATGTTACTGGAATTTTCAAAGTGCCTTCTATATTTAAATTCTTCGTACGGTAAATCAAAAATATTTACCTCTTTAGTAAAATCATTAATCACTTCCAAACCTGTTTGCTCGCTATATTTTTTCCAAACGGAAACATACCAAACATTGTCTTTTTCAAAACCAAATTGCTTTAAATAAACTTGAGAAACTCGATGTTGCTTTTGGTATTCTGGTTCCATTTGAAATTTTATTTTGCACTTTCCTAAAGTTATAAACAATTTAGAATTATTGATTAGCAATTTACTTCCAAAAATAAAAGTCGTTGAAAATTCAACGACTTTTATTTAGTTTCCTTTATCGAAGGGTCATTTTATTTTAATTGGAAGACTTTTTTAATGCAGGGTCTTCATTTGCACTTTTCAGTAATTTCTATTATTATTGTGGTTGATGCATGTAATTATGCTGCATGTATTACATTTGACCTTTCAATAAAATAACATTCCTTCAAATGAAAAAACAGTTTACCCTTGCTGCCGCAGCACTTATAGCAGGAATATCTTTATTGTCGGCCTGCAAGAAAGAAGAAGTAGCTAAGAAATATGCTAATTTGAATGTCGTTCATGCCGGTGTCAGCACACCTGGTGTGAATATAAAATTGGGTGACTCTACTAAATTGAACAATTTTGTTTTGCAATACCTTACCAATACAGGTTATCAGCCCGTCGAAGAAGGAACAAAAACCTTGTTTGTCAACACCTTTTTGGTTGGATCACAAGATACTTTACTGACCAAAACGGAATTGATTTTGAAAGAAAAAATGAATTATTCAGTTTTTATTGTTGATTCATTTAGCACGCCTACTACCATTTTTGTAGGTGACGATTGGAAAAATCCGGAAAATGGTCAGGCTATGATACGCATGCTGCAATTGTCGCCTAACGCACCAAGGCTGGATGTGACCAATGATACCGGAAAGAAGTATTTTGCTAATATGGCTTACAAAAACGTATCAGGTTACACTCCTATAGATGCGGGTGTTTACCAATGGGAACTGCGGGATACCAATTCTACCAAAATTATTGCTGAATTACCAACCATGATTTTTAATACAGGTAAAGTTTATACTATTTATATCCATGGTATTCATAAAATGGCTGGTGAAAAACGCTTGATGACTTCTATGATAGTAAATCAGGACTAATACAGTTAGAATTATTTGCTATGCCCGCCGGTTTTTCCCGGCGGGCTTTTTTTATCTCAAATTCATAGATCATAAACCGGAAATCAAATTATCTTTGCGCCCTTACAATTCTTATGGCAAACGAAAATAAATTACAGGATATCATAGGCCATTGCAAAGAGTATGGCTTTGTTTTTCCTTCTTCAGAAATATATGATGGCCTTGGTGCTGTTTACGACTATGGTCAGTATGGTGTGGAACTGAAACGCAATATCCGCGACTATTGGTGGCGCTCGATGACGCAAATGCACGACAATATTGTAGGTCTGGATGCTGCCATCTTTATGCACCCGACGGTTTGGAAAGCAAGTGGTCACGTGGATAATTTCTCTGACCCGATGATTGACAACAAGGATAGCAAAAAGCGCTACCGCGTCGATCATTTGATTGAAGGATTTGTGGAAGAACTGAGGAATGCTGCTGCAAAAGAACTGGGTTTACTGGACAAAGAATCAGGCGGTCCATTGGGTACTGATATTCCTGAATTGTTGAATCATGCCAACTGGACAAAAGCGACAAATCTTTTCAATGAAATGGAAGCTTTGCTGGCTGCAGATGATTTTGCAGGATTAAAAAAACTGATTGAAGACAATAACATTAAATGTGCGGTAAGCGGTACCTGCAACTGGACCGATGTGCGCCAGTTCAACCTGATGTTTGCTACTGAGTTTGGTGCAGTAGCTTCTGACAATCCGGAGGACAATAAAGTGTACCTGCGTCCGGAAACAGCACAGGGGATTTTCGTCAATTTTCTGAATGTACAAAAAAGCGGCAGGATGAAAATTCCTTTCGGTATTGCCCAGACAGGCAAGGCTTTCCGAAACGAGATTGTTGCCCGTGGTTTCATCTTCCGTATGCGCGAGTTTGAACAAATGGAAATGCAGTTTTTTGTTCGCCCCGGCACACAAAAACAGTGGTACGAATATTGGAAGGAAGCAAGGATAAAATGGCATTACAGTCTGGGTATTGGTGCAGATAAATACAAATTTCACGACCATGTTAAACTGGCGCATTATGCCGATATGGCCTGTGATATTGAATATGATTTCCCGATGGGTTTCAAAGAAGTGGAAGGTGTACATAGTCGCACTGATTTCGACCTGAAGCAACACCAGGAGTACAGCAAGAAAAAATTGCAATACTTCGATGCGGATATTGACCCAGAAACAGGAAAGGCTTTTGGAAATTACATTCCTTATGTGGTAGAAACATCAATCGGCCTGGACAGAACGGTGATGATGTTGCTGAGCGAAGCTTACCAGATAGAAGATCTGAGTACCGAAGAGAAAAAGGATGATAGGGTCGTGTTGAAATTTCCTCCGTTTTTGGCACCCATAAAACTGGCCGTTTTCCCATTGACCAAAAAGGATGGTTTGCCGGAAATTGCTAACCAGCTGATGGATGAATGTCGTCCTTTGTTCAAATGTTTTTATGAAGAGAAAGATGCGATCGGTAAACGTTATCGCCGCCAGGATGCTATCGGAACGCCATTCTGCGTAACCATCGACCATCAGACCAAAGAAGATAATATGGTGACCATACGCCACCGCGACAGTATGCAACAGGAGCGTGTACTGATGAGTGAGGTGAAGAATATTGTAATGAAGAGCCTGACTATTCTTTAATGTGAGAATATGAGAATGTGATTTTAATGTGCCGGTGCGTGTGAGCGTGCCGGCTTTTTTTATATGCTACAACAAAGACACAAAGCTTTATACAAAGGATACAAAGCCCTCCGCGTAACTCCGTGAAACTCCGTGAAACTTTCGTGAAACTTTCGTGAAAATTTCGTGTAACTCTGCGTTATATTCTGCCAGCAATAATCCAATCCTAAATCACAAATTCAGTTATGCCAGTATCAAAAATATGGCCGGTTGCTTGGGCAATGAAACAGTTTCCTTTGCCCAGTCAGCAATGCTTTTGGTGATTATTTTTTCGTCGCTGGCAGTAATATTAATAGCGATGCACAACAAGGTTTTAGGATTGCAGTGACGCAAAATATCCTGCACCATATTGTTGTTGCGATAAGGTGTTTCTATGAATATCTGGGTCTGGTTTTCTTTCTGGGAATGGGCTTCCAGTGATTTGATTTTCTTACCACGCTCAGGTTCTTTTACCGGCAGGTAACCATTAAAGGCAAAACTTTGTCCGTTTAGTCCGGAAGCCATTAAGGCTAAAAGAATGGAACTTGGTCCTGTCAGGGGAATTACTTTCGCACCCAGTTTTTGTGCCGCCGCCGCCAGTTCGGCACCGGGGTCTGCAATGCCGGGGCAACCTGCATCGCTCAGTACACCTACTTCAAAGCCTTGTTTCAGCCAGCTTTCCAGTTGTTTGATATCAAGGGCCGTGTTTCTGTTTGTTTCAGAAAAGGCTAAAGTATCAATATCAATTTCCTTGTCAATTGCTTTTAAAAATCTTCTTGCTTCGCGAATGTTTTCTACAAAAAAGTGTTTCAGTTTTTTTGCATAAACAACTACTTCGGCCGGTAAGGTGTGAATGGCATTTTCGGCCAGCGGTACCGGAATCATAATAAGCGAACCAAGTGAAGACATTGAGTAGTTTTATTCGGCTGTGAGGTAAGAGAACGCAGCATAAGACATTGTGCCAACGCCGGTTTTCAGGGCATTTTCATCAATATCAAAATGGGCGTTGTGTACAGAAGCAGTATGTTTTTCATTGTTTGTGCTGGTGCCTAAGCGGAAGTAACAACCCGGAATTGCCTGGCTGTAAAAAGCAAAATCGTCTGCTGTCATTCTTAACGAAAGTTCGCGGACGTTTTCTTCACCCAAAAAATCTTTTGCAAAACCACGAACCTGCTCCGTTAGTTTTTCATCATTGAATAATGATGGGTAACCTTTGGGAATGTCGACTGAAGCTTTGGCACCAAAGGCTTCTGCTGTATTTGTAACAATATGTTTAATCAGTTGATGTGCCTCAGCACGCCAGGTTTCGTCCATTGTGCGGAGGGTTCCGGCTATTTCCACTTTATCAGGAATTACATTATTCACTGTACCTCCGGCTATTTTGCCAAAGCTTAAAACCGAAGGGCTGACTGGATTGCTGCGGCGTGAAATGACCTGTTGCAGTGCAACAATTATTTGAGCAGAAATAGCAATCGGGTCAATGGTTTGATGGGGCAGGGCAGCGTGGCCGCCTTTTCCTTCTATCACAATATGTATCTCGTCTGTACTGGCCATGTACTGGCCGGAGCGGAATCCCACAGCGCCGGCAGGCAAAGTGGGATAAACATGCAAAGCAAGGATGGCATCCACTTTAGGATTTTCCAAAACACCTTCTGCAATCATCATACTGCCCCCACCTGGATGCATTTCTTCGCCGGGCTGAAAGAGCAGTTTTAAAGTGCCTTCCCACTCGTTGCGCAAATCATTCATAATGCTTGCTACGCCCAGAAGGGCTGCAGTGTGAACATCATGTCCGCAGGCGTGCATAATGCCTTCATTTTTTGATTTGTATGGAGCATCATTTATTTCGGTAATGGGTAGTGCATCTAGTTCTGAACGGATGGCCAGACATTTTTTAGATGGATTTTTTCCTTCAATGACAGCAACAATACCGGTTCCTGCCATTCCCTGAGTAAACGGAATATTGAGTTTGGTCAGTTCGGCAGCGATGAATTTACTGGTTTCATATTCCTGAAAAGAGAGTTCGGGATTGGCATGAATGGTATGGCGGATTCTTTTGGATTCTGCCCAAAGTTCATCTGCCTTTTGGCGGATTTTATTGATCATTTCTTCTGAATGTATTTATCTCTACAATATCGGGCACTACCATGCATGGAGAATAGATTCCGGATAATTGCCTGTAGAATTCATTTGCTTCCCCGCGCGATATGTAATCGCCCACTTTTATGCGATATTGAGGCAAAGCATATGTCATATAGATTCGTGTGCCGGGATGGCGACGCATAAAATCGGCTTTAGTGCTGTTCGCTTTTGCTCTGTCTATTCCTGAATAAATCAGAATCCGGTATCCTTTGGCCGAGTGTATGCTGCCGGATACATTTTTTGATGAGCCTGCATTTGCATAAACCGGTTTTGTGATTTCCTGGAAAGTAGTCAGAGCTGAAAGTCTTGAATCGGCAAATAATTTTACAGAATTTTCATTTTGGGTGCCGTTTTCTTCTGTCACTACCTGCGCATTTGCATTCCTGCAAAGAAAAAGCACACAAATAAATAATCCTGCCCGTAAAATGCGTAAGTCTGATTTTATTGCCAAAGTCATAAGTCGAAAATAGAGAAAATACAATGAGCAACAAAGATATGATTTCTCTAGTTGACCCAAAATGCCGGATTAGAAACTTATAGGTGCTTTTTTTTGCCGTTTTTTAACAAAAAGATTGGTTTTAGATGGGAAATGCCTTATTTTTATTTTTTTAAAAAATCATTTATATGAAAAAAACCGTTACCCCTCCCGTGGAAAAAAGGCACAATTACTTTTGGAGTATTTTCTTTATCATGATTTCATTGTGGTTTTCAATGGAATCAAAGGCGGTTACTATAAGTATACCTACTGTTCCAGGTACAGATACGTCGAGTTTTACCCCTACAAACAGACGCTTTGCTTATTCTGCATCGCGGTTTCTGCTTTCGCCAACTGAGATAGGTTCTACAGGAACTATTACCGGCATAGCTTTCCAGAAAGCATCAGGATCTACTGCTTATAGCGTGAATTATATAACAGTTTACATGAAGGAAGTTACTTCGTCGACAATTACCACTGCTGTTCCGGCTAATCTTGGAAGCTGGTATGCATTGTCGGGGTACAAAAAAGTGTATTATAGTAGTGCGATTGATAACTCAATGACCAGCGGATGGACCTCACTGATTTTTTCAACGGCTGTTTCAGATTCCACTTTGATTACTTATTCAGGCGGTTCTAATTATCTTGATGTTATTATTGTAAAGGAAAGTGCAGAAACGGCAGTAACCGGTGCAGGAAATTATCCTATTTACAATACACATACAACCTCGGGATCAATTTCTGCCTACTATCATAGTACATCAACATCTTTATACGGTGCTACTAACTTTACTACCCTCACTACCAAGAGACCCAATATTCAATTATCAATAACAAGTACCTGTGCAGGGAAGCCAGCAGCTGGCACAGTAACAGGCCCGGCAACTCCTGTGTGCAGCGGTACAAACTTTCTGCTTACTGGGACAGGTATCACACTGGGAACAGGTATGCATTATCAATGGCAATCAAGACCTGCCAGTACAGGTTCTTTTGTAAATATGACCGCTACGGATACTTTCACAACATTGACTACCAATACAACTACAAGTAAAGATTATCGTTTGGTTTCACAATGTCTTTTGTCAGGGCAAAGCGATACAACTACACCAATTACAGTAAGGGTTCTTGCTCCTGCCACTATTTCTGCCACAACGGATACAACATTCTGTATTGGAGGGAATGTAATTTTGTCCTCTACACCTCTTGCAACCGGTGTCACTTATACCTGGTTCAAAGATGCCGTCACGACTGGTTTGACCGGCTCTAGTTATACGGCTTCTGCAACGGGTGTTTATACCCTGAATGCAACAACAACGGATTGCCCTGCAGGAGCATTAAGTAACCCGAAGACGGTTACGGTGAATCCATTGCCTACTGCGGCTTTTTCAGCACTTTCTGCCACTACTTTTTGTGATGGATTGAGTGTAGGGCTTCAGGCGACAACAGGAGCAGGATATACTTACCAATGGCAAAGAGGTGGTGTAGATATCAGTGGTGCTACATCCAGCTTGTATACTGCCCTTGTTGGCGGAGTTTATCGTGTCAGGGTTACAAATTCAACAACCGGATGTACCAATACTTCAACAACAACAACTGTAACCGTAAATCCAACTCCTACAGCTCCTGTAATCAGTGGTGCAGGAGGGAAAACTTCTTTCTGTACTTCAGATAATCTGGTGTTGAGCACCACAGCGGTAAGCGGTCTGTCTTACCAATGGAGAGATTTATCCGGCATAATTGCAGGTGCAACTTCCGCCTCTTATACAGCTACAAGTGCTAATACTTACAGATTGACAGCAACACTTGGTTCTTGTTCGGCTACCAGCGCAGGTCTGGTTATTACAGAAAACCCGCTGCCGCTTGCGGTAATAGGCCCGGTTGGTGCAATTAGTTTTTGTAATGGCGATAGTTTAAAAGTTGTCGCAACGGCAAGTGCAGGCGTTTCTTATGAATGGCTTGAAAGCGGAACCCCGATATCCGGAGCTCCTACTACGTCGACTATTTTTGTAAAAACGGCAGGTGTTTACAGCGTAAAAGTAACGAACACTACTACTGGTTGTAATGACCAGTCTGCAACTTTGACTGTTTCAATAATTACCCCTACTAAACCAACTATTGCCGCTGGTGGTCCTACCGAATTTTGTATTGGCGGAAGCGTTACCTTAACAGCTACTGTAGCTTCAGGTTTGACTACACAATGGCAGGAATCAGAAACAGATATGCCCGCAGAAATTCTCACAACATTAACTACGAGCACTGCAGGTTCTTATAGAATGAAAGTAACCAATGGTGTTGGATGTGCTGGCTACAGTGATCCTATTGATGTTATTGTAAACAGTCTGCCTAATAATACAATCAGTGTAACAGGTGGTACAAATATCTGTAATGGAACCGCCTCATCAATTTTAGCACCAATTGTTCCAGGCTATACTTACCAATGGAGAAATCTGGGTGTAAATATTCCAGGCGAAGTATACAATCCATATTCAGCTAAAACAGCCGGAACATTTTCTGTAGAAATTACTGATTCGAATGGTTGTAAAGCAACTTCTACTGACGTGATAATGACAATTATGTATGTTTCTCCTTTCTACATTCATCCATACGGAAATACCTTTTTCTGTGATGGAGAGAAAACCAAATTAGCAACACAAGCAGGGTTTACTACTTATCAATGGTATCTGAATGGTGTGTTTATTCCTGGAGCAACTGATTCATTTACTTATGCTGATAAAAATGGTAAATACTCTGTAAAAGTTCAGGATCCTGTAAATGGTTGTTTTGCTACTTCAGCCGTATTTAATATTCTGGTTATTCCTTCACCTGACACCCCATTCATTAAAAAAGTGGGAAGCCGTCTCAGCACAACTGTTAAAGGTGTTACTTACCAATGGTATAAAGATGGTGTTGCAATTGCAGGCGCAACTGATTCTTTCACTATGACAACAGGAACAGGCGGTGTTTATGCAGTAGTTGTTACCAATAGTAATGACTGTAGTAAGCAAGCAGAAATTGACCTGAGTGTAACAGGCATTAATGAAGCTGTTTCTTCTACTTATTATATCAAGGTTTATCCAAATCCAACTCAGGATAAACTGAATATTGAAGCTCCGAAAGATGTTACGGTTACCCTTATTGATTTGCAAGGCAGAAAGTTATTTACACAAAAAGAAGCTAAACAAATTGATATGAGCCAGTTTGCTTCAGGTGTTTATATCCTTCAGTTTACAGATGTTAATAACCAGGTTGTAGCGACTGAAAAAGTTTCTAAAGTAGATCACTAAATCAGATTCTTTAAGTTGAAAGGGAGCTTGACAATATTGTCAAGCTCCCTTTTTATTCTACCAAAGAAAATGTTTTTTATAATAATTAAGTAAGCACATCCATTTTCCAGCCTTTTTGATGGCAGAAAGCTAATGTTCTTGGGAGAGCGTATTGGAGCCTGTCCCAGGCTTTACTGCTGTCATGAAAAACAATTACAGACCCGGGTTCAATATTTAATGCAATATTCTCCCAACATTTTTCAGGGCTTATTTGTGTGTCGAAATCGCCACAGAGCACGTCCCACATTATAATCTTATAACCCAGAGATTGTATTTCCCTTGCTTGATTAGGTTTGATTTTGCCATAAGGAGGGCGGAATAAATTGCTTTCGATAAATTGCTCAGCATCTCTGAAATTCTTGAGGTAATCTCCCGTACTGACTTTCCATCCATTAACATGGGTGTGGGTGTGATTCCCGGTTGCATGGCCTGCATTTTTTATTTTATGAAATATAGCAGGGTGTTCAGCTACATTTTTACCGATACAAAAAAAAGTGGCTTTTGCATTGTATTTCTCAAGTTCGTCTAAAACAAATGGTGTGGCTACAGGATGCGGACCATCATCAAAACTCAAGTACACTGTATCCCCCGAATCTTTCTTCCAGATAAAGTCAGGATGAAACAAGCGTTTTAAGAGCGCAGGTGCTTTTATGAAATACATTTCTATTTTTTGATGGAAGGCATTACAAATGTAAGCTCAGCTTTTTGTACCCAGCCTTCCCGGTTATCCGGTAAAGTTACTGCAATCCAACTGCCTTTTATTTCGCCGGTTTCTACTGTCGTAGCTTCGGGTATAATTATCTGGCCTTTATAATTGTTTGGACTAAGCGTCATGATTGTTGTTGCATTCATAGTTACTGCCTTGAGGGTGCTTTTTGCATTTTTTGCAGCGGTGAATGCGAAGAAAAGAAGAATGAAAATCAGGACAGGCATTAATAAGAAAACCTGGCCTGGTATTTTTTTATTCCGTAAAGTCAGAAGAATCAAAGCCAGAAAGCTCAGAAATACCAGCAAACTTAGGACTGCCCATTTGGTTGCGGTATTGCCCGCTGTAGAAGATTTCCACCAATTGATAAAAAAGATTTCATGCCGCTGTTTTAAGGCATTGGGAATACGGCTCTTGGCAAGATTAAGGTTGTCTTCAGCAATATGGAGTGATGGATTGAAAAATAGCGCACGTTCATAATTCAATACTGCATGACTAATCATATTGCTTCTATAGTAAGCATTGCCAAGATTATAGTAACCCAAAGCATTTGAAGGTTGTTGGCTCAATATTTTGCTATAATAAAATACTGCAGAATCGTATAGTTTTTGAGTATAGGCTTTGTTGCCAAGGGTCCAGTAAGGGCTGGAGTTTTCTCCTGCAGTACAAATATTTGCAGTCAGCCAAACAAAACAAAAAGTCAGAATCAGATGTTTCATTATTTCTTTAAAGTTTCTTCCAATTCACCAATGAGTTGTACGGTTTCAAGATAAGTATGGTTCATTTGCTGTGCAGCGCCGCTCGGTGCATACAGCGCCATTGCGCAATCTTCGATTATCCTGTTCATTTTTTCAGATTGTGCTGCAGAGATATTTTTTATTCGCAAGGCCTCTCCTGCTGTTTCTTTCGATAATTGCGACAATGGAATATGCAGCTTGTCGGACAAATACAACCAGATGGCTTTTGAAATCTCTTCGTAAAACGGAATGGTTTGTTTGTTATCCAGATAAACTTTGGCTGTTTTCAGTCGTTTCAGCGCAATTTTGTTCGCATATTTATTTTTAAACAAAACAGTATTCCCGGCTTCTTTATCCGCTTTCTTTTTCCAAAGAATAAATAATATTAATGCCAGTAAGGGTATGCCATACAAAATCCAGTAAATCCCTGAAAAGAAAAGCGGTTCTGTATTTGAGGAAGACTTGAAGATATTCTTATTGATATCATGAATGTCTGTCAAAACTTTTTGCTGACTTATGTCTTTTTTGTCGTTTTTGCCTTGTGTAACATGAATTTTTACCGGTCTGGTAAAAAGGGTAGTATAGGTGCCTGTCTTAGTGTTATAAAATGAAAAAGGAATGGCTGGTATCTCATAATCACCGGCAATTCTTGGTGCTATGGCGTAGGTAAATATTTTGTTCCCGCTGATGGTTGTGCTTCTTCCTGTAATGGTATCAACAATTGTTGGTTCAAAAGCATCCAGTCCGTTAGGCAGTTTTAGGTCAGGGGCCTGGATCAATTTCAGATTGCCTGTTCCTGAAATGTTAAGTGTAAGGTTGGCTGATTCGTCAGTGCTTAAGGTGGTTTTGTCGATGCTGCTGTTTAAGGTGAAACTTCCTACGGCTCCGCCAAAATTTTCCGGTTGGTCTTTTATCGGCAATGGCGTTACTGTGATATTAACCGGGGAGCTTTTCAATTTAAATTGAATGTCTTTTCCGTAAGGATTATATCGGTCTGCTATTCTTGCCACACCTCTTATTTCAGCTGCATCCAATACCAATGTCCCGGTTTGTTGTGGGAAAAGAGCAGATTTTTTTAAAGTAAATGTATTGTACTGAATACCATTCAATGTTTCAAGTTGAGGTTTCTGGTCTTTAGGAAGATCAAAATCCTGGGTCCAGAATCCATTCAGGGACGGTAGTTTTGAAATGCCAGCCTGCATCGCAACCCGTGCATACATTTTGTAAGTTACTGTAATTTGTTCGCCCAGGTTTACTTTAGTCCGGTCAACATTTACCCTTACAAAAATATTGTTACCTAAATCCTTTTCAGTTACTTCAGGTAGGTTTTGTGCCATTGCTGGATTGGCACCCTGCTGTGCCTGCATCATTTGCTGCATTAACTGCTGCATTCTTGCGTGCTGCTGCCTCATCGCTTCAAAAGGGTCGCCTCCGCCGTTTCCTCCAAAAAACGGGTCGTCATCGCCAAACGGGTCAATAGCTTGTTGCTGGCGGCTTGGGCGTTTGGGCGCAAGGCTGCCGTTTTCAACTTTGATGTTTAATGGATTGCACTGATATACTCTGCCCGAACCATCTTTTGCCGAAATGGGCGGGATAGTTAAGGTTCCTGTTCGGCTGGCCTGCAATACATAAGTGAAAGAAAGGGTTGAGGTTCTTACTTGCTGGTTTCCATTGAATGTATAGCTGGAGCTTTGCGACTGGAAGGGGCCTGCCAATACGTTGAATCCTGGAAATGTCGGATTTTGAATTCCCTGCAATTCCTGCACATTTTGTAAAGAAAATGTTACCTGAATCTGATCGTCAATACCAATCGTACTGGCGCTGGCCTCTGCCGAAAAAACGACATTTTGCGCCTGCAAAATAGTAGAGTAAAAAAAGAAAAGGAGAAGGAGGGTGAAGACGCGTTTCATAGCTGATCTGCTCAATAAATTCAAATTTATTTGCTCGCAAAAATAGCAGTGGAATGCGCTAATAGCAATGCTTTGGGGTTAAAAATGAGTTAAAAAGATTATCCCTGTATCAGACTTTTTGTGGGCGATTTTGTTTTGAATTTAGACGCCGGGGGTAATTTATTATCTGAGTGTGGAAGGTTTTTATTGCGCAGCTGGAAGTGGGTACTATCAGCAGGTGAGATAGCAAAATCTTTGCGATAGATTAATTCATCTACCTGGTATTGCTCTTCCTTGATGAGACGGCCGGTAAATTCGTCATAAAAACGCCAGCTTCCGTGTCTCACACTACCTCTTTCGGTTGGCACATAAACGAGTTTTTCTTCACCGGTTATCGGATGAGTAATCAATACAGTATCCAAAGCAATTTTTGGATTCAAGCCACGGAAGTGACCAATGCAAGTGAGAAATCCATTTTCAAAATATTTCGCTTCGCCATCGCGGACATCCATCTTGAATGATTCAATTGATACCATGTTTCCCTGCCCGTCACTTACATACCATAGTCCGGTTTTCATTCCGTGGTCATACTCGCCAAACACAGATTCTGATGGTTCACCTCTGAGTGCTTCTTTAAAAATATACCACGCACCATGAGGTTTTCCCTTATCGTCTGTTTGATTTACAGAGACAAGAGAGGCCTGTCCAGCTACATTGAGTGAAAGGACAGACAACAAGAGAATCAGGATATGCTTGAATTGAATCATTAAACAGCAAATGAACTGCCGCAACCACATGTGCTGCTGGCATTTGGGTTATTAAATGTAAATCCTCGCGCGTTCAAACCATCTTCGAAATGAATGGAAATTCCCAATAAATAAATACCATGAGCTTGTTTCATGACTACAGGTAAGCCATTAATTTCAAAAATTTCATCGTCAGCTTCTTTTTGATCAAAACCTAACACATAAGACATTCCGGAACATCCGCCACCTTTCACTCCAACACGCAAATATTGAGAAGCATCAAATCCTTCTTCGTTCATCAGTCTTTTCAGTTCTTTAATTGCTCCTTCGGTAAAAGATACAGGAGATGATATTGTAGTTTCCATTTAATTTGAATATAAAATTTCGATAACAAAGATAAGTCAGCTTTTCTAAACTGCCTATTGATAAAGCTGAATTCTGTATCAGCCAGCAGCATACTGATTTTGCATTTTATTGGGATTTCGGCAAAAAGTAAAGCACCTGTTTCAGGTGCTTTACTCTAAGATAAAATTGAATTAATTATTTAGCGCAGGATAGTGACACCAGCCGGATTTAAGAGCTTGGTCAGCGAATCTTTTATTTTGGTTGTATCCGCTTCAGGGGTTTTAACTGTATTAACCACATAGTAGGTTAATGAATCCCTGGTGATAATATTGACCGGATATCCATAAGAAATCAATTGTTTTTCTTTCTTTTGTGCCGGTGCAAGCGCTTTATATTCTTTGATGATAAAACTGAATTCAGGTGTGTCATTTGGGTTAACAGGCGGAGTGGCATTCATTGCAGCACTATCAATCATTGTAGAATCCACAATTGGTTCCTGGGTAATTGGAGGAGCCTGGTTTTCAATTACAGGAACACTATCCGGTTGCCTTTGGTTCATAAAATAACTGATGCTCCAGCCAATAATACTTCCGCCGATGATGATTACAACGCCCCAAAACGCAATGATATTCCAATTGACCGTGCGCTGCTTGTTGTAATTGTTATAGCTGGAAAAACTTTCTTTGGAAGGCTCATCACCGGATTTTCCGGCGTTTGAACTTTCTTGTTTTGGTGCTTCTGCAACCGGGAACATTATATTGGCAGTAGGTAAGCTGAAAGCAGGATCAAGCTCAAAATGAAGCTGATGGTTTTTGAGCATATAAGCTCCGATAGATGGAATTTCTATAGAACCGCCTTCTGCCATTTTTTCTTTCGCACTTTTAATGAATTCGCTGATTTCATTCGATGCTTTTGCTATACTTACCTGTTCGTTATTGGCAATAAAATTTGGAAACGAATCGTCGATGGAACCGACAGGATTTAATTTTGCATAATACGCTGAGCCGGTCAATTCAGTACCATTATGTTTTGATGCGTTCTTTTTTATTTCAAGATTACCAAGACCCTGAAGGCAGCAATACTTGTTTTTAAGTAAAAATAATCCAATGTATTTGGCAATATCCATAATTGTTGTTTTGTCTTTTTGTTTTTTTAAACCGTAGTATTAGTGATGCGAAATTAGAATTTCAGTCGCAGACCACCATATATATTTATACCGTAGGCCTGGTAGCCATTCCAGCGTTGATATTTATTATTTAAGAGGTTGTTGCAGTTGATAAAGAAGGATAATTTCTTCATTGCCAGGTATTCTGCACCAAAGCCCAGGTCAATAAAAGCTTTGAGTTTAATTTCGTTTAAGTTGCTGTCCAGTGCATAACTGCCTGAAACATAAGCGCCATATGCATTGAAATTCAGCTCCGGAATCGGATTCCACTGGAAGTCACCGTTAAGCCTTCTTGTTGGTGTCTGCCATATCCTGCCTGAGCCGAGAATGTTGCTGTATTTGAAGATAATAAACTGAGCACCCACTGAGATGGTATTCCCAATCTGATAACGCATCTCGAACTGGCTGGAAAGCGCATTGGTTTTAGGCACATAATACACCATCATTTTTTCGTTATCTCCAATTGGCTGATTCAAAAATGTGGCCAGATTTTCATATTTCCACCAGCTTACTTTCCCGGAAAGTGTCAGGTGATGACCAAACCCTTTTTCAATAAAGGCAAAGACTTCATCGCTGTGGGTTTGTGTTGACTTGAATTGGGAAATGTATGGATTTGTATTGAAGAGCTGCTGGTAAGTATTTTGAATCAGTGAACCTTTTGTTCCGGCACCAACATTCAGCTGAGCATCTGCAAAATGAAATTTGCCTTCCATATCGTGAAGCAAAAAGGCATTGTTGTTTTGTCCGATTGTCGGAATAAGATATCCGTGAAAAGTAAAAATGTCCTGTGTGAAATCGATGCCTGCTTTTAGCGAGATGTAGGCATTCGTAACAGAATAAAATTCCGAATTCAGGTGAGTGCTTACACCGTTTATGCCGAGCTTCCCATTAAGGCCATCACCTAAATTGCGACCGGATAAAAATCCGATAGAGGCAGACGTTTCGTTACTGATATTATTGCCGGTATAGAAACCTAATGAGGCGAAAACAGAATGAAAACCAAGACTGTCGTTGTGGTTTTTCATTGCATTCACCCCTAAAGTTCCGCCGCTTAAGGTTTGTCTCGTTGCAATTTTATTTGGTAATAATTTTTCATCAAAACCATACTGGAAAAAATTACTGTGCGACGCATCCAGTTTTATGCCAGCCTTCAGACTGTTTTTGGAGTAAGCAGATTCTACATTGAATACCCCAAGCGTTTGCTTTTGGTAGGCCAGTTCTCCTTTTTGGCTTAGCAGTCCAAAATGAGCATTGGTAACGAGGTTCTTTTTTGCCCAATTTCCTAAACTCGCATCTATATAAATTGTTCGTTTATTTCCCAGACCTGCCTTAACATAATGATGAAAACCTTTGTATGTGGTATCAGTACCCATCGCTAAGGCTTGCAACGGCTGTGGTTTGTAAGCATAATTCAGATTCTGTGTCGGAACTACATATTTATATTCAGGTGTAACGATGTCCTGTTGAGGAAGTGTAGGGTTGATCGTTTCCTTCACAGCCTCTTTGATTTTAGGCTGATAAATCTGTGATATTTCGATAGTAGAATTTTTAATCGTCGTATCATTAGAAGTTGGTTTTTGTTGCGCAAAAACTTCTATGCCCGCTATTAAAAATAAACTTGTTACAATACTTTTTTTGTGGTGCATATTCTATCCCTCGCTCAGTTTGCTTTTTGACTTTTCCAAATCTTTTACCTGTTCCAGTTTTGCAGAAGCCTCTTTTTTCAAGGTTTCATTTTTTACATTTTTTTCAATGCTTTGCAGGGTTGCTTTTGCATTGAAATAATCTTTCTGTGCAACAAAAATGTCGGCCATCAACAAGTAAGCTTTTGAATTCCAGTAATTGCTTCCGGCAGTTTGCTGAATGGCTTTGTTAGTCACAGTTTCCGCTTCCTCAATTTTATTTTCCAGCACCAGGATTTCAGCTTTTTTATAAATCGCTTCAGCAGCAATTTCCACATTTTTCGATGAAATTAACTGGTCGAAATAACCGCTTGCTTCTTCATATTTCGATGATTTCAGTGCGAAATTTCCTTTCATCAGCAGCGCTTCATTTTTGCTTATTTCGTCAATGTCGGAAATACTCAATAAGGTGTCGGCATAATTATTTCCGGATTCAAGTTGATTAAGGTTTTTTGAAGTCATCAATAAACCTTTATAAGCTGTTTTTAAATTGTCTTTACCTACAGCATTGTTACGCAACAAGCCATAATATTTTTGCGCAGCAATGAAGTTGTTTTGTGCATAAGCAAGTGCAGCAGCTTTTAAAGCGGCTGGTTCGGTGAAATCACTCCATGCATCATTCAGCACAGCGTCATATCCAACAAGGGCAGCATCATATTCTTTCAGTTGATAGTGACTTTCAGCTTTATAGAAATTGGCTTTTGTCCTGAAAATTCCCTGAGGATATTGTTTCAAATAATTACCCATTGCTTCAGTAGCTTTTGGATACTTCCCGGCAGCAAACTGGGTTTCTGCAGACGCATAAAATAACGAATCGAGGCCCGCATTGTCTGTCGGACTGAGATTGTTATCTTTCAAAAGTTGTACATAGCTGTCAGGCTGATTGGTGCTGACATACAAATCTTTCAGCGCATCGAGTGCTGCGTTTTTTTGTTCCCCGTTTGGATATTGAAGCACCACACTTTTATAAGTTTCGATGGCTTTATCTTCATTGCCCGCTTCCTGGTGGCTAAAGGCAATTTTCATCAACGCCTTTGCTGCCAGTTGTTTTGCAGTGTTCTCATTTATCTTCTGGAAATTACTGATGGCATCTTCAAATTTATTGGCCTCCAGCAAAATATCTCCCAATGCATAATGGGCTTCGTATTTGTATTTGGATTCCGGATTTTTTTGCGCAATAATTTGCATCAGCAATTCTGCTTGTTCAGCAGATTTTCCCTGTAAACCCAGCAAAGTGCTTTTTTGAAAACGGGCATAGTCTGCATCCACTCCGTTTTGCGCGATTGTTCTGGAGTATAATTCGCTGGCCTTTCCAAAATCTTTTTGTAAAAATGCTGCATCAGCCTCACGAAGAACTGCTTCTGCTGAAAGTTTAGAAGAATTTGTATTGCCTGAATTCGCATTCTGCGCCTGAGAAAAATAAGACCTTGATTGTCCGAAATCATTGCTCTGAAGGCTGGCATATCCCAATGTCATTAACGCACTTTGCGGTGTCGCATTGGGGCTGACCTGTTTTATACCGCTATTGTTTTTTTGTAAAAATATTTTGCCGTTCGATATTGTTTCAGCAAAATTTTTGTTGTGATAATTTATTTCGGCCAGCCAAAAGTAGGCCGCTGCTTCATAAGCCGGATTTTCGCTGTTCAACAGAGATTCTTTCAACAGGTTTTCTGCTTCCAGCCATTTGTGCTGCTGTAAATTTTGCAAAGCAAAACCATAAGCACTTTTTTGTAAAAGTTCTTTTGATGGATTGTCAATGTTTGTCAGCAATTGATAGGCCTCGCTGTAGTTTTGTGTTTGCAGTAATTGTTCAGAAATGATATTTGTCGCTTCAGATTTATGTTCTGATTGTGGAAATTCCTGCAATAATTTGGTGAGTTGACCGCTTCCCTCTGCACTATATCCCAGTTCGAATGACAGCTTTCCGGAAAGCAGAAGCGAATGCTCAATTAATTTTTGATTAAAAGGCATTTGACTGCAAATGCTGAATGCATTTTTCGCTCCGGTTTTGTCGTTTGTATGCAGGTAACAGTCGCCCAGATAATACATAGCAGTTTGTCCCAGGCTGTCCTGAACCGTGCTTAATTGCTGAAAAGGTTCAATAGCTTTCGCCCAATCATTCGTACGATAATAGCTAAACGCCATTTTGTACACATCCTGTTTTCGGATTTTGTCGACATTAGAATAATAGTATTCAAAGTAAGGAATCGCTTCTTTATATTTCCCTTCCTCAAATAAGCATTGAGCGGCCAATAAATGGAATTCGTTATCGTAATAGGATTTTTCGTTTTTGCTCAGCTCACTTTTTGCTTTTTGCAAAGCTGCTGTTCGTTGCCCGTCAAAATAAAGGATTTCAGCAATGTAGTAAGGAACCAGGTTTTGATATTCCGGCTTTGATTCAATTTTTTCAAAGCTTTTCAACGCTTCTTTATAATTTCCCTTATTATACGCCAAGAGGCCGAAGTAATAATTGGCTGAAGTCGCGTATTCTCCATCAATATCTTTAATGGTAGCCAGCAACGCTTCTGATTCATTAAACTGCTTATTATTGAAATAGGCATACGCCAATTCAAATTTTGAATCGGCGATTTCTTTATTGCTCAGGTTTTCTATGCCTGCATTTTCATAAGCGGCAACGGCCTGCGCCCAGTTTTTTTTCTGAAAAAAATACTGAGCCTTGGCAAATGAAATTCTTTCGTTGTAGACCGGATTAACAGAAAAATTGTCTTCAATTCCCCTTCCGCTTTTAAGGTTGGCCACATTGCGAAGAAATTCTGCCTTGTCTTTTTCGACTGCAGCATCGTTGCTGAGGTAAAATGCAGAATGACCTTCAAGATGCCTGTTTGCAGAAAAAGAAGTTGCAGGGTATAGCTGATGAAAGTATTGTTGGTCGGCATTATTCAGCCATTGCCTGTGGCTCAAAAACGGTGTGTGTGTTTGAGACAAAGAAGCGTTACTACTGCTTAAAGCAAGCGATAGTAACGCAACTGTTTTTATATGGTTAGTATTCTTTTTTTTAAAACCCATTCGTGTTCATCTTAAAAGCGCCAGGAAACATTCAAACTCGGGAAAACCGGTAATTGGTAATAAACTTTATTTTCAATTCTGTTTACGTAGAAAATATTGTTTCTGTCATAAACGTTAGTCATTGCAAATGTTGTTTCCAAAGTAGAGTAGGTGCTCAGTTTAAATGTTTTTTTCACAGACATATCAAGACGGTGGAAAGGTGTCAGCCTGCCGCCATTGATTGTGCTGGCATAAATTGTGTTTAAGCTGCCGTTCTGAGAAAGGATATTGCCACTGATATTCCCGGTAACGTTCACGTTTTCGTTAAACCCTTGTGTTTGTGTGAACGGGAATGGAGAACCATAGTTAAATCTCACGGAAAATTCCAGGTTTTTCTTTTTGCCAAAAGTATAAGATCCAACAAGGTTAATATTCAGGCGACGGTCGAAAGGAGGAGCGTAATTCTGTGTAGAATATGAACCATCAAAGTTTTCCAGTCTTGTTGTGTATTCGATTTTTTGGTAAGAAACCACACCCCAAAGGAAAACACGCTTAACAACATATTTTGCAGAAATATCTAATCCGGCAGCTTTGCCTTTGTCTGCCTGGAAATTTGCTGTACTCGTACCATTAATATCTTTAGTCCGATTCAATTGTATAATCTGAGAGAAATTTTTGTACCATGGTTCAATGTTGATTTCAACATCCTGAATATCAAATTCCACACCTGCTACAACGTGCTGAGCCATTTCCAGGTTATTGTTTACTGCTTCACGGTCTGTGTTCAGGATTTTTTCATCAGGGCTCAAAACAAAGCCATTGAAGAAATTGACAATGTCGCGGTCAGATTTGATACCCACAATGTTTTGAGAATATAAACCGGCTGCCGCTTTGAAACGCAAATTGCTGGTGATGTTATATTTCAGGTTGATACGTGGCTCCGGTGAAAATTTCCCTTGAGAAGAATAATACTGAAAACGAATACTTGGCTCAAGAATGAAATGTTGGTTAAAATTCTTTTTGTACACAAAAAATGCAGCAGCAGTGGTATTATTTCTGCTTAGTGTAGAGATGTCCGTATCTATAGAGCTTTTATAATCGAGTTTAGTGCTTTGTCCGGCTACTTCAATACCATAATTCAACTGACTGTATGCCGGCAGAAAATAAGTAAAATCGATTGCGCCCTCAAAGTTGTTGATGCTGCTGCTTCTTGGGGTAAAGTTTATTTCTTTATTGTTTATTTTATAAGAGGAATAAGCAAATTTACCATTGATCAAAGAGGATGATCCGCTTGGAGAAACCACAAATGTTGTACCGGCTCCGTATGAATTCCAGTCAAATTGTGCTGTAGTAGCGCCCAGGGAGTTGAACACTTTTGCTTTATCTCTGAAATTGAAACCAAACAAATTGAATTTAGAACCATTGTTTCCGCTAAAAGTAACTTTACCATACAAGTCAGTAAATTCAAAAGGAAGACCGTTTTTGAATTCCTCACCCAGACTGCTATAAAGTGGTTCGGAAGTTTGGCTCAAATAACTGTGTTTGGCAGAAATAAGAAAGGTTGAGCTTCCGCTTTCAGGTGTTTTTTGTTTCATTAATGGTCCTTCCAGCATTCCTCGCACCATAATAGGAGATGCAGAAATCACACCCGCAATACGCTGATTATTACCATCTTTAGTATGAACGTCAACGATAGCCGAACTTCTGTTGCCATAGGTTGCATTAAATCCTGCAGTATACACATCCGCTGAACGAATAGCTTCGGTTTCAAAAACAGAGTATAAACCAATGGAGTGAAAAGGATTATAAATGGTAATACCATCCAGTAGAATACCTGTTTGTACCGGCGATCCACCTCTGATATACAATTGTCCACCCTGATCGCCAGTGAATGTAACTCCGGGTGTCACCTGAAGATATTGAGCGAGATCCGGCTCGCCACCTGAGCTGGGTAGCAGTTTGATTTCTTTAGGGGTAATGGTTGTTGTTCCAATATTTACGCGTGTGGTTTTCTGGATTTTTCTGGCAGAAATGTCCACCCCTTTCAATTCTAACCCCCTGCTTTCCAGGAAGAATTTTTTAGATTCAAATTGACCGGCTTCAACTTTTACAGTTACAAATGCTGTATCATATCCAAATGAAGTGGCAAATAAAGTATATGTGCCGGGAGATAATTGTCCTATTGCAAAATAACCATTCTCATCAGTTTGAGCACCGGTTTTTGTGTCTTTTACAAAGATATTGGTTGAGCTTAAGGCTTCACCGGTTTCTTTTTCATAAACGAAACCTTTAACACCACCCAGCGTGGTCGATTGTGCAAAGGCCTGGTTGAAGCCAATTAAGGTTGTTAAAGACAGGAAAGGTAGAATTTTACGCATAAAAATTAAAGGCTATAGACTAGCTGTTGTTTTTAATAAAAATTTGACTGCCAAAGATAAGGATATGGAGGGGAGCACCCAAAAGAAAAATAATAACGCCCTTTGCTTTGTTTTAGTGTGTGGATTTAATATTTAGATTTTTCAACTTCAATCCGGAATGTTTCTAAATCTTCCCCGGGAATTGGATTATTCAAATTTGCAGGTCTTCCTTAAGTTTTCAATCTTTGCGCAACGGCAATTAATCTGTTATTATGTATTCTAAAGAAGACCAGCAAAGAATTTTTCAACAAGCTAAATCATTATTAAGCAGTGGAATTATCAATTCGGAGGCTGTCGCAACGCAATTGCGTGAAGTGTTGAAGTATGCCGATTGGCGCTATTATGTAGAAAGCGAACCTGTTTTTGCAGATGCTGAATACGACCAGTTATTTTCTGCCTTAAAAAAGCTGGAAGCAGAACACCCTGAATGGGTATCTGAAGACTCGCCAACACAAAGGGTTGCCTATGGAATTTCTGAACGCCTGCCTACGGTGGCACATCTGGTTCCAATGCTCAGTCTTGATAATACTTATAATGCAGAAGATCTGACTGATTGGGCAAAACGCTGCTCCGGTCTGGTGCCAAATGAAGAAATTGTGTTTTGTGTAGAACCAAAGTATGATGGAGCCAGTATATCGTTGATTTATGAAAATGGGAAATTGGTGAGAGCAGCAACCCGGGGCGATGGAGTAAATGGAGAAGAAATAACAACCAATGTCAAACAAATTAAATCCATCCCTCTTTCTGCTGATTTTCATCAGGAAAAGGTTCAGCAAATTGAAATCCGCGGAGAAGTGGTTATTCATAAACATACTTTTGCAGAATTAAACAAGCATCGTGTGGCAGAAGGTCAGGCTCCCCTGGCCAATCCACGGAATGCTGCTTCCGGAACGCTTCGTATGCTGGATCCGAATGAAGTGGCGAAACGAAAATTATCAGCCATTTTATACCACATCAGCGATTATTCTCTGGCTCAGAATGGTGAACGTCCAAAAGTTCTTGGGACGCATTTTGATTCGCTTCAGTGGTTGTATAAGATTGGTTTTCCGACACCAGCAAAGGAATTAAGAACGTTTACGAAAATTGATGAGGTCATTCAGTATTGTGCAGATTTTGAGCAGCGGCGCGATGATTTGCCTTACGAAATTGATGGACTTGTAATAAAGGTGAATAGCATTGCACAACAGGAAAGAATGGGAATGACAGCGCATCATCCGCGTTGGGCCGTGGCTTATAAATTTAAAGCGAGACAAGCTACCAGCAAGCTTCGTGCAGTTGAATTTCAGGTTGGCAGGACTGGTTCTATCACCCCTGTTGCCAAAATTGATGCGGTAAATATTGGTGGGGCAATGGTCAGTTCTATTTCTTTATTTAATGAAGATGTGGTACGCGAAAAAGATATTCATATTGGTGACACTGTGTTAGTGGAAAGGGCAGGAGATGTAATTCCTTATATTGTAAAACCATTGGCAGAATTACGTGATGGTTCAGAACAAAAAATTATTTTTCCCACACATTGCCCGGTCTGTGCCGAATTGCTCGAAAAGCCTGCTGAAGAAGCAGTTTGGCGTTGTATCAATATTGCTTGCCCGGCGCAGGTTGTAGAAAGGATTATTCATTTCTGTAGTAAAGATGCAATGGATATTCGCGGAATGGGTGAGTCAAATGTTGCGAAATTTTTCGAGTTAGGTATTCTGAATACTGTTCCCGATTTGTATCGTATAGATTGGCAGAAAGTCAGTCAGCTGGAGGGGTTTAAAGAGAAATCAATAACCAATTTGCAAAACGCAATTGAGGCTTCGAAATCGCAACCTTTGAACCGTTTGATTTTTGGTTTAGGAATTCGTCATGTTGGTGAAACAACGGCTAAAAACCTGGCAAGAAAAGTCAGCAACCTGAAGGATTTTTATGATTGGACAGAGGAAAAATTAATTGAACTGGAAGACGTAGGCCCTAAAGTGGCTGGCTCTATTGCCCACTTTTTTTCTCTGCATGAAAATCGCCATATAATTGGCTTGCTGGAAGAATGCGGCGTGAATATCAATAATCTTCAGCAACAGAAAAGCCAATCTGGTGGAGCATTTGAAGGAAAAACTTTTTTATTTACCGGAACACTTTCTCAGATGAAGCGAAGTGAGGCTGAAGCAAAAGCCGAAGCAAAAGGCGGTCTTATTTTGGGTGGAGTCAGCAGTAAATTGAATTATCTTGTGGTTGGGGAAGATGCCGGTTCGAAACTGGAAAAGGCGAAGAAGCTGGGAACAATTTCCATACTGACGGAAGAGGAATTTCTACAAATGATGAATGAATAAATGATTTGTGGAAAGGGCGGTGCTTATGGATTTATTGTCACATTATTTTGATAGACCGGGAAATGACATGGATTGAATTTAATTGCTGACAAACGCGTTGAATCTATTTGTTTGAAATTGGAATTTCCCACACTCCATTGGATATTTTCATTGATTGTTTTGTTCGGTAATCTGGTAGAAAGTGGCTGAGGTCTGCTGATCTCGAAATTGAGCTTGTAAGATTTTTCAAATACCGGAAATACAGTCTTGATTTGTCCTCCGGCACAGAGGTAAAGGGTATCGCCAACATTGATTTTGTTGGTAATCGAGATGGTTACCTCTGCTTTATATTGAACGGTATCCTTATAAATTATACCCAAAGCAAGCTTAGATTTGGTGGCAGTATTCAAATCGAAATAATATTCCCTGCCTGTAGTTTTATCTTGGAGTTTCCATTCTCCATTATTAAATTCTTTACGAAAGCTGAATTCGAAATTACCATTCGCATCTGTTTTTCCTGCACCGGCACTGGGAACATTCTGATAACTGGAAAACCAGGTGTAGTCACGATTATAGCTGACGTTCAGTTCGTGGCTGGCCAAAGAATTTCCACCACAATGATCCATCATTTTACCAGACAGTAAATAAGTTTTTTCTTTATGACAGGAACTTGTTGTTATTGCGAATAAATAAAGGACACCAAGAAGGAAATATTGACAGCTTGTTTTCATAGTTTTGGAGATAACAGGATTCAACAAATATAATAACAATTGAAATTGCTTTTTCTTGGATTCAATTTAAAATTCCCCGATTGTTGCTCCATTGTATACCCAAATTTAAAATAAAAAACGTTCGGCTAAAATGAAATCTTTTGCAAGTGATAACTATGCCGGTGTGCTGCCGGAAGTAATGAATGCCCTAATGGAAGTAAATGTTCAGCATGCAGGCTCTTACGGCAATGACGAATTGACAAAAAATACTATTGACTTATTTCGCAGTGTGTTTGATGCAGAGCTTGATGTGCATTTTGTATTTAATGGTACCGGAGCAAATGTGTTGAGTATTAGTGCCGCAACGCAATCTTATAATGCTGTTTTATGTGCTGACATTTCTCATATCTATAATGATGAATCTTCAGCACCGGAAACGTTTACCGGTTGCCGCTTTTTTCCTTTGCCGACAAATGAAAACGGAAAGCTGGAAATCGAAACTGTTCGCCAGCGGCTGATACGAAAGGGTGATTTACATTTTCCACAGATTAAAATGCTTTCGCTTACTCAATCTACCGAATACGGAAGTGTTTATACTGCTGAAGAATTAATTGCATTTGGGAATCTGTGCCGGGAACACGATTTGTACTTTCATATTGATGGTTCCCGTTTTTTTAATGCAACCGCTTCCTTAGCTTGCGATTTAAAAGATATCAGCACAAAAGTGGGTGTCGATATTCTTTCCCTGGGCGGGACAAAGCTTGGTATGATGTTTGGCGAAGCTGTGCTTGTTTTCAATAAAAAACTGAGCGAGCATCTAAAGTATAAACACAAGCAGGTTATGCAGTTAGCGTCCAAGACAAGGTTTATAGCAGCTCAATATCAGGCTTTACTGAAAGATGAATTGTGGCGGAAAACGGCCTTGCATGCCAACCGCATGGCTCAAAAATTATTACAGGGAATAAAGCCGTTTTCTCAAATAAAAATAACCCGTCCGGTATCGGCAAATGTTGTGTTTGCAACTATTCCATTATCCTGGAATGAAGCATTAATGCAGCAGTTCCCGTTTTATGTCTGGCGCGAGGATATAAACGAAGTCCGCCTGATGTGTGCCTGGGATACTACAGAAAATGATATTGATTTGTTTATAAAAGCAATTGAAAATCTATCCCGAAATTAAAGCGACGGTTCAGCAAATCGCTTGTCTTTTACAAAAGTTTCATCATCCAGCGTTTTCAGGAATGCTTTTAAATTTTCACGTTCCTGAGCACTAAGTTTTATGCCACTGGTCATAAATGGGTCCAGTGTTGGATGGGAGAATATATCTTTTTCCATTTGGTCGAAAACCTGGTCCAGCGTAATGAAGCGCCCATCATGGCCATATGGAGCGGTGTAAGAAAGGTTTCTTAATGTCGGAACTTTGAATTTATAAAGATCATTTGCATCACGGGTAATGTGTGCTCTGCCGCTATCATTGATGCTGTTGGGTTTCAGGCCGATATTTCTGAAAGAATGGTCTGTAAATAATGGTGCGGTATGACAGCTTGCACATTTGCTCTCAAAAATATTTAAACCTGCCTTCTCACTTTCAGTAAAGCTTATTCCGTTTTCTTTCCTTGAAACCTTATCATATTTAGCATTCGAAGAAACCATCGAACCCATAAACTGAGCCATTGATTTCAATAATTTTTCTGAAGTGATTTCGCTGCTGCCAAAGGCATCCTGAAACATTTTTTTGTACTGAGCGTCATTACTGAGCTTTACTAAAACGTTCCCGATAGTTTCATCCATTTCAACAGGATTGGCAATGGGCCCCAAGGGTTGAACTTCAATATGATTGATGCCGCCATCCCACATAAAACTGGTGTTCCAGTTGAGATTAAATAAACCGGGAGAATTACGTGTCCCCAGTAAATCGTCAACGCCATGGCTTACCACGTGGTCGGTCTGTGCAAAAGCTGCAAAGGACTGATGGCAACTGCCACAGGATATGCTGTTGTCGCGGGACAGGCGTGTGTCATAAAATAACTTTCTGCCCAGGGCAAAACCCGCGTTGGTGAGCTGATTGTTTTTGAAATTATAATAAGGGGCCGGCCAGCCCTGCGGAACAGAGAAGGTGATGTCTGTGTTTTTTGAGCTGCTGTCCGGAATTTCAACATCTTTCTTGCATCCCGTTGTTAACAGAAACAAACTGAAAATGCTGAGTGAAATATTTTTTACAATACTTTTCATAATTAATCTTTCAAAATTATGCAAAAAGCATTGTAGTTTGCCTGTCATTTGATTTTATATCCCGATGAAGATTACGATTTTAGGAAATAATTCTGCTTTACCTGCTTATGACCGGTATCCAACCTGTCAGATTGTGAGTATAGACGGGACATTAATAATGGTGGATTGTGGAGAGGCCGCACAAGTGTTGCTCAAAAAGCATGGAATCGGCTGGCGAAAAATTAAGTATGTATTTATCAGTCATTTACACGGAGATCATTATTTCGGCTTGCCGGGTTTTTTAAATTCTATGAGTTTACTGGGCCGCACAGAACCGCTTTTTCTTTACGCACCAAAAGAATTACAATCAATTATACAATCTATACTGGATGTAGCGAATACCACTTTGAGTTATCCCTTGAATTTTGTAGAATTAAAAGAGGATGGTGGCGTATTAGCGGATACCACGCTACTTAATTTGCAAAGTTTTCCTGTAGAACACCGGATATTTTGCCAGGGAATATTAATTACCGAAAAATCAAAAGGGAGAAAGTTGCTTCCGGAAAGATGCCGGTATTACGAAATTCCTGCAGCTTATTATAAGCAACTGAAAGCCGGGGAAGACTACGAAAAGAAAGATGGAACGATTGTGAAGAATGAATGGGTAACTGAGCAGGGTAAAACGGACAAGCGATATGCTTATTGTGCCGATACTATTTTCACCGATTCGTTTTTGCATCACATTAATGATGCAGATATCATTTATCACGAGAGTACTTACCTGGAATCGGATGCAGACCGTGCAGCGAGCAGATTTCACAGTACTGCAAAGCAGGCAGCAGAGATAGCCTTGAAGGCAAAGGCAGATAAATTAATCCTCGGTCATTATTCCTCGAAGTACAAATCTGTTGTTGAATTTGAAGAAGAAGCAAGAAGTGTATTCCCGGAGTCATACGCCAGTAAAGAAGGTGATGAATTTGAGATTTAAATCAATTTACAATCCAATTTTTTGAAAAGAACTTACAAAAATATATACCTCATTGGTATGCCCGGCGCAGGTAAAAGCTATTGGGCAGAGCAGATCGCTGCTGCATTTAATCTGAACTGTATCGACCTGGACGATATGATATCAGTGAGGACAGGACATACTATAAATGGTTTTTTCGAACGTTTCGGCGAAACGTCTTTCCGCGAACTGGAACAGCAAACGCTTGTTCAGATTATTGAGGTTTTTCCCTCTGGCACAGTGATAGCTTGTGGTGGAGGCACACCATGTTTTCACGATAACCTGGCAAAGATGAAGCAATCAGGAATGGTTGTTTATCTGGATGCTCCGATGGAAACACTTATGGAGCATCTTGAAAATGAAACAGAACAAAGACCTTTGTTATCAAAGGAAGACTGGCCGCTGGATATGGAAGAATTATTAAAAAAGCGAAAAGGTATTTATGAAAAGGCTGATGTGGTATTGCCCGCCAAAAACCTGTCTGTCGGTGATTTTATGTCTGTTTTAAACGATTCCCTTTTATAGTTTCATTGCTTTATATTTGTCCCCTCATTCCAATATATGAATTTAGAATTCAATAAAAACGAAGACGCCATGCGCCTTGCCATTGGCGCAATGAAGCATAAGCACGATCAGATCAGCCTGGGTGGCGGCAAAAAAACAATGGATAAAAACAGGGAAAAAGGAAAATTGTCTCCCCGCGAGCGCATCCAGTACCTGATTGACAAAGACACAGTATTTACGGAAATCGGAAGTTTTGCAGGTTACGACATGTATCCTGAACAAGGCGGATGCCCTGCCGGTGGTACGGTTGGTGGTTTGGGTTATGTAAGTGGCCGTCAGTGCGTGATTGTTGCCAATGATAATACAGTTAAAGCCGGAGCCTGGTTTCCTATCAGTGGAAAAAAGAACCTCCGCCTGCAGGAAATCGCCATGGAAAACCGTTTGCCGGTTATTTACCTGGTAGACAGTGCCGGTGTTTATTTACCCATGCAGGATGAGATTTTTCCGGATAAAGAACATTTTGGCCGCATCTTTCGCAACAATGCTGTGATGAGCGCTATGGGAATTACCCAAATCGCTGCGGTAATGGGCAGTTGTGTGGCAGGTGGCGCTTATCTTCCTATTATGAGCGACGAAACCCTGATGGTGGAAGGGAATGGTTCTATTTTTCTGGCCGGTCCATATTTGGTAAAAGCTGCAATCGGTGAGGATATTGACCTTCAGACCTTAGGTGGCGCCAAAACGCATACCGAAATCAGCGGCATTGCCGATTATAAATTTAATACCGAACAGGAGTGTCTGGACCAGGTACGCCGTATTCTTGACAAAATCGGCAGCCAGGACAAAGCTGGCTTTGATAAAGTAAAGCCCATTCCTCCGGCCCGCGACATAAAAGATATTTATGGATTGGTGAGCGTTGACAACAATAAGAATTTTGATGTTGTAGACGTGATTAAATGCATTGTGGACAATTCAGAATTTGACCAGTTCAAGCAGGATTATGGCAAGACCATCGTATGTGGTTATGCACGGGTAGAAGGCTGGGCAGTGGGGATTGTCGCCAATCAGCGCAAGATTGTAAAAAGCGGCAAAGGCGAAATGCAGATGGGCGGGGTTATCTATAATGACAGCGCCGACAAAGCTGCCCGATTTATTCAGAATTGCAACCAAAAGAAAATTCCATTGGTGTTTTTGCAGGATGTTACCGGTTTTATGGTCGGTGGCCGTTCCGAGCATTCCGGCATTATTAAAGATGGTGCTAAGCTGGTCAATGCAGTAGCAAATTCTGTGGTGCCTAAGATCACTTTCATTATCGGAAACTCATACGGAGCGGGCAATTATGCTATGTGTGGCAAGGCTTATGATCCACGATTTATCTACGCATGGCCGAACGCGAAGATTGCTGTAATGGGCGGCGAGCAGGCTGCAAAAGTATTGTTGCAGATACAGGTGGCGTCTTTGAAAGCAAAAGGCGAAGAAATTACACCGGAAAAAGAAGCTGAATTATTAAAAACCATTACTGACCGATACACTGCACAATCCATGTCTTACTACGCTGCAGCAAGGCTTTGGGTGGATGAAATCATTGATCCGGCAGACACCCGGAGATTGATTGCTGAAAGTATTCATGCCGCAAATCATTCCCCGATTGAAAAAGAATGGAAGGGTGGCGTTTTTCAGGTCTAAATTTTCCTGATTGTTTTTTAAAGAAAACGGCTACATTTGCACTTCTTTAAAAAATGAATGGTAGCTCGTTTTAACGCTGCCTTTCATGAGGTTGGAATCTTGGTCGGACTACTCTCAAAAAGAAAATGGTTCGGTACTTTTTGGATACCTGCCTGTCAGTGGTTCGAATCTTGGTCGGACTACTCGCAAAAAGAAAATGGACCGGTAGCTCAGTTGGATAGAGCATCAGCCTTCTAAGCTGAGGGTCATTGGTTCGAATCCAATCCGGTTCACCCCTTGGACTGATTATCAAATTTGATAGTCAGTCTTTTTTTTATTCCCCGTACATCCTTACCACTCCTGCATATCAGCTCAACGGTTTTTTTAAATTAATGGTTCGATAAGCATTATTTTCAAAAGTGAGTTTTTCTGAAAATATTGAACCATTAATTTTCTGCTTAATTGTCAGGTTAATGAATAAAGTTATTTTTTATGGGAATACTTGCCTTCATATTTTAAATAGTATAATTTGTCATATGATTAATTAATACTAAAGTATTAATTTCTATGATTAATTAATACATAAGTGTTAAATAATTCAACATGTGTGGAACGATATTTGTAAAATATAATAGCAAGATAAACTTCTTCAAAAAATAAATTTATATGAAAAAACACATTTACAGTGTAGCATCGCGTCTGTTGTTGAGCACAGGTGCCGCCATTGCACAAAGTAAGGTAAGAGATGGTTCCATTACAGGTACCTCATCTCTTCCAAATATCCGGCATGGGCGATACTAAATTTTTAATTCGCTTTTTGAATCTACAGGGACAAATTGTTCGGGAAATGTACAATAGTTCCGATAAAGTAATTTTGGATATTGAAAACTTGCCTTCTGCTCAGTATGTTTTACAACTGCTAAATGATAATGAAGTGGTAATGAATTTCAAATTGAATAAAAAATAAAATGATAAGTATTTTAATGTTTATTTTCGCCTATATGGGTGATATTTTTTCAGTTTGTATAATATTGTTATAATCTATTTATTTATTCAATAAAAATTATAAATGTTCCATTTAAATGTAACAAAAATTATGTATGTTTATCTTCAATAAGGCGGTCGTCCTAATTTTTAAATGTATATAGTTAATTTTATGTGTTTTTGACTATATTTCATGCATAAGTATGGATTATAATTGCAATTGAAAAACTATAAATCTCGTACTTTATAAAGTACCTTTACCTCATAAAACGGATTACAACTTCTTCGAATGGTGCAGAAATGGGCGGTTACAGTTAAATTTTTTGCCATTTCTATGGTGTTTTTCTGTAATGCATATGCGGATACTAACCAATCCTATAAATTCATCCAGGCAGGTAGTTTCTCAAATATTGATTTATTTGCTATTAAGAATACCAATAGAAAACAGCAAACGCTGCCTGCCTGTTTTGAATCTCGCCTCTTTTATTCTGATTCATTTATCACTGATTCTGAATTGATATTTAGGGCAATTTATAATAAAATGAATATTATTGCTGATTGTTTTATTGGGAATGAAGTTAAAAAAGAGGTATTTAAAGGAAAAGATGTTTTATCTAAAAATGGTAAGATGGACAAGAAGCATAACCTTATGTTTATATGCATGTCTATTTTATTTATATTAGCCAATCTTGCCTTAATGTTACACTATCGAGTTCGTAAGAAAGCTGAGGATGTTTATCAGGAGAAAATTTTGTTGCAAACTAAATTAGAGGAAAGAAATAGGATTTCTAGAGAAATGCATGATGACTTAGGTACTTCCCTGACCTCAGTAAATATGTCAATTGAGTTGCTTAAAAGAAATCCTGATGATTTATCGAAACTTTCCAGGTTACAAAATGAAATACTGCAAATGCATAGTCAAATGAATGTAATCATTTGGCGGTTAAATATGAGAAATGACACTTTGCCGAATTTGGTTTTATTTATAAGGCGATTTGCTGAAAAGTTTTTAGCGGATGCCGGAATGAAAATTGTATTCGAAAGTATAAATATTCCAAATATAAGTATCGAATCAAAAACCAGGCATGGGGTATACATGATAATTAAAGAGATTCTGAATAACATTGTTAAGCATTCTAAAGCGAATAATGTACAATTACAATTTGAAGTTTTTTTAGACACATTGAGAATTAGTATTCAGGAAGACGGTATTGGTTTTGATCCGAATAGCACTTTGTATAATGGCGGAAATGGATTGTTGAATTTATCTGAAAATGTTGCAAATTTAGGTGGTAGTATACAATGGCGATTTGCTGATAATTTATTGGTTGAAATTTTAATTCCGTTATAGATCTTTAATTATGATTGAAATTGTAATTGTTGAAGATCAACCGGTACATCAGGAATATCTAAATGATATAATTCAAAATGACCCTATGCTTAATTGCAGAGGTATTATTGATAATGGTAAGGAGGCTATTTTTAGAATTCCATCGTTAAAACCTAATCTGATCCTAATTGATCTGGGTTTGCCGGATATTGATGGTATAAGTTGTATCAAGGAGTTAAGATCATTGCTCCCGGAAGTTAAGATTATGGTTGTAACAGTCTTTCAAGACGATGAACATATTTTTTCAGCAATAAAATCCGGCGCTAATGGTTATTTGCTTAAAAATAAGAAGCCTTATCAAATATGTGATGCGATACACGAATTATATGCTGGAGGTTCCCCGATTAGTAGTGAAATTGCTCAAAAAATATTAGCTCACGCATCTCTGGACGTATCAAATACCTCTCAACTCAACTATGGGATCTCAAAAAGAGAACATGAAATTTTAGTTTTACTTGCAAGTGGAAGTTCATATAAGGAGATTGCAGACAGATGCTTTATTAGTATCAATACGTTGAAATCACATATATATAGAATTTACAACAAACTGCAAGCTGGTAACAGAACTGAGGCATTGAGAAATTTTTTTGGTCCTAACAATAAATTTACAAAATAGTCGATATGTTGAATATTTTGTTTGTATTTTATTGTCTTATATTTTTCTGATACAAATGAAGGCCTATTAAACTACTATAGTTACATTTAATTGTCTCCTGAATTATTTTGAGTTGCAAGGTATCTTTAAATAGTGGTATCACATTATTCCTATTACCTGTTATTGTCATTTTTTTATAAAGCAAAAAATGACTTCCAAAAATAGTTCGAAGCTATTTCTCGTATATTAAGTGCAACAATTAATTAGATATTTTGGTAATGTTAGCACTATAGCCAAAGTAATTTTGAATTTCTTCCAATAGAAACTCCTTGCAAAAACTTGCTTTTATAAATTTCCATTTTGGCATAAAATATTTCCTTTTGGAATAGTACAATGAACAACTCGTCATTGTACTGGAAGTAATAGAATAAGTTACTTTTATATATAACATTTGGCCGTCCGCCCTAATTACCCTATAGAAATCTGATTTTAGTTCATTTTTTTTCATTATTATTCCTTTTACAGGCTTTTTTACAATTTGATTTCTAAAATCCAACGCTTATCTACTGCAAAGCAAGAAATTAATTTCTGCCTTCAAAAATTACCCTATAGATCATATTTTAGTCCAAAATGAACGCTTTGTAAGTCCAGGATAACTTTTACTTTAATATTGACAATACAAGGCAAATATTAACTGTGGTTATGTATGACTATGATCAAGCTATCACTAATTCTGTGTATGTAGTAATTTATATATATATTCTAAATTGGGTGATCCGGTTTTTCAGTTTAATACATGCTCCAATTTCCATAAATATTTCAACTTTGCTTTATCAATAGAAAGATGAATGGATTTCTTCAGAAATTTTTAGGGCATAAAGGCACTTTATTTCTCTATTTATATTAGTAATATTGTAAATTACAAAATAGATATTCTATATCCGAAACGAATGTTTAGATATTCTATAACACTGTTCTCGTCTTCTGAACAATAACCCAAAAGTTTCCATTTCTGAACAAAAAATGATTGTTTGCGAAATAAGATACATACCCGATTTCTCTCGCCCACTTTTTTTACTATTCTTATTTGATAAGATTGTTTTCCTCTTGTTGTTATTAAAAGTTGATTTAATACTTCCATGGTAATTGTTTTCTGCGTACAATAAATACTTTAGAAATTGTAGCAAAATGAACTCATATTATATTGTATATAATCTCCAGAACTTTGCATGTACAATATATACCTTTATTATTTTATTTATAGAATTTAAAATTATAATTTAACTACTGCCTTTTCTTTCTTTACAGTCCAATGTTCATCCAATTTGATCTGAAAATAAAATAATCCTTCACCTAAGACAGATTAAGCTATAACTTTATAAACTATTGTTAGACAATGCGTTGACCCAAGCTACTAACAATAATGAATGCGTAGGTCAGTATAGATTTAGGACACAATTTCACATAATAGTGTACGTTTTGGGTCATAGCAAATATTGCTTTATAAAATAGCTACCTTAAATACTCAAAACATATTATGTTTTAAAAAGTATTCAATTTTGTATTTTACTTTATGTCATTTGAAAGGTAATTATTAATAAGATTTTTATACTTAGTCAGGAAGTCTAATCTTTTTTTTTGAATTAAAGGTATTTTCTCCCCTCCATTTAAAATAATTTTGAATTTTGTATTAACTGATATTAAATTTATAACAAAATTAGTATTAATAAGATACGAACGGTGCGGAGAATAAAATGTAGGATCGTCCCCTAGAAGGTTACTTATATATTTCAAATTTCTTGATGCTTTAATTGTTTGACCATCATTTAAGGCTATATAGGTTGACGAGTTTTTGGCATGTAGATATAAAATTTCTGAAGTCAATATAAAATGTATCATCTTATTAGTACGAATTATGATTTTGGAATCTTGCTTAAGTCCCATATTGTCTATTTTTTTTTAAATTAAATATTTGTATTGTATTTTTTTGAATTGTTGTATTTTAAACTATCTATAGTGCGAAATTATACACTTATAATATTAATTTAGGTAACACTTAAATACTAAATATTTTGTTTTATTAATACTTTTGTATTAAATAATTGCTCCCTCCCTGCCTATATTCGATAATGTTACTGGAATATTTTAATTTCGCTTTATTATTATTTTCTTCATGTATGGATTATTTAGCAATACTAGAGGTGTGAACTAGAATTGATTAGGATTGAAGATATCAGCAAAATACTTGAACTATTGAATATTTATTACAGGAACAATACGGGGAAATTGCTTTGTTGATGGTACCTCAGAAGGTTTAATTTTCATTCGCTTTTGAAGTACTTCACTAACATAGCTTTTGTTATTCTGCTGTTTTACGATATCGGTAATTTCTTTTAATGGCAGTGTTATTGTTTCCTCTCCACTAATATCAAATAATTCGGATAGCGCTATTTCAATTTGTTTCTCTAATGTAATCTTGCCGTGAGAAATGACAATTTTCAACGCATCTGTAACTAGTAGTCTGGTTTCAAACCAATGGCGCTCTTTGGCTGGGGCTTTAATTTTTCTTTTGTTAAGATAGAAGATAAATCCCGGAATTTCTTGTGCCAACTTTTGCAACATATCCGTGTCCATTTTGTCCTTAGCAATTGTAGGTACCTTGATAACCCAAAAGCTAATTTCTTCCTACTTTAATGAAATGCTCTTCTCTGTTTGAGTTAAGATAAACTTGGTAAAGATTCGGATGCTTTTTTGGTCTTTACCCTTGCTTGTTCATAATGGCAGTTTTAGCAGTAGATAATGACTTCAGTTTTTCTAAAACAATATCTGTATTGATTTTCGTTTCATCCATCATCACCATTGTATTACTATCGCTAAGAGAACTATTTTGGAAGTGTATTTTGGAGCATGTTTAGATACAATAAGAATTGAAGAAGTGAAAAATCTTATGATAGAACTAGGCTATACATCACAATTCTTTAAAACGGTAAAGATGAACCCAGGCTATAGAACAATTGCCATTTAATAATTTAAGGAATGACTTAGCGCTCGACTACTCCGCACAGAATTGCACAATTTGTGGAAAGAAATGTATGTTTTTGGGCGGGGATTTGCGTTATTTTGTATCCCCTTTTTCTGGGGAAAAAGTAGCTGAGCCTTTATGAAGTTTTCCCACCTCCACAATCATACCCAATATTCACTGCTCGATGGTGCTTCGAGTGTTTCGCGCCTGTTTGCCAAAGCAGAAAAGGACGAAATGCCCGCCATTGCCATCACCGACCACGGTAATATGTTCGGGGTATTCGACTTTGTGGCCCAGGCCTGGAAAAAAACCAAAGTTGTGGGCAAAACCGAAGACGGAAAGGACATCCTGGAGCCAACGGTAAAACCGGTGGTGGGCTGCGAATTTTATATGGTGGAAAACCGCCACAAACGCCAGTTTACCAAAGAAGAAAAGGATAAAAGATACCATCAGCTGCTGCTGGCAAAAGATGAAAAAGGCTATAAAAACCTGGTGAAATTGTGTTCGCTGGGCTATATGGAAGGCTTGTACGGTAAATATCCGCGGATAGATAAAGAACTGCTGCTGCAATACCACGAAGGCCTCATTGCAACGACTTGTTGCCTGGGCGCAGAAGTGCCGCGCACCATCCTCGAGAAAGGCGAAGCTGCGGGAGAAGTGGTGTTCAAATGGTGGCTGGATTTGTTTGGCGACGATTATTATGTGGAGTTTCAACGCCATGATATTCCCGATCAGCTGAAGGTGAATGAAGTGCTGGTGAAGTTTGCCCGCAAATACCGTGTACCCATTATTGCCTCCAACGATTCGCATTATGTGGATGTGGAAGATTATAACGCCCACGATATTTTGCTTTGTATTAATACCGGCGAAAAGCAGGCGACCGAGAAGATGAAAGATTTCGGGGACGATGATAATGGCAGCCGCAACAAACGTTTTGCCTTTTACAACGATCAGTTTTATTTTAAAACGACGGACGAAATGTCCAATCTCTTCCACGATTTGCCGGAAGCGATAGACAATACCGGTCTGATTGTTGACAAGATCAAACCATTGAAACTGGAGCGCGATATTTTGCTGCCGCATTTTAAAGTACCGCAAAAATTTAACGACGACCAGGACGCTTTCCTGGAACACATTACCTGGGAAGGAGCGAAAAACCGTTACCAGGAAATTACGGCTGAAGTGGAGGAGCGGCTGAAGTTTGAACTCTTTACCATCCGTACGATGGGTTTCGCAGGTTACTTCCTCATCGTGTCCGATTTTATTAAAGCCGGCAGAGATATGGGTGTGTTCATCGGTCCCGGGCGTGGTTCGGCAGCGGGTTCGGCGGTGGCCTATTGTATTGGTATCACCAATATTGATCCTATTAAATACAACCTGCTGTTTGAGCGTTTCCTGAACCCGGATCGTAAATCGATGCCGGATATCGATACCGATTTTGACGATTCGGGCCGCCAGAAAGTAATCGATTATGTAGTTGACAAATACGGTAAAAACCAGGTGGCACATATTGTTACTTATGGTACAATGGCCGCCAAGAGTAGCATTAAAGATGTGGCACGTGTAATGGACTTGCCTTTGGCAGATGCCAATATGCTTGCCAAGTTAGTGCCTGAGCGTCCCGGTATTTCGCTGAAACGGATGCTGCACGCACCGTACGACGTTTCTACTAAAGACGAAAAGAGTTTAAAGGATAAAGAAGATTTGCGCGAGGAAGACCTGGTGGGTGTACGGCAATTGCGCGAGATCTATGCTGACGACAGTACGCCAATGGGGGCTATCCTCCACGAAGCCGAAAAGCTGGAAGGATCGGTGCGCAACACCGGTATTCATGCTGCGGGTATCATCATTGCACCAAGCGATCTGAGCGATTTGCTGCCCGTGAGTACTTCCAAAGAAGTGAACCTGCTCATTACCCAGTTTGAAGGAACAGTAATTGAAAATGCCGGGGTAATCAAGATGGACTTTCTGGGCCTGAAAACCCTTTCTATCCTGAAGGATGCGCTGGAACTGATCAAGCTGAACTATGACATCAGCATCGATATTGATAATATTCCACTCGACGATTTAAAGACGTATGAGCTGTATCAGAAAGGGGAGACCAACGCTACTTTCCAGTTTGAGAGCCCGGGAATGCAGAAGCATTTGCGCGACCTGAAACCGGATAAGTTTGCCGATCTGATTGCAATGAACGCCCTTTATCGTCCGGGACCGATTCAGTACATTCCCAACTTTATCAAGCGGAAACATGGCATTGAAGAAATTGCCTACGATTTGCCGGAGATGGAAGAATACCTGGCCGATACTTACGGAATTACCGTATACCAGGAACAGGTGATGCTGCTGTCGCAAAAGCTGGCCGGTTTCTCGAAAGGAGATGCCGATGTATTGCGTAAAGCGATGGGTAAAAAAGACCGCAAGACGCTCGATAAAATGAAGAGCAAGTTTGTGGATGGTGCTACCGCTAAAGGAATGGATGCTACCAAGCTGGAAAAAGTGTGGACCGACTGGGAAGCCTTTGCCCAATATGCCTTCAATAAATCTCACTCTACGTGTTATGCCCTGGTGGCTTACCAAACTGCCTATCTTAAAGCGCATTACCCGTCCGAATATATGGCCGCGGTGCTGAACAATGCCAACAGCATCGACAAGATTACATTCTTTATGGAAGAATGCCGCAGTATGGGCTTGAAGGTTTTAGGGCCTGATGTCAATGAATCGTTGAAAGGTTTTGCCGTAAATAAAGAAGGCGTTGTTCGTTTTGGAATGGGCGCTATTAAAGGCGTGGGTGAAGCAGCGGTGGAAGACATTCTGCTGGAAAGAAAAAAGAATGGCTCGTTTACGTCTGTGTTCGATATGGTAAAACGGGTGAACCAAAGGACAGTGAATAAAAAATCGATTGAGAATTTAGTATTGGCGGGAGGTTTTGATAGTTTTAAAGAAATGCACCGTGCCCAATATTTTTATACCCCTCCGGGCGAAATTATCAACAACCTGGAGCGTATTATCCGCTTTGGCAACCAATACCAGGCTGACGCGAATATGAACACCAACAGCTTGTTTGGTGTAATGGAAATGCCGGCAGTAAAGCCACCGGAAATCCTGAATTGTGAACCCTGGTTGCTGCCCGAATTACTGGAAAAAGAAAAAGACGTTGTAGGGATTTACCTGAGTGCGCATCCCTTGGACGGCTACAAATTTGAGATGGAGAATTATGGGTTTTCGCCCATTAACGATTTGGAAAACCGTAAGAACAGGGTAGTGCGTATAGCAGGTTTTGTGTCGGATGCCAAAGAATTATACACCAAAAAAGGTGACCTGTACGGCCGCTGTATGCTCAACGATTACAGCGGCAAAATGGAACTGACTTTCTGGAAAGAAAACTTTGTGAAGTATGGCGATTACCTGAAAGATGGACAGAAAATCATGATTACGGGCAAGTATGCCGAGATGCGTTTTCGCCCCGGTGTATGGGAGTTTGAAGTGCAAAGCATTGTTTTGCTGGAGCAGGTCAGGAAATTACTGACGAAGAAAATTTCTATGCGCCTGCCATTGCATAAGCTGACACTACAAACGGTACAATTTTTTGCAGAAAACCTGCAGCAAAATCCCGGCAGCACGGAATTCACTTTCCAGGTAGCCGATCTGACCACGATGCAGAGTGTGGGATTGCGCAGCGGCAATTCAAAAATTCAGCTGAATGACGAACTGGTGGCATACCTGAATGAAAATGATTATATAGAATATTCGGTGGAAGTTTCTTAGGAATGGTGATGTTGGATTTTTAATGGTGAATGTTTAATTGGTTTTCGAGTGAAAAATCGTCGAATTGCCCAATTGCCAAATTACCGAATTAACTCATTGCCTGATTACCTATTGTGTACAACTTGTTGATAATAGAATATCCTAATGATAATATTAACGAAACGCTTGTTCCGGCATTCAGCAAAAAGAGTAATTTTGTCTTTCTAAATTTTTAAAATTAAAAACAACATAAAAATGGCAGCTGTATATACTGATGCAAATTTTGAAACAGAAGTGTTGAATGCCGACCGTCTTTCGGTGGTAGACTTCTGGGCTCCCTGGTGTGGTCCTTGTTTGGCTTTAGGCCCTACAATCGATTCTTTGAGCACGGAGTATGAAGGTAAAATCAACGTTGGTAAAGTGAATGTGGATGAAAATCCAAACCTTTCTATCAACTATGGTGTTACCAGCATTCCTTGCGTTCTGTTCATCAAAGGTGGCCAGGTAGTGGACAAACAAGTTGGTGCTGCTCCAAAATCAGCTTACGACAAAAAAATCCAGCAACATCTTTAATCAGAATTTCATTTCTGCAATCAAAAAAGGACGCCTGCTCATCGAGCGGGCGTCCTTTTTGGTACTGTACTTAGTTGATGCGTATTTTAATGTGTGTTTTTAAACAATTAAATTTCTTCTTCCCGATTAATAATCATACTTTTGCACCCACATCGCGAGGTAGAGCAGCGGTAGCTCGTTGGGCTCATAACCCAAAGGTCTCAGGTTCGATCCCTGACCTCGCTACAAAAAAAGAAAGTCGCTCTAGGAGCGACTTTCTTTTTTTACAATAAACGGTATAGATAACAATATGGCTGCTGGAGCGGAATGCATTGGTTCGATTATTTTAAAACTTTAAAGATACTTAAACCATATCGCTTGAGAAACATTGCTAACTAATCCTTACTGAATTTCAGACTTTATATCTTGCCCAGTGGTCGAACACCAGTTTTATGGGATTGAAATTGTTTTTCCGGAGTAATACCTTCATATACTTTTGGGATATGAAAGCAATGGCAAAAATGCTTTGCAAGATTTAACCTGCTATTGCTATTATCAGTCCTAACGTTTTCAAGTGTTTTATCGTCGTTAGATAAACCCCCTGAAAACATGAAAAAAAAATTATCTCAACGAGGCATCCTCATATGGCGTAACAAACCGAAAGTGCTGCTTCTTGCACTGTCATTATTTATTGGTCAGCAAACATTTGCTCAAAGTCATGAATTTAGCTGGGTAAAGTCTATCGGCGGATCAGCTACAGACCTTGGCCGAAATGTGCTTACAGATGCTTCGGACAATTTATACGCAACCGGTTATTTTTCTGGTACAGTAGATTTTGATCCGTCGGCTACGGCATTGACCAATTTAACTTCCATTGGTGCTACTGATTATTTTTTACAAAAATCTTTATTGAAGGTCTCTTCAATAAATGAGCAATCCCTTTATGGGATGACTGTTTTCCCAAATCCTGCCAATAACACTCTAAATATTACGCTTTCACAAGCTCTCAAAAATGGAACAATAATGATGATGAACATGCAAGGGCAGATTGTTCTGAAAAAATCACAGATTGATGGCCATATAATTGAGCTGGATATCACATTATTGCCTCCCGGAAACTATATTCTTAAAGCTGCAGATACAAATATCATCCTGAAAAGGTCAATTGTAAAATCACCCTTTTAATAATTACATCACCCTATTCTAATCTAAAAAAAATATCACCATGAAAAAAAATCCAACAGTTACTACAAAGCAGAACATCTGTAAATTTTTATTGAATCAATTCAAATTACTCTTATTGGCTGCCCTTGCAATTACATCAAACAGTTATGCGGCCTCCGATTTTCTTTGGGCAAAACAAGGGCAATTTTATTTTAATGGCTATGGCGTGGCTTTAGCTGCTGATCCGGCAGGAAACGTTTATTCAATTGGATATTTTTCCGGCACTACCGATTTTGATCCGGGTGCAGGCATTTTCAATATGACAGCTGTGGGCAAATCAGATGCTTTTATCTTGAAACTGGATAAAGACGGAAATTTTGTTTGGGTAAAACAAATCGGTGGCAGCGACGATGATAATGCAGTTGGAGTGCATGCAGATGCTGCAGGAAATCTATACGTATGTGGCATATTCAAAAGTAATTCTATTGATATCGATCCGGGTGCCGGCACCTCTACGCTTGTCAAATCCGGTACTCAGGATGCCTATGCATTGAAACTTGACGCCTCAGGTAATTTTGTCTGGGGAAAACAATTTGGTGGGGGAACATCAGAATGTAACGTATACTCTATGGCCACAGATGGTACGGGGAATGTAGTATTTGGTGGTTATTTTTCCGGAACAGCGGATTTCGATCCGGGTTCAGCCGTATCAAGTATGACTTCTAAAAGTGCAGATTACGACGGGTTCATTTGCAAATTGACCAACACCGGAGCATTTGCCTGGTGCAAACAATTTGAAGGAGACAACTTCAATGGGGTATCGAATATTGCAGCGGATGCAAGCGGTAATGTTTATGCTACAGGGATATTCGAAGAGCTTATGGATAGCGATCCCGGGGTATCTGTAAAGAATTTGGCCACTGCCGGTGCGGTAGATGTATTTGTAATAAAATTGGATGCTTCAGGAAATTTTGTTTGGTCGGCACAAGGCGGCGGCACAGAACCGGATTGGGCAAGGGGGATAGCTGTCGACGCGACAGGCAATGTCTTTGTCACAGGAACTTTTGATGGCAAAGCAAATTTCGATCCGGCAGGTGCAGGTTATCACCTTACTTCGGTCGGCGGTACCTGGAGCCCCGACGCGTTTGTCTTAAAACTGAATGCTGCAGGCAAGTTTTCGTGGGTGAAGCAGGCAGGTACCATTTCTCCTGAGGAAGTAAGTGGTATAGCACTGGATGCTGCGGGGAATATTTATATTACAGGGTCTTTTACCGGTGTAATGGATGTCGATCCCGGACCGGCAGCCACTTATCTTACCTCTACAAATGACATTGATATGTTTATCTGGAAGCTGGATGCATCCGGAAATCTTGTTTGGGCAAAAAATACGGTGGAGAATACAGTGCTGGGCCGAAGTAAAGGTTGTTCTATTGCAGTGGATGGGGCGCAAAACGTGTACACAATAGGCAAGTTCGACGGTTCTGTTGATTTCGACCCGGGAACGGGAAAATTTGATATGAACTCCTCCGATGGCTCTGAATTTATTTTTAAAATCGGAACCAAATCCGGATCGGCTATTGCTGAAAAAAAAGCAGGAAATGAATTAATGGTGGTTCCTAATCCTTTTAATGAAAAATGTATCATTCATTCAACTGTTCCGATGAAGAACGGATTGATTATTGTACGCAACGTATTAGGTCAGGTGGTTCAAAAGCACAGCAACATTTCAGGTAATTCCTTTGAGACCGATTTATCTCATCACCCTTCAGGTACTTACATTTTGGAATTGCATTCCTCAGAGCGTATTGCTACAACTAAAATAATAAAAGAATAGTTATGCGAATTGAAATAGTAAAACCGATAAATTGGTTCTTTGTATTGAGTATAGCAATCATTCTTTTATCCCGGGATTCAAATGCGCAGAATACGGATACTTCATTTTCAATTTCAGACTTCATTGCGCCTGTAAAATTGCAAATGGATGATGCATACGTTAGTGATTGGTATAAAAAGCATTCCGGTAATAAAGAAATTGAATTAAAGTTATTAAAGAGCAGAACCGACTTTGCAGGAAATATTCATTACAAATACAAACAATATTACCGCTCATTACCAGTAGAAAAAAGTATGCTTAATATCCATACCAATAAAGCAGGGATTTATGCATTGAACGGCAACATTTTTCCTCCGAAAGGTGTTGCCGCTTCTCCAACACTGTCAGCAGAGGCTGCGCTTCAGATTGCCTTGGCCCGGGTTCCCGCTGATCTGTATGCCTGGCAGGACAGTAACATGCAAGCCTTGCTCCGTGATGCCGAAAATAATGAAAGCGCCACTTATTATCCCAAACCTCTGTTGTGCTTCCTGCCTGACCTGAAAGCAAATAATGTATTGCAACCCGCTTACCGGATAGATATCTACTCTCTGAGGCCTTTACAGAAAAATAGGGTTTTTATTAATGCTGTGAATGGCCAATTGCTTTCAGAGGAAAATTTATTGCACAGCATTGACAGAACCGGTACAGCACATACTTTATTCAGCGGAGTAAAATCCATCGTATGCGATAGTGTCAGCCCTACACAATTTTATCTCACCGAAACAAAACGTGGAGGAGGAATAGCCACCTACAATGCACAAAAGACTTTTTCTTCTATTACAATAAAATTTTTGGATGATGATAATGTCTGGAATAATGTAAATGCTGACCGTGATGAAGCAGCTACGGACTTGCATTGGGGAATGGAGATGACCTATGATTATTACAAAGACATATTGTTGCGGAATAGCTATGATGACAAAGGCCACAAAATTATTGCAATGGCACATGCGGGTGTAAAGTATAACAATGCTCAGTTTGATGGAACACTGGCTTTTTTTGGCGATGGGGATGATATAGTGGATAATCCCTGGGTCTCATTGGATATGTGCGGACATGAAATTACACATGGCCTTACAAAAGAAACGGCAGACTTGTTTTATCAGGACGAAATGGGTGCTTTGAATGAATCTTTTTCTGACATATTTGGAAAATGTATTGAGTACTATCATGGAGCTTCCCCGTTTAACTGGAAAGTAGGTGATGCTATCAGAAAGAGTGGAACTGGTATCAGGAACATGCAAGATCCAAATGCAACAAATCATCCCAGATACTATCATGGCAAATATTATTATACCGGTACGATAGATTTTGGTGGCGTACATACCAACAGCAATGTCCAGAATTTTTGGTTTTATTTATTATGTGAAGGAGGGGTTGGAACGAGAGAATCAGATGGAGGAGCCTATACTGTAAAAGCAATCGGATTGGCCAAAGCAGAGCAGATTGCCTACAGCAATCTGGTTGATTATCTGTTTCCATTAGCTCAGTATAAAGATGCGGCAACGTATTCCATTCAAGCGGCAAAAGCGCTGTATGGTATTTCTTCTGATGAATATAAACAAGTGGAGGAAGCATGGTATGCTGTCGGTGTGATAAATAAACCAACCGATATTAAAGAGTTACATGAAGCAAATGAAATGTCTGCCTATCCTAATCCTGCAAAAGATAAGGTTAGAATAGAATTCGGAACTTTTTTAACAGAAGGCAGTATAAAATTGTATGATCTTACCGGAAGGCAATTATTATCCACAGATGCCGTGAAAGGAAATGGATTAGACATGGATATCAATCATCTTCAATCTGGTTTTTATTGGCTCGCTATCCGGACAGGAGATGTATGTTCCATAATTAAACTGGTCAAGCTTTAGCTAATAATGAATTTTTTTTAAAATACTTTAAATGATATACTCTTGAAGGCTAACTTCTGATTTTATACTGTATTGGCAAGGACAATCTTTATTGTTTTATGGGATTCCGCCAAACGAATTTCGGTTTTCATCCGTCTTGGATATATTCTCACCGTTATTTTAAGCCGCCTTTACTCCCCTCAGTAGCATATCCGGTTTCCAAATATACGTATGGACATTTCGGTTTCCATCCATTGAAAACATTCCAATGGCATCCGCAGTATCAAATTTGTCGGACAGATGTGCGTTCCGTTTCGAAAAGTAATAAGAAACGTCAGCAGCCACTACAGAACAGAATTTAATAAGATGAACCGGTCCTGTATAGGTTTTCGCAGTGGAACAATTTCGGACTAAGCAACTTACAATAAAAAAAGCACTTCCGTACAGAAGTGCTTTTTCTTTACCTGCCTTTGCAGGCAAATCGTTTTTTAGAAACGGATCTGGTAACCTACAGACAGGCCAAAACCGTTATTTTTAATAGAATTATCGCTATCGCCGCCGGTAACAATGTTGGCAAGGCCCAGGCTGTAATGAGCACGTGCATACAGACCTATTTTAGTCACAAAGCCGATGTTGGCATTCGCACCAAAATCCAGTGGTTTCACCGCATCTGTTGTTTCGTCATTACCCACCGGCAATTCCATATCTTCATCAAAGGATTGACCCAGGAAAGATCCTTTGATTTTTGCTTTCGCATTCAGGCAATAAGCAACATAAGGGCCCACACCGACAAACAACTCGTTGCCGCCAAAACTCACCACGTTGTAGTTGATATACACCGGGATTTCGATATAGTTGAAAATACTTTTCGCTTTGATACCGAATGTTTCTTCCTGCGAACCTTTGACGCTGTAAAACACACCTGCATGCAGGTTGATTTTTTTAGTCAGGCCCAGTCCCAGGTTCACACCTGCACGGAATCCGGTTTTCATATCGCCGGAAGCTGAAGAGTCAGAGTTGACAGCCTGGTTGGTCATCTGTACACCAATCTCAGGAGCAATAGAAAGCTGTGCCGATGCACGCTCAACGATTAAGGCTGTAGCAGCCAGTAGTAATATTTTTTTCATAGAATTGAAATTTGCGCGCAAAGCTATAGCCGTCCATCATAACGAAAACCAAATACAGGCTTAAAAAATTGTAAAAATTGGATATAGGGTTATATTACCTGTATTTTGGGTGTGGAGAATATGTTAGTTCTTATTGCACTGTAATGTAATTTGTTTCCCGGTGTCAACACTGTACGTTTTGTAAAAATTAAAACCCACTAAGCTTTTCGGAATATATTACTCAAAAATGGTGAATAGTGATTTTAAATTTGCGAAACCGGCATTTTAATTTGTGAAATAACATTAAAAATATTCTATTATTAAAAAATAGTAATTTAAACATGTGATTTTTTTAAACTTTAATTATTTATTTGATAATAATTTGCTTTTTTTGTTATCAGGAAGCTGCAATCAGGTACCGATACCCGATTGTTACCTGCAATCTTAAAAGCGATAATTTATGCAAATGTCATTAAAAGTTTTTAATAGTAAGTTTTTATCGGAAGGTCTCTTAGATCGGATTGTTTGTACAAAAAATCTGAGCAAGTATAAAGGTTTTGGATTAAGCCAAAATGTAAGACTTTTCATTTTCAAGCAAAAAGCTTTTTCATTTTCAATCAATTTTACAACTCAGGAATTAAAGGATAACTGTATCCTGATAGTTCCTCCGGGGCAATTACATTTTATGAGCCCAAAAGAATCAGGTGACTTTATCTGTATTGAAATACCCAATCATATTCTGATAGAGACAGACTTTGACTTTATTACCCGCTTAATTTACCCTTCGCAAAAATATTTGCAATTAGACACTATTTCAGGATTCGATTACAATTATTTCAAAAACATTTTAGACACCAATAATAATCATCACTCCACTTTGCAACTGCTTAAACACAGAATTGAGATTAATTACCCAAATCAATTCGGTAAAATAGAAGATACAGAAGAAAGACATCTGGAATTGGCCAGAGAGTTTGAAACAATGATTGAAAAAATCGAACTTTTTACGGTGAACCACACAATCATTAATCAATATACGGCAGCTTTAGGATGTGCGGAAAAAACACTTTATAGAGCATGTCGCAGTGTTTTTAGGACCTCACCGCAAAATATTCTTAAGCATCACCTTTTAATGAGAAGCATCCCATTACTGTTTAATGAGAAATACTCATCAGATACCATTGCTGATCTTCTCGGTTATTCGTCCATTAACGGATTTATGAAATTTATAAAAGCCCAAACCAATACAACACCACATAAAATCAGGAAACAACTACAGGAGTATAAAGATTAGAAGATACTTATTTGTAAGTATCCCTAAAAATCGGACAGTTTAAAATTAGAGAGAAATTATTAATTTTAAACTAGTGGATATGAAAAAGACACGATTTACAGAGACGCAAATTGTCTCAATTTTAAAGCAACAGGAAGC
>JBAZUJ010000017.1:0-26069 GCA_041661485.1 Chitinophagaceae bacterium
GAAGACGTAAACAAAACCCTGGGGCGCGGTTACATTATTGATGCCAAAGAACAGGGACAGCTATACGTTTATGGCGCTCATATCCCTCCTGCAACAGTTGGGGGAATTGAAAATATCCCCGGATATTTACCGGGGGCAGACAATGGTGGTTCCGGCGTTGGAATTCCAAGCGATGATTTTGACGATAATTCCATAAATACGGGGCGCTGGACTGCAACAACAGGGCAAGGCACAATAACGGAATCCGGAGGGAAACTAAATATTTCCAAAACCGGGCAAACCGTGGAAGATGTGTTTTTAAGGCAAGACTGCACGGTAAACCAAAGCATAGGAGCAAGGGTGGATTCCGCTATAACCGCCCATACTGGCAGCGCCCATGACGTGACCAAATATCTAAAAGTTTATTACGATGCCAATAATTACGTGGAAATAGGATATAGAGATGTAAACGGTACGCTTTCCATAAGATCAAAAATTTGCATTGCAGGAGTATTGACCATGGATGATATTGCCAGCCCCCCGACTTCCACAGAGTTTATTATCAGACTTATGCACAACAGGGCAGAAACCTACTATAAAACCGCTTTGGGTGCTTGGGTTGGCGTTGGGGTAGATGATAACACAGCATGGGTAGCTACGGGTTGGAAGATACAGCTTGGCGTGAGATGCGATAGCGCGACTTCAAACCCTAACTTCATCGGAACCTTTGACAATTTGAGGGTACAATGTGAATCCGGTACTGGTTTTGAAGATATCACTCCAGAAGACACGTCCACAACAAATACAAACGTGCTTTTGGTCTGTGAAATGCAGAACTGGAAGCCCGGGATTTGGGATGATACCATAAATTCATATTATGAACCGCCCTGGCACATGGAGACTTTGAGAGCGCAGTGCATGGTAATTTTAACCGATGGCACTATTTTAGCCTTTGACAATACTACGGGTAAATGCTACAAGGTTGACAATGACGCTGTTTTTGACGATCAGGAATTCATTCCCTATGTTGCCGAAACCCAAAACGTGGATTACTACATAAGCGGAGGTAGGAAAATAAAAAACCCAAGCGGTAATAAAAAACTGGCTTGGGCTTATATAAACGGGGACTGGGGACTTCCTTTTTACGCAATCTTGACGGCATACCCAAGAATTGACAGCGACAAGAATGTTGTTAATGGATACGGTAGCGGTAACGCTTTGGGTACGGTTCCTATGGGTAGCCAGTTAGCTGGAAACACTGAGGACATATCGGTAAAGGTGAAGTGGCAACGTTTATCGGATAAGGCATTTAAGATTAGATTAGCGAAAATGGATAATGATACCAAGTTTGCGCTTGAGAGTATTGAAACTGAAATAGGCGTTGGGGGGAGTAGAAAATGAAAAAAACAGTTTTATTTTTTCTGTTTTTTATTCCCGTATATTCGGATCAAATAATTTTTTCATGGACTCCGCAGAACACTGATACGTTAACAGGATTATTATATAAGGAAGATAGAAGTGCAATTTCTTCTGTTATAAATGGAAAAATTGGGAATGATAATATACAGGCCGATGCCAATATTTCACAAAGTAAAATAAATTCTTCTTCTGGATGGATAACGACAAGTTTGGCGCGTTTTATAAATGCAACTGGTTATAGGGAATTACACAGTGAAAAAGGCTGGAAAGTTTTTAGCAACGATACCACGACTTACGGAAATCCCATAATTTTCTTTTCGGATTCCACGGATACCATTTTAAAACTTTCTCCCGAAAGCACGTACATATCAAAACCATTGCATATAAGCGATTCTTCTTATTTCGGCGGGATTGTAAGAGTAAAAGACAGCATAACGGTAAAAGGAATTAGAGCAACTGCCACAATTTCGGGTGATTCTATGAGTATTTCAAAGAGCATTGTTGCTGTTAGGGCTAGTTTTGATTCTGTTAAAATTGGTGGTATATGGTTACGACAAACAACTGTAGGGGGGTTTTAAAAAATGAAAAAGATAATTTGTTTAATTTTAATTTTGATTTTTGCAATTAGTTATTCAGATCAGATATCGTTTTCATGGACTCCGCAGAACACCGACACCCTTACTGGTGTTAGATATAAGGCAGATAGAAAAGCAATAACGAATATTGCAAATGGAAAAATTGGAAATGATAACATAAAAGAAGGTGCCAATATTTCACAAAGCAAAATCGACTCTGGCCTAAGTGCTGGGTGGATTTCCGATAACGTTGGAAGATTTTTAAACGCAACTGGATACAGAGAACTTCATAGTGAAAAAGGTTGGAAAGTTTTTAGCAACGATACCACGACATACGGAAACCCCATAATTTTCTTTTCGGATTCTACGGATACAATTTTAAAGATTTCACCGGAAAGCACGTATATAACTAAACCGCTTCACGTTAAGGACTCCTCTTATTTTGGGGGAATCGTAAGAGTTAAGGATAGTATAACGGTAAAAGGAATCAGGGCAACTGGCACTATTCGCGGAGATTCTGCAAATATAGAAAAAAGCGTTGTTGCAAGTAGGGGTTATTATGATTCAATCCAAATTGGCGGTGGTTCATGGATAAAACAGGCGGAAATTGATAGCTTTACAGATGTTATTGAAAATAGTCAAAATCATTTTGAATTACTTACTCTAGTAAGATATTACAGATTCAACAATAATGTTTCTCTTGGTATGACGTTTTCTGGCACAGGTGACGCTTTTATTTTTTCAGATACCCTTGGTCCTGGAACAGATTACAAGATGTTGCTTACTCAGTTGCCTTCAACATTAAGACCGGCTTCTTTAAAAACAATAAATATGCCATTATTTTCAGAGATTGGTAGTCCCGGTGTTGGGAGTGGTAGTGCAGTTTTTAAAATTCCATCATCTTCTTCTGCTCCATGCACTCTCATAGTTTCTATGGTTGGAGTTGATATGGGCGGAACTATTCAACAGGCAAATATTTCATATAGCTTGGATTAAAACATGAACTCATCTTTACCAAAAACCCCGCAAATCAGCCCTGATAATATCAGGCGTATGGAGAATGAAATAATCAAAGCAATGCTGCGATATACTCCTACGTACCCACTAACAACAGCAAGCGCAGGGCAATTGGGTGATTATTCTATAAATGCAGATGGTACGATTATGGCCATTCATAACGGTACTCAATGGAAATATCTGTATTTTGGAGATCAATCTTTACTTACTACGGATTCACCATCTTTTACAAATGTTCAGGCATTAAGCACAGGTGCTTTTTATCTAGGGAACTCAACAACTGACGGTACATGGAGAATAATTAGAAACGGAGCTAATTTAGAAATGCAACTTAGGGTATCCGGCGCTTACGTAACGAAACAAATAATTTCCGCATAAAAGGAAAAATATGGCACTGCAATATATTGCACAGGGCGGAGCAAAATCGGCAATAGGTTATGACTCCGCAACCGGAGAGTTTGGATTTCTTTGCAAAATGGTAAATAAGACCGGAGCGCCTACGGTAAAAGGTACAATTGTAAGAGCAGGAACCGCCATTGATAATTCTTTTATTGTGACCCCAACCGATTCCGATGAACCCATAGGCGTAATTCAAGAGGCAGGAATTGCCGATGATTCGGCGGCGTGGATTTGGATGTGCGGGAGCATAGCGCAGGTTCTCTTGCAGGATTCCACGGCTTCAACCAGAGGGTATTGGGTACGAACTTCAACAACGGCGGCAGGACGGGCAAATGCTACAAGCGCAGACCCGCCGGGGGGCGGAGTTCCTGAATTAATGCAGCATATGTGCGAAATTGGTCACTGTTTGGAATCTAAAACAGCGGGAACCGCTGTTTTAGCTTTGGTAATACTCCATTTTAATTAATATAGAAGAGGTATAAATGAACGCTTCAACAACGCCTACAAATTTAACCATGCCGACAATTACGCCGGATTACCTAACCAAAGCATTAAAGAAGAATCCGTTTGCTCCAAAAGTAATGATAGATGTAAACGCAAAACAGGCATTAGGAACACCCTTACAAAATTCAACAGGTGGAAGTAATATGTCAAAGACTCAATTATTTCCAACTGGAGAAACTGATTCATCTCAAACACTAGCACAAGCTGGGAATATCAACAAGCTTACAAAAGAAGCCAGTAATGCTATTATGACAGGCTTAACCACGCCGGCTGGACAAATAGCAAAAACACAAGAAGCCCTGGCTCTGGATAAACTTACAAAGACGCAATCCACGGAAAAACAACAAATGCAGGATATCCTGGGGCAAACCGGAAAGTTTGGAACCACGGCGGGATTTAAGGCGTTTGGTGGATTAATGACGGCGCAATCAGGGCAAAAGGCAGATGTCAGGCGCGAAGCCCAGGTAGCGGGAATGAAGGAAGAGGAAGACCGCCGAAACAAAGCCATTGACCAGGCCTTAAAATTAGGTGAAACGGCAACAACGGAACGCGGGCAGACTTTGGATTCTGAAACCGAATTGACGAAAACCGGAATTCAAGAAACCGGAGCAACAACACGCACTGGAATGCAAACAGGTTCTTCTGAAAAGATAGCCAATATTCAAGAAACCGGAGCAACAACACGCACTGGAATGCAAACCACTTCTGCGGAAAGAATTGCAACGGCAAATAACAACACGGACCTTGCAATTGCCAAAGACAGAAATTGGATTGACCAACAAGGGATAAATATTCAAACCGCAAGCCTTATGGGATATACTGATGCCAATGGTAATCATGTTGCTGGAACCGCTGAAAATACTGCTACAGAATTAGGGTTAAAGGGTAAAACGGTGGATGCTCAATTTGGTGAGCTTTTTGGAACCGATAGAGACGGAAATCCAATTATTGGGTCAGATGGTCAGCCAGTTAAGGGAAAAATGGAATTGTTGAGCGGTGAAGACAAGCGCAACGCCGAAAAGATGTATGGATATTATCAGGATTTAAACGGTGACGGAAAGCCTGATACCGGTGATCCGAAAGCGTTTGTAAGAGGTGAATTACAGCTTGAAAATGATAAAGTTGATATAGAAAAACAGGGCTTAAAAATGGGAGAAGCCGCTCTATATGGTTATTACAAAGACCTTGACGGAAACGGCGAACCCGATGTTAATAATCCAGAAGCTTTTGTTAAGGGTTCTGCTGAAATAGCTCAAGGACGGTTTGGATTAGAAACAAAAACATATGAAGATAACAGGATTGAATTGTTCGGTGTTGACAGTAATGGTAATAAAGTTATGGGAGAAGATGGGAAACCGTTAAAGGGAAGATTTGAATTATTGAATGACCAAGACAAGAGAGAGGCAACAGCTCTTTATGGTGGAACCGTAAAAGGTGCTGACGGAAAAGATATTTTTGTCCCTGGTTCCATGCAACTGGAAAGAGATAAAGTCGATATTCAACAGCAGGGAATGAATCTTGAAGAAGCAAAAATTAAAGGTTATTACAAAGATATAAATAATGACGGTAAAATTGATGCTACGGATAAAGCAAATCCAGATGCTTACGTTATGGGTGAATTGTCGATAGCAGGAAAAGAAATTGGACTCAAAGAAGATTCTCTTGAATTGCAAAAGATTGAATTGCTTGGTGTTGATAATGAGGGTAATCCCGTTATTGGAAGTGATGGCAAACCGATGAAGGGTAAATTGCAGATTGCTATAGATACATTGGAAAATGATATGAGGCAAACAACCATTCAAGAAGACGCTTTACAATGGGACAATATATACAAATACGCAGAAATCCTTGCCGATGGCAATCCCGAAATGGCAGGGGCAATGTTGGCTAATATGTTCAAGGGCTCGGATTTGGAAGACAAAGTTCCAAAAATACCAGATGATAAGCAGATCACAGAATTTCAAACCAGGGCGACAGAAAACGGAACGACTGTTGAAGAAGAAGCGCTAAAAGATAATTATCTATATGTTCAACCAGAAACCCGTGTTCCTGGCAAAACCACAGCAAACCCCATTACCATTGATCTATCCACAAGCCCGGAAGCCGTGCTTAGCGCTTACGGTGGATATGAAAATGGCTTGGGTGAATCTTCTCCGTTTGTTGACGGTGACAATGTAAAATTTGAACAGGCCATGACGGTTTATAATGGGACGAAGAATGCAGGAAGAAGTGAGAGATACGGTGTTATTCCGGCGGGAAGTTATACGGTAACAACATCGGTAAAAAACGCTAATTATAAAGATTGGCCAAAAAACGCTAATTATAAAGATTGGCCGATAACAATGTACACGGCGACAGATGGAACTACATACACTGTAGATACTCAAACAAAAGAAGTAACAAAAGGCTCTAATAATGGCGGTATTGGAAGCTCAATTGGAAGCTCAATAGTTAATTCAATAAATAAAGCAATATCAAATATAAAATAGAGGTAAAACATGGCAGATACTAAAACTCCCGCTCCTGGAACATATACGGCAATGGGCGCAACAGTCGGCAGTGCAATCCCCGGCATTGGTACTGGTATCGGAACAGCTATCGGGGCTGGGTTAGATGTCGGGTCATTGATAGCCGGATATGCTGGAAGCAACGAGCAAAGCGCAGAAGAAAAGCGCCGATATGAACGCGAACAGGGACTTGCTGAATGGCAGATAGTGGCGTTAATGGAAAAAGAAAAACGAGAAAGACAAAAAAAACTGGCAATGTCAAATGCTTTGGCTAAAGCCCTGGGGGGTAAATAATGGCAGGCGGAATTCCATATACCAATAAATATCTTGCGCTTTCCGAAGCCCTGAAAGGCGGCAGCAAGGTTATAACCGATACGCAAGCGGCTTTGCAGGCAGAGGAAGATAGAAAAAGGAAGTTATTAAAAGAGGAAGAAGATAAAGCCAATACAGAAGCCTTAGCCAGTGGTTTTGAGGCCGAAGGTACTCCGGAATCTAAAATACTTGGCGGCATGGCAAGAACCGGGGACGTTGGAAGTGCGGGTAATCTATATGGGATTGGACAGGCAAATAAAAATTTACAGGAAAAAGAAAAGAGACTATCCGAAAAAGAATCCAAAGAAATGGTGGGTTTTAAAACAAAAATAGCCGACAGCTACACAAAAATGAAAGCCGATAAAAGGCTTGATAAAATGAGAGAAGAGTATCCGGAGCTTGACGCAGCAATGGATAGTATTCTTGATGTTACCAATGATGAAAGCTCGACAAAAGAGGAATTAAAAGCATCTCTTGCGGCATTGCGGGGAATCCCTGAAAAATACGCAACATTGAAAACTCAAGCAAAAACATCTGGTGGAAAAACAGAAGTAATGGAAAACAGGCTTGAGTTAACATATCGTGAAAAATTTGAAAACTCACAGCCAATTAAAAGTCTTTTGAATGTTGCCAATCCTTTGGCAAAAGTTACTTATGCTGAAGACAGATTTAATGAAATTTCAAAAGACCCTAAAGCTACAATGGAAAAAATAAGCGCAGCAAGAAATAACGCAGATCAATTATTAGTTGTTGCCTATACAAAGCTTGGGGACGAAACCAGCGTAGTTATGCCCAGTGAGTTTGAGCGGTATTTTCAGGGTTCTAGCGTGTTTCAAAAAATGAAAAACTTGGCTTCACAGGGACTCAAGGGCGGGTTAAAAATAAGTAATTCTGACCGTGAAGAAATTAAAAAAACCATTGAAGGCACAATGGAAATTTATAAAGAAAACGCCAAAGACGCTTATATCCAAGCTAAAAAAGATGAAGCGGATTTAAACACAAGACCTGGGTTTATTACTGGAAAAATAGATAAATATTTAACTCAAAAAACTGCCGAAATAAAAACGGACACCACTCAATCCGGTGGAACCATTCAATATATCCGTGACCCTAAAACTGGAAAGTTGGTAAGAAAATGAGAATACCAGTTGAAATTGATGGTGTTAAAAAAATTATAGACGTTCCCGACGACTCATCCCAAGACGAGATTGACCAGATCGTTAATTCTGAAATGGGTGTAGGAGAAGAAGAAGCTACAAAGCCCGGTATTGGCTCCAAGATTCTATATGGCATAGGGAAGGCGGGGGAGTTTGTAGAAGAAAAAATAGATAAGCCTTTTAGAAAATTAATCGGGATTGAAAAAACATTAAATGAAATGAGTGCTTCCGGTACGAAAATCCCAACCGAAATGCTTATGGCAGAACCCGGACTTCCAACGAGTAATAAATCTATGCTTAGCGAAAAACCGCAAGCGGAAACCGATGTTGGGGCGGCTTCAAGTGAAATCACAAAAATGATTGCAAGCCCGCTAAATCTTTTACCCGGAGCCGGGAGTAAAGGAGTTGTAAAAAAAGTTGGTGAAAAAACCGTTGGCTTTGGCGAAAGCTTATTGAAAAGCGGAATGAAGATAAAAGATTCCAGTGCAAAATTAATGGGAAGAAACGCAGAAGAAGGCGTGAAGAAAGTTGTAAGCGATATAACTAAGTACGATGTTCAATCAACTAAAGGCGGGTTTTCTGGAATTGCTCAAAATGCAAGAAAAAAAATAACTGAAAATACGGATAAAGCTGATGAAGTAATATTAAATGCAGCAAAAGCAGACCCAACAAAAACAGTGGATATTGACAATATTTTCTTAAGCTTTATTGACGATATTCAAAAAGGAAAAGTTGAAACTATTTTTGGATGGGAAGATAACGGTGCAGAAATGGCTTCAAATATTCATAAGGCACTTGAGAAAAGAGGACTATCCGGGAATCAGCCAATAAGTAAATTGCCTGAAATTAAAAAAACAATAAACAAGGGAATGCAGTTATTTAAAAAAGGCGCTCAAAATTTAGCCGGAGAGCCAAAGCAAACAATGATTGGTGACTTATCTTATTTAAAGATGAAAGAAGCCCTTGAAGATGTAGTTCCGGAAGTAGCGCAATACAACAAAGCAACACATGATTTAATTAATATTGAAAAGGTTTCCCTAGAAGCAAAAAAAGGGGTTGGAAATAATAATAAAATAGGGTTAGTGGATGCAATGCTTTTATTTGGGGGGCCGGGGGCTTTACAATCTTTGGGTGTTTCCCCCGGAATTGCGGCCAGTGGTTCTTTAGTGGGAGCGGCATTAATAGCAAAAAAATTAGCAAGCGGCGGAAGAGGTTCTTCCGCTATTATCAGCTCCGGTAAAGGTCTTAAAACATCCGCCCCCTACATAGACAAAACCGCAAAGGGTGTTTATGGTGCTTCTGTGCTTTCTAAGGCGTTAAGGAAGAAAAAAGAGGAGGATAAGAAAAAATGATCATCGGCATAGAAAAAATTGCTCCCTGTGACATGCAGGTTAAAGATTTGGTGGGCTGGCTGTACGAAAGATACCATAATATTGTAATAACCTCTGGATTCCGCACGCCAGCGGCCAATGAAGCGATTAAGAACTCTTCAAAAGTTAGTCAGCACTGTTTAGGGCTGGCTGTTGACTTGGCGGCTCCGGGACACAATCTGATCGTTTTGGCAGGGTTGGCGATTACCAACTTTCCGGCTATTCACGGGGTTGGGCAAGACGTGTATAAAAAGTACGTGCATTTAGACTTTCGAGTTGATCCATATAGGGAATGGGTTTATGGAAAGGATGGCAAAGAATGCTAAATCTTAAAACCGGCGACTGCTTTTGCACCAGAAATCCTATGTTTCTAGGCCGTATAATTTCAGCGATTGAATTGTTCTGGAGTACTGATGGTCATGCAGAATACTCTCACGCTGGCATGATGCTGAACAATACTCAAACTTTTGAAAGCCTTTTAACCAATAAAAGCCAAGACTTTTATCAAGGTTATCAAGGAGAGAATGTTTTAGTTGTGCGTCCTCAAGTACCGGATTTAGATAAATTTTTGGCATTGCAAAAAATTTACAAAGAACATAATGGAAAATGGTATCCATTTCACCGATTACCAATGTTCATTTTCCCACCTTTGGCTAAAATAAACATTGCCGATAGACCAGTTTGCTCTGAAATGACAGCCAAATATTTAACCTTGTTGAAAATTAGACAAAACTGGAAAGGTGTAAACCCTGACACGCTTGCGGATGAATTTAGGAATTGGAAGCAATATGAAATTATTTATGAAGGTGTTTTATGAAAGTTAAGAAATGGAAGAAGTTTAAAAAGCACAAAAGCAAGTATTACGATAAAAAAATATTAGATGCCTCTGAGGTTGCTCATGGTAGTTTTGGCTATGATGGAAAGGTTGGGATTGGTATAGCGGGTAAAAGCGCATGAAGAATGTTTGCCGCGATATTTGCTATTGTGTACAATATTACCGTGAAGATTGGCACTGCCCGCATAATGAAATATCGGACTGTGGAAAGTTTGACGAAAAGCTAAGGTCGCATGGAAAACATGATCACAGAGGGTGGGTTAGGGATAGAATTGAAAGGTACTTTATAAATCATGAGTAAAAAATTATTACTTCTCGTTTTCATTCTTCTTGCGATTTTGGCGTATTTGGATTATCGCACGATTCATGGGGAAGAAAAAAGTCGCAACAGTTTTGTTATGCCAGAAAAATATAATATCCCAAAAAATATGTTTGCGGGGAACACCTCTGCTGACTCCGATTATCAGAAAAGAATTTTATTTATGGAGTTTGTAATTTTAAATAGAGGGAGGGCGCATGAGTAAAATCATTACCATTTTGTTGGCGTCAACAATATGGTTGTCTTGCGCTACAACCTATCGCACAACCATAACCGAAACCCGCAGAAATAAAATTGATATGTATTTAGACGAATATGCTAAGGGAAAGATAACGGAACAGCAACTCGACGATTTAATTATGATTTACATAAAGGAAATAAGCAAGTGATATTTTGGCGTTTCATGCCTTTCGGTGTGGTAATTTCATTAATAATATTTTTAATAGTTGGGGTTATTTTTGGAAAATAAAATGATAGATTATTTGATATCAGGAGGAATTGCCCTTATTGCCTCCGGGGGCGTGTCCTATGGATACATTAAAGGTAAATTATCCAGTATGGTAAACTGGCCGGAACATCGGGAAATTTGTCATGAAAAATCTAATGAAATAAATATTACGTTCAAAGAAATACAAAACCTTCATCTGGAAATGATGAAAGCCATCGGACGGATAGAGGGAAAACTAGAGGAGAGGGGAAAATGAAAAAATTACTATTTGTCTTTGTGTTTTGTTCTTTGTCTATGGCTCAAAAAGGACAAATTGCCGATCCTGCAAAAGAGCCGTTGCCTGCTAATAAAATTATCAGCATCAAAGAAACGCTTGTAGCCGAAAAAACAATTATTGAAAAAGTTTACACCGATACGCTGGGAAACTTTGAAATGAAACCGCGATTAATTCCGCAACACATAGAAACTGAACAAGCGCGACTCCCCATGATGTTGACTCTTGCTACGGGTGACACTATCCTTTCCGTAATTACGCACAAAGGAAAAGAGATCGGAAAATTAATTTATATCATAAACAAAGACTTTGCGGGATTGCGTCCTGCGGTGTTTAAAATGGATGTGAAATAATGAAAAAAATATTTACCTTTTTCCTAACGTTAGGAATATGCTTTTCTGTTTTTGGAGCCATGACTGTAAACGTTTGGGACGGAGACCAGGCTGACGGTAAATGGGAAACAGCAGGAAATTGGAGCAGGGGCGCTGCTCCGGTTGCATCGGACTCTGTTGTTATGAATGCAACTGCGTTTGCCTGCTCCATAAATACAAATACGGCGGTGTGCAGCGTGTGGGTTGTAACAAGCGGATATTCCGGCGCAATAAAAATTCCTGCCACAACAAAATTAACTGTTGGTGGTAAAGTTTTTGTTGACGGCACTGGGGCGCTTACCATAAATGACACAATCGCAACAACTCGTGACGGTGATTTTCACATTGGCTCAGGCGTGGGAACAGTAACGTTCGGCGGTCATTTAAAATTTATGGGAACCGGAAATATTGATTTAGATAAAGCGGGAAGGCCGCTATCTTTAACATGTTCATATCCTGGGAAAACAGCTACATGGAGCGGATCAGTAATCACCAACGGAACTAACGGTATTTTAAATGTTATGGGGGGAACGCTAACACTGAATCAGGCATTTTTAAATTATTCTGTTTCCGCCACACCAATAACAGTCGTTGCTGGTACGACAATTAACGGCTCTGGACAATTAGTTGTCGGAGTAGGCACAACAAATCTAAAATATTTATTACCGAAATTAATAATGGGTGGGACAACCTCTTTGTGGCTGCGTAACGGATATAATGCGGGGTACGTGGATACGTTTTCACTATCTGATTCGATTGTGGTTCCATCCATCCTGATAACGGCTGAGGGCGTGAATAACAATGTAACGCTGATAACAAATAATAATCATGTTACAACCACTGGCGAATTTAGTTTTGGTTGTACTAACAATGCAGGGGTCAAGGCAAATATCATAACCGGTAGTTCTGTTTTGAGATTTGGAACTTTTGGAAATTTTGGTTCTACAACGTATAATTTTGGAACTAAAAACGCAAATCTGGGCAGTTCATTAATTTACTGCTCAGGAAACTGGACTACCGGATCGGCCACAACCATAACCGCAGGAACATCTCTTTTAACGTTTACTGGTAACGCTTCTTTCACGAGTTCAACACGCACTTTTTACGATGTGGCGTGTTCAGCGGGAGCATTAACCCTCGCAGATAATCTCACGTGTAACACCGTTTCGACTTCTGCCACTGGAGGTTTTTCCAGCGATGCAAAAAATCTTAAAACAGCAGACGACCAAACATATAACGGATCGGGGATTTTAACGATAGGAGCACTGGACACAATAACAAATGGTGATTTTATTGTGGGAGCAACGGGGACAAAAACGACGGCGGCCTGTTCTTTGTATCTTGGAGGTAATGCTCTTTTAAGATCAACCGGCACAAAAACAACACTGGGCCGTGTTACTTTTTCTGACGCAAAAACGTATACGTTTACGAGTGGTGACTCCATAGCAATATCAGCAAGACAGGCAGGTGACATATCTGGCGGCGTTACCGGAGTGACAAAATTTCAGTCCACTACGCCAGGAACAAATTACAAGCTCAGTTTTCCGACTGCGACTTCGCTGACGTATTTTGATGTTAAAGACTGTTATAATTTTGGTACGCTTTGCAGTGCTTATGCCGTAAATGATACGAGCAGAGGTGGGAACACAAATTTCTATTTCCTTAATACCTCGAATGACACTACTTATAGGGATTCTGGAAATGTCGTTAGCGGTAGTAATACGGTTTACTTTGATACTTTGCAGATAGATAGTGTTGTGGGATATTTGGATACTACTTTTAACTGGGTGCATTCTTATAGGGCATACAATACGGTTCCGATTGCTTCATTAGAAAATGGTGGATTTTATAAATTACCCATCGTTAAAAAAAGAGCAATAAAAAACAGGTATTATAAAAATCCACCGTATAAAAATGGCGATGTGTTTTAATTAATTTTCCATTCGCCGGTTTTTTGTTTTTCTGCCCAAATAAATTTAAACATTGGGTATTCTATTTTGCATTGGTCAAATGCCAGTTTTGCCCTTTGGTATGTATGCAGCCGATATGACCCTTTTGTCTCATAAACAAACTGGTTTACTCCATCCCAGATAAAATAATCTGGTGTATATTTATGGCCGTTGCTCATTCTAAAAGTTAATGCTTCAAACCTACCTTTTCCTTGTAAATATCTATCATTAAATTCCTGTTCTGTTTTTGTTGGAATTTTTCCCTTTGGTTTCGGATCGTTTGATTTATTATATCCTTCAAATTGTTTACGCATATCTTCCGGTAAATCGCAAAGATTCATTCTTAAGCCACGTGATTTACTCATTTTAATTTTTCCTCTATCTTCTTCGCTTTTTTCAGAAACGCTTTCATGTTTTTGTTTTTTGTGTTTGGGTCAATCCATTCGGCATCAAATAAAAACCCATGACACGTATCACATATATTTCGGTCATCTTTATACGTTCCGTTCCGCTTATGCCGATGCCTACTTTCTCCGATTTTTACAATACTTCCGCAGATATCACACTCGAAAGGTTTTATTGCTGTAGTTTCATAAAAATATTTCATTGGCTTACTTTAGATTCCTCTCTCTTTTGTTCCCTGTAACTTTCTGCAAGTAAAACGCATTCTTCCTTATCACAAAAGAAGAAATCACATTCACCTTCCGGCGGCTGATTGGAAGCATCGTTGGTCAACTTGCAACCACAAAATTCACACGATGGCATTTTTAATTTTCTTCTTTTACTTTATTATCATTTCTTAAATTGCTTCTTGAGTTCCTAATTTGCCCGATAATAATTTTCTTAATTTCTTTTGATGTTTTTTAAAAGCTTTTCTTGATTTGATTCCAAGCTTTTTCATGGATTCTCTGTCTTTTTCTTTTGCAGTATTAATTACGGTTAAACCTGACATTTCCCCTCCTTTTTGTCTTGCGCTCATGATAAATTTTTACCACTTAGAATCTTGCCACCGACCATTCCATGAAGCCGGTTATTTTGGACAACGTGTTGCCAAACGGGTGAAGGGTTCCTACCTTTCAGCCCTTTGGCGTGTTGTCCGAAGTAACCGGCGACCCTAATTTTCCTTTGTCTTGTGCGCCGTCCTGATTAATTAGCTCTGGGTTCTCATAGATATTTCCGATTACTTCATTACTTCTCATATTACAGCAAACGAAATCATACTCCATAATGTTTTTATTTTTAATGTCAATTAACACAAAACATGGATTGCAAATATCATATTCAACAATCATCATATTTTCTTTTTTTGTGTAGTATTCATTACGTGGATTGTATATTGATTTTACAATATCCCCCTCATAAATTTCCTTCCCGTTTTTGTCTTTTAGTCCAGTGTATTGTAGCGGAACAAATTCATTTTTTGTAAAAACATGTGATAGTTTTGTATCCATTCCACTTACATTAATAAATTCTCCTGTCGGTAAAAGAGTTAATTGATCTATGGCCATGTTTTCTGCCGAAAACATTTTTTGCTTTTTTGTATGCCATCCTCTGAATTTTATTTCCCTCATTTTTCCCTTCTTTGTTTTAAGGCGCACTAAATTAATAATACTTAGAATCTTGCCACCGACTATTCCTAGGAGCCGGTTATTTTGGACAACGTTCTAGTATTGTGCGGTTTCCAATCGCATAATACGGTTGTTGTATGCGAGTAAACTTTTGCCTATTTTGTCCTCGCGCCGTCTTCCAAAACAACCTCCGGCTGAAACGTGTTATAGTTTTTTGAAACATCAGAAACTACAATCATGTAATAATATTTATTATCATAAACACCTAAAAAAACATCCATTACTACTCCCGTAGTGTTTGATCCCCTAATTTTAACAATATCCCCAGGGTTAAAAAGCGATTTTCCCATTTCTTCCTCCTTTGCCTTTCGGCGCGATTAATATTAAAAACCCACGTTATCTGACATTCGTAAATTCAACCAAAAGTTTATTGCATACAACGTGTTGCCAAACGGGTGAAGGGTTCCCACCTTTCATCCCTTTGGCGTGTTGTATGCGAGTAAACTTTTGCCTATTTTGTACTCGCGCCGTCTTCAACTATTACTTGTTTTTTTAGTAATTCAACTGTATTATCAAACGCTTTTATCAAAACCCTTACGTCAATATTAAGCGGATATACACTCCCGCTTCTTCCCATGCCTGCCATGACGCAATCAACTATCATGTCGAAAACATCAATCAAGTTTACATCTTCCGGTATTCCGTCTTTTTCGATAAGATGGTGACGCATAATTTTGCGATGGTTATCCCACCATTTTGTTGTTTTAAATCCGGTAAGGAAATCGGAATGAAATCCATCTATATCTGTTAATTTATCTGAATCGTGATTGAGTGCGGCAGTATCTAGCAGTCCCTTAAAATACTCGATTCCGTTTCTTACATCTCTAATATGCTGAAGGCTTGAATCAAACAAAGTTTCTTTTTTAACGTTTGCAAAATCACAGGTTCGAGTATCCGCAGTTTTACTTTTTTGAATTGTAATCATTCTTTCCTCCTTTGCCTTTCGGCGCGATTAATATTAAATACCCCAGACACCGCACATTCGTAAATTCAACCAAAAGTTTATTGCATACAACTATAGATATGATGCAGTTTTTCTCTTAACCTCACATCAAAAACGTATAAAAAATTATTATCGCCCACAACCCAATAAAAACTCCGGAAAACCAAAGCAAAAATTTTTCGCAGTTTTGCAGTGGAAAGTTTTTTATCATACCTTCACCTCCCTTTCTAAATCCATTTCCACGTGATCCAAAATTTGGTTAATCATAACGCTTTCCTGATATTTTGCGCGGTTCTCAAGGAGTAATTTTTTGCGCCGATCTAATTCGCGTTCTTTTGTTTTGGTTCTAAAAAACTCTCTTAGTTTGGCCATTTGAAAAACTCCAAGTTTAATTGTATTCCCTCTCGTGCAGCTTCGGCTTTTAATCTTTGAATTGCCATAGACCGATGAATACTCATTTTTTTAAATCTATGATCAATTTGCCTGCACCAGTTTTCCATTTCCGTGTAATTCCTAGCCAAAAACCAGCCATAAGGAGGACAAACCAAAGAACAAAGCGGTATTCCTGCCTCTCTTAATTCCTCGGAACATAATTCAACGGTTCGCCTATCAGTTTCAAACCTGAAAACGATTGCGGAAATTTTAACCGCGTTCTCTTTGCCAATGCAATTCGCTTTCAGGAAATCCAGAATATCCTTTGCCAGCAAAGAGATATGTTTTTGAGGAGTATATTTTTCGTCAGTCATCGCAATTACACCTCACAGGCATAGAGGGGGTGGGAATTTTATTTGCCATTTGTTTTCCTCTCTCATATTCCTTTAAAACCGATTCACCGATTCTCTGCAAATCCGCTTTGTTAAATTTGCCTGATTCAATCTCGCTAATGATACTGTTTCTAGATCGTATTTTCATGATTTCGTTATAGTCGGTATTTTCCATAATGTTTAATTTACGTGCTGTTTTACTTTTTGCCATTTATTTTTTTCCTCTTCTCAAACCTATCCGGCCAATAAATTTTACACTCAAAACAAATCATCCCATATACTTTTTTTGCAGAATCATAATTACAGCACTTAAAACATTTGTCTTTTGATTTTGGTATAAATTTCATTTTTTCCCCGTAAGCCAATATTTTAAAAGTTCTGCAAAAACTTCCTTTCGATTCCGCGCTTTATGAGGTCTGCAAATTATTGTTTTAGGCATCTATTTTTTACTTGATTTGTATTTTTACCTTTTTGTATAACGGGTTAAAGCATAATTCGTAAATATCAATTGGCTTAACTTCAATTGTTAAAAAACATGAATCATGTTCAGTTATAATAGATACAATTTCTCCTTCAATATCCACGTGTTACCCCCTCATTGTCTTGATCCCTAGCGTCCAGAATTTTCATTTCCTGCTTTTCGCTTGCCAGTAAATCAACTTTAGGTTTGCGCTTCTTAACGTTCTGCCGTATTGCCACTGTTAAGCGGCGGTTTATGATGGGTAGTTTTATGGTCATTGTTTTACCTTTTAGTGGCGATAGCTGGCGGAAAGACATTTCTTCCTTTTTCGGAACCGAAACCAGCCACCGCCGATTTTTATTTTATATCAAAATGGCAAGTCGTCTGATTGTGCCGGATTCTGTTCAGCCGTTTCTGTTTCTTTTGCTTCTGGATTTACGGCCTTAGCAATCATACTTGCAATAAACTCTTGCATTTTCTGCGACATTTCAGGGTTTTGAATTGCTATTGCTGGCATGTTTTTAGGCATTGGTGTAACGGCCTGAATTTTTGCTTTTCCTTTTGAATTTTTTACCAAATTCAAAAAACAGTTTTTCCCAATGAGTTTTGTTAAATCAAAACCTTTTAATTCTTCCTCTGTAAATTCTTTGCTTCTCCATGATTCAAGAATATGTCTCAAAGTTGCTTTTTCGTTTAGTGACAGAGTATACCAGCCGCTAACCATAAATGGCCGCCCATCACTCATTTTTTCTGCAAGCTCCCATGAAATAATTATTTGATGCCGTATATTTTTTTTACCCTGATATTCCCCCTCTTGAAATCCTATATCATTAACATATGCGCATACGGCCTGCTGCATCCCCAATGGTGTTGGTTCAAAAGCGTTTCCTGAATCTGTGGCGATGATACTCATGATAGTACCCCTTTCTTTTTTTGGTTTAAAATGTTCATTGGTATAACCGTAACTTTTATTTTATCCGTATATTCGGTATCAATAAAATCTTTTTGATTCAATCCTAGCGTGTCGCAAAGTTCTTTTACTTTCGCGGTTTTCCATGCGGATGCAGAAAAACTCAAACAGCGCTTTGCTAAATCCCGCTCGGTATCATTTCCGCTAAAAAACATATTCTTTAAAGTATCGGGAGAATTTATTTTCTCTTTTTTCTCATTGGCGTAAAAAACTTTGTTTTCGTTATCACCTAATTTTACTATGAAAGATTCGATATTCTGATTTTTCATTGTGCGGATAAGATGAGCGTCTAGGCTCTCTATAATTTCGGTTAGTTCTTTTTTCGCCTGTTCAAGTTTTAACCGATATGAGAATATTTCGTCTTTGTCCTGTAAAACCTCGTAATTTTTAAAAACATCTAATTCTTTCATGGTTCACCTTTTTTGTTTGGAGCTTGCGGGAATAGTCCCACTACAAGCCCCATCTACCTCTCGGTGAGAGGTTATTTTGTTTTTTTTAGCTTAATTCCAGTTATTTCAAAAAACATTTTCGAGTTAAATTCTTTTAGTGATGCAATATATTTTTTCATTTCTTCCGGCATTGATTCCCACGCCTTTTCTTTTGATACTGATTCGGTTTTCGGTATTGGTGTTTTTTCCCACTCACTACCGTTTTTCAGGAACAATTCGAACATGTTATGAAAAAGAGGATACCAATCAAAACTTTTTAATTTTTCAAAAATTTCATCAAATTTTTTTTCTGATATTTTTTTATTGAAGCAAGCCAATTTTCCGGTATAATTATAGCAGAAAATTGTTTTATAAACCCCATTACACTTTGTTATCCCGTAACTGCGAGAGGTGCCGGAACTGCGAGAGGTGCCGTAACTGCAATAGGTGCCGGAACTGCAAGAGGTGCCGGAACTGCCAGAGGTGCCGGAACTGCGAGAGGTGCCATAACTGCCAGAGGTGCCGGAACTGCAAGAGGTGCCGGAACAGAAAGAGGTGCCATAACTGCCAGAGGTGCCATAACTGCCAGATGTGCCGGAACTGCCAGAGGTGCCGGAACAGAAAGAGGTGCCGCAACAGAAAGAGGTGCCATAACTGCCAGATGTGCCATAACTGCCAGATGTGCCGGAACTGCGAGAGGTGCCATAACTGCCAGAGGTGCCGGAACTGCGAGAGGTGCCATAACTGCCAGAGGTGCCGGAACTGCAAGATGTCCCGTAACTGTCATAGGTGCCGTAACTGTCATAGGTGCCGTAACAGAAAGAGGTGCCATAACTGCCAGAGGTGTAATCTGTTTTTTTAATAATTTCGATTACTTCTTTAAATTCAATTTCTCTTACAATTTTTATTTTATTCGTACATTTTTTAGAATTTTCACTGTTTAAAACCATGGCGGTTTCCGGTATTTCTACCTCTGCAAATTTATTCCATTGTAGTGGAGGATAGTATTTGAAGCAATCTATCATTGTCTCGCAGAAGTGAAAACCTTTTTTACAGATTTCAATTTCACTATCAATTGAATATTCTTTTCCAACCTCAAATTGGAATCCTTTGCAAGTCCAATCATTTTCAAAGATTTTAAATCCACGCATTTTCACCTCTTTTGTTTATAAAACCCTTTCAATCCCTATAAATTTTCCGTTTGTTTTTATTTCCTTTCTGCACTCTTCGCACGCCTCGTCTTTCTCCTCATCGTCAGCTTTGCAGCGCTGGCAGTAGTCGCAAATCTCGTCTGATTGATAAAGTTTTTCCGGATTATGTGGTTTCTGCGGAAATATGTGGTCAAGAAATTCCCGCATATCCTGCACTTTATTTAATTCATCAATGATATTTTGTAAGGTGCTAGCCGTATAATACATCCTCTGTGACATATAATCCGTTACGCAGGTTTTTAGAACAATTCTTGCCGTTTCGTAGTTCATTTTATCTTCCACAATTTTTTTATCATAGCAATCATTAAACCATATTCTCTGGCAAGCTCATTTTTACCATGAGTCTCTTTTACTTTTTTGGCAAAATCTTCCAGCAATCCTTTAAAACATCCGCAATGTACATAAATTGATTTTTCCAATTTTAAAAAAACAGTGTTTCTTCCAGCCGATCCGAAATTTCCAAAAAATTTAAAAGTTGAAATTATTCCGGCTTCAATTTTGCTCCTCGACAAATCGCTCCCCGACAAATTGCTCCCCGACAAATTGCTCCTCGACAAATCGCTCCTCGACAAATCGCTCCCCGACAAATCGCTCCCCGACAAATCGCTCCACGACAAATTGCTCCCCGACAAATTGCTCCACGACAAATTGCTCCACGACAAATTGCTCCCCGACAAATCGCTCCCCGACAAATTGCTCACCGACAAATTGATCCCCGACAAATTGATCCCCGACAAATTGCTCCCCGACAAATCGCTCCCCGAAAGATTGATTTTTAATTTTACTGCCTCTTCCACTGTAATTTTCACGGTGTTATTTTCGCAGTCGTGTTTAAAAATCACTTCTCCGTTGACTCTGTTTTTGATTTCGATTAAGCTCATTTTTCCCCTTCCTTTTTTATTTTTCTTGCGCTTAATTTATTTATTTTACAATCCCTAAAACCTTTTTTATGGCATAAACAATCATTCCAGACAGGGATCGGCTTTCTTTCTCTGATAACTCGCGCACTTTTTTCAAAAGGTCATTTTCAAGTCTTATGCTTATCATTGTTTTTTTCATATTATTCCTTTGGTATGTCAAATAATATAACATGTATGCTTTTGTATGTCAAGAACTATTTTATTTATTTTTTTCTGATAAAATCATGAGGAAGTGCGTGACCTGAAAATTTTTTGCATTCTAAAATTGTACCGTCTTCGTCTTTTTCAGTGTGCGGACATTTTTTCTTTTCAATAATAATTGCATCAACCTTATCTGGTTCGTCTTCCCAGCAAACCCCGTTCAAATAGCTGGCAGGATAAGGGATAAATTGCTTTTCCTCTTTTGTCCATTGTATAGATTTAATTTGCCACTTCAAGGCGGTTTTTATTTTTTCTAAAACAATTTCCGGTTCTTTTATTTTAGTCCAGGCTTTTATAGCGTTGCCCTTATCTTTTTTTCGCGGGTAGATTTCCCAGAACTCTGCAAATGTTTTTTCTTGGCTGGAATTATCTTTTATATATTTTTGGCATTTACATTTTTCGAGATCGGTTTTTTTGCGGTCAGGATGATTTTGCGGATAATTTTCTAAGTTTTTTTTGCAATCTGGAAAGAATTGGCAATTAAGCATTAATTAAAACCCTTTATTTGTGCGCAACAATTCTTTTCTTTTCGTATTTATTAAGTTTTCCCCAGTCTGTTTTCATTAAATCTGTTCTGTTGTTTTTTACTGCCCAATCAACGGCAGTATAATAATTTTTAACAATGTCGTAAGGGTCTAATTCTTTGGGGTCATAATACATGTCTGATTTTATCAGAGAGCCGATGTATCCTCTTGCATATTTCTCAATTTCCTCCTGTAACGCTCCCTCAATTTTCATTACACTAAGAGGTTCATATTTTTATTCCATTTGTTTGGGCGTAATTACCCTTTTCTTCCAGACCCTTAATTAAAGAGGAAAGATTCACAAAGGCTTTAGTATCTTTTAGCCTTAAACAGGTAAAAACTAATTACTCCCCAGCCTTGGAGTAATTTCCATCGTGCCCCTTCAAAGTCAGTTCGGGGTTAAATCGGTTGACGGTAATCGGGTCAGAGCCGTATCGGATGGTCTCCTGTTTTAACATTTAGGATATTTTCCCCTATTTGTTTTCTTGCGCTTTTTTTAAGGAAAAAACCAATTAAAACCGTTCTTTTCAGGAGCCATAAAATAAAAAAGCCCCTGCGCTTAAATCTGTTCCCCTCCCCCTGTTCACGGCAGAAGGAAAAGGATAAGAGCGCAAGGGCTAAAATCTATTTCATCGTTACCGTGAATAACGGAAATGAAAGCAAATTTAAAAGAACGATACTAAGATAATTTACGTTTTTTATAAAGTCAAGTTTTTTTATTACTCAATTTCAACTTTTTTCTTAAACCCAAAATCTTTGGTTTTCATGGTTTTGGTTTCCAGAGTGTTTTCGTCCATGATTTTTACCTTTTTTACATAGCCGTAATCTACTTCGGTATTTTTTTTGACTTTGTACTCTGTAGTAAAGCCGGATTTATCATCTTCTATTGTCATTTTATAGTTAGAACTGCCATAGCTCGGCTTAGTGGTTATAGTTTTATACTCTCCGGTGTTATAATCATACGCGCTTGCTTTGGTTTTATTACCCACTTTTTTCTCTTTACTCACATCAAGGTCAAAATCCTGCGAAAAACCCAAAGAAACAACCGCAAGAATCAAAAGAAGTGATTTAAACATAAACACTCCTTTTTTAGGATTTAGGTCAGTCAAGATCAATTACCAAATCCGCGATTTTTTCCGCCTTCGTGATATCATCAATAACAATAACCGGATGCCGGATAGCCAGCAATTCCTCTTTTTTGGCAATAGATAGTTCTGGCGCAATCGAATGGCAAATCATTTCCTCTATTGTCAATTTTTCCATAATTTCACCAAAAACACTATTTAATTTATTTAACATGGTTTAAATATACCAAAAGATTAAGGTTAAATGCAATATCTAACAATAATACGTTAATTCTAAGACTTAAACCGCTTAACAAAGCTCTATGGTTGCGCCAAAGTAAAAACTGGTATCAAACGTTGTTTATAAGCGTTAAAAGCTTTTCACACCGTCTTTCCAGCCTTTTTTTGGCTATCCGCTTTTTATCAAAACACAGATATTTGTGTAGCCAACAAATGCCGTGAGAAACTGGTTTATTTAAATTGTCTCCACACCATGCGCAATTCATGCTACACCTACCCTATGGCAAAAAAATCCGATATATTTTTTTGTTTCTGATAAAAATTCAGGTTCTTTTTCTGCTCTGTTAAAATTACCGCCTAAAATTCCATAGCTGGGTAAATCCAAAAAAACATTATATCCCTCAAAATTCCAATGATATCTGATAATTTTACCATCTAAAATTCTTTTTGTTTCTGCTGTCATTTTTAATACTCCTTTTAATTACAATTTTCTTTTAACAATTCATCCATTCCATTACAAAAATAACTGATTTCCTCTTCTTTTACAGGTATCCAATTATCTTTTAAATCATGCCAAATCTTTGCACCTGTAACAAAATTACCATTAAACCAAAACATAATTTTTCCAGTATTATAATTTTTGATTGTAGGCTGCTCACCCCATTTTTGATATTCTTTAATCAAAATAAATCCTTCTGGCATTTTTGGCTTTAAAACTTCGTTATATTTTTTATCTGTTAACATTTTTATTACTCCTTATTTAAAACAATTAATATTGTAACAATCGTTTAATTCTTTTAACGTGGAATATTCCAATGTTATAAATGTATTACCGCATACACGCCGGATTGAATATCCTACATTTTTTATTTTTACAACATAGCAAGGATAAGAATAACCAAAGCAATCTGTATATTTTGTTTTTAATAAAAAATTCATTTTATTTATTCTTTCTTATTTCCAGGCAAGGGGAACATATCTTCTATGTTTACCCCTTGTTTCTCAGGTATGGATACCTGCCTGGTTATGGGTTTATGCTTTGATTGTTTCTTTTTCCCCTGCTTTAATCATATCATCTATTTCTTTGATTCTCCATTTTTTAGAAATTTACTTACTACTATCTTATTAAAAAAACCGATAGAACCATTACTATACTCATAACCACTATTTGTGCAGATATGAGCTTTAATTTTAACATGCGATCACCACCTTTCTAGGTTAATTGTTAAATTTCATTTTTATAGAAAAAAACTTTATAGTTGTGCCTTTTCGCATATTTTATTGCACTTTCTTTTTTTAGCCATGTTCTTTTTTCTATCGGATTTCTATTTTCAATTCTTGATTCATTTGTTTGTAACCACCACTGCCCGCCGGTTTTTAAAAGGTTTACTTGATCTTCCATTTTTCCCTCCTTGCCCTCGCGGGCGGTTAATTGTTTGTTTGTATGATAATAATATAATACTATCGTAACACAATGTCAAGCAAATAATGCAAAAATATCTCCCCTCTAATCAATGAGTTAAGGAATTAAATTGACAGTCTCAAGTTTTTCTGTTTTTATTTTTCGCGGTTTATCCCAATATGGGCTATGACACGCAGGACACAATACCGGCCGTTTATCTATCCTGGGATACCACGTATGTTTACAGCGATTGCAACTATAGGTTTTCATGTTCTCCTCCTATCGGTTATGTATATTGATAATAATATAGTGTTAATATAATATGTGTTTTATGGTTTGTCAATATAAAAAATTTACCTCAAACTATCCACTACTTATCCACACTAAAAACGCTTCACGTGAAACAATCTTTATAAAATGTTAAAAAATTGTTGACAACTCCAAAATAAAATATTATAATCTTGATATGGGGTTATAGATTGCTAGGTCTGGCGGATGTAACCAGGCGCTAGGATATATCCGGGGAGAAATCCGGATAGAGGCCAGCAGCGGGGCAATCTATTCCGGGGCGCAGGTACACACTGGCGGAGTACATGGCCGCATTGATCCTGCGGGTTAAGGCTCTTGCTGGGATGCAACGCCCAGCCCGAACACCGAAATCCGGCAATGATAACCCAAATCACTACAATATAATTTTGTAGGGGGTTTGGGGGTTCTGCGGTTTTTAACAGAGGTAAAATGCACACCATAACAACACCAATAAACGGCGGAGCGGCTCCATCTATGGCTATGGTAGCGGATCAAGATAAATATCATATTGATAAAAATATCCTCGAAAACCTCATAACAGAATATTCCACTACAGAAATGAGTTTTGATAAACTCTGCAAATCAAAAAACCTCGATACATATTTAACCCACGTAAACATAAATCTAAATAAAGATTTAAAGGATAAATTATTACACGCGCGAAAAGATAAAGCTAGGATATTGGCTGAGCAAACAATAGATGTAAGCGATACAGAAAACGATAGCCCAAAAGCTACAAATCGCATCAAATCTCGGCAGTGGTTAGCCCGGTGCTATGATACAGAAACATACGGCGATAAGCTAACAGTTGATCAGAATACATCTATTAAAGAGTATCAGGTTCCCATGGCTGTTCCATGTAGTGATACTCCACAACAATCACCCAAAACACCTAATATAGAGTCTATTTAATATGTATAGCAATGTGCATAACTACTGCAACATATTGATATCACACAAGATAATATTTGTAATGTCGCATAATAATCATTATGTAAACTTAACAAAAAGATACTAGCAAAATGTATACCAAACATAAAAAACTAGAGGGGGGGGAGGGGGAAAAATATATATACCCCCCTATGGGTGTGCGTACTCCTCCACAAATTTTCCCCCTAATTTCGATTTTATCATTGTTGGCCATATTCAGCTTTGCTTCTACACCTGGTTTAGACTTTGATAATATCAGGTGGTTTGCTTTTCAGATTATCGGTGTGTCGTTGTTTTGTTATACTGTGCTTGTGGGTTTTGCTATCAATGGATTTAGCTATCCTGGTAATGGGTACTTGTTAAGGAATGTCTGCGCGTTTATCTGTGTGCTGTGTTTGATTTCGGCAAGGGATTACGTTCCGGGGTACACATTGAATGAGTTGGCAAAGTGGGTGGCGTTTGATGGGATAGTATTGAGCTGTGCGGGGTTAAATAAAAGCAGTAAGAAGATTATTGGTGTGGGGTTGATATGTTTTGCTGTTATACAGATAGCGGATTACGTTTTTAATAGTGTGAGGTTTACGCAGGACTTGGGACAGTTGTATTCCTGGGGTACGTTTAGGCATAGGATAAGGTTTGC
>JBAZUJ010000017.1:26169-38176 GCA_041661485.1 Chitinophagaceae bacterium
TTGGTGTGGGGTTGATATGTTTTGCTGTTATACAGATAGCGGATTACGTTTTTAATAGTGTGAGGTTTACGCAGGACTTGGGACAGTTGTATTCCTGGGGTACGTTTAGGCATAGGATAAGGTTTGCGACAGTGGTAATGATGGGGTTACTTCCGGTGTTGTGGAGGTTAAAGAAGATATGACCGAAACCGAATTTTGCAATAGAATAAGACGCTGGATTGGTGATAACTATAGAGGACAAATTGATACTAACAACATAGTTTCTGTTTTTAATTTCATTACCTACCATCTTGGGGCTTACGATGGATTTGTAAAAGCAATTCAGATGGAGAGTAAGCCTAGTTTTGGGTATGATGTGGATTCACCATTACCGATAGATTTTAAAGGAAGCGATGAAAAACCGTTTTAAGCTTAAACTTTCCGTAATTCCCTGGGTCTTGCTCTTTGTGTTATTCTCATATTTTATCTGTGTGTCATATTCAAACACCATAGTGCTGTTATCGGTTACTGCTTTAATCTGTGCTTTTATCAAACCCAGGTATTGGATTCTTCCCGTTCTCGTTGGGGTGTTGGTGGTCGTGAATTACGGCAAACAGTACGGTTTTGAGTTGGATGCAGCAAGAGAAACCATATGGAAGCTTGCCTATGCTGGATGGACGGAAAGCGTGAAGACCATGCTTTTCGGTCACGGCTTGGGTAGCTGGAAGCTTTTAGTAAGTTCCAGTCATCCGCATAACGAAGTCCTCTTATTGCTTTATGAGATAGGAATTGTAGGTTTGGGCTTTGGATTACTGACCCTGATATTGAACCTGGGATTTGTTAAAACCAGGGATTGGGCTTTTTATGGCTTGTTGTTATTGGGAGCCAGTTTTTTGACCAATAGCATGACATTTTATCCCGAACAGTTCTTGGGCTTTGGGATTTACTGGGGGTTGGCAAATGCGAATTCTTAAACTCTTCTTTGCTTTATTTATCGTGGTGCTACTTTACGCCTCATCCCTGACTTTTGCAGACCATGTAACCATGAATGATAAGACCAAGGTGTTTAGTGAATCCGATAAGCCTTATAGCTTAAAGGCTAAATTATTTTGGCTTAGGCTAAAATGGAATAACAGTTTATCTCAAGAAAAAGATGTCAGGCCATTATTTGATATTTGTGATGAGGTTTGGCAGATCAATAAAAAATATCCAGCTTATTGCGAAAATGGAAAACTATTAAACGCAATGGTAGAAAATCTGGATAAAGCCGGGTGGAAGGTTAAGGCGCGTGGCAAATGAAAAAGAAGTTGAAATTATTGCTCCGAGGCCGGGGTTCCAACTTGAAGCCGCAATATCGACAGCAGATGAAACCCTTGTAGGTGGAATAGCAGGCCCAGGAAAAACTTGGGTATTGTGCTGGAATGCGATCTTTGACAGTTCCGGGAATAGTTACAACAAACCTATTCATCTTTACAAGGTGAAGAAGTATAGGGCGCTAATATTCAGGAGAAAATTAAAGGATGCCGAAGACCTTATTGACCAATGCTATGAGTTGTATTCGGGTTTCGGCGCGAAGTGGTATGGAAATCCCAAATATGCTTATATTTTTCCAAGTGGTGCAAGAGTAACAATCGGCCACATGCAGAATTTAGACGATTGGCGCAACTACAGGGGAAAAGAAATTCACTTTTACTCTCTTGACGAGGCAGCGGAGTTTGAAAAGAATCAGTTCATGGGTCCATTGCCGTGGGTAAGATCGACTTTGGTTACTCCGATTGACGGAAAGCAGGTGTTTATAAAGCCCAGGATTCAGTTGACCTGTAACTGGGAAGGCATAGGTGTTGATTGGCTCATTGAAAGATTCAGAGTTAATTGCCCCTGTCCTGAACATCGGGGAAAGAATTCAAAGTTTATTCGAGAAGAAACAATTCACGTGGATGGCAAGGAGTACAAGACCAAGAAAAGCTTTTTGTTTATACCGGGTAATCGTGAAAATTCCGTTCTTTTAGAAAAAGACCCCGAATATCTGGCGAGAATGGCTTTGGAAATGGGCGGAGAAACCGCTCCGAGGTTCAGAGCCATAGGGTTGGGGTGTTGTAAGGTTACAAAAGGCTCATTATGGCCGGAAGCAAATGAGAATATCCATCTTATTCCAGACAACTTCATGCCGCAAAATATGGGATGGGTGTCAATCGGTGGGTACGACTATGCGACGAGTGAGTGGGGGGACGCTTCTGCTTTCGTCCGGCTGCTAGTGAGCCAAAATTTCGATGTGATTGTAGATTATGTCTGGCTTGGCTGGGGAAAAACAGTTGAAAATCAGGCCGAAGATATTTGGAATGAGTACAGCAGATGCCGGACTTCATACGCAGATAGAGATGTGTTTGCATCCAACCAGGCAGGGGCGGTTAGAACAATTGCAGATCAATTCAGGGTGGCGAAAAATGCCAAAGACGAACCACGGCCAATAGTGTTTTTAGAAACTTCTCCGGATCGCAAAATGATTGTTGGGGTTATTCGGAGTTTTTTAAAAGCAACTTTAGAAGGTCGGTCGGGTTCGATATTTATAAGGGAAAGGGCAAGACGGGTTTTGGATGACATTATTTTTATGAAGGCCGATCCCGAAAAATCTTATGAGGAATGGATAGATCAGCGAATCACAATTGAGCATGGAGGACAAAAAAGACAGTACCACTTTGACGCGCTTATGGCTTTCATCCATGCTTTATCGGGGACGTATAGGGCTGAAAAATTACCGGAACCAAAAACAGAATTAACGGGAATACGAAAAAAAACGATGGAAAAAATAGAAAAAAACAAACGGCAAGAAGTCTATAATTGCCAATACGAAATGTAGGAGGTCAGTAAAATGAAAAAGATTTTGTTAGCGACTCTCACTTTAATTTTTGCACTGTCTGCGGATTCCGCTACGTGGAGAAATCCAAAGAATATCCGAATTGAAGCCTGTACGGTTTATGTCGCAGCGAATTCTACCGTGTACTCCAAAAAATTCACATGGGCCGGGGATGCCTGGAAGATCGGTAAAGTTGCGATTCAGGACACAAATTTAGTTGACCAAGACACCATTAATATTGGTTCCGGTGCAACGGGTGGGGTAGAAATCAAACAGAGAATTTGTACGCCTTTCGGAAATTTGTTTGGATACGATTCTCTTAAATTTGATACGCTTTGCACGATTTGCGGTGACACCACGTTAATTGCTTTTACTAATGCCGAGGGATTGTCTAAAGACTCTATGGTTTGTGCCGCCATTGATACTTCTAAAATGATTTTAACAAGCTTAGGCGGGGATTCGTTGTGGATAAGCAAGGGATATTTTTCTTTGCTTCCAGACCCCTCTCCCATGACAGATTTTCAGATAAAAGGTAATAGTGGGTTTGGTGCAACCGTGAAAAGAATAATTATGATGTTTTGGGTTTTTGATAAAATTCCAGCCGGAGACATTAACTAATGCTTGAATACAAGGCATTTTTTGAAGACAAGAACAGGAAGAACCTGGCGGCCATGATAAAGTCCAGGGTTGAGGCTGCCGTGAATTCCAACGTGGAAAAAGCTAAGGCTATGAAGATTAGCAAGACCACAATGATGATGGAAATGCGCCCGGACAGAAACGAATATGTGGGAAGATTCCGCTTCGTACCTCCGATTTTTAATATTGCCGTGCGATCATGGCACGCTGGTTTTATGGAAGCAATAAAAACAGACCCTATTGTAACTATTGTTCCCAAAGGAACCACCCAGGATCAAGCAGGCAAAGGTGTGCAGGCGCTTTGTGATTGGAATGCCGAAGAAACCAAGCACAGAGAATCTTTAGATGAAGCCGCCTTTGATACCTTCCTTTCAGGTTTAGGAGTGATTAAGCGGAGTTTTGAGTATAGAGAATTCTATACCCCGACTCCCGTTGTCGGGCCTACGGGTGAAGTCATTACGCAAACCGTGGAAAAATGGAGTGGTAACGATTACACATATAGAGTTCACCCGCAAAACTACGTGCAGGATACCAGCTCAAGAGGAAATAATTTTCACGGTCAGAATCGCTGTAATTGGTGCGGAGAAATCAACGAGGATTCCGCAATTTACTTTCTTGGAGTTTCCAAACAAGAGGGAGCCATTGCGGAAAACATTGATAAACTTCTGAAAGTGGTTAAAGAAAAACAAGGAAAGAGTCACAGCCAGAACTTAGTACGTCCAGCAGATACCGACGTTCAAATCGACTATGATTGCAAATCCGTATATTATGAAATCTATGGGCGTTGGCCGGTAAAGGGAAACGAAGACGATTACAGATTGTTTAAAGTCATTTACGCAGAAGACATTAACGACGTGATTTTAATTGACCCGGTTATAGACCATCCCTATACTTTGCTTAAACCCTATGACAAAATCAGCAGCTATTTAGGCATATCTCCGCCTGAATCCGTGATGCACATAAACATGATGGCGCATGTGGTGACAAGCATGGGATTAGAAAATTTAATTGCAAATATGCGCAGACTGATTTTTTACGTCAAGGAAAGTGGGATTACTCCAGGAGATTTCACAGATCAAACCAATGGCGGATATATTGGCTTTAGCCGGGACGCTACGGGAATGCAGCAGGTTTCACAAATCGTTCAGGAATTCCAGGGCAGGGACATAAACGTACAGTCTATGCAAGCGTATCTGGCACTATTCAATGACTGGGGGCAGAAAAGCACACTGCAAAGTGATTTGTTTACCTATGGAATCAAACCTTCTACGGGTGGATTGAACCATGCCGGATATTCTGCAACAGGCGCAAACATTGTCGATAATAACATGAAATCCCAGGTATCCTATGTCTTTGGAAGATTGGGTAAACAACATGAAAGCCATTGGGATAAAAAACTTCTGGCAATGCAGCAGTATTTACCCGATGACCAGATTATTGAAATTGCCGGAAGTGACCCCATAGAAATTCGCAAGGCCACGTCTTTAGGTAATTACAAAATTGATATTGTCAGTGGAATGGTAACAAATAAGAACACCCAATTACAGGCCGTGCAAAACATTTTACAATTTGTGGCTCCCGTGCTGCAAGCAGCGCAAGGCATGGGTGTTCCGGTTAACGCCGATGTCGGGGCGCTATTACGCGAAGCCGCTGTGCTGGGAAATGTCCCCAATGCAAAAGCAATTTTCCCGCCGTCTTTGCCCGTACAAATTCCGACACAAAATCAGAATACAGGTGAGGTAGGTTCAATAGAAACAAACCCTAAACAAATGGCGGTGGCAGCATGACCATTGATGATTTAAAAATATTGAACCTGGGAACCCGTGCAGATAAAGAGGGACGGGTTGACGCAATTTGCATAGCGGTAAAATTTTGCGGCAACATAAAAAACGTGATGATATCAAAGCAATATATTTATGATTGCATTTTTAAACATCATGCAGATGAAGAAATAAAAAAAATAACGGCTGATGTAGCAGCCAAAGGGGAAACCAATGTATTACCAGGAAAAACGGCGCAGGCTTGAAGCGGCTTTAGAAAAATTTAAAGAAGAGAAAAAAAGCAAAGACGAAAACATGGTGACGAATATACCCGGTTGTTATGTAGAAGACTTTGACGAATCCAATGTTGTGTTTTCCATGAAAGGAAAAACTTACCGCGCCAAATATTCGGAAGACAAAGATAATTTTTCTGTGGAAGATAAAGACAGTTGGCAAGAAGTTGTGAGAAGCGATGAATACGTTCCAGTGGACGGAAATGCCAAAGAAGAAGAAATGATGGACAAAGAAGATAAAATGATGGATAAGGAAAGCGAAGAAAACCGAAAGGAAAAAGTAAAGCAAATGTATGATGAATAAAATCTTAAAATATTTTGGCTTGCTAAAAACCGAAACCCAGTATATAACGCGTTGGTTGCCGAAGCCCAGTGCTGCGGACTTAGCTAATGTTTTAATGAGTCCGGGATTTGAAAGATTCATTGAATCCTGCAAGGAAGAAATGAGTTTGATTATTCAGGCGCAGAATACCGTGGATTCCCGCAATGAAAAAGTTCTGGAATTCCGGGGGATAATTTATGTCGAAGACCGGGCGAAAAACTTCGTGAAGTCCCAACTTGAACACGCCAAAGAGGAAAAAATCAGTATGGAATTAACCGATGAGGCCCAACTTGCAAAAGAGTTTGATGAAGCAAAAAATGGGTGAGCGTTATATTGATGTGAAAAAAGCGGGATGGAGAAATGTTCGCACAAGCCGCTTACCCGTGGATAAACAAAAATATGATTCGTGCCCTTTATGGGAAAACATGGAAAAGGCTAAAAATGGTAGCAGTGGAAAATAAAGAGAAAGTGCAAATTAGATGTAAGCGGTGTAAAGCCCGACTTTATGATGAAATCGAAAAAGGAGGAAAACGGGAAATCAAGTGTTGGAAATGCGGATTAATTCAAACCGTTTAAAATAGATAGAAAATTGAGGGCTTAAAGCTCCTATAAATTTTAACAGAGCCAAAACAATTGGTCAAGGTGGAAACGCCTTGACCTTTTTTTATGGCCGAAACGAAAGGTTTAAAAATGAACGAAGAAAACCTGAATTCAACTACCGACAACCCAACGGAGGGCCAGACAGAGCAAGCCACAGAAACCCGCGCAAGCGTGGTATCCAAGATGTTTGCTGATGTCTCGGACTCTGGCAGTGAAATTGCAGGGGCCGGGGAAGATAAGGGTAAAGATATAAAATCGGAAAGCGGCAAAGACGGAGCAGCGGCCCCGGCTGGTGACGGCAAGGCCCCGGAAGACGGGACAACCAAAACTGAAACCGATGCGGGAAAACCAAAGTTTCTAAAATTTGCGGTTGATCCAGAGTCCGAGTCATTCCTTCGTGCCAAAGGAATATTGCAGGACGGTAAAGACTCCTTTGAATTCAATCCGGTGTACAAAATGTATAACGAATTGGAAAAATACAAGGGTGAAGCTGGAATGGCGCTATCCACTTTGAATGAGCAGTTAAAGGGCTTACAGGTGGAAAAAGAGGTAGACGAGCCTTTGACGAGGGATTCTGTTTTTACGAAGTATAAGGAATCCGTTAATGAAATCAAGGCCGCTAATTCCATTCTCGATAGAATCGAGCACGGAAAGGCCACGATTGAGGATTTAAACGTGTTGCGTGAAGAACTCACGAAACAGGTTGACGAGATTGAAAAATGGAAAAACGATAATTTGGGAAAAATTCAAGAAACTGAATTTGCTCAAAAATATAACCTTGTCCCAAAGACTTCTGAAAAAGTTACTCCGGCAGAGGCCACGACAAAGAGTAACGAAAATGTAGTAAAATTTCTTAACGATTCCGAACGTAAAAACCCGGATGCCATTGTAAACATTTTGAGTTCTGTAAATTTCCTTGCTCATAGGATGGCGGCGCGCGCTTATCCTAGAATGTACAATCAAGGAAACACAGACCAAGAGAAGGGTGAAAACTCTAATCTTGCTGTCAGAATGTTGTTAGCACAGGACGAGGATTTAACCAAGTCACTTATTGAGTTGGGGCGTTCAAATCTTAGAGCCAAGACTTTTGATGCGGAATTAAAAACCGCAACAGAAAAAGCGTCTAAGGAACATTATGAGCGCGGCAAGTCCGAAGTTCTGAAAGGTATTGGCGGGGGATCAGCAGGAATGCGCCCGAATAGCTCACCGCTAAAAAACCTTGTCAGTAATACGGGTGATAGGGCAGATATTGTTAAGAAGATGCACGAAGACATAACAAGTTAATAAGGAGAATAAAAAAAATGGCTACACAATTAACTGCGCGTCAGAGTTCGCAGCAGGCCACGGCGGGAAGCGGTTCGCTTATCCGCGACGTGCGCCCCAGTGATGCGTATTTTATCGAACCCCAGTTGAATATCTTTGGCCCACTTTCCGGCGGCCCGCATATCAACGGAATGGGAAAAGAAGTAACGAGTCCGAAGATTATCAAAACCAGACAGGCTAAATCATGGAAACCAGAAATTTTCACCGATGAGAACATCGGGCGTAATTTTGTAGTGACTGCGGATGCGGCGGCAAATGCCACAACGATTTATGTTAGCACAACCGATGCGGCTTCAATTCTCATTGACCAACATTATCAGATTGCTGAAACAGGCGAAGACCTTATGACCACAGCAGCTGGAAATACCGGCACTGGTGCGGTAGCTTGCGAATTCAGCACGGGTTCACTGGCTGTAACTGCCGGAATGCATATTCTGTATATGGGAATGAAACCAGCAGAAACCGATTCCAATCTGACATACGTTTTACGTTCACTTGATAACCATTACAACTATTGCGCTCAATTTGCGGCACGTTGGTCTTGGTCGAAACGTGAAGAAAACGTGAACCGTTATGGAGGAAAAACCTATACCAATGACCAAAAGGGCAAGCGACGTGAAATTATGGCCGATATTGAAGCCACGATGTTTGGAAGCACCCGCAGTGCAACAGCTGGCTCCAGTGATGTCACTACTCCCGGTGGTTTGGAATGGTGGGCTGCACAGGCCGGACGTATTTTTGATTTCGGTGGAAGCGTGGAAAAATCTGAAATCAGACAAGCCGGTATTGAATTTGGAACCTATGGTTCTAAAATAAAAATCTGCGCAACTTCGGTTGAGGCTATGTCCGTAATCGAAGCCTGCATGGATGGCGACATTCGCGTGAAAACCTCCGAACTTGCGGAAAAATGCGAGTTGCCCATGGCTAAAAAATTCATCATGGGTCCGTCTGAAATTCATTTTCTGCCTTGTCAGTGGTTTGGTCAACCCGGTAAAGAAGGTCAGGGCGTGGTATTTGATGCCGACTTAAACGAAATATGGGAATTGAACAAACTTGAGCTTTACGAAGCTCCTGCCGGAAAAGATTCTACACAGTCCTTGGCGAATTTCGGTATGTGGTATTATGATGGTGCTTGTATGATTCCGATAGATGGTGGAAAGCACCTTGTTCATTTCTACGGTGCAAACCAGTATGCAGGTTAACAAATTAATAGGAGACCAAAAAATGAAAAAGATTTTAGTATTTGTTTTATTGGTTGTGGGTCTCTCTATGGCCGCTGATTCTTATGTTGTTGAGACAGAAGTATTAAGCTTTGCCAATGAGACCGCTGCCAAACTTGACACGCTGGCCAGTGGTGACAGCGCGTTTTGCGTGATTTACCAGGGAACAGAAACCCGTGGCGTACCCGCCAAAATTTCGCTTTTCCTTCCAGATGTCCTGGCTAGTGGAGACAGCGCACAGGTTTATGTCAGGGAACTGGCTTCTGCTACTACTGGCAGAACCCGTACTCTTGGCGTGAACAAAACCAGTTTGAATGATATCAGCGGCTTTTCGGCTTCTGATAACGTCCGCGCCCCGAACAGTACTGGAACCGACGTGTATAAGAGCCATTTACTTGGCAATTATTACTATGGTAATGGCCCCCAGGGAAAAGGCGCAACCGTGCTGACTTACAGCCCGGCTGACAGTGTCCATGCGGCCAGAGTTGAATTTGTGTTTGTGGAAACCGCTGGTGCTCCGATAGTCACTGGAATGGATACTCTGGCGACTTCCAAAATATTTCTTGAGAAACTTTATTTAAAATAGGAGGCTTTAAAATGGCCGAAAAGATTTATTTCTTTCGCGCTTCTCGGACGCGCTTTAAAATCCGTAAGGGGAAAAGGGCTATTAACCCCAGCACAATGTTGCTGGAAGCCTTCCCGCCTATCGACTTTATCGTGGAACGCCCATCCAATGCGGATATTGGCGTACCGTTAAAATCAATAGTGGATTCGGTGAATAAAAAACTTGACCTTGACGGCAACGGAGTTGTTACGGAAAAAGAAGTTGAAACCGTACTGACTCCTTTTGTCCGTGACGGAAAAATTTTTACCAGCCGTGCAGACCTTATGCGGAGAACCCGTACCAAAACCGAGTATGCGGAGGCTGCAAAGGTTGAAATCTTGACAGAACAAGTGGCAAAACTCAAGGCTGAACTTGAAGAAGCCAAAAAGGTGAGAAAATAATGAGTGATCTAACATACGGTCAAATTGAGGCCGAATTGTTGGATTTCGCAGAAGACGATCTGGCCGCTGCCCCCGGTGGGGCGGCCAGGTTAATAAACCGCGCTCTGCGATACATCCGTGATTTCTATCAGGGAGAATGGGAACATCTTTTAGTCCATGAGCTTTCACGTACTATTGATGCAACCGGTTACTTGATAACTTTACCAAGTGACTTTAATAAGCTCAAATATGTTTTTCAGTTTACCAGACAAAGGGGGCGGGAATTTGAGAAAACCGATTTTTACATGGATCGTGAAAGCCCTGCGGATTTAACCGATGCGGTTTTAAGGCAGATTCATTATTGGAAACAAAAGACATCCGGTGGAGTCCGGTATATAACGTATTGGAGAACTTTTAAAGAATTCGCTGGAACCAGCGCGGAATTCGTGGATATGCCAAATAGCAGTGAAACCATTTTAGATGTTGGCAAGTGGTTTATTGCCAGAAGTGAGAGAAACCGCGATAGGGGAGAAATTAAGGATTTAAAAGACGAAGCGGTTTTAAGCATACGCAGATTAAAGGTACAAGACGTATCGGTGGCAGCAGACCATAATGCCGTTGCTCCTTCAAACGACATGGAAACCGTGGTTTATCCGACTTATGACTTAAATGACGGCGGGGCCAGCGTATTACCGTGGAACCCCAACACAGAAGGACTGAATTAATGGGATTTGCCAGAACGCCTATAACCATTGCAGCGCCTAAGCGCGGCATGAGTACGAGGGATGTAAAACATCCGAACCCAGACTTTTATCAATCTATTGTAAATTTGCGATATAATAAGGTGGGAAAACTCGTAAATAGGCCCGGAACGTCTTTGTATAATACCGGGTTCAATTTTGATGCCAAGCCGTTTTATGGCAGTCATTCCTATCCGGATTCAGGAAACAACGAGAGAATACTTTGCGTAAATAATTCCACACTTCAAGAAATCGTGCAGGCCACTAAAACCCAACGATTGGCAGGGCTTACGGCTTCCACGCATTGTCATTTCGTAAACGCCCTTTTGGCTTGCTTCATGGTAAACGGCAACGAGAATAAAAAAGGCGTGGACGCAACATGGACTGAATTTGGCATTTCTACACCCCCGGAAGCCCCTACACTAGTGGGTAGTGCAAGCGGTGGAAGTTTGCCTGGTGGTGATTATATCGTCAGCTACAGTTATGTAGTGAAGTCTGGAAGCACACGTTTAATGATAACCTCTACTGATTACACAGCTACAGTTACAGTTCCAGCGGGTAGTACGGGAAGCATAGCGGTATCGAACATGTGGAGGTCTTCGGCTTCCAGGGTAACGCATATAATTATCTGGGCTACACTTCACGATGGATCAACACAATATCTTGGAGCAGAAATAGTGAACCCGGCAGCAGGAAAGTCCAGCACAACGCTAACAACTGAGGTTGTGGGCACAGAACTTGCTTATAGCGATTATTCTTTACATGATGCCCCGGTTAGCGAATTTAACTGGCTTTGTTACGGAAATTCTTATTTGTGGGGAATTCCAAAAAACGATCCGCAAAATTTATATCGAAGCTTAAACGGAACTCATTATGACTTAGAATATTTTCCATACCTAGCGAATATGAGCAAAAGCGGATTTCCGTTGAAGTTTTGCTTTGAATTAAACGGTCACATTTATGCCATGACAAGGAAAGAAACAATAAGATTGCCGAACGGTGATGTCAACGCAGTGCCGGAAATAGTTAGCGGTTCCGTTGGGACAGAAAACCCGTGGAGTTGGGCGCAAACCGACATGGGTTTAATAGGGCTTACAAACGTGGGTTTCCAGTTTTTTGACGGCAACAGTTTTTATGCTGTAGGGACAGAAATTTATAATCTGATTGCCGAAGACGTAAACAAAACCCTGGGGCGCGGTTACATTATTGATGCCAAAGAACAGGGACAGCTATACGTTTATGGCGCTCATATCCCTCCTGCAACAGTTGGGGGAATTGAAAATATCCCCGGATATT
>JBAZUJ010000018.1:0-17270 GCA_041661485.1 Chitinophagaceae bacterium
AATAATGCTGCTGATCATGCAGCGGCAGTTACAGGATTTTCTATTGTTGACGGCTCAAATAAAGAAGTTAAATTTACCTTGGTACAAAACAATACAAATACAATACTGCTGCAGCCTCAGCAAGCGTAGCATCCCGGGAGATACCGTATTGTCCGTGCCGGAAGCTTCTACGATTGTTCAGGCAACAGGTTCAACAGACTTTTTGAAATGAAAGGGACTGAAACGTTTCGCAATGATGACAAAGCGCAAACTATTTATGTCAACGCTGAGTAGATCCCATTATTTCTGCACCCTTTTTTTACGGCTTGCTTTGTTTTACACAACAATCAAAAAAAAATGCCTCAATGATTCATTGAGGCATTTTCATATCTAAACCCAACCCTGGTTATTCTTTTGAAGCGGAGCGCTTTTCGGCGTCTTACTTGGCCGTTAGAACAGTTGAAGTGAACTGGGGAAGTGAATTAGATTTGTAAGCAAATGATGTCGGATTATGTTTTGTCATTAAAAATCCAACAAAAGACGATTCTATATTCCTGAATGGGGAGAGGAGCAGATAAAAGAAGAGTCCGAACCTGGTGATCAAACTCAAGAGGAAACACCAATTATAAAACCAACAAAGGGAAGAGATAATTCCAAGTACAAATTCAACAGTGAAGAATACGGAAAAGGTCCAATGGTTCGTGCAGTTGTTGCAAAGTATGTTGAAGACAATCCTTCAATCAATTTTGATGGTTTGAAGAAGATATTCCCCATGAATTGCTGAAACGTTTTGGAATATTCCAAGATGAACAAATAGCAAAAGAAATTGGTGGAAGAGGCGAGCGTTATTTCTTAAAGCCTGAAAGAACAATCAAACTTGTCGACAGAACAGTTGTTGTTTGTAACCAATTCACTTTTGGGAATATTCAACCATTCCTGAAAGTTGCAAAGAATCTTGGTTATAAGATTAAGTAGATTTTTCAATCAAATAATCAGTATCAAAAAAGTATCAGTCCTACTATATCTATTACATGATTAGTGGGACTGATACTTTTTATTTCAATTCAAAAGCTGTCTGGATTCTATTTCAATGCATAATTGATGTAGCCACCATCAACCATTAATTCCGTTCCTGTAATGAAACTCGCATCATCAGAAGCAAGGAATAAAACTGTTTTTGCAATTTCGCTTGGATCGCCTAATCGCTGCATGGCTGTCAAAGAAGCCAAATGCGCTTTTGATCCTTCAGGAACTGCCTTTTCCAATCCGGGGGTTTCAACTGGACCAGGGCTAACAATATTCACGCGGATTTTTCTTTCAGCCAATTCATTTGCTGCTATTTGGGCAACCTTGTTTAACGCTCCCTTTGTAGCAGAATACACGCTCGTTCCACTATTGGTAGCAGTTGCCACTGTTGATGAGGTGAACAAGACTGAAGATCCATTTGCCAAATGTGGAATCAGTTTTTGAAGGGTAAAATATGGGCCTTTTACATTGGTGTTAAACTGTGAATCGAAATCTGCTTCAGAAGCATGTTCAATTGGCGAAAACATTGCTATTCCCGCATTAAGGAAAAGGATGTCCAGTTTGTTTCCACTTTCTGCAACAGCTTTTTCCAGATATATAATTCCTGCAAGATTTGCAGTGTCTGAAACCAGTGTTTTCAGATTTGGACTATTGATTTCGGAACTTGCTTTTTGCAGGTTCTCTTCATTTCTTCCGGTAATCAAAACATTCGCTCCTTCGGCGATAAATGCTTTTGCTGTGGCGAATCCAATTCCTGTTGTTCCGCCGGTAATCACTACGTTTTTGTTTGTAAAATTCATTTTGATAATTTTTGAAACACAAAGCTAGAGCAGCAATATTTATTTTGGTAACTTTGTAACCAAAAGTTACTGTAACTTACAGGTAACAATGTAACATCTATGGAATGTACACCACTTAATAAAGAGCAACATAAAAAAGAAATGATGGCCGTCCAGGATTCAATGGATGTCCTTAGTGGTAAATGGAAAATTTCAATCCTTTCCTCTATCTGCTACTATAACAAAAGAAGATTTTCAGATATTCTGAATGATGTTGCAGGCATCTCAAATAAAATGCTGAGCAAGGAATTGAAGGAATTGGAGGTAAACAAATTAATCAGCAGGACAATTTTAGATACACAACCAATAACCGTTCAATACGAACTTACCAAACATGGATTGACATTAAAAACGATCATCGCCAATCTCACCGATTGGGGAATTACACACCGTAAGAAGATTCTTGAGAAATAGGAAAAGTATTAGTTGCACTAGTCATATAGAAGAATACATATAGTAGGACTGATACTTTTTAAAATTCCATTCTTTACCATTCTAGGGCTATTTAAAAGATAAACAAATGGTACAGGGTAAGAAATTAAAACAGAGAAAAAAGCACAGGAGATTGATCCTGCAAAAAGTATTTATTATGTTAGTCATGAAATAGATGACACAGAATTGCTGCTGGATTCATCAGAGCCGGGAGATTCAATGGTCACTTTTGTGAATGAAAAAGTGTATTATAAAAAAACAGGAAGGCTTACAGAAAACAGCATGATTTATTTTCCTGATGAAGATGTTGTTTTTGCCGAACTCGAAATGATAAGAACGAATGATTATGGAGTTGAACTTGGCATTGCTTTCAAGGATTCCTATGTTGGCATCCACATTCCTACAGAGAAGTATGCAAACCGTATTAGTGTAGAGAATTTGTTTAAGCTGATTAACCAAAACATGTACAGCAGCTATATTGTAAGCGAAGGGAATACAAGTTCTCTAATCGTTGTAATGAGAATTGAAAGAGATAAGTTGCATGCTGCCTGCGTTGTAAACTAAAGGATTCAATATTCCTGTATTGGAAAAGCCCGTAAACTGTAAAAAGTTGCGGGCTTCATTATGCCTCCGTTTTCGATTTTAATTGCTTCACTTGGCATTAGTACTAATTAAGAAACCGGATCAGAATTTGGAGAAGTATGGTTTGCCTATGTGAGTTCAATTTTTTACTATCAAGAAAAAACAAGACGTTAAAGGCTGGCAATCGTTATGAGGCTTACCTGTAAAAAGTTACCTTCAAAAAAAGTAGCTGATTATGAGATTTTATCCTATGAAGAAGTCCTGCCTATTACTGCTATTGTTCCTTTTTGGTATACGAATAGCCAATGCACAAAAAATAACGGAAGAACAATTGCAGGTCTTGCATAATTCTGTTAAAGCGGGTAAAGACCCTTACTTCATAGAGAGCAGGGATACATTCTCAAGAAATGGTCCTAACTGTATAACACGCGATTTGGTGCAGGATAGAATGGGTAACATTTGGATGGCCACATGGAAAGGAATTATACGATATGACGGCACAACCTTTACCAATTATACTCTGAAGGATGGCCTGATTCCTTTCCATGTTATTTCCTGCTATGCAGATAAAAAAGGGGATCTCTGGTTTGGTACGGCCCGCGGTGGAGTGTACCGTTATGATGGAAGATCATTTAAACTTTTTACAACCAAAAGCGGTCTTGCTGACAACAATATTTCATGGATTACTGAAGATCTCGAAGGGAATATCTGGTTTGCGACGGATAGTGGAGCGAGTAGGTTTGACGGAAAGGTCTTTACGAACTTTACAGTAAAAAATGGCTTGCCCAGCAATAAAGTAAGCGCTATCCTAACTGACAGAAAAGGGAAGGTATGGTTTGGCTGTGCTGCAAGTGCTTACCAGGCTGCCGATGGCGGGTTGGTTTCATACGATGGAAAAAACTTCAGCAACTTCTCCTGTAAGGGCAGGGTCGCCTTTACTTCGATAACAAGCCTTTTTGAAGATAAAAATGGTAATTTATGGATAGGCAGGATGGACGGTCTTAGTCTTTATGATGGCAATTCTGTTGTTGATTTGGAAAAAAGTCTGTGCTACTATATTATCGATGATAAAGAAGGGAATGTGTGGTTAACTATTACAGATCCTCCCGGCGGTTTTCATCCCTCAACTCCCAATCAGATACTATGTCGCTATGACGGGGAAAAGCTTACAAAGATTTTAGAGAAGTTCAAACCGGGAGACTGCCAGGTTTTTGGCAAAATCGAAGACCGGCAAGGGAATCTCTGGTTTGGAACAATGAAGGGTGTGTGTCGGTATGATGGTGAAGCCTTTAACTACTTTACAGATTAAAATTTGCTTCTCTGAAATTAAAGGATTCAATATTCCTGTATTAGAAAAGCCGGCATACTGTAAAAAGTTGTGGTCTTCATTATAGCTTCAATGGAGTCCCCTTAATCTAATTTGTCCAAGTTTATACCAAGTCATTTTGATGAGCATTTAAAGAAGACTAGCTTGCTGGCTATTGCTTCAGGCTTTGCTTAACTTTTCCACTTCAGGTCTTGGCATTCTTATTGATTACGTTTCCAGAGCAAACAAAAGATTCCTTAATAAAAGACAATCGTTGTTTTAGCTACAACAACCATTGTTTTGATTAAACCTATCATTCGGGGTATATCCATCTTTGCAGTGTAATTCTTAACAACTAAAATTTAAAAAATGGACACAAAAAAAGTATGGTTTATAACCGGAGCTTCAAAGGGATTAGGTTTAACCCTTGTTAAAAGATTATTGAATGAAGGCTACAAAGTAGCTGCCACTTCCAGAACCATCGAAAGCCTTGAAAAGGAAGTAGGAACATCGGCAACCTTTCTTCCGCTGGAAGTAAATGTAACAGAGGAAAAAAGTGTAAGTGATGCCATTTCCAAAACTCTGGAAACATTTGGCACTATTGATGTAGTAGTGAATAATGCAGGCTACGGACAGTTAGGAACTCTGGAAGAACTGAGTGACAGGGAAGCACGTCAGAATTTCGATACCAATGTGTTTGGCCTGTTGAATGTAATGAGAAATGTAATACCACATTTGCGCAACAAAAAATCGGGACACATTATCAATATTTCTTCCATTGCCGGATTTTTAGGAACGTTCCCCGGCTGGGGCATTTACAATGCTACCAAATTTGCTGTTGCAGGATTGACGGAAGCGTTTTCAGCAGAAGCATCATCATTGGGAATCAAAACCACAATCGTTTATCCCGGATATTTTAAAACAAATTTTTTATTACAGGGTTCGCTTCGTCTTGCCGAACATCCGATTGCTGACTATAAAGAAGCCAGAGACCTGGAATTAATACATGATACCCAGATTATCGGCAATCAACCCGGTAATCCTGAAAAAGCTGCTCTTGCGTTTATACAGCTTGTAGAAAATGAGAATCCTCCGCTCCATTTCTTTATGGGGAGTGATTCATTTGGGATGGCAAATACTAAAATTGAGCTGCTGAAAAATGCCCTGAGTGCCAATGAAGCATTAAGCAAATCGACTGATTATTTAAAATAATTCAATCAACTATTAAATTTCAAAAAGATGAAAAATAGCATCGCAATAAAATGCGCAAACCTGATCATAATATTACTTGCCGCAATGCTGAAAGTATCAGCCCAAACAAGGACAACAAAACGAAATGAGGCTCACCCCGATAAAAAATACTGATTGTACTTTCTGCAGCAAATCATTGGACCCGTGCAGATGGCTCTCTGTATCCATCGGGCTATTGGGCGGAAGAGCTTGTGGATGTAAATTAGAAGTTTATCGAAGCGGGATACACTAGTGACCTTTCCGCTCCTGGCGGAGTAAGGCCAACTGCTGACCCCAAAAGTCTCAGTCGTGATGTTGTAGGGGCAAAAGCATCTGTCTTTATAAATTATCTTAAAAAACTGTTGAGCATCCACTGCCGTTATCAAAAGTAAATATGGCTCGTTATGATGCTATAGTAATACCCGGTGGCCATGGTCCGGTAGAAGATTTGTATAAAGATATGGACATGGGTAAACTGCTCATCACTGCTAACAGGTTAAATAAAATAATCGGTGTCGTATGCCATGGCCAGGCCGCTTTATTGAGTGCGGTTGACGAGAAAGGTAATTGGTTGTTCAAAGCTCGTACCATGACCGCCTTTAGTGACGAGGAAGAAGTCGAATTCGGTACGGCGAACAATGCCCCTTGGTTGCTGGCGTCTAGGCTAAGACAATGCGGAGCCATTTATCAACGTGGTGAAAAGAACTGGGGCGCATTTATAGTACGTGACGGCAATCTGATTCGTGGTCAGAACCCGGCTTCCAGCATTCCGATGGCAGAAGCAATAGTAGAAGACCTGCAAAAGATTGATAAGAAATAAGCATTTGAAAATTATCTGCTGGAATTTCAATCCGCAATCCAATTCCGGATTGAAATTCCACTTAATGGCAGGATAAAGAAAACAGGAATTGATTAGAATTATTACAAAGCAGAGCTGAGGAATTATCTTTGTAGTTGACTTCTTACCTGACTTGTTAATGTAAAATGCTAAATTTAGATTCGAATTGCGTTCGGCTCAAATCATCAAATAAGGACTGATGCACAATAAACATGTTTATACATTTAGCACTTTGAGTGAATTTCACAAAATGAGTGGATTGCCTAAACCAGAGCATCCCTTAGTAAGCCTTGTGGATTATGGGTTGGTTGAATATCAGACCGAAGAAAAGGAAATAAGTTGGTTACAGAATTTTTACACTATCGGTCTTAAGCGGAATATTCAGGGGAAATTCCGCTATGGTCAACAGCAGTATGATTTTGATGAAGGCTTAATGGCTTTTGTTTCACCGGGGCAATTGGTGCATCTGTCAACGGAAAAGCCAAAGGTCAGGCCCAGCGGTTTTTTATTGCTTATTCATTCCGATTTTATTTGGAATACTTCTCTGGCAAAAAATATAAAGCAATACGATTTTTTTGGGTATGCTGTAAATGAAGCTTTATTTCTTTCAGAGAAGGAGGAATCCACTATTATTGGCATATTTGAGAATATTCAGAAAGAATATCATTCCAACATTGATAAATTCAGTCAAAATATCATCGTTGCACAGATTGAACTCTTACTGAATTACTGCGAACGGTTTTATCAACGGCAATTCATTACCAGAAAGAAAGGCAACCATCAGCTATTGGAACGATTAGAGCAAATTCTTGAAAATTATTTTATTGACGATAGCTTGTTAAGTAAAGGGCTTCCTACTGCAAAATACATCTCAGGACAGCTACATGTGTCACCAAATTATTTGGGGAGTTTGCTGAAAGTACTAACAGGACAGACCACACAACATCATATTCACAATAAGCTAATTGAAAAGGCGAAGGAAAAATTATCAACAACAAATTTAACCGTAAGCGAAATTGCATATGAATTGGGATTCGAACATCCACAATCATTCAGCAAGCTGTTTAAAACTAAAACCCTGCTTTCCCCACTTGAATTTAGACAATCTTTTAACTGAGGTATATAGGTAACCATCAGCACGAACGTCACCTGATGATTGTAAATCGTCGTGATTCTTAAGTTTAGAGGTGTTCAATAGCGGAATGACGTTCTTTGGTTCCTTTGAAAGGATCCGGAACAAAATTGGCAAAATAAAAGATAAGGGTTACCGTTCATGAGTACATCTTATTGTGGATTAACACTTTGCCTGTTTAGGAGGTAACTACCAGATTGCCCTCAAAAAGTTATAAATTGGACTTCAATATTCCTGTATTGGAAAAGCCCGCACACTGTAAAAAGTTGCGGGCTTCATTATGGTGCCATTTTCAGGTTTATTATTTTGACTGGCATTTGTTTCCATTCAGAAATGGATAAGAATTTGAAGAGATATTACATTCCATGTGGACTAAATCTCATTGACTGCACAAGCCACTATCCTGTAATTTTTAAATAATCGATCTTCCCATTGTTAATCCTCAGATGATATTTCAGTACAATCGGGCTTCCTTCGAAATTACCTGAAACTCTTGCTTCCATAACGTCTTCTCCACTATTCGAGGTGTATGAGATTGGTTCGGTCTTAGCATTATACTTTTCATTGGCTTCCGCTATCCATTCTTTAATGGACTTTTGACCAGTATGGTTTTTTCCTTCGTCATACACTTGTGCGTCTTCAGAAAAAAAATCGGCATATTTTGCGCTGTCCTGGTTATTTCCGGCAACAATCAGTTGCTCTAAAACTTCTGGTAATTTCATAGTTCTTATTTTTTTTGTGGTTATTAAATTGTTGGTATAGTTCCGCCATCTATGACGTATTCGGTGCCGGTAAGATATTTTGCCCTTGGCGACACAAGGAAGCCCACTAGTTCGGCTACCTCTTCCGGTTGGGCAGGTCTGCCAAAAGGAATACCACCTAATCCGTCAATCACGCTTTTCCTGGCTTCTTCTATCGTACAATTTGAGCTTTTCGCAATACGCTCCAACATCCTTGTTGATGAAGTTGTCATTATCCAGCCGGGAGAAACGGTCAGCACGCGTACACCTTTTGGGGTCACTTCGTTCGATAGGCTTTTGCTGTAATTGATCAATCCCGCTTTTGCCGCTGCGTATGGCAATGTGGAATCGAAAAGGGGAAGCCGACCCTGGATGGATGCAATATGGATGATAACGCCAGACTTCTGCTCGATCATTCCCGGAAGGAATTCGCGGTCCAGTCTCACCGGCGCCAACAAATTTGCCCTGATGGTCGACTCCCAATCTTCATCCGTCAATGCGGCAAAACCACCACCTGGGGTTTCCGAACTCCCCAGGTTATTGACAAGAATATCCAGTCTCCCGAATTTCAATATTACTTCCTTTACCACTGCTTCTGTACCGGAAGCCTGGCTTAGATCCGCCGCGACAAAATACAATCCGGCATTTCCGTTCTCAGGCGGGTTTCTTGCAGTGGTGATCACTGTGGCTCCTGCCTGTAATAAGCGCTCCGCTATGGCCTTTCCTGCGCCTTTTGTGCCGCCGCTCACCAAAGCGATCTTTCCTTTTAGCTCATTGTTGAAATCAAATTGATTTTCCATTTTTTTGCTTTTTGTTCAGGGCAAAATTGACCTTTATACCCTGTCCGAACAAGTACGGAGAACCGAATTGCATAGGGATAAAATTTTCCCATATCCTCTATTTGGTGCATTGGCTTACTTTTGATATATGCGCGAAAGAAAGATCCCGTTGAATTTAAATTGTGGCCTTGACCTGGTTGGTGAAGTCTTGTATGGCAAGTGGAAAATTCGGCTGCTGTGGTTTATAAATGCCGGCCATCAAAGACCAAGCGAACTTCAGCGGAAGATACCCGAGGCGTCACGGAGAGTTTTAAATATACAGCTGAAGGAACTGGAAGAACATGAACTTGTATCCAAAGTAATTTATGCGCAGGTGCCACCGAAAGTTGAGTATAGTCTCACAGAGTTTGGCAAATCACTAATCCCTGTTTTATCTGCTTTAGGGGAGTGGGGAGATAAGAATGAGAAACGACTACGTATAGTTATACTGAAAGCAGGCGATAGCAATAAATAGAAATACGGCATACTGTAAAAGTTGCGGCTTCATTAAGCCACCGCATTTGTCACTATCGTATTCCGAGTGTCCGTATCATGGCAGATAATAACACAGATCAGCCTTTATGGCTCGTTTTTTTGCACTTGATCAGATAGAAAGGATAGTTTTCTTCCACCTCTGTGACCACTGGAGTAGGTGCTAAATTCATTATCCCGGAGCCTATTAAACAGCTTTGTTGCAAAATTCTAATGGGCTAATTTTTTTACCTGGCTAAATTTAAAAAGGCTGCCTGAACAGGCAGCCTTTTTAAATTTAATTAAACAATAAATTATTTCACAACAGAAAAACGTTCAACAATGAATCCATTATCAGCTTTTACTTTTATGGTATAAACACCAGAGGCAAAAGATGAAGTATTGATTTCAAATGCTTGTGTTCCAGCATTCATTTGTTGATCAGCCACAGAATATACAACACGACCCATTGCATCAACAACTTGAATCCCTACAGAAGTTGAAGATTCTAATTTAAATGCAATAGTTGTATGGTCAGATGCCGGGTTTGGATAAACTGATGATTGAGAGATTACAGAATTTAAATTTTCTATTCCTGTAGGCCAAGTAGCTGGAATAGATACAGATTGGAAAACTTCTTTTGTAGTATTGTTTTGTACAAAAGCAACCAGATTTCCTGTAATAGGTGAGGCCCAGAAGGTATTCGTAAGTTGAGCTGGAGTACCTGTAGTATATTTTACCGCCCAACGAAATTTTTGAGCAACACCACTTGTTACACTAGAAATTGTAATACCTGCACCTGCACCAGCCATATTACGCATTACATGGTAATATTGCTTTTGAGATGTTGTAGCGCCTGGATTGGTATAATTATACTCCAAAGCAGCCATGTGTAATCTATAATTAGCGCTTGCAAGTGTAAAATGGGGAGTAACGGTAACGTCAGCAATTAAAGAATCTTTTTTAATTACGTAAGTACCTGTAATGTCCATAAATGCGGGGTCTGCTTTAGAAGCCGCAACTTCAGTTGCATCTCCACTTCCACCAAAATCTCCATTAGTATAATGATCGGGAATACCAGTTACACCATAGTATGATTTCCTCGTATTGCCTTCATTATTATAGCAAACATCATTATTTGGACTTGGCCAGTTCATTTGATATTTTATAACATTAAATCTTGAAGCAGGAACATTTGCAGGAATACTCAAGATATAAGGATCAAAAGTTGAATTGAATGATGCGCAAGGCGCACAAGTAGACGAGGTAAATTCCTCTAATAAACCACTACGGTTAACGCTTTTTGAGGCGCTTAAAAAGGTACTTGATTTTGTATTATTAGTTGCGTCAGCATCAGCGGCACCATTAACTTGAAGTATTGTAGTTGCCAGAGTGTGATTTGCAACTGTTGTGCCTGTAATGCCGGTTGTAAAAGTCAATACTTTGGATGTACCAGGCATTATTTTTAGGGTTGAAAAGGTTTGAGAAACAGGTGTTCCACCATCTACAGCGTAACTAGCTTGAACAGATGTGATTGTAGTTGTTCCTTTATTGGTTATCTGTATCTGTACGGAAACAGAAGTCGGCGGTACTATACTTGGAAAACCAATTGCGTCTAAGGAAGCATCCGTTGATGCCGTTGCCGTTTCCGTTTGGACATTGTCTAGCGCTAAAACACCCGCATTGTTACCAACATTTCTAAATGCTATACGAACGTTTTGACCGTTAAAAGCAGCTAAAGAAACACTCTTTTTTGCAAAGCCACTTGTTATGGGTGTAGAAGTTCCAAGGTTAGTCGTAAACGAACCGGTTGTCGTACCTCCAGTGGTAGATACCAAGACCTCCATATCATCGGAAGCTCCGGTGCTACTGTAAGGTTGAGCATCATACCATGCAAGCATCATGTCTGCACTTGTAACGTTGAATGATGGTGTTATTAACCATCTGTCTGCAGCACCAGTAGTTGTAAACAATGATGTTGTAATCATCATTGAATCTCCTGTTGTGTTCAACCATTTCATCCAGGCATTTGCTTTAAGGCCTGATTGAATAAGAGTGTTTAAATCCGTACTGATTGTTTTGCCATCAACGTTAATCATAGTCCAGCCGGTAGGAATCCCAGCTGCATTAAAATTTTGCAATGCTAACTGTGCCTTAGCCGACGGCATTGCAAGCACAAGTGCAGAAGCGAGTAATAATTTTTTCATCGTTAATTAATTTTAGAATTGCAATTTAGTGATTTTTTAATACAAATATCACTTGGTCAGATTATTTTCTTTTTTGGAAAAACGAGTATTTTACCACTACTTTTGCAGCGCAACAAATATTTTGTTGCACGGGGTGCCCAATATACAGGCTGAGATTATACCCGCTGAACCTCGAACGGATAATGCCGTTTAGGAATACACAGTACTCTAAGGTACTGTATTGAAGCGCCTCGTATTTATTTTATTAAACTAAAAAACAATACGATGGTACTGATTTCCGTAAAAAAAATCATGTTAAGTTCTCTGTTTTCTGCTACCGCAATATGTGGTATCGCTCAGGAAACCGACTCTGTAGAATTCACCCCAAAAATCCCCCTGAAATTACTGCCTGTCGAGATTCGTTCTTTAAGGGCAGGTGCGCGAAGCCCTTTCAGCAAAACTGATTTAACTAAAAAGGATATCGATGTTCAGAATCTCGGACAGGATTTGCCGGTTTTGCTGCAAATGACGCCATCTGCAGTAACCAATTCTGACGCCGGTGCCGGAGTTGGTTACACTGGTCTCAGGGTGCGTGGTACAGACGGAACACGTATCAATGTTACATTAAATGGTATACCTGTTAATGACGCAGAGTCCCAGGGGACTTTCTTTGTAAACCTTCCTGATCTGGCATCTTCTGCAGGTAGTATACAATTGCAACGTGGCGTTGGTTCTTCTACAAACGGAGCTGCTGCATTTGGAGCCACACTTAGTATCAGTAATATGGAGCAGTTAAGCAAAGCCGGTGGTGAATTGAATATTAGCGGTGGTAGCTTTAATACTCAGAAATATACACTGAAAGCTGGTACAGGTCTATTGGATAATGGTTGGCAATTTGACGTTCGTTTATCGAAATTAAGTTCTGATGGTTTTATTGAACGTTCTGCCAGTGATTTGAAAGCTGCCCAGATTATCGCAGGATGGCAAATCACGGAAAAGACAAAATTCCGTTTTCAGGTATTAACTGGTGCGGAAAAAACCGGCCAGGCCTGGAACGGGGTTTCACAGGATTCGCTCAAAACCAATCGTCGTTACAACGAACTTGGACAAAAAGCAGATGGTTCTTTTTACAATAATCAAACAGACAATTACGGACAGACGTATTATCAGGCATTTTTGGACCATAATTTTAAAAAGAACTGGAGTGGGAACATCGGCTTGTTTCTTACACGCGGAAAAGGATATTATGAAGAATATCGCCTGGGCGAAAAGTTTAAAAATTACGGCTTGGCAGATTTTACCACAGCGGCAGGAGATACTTTTACAAGCACAGATATGGTTCGCCAATTGTGGCTGGATAATTATTATTATGGTGGTGTTTATGGTTTGCAATATTCGAAAGGAAAAACTCAATTGAATATCGGTGGGTCGGTAACACAGTACACAGGATTACATTATGGTATTGTAAAATATGCGGCATACGGTGTGCCTGCTGATCATAACTGGTATCGGAATGATGCGATGAAAAATGATTTCAACCAGTTTGTGAAATTGCAGTATAACCTTACACGAAAACTGACATTATATGGTGATGCGCAGATTCGTTTTGTATCTTATTTTATGAATGGCTTCCGGAAAAACCCATCTTTGTCGCCTGCTGTGGATTACACCTTCTTCAACCCGAAAGCGGGGGCAAATTATATGTTGCAGGACGACAAAAATCGTCAGCAAAGGGTTTATGCCTCTTTTGCTATGGCAAATAAAGAACCCAATCGTGATGATTTTGAAGCATCGCCAACCAAACTGCCCAAACCGGAGCAATTGCTAAACATTGAAGCCGGGTATGAAATTACCCGCAAAAAATGGAGTGCGTTGGCAAACATTTATCTGATGAATTATAAGAATCAACTGGTGCTGAACGGACAGGTAAATGATGTTGGCGCTTACACACGTGTCAATGTTGATAAAAGTTATCGCGCAGGATTAGAATTGGTGGCCAGCGCACAGGTAGCAAAATGGTTCAACATTTCAGGAAACATTACTTTTTCTCAAAATAAAATTAAAAACTTCAGTGAGTATACAGATGATTATGACAATGGTGGTCAGCAGTTAATTCAACATAACAACTCAAACATCGCTTTCTCACCAAATATTATCGCTGCGGCTGACCTTGGCTTTAAACCATTTTTACACTTTCGCTACGGAGCGATGCGTGCTCTCGAACTTAATCTTCTTGGCAAACATGTTGGCCGGCAATATTTAGATAATACAAGTGATAAGAACCGCAGTATTGCTGATTATACTTTGTTTGATATGAGGGCAAGGTACGTTTGGAGTATTAAAGAACACAGCACATTGGTTTTTACTTTCGCGGTATATAATGTGCTGAACAGGGCTTACGAGAGTAATGGTTACACCTATAATTATATTAGCAGTGGCGCTACCACAGTGTCCAATTATTATTACCCGCAGGCGGGGCGTTATTTCCTGGCCGGAATAGGATTTAAATTTTAGTTTTTTGAGCAAACGGGTTCGGACAATTTGAGGCCATCTGAAAATTTCGGATGGCCTCATTGTTTTCTGTCATTTATTTGTTGCCCTAATGAAAACCAAAGCGCTTATCCCGCAAAAACTCCTTATCGGACAATGTCAGCAAAAAAGCAACCATGTCAACTTTTTCATCAGGAGTAAGATAAATTCCTTTCTTTAATGCAGGGCTTAAAGTTGGCCCATGCTGGATGCCACGGGTATAGTTGTTCAATACCTGGCCAAGCGTTTTGAATCTGCCGTCGTGCATGTAAGGGTAGGAGTATTCTATATTTCGTAAAGTGGGAACTTTGAAACGCAATGAATCAGATTGCTTTCCGGAAATCTTCATTCTCCCCCAATCGTTCAGATCCTCGTCAATCATTAAACCGTTATTCTCAAATTTTCCATTGGTGAATAATGGTTCCGTATGACATGATGCGCAATTCTTTTTAAATAATACATAACCTTTTTTCTCCTGATCAGTAAAGGTTTTCAAGCCGCTTATTACACTGTCGTATTTTGAGTTACAGCTTATAATCGTGAGCATGAATTGAGATAAGGATTGCAAGACCGCATTTTCAGAAATAGTTGTCGAGGTAAAAGCATCAGCAAATTGCTCAGGATATTTGGTATCCGCTAGTAATTTTTTCAGAATTCCCGGTATCGTTTCATCCATTTCCAAAGGTTGCAGATGGGTGTCCTGGCTTGTTCATCCAGATTGTTTACCGAGCCGTCCCACATAAAATGTTTGCTCCATGCCAGGTTAAATAAAACAGGCGAATTCCGTGTGCCGATTCTGTCTTTAATGCCATGACTCAGATTGTGGTCTACATGGGTAAAAGCGTTATAAGGTGAATGGCAACTCGCGCATGAAATAGTGCTGTCTTTAGAAAGGATTGGATCATAAAATAATCGTCTTCCTAATGCAATTTTTTTTAAGTCTAAAGTTTTTTTTTGAAAATCATAAACCGGTTTTGGCCAGCCTGCAGGAGTCTCCGGTTTGTAGAAAGACGCATTGCGGAATGCCATTGCTACAACAGCAAAAATCAATCCAATCAAAATAAATGTCTTCTTCATTTGTGTGCAAAAATGCAATTGAATTTCTTATTTAGACCATTTATAGGGAAATATCCTTCGACTGGCCGGATTTTTTTTTCGGATAAAAAGTTGGAAAAGAGTTAGTAAGGCTTGTTATACAAAAAAACCGGCACAATAAATAATTTCGGATTTTTTTTTGTTTTATCTTAGCTACACCTGAAAGTGAACTTTTTTATGGGTATAAAATGTTTTCTATGAAAAAAAACAATTACTTATTATTCCTGATTGCTCTTTTCTCTTTAACATCCTTTTCCTCAATTGCTCAGATTGTAGGAGCTGATGCATTTTTGCAAGGTAGTTTCGTTGAAGTTGGTGTAGGACGAGGGGGCTTCTACGGAACTGCAGGTCCGGCACCTGCGGGATATCATCCCCGCACCCCCGGCCCGACTTTGGGCTTTGTTTCCGATCCGGATAAGGATGGATGGACGGCAGGTATTCCCAATTTCTGCGGCGATTATTTTGTACCCGGACATCCACAAGAAGGTTGGGATATTCAGGTAGGTAGTTTATGGGCAACATCCTGGTTGTTCTCCGGAATGACAGGTGGCATTACAGGTGCAAATGTATCTTATACTTCTACTGCAACTGATATTAAGGCTGTATGGGAAGGTGCTTTTGCCGGATTGGCTCTTCGGCAGACAACAATTCTTAAAAAAGATAAGTTGTATTTTCTGATTAAAATAACCATGAAAAATACCACCTCAGCTCCTATTAAAGATATTTATTACGACCGCACACTTGATCCGGATAATGCATCTACGATGGGCGGCTTGCCAGGTGTTGTGACCAGTACAGGAGCAGTAACAAAAAATACAATTGAGTTTAAATTACCCAACCCCAAATCAAAATCTTTGGTTTCTGCTGTTGCAGCACTTACTGTTCAGAAGGATTTAGGGGGAGGATTACTTGATACGGTTGATTATCCAGTCTATTTAGGGATTGGTTCCAAGGATTGCCGCGCCAAACCATACATACTATCATCCGGCCTGAATCCATCTACTGTCGATTCGCCAAGCCGTTTGTATAAGAATGATAATTCAATGACTCATTTGTTTGATTCCGGCGAAACAAATACCACTGATGCAGCAACAGGTTTGGTTTTTAATATTACCAGCCTGGCTCCCGGAGATAGTACAAGTTTCTTTATGGCGTATGTCTTAAGCACCGCCGATCTGGATTCCGCTTTTGCTGATATGGCTCCGGTTTGGGAGTATGATGGTAAAAAATATGAATCCGGCGATACTGTAAAAATGTGCCGTAATAAAGCTGCACCTGATGAGAAGAAAGCGCTCAATATTTTCGGGGGTGACGATTATTCCTGGAACTGGGAGTCAAAACCTGGCTTGAAGAATTTATCCGGTACGCTTAATGAGATAACTTTAAACAACACTCCTGTTACCTATATTGCCAGACCAACAGAGTCTTTTGGGTGTTTAGATTCAATGAGAATAACCATCATGCCTTACGTAGACCCGGATCCTCCCACCACAGTTACTCCCATTTATTATTGTCAGTATGATGCAGCTGTTCCTTTAACTGCCACAACTTCTTCTGCGGGAGCTTTCCGTTGGTATACAGCACCTACTGGCGGCACTCCGGCAGCTACTATTACACCGAATGTACTCGCTGCCGGATCACAGATCTTCTATGTTTCTGTCGCGAATGGTATTTGCGAAAGCTCACGTACTCCTTTGCAGGTTATTACGCGTGCGATTCCTAAGATGGATAATTTTACATTTACTCCACCTACTTATTGTGGAGCAAAAAATGGAACAATCACGTTTACGACCGATTCTGCGAATACGATCTATACTTTGACTTTTGACCGGAATGGTGTTCCTGCCACCCCGATAACGATTACCACAGATGTGGCTAAATCTTATACCCTGACAGGTTTGTATGGTGGGGTTTATTCTTCATTTATTATTACCAATAAGTATGGCTGTAAAAGCAGTCCTTATTATGGTCCTGTAGACCTGACAGACCCTCGTCCTCCTGGCCCGCCGATTACCAATAATGGTCCTTTGTGTGCGGATGCAACAGCAACCTTCACGGTTCCTTTTA
>JBAZUJ010000019.1:0-11325 GCA_041661485.1 Chitinophagaceae bacterium
TCTTTTACCTTGCTTTTTTTATAATCACTTTTTGTGCCAGGGAAGGAATAACGGACATCCGGTGTTTCACCTGTGGCACGCGGCGTTTCACAGGCGGGATGGAATAACGGACATCAAGGAATACTTTTATATTGCTTTTTTACTTCATCATCTTTACTATATATCAGAAATGATTGATAACAGAACGGACATTGAAAGGATCAGATCATGGCACAGCAAGAGAAATTTGCAATCATACGGCATGATAGTTTCTTCCATGTTTTTAAGTATGTCACAACAAAAAAAGATATTACATTTGCACCTGCATCCTGCAATGCTCAAATTTTTTCCGATGAATCCGCAGCAAGAGAAGAATGTGACCATTGGAATAAATGTAGCAGCACAGAGCACGTAAAGTTTTATGTTGTCAATCTTACCCTTTCTCGCAAAACAAATAAAATGAAGGCAATCTAATGAAGATCAAGCACGTTGTCTTTATCGAAACATCGGATTATTCCGGTTTTTCTTACGCAGCAAAAACCCGCCATTGCCTATGCACCCACATTGTTCTCTGCTATCAAGTTTTTTTCACCCAGGGCAGCGGAACGTGCAGCAGACCGTTGCAAAGCATTTCAACCCTGGGCTGAGGTTTACATTCTCACCCTTACAATAAAGTAAGAAAGGAACTTGTCATGGTTGCCCTGCTTATTATAGTTCTCATTCTCGTTTTTGCTGTTGGATGCATCTGCGGAATTGCTTTTTCATATTCAAAGAGTTCACGGGAATCATTTGACAGGACAGAGCAGGAGAAACTTAACAAATGGCATACCTTTGCTATCGGCATTGAATGTGGAATGCGTCATGCAGAGAAAGGACACAACCTGCAATACGCCATGCATGATGAATATGAAAAATGGTTTCAATTCTCCAATCCGGAAGCAAAAAAAATCCTTCCTCTAAAATCTCCCCGTATGCATGATGAACAGGCAAAGAAATGAAAATCTATCAGATCACCGCAAGTTTGTATAATGCTGCCGTACATTTGGAATCTGCTGCATCTCATTTTCTGAAATTTTCAAACAGCAAGGAAGCTAAAGACCTGCTGAGTGCAGCGGTGAAACGGTTTGAAGCGGAACGCAAGCGAGATATCGAAACAGAGAAAGGGAGGTAGGATCATGCGCAGCCTTTGGAACTTCATACTGGGTATCATTGCATGGTTCCGAAAGATGTTTTTTCCTGTCCGTACCTATATGACAGGGAAAAGCTCTGAATTTACCGCAAGCGCAAAAACGTCTATTCTTTCCCACGCTGTTGCAAAATTCGATGCAGCAGCAGGAAAGAAAAAGCGGGTGAGATTCTCACCGGATTATTTTGGAACGTTCTCACCCTGCAAACCATTTTCCAGACGGAGAAAACTACAATGAAACCCCCTTTCATTGTCGTGGTCGTGATCGCAGGCAAGCGCTTGTATGCCATGCAGATATCGGAAGGGTTTATCCTTTCCGCGCAATTCCTGGAAGCAGCTACGTTTATGCATATGCAATATGCCATTGATTGCCTGCAAAGAGTACGGGCTGCTGTTGCAGAATCAACGCCGGATTTTAATTCCTTTATTGTATCATGGGAAACGGAATTGTTTACGATCAAAGGTACAGCGCACACAAACTGAAAAGGTAAACCATGCACCTTAAAGCATGGCATTTAAACAGTACAGCATAAAGGAAACATACTATGGCAGGCAAGAAAGCAGCAGCGGTTGCAGAATCCCCGTTCTGGAAGGGACAGACAAAGGGAGATTCCGTTGAAGGGAAGTTTCTTTCATGGCAGAAAACGCAGTACGGTATTGCTATGAAGATCGAAACGGGGAAGGACAAGTTCAAGATCATCGGATTGACAACAGTTCTTTTCAATCTGCTCAAGGAACATTGGAAGCAGATCAAGAAAGGTTCATCCGTCAAGGTGGTTTTTGAGGGGAAGAAAAAGCAGGCTAATATTTACAGCGCTTTCATCAATGGAAAGCACCTGGACAGTTCAATGAGTTTCCCAGAAGCAACGGGGGGTGATGTTGCGGATTTCTTCTCGAAAGAATATGAATTTATTGGAAAGGGAAAGAGTAAGCGCAAAAAGTAAGCGGTAACGCATAAGCAGAAAAAATGGCGGGAGAAAACAACCTCCCGCCATTTCTTTTTTCATTCCTGTTGGAACGGGCAATCTTCCTTTCTGCATGGCAAGAGTTTCATTTGTGTTTCAAGCTCTGTGAGTCTATGCTCTGTTTTTAAACTTGAAAGAGTTCCCACAAGTGAAACTAATGCACCCAGAAGTGATATAGCACCCAGGATGATAAAGGCTATTGTTTCCGTCATGCATTCACCATGAACTTTTCATAGAGAATACCGCCATTCACCCAGGATATCTGGTCTGCTGCCTGTACTCCTTCCACATATACCTCAATGGTTGCCAGGGGCGGGAGAATGATGTCCGGAATGTTTACGCGGAACGTTTGATAGTACATTGCGGTATTGTCTGCTGGCATTCCTATCAGTCCGACAAATCCCCAGGACAGTCCCGCTGTCTGTGCTGTGATAGGCATACGCAGGAATTTGCCAAGCTGCATACCTCCCGCAACGTTCCGGTACGTTACCATAAGGTAACGGTTTGCAACAGCAGCGCTTGCTGTGAGGTTTACAGCATAGCTAACAACCCGCCATGCTTCCCCTGCTGGAACTGTAATTGTCTGCAAACCCACCCCCGCTGCTGGATCGGCGGGAAGCAGACGGATAAGGGATGTTGCATTTTTGAACTGTCCCATTTCTTTTTTCCTTTTTTATGGATTGACCCAAGATTGCAATTGAATTCTAATAGCAGAAATTTGGTCTGTTGCCTGCATTCCCTGCACGCGGATTTGCAAATTTCCGCTTGCTGCCAGCGCCGTGGATGTTGCATATGCTTCTGGCATTCTCATTGTGATTGCTCTATCTGTCCCGCCAGAAATGTAATCAACAGGCAATGCATTCTGTGCGTAAGAAATTTTAGCTGTTGTGCTTGCGGGAATTGCAGCGGTAAGTTCCGTATGAATGAGCAACGGAAGAATGCCAGTTTCACATACAAGGTCAAGATACGGGAATCTGTTGCCTACGTTTGCATCTGTCACAAGGATGAATCCGACAGATATAATCTTCACCAGCCTAAAATCTGGAAAATTCCCATTGAAGATTGCACCCGCTGCTGGATCTCCCGGATGCAGTACAGTAAACCCGCCATTCCCCTGGATAGGAAGTGCAGACGGAGAGGTAGGAAATGACAGCATACTCCCATTTGTGATATAGTTTTCAAGCAGCAAGAGAATAGGCGTGCTTGTCGCAAGCAACCCTTGATGCAGGGCAACAGTTACAAATGTTTGTCCGTACACCACACTTCCGCTTGAAACCGAAACGGTGAGTGAAATAAGGAATCCGTTTGGAACCGGAATAATCACTCTTGATGGTTCTCCCGTGGTTGTGGGTGTAAAATCTTTTCCAAACAGGATAACATTCTGCGTTTCGTTCTGAATCCTGCCAGTAATCTGGAATGAAGCGCTGGCGCTGTTGTAGAACGTTACGATAATGCTCTGTCCGTTTTCAATATATGCATGAACGGCGTTTGGAACATCGAACAAACGCGGGTTTGCCTGTTGCACTCTTGGCAATTTATCTTTGTCTATTGACATTTTTTACATTCCTTTCTTTAAAAGAAAAAAGGGAACGGGAAATAGTCCCGTTCCCTTTTTTTGTTTTTTCCTGGAATCCGTTAGTTAGGCAAGCTGTGCCCAGACAAGAGAAGCAGAAACGGTATTCGCATTCTCATTGTTGAGAACGGAAAGGAATGTACCGTTTTTGTTCGCTGAATTCACAACAGGAATCAGATCGGCTCCAAAGGTACGGCACATATCGGGGAACCAGTTCTCCGTGGTGAGCTGGCAACCACCCTGCATGACAGGAATGCCAATTGCAAGGTTGCCCGTGTCCGGTCCGACAATACGGACTGTGCTGCCGTTGCCAGCAGCGCTTTCAGAGAACGTTGCACCCAGAAGTGCATAGTCCGTATTCGCCTTTGACAGATCACCCGTAACACCTGCCGAGAGTGCCTGTACAGCGCCATAAGCACCTGTGACAGCTCCAACCAGGGCATGGGTTGTAGTAAAGATATTCCGGATTCTCTTTGCCAGTTCCGTAAGACCGATATACTTCCCGTTTGCTCCGTCAAGATTTTCATAGTACACGAGAAGATTCCCGTTTTCGATATCACCAGCAACAGCGGAACCGGACATTTCCATTGTCAACGTGTCCTGTGCCACAAGTTCCTGCGGGAATCCATACGGAAGCATTGTCTGGGTGAATGCTGCAACAGACTGCATCCGGATACCCTGGACATCATCATGCAGACGCGGTGAATGCACCCGCAACGTTCCGCCCAAACCAGCAGCGCCATTTCCTGTACGCCACATATTGAGCAGGAATGCACGACCCAAAGAGAAATTCCGGACTGTCAATGTTCCTTGTGAAACTGTCACAGCGGTTTGCGTTGCACCAGCAGCGGTAACGAAACCGGAAACTACTTCAATAGCAGCCATGATAAATGTTTCCTTTCTGAATGTTAAGCGTAATTTTTCTTATCCATTACGCTGTTGTAGTATGCAATGCTTGCTTGTGGGTTTTTTGATACTGTTCCCATGCCTGCATTGTATGCCTGGATTGCTTTTTGCAGATCACCATAAAAATAAGCTCTGCAAATTGCAAGGTACGCTGTGCCTGCCTGGATGTTCTTTTCTGCATCATACATATCATCGAAAGAAAATCCAAGTTTGTATTTTGCATTGACATCCTGCAACGCGGGAGGTGTAAGCTGCATCAAACCGCGTTCCCCGATCGAACCTTTTGCAAGAGGGTTCCCGCTGCTTTCCTGCTGAATCATTGCCAGGATGATGTCAAATGGAATGCCGTACAGAACTCCATACTTGATTGCTGGAATTCTATACTTGTCCTTGATTGCCTGCATAGCTGTGCCTGCATTTGCAGATGGCATACCAAATGCAGTAAACAGAACAAGCGCAATAGCAAGAACAATGATTATAACTACCATTTTACTAATTTCCATAAGATCACCCCTATGATGGCAACAATACCTAATGCAAGAAAAGACCCTTGTGGTGATTCAATTATTTCATGCACTTCCTTGAAATTGTAGTATGCTGCAACCAAACCAGCAACCACAAGAATGCCGACAGCAATGCCTGCAATTGGAAGTGCAACCAAAGGCGCCACTTGTGCAGAATCCTGCATGGGTATCTGTTGAATGTTTGAATCTGCGGGAGTGAGCAGCGAAAATTCCACATAGAACATTTTGTTCTTGTAGTATGACCCATGAATTTTTACGCCATACCCAAGCACAGTATAGCTGGCAGGTGTAAGAACTTTTTTATCTGCACCTCCAGTATATTCAAATGTTGCTATATAGGTTTTCACTTATTCACTCCAAAGGATGAGAGCAGCAATTGCAGCAAATGCCATGATGCCTGCAACGTTTCCCCTTGCTGCCTTTGTTCCGTCTGGGTTGTAGACATCCCCAGGCTTGTAATCCGCTGGCGGTTTTGCAGGTGGCGGGAGTTCTCCGTCTGCTATTGGAGCTTGCGGAACAATTGGGACAAAAGGCTGCATGGGAGAAATGGGGAGATCATCCCCATTCCCTGTGTATGGAATAGCAGCGCTTGCTGAATCACCCGCGTATGGTTGATGGATCATGGTTTATACCTTTCCCTTTCCTGCATACAGGGAATATGCAATCCCTGCAATGACAAGAATGATAAACGGTGACATTCCTGCTTTCTGCATTCCGGAATCAGAACCATCACCTGTTGTAATCGGGGGATCATTAGGCAATGTGTTCGGAACCGGAATTGTTGTTTCACCTTTCAATTTTGAAATGTTCAAACCCGCATCAGATATTCCCCGCAAAAAAATCTCAGAAAAATATGCATCAAAAACCTGCATATATTCTGTCGTGCTTTCTGCATCCACATTTGTTCCTACCCAGATAACAAACAGCGCAAGCTGCCTGCCTATTTCATCCGGTTTAAATGCGTTTGCGGAAATATCATTTGCAATTGTCTGATTCAAAGAAGCACCCAATCCCCAGCGCTCATTCATAGCATTGAGGAAACGTACCTTGACAGCTAATTGCAAGCGGGAAAGTTCTGCGGGAGTATATGCTCTGCGGAGTGCAGGAACAACGCCATTTGAAAACTGCACAGCGCTGGACAGAACCTGGTCATATGAAAGGTGCCGGGTTTTTCCTTTGATGGAAATTCCCAAACTTTGCAAAGCGGAAATGACACCCGCAGCAATCCCTGTGATTGGATTGCTGCCAAGCAGGGCAGTAATCGCAGGCAAAGGAATCGATGTTTCATTCTGCGTTGTGTCAAGCTGCTGGATCATGGTTTATACCGTTCCTTTCCGTTTGGTTAGGAACCAGTAACGATTGATTTAACAGCAGGGACACGGAAAACAATTGCAATGACGACCAGCGCAATTGCAGCGGGAACAATGTATTCTTTCATCGGGTAAAGCCTTTCGCGGAATATGAATGAATGTTGTTTGTTATGCTGTGAGCTTGAAACCCTGCACATAGTTCTTAAGGATCACTTCCCAAAGAACCAGCGCAACAAGCACAGCAAGGGTTGTTTTGACAAATGCACTTCCCATGATGCCCGTTCCTTTCTGTTGAATGATTTGGTTTTTCCCGCCATGTTAGCGGGGGTGATTCTCTGAATACAAGGTACGTGCCTGTCTTTCACTTGTCAAGCGCATTTTTCAATGAGAAATACTCCCTTTATTGTTGCATCATTTTTTGTTGCACTCTTTGCCACCATGATAGAATATTCCGTTTTACAGTCTGTGCATTGCGGGCTGCTTTCGATCACTTGAAAGCTAACTTCCTTCCCGCAAAAACAACGGAACACCCATCTACCTCTTTTCAGTTTAGCTTGTTTCATCTTCAAAAGGTTCTCCAATGAGTGCATATTCATACTCTGGCAACGTTGCAATTTCTTCTGGATCAAACCCGTACACTTCCAGGTGATTAAGATCGGGAGGTTCCGTTGTTCTGAAAACTGCAATGGTTGTGAAGTTTGCCCTAAACCGGATTGGAATTTCCCGTGGTCTGCGACCTATGGCAAGCATATTGATATTCTCGTGCCTGCCGTATGAAATGAGGTAGTTGATGAAACTGGATTGATTATTTGAATTGATGAACATTTCGCATTCTTCCAGGACAAGCAGAAGATCGCCCAGGGCATGAGCAACCTTTGCAGCAGTTTCATATTCCAGCGCCACAAGTTCTGCATCCACATTCTGAAAGCGCAGGACAAGAGTAAACGTTTCGGGAGGATTTTTTGCAAATGCAAAAAGCGCATCAATACTGCGGATTATTATTCCTTCCCTGTATTCTTTCAATGGATCGAATACAATGACGCGGGAAAAACGGGAAAGCACTCTTTTAGCAAGAGTGCTTTTTCCGCTTCCGCGTTTGCCGAGAATAAATATAACGCGGTCTTTCATTGCTATGCTGTGCCTGTTGTTTCCGGAATGCTTTCACCGCGTTCCTTAATGACACGGGGAATGAGAATGCCTGCACAGGCAATTGCAAGAGTAACTTCTGCTGAATACTCACCAGCAGCGGGAAGATATTTTACTATCACCTTTCCAAGTGAATCTGAAAACATTTTTTCTTCTTCTTCACTTGGAGGAAGGGGATTAGGCAACCTTGCACAACCCATCCGCAGCAGCACCTTTCCCATGTCGGAAAATGCCTGCACCTTTTCCGCTGCATCTGCATCCGGTTCCGCGTCTTTGGGCTGACGTTTTGTATATTTCCTTTTTGTTCGCTGTTCTTCAATCCCCGTTTTCTGATTCTCAAATTCTGTCTTGATATCATCAATAGGGTTTACTGTTGCAGGTGCAGTATCAATTTGAGTATCACCCGTGGATGTTACCGTTCCGGTTTTACCGGATTTAGTTGTTCCGATTTTGCGCGCCATTAGAATAGTCCCACGGATGGTGATTTTTTCGGAGGTTTAATTGTTGCAGGCTCATCGGAATTTTCCTTGTCCGATGGTTCCATTAGGAAATGTTCAATCACAACCTCCCCTTCTTCATTTCCTTTGCTTACCTCATGGAAGTTTTCACCACAACGGCAATATATGCGGTAGTGTGTGGGACTAAGTTTCTTTACTTTGTTCTTTGGCATGGTATTCACCTTTCAGAAAAGCAATGACCTTTTTCTTTTCGATCATAACACCCAGGACAGGGTATGCCCGAAAAAAATCATCTACGGCATTCCTGCATTGTTCACATTCCGCGAAATGCTGTTGCACAGTATGCAACAGCGTATCGCAGAATGGCAAACGTGGCGTTGCCATTTAGGAAATTGCCTTTTTGATATTGTTGAGAAATTCATGAATGTAAGATGCTGCCAGGGACAGACCAGCAGCATAATACCATGCAAGATCGGGATTGACCAGGGTAGAAAGCCATGTTCCCAAACCCGCAGCAAACGGAATGATGAATGAGGTAACAACCCAGGGAGGAAGTGCTTTAACAGCCATTGCTGTTTTTGTTGCAAGGAATGTGAAAACAGGAACGAGAATAGAAAGGATGATGCTTTCCATTGTTATATACCTTTCAGAGTTTGTTGTGTGTGTGGCGTGCTATCCAGAATGAATTTTTTCGATGGATAGGTAACACGTTTGTCGTAATCAAGGGTTTTGGTTTGTTTCTTTTGAATGCGCATTTTCAGAAACTCCCCTTCCTCCCTGGACACATTTACCGCTGTGCTGCATTGTCGCATAGACAGCAGAACTTCCCTTTCCTGGATTATTGGAACTTTGTGAATTAGCGCATCCTTCACCTGCTGGAATGATATATCATCGGAAGAAAACCCGCGAAAAGCAACCTTGCTTTCCTTCCCATTTTGAAGTGCATACGTTTTGTTCCCTAAAAACACCCCTTCCTTATATGTTCCCTGCAATGAGAGTTCCCCGATTTTGGTTCCTGTTTTGTATTTTGCTGTTGTGAAAAGGGAATCTGTGTCGCAATAGAACATTTCTTCCGGATGTTGATTCATCAATCGGAAATGATGCACTCTTGCCAGTTCTGTAATGTATGCAGCAAGGTATGGCGCTATAAACTTTGACCTGCTTTCTTCCTGGATCAATACCATGCCATAGGATGCAAGATTGCTTCCTAATGATGGAAGCAAAGTATCTTCTTCATAACCCGTACCTTGAACAATTGCTTCCCGATGCCTATGTGCTCCAAATTTTCCATATAGAGAATTCAAAAACAATTTAGCAATGAGATAGAGCGCTGTACCTTTGCTTTTGTTCTTGAGTGCAAAAAAGGAATTCACATAGTCTGTGAAAAGTGTTTCTTGAGATTCAAAATAATATCCATTAATTACTTTGAACTGCACTCCCTGTTCATGCAGGATGTCAATGGTAGGCGATCCCACATAATACTTCCCTGCACCTTTTAAAAACGTGAGCTTGTCGCCCCTATGCAGCAGCGGTGAGATATACCATTCCGGAGTTTTCTTAATGTCTATGTAGTAAAACCCAATTTTGTTCTTGCGGTATCTGTCCGTTACTTTCATTCTCCCGCATGGCATAGGTTGCAGCATGACAAAAGGGTAAAGGGAATTGACATCATAGACGTGAATGTTCCTGCCATACCCTTTATACATTTCAACCCGCCCGCCGGAATAGTAATGCTTGCGGATAAATTCCTCATGCGCAATCCGCATTTCCGTTATCTCACCGGAAAAAAACTTGCTGCGGAATGTGTTCATTGCCTGGGATGCAATTGTAAGCTGTGGCTGCACAATGAAATCATAGGAAAAGAAATCATACAGAACTTCCCAAAGGCAGAGAACGTCATTTTCCAGATACTTCAATGTTCTTGCATCATGCGCGGAAATGGCTTTATAGTCCATTTCAAGTTTCTTGTGCCTGGGATTAAATGCTGCGGAAAGTTTAGAAAGTCTGGCAGGTAGAATGGCGTAAGAATCACAAAGGGTAAAACTCATTTTTCCGGTATTGCAGCGTATAGCTATCATCCTTCCTTGTCGTTCTATAATCCTTTCGATCCATCCACGGTCAAGGAGTTCCTGGAAGATGAAAAGAAAATCAAACTTTCCGCCGTTGTGAGCATAGATACGGAACCCGTTATATGCTTTTCTGTTGAGATGGAAAAGGAATTTCTTGATATCCCAAAACGTGAAATACTCTTGTCCGTCAAAAAATCCAAGCACTTCAAAATGAATCCAGTTTGTAGATTCAATATCGAACGTGCCAAACTTCATTATTCCTCCGCTTCAATTTTTTCCTGTCTATCAGTTTGCAAGGTATTCTTCTTTTTATGGCTTTTCTTTTTCTTCCTTCCTTTTGAAGCAGTAATCAATCCATATTCCATCATCTTGGGAACATCATTAAGACAACGGACAATTGCGTTATGCAGTTTCATCTTAATTGTTTTTTTAGAATACTTGAATAATGTTTTCTTTTTACCTCTACCTTTTTTCACAACCTTTGCAACAGATACCGCTTGTATCTGCTTTCCTACCTTTGCATTTGCCCGCATTCTTCCTGTATGCTTATTGACAAATGCACCCTTGACAAATTGCGCGGATTGGGATAGCTGGTTAGCCTTTCCTTTTATGAAAGCAGCAGCCTGCCGTTCCATGCTCTGTTCGATAAGATCGGGAACCTTGTTCGCCCGCATCATATCTTCAGTAACTGGAATGTATTCCATCCGTGTGCGGATCACCGCGTTCTTCTTTTTGCGTTCGATCCCGTACCATTGCAGCTTGTGGTTCTTAGGATTTTTGAGTTTGCGGGATGTTTCTTTCTTGCGGTTTGCGTTATCGGGAGTAACGGTAACGGAACGGACAACAAGAAAGAGGGTAGGAACTTTTTTTGTCGCTGTCTTTTTCCTGGCAGCGGATTTTTTTGGAGCAGGCTTTTTCATTGGGATTGCTTTCTGTTCTGCTCTAAGGTACGGTGAAGAAATGCACAGAGCAAGCGCAAACTATTTTTCAATCACCGTTATTCCATCCCGCCTGTGAAACGCCGCGTGCCACAGGTGAAACACCGGATGTCCGTTATTCCTTCCCTGGCACAAAAAGTGATTATAAAAAAAGCAAGGTAAAAGAAAAATATAAAGATTATATTTTAAATTTTACTTGACTTTTTTATTTTTTGTGTTATGTGATACAGGTCACAATGCGTTTCAGTAATGGAATACGGCGTAAGGGGGG
>JBAZUJ010000020.1:0-3566 GCA_041661485.1 Chitinophagaceae bacterium
CCCGTCAGCAAGCACTATCTGGTTTAAATCCTAACGACCCACAAAGTCTTAATGAAGCAGCTCAAAAACTAAATGATGCTGGTGATACCCGTGGCGCTCAAATGCTTATCCAAAGAGCTAGAGAAGCAGAAATTGAAACATCTAAATTGGCTTATGAGCAAGCAAGGACTGAAAAAGAAAATGCTTTGGCTGAACGAGCTTTGCGTGAACAAGCGTCGAAGACAATAGAAACTGGCGTTGCTGGGAAGCCTGAATACCGTCAAAAATTAGAGCAAAAAGAAGATGGGTCATGGGTTCCTGTTGGTGAGCCTTATAAAATTAGCGGGGCATCCGGCTCAATGGGTGGGATGAAGCCGGGTGATGAATTGAAGTTTATGAATCAGCACTCAAAAGACTATGAAAGAGCCTCTTCGGTTATCGATACATCTACAGATGCAAATAGAACTGTTCGATCAATTAAAACAAATCCTAAGCTCGGTTATTTGTTTGGCGGGTACACAGAAAAAGCATTAAGCAAATTCGCCCCCGGTGAAATAGCAGGGCTTCAAAGTGAGATTTCAACATTAAAAAGCAATTTAATGAGCACAGGTTTAAATCTTGTTAAAGCAGCTAACCAAGCCGGAATTGGCGCGATAACAGAAAAAGAATGGCCTATATTTGAGAATATGATTGCAAATCTAGACCCAAAAATGGATGAAAAAACAGCAAGAACTAAACTTGATCAAATCGAAAGATTTTTTGAAAGAGCAAAACAACGTTCTGTTGATTTATATGAGAAAAAATGGAAGTCTAAAAAAGAATTCTACGATCCTTCTATTAAAGAAATGGTTTCAAGCCCAGCACAAGCAACCCCAGCAGCTACACAAACTGGCTGGTCTGCAAAGATTAAAGGTTAAATATGCCAATATTTGAAGTAACATCGCCTGATGGAAGAGTAATTGAAGTAACCGCTCCTGAAGGTGCAACAGAAGAACAGGCTATTCAATATGCTCAGTCTAACTGGGAGGAATTGTCTGCGCCGAAAGAAAAACCTGCTGAACGCAGTTTGACAGAATCTGCTTTACGCTCTGCTGCGCTTACAGGGAAGGCCGCATATAAAGGATTAACAGCAATACCTGCTTTAGCTGGAGAGGCTCTTGCTTTACCTTGGAATGTAGCTGCAAGAGGCGCTAATTATTTTGGTGCAAATTTACCTGAATCTCATCCTTCCCGCGCTTTATCTGGTATTGGTGAAAAGCTTTACCCTATTAGCCCAGAAACAACTGGCGAAAGGTTAAGTGAAGACGTTATATCTGCTGTTGGTAGTGGGGCAGGGATGCTAAAAGCAGGGCAAGCCTTGTCTGGATTACAAGGAACGGCTGGAAGAATAGGCACGTCGTTAGCTTCTCAACCAGCTTTGCAATTGGCTGGCGCTGGGACTTCTGGCTTGGCTTCTGGCGTAACAAGAGAAGCTGGAGGCGGTCAAGTCGCGCAAATACTTGCTGGATTAGGAGGTGGATTCGCACCTGCTGCTGGATTAAAAGCTTATGACTTAACAAGAATGGTAGCAAGCCCCGCATACAAATCAATAGCCGTTCTTTCGCCACAAGGTAAAAAAGTTGAGGCCGATGATATTCTGCGCAAGCTGGCAGAAAATGAGCCGCAACAAATACAATCTGCATTAGCGCAAAGACGTACTTATGTGCAAGGACAAAAGCCCACAACTTCTGAATCTATCTCTCAGTACAAACAAGCAACTGGAGAAACAATTGGCTCTGGACTTGTAAAACTGCAAGAAACTTTAAAAAGACTGCCAGAAACAAGCAGTAAATTGCAAACAATCGACACAAAGAGACTGGCTGCACATGGAAACATAATTGGCAAAATAGCTGGCTCAGAAGCAAAGATGAACGCCTTGTTAAAAGCTCGTACCGCTGCCACAGCAAAGCTATATGAAACGGCTGATAACGTTCTCACGCCAGTAGATGATAAAATTAGAACATTGATTGCAAGAGTTCCTTCCGATGCTATGGCAGAAGCAAAAAAAATAGCTCAATTGGATGGAGTCACTATTTCTAGTATAGATGAATCAGGCATTGCTTCAAATGCCACAGCGATAAATGGTAAGTCAATGATTTACATGCTTAAAGGGTTAAAAGAGGTTGCGTATAATCCAAACACTCCACCCGGTGTAAGCAAGTCCGCAAAAGGTGCTATTGATGAATTTACTTCTGTACTGGAAAAAACAAACCCAGCATGGAAGATTGCAAATAAGAGATATGCAGACTTTTCTAAACCTATAAATAGAATGGAAATAGGACGAATCCTTGCTGATAAATTACAAAATGCTTCTTTAGCGAATACACCGGGACAGTTTTTAAAGTCTGCCGATGAAGCGGCAAAGACAATTAAGACAGCTACAGGCATTTCAAGGTTGAAAAGTTTTGAAGAGATTATGTCAAACAAAGAAATTAACGCTATTAAAGCTGTTTCAAAGGATATTGAACGCATGTTAGAAGCTGGGAGAATTGCCAATAAGTCAACATTGCCGGGTGCTGGAGCACTGGGAGAGACTGCGCAAATAAATGTACCTAGCTTACTCAGTAGGCCTGTTGCATTCTCAAAATGGGCGCTTTCGTTAATTGGCAAAGACGTTTCGCCAGAAATCAATAAAATACTTGCTGATACATTAGCTGACCCTCAAAAGCTTGCTATCGTGCTTAAAAATACACCAAAAGATAAAATACCTGAATTAATGAGGTATGCCGATCAATTTAGAAGCGGCGCTATTTCTGGCACAGCCCCAATAATGCAACAGGAGCAACAACAATGACATATTTAGAGCTTGTGAATGACGTTTTGATCAGAATGCGCGAAAGCGAAGTCGCCACTGTTCAATCATCCAACTATTCAAAACTCATTGGTAAATTTGTCAATGATGCTAAAAGACGCGTAGAAGATGCTTATAACTGGAATTCTCTTGGACAAACCGTAACTGTGACTTGTGTTTCAGGAACCTCTTCTTATGTTCTAACAGGGACAAGCGGCAGGTTTAAAATAATTGATGTTATCAATGATACAACCAATTATGAATTACGTAACGCACCGATCACTTGGTTAAACAAACAATTTTTAATCGCTAACACACAAACTGGCTCGCCTGAATTTTATGGATTTAACGGCGTTGATTCTAACGGCGATACGAAAGTTGATCTATTCCCTATCCCTAATTCAACTGATTTAATCAGATTTAGCATGTTTTTGCCTCAAGCTGCTTTATCTGATGATGCTGACGTTCTTACTATACCTTCGGAAGCTGTTATAGCAGGCGCATACGCTCTTGCGGTGGCTGAGAGAGGTGAAGACCAAGGACTTGATTCAAGCGAAGCCTCACAGCTCTATAGGCTTACTCTGAGCGATGCGATTGCTATAGAATCATCGCGGTACATTGAAAACGACACTTGGACTCCAGTATGAGCAAAGTTCTAAACTCTTTCGCTATTAATGCACCCGGATTTTATGGTGTAAATCTACAGGACTCTTCTGTTGATCTAAATCCTGCTTTCGCTTTGGAGGCGTTTAATTGC
>JBAZUJ010000021.1:0-3181 GCA_041661485.1 Chitinophagaceae bacterium
GCGCAGCATACATGTAAACCTGTGGCATCCCGAATGCGTCTATATAGGTACTAACCGGCAACACGGGCTTTAACTTCGTTCCTATCCACGGACAATCCGTGACTTCACTTGGCGGATCTTCAATCACCCTAAAATAATCCCATAACGCATGACATCGGTTCCAAATCTCTTCAGCTTCATAGCCGGAAAAACCGGTGACATAAGAAGCATCAAAAGTGGATTGATCCACGTTCGTAATCCTTATTACGTTTTTATACTCACCGGTCGCATAATCCATGTTGAATTGAAAATAAGGCTGCACAAAAATATTTTTACTCGAATCTTCTTCCACCTGCCCAATTGAACCCGGTAAAATATCCGATAAATCAATTGAAACGTCCGGCGTAATGGCAATTTTTCCTAGCAGCGCAACACATTCCTTCCCGTTATTGTCCTGATAATTTGCTAGGAAATATTGTTGACACAAGCTTTTTAAAAGCTCATCGGTATTAGCGTCATCATAATTTATGACTTGCCGGGACGCGGTATAATTTTTGAGTATATTTAAAGTCGGATATTCAAACATTCCTTCTTCAGTCGTACCGGTATTTATTTGCGGGTTTGAGGCATACGACAATCCGGGAGTGCCATAATTTCCGGTATCATTCCAGTTTTGAAGGCGTAAAATATGTTCAAATACCTCAATCGGTTTTTCAATTAATTCAGCGGATGTTTTACGGCCTCCCCACGTATCATTAAATATTCTACCTTTAAAATTGGAATAGATAGCGTCTTTAATGGAAATGGATTTTTTAAAAGCAATTAATATTTTTTTTATTGTACATGTGACATTATTGGAACTTTCCGTGCCAAGTGTTGTGTGAACAAATATTGTCATGCCACGTACTGATTTATATAAATCCTCATTGGTTATGGATGTTAATTGAAAAGAATTATTTATACCTGTATAATATCTAATTCCATCGCCAAGGGATGAGCTGTTTAGTGTTGTGTAAAAATTTTTGTTTGTTTTATTTGTCGGTGCGTTTTCTACAAAGTAAAAATCAGCAATATTATCCAGAATGGAATGAGAAACCCCGCTATTAGGTGCCGCTCCCAATGTCACAATATCAGTTAATTTCGATCCTATTTTAAATTTACCATACCTTACATATATGTTATATGCCATACCTGATGTAACGTTTTGTTCAATTTTTGTTAATAAATAACAAGAATCAAAACTAAAATTATTTGGAAACAATGGAAGTTCAAATTGAATTCCAAAAGCCACTTGAGCGGTAATACTAGAGCTACACTGTAATTCCCATCCGGCAGTATTATTGTAATCAGTATCTATCCATTTTAAAATATCACTTCCTGACGGAAACGTAAAAGCTTGTGACGGAATTACAAAATTATTATAAAACACACCGTTTCCCCTCGACAGAAGCGTATCAACATTACTTCCGGTAATACACTCATTTGGAAGAATGATATTTCTAACCGGCAAAATTAAATAACTATCTAAATCACCAAAAGTTCCATTAAATAATTCAGCCACGATTGTTAATGAATTATTTGTTCCAGTGCCAATATTTTTATAAGCATATGTAGGTAATCTAATAAAAGATAATGGTTTTTCTTTTATTGTTGTAATTGTGTTTACATCTGCGACTGATGCTGTTTTTTCATCTGTATAAGCGTAAAGTTCTTCTTTTCCTTCGGATGTAAGAATTTCTTTTTCGTCCAGGAATCCAATACATGGCCATACATCACCACTATAAATACTTTCTACGTTTATGAATTTAATCCATGTTTGATCGTCTTTTGTGGCTAAAGAATTTCCCATTAAGGTTTCTTCAAAATATTCCGATAATTGTAATTGTATGGTTTCATCACCGGCCTGCCATGCAGTTACTGAAGCTATTTTTCTGGACGCTCCAACTACGCCTTTTCCTTGAACAACTTGGATGAACTTTCCTACCATAAAGGATTCATTAAATGGTTTGAAATAACGATTACAAATATTAATTGTATATTGTAATGTTGCATCGCTTGTGGAGTCCGTTTTGGATGTTCCGTTCCCTACGATTGGAAAAATCGTAGCTTCTATGTCCCCAAATAAGGAATCAAAAGAATTTATAAATTCAGAATTTTTTAACACGTGTGTTAAATTAGAAGTTCTTACAAATTTCGCCTTTTCAATTAGCCCAAAACAAACCGGAATTGCTTTTCCATTTGCATTATCATCCGCATTGGGATAATTTCCATTGACGGCGTCGTTATCTATCAGGGTGGAAATGTTTACTTTTCGCTTATAGTTTGAATCTTTTACTGGAATTGTATAATTCGTTTCCGTCCATCTGGATGGATTTTCTGTAATTCCACGGCGCAAAATCATTTCATTCGCGCGTGTGCCCGCGTGTGCGGTATCCATGTCTATTTCCACAATTTCCGCCCGTAACCCATTAAATGAAATACCGGCATCGGAAATCTTTTTCCAGAATTGAGTACCCGAAATAGAATTAACGATTGTTACGGCGCAACCTTCCCACATTGAAGTATTTCCACCCCTCGAATAGTCGGCTGCTTGTACAATGTTTGAAATTCCACTTTTCGTAATCATTCCGTCTTTCCAAGTGTCCGTCGTTATTCCTGCGGTATATTTTTGAATCCACCGAAAGCGATAAGCGGAAGTAATGGTAACGCTTGTAATTCCCGATTGTGCGGAAACACTGGGATTGTTCACCTCGAAATAAGTATCAGTAACTTTGAGTACGGTAAAGGTTCCATTGTTCACGGAGGAAAATCCGGCTATTACAACCTTATCGCCGATTACCATTTCGTTTGCCAAAAACAAAGGTGCATTCCCAGTTCCGGTAAAAGTAACTTTCATAATTGTTGTGCTGCCAAACTCTGTGATTTTGGTTACATCATACTGACTTGTGCTTTCCCCGAAGGAATGCGTATAAAGCCCAATGTCCGTATCTTGAGTAGCAACATCCTGTAAAAATATTCTTACTCCGAATATATATCTTTTTGTTAAGCTTGCCATTTTTACGCCTGTGAAATACGGTGAAAATTTAAATTAAAAGTGAAATTATTAAAAGACGGGTTTTGTATTTCAATCTGCTTATCAATCCAATTACAAGTATAGGTCGCGGTACTGGCATTCAGACGGCCAAATAAATAACTGTTAGCA